>NZ_VFUK01000006.1:0-461595 GCF_006440835.1 Mesorhizobium sp. B2-5-11
AAGCGCTCGCAGGCCGAGCGTGACGCCCAGCAGCAGCAGGCGACGCGGACCAAGCAGATCCTCTCCGCCGCCGGCCTCCCGGTGATGGAATCGGCGACCCACATCGTGCCAGTGCTGGTTGGCGACCCCGAGCTTTGCAAGATGGCAAGCGACCGGCTGCTCGGCGTGCACGGCATCTACATCCAGCCGATCAACTATCCGACCGTGCCGCGCGGCACGGAGCGGCTGCGCATCACGCCGACGCCGTTCCATTCGGATGCGCTGATCGCCGAGCTGCAGGACGCCCTGGTCGAGACCTGGGACGCGCTCGGCATTTCCTATGGTTCAGCAGGACGACCTTCCGTGGCCAAGACCGACCGGATCATTCCCCTGCTGGTGCCCAAGTCAGGCGGCTGAAAGCCGTTTGAAACTCCACTCCGGCGGCCATCTGGCGCGCCGGAGCGACTTTCAATTCGGGCTTCGTCAATCTCTCAAACAGCTGTCATCCACTTCGCAAGCCGGTGCGCCGCCTCCTCGAGCTGGTCGAGGCGGCGGTGGAAGCACAGCCTGAGGAAGGCTTCGCCGCCCGGGCCGAAAGCCGTGCCCGGCGCCAGGCCGACATTGGCCTTGTCGACGATCTCGAAGGCGGCGCTGCGCGAATCGGTAATGCCGTCCACCCTGAAGAACAGATAGAAAGCACCTTGCGGCACAGTGAACCGGGCGCGGTCGGTGGCGCCGAGAATGCCGCAGACCAGATCGCGCGCCTTTCTTGCCCTCTCCACCTGTCCGGCGACGAAGACATCGCCTTCATCGAGCGCCGCGACCGCGCCGCGCTGCATGAACTGGGCGACACCTGAATTCGAATACTGGATCAGGTTCTCGAACACCTGCTGCAAGCTCGGATGGGTCTTGATCCAGCCGACGCGCCAGCCGGTCATCGCCCAGTTCTTGGAGAAGCTGTTCACGAACAGGATGCGGTCCTCTGCGGTCGCGATGTCGAGGAAGGACGGCGCGCGGCCTTGGCCATAGTGGAACAGCGAATAGATCTCGTCGGCGATGATCCAAAGGCCATTTGCCCGGGCGAGATCGAGAATGGCGCGCAAAGTCTCATGGTCGGCGGTCCAGCCGGTCGGATTGGACGGCGTGTTGACGAACAGCGCCCTGGTCCTGGGCGTGATGGCGGCCGCGATCTTCTCGACGTCGCACGACCAGCCATTGCCGGATTGATCGAGCGTGACCGGCACCGGCACTGCACCGGCGATGGCGGCGGCGGCGTCGAAATTCGGCCAGGCGGGCGACAGATAGATCACCTCGTCGCCGGCACCGGCGAGCGCGTCGAGCGCAAGCTGGATCGCATGCATGCCCGAGCCGGTGACGATGAATTCGTCCTCGGCGAAGTGTTTGCCGAAATGCCTCTGGTAATAGCGGGCAAGCGCCTGCCTGAGATCGGGGATGCCCCTCTGCCAGGTGTAGAACGTCTCGCCACCGGCCAGCGCCTTCGACGCGGCATCGGTGATGAAGGACGGCGTCGGCAGATCGCCCTCGCCGGCCCAGAGCGGGATCAAGCCGTCGCGCAGCCTGCCATAGTTGACGACGGCGACGATACCGCTTTCAGGCGCAGCCAGGGCCTCGGGGCGCAGGTTCTGGATCAGGGTCATGGGCAGGTCCGTTCGAACAGGGATAGCATGCCGGCTGTTCTACTACGGGCAAAAGCAAAAAACCCCGGCGGTGAACGACCGGGGTTTTGGTCCAGAAAAACCTGATGTCTTTATCTCCTGGCGAGCAGATCGCGGATTTCGGTCAGAAGCTGCACATCGGCAGGCGGCGGCGCGGCGGCAGGCGCGGGCTTTTCGGCCTCCAGGCGCCTGCGCAGGTTGTTCACCGCCTTGACCATCAAGAAGATGATGAATGCGAGGATGAGAAAGTTCAGCACGACGGTGATGAAGCTGCCATAGGCGAAGACGGCGCCCTCTTTCTTTGCCTCCGCCAGCGTGCCCGAGTGGACGTTCGAGGACAGTCCGAAGAAGTAGTTGTTGAAGTCCAACCCACCGAAAATCGCGCCCACGATCGGCATGATGATGTCGTTGACAAGGGAATCGACGATCCTGCCGAAAGCAGCGCCGATGATGACGCCGACGGCCAGGTCCATCACATTGCCCTTGGAAATGAATTCCTGGAATTCTTTCAGCATTTCGACCCTCCTTGCCATGATCGGCCGCATTCTCCAGCGCCGGCCAAGCCCACAATAGCAAAAACCTCCGGTTGCAAAACCGGAAAAAGGGCCAAGGCACCGGTTTGTTTTTACCCGCATCATCAGACGTCCATGCGCCGATGGACTCAGCTTCCAAGCTGTGGTTGCGTGCGGTGAGCGGGCGTCGAGCCGGCCAGGGAGGAAGCGCGAGCCGTGCAGGGCTTGTTCATCGTTGTCATCGCGATCGCTTATGTGACGCTTCTATTCGCCATCGCCAGCCTTGGCGACCGCCGCTCGGCCAGCTCCGGGCCCGGTCGCGCACGTCCGTTCATCTACGCGCTCAGCCTGGCCATCTATTGCACCTCCTGGACGTTTTTCGGTTCTGTCGGCCTGTCTTCCGAGCGCGGCCTGGAGTTCCTCGGCATCTACACCGGCCCGGTGCTGGTGTTCGTGTTCGGTTTTCCCTTGCTCAACCGTCTCGTGCGGCTGGCCAAGACCGAGAAGATCACCTCGATCGCCGACTTCCTCGGCGCGCGCTATGGCAAGAGCTTCACCGTGGCCGCCATCGCCACGCTGATCGCGACCATCGGCGCGGTGCCCTACATCGCGCTGCAGCTGAAGGCGATCTCCGGTTCCGTCAGCCTGATGGTCGAGCATTACACCGGCTCGCCGCCCTCGTTCGATCCTTTCGTCAGCGACATCTCGCTGGTGGTCGCCATGCTGCTGGCGCTGTTCGCGGTGCTGTTCGGCACGCGCCACGCCGACGCCACCGAGCACCAGGACGGGCTGGTGCTGGCGGTGGCGGTCGAAACCGTGGTCAAGCTTGCCGCCTTCCTGGCGATCGGCCTGATGGTCACTTTCCTGATCTTCGGCGGGCCCGGCGACATGTTCGGCAAGCTGGCCGAAAACGGCCAGGTGCGGCAGGCGATGAGCTATTCGACGTCACTCGCCACCTGGCTGGTGCTGACCTGCCTGAGTGGCTTCGCTATCATCCTTCTGCCCCGGCAATTCTACGTCACCATCGTCGAGAACCGCAGCGAGGCGGAACTGCGCACCGCGACATGGGTGTTTCCGCTCTATCTGGTGGCGATCAACCTGTTCGTGCTGCCGATCGCCTTCGCCGGACTGTCGCTGGTCGGCACGAAGACGAGCAGCGACCTATATGTGCTGTCGCTGCCCTTGTTCGGCGGTCACGATTTCCTGGCCATGGCTGCCTTCATCGGCGGCCTGTCGGCGGCCACCGCCATGGTCATCGTCGAGAGCGTGGCGCTGTCGATCATGATCTCCAACGACCTCATCATCCCGCTGTTCGTGCGGCGGCTGCTGAGGACGACGTCTTCCGAAAACGAGGACTGGTCGACGCTCATCCTCAACGTGCGGCGGGCATCGATCTTCATCATGCTTTTCATCGCCTTCCTCTACTACCGCGAGAGCACCGACAGCGCGCGGCTGTCGTCGATCGGCCTGATGTCGTTCGCGGCGATCGCGCAATTCGCGCCGGCGCTGATCGGCGGGCTGATCTGGCGCGGCGCCAATGGCAGGGGCGCGGCCCTCGGCATGGTCGCCGGCATCCTGATCTGGGGCTACACGCTGCTGTTGCCGTCGCTCGTCGCGCCCGAAACCGGCATATTGGTGCATGGCCTGTTCGGCTTCGAGGCGCTGCGGCCGCAGGCGCTGTTCGGCACCGTCGCGGAGCCGTTGAACCACGGCGTGCTGTGGAGCCTGTCGATCAACGCACTGTTTTTCGTGCTGGGCTCGCTGTCGCGCGCCGCGGTGCCGCTGGAGCGCATCCAGGCGTCGATCTTCGTGCCGCGCGAAGCCGGGCCGATGCCCAGCCTGCGCCGTTTCCGCACCGCCGTCACCGTCAACGACCTGAAGGACACCATCGCGCGCTATCTCGGCGTGCAGCGCACCGAGCGGTCGTTCCAGTCCTTCGAAAAGACCACCAACGTCATCCTGCATGGCAATGAGCAAGCCAGCATGGACGTCATCCGCTTTTCCGAGCAGCTTTTGGCCAGCGCCGTCGGCTCTTCGTCGGCGCGGCTGATCCTGTCGCTGCTGTTTCGCCGCCACGACCGCGAATCCAGGGATGCCTTCCGGCTGCTCGACGACGCCACGGAAGCGTTGCAACACAACCGCGACCTGTTGCAGATCGCGCTCGACCAGATGGAACAGGGCATCACCGTCTTCGACCGGGATTTCCGGCTGATCTGCTGGAACCGCCAGTACCGCGAGCTGTTCGACCTGCCCGACGACATGGGCCAGGTCGGCGTCTCGCTCGACCAGATCCTGCGCCATCTGGCGGAGCGCGGCGATATCCCGACCGACCAGCGGGTGACGATGCTCAACCGGCTGACCAGCTTCGTCAGCCCCTGGCAGATGGAACTGAAGACCAGCGGCCGGATCCTGGAGCTGCGCTCCAACCCGATGCCGGACGGCGGCATCGTCGCCACCTATGCCGACATTTCCGGCCGCGTCGAGCAGGACCTGGCGCTGAAGCGGGCGAACGAGTCGCTGGAACAGCGGGTGAAGACCCGCACCATCGAACTGACCAGGGTCAACGAGGAGTTGACCCGGGTCAACGAGGAACTGGCGCAGGCGCAGATGCTTGCCGAGGAGGCCAATCTGGGCAAGACGCGCTTCCTCGCCGCGGCCGGCCACGACATCCTTCAACCGCTCAACGCCGCCAGGCTCTACTGCTCGTCGTTGATCGAAAAGGCCGGCAAGGGCCCGGCCGGCAAGGCCGCGGTCAACATCGACTCCTCGCTGGAATCGGTCGAGACCATTCTGGGCGCCGTGCTCGACATTTCCCGCCTCGATGCCGGTGCCATGAAACCGGACGACACGGCCTTCAACCTAGACGCATTGCTGCGCCAGATCGGCAACGATTTCCGGCCGCTTGCCGCGGAAAAGCAACTCAAGCTGACGATCATGCCCTCGTCGCTGACAGTGATGACGGATCGCAACCTGTTGCGCCGCCTGATCCAGAACCTCGTTTCCAATGCCATCAAATACACACGTCACGGCCGCATCCTGGTTGGCGTGCGGCGGCGCGGCGAACTGGCGGAAATCCAGGTGATCGACACTGGCATCGGCATTGCCGGCGACAAGCTGAACACGGTGTTTCGCGAATTCACCCGGCTGGACGAAGGCGCGCGCGAGGCCGAAGGCCTCGGCCTCGGCCTTTCGATCGTCGATCGCATCGCGCGGGTGCTGAGGCTTGAGATCCGTATTTTCTCCAATCCGGGCAAGGGCACGCGCTTTTCCGTCATCCTGCCGGTGGCGGCCGTGCAGGAACCGAAACGCGAGGTTGAAACCAGGGCGCCGGCCCGCGCGGCGGCTTCGCTGTCCGGACTGAGCGTGCTGTGTATCGACAACGACGCCCGCATCCTGGAAGGCATGCGGCTGCTGCTCGAAGGCTGGGGCTGCGCCGTCGAGACCGTGTCCGGCACAACGAACCGGGATATCGCGATCCGCCGCCCGGACATTGTCCTTGCCGACTATCATCTCGATGGCGAAACCGGCCTCGACGCCATCGTCGGGCTGCGAGCGATCCACGGCGACGACCTGCCCGCCGTGCTGGTCACCGCCGACCGTTCCAACGAGGTACGCACGGCGGCGGCCGGGCTCGACGTCCCGGTGATCAACAAGCCGCTCAAACCGGCCGTGCTGCGCTCGATGATGGCCAGGGTCAGGCCGCTGGCGCCGGCGGCGGAGTAACTGTCAGATCTGCTTCATTTCGGCCCCGCCGACGGCGCCCAGGCTTCGAGATAGGCGCAAAACATGTCGGCCATCGCATCGGCATGGCTTCTATCTCTGCCGACGGGCGAGGCGTTTCCGAAAAACTGGTCGCCGGGCCGACATCCGCATAACCATCCGCCAGGTTCGGGCGCTCAGCTCACCGGCTGCAGCGGATCGCTGCCGATCTTGGACAGCAGGATCACCGCCTGGGTGCGGCTGTCGACGCCGAGCTTCTGCAATATCGCCGAGACATGCGCCTTGATCGTCGCCTCTGAGACGCCGAGCTCATAGGCGATCTGCTTGTTGAGAAGGCCTTCCGCCAGCATGCCGAGCACGCGGGTTTGCTGCGGCGTGAGCGCCTGCAAGCGCTTGATCAGGTCCGATATTTCGGGATCGCGCTCGACACCGAGATCGATGCCGGCCGGTGCCGCGATATCGCCCGCAAGGACCGATCGCACGGCGTCGCGGATTTCCTCCATGCTGGCCGATTTGGAGATGAAACCGGACGCGCCGAGGTCGAGCGCGCGCCGGATGGTCGCCGGGTCGTCATGGGCGGAGACCACCACCAGCGGCGCCGCCGGATGGATGCCGCGCAACGAGATCAGGCCGGAAAGGCCGCTCGCGCCCGGCATCGACAGGTCGAGCAGCACCAGATCGACCTCCTCGTTGGCCACGACCAGCGCCTTGGCGCTTTCGAAATCGCCGGCTTCGTGAATAGCGGTGACATTGCCGATGCCGGCAAGCGCTTCGCGCAACGCACCGCGAAACAGCGGGTGATCGTCGGCGATGACGAAAGAATAGCCTGATGGCAAATATCCCTCCCCGGATCCCTTGATGGTCTTCTGTTTTCTCGGGACCTGATGCAACGATTATGAGGCGCTTCGCGCTGTTTTCAAGCAGCAAAGCCGGCGCACCGGATTTCCCCAGACGGCCTGTCTTCAGGTCTTCTGCGAGTTGGGTTTGGCGCCGTCGCCGCTGTCCTTGTCCATATCCTTGACGATGCCCATGAAGCCCTTCAGGAAACGCTCCATGTAGCTCATCGTCTTGTTGAAATCCTCCTCGCTCGGCAATGTCGATTCGAGGCGGGCCGAGAGCGAATTCTCGAGCCTGGTGACGCGCTCGTCCATGGCTTTCATCGAAGTTTGCAGGCGATCGACCTCGTCCTGGAAGGCAGCGCGTTCATCGGCCGCCATCTTGCAGACGAGTTGGCCGGAGCGCTCCTCGCAGATCGACATCGCGCCTGTCTGCGTGTCCATGCGGACATAGCCGTTGGCGGATTTCTCCAGACGATAGCGGTCGGTCTCCTCGGAAAAGGCGGACGCCGCGACCAGCGAAACGAGCGCGGCGGGGATCAAGATGTGCTGCAGACGCATGTTGTCCTCCATGGCCAAAGCCTGAGATATCGCATGTTTGCGCCGGAAATGGGGAAGATCCTTGGCACGGCCTTCCCCGCACGGCTGGTTCGGACTATAGCGCAACCATGTCTCAGATTATCTACAAGATAACCCCGGAAGGGCCCTGGCGCGAGGCCGAAGCGAACGGCCGCTTCACCGGAGCGCCGATCGATGTCGCCGACGGCTTCATCCATTTCTCCACGGCGGCACAGGTCAAAGAGACGGCGGCGAAACATTTTGCCGGCCAGGCGGGGCTTCTGCTGGTCGCCATCGACGGGACCAGCCTGGGCGATGCGCTAAAATACGAGGCCTCCCGCGGCGGCGCGCTGTTTCCGCACCTCTACGGCGTGCTCGACCTGAAAGCCGTGCTGTGGGTTCGGCCGCTGCCGCTCGGCGCCGACGGCACCCACCAGTTCCCGGCGCTGGAGGCCGAATGAGCGTGCTCGACCGGATTGGCCAGAAGCTGCTCTTCACGTTCGACCCGGAAACCGCGCATGGCCTGTCGATCGCGGCGCTGCGCTGCGGCCTGCCGGTCGGCGCACGGACGGCGCGCGACGCACGGCTGAAGGTCAGCCTCTGCGGCCTCGATTTTCCCAATCCGCTCGGCATGGCTGCCGGTTATGACAAGAATGCCGAGGTGCCCGATGCGCTTCTCGGCCTCGGCTTCGGCTTTGCCGAGGTCGGCACGGTGACGCCGCTGCCGCAGCCTGGCAATCCGAAGCCGCGCATCTTCCGGTTGCCGGCGGATGAAGCGGTGATCAACCGGCTCGGCTTCAACAATGAAGGCCATGCGGCCGCCGAGAAACGCCTGGTCGGCCGCGAGGAGCGCTCCGGCATCGTCGGCGTCAACATCGGCGCCAACAAGGACAGCGCCGACCGCGTCAACGACTATGAGCGCGGTGTCATCCGCTTCGCGCCTTACGCCAGCTATCTCACCGTCAATATTTCCTCGCCCAATACGCCCGGCCTGCGCACCATGCAGGCGCGCGAACAGCTTGGCGAGCTCCTGTCGCGCGTCATGGCCGCGCGCGCGGCGGCGGCAAGGCAGCCGCCGGTGTTTCTCAAGATTGCGCCGGACCTGGTCGAAGCCGAGCTGGAAGACATCGCCGCCGAGGTCACCCAGAAGGCCATAGACGGCATCATCGTCTCCAACACCACCATTTCTCGCCCGGCGCTACGCTCCAGCGGCGCGGCAAGCGAGACCGGCGGGCTTTCCGGCCGGCCGCTATTCGAGCGCTCGACCATCGTGCTGGCCCGTATGCGCAGGCTGCTGGGGCCGGACATGGCCATCATCGGCGTGGGTGGGGTCAACTCCGCCGAGACTGCGCTGGAGAAGATCCGCGCAGGCGCCGATCTCGTCCAGCTTTACACCGGCATGATCTATGCCGGGCCGGCGTTGCCGGGGCGCATCGTCGCCGGCATGGCGCGTTTCGCCGAGACGGAACGGCTCAACTCCATCAGCGACTTGCGCGACCGCCATCTCGACCAATGGGCTTCAAGGCCGCTCAACTGAACGCCGTCCGCAGCCGCAGCCGCAGGATGGCCAACAGGCTGAGGCCACGCACCAGCAGGAAGACATGCAATGCCGCCCACAGGCCATGATTGCCGAAAGCAGGCGCCAGCGTAATCAGCGCGGCGGCGAAGGCCAGGAAAGACAAAAGCATCATGTTGCGCATGTCGCGCGACCAGGTCGCGCCGATGAAGACGCCGTCCATCTGGAAAGCCAGCACGCCGCTCAGTGCGGTGAAGGCCGCCCAGGGCAGGTAGGTGTCGGCCACCGAGCGGACTTCCTGCGACGTGGTGACGACGGCAACCAGATTGGCACCGGCCAGCAGAAGCACCAGGGTTGCGGCGCCCGCCAATCCGAAACCCCAGAACAGGGTCAACCGCACCGCGCGCCGGAACGGGTGCTCAGCCCGCGCACCGACGGCGCGGCCGGCGAGCTGTTCCGCGGCGGTGGCGAAACCGTCGAGGAAATAGCCTGCGACGAGGAAAAAATTCATCAGCACGGCGTTGGCGGCCAGCGTAACCGTGCCGAATTGCGCACCCTGGCGGGTGAACAGCGCAAAGGCGGCAAGCAGCGAGAACGAGCGGATCATGATATCGCGGTTGAGCGACAGCATGCGCAGGAACGCGCTCATGTCGAGCAGGCGTTGGCGTGGCACGGGCGGGCTTGCCCTGAACCGCCTGATGACGATGGCGAGGCCAAGCAACATGGCCAGGAATTCGCCGGTGACGGTTGCCCATGCGACGCCGGCGACGCCCCAGCCAAGCTCCAGGCCAAGCAGGATGCAGAGCGCGATGTTGATGCCGTTCAGCACCAGCTGCAGCACCAACCCGAGCCCGCCCTCGCCTCGGCCGAGGACATAGCCGAGAATGGCGTAGTTGATAAGCGAGAAAGGTGCCGCGAGCAATCTGATGCCGATATAGACGCCCATCGCCTCGCTGACGCGCGGCCCGGCATCCATGAACCACCGCCCGCCGGCCGCGATCAGCGGCGAAAGCGCCGCCAGCACGATGCCGGCGACAACAGCGATCAGCACCGCGCGCCAGAACACCGCCTGTTCCTCCAGCGCGTCGTTGCGCCCGAAAGCCTGGGCGACCAGACCGGTGGTGCCGGAGCGCAGGAAATTGAAGGTGGTGAAGACGACGTCGAAGACCAGTGCGCCTGCCGCCAGGCCGCCAAGCAAGGCGGCGTCGCCGAGCTGTCCGACAACAGCCGTATCGACCATGCCGAGCAGCGGCGTCGTCAGGTAGGCGAGCGTCATCGGCACGGCGATGACGAGCACCGTGCGGTTGGTGACGACAAAGGATCCGGGAACGATTGGGGATCCGGCGTCGGCTGGGATTGCACCCTTCTCCAAAGAATTGCTGCCTTGCTGATTGCGGCTTGATCGAACAGCCGGTGTGCCCCATTTTCCGGCCACCGCGCAATCCATCCTTGCCATGGCGGCCAACCGAAATTCCGGTCTGGCGCGAGCCGCCGGATCCGGTCCATGTCCCTCCAGATCGTCCATCACCCCGACTACGACGCCGGCTTCGCCGTCAACCATCGCTTTCCGATGAGCAAATATCCGCTGCTGATGGAAGCCTTGCGCGCACGCGGACTGGCCATGCAGGGGGCGCTCAGCATGCCGGAAGCGGCGCCGGCGCCATGGCTGAAGCTTGCCCATGCGGCCGACTATGTCGACCAGGTCATCAGCTGTTCGGTGCCGGACAAGATCGAACGCGAGATCGGCTTTCCGGTCGGCCCACGCGTCTCGCTGCGCGCCCAACTCGCCACCGGCGGCACCGTACTGGCGGCCCGGCTGGCCTTGCGCCACGGCATCGCCTGCAACACCGCCGGCGGCAGCCATCATGCGCGGCGCGCGCAAGGCGCGGGCTTCTGCACCTTCAACGACGTCGCCGTCGCTTCGCTGGTGCTGCTCGCCGAAGGCGCGGCGCGGAACATACTCGTGGTCGATCTGGATGTGCATCAGGGCGACGGCACGGCGGATATCCTGGCCGGCGATCCGCGCGTGTTCACCTTCTCCATGCATGGCGAGCACAACTATCCCGCGCGCAAGATCGCCTCCGACCTCGATGTCGCACTGCCCGACGGCACGGGCGATGCCGCCTATCTCGAAAGGCTGATCGCCATCTTGCCGGAGCTGTCCGCTCATGCGCGCTGGGACATCGTTTTCTACAATGCCGGCGTCGACGTCCATGTCGAGGACCGGCTCGGCAGGCTGGCGCTTTCAAACGACGGGCTTCGTGCCCGCGACGCCATGGTCATCGGTCACTTCCGCTCGCGCGGCATCGCGCTATGCGGCGTCATCGGCGGCGGCTATTCTACCGACGTAGCCGCGCTCGCGGCGCGCCACGCCATTCTGTTCGAGGCGGCGGCGGACTACGCCTGACCGCTATTTCCTGTAGTTGGCGATTCTGAGCAGGATGAACGCCGGAACCACGATCGCCGCACCCAGCAGAATATAACCCAGGAAGCGGTCGATGGCATGGAAGCCCAGATTCCAGAGATCCAGGAAGAATTTGCGGATGCCATAGAGCACGTCCATCGGCGACCAGCCGAAGGCGGTCATGACGAGGCCGACGAGGAACGACACCACCAGCAACTTCAGGAGTACCCTGAGCGGGGTGTCGCCGAGAAAGCGCGTCAATGCGGACAAGACCTGTCTCCGGCTCTGATCGCCCGATTCGGCGACAGGATCAGAAATACGCACTTGGCCGCCCCGCTTCAAGCCGGGCGGGCCAAGGCTCTGAACCTGGCTGACAAAGCCTATGACGGCCGGTCCGGCGGTGCCGCCGGCTTTTCATGATAGGAATTTTTTCCTTGACGGGGTGAGGGCAACTATGGTAGATATTTGGCTATGGTGCTGAGTTGCGCCAGGGACCCGCCGCACAGGCGGGTTTATCCGTTCAAGGCTCCGTCAACAGCGCACCGTCGAAGGCTCCGAAGGAACTCGTTAACGCGGATCGTGCCCTGGTACCAAGCCGGCGACCATAGGCGCATGGCAGGCGAGCAGCCGGCGGCGGCTGATCGCGGCCGGCTTATCTGTTTTCTAACCAATTGCCGCTATTGCCATTCCTGGAGCGGGAGCCAGGCTTTGATGGAAGCGGAAAAAATCGGCGCGCGCCGCGCGGTCATGCTTTCGGTTGTCGTGCCGTGCTATAACGAGCGGGACGGCGTGGCTGAGCTTCACCGACGCGTCACCGCCGCTTGCCTGGCGCAAAACCCTTCCTACGAGATCGTGCTCGTCATCGACGGGGCGACCGACGGCACCCGCGAGGCCGTTTTCGAACTGGCGCAAAAGGACGACCATGTCGTCGCCATCGACCTTGCCCGCAACTATGGCCACCAGATCGCGCTGAGCGCGGGGCTGGAGTTCTGCCGGGGCCAGCGCATCCTCATTCTCGATGCCGATCTCCAGGATCCGCCTGAACTGCTCGGCGCGATGATGGCGAAGATGGATGAAGGCTTCGACGTCGTTTACGGTCAAAGGGCCAAGCGTGATGGCGAAGGCTGGTTCAAGCTGGCTTCCGCGTCGATATTCTACCGGCTGCTGCGCCGGATGGTCGACGTCGAGATCGCGCCGGACACCGGTGATTTCAGGCTGATGAGCCGCCGCGCCCTCGATCATCTGAACGCCATGCCGGAGCGCTACAGGTTCATTCGCGGCATGGTGAGCTGGATCGGGCTGAGACAGGCCGCCTTTTCCTATGAGCGGCAACGGCGTTTCGCCGGCGCCACCCACTATCCGCTCAAGAAGATGGTTCTCCTGGCTGTCGATGCGATGACCAGCTTTTCCATCGCGCCGTTGCGGTTTGCCTCGCTTCTGGGAATGCTTTCCGGCGCACTGGGAATGGTCGTGCTCGGCTATACGCTGCTCGAATGGTCGCTGGGAAACGTGCTGCCGGGCTGGACCAGCCTTGCCGCGATCATGCTGATCCTGGGCAGTGTTCAGCTTCTGGTGCTCGGCATATTCGGCGAATATCTCGGCCGGATGTACATGGAGACGAAGCGGCGGCCGCTCTATTTCGTCAACGAGATCGTTTCGCGAAGCGATGTGGCCCTCGAAAACAAGGACCTGCCTGTCCACCGCCTCCAGGAAATGGTGAAGAGAGCCGCGCGTGGCTAAGGCGACGATCGACCGGCCGCGACCGGACCTCTCGACCGGAACGAGCGCGAAATGGCCGGGGGCCGCGACATGAACCAAGCCACGGCAATCGCGATGGCTACGCCGTCGCTCGAAGACGCACAGCGCAGCAGGCTGTTGTTCTGTCTTTTCTGCGCCTGCACCGTTGCCTACGTGCTGATGAGGCATGCCAACTCCCTCCTTCTGGATCCTGACAGCTGGTGGCAGGTGAAGGTTGGGCTGGATTTCCTGGCGAACCGGACATTTCCGACTGTCGATCCCTATTCCTATACCTTCGCCGGCCAGCCCTGGATCGCCAAGGAATGGCTGGGGCAGGTGCTTCTGGCCCTCGCCTATGACGCCGGAGGCTGGAATGGCGTCGTCACGCTGATCATCGCCACGATCGGCCTGACAGTCTTCCTGATGGGATGGTTCCTCAGCGCATGGCTGAAGCCGGTGTTAGCGGTGGTGCTGGCTTTCGTCGCGGCTTTCCTTGTCGCCCCGATCTATACCGCGCGCCCCCACGTCTTCACTTTGCCGATCATCGTCATTTGGACGGCAATGCTGTTTCGCGCGGCGCAGGAGGAAAGAGCGCCATCCCCGTGGCTGCTCGCGCTCGTCGTGTTGTGGGCGAACCTGCATGCCACATTCACCTTGAGCTTCGTCATCGCCGGCTTTGCCGGTCTGTATCTCCTGTCGCGCATAGGCCTGTCGAAACCGGTTCTCCTGGCGAAATGGGTCGCGTTCGGCCTGCTCTGCCCAGTGGTCAGCCTGGTCCATCCCTATGGCGTCAAGGCCATCCTGGCGACGCTTACCGTCGCCTATGGCAATGAAGCGGTGCCGCTTATCCTGGAGTGGCGGCCCTTCAACGCCCAGGAAGAGCTCGTCAAGGAAGCCGTGATGCTGCTGGCGCTTTTCGGGCTGTTGGTGTCACGGCTGCGGATCGGCTGGGCCAAGGCACTGTTCATCCTCTTCACCCTGCATGCCTATCTCAGTCACCAGCGGTTCATGTATCTGTTCTTCCTGCTGGTTCCGCTGGTGATCATGGCTGAGGTCGCACAGCAATATCCCGCACTTTCAGCCGCGACCTGGCTGGCGCAAAAGCGCGACGGATTGGAAAATTTCTTCGCCAGGCATTACTACGCAATCTCAGGCGCGGTGGCCGTCCTGCTGATCGGCGCGGTCTCGGTCCTCGGCAGCGTCCAACAGATCGCGCCGAGCCCGAAGACGTCCGCCAGCGGAGCACTCGCCTTCGCAAGGGATCAGCACCTGTCCGGCAACGTGCTGAATTCCTACAATTTCGGCGGCACGCTGAT
Source organism: Mesorhizobium sp. B2-5-11 (assembly GCF_006440835.1). Lineage (NCBI taxonomy): Bacteria > Pseudomonadati > Pseudomonadota > Alphaproteobacteria > Hyphomicrobiales > Phyllobacteriaceae > Mesorhizobium > Mesorhizobium sp. B2-5-11. Next base: position 14,255 of record NZ_VFUK01000006.1, read on the forward strand.
CTTCCACGGGATCAAGACCTACATCGACGGCAGGACGGACCAGCTGTTCCTGGACGGGTTCACGAAAACCGACGACGCGACCGGACACAGTGACGGCAAACCACTGCTCGAGGCCCGGCTGAAGAAATACGCCATAGGCTGGGCGCTGCTGGCGGCCGGCGACACCCGCATTCCCTTCTTCGAGGAATTGGGCTGGAAGCGGGCCTACGCGGACGAATACGCCGTGATCTACCTGCCCGGCGCCTGATCCGCGGCGCCAGCCCAAACCGGCTTCGGCCCTCCAGCATTCGCCTTGACACCGATGTTGCGGTGCAGCAAATTGCACCGGAGAGGACGAACAAAGTGGGATCGAGAATCAAGGCTTTCTCGCATCGCGGCAATGCCGCCGCATGGGCCGGTGAACCGGGTGCGCCACGACTGCCGCCGGCCATGGCGCGCGAACCGGCCGCATGAACTACAGACGCGACATCGACGGCCTGCGGGCCATAGCGGTGCTGCCTGTCGTCCTCTTTCATTTCGGCTTGTCCGCCATCCCAGGCGGCTTCACCGGCGTCGACATCTTCTTCGTCATATCGGGCTATCTGATCAGCGGCAGCCTGCTCGACGATCTCGAACGCGGCCAGTTTTCGATCGGCCGCTTCTATTGGCGCCGCGCTCGGCGCATCCTGCCGGCGCTGACCTTCGTCATCGTGCTCGCAGGCACTGCCGCCTGGTTCATCCTTTTGCCATCGGACCTGCACGAATTCAGCCTCAGCGTCATCGCGGCCTCGACCTTCTGGTCGAACATCTATTTCTGGAAGACGACGAACTATTTCTCGATCGACGCCGAGCTGCGGCCGCTGCTGCACACATGGTCGCTCTCGGTCGAAGAGCAATATTACATCTTCGCGCCGATACTGGTGTACCTGATCTATCGCTATGCCTCGAAACGCTGGCTGACGATATTGCTGCCGATCGCGATCGGCAGTTTCGTCTTGGCGGTCATGGCGACCTCGATGGCGCCCACGGCGGGTTTCTACCTGTTGCCGACGCGCATCTGGGAACTGGCGCTGGGGGCCATGCTGATGCTGAGAAAGCCGCCGGCACTTGCCAGCCAGCCGGCAATGGAACTGATCGGCCTCGCCGGCTTTGCCATGGTCGCCTTCGGCTTCGTCACGATTTCGGAGAGCGACCCCTTTCCGGGCTACAATGCCTTGTTCCCCTGCATCGGCACCGCGCTGCTCATCTATGCCGGCCACGAAAGGGCGGGCGAACAGGGGCCGGCAACCATCGCCACGCGGGTGTTGCAGTTTCCGCCGCTGGTCTGGATCGGCCTCATTTCCTATTCGCTCTACCTCGTTCATTGGCCGATCAATTCCTTCGTCCATTACGTTTCGCTGAAAGCCATCGGCGTGCCGACGATCATCGCCATGACCGTGGCAAGCTTCGCCCTGGCGGCGTTCTCGTGGAAATATGTCGAGCAGCCGTTTCGGCGGAAACGGGCCTACACCGCACCGCTGCCTATCTTCGCCTTTTCCGCGACGGCAATCGTCCTGCTCTGCGTCGGCGGCGTGGCCGGGGCGCTCGGCAACGGTTTTCCGGAACGCTTCCCGGACTTTTCAACGGAACGGATCCAGGTTGGCGACTGGCGCAACGGCATCTGCTTCAACGAAGGCTCGAACCGGATCGAGGACTGGAACCTTGCCGCCTGCACCCGAACGAGCGGCTTTGCCACCAATGTGCTGTTGTGGGGCGATTCCTTCGCCGCCCACTATGTCTCGGGACTTGAAGCCAACGCCCAGAAAATCCAGGCTAACGTCATCCAATACACCTATGCCGGCTGCCCCCCGGACCTGACCTATTTTTCCTATGCCCGACCTGCCTGTACCAGCTTCAACGAGCGGGCCATGTCGATCATCCGCGAAGCCAACATTCAGGCCGTGATCCTGAGTGGCCGATGGACCGACTACGAGGTCAGGGGCTTCGGCGGTCTCCAGAAGACGATCGACCGGCTTCGCCAGATGGGCGTCAAGGTCTACGTCATCGGCCAGTCTCCCGAATTCATCGCCGACGTCCAGAAAATCGCCTTCTTCGCAAGACGAGGAGATGCCGCGAACATGTCCTGGCCGATGGCCATGGATCCGGACATCAACAAGCGGGTTCTGCCCTTCGTCAAAGGCGCTGACTTCATAGACCCGCTGACCTATCTGTGCGACGCCGCAGGCTGCTCGTATGCCGATGCCGGCAACAAGCAATTTCTCTATTTCGACTATGGTCACTTCTCTTCGGCGGGCGCAGCACTCGCCATCTCGAGATACTGGCCGAGCTTTGCAGCCGGCACCGAGATCGCGAAAGTGAGATAGCAGACGGAACCGGCATGCGGCGCGCCGGTCGCTGGGACGGTACCGTGTGGAAAGTGAGCCGCTTTGCGATTGCCCGATGGCCAGCCCTCATGGTAACGAGGCTGCTGCGCGGGTATGATGTAATGGTAGCCTGTCAGCTTCCCAAGCTGAACGCGCGGGTTCGATTCCCGCTACCCGCTCCAGTCTGCGCAGCAAGGGGCTTGCACCCTTGCCAAGCCGCTCCAACTATCGGTTTCGCACGCATTCCGGGAAAACCGCTCCAGCCGTTTTCCCGGCATCGCTTTAGAGCCAAACACTGACCCAGACGCGCCTGCGCCAGCAGCGGACATGGCGGCGACCGCGGCGCCAATAGCTGCGGCAGACCCTGCGCCAGGCGCGGCGGCGCCCATGACGACGGTGCCGGCGATGCCACCGGCGATGCGAGATCTGCTCCACCTCGACTTGATCGTCTCCTTCGAAGACGGCCGCATCAGCCCTGTCGAGGTCGTCCTTATCGAGTTCGTCAAGGATTCCGTTGCCGTTCGGGACCCCGGCAACTGCTCTGCCAGGCCTGGCCAGGCCTGCAAAAGCAACTGCCCCCGCGACGCCAAGCATTCCAGTAAGAAACAACCGACGTTCCATCAAAATCTCCCGAGTTGTTTATCATCGGCGCATCGTTCCCCGGCTCAAAACGAGCTCCGGCGCGAACGCCGATTGGCCTTTGAACGCACTTACCTGGTTTTTGTTCCGGTCACCCCACTTCGCGCAGGATGAAATCATGCAGCATCTTCGCCGCCGGCGACAGCGCACGGTTCTTCACTGTGATCAGGCTGTAAGGCCGAACCTCGATGTCGAATTCGGTCTGCACGACGTCGATGGCGCCGGCCAGCCCTTCGGGATTCTGGATGAATTTCGCCACCTGGACCGAGACCGGCGCGATGGCGTCGGAGTGCGCGACCATGACCAGGGTCAGGAGCAGCGAACTGGTGTTGAGGATGCGGTCCGGCAGCGCGATGTTGCGGTTCAGGAAATTGCTCTCCATGGCCTGGCGCAGCGGCGAGCCGCCGGACTGGAAAACCCAGTCATAGGCCGCGGTCTCCTCCAACCGCACCGCCTTGCCCTCGGTCAGCGGATGGCCCCGGCGCACGATCAGGCAGGCTTTCTCGACGCCGATCACACGGGACTCGAACAGCCGCGGGTTGAGATCGTCGGGGATGCGCGCGATGATGAAGTCATGGCGCGACGCGATCAACTCGCGCGCCAGCACGTTGGAGGTCTCGACCTGCATGGTGATCTCGATGCGCGGGTAGATGCGGCGGATTTCGCGGATCGCCGGCACCGCGAGCTCGATCGCGGGCGCCGTCACCGCACCAAGGAACACCGAGCCGCCCTTGCCCGCCTTGAGTTCGGAGATCTCGCGATCGACCTCGCGCATCTCCAAAAGGATGGAGCGCGCGCGCCTGGCGAGCGCCTTGCCATAGGGCGTCAAGGTGACGCCGCGCGGCAGCCTTTCGCAGAGCGTGACGTCCAGCACGGCTTCCATCTCGGCGATCATGCGCGAGGCCGCCGGCTGTGAGATATTCATGACCTGGGCGGCGGAACTGACCCGGCCGTGATCGTCCAGTGCAACGATCATGCGCATATGGCGCAGGCTGAGGCCGCTGCGCAGCAGGGTCTCGCCGTCACCGGGGAGCACCTCGTAACCTTCTGAAATCCCGCCAGGATTGCGCAACGTTGCCATTGATTTCCCTTCGCTCCCAATGCCCTTGAGTTTAGCGTCAACGTATACCAGTTTCGGTATAGCAATCATCAAAGATCGCATTTGACAGTTATGGCAAAGGGACACACCCTTCGCGCGTCCTGGGGCGTGCCAGTCGATGACGAGGAAAATCGTGTCGATTGAAATCAGTCCCAGGGCCGATTGGGAGGATACCGGAGATCGATAGACGACAGCGGCGCTTGCGCTCCTGCTCGCCTGCGCGGCCCGCGAAGCCCCGAGGTGTCGCGTCCATCAACCAGGGAGAGTAATTGTGAAGATCATCAAGACGCTGGCCGCCGTCGCGGCCCTTGGCATCGCTGCCATGACCTATTCGGCGCACGCCGCCGACAAGGGTCTCGTCGGCGTGCTGATGCCCACCAAGACCTCGCAGCGCTGGATCAACGACGGCGATGCCGTCAAGTCCCAGCTCGAGGCTTTGGGCTATACGGTCGACCTGCAATATGCGCAGGACGACATCCCCAACCAGCTCAGCCAGCTGGAAAACGAAATCACCAAGGGTCCGAAGGCGCTGATCATCGCCTCGATCGACGGCACCACCCTGTCGGATGCGCTGCAGAAGGCCGCTGATGCCGGCGTCGTCGTCGTCGCCTATGACCGCCTGATCAAGAAGACGCCCAATGTGGACTACTACACCACGTTCGACAATTTCGGCGTCGGCGTGATCCAGGCGAATTCGCTGGTCAAGGGCCTCAAGGAGCGCTTCCCGAATACCAAGCCGTGGAACGTCGAATTGTTCGGCGGCTCACCCGACGACAACAACGCCTTCTTCTTCTACAATGGTGCGATTTCCGTCCTGCAGCCGCTGATCGACGACGGTTCGATCAAGATCAAGTCCGGCCAGACCGGCATGGACAAGGTCGGCACGCTGCGCTGGCTCGCCGCCACCGCCCAGGCGCGCATGGACAATCTGCTGTCGGCCAACTATTCGGACGGCAGCCGCGTCGATGGCGTTCTGTCGCCCTATGATGGCCTGTCGCGCGGCATCACCGCCTCGCTGCGCGCTGTCGGTTACGGCACGGAGGCCCAGCCGTGGCCGATCGTGACCGGCCAGGACGCCGAGACCGCCTCGGTGAAGCTGATCATCTCGGGCGAGCAGTACTCGACCGTGTTCAAGGACACCCGCGAACTGGCCAAGGCCACCGTCGAGCTCGTCGACAAGGTGCTCTCGGGCGGCAAGCCGGAAGGCCTCGACACCAAGACCTACAACAACGACGTCAAGGTCGTTCCCTCGATCCTGCTGACGCCGCATGAGGTCGACAAGTCGAACTACCAGGCCCTGGTCGTCGACTCCGGCTACATCAAGGCCGACGAACTGAAGTAAATTCGGTTGTATAGCCAGGGGTCCTGCGCAACGCAGGGCCCCTTTTCGTTCACCAGCGACCCCGGTATTGTTGCGGGTCTCGCAGGAGCACTTTACCCATGGCCTCGACGATTTTGGAGATGCAGGACATCACCAAGACGTTTCCCGGCGTCAAGGCGCTGTCGAACGTCAACCTTCGGGTCGAGGAAGGCGAGATCCACGCCGTGGTCGGCGAGAACGGCGCCGGCAAATCGACGCTCATGAAGGTGCTGTCGGGCGTCTATCCCTCCGGCACCTATGACGGCCAGATCATCTTTCAGGGCCAGGAATGCCAGTTCAAAGGCATTCATGACAGCGAACGCAAGGGCATCGTCATCATCCACCAGGAGCTTGCGCTGGTGCCGATGCTGTCGATCGCCGAAAACATCTTCCTCGGCAACGAACACGCCCGATACGGCGTCATCGACTGGAATGCCAACGAGGCGCGCACCAGCGCCCTGCTGAAGAAGGTGGGCCTCAAGGAGGACCCCAAGACGCTGATCACCAATATCGGTGTCGGCAAGCAGCAGCTGGTCGAGATCGCCAAGGCGCTGAGCAAGGAGGTCAAGCTCCTGATCCTCGACGAGCCGACGGCGTCGCTCAGCGAAAAGGACAGCCAGGCGCTGCTCGACCTTCTGCTCGAATTCAAGCGGCAAGGCATGACCTCGATCCTGATCTCGCACAAGCTCAACGAGGTGAACCGGGTCGCCGACAAGGTGACCGTCATCCGCGACGGGCGAACCATCGAGACGCTGTCCAGGAAGGACATCTCGGAAGACCGCATCATCACCTCGATGGTCGGCCGTTCGCTCGACGACCGCTACCCGCCGCGCGAGCCCGATATCGGCGAGGTCGTGTTCGAGGTGAAGAACTGGTCGGTCTATCACCCGCTCCACGCCGAGCGGCAGGTGATCAAGGGCATCGACATCAATGTGCGCAAGGGCGAGGTGGTCGGCATTGCCGGGCTGATGGGCGCCGGGCGAACCGAATTCGCCATGAGCCTGTTCGGCCGCTCCTATGGGCGCCGCATCACCGGCGAGGTGCTGCTCAAGGGCAAGCCGATCGACGTCTCCTCTGTGAGCAGGGCGGTCGAACACGGCATTGCCTATGTGACCGAGGATCGCAAGACCTACGGCCTCAACCTCATCGACCATATCAAGCACAACATTACGCTGGCCAATCTCGGCGGCGTGTCGCGCCACAGCGTGATCGATGATTTGCGCGAGCTTGCCGTCGCCAACGACTATCGCAAGCAGACCAACATCCGCGCCTCCAGCGTCTATCAGATGACCGGCAATCTTTCCGGCGGCAACCAGCAGAAGGTGGTGCTGTCGAAATGGCTGTTCGCCGACCCGGAAGTGCTGATCCTGGACGAGCCGACGCGCGGCATCGATGTCGGCGCCAAATATGAAATCTATACGATCATCGCGCGCCTTGCGGCCGAAGGTAAGGCGATCGTGGTCATCTCGTCGGAAATGCCAGAACTGCTCGGCATCACCGACCGCATCTATGTCATGAACGAAGGCCGCATCGTCGGCGAAATGCCCGCGGCGGACGCAAGCCAAGAAAGAATAATGCGCGCCATCGTTCGGGGAGAAGGAAAAGCAGCATGAGCACGGAAAGCGCCCCCGCCCCGCAAAGCAACGTCGCCGAAGATGTAGGGCAGCGTCCACGCATCGCCGTATCGGCGCTGGCGACGAACCTGCGCGAATACGGCCTGATCCTGGCGCTGATCGCCATCATGGTGTTCTTCCAGTTCACCACCTCGGGAACGCTGTTCAAGCCGGTGAACCTGAGCAATCTGGTGCAGCAGAACTCCTTCATCATCGTGATGGCGCTCGGCATGCTGCTGGTCATCGTATCGGGCCATATCGACCTCAGCGTGGGGTCCGTGGCCGGCTTCATCGGTGCGCTGGCGGCGATGATGATGGTGATCTGGCCTCTCGGCATATTCAGCAACCCGCTGGTGGTTTCCATCGTCTGCCTGATCGTTGGCGGCCTGATCGGCGCGGCGCAAGGCTACTGGATCGCCTACCATCGAATACCGAGCTTCATCGTGACGCTGGCCGGCATGCTGATCTTCCGCGGCATATGCCAGGCGCTGCTCGGCGGCGGATCTTCGGTCGGACCGCTGCCGCCCGAGTTCAAGGCGCTCAGCTCCGGCTTCATTCCAGATGTCATCGGACCGCTGACGCTGATCCCGCCAACGGTGAATGCAGCCGGCAAGACGATTATGGGCAGCGGTCTGACGCTGCACATGACGACGATCGTGCTGGGCCTGATCGCCGTGCTGGCCTATGCCTATTTCGGGCTACGGACGCGACGCAAACGCGAACGCCACGGCTATGAGGCCGAGCCCTTTACCCTGTTCGTCATCAAGACGCTGGTCGGCAGCGCGCTGGCGCTGTTCCTGGTCTACCAGTTCGCCAGCTATCGGGGCCTGCCGGTGGTGCTGCTCGTCATGGGCCTGCTGATCTCGCTGTTCGTCTTCGTCACCAAGCGCATGACGATCGGCCGCCGCATCTATGCGATGGGCGGCAATGCCAAGGCCGCGCAGCTGTCGGGCATCAAGACCGAGCGCCTGACGCTTTACGTGTTCGTCAATATGGGCGTGCTGTCGGCGCTTGGCGGCCTGATCATCGCGGCACGCCTTGGCCAGGCCGTGCCGGCGGCAGGCCTCGGCAGCGAGCTCGACGTCATCGCCGCGGTGTTCATCGGCGGCGCCTCGGCGATGGGCGGCGTCGGTCAGGTCATCGGCGCGGTGGTCGGCGGCTTTATCATGGGCGTGATGAACAACGGCATGTCGATCATGGGCGTCAATGTCGACTGGCAGCAAGTGGTCAAGGGCCTGGTGCTGCTCGGCGCCGTGATCTTCGACGTCTACAACAAGAACAAGGCCTGAACAGGTTTCAGGCGAGGCAAGCAGGAGGCATACGGTCGCGGCGCTGCCGGCAATTCGCCGGCTTGAAGAAGTCCTTCAGGGACCGGGCTCGCGAGCGCAATCCGGACGAAGAGTTCAACCCGTGGCACGGCCAGTCCGAGCCGCGCAGGTCAGGGTTTGCCAGAAGGCAGCCATGCCAAGACATATGAGAGAGGACTGATCATGCTGATCTCGCAGATTCTCGACGACGCCGAGACCATCCGTGTCGTTGCCCGCACAGGCGGCAAGACCCGGATCATCAACGGCGCGCGCAGCGTCTATTCGCTGGCGATGGAAGCCGCTCGTACCGGCGTGGGCCTTGCCGCGTTGATCGAACGCAAGGGGCTCGGCGAGACCGTCGATCTCGACGCCGCCTACAAGAAGGGGCGGCTGCTGTCGCCGATCAATCATCCCGATCCGGCGCATCTGCATCTGACCGGCACGGGGCTAACGCATCTCGGCTCGGCGGCGACGCGCGATTCCATGCACAAGAAGCTCAGCACCGACGGCGAGGAGCAGCTCACCGATTCCATGAAGATGTTCCGCATGGGGCTGGAAGGCGGCAAACCCGCGAAAGGCCAGATCGGGGTGCAGCCGGAATGGTTCTACAAGGGCAATGGCACGATGGCCGTGGCGCCGGGTGCCGCGCTCCTGTCGCCGGCCTTCGCCAAGGATGCCGGCGAGGAGCCCGAGGTTGCCGGCATCTATGTCATCGGCGACGACGGCGCGCCGTTCCGGGTCGGCTTCACGCTGTCCAACGAATTTTCCGATCATGTGACCGAACGCGTGAACTACCTCTTTCTCGCCCATTCCAAGCTGCGCAACGCTTCCTTCGGACCGGAGATCCTGGTCGGCGACCTGCCCGCCGACATCAGGGGCTCCTCACGCATCTGGCGCGACAGCAAGTTGATGTGGGAAAAGCCGTTCCTGTCGGGCGAAGCGAACATGTCGCACACCATCGCCAATCTCGAACACCACCATTTCAAATATTCGGCTTTCCGCCAGCCGGGCGACGTGCATGTGCACATGTTCGGCACCGCGACCCTGTCCTTCGCCGACGGCATCAAGACCGAGGCCGGCGACGTGTTCGAGATCGAGGCCGGCGATTTCGGCCTGCCGCTGCGCAACCCGCTCGAAATCGAAAAGCCGGTGAAGGTGGCGGTGAAGGCGCTGTGAGGGTGGCCATCATTCCTTCTCCCCTGTGGGATCCGAAGGACGGGGCGAGACCCGTGGCTCGCCCCAGGGCAGTGGATCAGCGCGCAGCGCCGAGACGGTTGAGGGGTGCTGGCCGGAGTGAGGCGTTGGCGTTCCCTGGAACACCCCTCATCCGACCTCGCTTCGCGAGGCCACCTTCTCCCACAAGGGGAGAAGGTAAGAAGCGTCTCAGATCTCAATAAATATCGAAATCGAAATACTTGTCCTGGATCTTCTTGTAGGTGCCGTCGGCGACGATGGCGTCAATGGCTGCGTTGAGCTTGTCGCGCAGCGCCGTATCCTCGAGGCGCACGGCAATGCCGGCTTCGGTCTCGGTGCCCTTGACGTCGCCGACCATCTTGCAGCAACCGTCGCTCGCCTTCTTCATCCAGTCCATCAGCACGAACTTGTCGGAAAGGACGGCGTCGAGGCGGCCGTTCTGGAGATCGGTGATTGCCTCTTCCTGGGTCGGATAGAGCTTCGCTTCGGCGCCGGCCTTGCCATAGACGTCCTGGGCGTAGTTGGCCTGCGTGGTCGCCGCCTGGGCGCCGACCGTCTTGCCGGTGAGTGCCGCCGGTTCGGTCGAGGCGATGTCGCTGTCCTTCAGGGCGACGAGCGACAGCGGCGTCGTATAGTATTTGTGGGTGAACGCGACCTGCTTCTTGCGCTCCTCGGTGATGCTCATCGAAGCGATGATGGCGTCGAACTTCTTGGCCTGCAGCGCCGGGATAATGCCGTCCCAGTCCTGGGTGACGATCTCGCATTCGACCTTCATCTGCGCGCACAAGGCGTTGGCGATGTCGATGTCGAAGCCCTCGACCTTGCCGTCGGGCGTGATGGTGTTGAACGGCGGATAGGCTCCCTCGGTGCCGATCTTGATTTTCTCCGCCGCATGCGCCGACAGGGCGCCGGCACCAAGCGTCAGCATGGCGGCGGCCGCCGCCGATATTATCCATTTCGAAATCTGCATTTTCATTCCCCTTGAGCGCCGCCACGTCGGCGGCCGGCGAGGCAGCCAAGCATGGCGAGCCGGCGCAGGCAAGTATCTTGCCTGACGGTGATGAGCGTTCAGGGCGCGGCGCGAAAGTGCTTGGACAGCTTCAGGCCCTGCGCCTGGTAGTTCGAGCCGAGCTCGGTGCCGTAAAGCGCCTGCGGCCGCTTCAGCATATGCTCGTAGACCAGCCGGCCGACGATCTGGCCATGATCGAGGATGAACGGCACCTCATGGCTGCGCACTTCGAGCACGGCGCGGCTGCCGGTGCCGCCGGCCGCCGAATGGCCGAAACCCGGATCGAAGAAGCCGGCATAGTGGACACGGAACTCGCCCACCAGCGGATCGAAGGGCGTCATTTCGGCCGCGTAGAGCGGCGGCACATGCACCGCTTCCTGGCTGACGAGGATGTAGAACTCGTCCGGATCGAGCACCAGCTCGCCGGCGCCGCTCTTGTGGATCGGCTCCCAGAAGTCGACGATCTCCTGCGCCGCGCGTTTGTCGACATCGACGAGGCCGGTATGGTGTTTGCCGCGATAGCCGACCAGCCCGTCACTGTCGCCGTTGAGATCGATCGACAATGCGATGCCGCCGCCGGAGATGTTCGGCGGTTCGGTGGCGACCAGCATTTCGGCCCGGTGCAATTGATGCAACTCTGCTTCCGAGAGCAGCGCATTGCCGGTGCGGAAGCGTATCTGCGAAAGGCGCGAGCCGGCGCGCACGACGATCGGGAAGGTGCGTGGGCTGACTTCGAGATAGAGCGGACCATGATAGCCGGCGGCGATCTTGTCGAACTCGTGGCCGCGATCGGTCATCACGCGGGTGAAGATATCGAGCCGCCCGGTCGAGCTCTTGGGATTGGCGGACGCCGAAATTTCCGCCGGCAGCGCCAGGCTTTCGAGCAGGGGCACGATGTAGACGCAGCCGGTTTCCAGAACGGCGCCGTCGGCCAGGCTGATCTCGTGCAGCTTCAGCCGGTCGAGTTTTTCACTGACCTTGTGGTTGGGACCCGGCAGGAAGGACGCGCGCACCCGCCACGCCTTGTCGCCGAGCCTCAGATCGAGGCTGGCCGGCTGGATCTGGTCGGCGTCGAGCGCACGCGACGACTTCAGCGCGCCGGACTGGAACAGCGCCGCAATGTCCTGATCGGGAAGAATTCCTGTCTGCCGCAAAGTCTGGCTCCGCTCTGCTGGTACAAGTCTCTTAATGAAGCCGGCAATTGACGCAAGCGTGGCGCGGGTCTAAAGGGTCGTTATCCCGTGGTGATTTGGCCGGTCGGCTTGCAGCCACGTTAAACAAGTCGCTAAAGGACCGTCGGGCCGCAAGGCCGCATGGACCGGTTGCGACTTTTTCGCGGCCGGTTTTTTTATGTTTGGATAGGACGATGACGAGCAAGACGCGCAACTGGAAGCCTCAGACCGCACTCGTGCATGGCGGGACCCTGCGTTCCGGCTTCGGTGAAACTTCCGAGGCGATGTACCTGACCCAGGGCTATGTCTATGAAACGGCCCAAGCCGCCGAAGCCCGCTTCAAGGGCGAGGAACCGGGCTTCATCTATTCGCGCTACGCCAATCCGACCGTCGACATGTTCGAGAAGCGCATGTGCGCGCTCGAAGGCGCCGAGGACGCGCGCGCCACCGCGTCCGGCATGGCGGCGGTGACGGCAGCACTCCTGTGCAGCGTCAAGGCCGGCGATCATATCGTTGCGGCGCGCGCCCTGTTCGGCTCCTGCCGCTGGGTGGTCGAGACGCTGGCGCCGCGTTACGGCATCGAGGCGACGCTGGTCGACGGCACCGACATCGCCAATTGGGAAAAGGCGGTTCGGCCCAACACCAAGCTGTTTTTCCTGGAAAGCCCGACCAACCCGACGCTTGAGGTGGTCGACATCGCCGCCGTCGCTTCGCTTGCCAATTCGATCGGCGCGCGGCTGGTCGTGGACAATGTCTTCGCCACGCCGCTGCAGCAGAAGCCGTTGCAGCTCGGCGCGCATATCGTGGTCTATTCGGCGACCAAGCACATCGATGGCCAGGGCCGATGTCTCGGCGGCGTCATCCTGTCGGACAAGAAGTGGATCGACGAGAACCTGCACGATTATTTCCGCCATACGGGCCCCAGCCTGTCGCCGTTCAATGCCTGGACGCTGCTGAAGGGCCTGGAAACGCTGCCGCTGCGCGTGCGCCAGCAGACGGAGAGCGCCGGCAAGATCGCCGATTTTCTGGCCGAGCAGCCGGAGATCGCCCGCGTGATCTATCCCGGGCGCGCCGACCATCCGCAGGCTGACGTCGTGAAGAAGCAGATGTCGGGCGGCTCCACCCTGATCTGCTTTGACGTCAAGGGCGGCAAGCAGGGTGCCTTCGCCTTGCAGAACGCGCTCGACATCGTCCTGATCTCGAACAATCTCGGTGACGCCAAAAGCCTGATCACCCATCCGGCGACGACGACGCACAAGAACCTCAGCGACGAAGCGCGCGCCGAGCTCGGCATCGGACCCGGCACGCTCAGGCTGTCGGTCGGGTTGGAAGATACCGACGATTTGCTGGACGACATCGCGCAGGCGTTGAAGGCCCGATGAGGACTGGTGGCAGACCGAGGATTACAGACCTGCCGCTTTGCGCAACGCTTCGTTCATGCGCGTCTGCCAGCCATCACCACCGGCCCTGAAACGGTCGACAACATCGGCGTCGAGGCGCAACTGTACCGCACGTTTGGGTCGCGCAAGCGGCGGTCGGCCAACTTTGCGGCGCGAAGCGGCATCGGTCGGCTGCGCATCCGGATCGGCCTCGGCGGCGGCAGTGATCGCAGCATCTTCCTCGTCGGTCCTCGCGCCAAGCGCCTTTCTGGCGAGCCCCAAAGCATCAGCGCGCGACTGCTTTGGGGGAGTAGCCTCGCGGCGAACGATCGTCTTAGAGGTTTTCGACATAGTCCGTAATCTCCTGTCTCGTTGCCTTGCGTAGCGAAATTACCCGGATCGCATGGCTTCGCTCGACATAGACCATCACATAAACGCCAGCCTCGATCAGACCGATGGCAACAAGACGATCCTCGCCAAAATCCTCGCTGTCATCGAGCCGGATAACGGCATTGGCGAAATCGAAGGACGGAGCGATCGCGAAATCCACGCCATGCTTGGCCCTGTTTGTCTTTGCCTTGTTTTCATCCCACTCGAACAGCATCGCCGTCGGGGCGCTCCATAGGTTATTGTATACACAAAAATAGAGCCTAGTTCAACAATTTTTGTATATACGATAACCTTCCTCGACATCAAGCTGAACTGCCGACATCAAGCGCGGGAGGGCGTCTCTTCGAGCTCGGCCGCCTGGGTGCCGATGGTCATGGCGTTGCCGCGCCAGTCGACGGCCCCGCCCAGCCAACCGCGCATCCAGATCGCGGGCAAAATCAGGTCGCGTGCGATCATCGCGGTGACGATGCGCGGCGACAGATACCAGCCCTTTGCCGAGGCGAGCATGCATTCCGGCAGGTAGGCGAGCGCCAGCACGCAAAGCGCTGTCATGGGCAGGCTGACGCCGGCGCTGGCCGCGGCGATCAATGCCAGCACGAGCGGAGCCGCCACGCCGGTCAGGATCTCGGGTGCGAAGAACAGCGGAAAGGTGACGCGGCGCAGGCGCGCCCAGCGGGCCTGGCGCGACCAGATCTCGCCCGGCATGCGCTGCCCGAGCGGCTGCTCGAAGGGCGAAGCGACGAGATTGACGCGCAGGCCGAGCCTGTTGACCAGTTTGGTCGACGCGGCATCCTCCGCGATCTCGGCGGCGAGCGCACGGATGCCGCCATTGGCGTCGAGCATCTGCTTGTTCCACAACATGCTCTTGCCCTGGGCAAAGCCGAGGCCAAGCGCCTCGCCGGCATATTGCCAGCGCGCCTGCAGCGTGTTGAGGAAAGCGCATTCGACTTCTGCCCAGAAGCCGTCGGGCCGCGAACCGATCGGCGTCGAGCAAACCAGGCCGGTGTCCCGCCGCCATGCCGCCATCAGGTGCTGGACGTAGTCTTTCGGCATCAGCACGTTGGAATCGGCGAGAATGACCCAGTCGTGGCGCGCTGCCTCCCAGCCCTTGACGCAGTTGTTCAGTTTCGGGTTGGCGCTGACGCGGTCGTCGCCGGTGAGCAGGCGGGCCGGCACGGCTGGAAAGCGGGCAATCGCGGCGCGGATCGGCTTGACCGCGGGGTCGTCGGCATGGGCGACACAGAAGATCAGTTCGTAGCGCGGCCAGTCGAGCGAGAAAGCGCGCTCAAGCGTCTCATGGGTAAACGGCTCGACGCCGCGCGCCGGGATGACGATCGAGACAGGCAGCGGCTTGCCGGCCGGCGGCGCGATGGCGGCGCGCCGTTTCAGGCGCGAGCAGGCGAGCAGGATGCTGGCGAGATTTGAGGCGATGAGAGCGATCGAAAGCGAGCCGGTTATGAGAGCGAGTTCCATCGATATCCGGTCACTCCAGAAAACCCGGCCCGCTTGGCGGCCGTTTTCGACAGTTCGACAGAGCGCCCGAGTCGCCCGGCATTGCTGGTGCACACCATCATTGTCATGTGTCACTCAAATGACATTGTTTGTCGGCACCTGCCCTTCAGGGACAGCAACTCGGACGCGCACGGTTGATCGAACCGCAAAGAGCGCCGAATGTTCCACACCGGATTTGTTTTGGAGCCGCTCATGTACCGCGCCGTCACGCGCAACATCGAAGTGCAGGTCAGGCCGTTCTATCTCGAGGACCGCTCGGATCCTTCGGAAAACCGCTATGTCTGGGGCTACCAGATAACGATCGACAACCAGTCCGACGAATTCGTGCAGCTGTTGTCGCGCTATTGGCACATAACCGACGGCGCCGGCCGGGTCGAGGAAGTGCGAGGTGCCGGCGTGGTCGGCGATCAGCCCGAACTCAATCCCGGCGACAGCTATCAATACACGTCGGGCTGTCCGCTCTCGACCCCGTCGGGGATCATGGTCGGTCACTACACCATGCGCAACGAGCGGGGCGAGACATTCGACATCGCCATCCCCGCCTTCTCACTCGACCTGCCGGGGACAAGGCGGACGGTGAATTAGACGAGGCGAAATCGGCGACAGCGTCGTTCTCCCCGTCACTATACGGCGAGAAATGTCCGGCAGGAATGAGGGGCAGCGCCGCCCCTCATCCGCCCTTCGGGCACCTTCTCCCCGTAGAACGGGGAGAAGGTGGAACCCTACTGCGTCGTAAATTCCGCCGGGTCGAAGTCATATTGCGTCGAGCAGAACTCGCAGGCGACGTGGATCCCACCGTCCTCGGTGCTGTCCTTGATCTCCTGCGCGGAGAAGCCCTCGAGGATGCCGCGGATCTTGTCGCGGGAGCATGAGCACTGATCGGCGACGGGAACGCCGCCGAAGACGCGCACGCCATGCTCGTGGAACAGACGATAGAGCAGCCGCTCTGCGCCGATGGTCGGATCGATCAGTTCGGTCGGCTCGATGGTGCCGAGCAGCGCCAGCAATTCCTGCCAGGAATTGTCTGTGGGATCGTGGATCTCCTCGCGCGGATCGCCATCCCCGCCGGGCAGGTCAGGAACGCGCATGCGCTCGGAGGCCTGCGGCAGGAATTGCGCCAGGATGCCGCCCGCCCGCCACTGCTCGCGCGCGCCGCCGGGGCCGGGCGTCAAAAGCTTGGCGACCGAAAGCCGGAGATCGGTCGGGATCTGCTCCGACTGGCGGAAATAGGTGCGCGCGGCCTCTTCCAGGGTCTCGCCGTCGAGTTGGACGATGCCCTGGTAGCGCTGCGTGTGAGCACCTTGGTCGATGGTCAGCGCCAGCACACCATTGCCGAGCAGCGTTTGCTGCGAGGTCTCGCCGGCCGCAATCAGCGCCTCCAGCCGGTCGGCATCGAAGCGCGCATAGGCGCGCAGCGCCGAGGGCGTGGAAAAATCCGCGACCAGCATGTCGACAGGGCCGTCGGTGCGGGTCTGCAGGATGAACTTGCCCTCGAACTTGAGCGAGGTGCCGAGCAGCACCGTCAGCACACAGGCTTCCGCCAGCAACCGGGCGACCGGCTCGGGATAATCATGGCGGCCAAGGATCGCATCGAGCATCGGCCCGAGCTGAACGGTGCGGCCGCGCACATCGAGCGGGCCGACCTCGAAGGGCACAACGTGATCATCGCCGGCGTAACCGAATTCGCCGAGTTTGGGGTGATGTTCAGCCACTTGATGGGTTTCCAGCATGACAAAGCTCCAGGGCGCGGCCATGCCGCCCTTTGGGGAGCATGCGTCTAAACGCGCTTGATTTGCGTGATGCCGCGCAGATAGGCATCGCGCCTCCGGAGATCAAGTTCCCCGGCACGTCAAGCGCCAAGACACTTCAAGTCCACTTCAGGCCCCAAGACACCAGGCAAGCACGGCCTTCTGGGCGTGGAGCCGGTTCTCGGCCTCGTCGAAGACCACCGAATGCGGACCGTCGATGACCTCGTCCGTCACTTCCTCGCCGCGATGCGCCGGCAGGCAATGCATGAACAGCGCGTCGGGCTTTGCCTTGGCCATCAGCTTGGCGTTGACCTGGTAGGGCGAAAACACGTTGTGGCCGCGGGCGCGGTGCTCCTGGCCCATCGACACCCAGCAGTCGGTGACGATGCAGTCGGCCTGGTCGACGGCTTCCTCTGGCGAGCGGGTAAAGGAGAGCTTGCCGCCATGCGCCTTTGACCAGTCGACATGCTTCTGCGCCGGCTCGCTGCCTTCGGGCACGGCGACGTTGAGGTTGAAGCGGAACCGCGCCGAGGCTTCCAGCAGCGAATGCAGCACGTTGTTGCCGTCGCCGGTCCAGGCGATGGTCTTGCCGGCGACCGGACCGCGATGCTCCTCGAAGGTCATGATGTCGGCCATCAGCTGGCAAGGATGGGTATCGTCGGTGAGCCCGTTGATCACCGGGATGGTCGCATTCTCGGTCAGCTCCAGCAGCCGCTCATGCGACGTGGTGCGGATCATGATGGCATCGACATAGCGCGACAGAACCTTGGCGGTGTCGGCGATGGTCTCGGAGCGGCCGAGCTGCATCTCGGTGCCGGTCAGCATGATGGTCTCGCCGCCAAGCTGACGCATGCCGACATCGAAGGAGACGCGCGTGCGCGTCGACGGCTTGTCGAAGATCATCGCCAGCACCTTGCCTTCGAGCGGTTTCGAGCGCTCGCCCGCCTTGAGGCGCGCCTTGCGCTCCACTGCGTCGGTCAGCATGGAGCGCAGGTCGCCTTCGGAAACGGCGGAGAGGTCGGTGAAATGACGAAGTGACATCAGGAGCTTTCGAATTTACTTCGCGGCTTCAGCGGCGATGGCCTCGGACAGGGCCTTGGCGCCGGCGCGAATGCGCTCCAGCGCTTCATGGATCTCGCTGTCCGTGACGGTGAGCGGCGGCAGCAGGCGAATGACGTTGTCGCCGGCCGGAACCGCGAGCAGATGCTGGTCGCGCAGCGCCATGTTCACCTTGCCGTTGGGCATGGCGCATTTGAGGCCCAGCATCAGCCCCGTGCCCCTGATGTCCTCGATGACCTCGGGGAATTCGTCGGCCAC
The DNA here is from genome assembly GCF_006440835.1 of Mesorhizobium sp. B2-5-11. Taxonomy (NCBI): domain Bacteria; kingdom Pseudomonadati; phylum Pseudomonadota; class Alphaproteobacteria; order Hyphomicrobiales; family Phyllobacteriaceae; genus Mesorhizobium; species Mesorhizobium sp. B2-5-11. The sequence continues at coordinate 32,336 of NZ_VFUK01000006.1, forward strand.
CCCTGCCAACCCTTGCTTCAACAACAGCGCCTTGCGCTGCACATCCGCCAGGAAGCCCTCCTCCAGCACCACGTCGAGCACGGCATTGCCGACCGCCATGGCCAGCGGGTTGCCGCCGAACGTAGTGCCGTGGACGCCCGCGGTCATGCCGACAGCCGCCTCGTCGGTGGCAAGGCAAGCGCCCATCGGGAAGCCGCCGCCAATGCCTTTGGCGATGGCCATGATGTCTGGAGCGACCCCCGACCATTCATACGCGAACAGCTTGCCGGTGCGGCCGATGCCGCACTGGACCTCATCGTAGATCAACAGCAGGCCGTGCTGGTCGCAGAGCTGCCGCAGCCGCTTCAGCGACTGTGTCGGCACCGGGCGGATACCGCCCTCGCCCTGCACCGGTTCGATCAGGATCGCCGCGGTATCCGGCGTGATCGCCTTTTCGGCGGCGTCGATATCGTCGAAGCCGACCTGGTCGAAACCCTCGACCTTGGGGCCGAAACCTTCGAGATATTTGTACTGGCCGCCGGCCGCGATGGTCGCCAGCGTGCGGCCATGGAAGGCGCCCTCGAAAGTGATGACGCGGAAGCGCTCGGGATGCCCCTTGACGAAATGGTAGCGCCGCGCCGTCTTTATCGCGCATTCCAGCGCCTCGGCGCCAGAATTGGTGAAGAACACCTTGTCGGCGAAGGTGGCGTCGGCCAGCCGCTCGCCGAGCCGGCTCTGCCCCGGGATCTCGTAGAGATTGGAGACGTGCCAGAGTTTGGCAGCCTGCTCGGTGAGCGCCGCGACCAGATGCGGATGGCCGTGGCCCAGCGAATTGACGGCTATGCCGCCGGCAAAGTCGAGATATCGCTCGCCCTTGTCGGTAACCAGCCAAGTGCCTTCCCCGTGATCGAAGGCCAGGGGTGCGCGAGCAAAGGTCTCGAAAAGCGCCGAACCGCTCATTATATGCGTCTCCGGAACCGGAAAATCAAAAAAGCCGCCAAAGCGGCGGCCTTTGCGGCTTATCGGGTTTTTCAGCCATGAAGTCAACGAAAACGTCGCGTAGTGGCGCGCGGCAAGCCTCCCGACGGGACGCCGGCTCATAAGTGAGCTGGCAAGTTGGGGAAAACCGAAAAAACCGATTCGTGTTGCACTTCGGACTCTTGTCACCGAGTCAGCGCATAAGGTAGTTGTAGTCGGGAAATAACTAGATTTCGTGCGGCGGACCTAATCACCAGATATATGTGGTGTCTGCCCCAGCAGTGGTGCTGGGCCGGGAATGGATTCCGATTGCCGTACGCTTAGCAGGAGCGCGGTCATGAATTGGACTGACGAGCGGGTCGAACTCTTGAGAAAACTGTGGTCGGAAGGTCTGAGCGCAAGCCAGATTGCTGCCCAGCTTGGAGGGGTCAGCCGCAATGCCGTCATCGGCAAGGTGCACCGGCTGAAATTGTCGGGCCGCGGGCGCGCCACGGCAGCGCCGGCACGCCAGAAGAAGACGGCGCAAGGGTCGGGCGCGCAGAAATCGGTGTCGCGCCCCGCGAGTGCGACCCGCCACGTCACGACATCGATCGGAGCAACGGCGCTGCAAGCGCAGTTCGATGCCGAGCCGGTGGCCCGCCACTATATCCGGCCGGTCGAGAATGTGGTGGTGCCGATCTCGCGGCATCTCCAGCTCACCGAACTCACCGAGCGCACCTGCAAATGGCCGAACGGCGATCCGCTGTCGGAGGACTTCAATTTCTGCGGCAACGAAGCCGCCGAAACCGGACCCTATTGTAAATACCATGCCCGCGTGGCGTTCCAGCCGGCAGCGGAGCGGCGGCGGAATAGATAAGGGACTAAGGCAGTAGGGCAGTAGGGCAGTATGTTTTGAATTTGCGCTCCCGAGCGTTTAGCCTACTGCCTACTGCCTACTGCCTACTGCCTACTGCCCTACTCTCACAGCCATCCATTCTTGCGAAACCGCCAGTAGAGGAAGCTGCAGATCAGCGCGATCGCCAGCAGCACCATCGGGTAGCCGTATTCCATCTTCAGTTCCGGCATGTCGCTGAAATTCATGCCGTATATGCCCGCGAAGGCTGTCGGCACGGCCAGGATTGCCGCCCATGAGGCGAGCTTTTTGGAGATCGCCGTTTCCTGGCTCTGGCCCACCAGCAGGCTCGCCTCGAAAGCAAAGGCCAGCACTTCGCGCAAGCTGTCGATCTTTTCCTGGACGGTGCGGATATGGTCGGTCACGTCGCGAAACAGCGGGTGCATGGCTGAATGGATCTGCGGCAGGTCGGCGCTGGTCAGCCGGCGGCAGACCTCCACCAGCGGCAGTGCGGCATTGCGCAGCCGCAACAGATCGCGACGCAGCATATAAAGGCGTTCGATATCGGGGCCGGTCATCGGCTTCAGCAGGACCCGGTCCTCGATCGCCTCGACCTCATCCTCGATCTGCTCGAGCACCGGCATGTAGTTGTCGACGATGAAATCGAGAATGGCATAGAGGACGAAATCCTCGCCCTTGGCCAGTGAATGCGGGCAGCTTTCCCAGTGCTGGCGCACCACAGCATAGGATGTCGAAGGGCCGTGCCTGACGCTGACGATGTAGCCGCTGCCCACGAACAGATGCGTCTCGCCGAAGGTGACGCGGCCCTCGATCAGCTGCGCGGTGCGGGCGACGATGAACAGCGCATCACCATATTGCTCGATCTTCGGCCGCTGGTGCGGATGCTCGGCATCCTCGATTGCGAGCTCATGCAGATGAAATTGCGCCTGCACGCGCAGCAGAAGCTCGCGGTCGGGTTCAAGCAGCCCGATCCACACGACGTGTCCCGCTTTCCTGGCCCATGTGCCGGCTTCCTCGATCGGGATGTCGGCGATGCGGCGCCCGGCTGTGTAGACGCTGGAGGCGATGACGGCCGATGTCGGCGGCGCGGGCTTGAAGTCCCGGACATATTCCATCGCAGCCTCCCGAAGCACTGCCTTTGCTGGGAACCAGCAGGCTTGCCTCAGGGATAGTCTAGCGCAATACGACCAAGCGTTCGAGAAAAAGTGCGTTCACTTGACCGGCTGCGTTGCGGAAAGGCCGATCTTGTCCGTCTTGTCGCCCTTCGGCCGCTCGCTCGGCATCTGGTCGCCGGTGACGATATAGTAGATCGTCTCGGCAATGTTGGTGGCATGGTCACCGATGCGTTCGATGTTCTTGGCGCAGAACAGCAGATGCGTGCAAGGCGTGATGTTGCGCGGATCTTCCATCATGTAGGTCAGCAATTCGCGAAACAGCGACGTGTACATGGCGTCGATCTGGTCGTCGCGGTCACGTACGAAGCCGATCCTTTCGACCGAGCGCGAGGCGTAGACGTCGAGCACTTCCTTGAGTTGGGTCAACGCCAGGTCGGCCAGGGCTTCGAGGCCGCGGAACAGGCTGGTCGGCTGGCGCCCGTCGGCAACCGCCACCACACGCTTGGCGACATTCTTGCCGAGATCGCCGACCCGCTCGAGATCGGCCGAGATGCGGATCGCGCCGACGATCTCGCGCAAGTCCGTCGCCATCGGCTGGCGCCGGGCGATGATGATGATTGCCCTGTCGTCGATTTCGCGCTGGCCTTCGTCGAGGACGGCGTCGTCGCGGATCACCTTCTGGGCAAGGCCGGGATCGGCATTGACCAGGGCGGAGATCGCCTGTTCGACCATGCGTTCGGCATGTCCGCCCATGGCGGCGATGCGCTTCGACAGATCTTTCAGCTCCTCGTCATAGGCGCTGACTATGTGCACGGACTGCATGACCGGATGCCTTCCCACGGATGATCTGATTTTGAGTCGTTTCCTCGAATCCCCGCTGATACGCTAACCGGATGACAGAAAAAAGAAATGGCAGCTTGGAAACTAGGGCGGCTCAGGCCGCCGGCAAATGAACCGAGAAGGCGGCGCCCTTGCCGACTTCGGACTTGATCGAGAGCCTGGCGTTGTGGCGCGTCAGGATATGCTTGACGATCGACAGGCCAAGGCCTGTACCCTTCTGGGTTCGACTGCTCTCGACGTCGACGCGATAGAAGCGCTCCGTGATGCGCGGAATGTGCTCCTCGGGAATGCCGGGGCCAAAATCCCTGATCGTCACGTCGATGCCCGCTTCGCCCTCGGCGTCGCCGCGCGCGATCGACACCACCACGCGGCCGCCCGACTGCCCATATTTGCAGGCGTTTTCCAGAAGGTTCTCGAAGACCTGGAACAGTTCGTCGCGATCGCCCGGCACGTCGAGAGGGCCGTCGGCGAAATCCCGCTCGATGACGACGCCGTTTTCCCGCGCCAGCGGGGCCAGCGAATCGATGACGCTGTCGACGGTCTGGCGCAGGTCGACCTCGGTCCCCGGCCGCAGATAGGGCTTCATCTCCAGCCGCGACAGCGACAAAAGGTCATCGATCAGGCGTGCCATGCGGCCGGTCTGGTTCTGCATGATCTGCAGGAACTGCTCGCGCGCCGCCGGGTCATTGCGGGCCGGTCCGCGCAGCGTTTCGATGAAACCCGATATCGAGGCGAGCGGCGTGCGCAATTCGTGGCTGGCATTGGCGATGAAATCCGCGCGCATGCGGTCGATGCGGCGCGCTTCGCTCTGGTCCTTGAACACCATCACGTAGAGATCGGTGCCGTGACCGACCGAGGAGGCACTGACCCGGTAAGTCCGCTCGACCGGCAGCCTCTCGGTGTAATCGATGACATCCGACGCGACCTCGCCCGACAGCACGCCGTCCAGAAGAGCCTGCATTTCCGGCGCCCGGAATTTCAGCGACAACGATACGCCAGGCGCGATGCCGCCAAAGGCGGCGAAGGCGGCGGCGTTGGCATGAACGATCGCCGCGGCATGGTCGAAGATGATCAAGGGGTCGGCGACGGCCGCCGCCAGATATTCGCCGGACAGGCGTTGCAGGCCGATGGCCTCGATCGCCGCGCCGCTTTCGCCGGGCTGGCGCGTGGCTCCAGCCGGTATCATCGCCGCCACCAGCAGCAAAGCCAGCGCCGGCAGCAGCACATAGGCGGAAATGCCCGCAAAGGCATAAACCGCCATGACCGCGACAAGACCGGCGACCAGCAACCATCGGCTGTTCCACAGCCGCGCGGCAAGCGCTTGCGCCATACCCTTCTCGTCTGCGCCCTGGTCCGCCATTCGCGCCTGCGCCCCGCTCCCGGTCCGGCAATTTCGCTGGACCGGCCTGGCGCATGACGCCGAAAAATCAGAATCGATTTTCGGAAAGGATCATGCGCAAAATCCAAAAGTGCAGCGCCCTTTGCGTCTGAAGCGGCGCGCGGCACTGCAATGGCTCAATAGCACGAGTCCGTAAGCTGGAAAGGTTCGCCTCGATGAAAAAAGCCAAGGAAAACACCGCCGCGCCGACCCAGGGGCCGCTGAAGCTCAGGATCAACGGCAAGGAGCGGGAGTTCGACATCGAGAATCCGGCACTGCCGGACTGGGTCGAGGAGCGCAAGCTGACCGCGGGTGGCTATCCCTACGACAAGAAGATGAAGAGCGACGAGTATGACGAGACGCTCGAGGCCTTGCAGATCGAGCTGGTCAAGGCGCAGGCGTGGCTGCAGTCGACAGGCAAGCGGATGATGGCGCTGTTCGAGGGCCGCGACGCGGCCGGCAAGGGCGGCACGATTTTCGTCCTGCGCCAGTACCTCAATCCGCGCACGGCACGCAACGTAGCGCTGACCAAGCCGACGCCGACCGAGCTGGGGCAATGGTACTACCAGCGTTATGCGGACCATTTCCCGACCGCGGGCGAATTCGTCACGTTCGACCGTTCCTGGTACAACCGCGCCGGCGTCGAACCGGTGATGGGCTTCTGCACGCCCGAACAGCACGAGAAGTTTCTCGACGAGACGCCGCACTTCGAAAGGATGATCGTCAATGACGGCATTCACTTCTTCAAATTCTGGCTGAACATCGGCCGGGAGACGCAGCTCGAGCGATTTCACGATCGCCGCCACAGCCCGCTGAAGAGCTGGAAGTTTTCGCCGATCGACATTGCCGGCATTACCAAGTGGGACGACTACACCAGGGCGCGCGATACCATGTTCGAGCGCACCCACAAGGAATTCGCTCCGTGGGTCATCGTGCGGGCCAACGACAAGCGCCGCGCGCGGCTGGCGGTGATGCGGCGCATCCTCCTGTCGCTGCCTTATGACGGCCGCGACCTCGACATCATCGGCAAGGAAGACAAGAAAATCATCGGCGAAGGGCCGTCATTCCTGGCAAAACAGGACTGACGGTGCCTGCGCCACGCGGCACTGGACCGCGTGGCGCAACGCCTTCGGCGCGACGCTCAGGCCGCCAACCGGGCAATCCGCTGCAGCCGCCGCAACGTGGTGTCGTCCTGCAGCGCCTGCTGGAACAACGAAATCTCCTGATCGATGCGTTCGCAAAGTTCCGCGGGGTTCCCCTTGAGCAGGCCGCGCGTCTGCAGCAGCGCGGCGACCGGCTTCCTGGCGAGCTGCCTTGCCCGGCCGAGGGTTGCCTCCTCGACGCTGCCTTCGGAGACGATCTCGGCGACCAGGCCGAGCGCCCTGGCGTCGTCGGCGCGCAGCGTGTCGCCGAGGCAGAAAAAGCGGAAGGCGCCGGCGTAGCCGAGCTTCTGCGGCGCCAGGATGCTGGTCGCGGCATCCGGCACCAGGCCGAAATCGACGAACGGCACCCGGAACGTGCTTTCGGCGGACGCGATCACCATGTCGCAATGGAACAGGATGGTGCAGCCAACGCCGACCGCATCGCCGTCGACACAGGCCAGTATGGGTTTGGGGAACGTCGCCAGCGTGCGGAACATGTCGGTGACGGCGGCGATCAGCTTCTGGTGCTTGGTAGCCTCGAGAAATTCGGAAAAATCGCCGCCGAGGCAGAAGCAGCCCGCCAGACCGCGCAGCACGACGACACGCACATCGTCATTGTCGGCGGCTTCGTGAAATGTCCTGGCCAGGCTTTCATAGGCCCTTCTGTCGAGCACCGGCCGGCCGTCGGTCGACGATACGGTAACGATCAGCGTGTGGTTGCGCAGTTCGGGTTGCGGGTGCGCGTTCATGGCCGTTTCCGATCTCATGACGCCCGCCTTTGCCCGAACATATCGGGATATCCCCTGGCCAGAACGGGAGCGTGGTGATTGCGGCGCGAACGCACCACATCCAGCGTGTGCTCATTGAAGGTGAGCAGCGTCGCGACGACCTGCTGGTTGCCATAGGTGCGCTGATAGCCCAGCGGTGTGGCCAGGAAATGCAGCTGGAGCGCGCGCAGAACCCACATCGGCTCGAACTCGATGATCACCTTGTCGACGCCGCGCTTCAGCCCCCACTCGACGAAGCCGGCAATGAGTTCGGTACCGACGGTCGAAACACCTCGGCGGCCGTCGCGAAAGCCGGGAGCGACCGCATAGCGGGTCAGTTCCCAGATGTTCGGACCCGACGGCGGCGTTCCCACGGAAAGGTCGGTCAGCACCTCCGTTAGCAGATGCGGCCGCGTGGTCGGCAACATCCTCTGATAGCCCGCGACCTCGTTGCCTCTGATGACGATCTGATGCACCGCTTCGTCATGATCGAACTGGTCGATCTCGAAGCCATCGGGGCGCCGCAGGTCCTCCCACCCCATTTCCTCGACAAAAATCCTGTAGCGCAGCCGATGCACGGCCTCCCACAGATCGGGATGTTCCATCAGTTCTTTTGTTGTAAGGGAAAAAATCATTTTGCCGTCTCCTGTTCAAGAGGAAGATACGGCCGTGCCCTCGCAAGAAAATTACGCGATCACGTAGGCAGGAATTTCTAGGCCGACCCGGCCGACCTAACTAATATAGCCGCGCCTTATCGCTTCAGCGACTGCCTGTACGCGGTTGACGGCGCCGAGTTTGCTTTTGGCGTTAAGGAGGTGTTTCTCCGACGTGTGTTCGGAGATGCCGAGGATTTGCGAAATCTCCCATTCGGACTTGCCGACGGCGGCCCATTGCAGGCATTCGCGTTCGCGCGGCGTCAGCTCGACATTATCGATGGTCTTGCTGGCCTTCGTGTGAAGCTGCATGGCCCGGCCCACCGCATAGGTCGACACCAGCGACACCAGGCCGAACTCGGCGGCGGACAGTTCCACGGCCTCGCCACCCAGTGACACCATGACGATCTGGCCGTCGAGCGTGATCAGCGGGAAGGCCAGCCCGTCGCGCAGCTTGAACACGACGGCGTCGCCCATCACTTCGCCGCTGCTTCTGTCGATGCTAACGCCCTGGGCCGCTTCCCGCCACTGGAACGGCGCCTGCAACTGTTTCATGTGGCTGACGATCGGGTCGTGATCGACATAGTTGCGCGCCACGTAGCGCTCCAACCATTCGACAGGCCAGTCGCAAAGCAGCACATGCTGCTTTTGCTGGCCGGTCGGCGTGCCCGGTTGCGGTACGGTGCCCGCCATCAGAGCGGTCAGGCCAAAATCCGACGTTATGCCCAACAGCCTCTCGCAAACCGCAGCCGCCGTTCCGGCTTGCTGCAGGTGATCTATGTATTCCAGCGTGCGATCGAACTGACCCATCGCAACATCAAACCCCATGTTGCCTCGTTGAAATCGATGATCCGTGCCTTGTTGGCACTTCGCCACCGACCAGGGATTGCAAAGCGTTGCCTTGTGGTTGTGGTTCTCGACCCTGGTCCCCACCCGGGCAGCCACCGCTGTTTGCAAACCTGCTAAAGCATATCCTGAAATCGACGCGTTGAAATCAAAAAGCATTGTGCCTGTACTATTTTCGTACCAGAACCGATGCGAACACAGGTGCGATGGAAGTTTATCATGGCGTTCCAGCGGAGGTCTCTCGTCCTTGCGTCGATGCTGATCGCGTCGCTGGCGTTGGGTGAGCGCGCGCGCGCGGCCGAGCCGCAGGTGCCGGTGCTGTGGGATGCCAAGGAGCGGCTACCGAAACCGGAGCTCTCCGCACTGCCGCGGCTGCGGTTCCTGACCACAACCGATTTCCCGCCCTTCAACTTCCTGGACGCCGCGGGAAAGCTGTCCGGTTTCCACATCGACCTGGCGCGCGCCATCTGCGCCGAGCTCGGCATCGTCGACAAATGTCAGATCCAGGCATTGCCCTGGACCGAGCTCGAAGGAGCGCTTGAGAAAGGCGAAGGCGAAGCGATCATTGCCGGCATCGCCGCGACGCCGCAGTCACGCCAGACATACGCCTTCTCGCGCTCCTACCTGCAATTTCCGGCGCGCTTCATCATGCCGAAGGGCGAGGCGCTGACCGAGCCGCTGTTCGCCAAGCTGCGCGGCAAGCGTGTCGGCGTGATATCAGGCTCGGCGCATGAGCGCATGCTGCGCGATTATTTCAACACCGTTCAGGTCGTCACCTTCGACAGGCCGGAAGACCTCTACGCCAACCTCAAGGCCGGCAAGATCGATGCCGCCTTCGGCGATGGCATGCGTTTCGCCTTTTGGCTGGGCGGTTCGGATGCGGCCGGCTGCTGCCGCTTTGCCGGCGGACCTTATCTGGCGCCGGAATATCTGGGTTCGGGCATGGCCGTCGCCGCCCGATCCGATGACCCGGCGCTGGCCGCCGCTCTCGACTACGCGCTGCAGGAGATTTCGCTGAAAGGCACGTTCGCCGAGTTCTACCTGCGCTATTTCCCGGTCAGTTTCTTCTGATCCGGTCCCGGTCAGCTTTTTCTGATCCGGTCCCGATCAGTTTCTTCCGGTCGGTTGAGTGTCGCCGCTCAGGTCAGCGTGCGCAGGCGCGCCTTGGCCGCACGGGCGATCGCCGCGACGGTCAGCGTGTCGAGATCGAGCTTGAGGCGAATGAGTTGGAGCACCCGCACCTCCTCCATCCGCATTTCGAGATCGACGGCCGCGACCTCGAAAGCGGCTGCATAGGCGGTGTCGCGCAGGCGCTCCGGCAGGGCCTCGGCCACGCTTGCCAGGACACCCTCCAGCCCGCCCTTTTCATGCAGCTTCTTCTGGCAGGCTTGGGCGACGCCAACCAGGCGGTCGTGGTCGAAATCCTCGAATACCGGCCATGAGCGGACGACCTCGCCGATCCGCGCCAGCTCGACATCCGTCATGTCGCGGTCGGAGGCGGAGGTGATGACCATCAGGTAGATCAGCGCTTCATGCGGGGTCGGCATTCAACAACTCCTCGATACGGGCTGCGAAGGTAGGAACGCGTTCCCTGCGCTGCAAGGAAAAAGCGCCGCGCTCGTTGACGCTCCGGTCAGGCGCGCATAGAGACCGGTTGAAAATCCTCACTTGCGGCTTTGCCGGCGTCTAATTTGGAAAACAGTGACATGGCGGGATCAAACATCATCGATCTCAATCCCGAAGTGCTGACGGCGGCGGCCGAAAGCAAGGCGTGGCCGTTCGAGGAAGCCCGCAAGATCATCGAGCGCTACAAGGGCCGCGAACTCCCGCAAACGGTGCTGTTCGAAACCGGATATGGCCCGTCCGGCCTGCCGCATATCGGCACGTTCGGCGAGGTGGCGCGCACGTCGATGGTGCGGCATGCCTTCCGCGTCATCACGCAGGACAAGGTCGCCACCAAGCTGCTGTGCTTTTCCGACGACATGGACGGGATGCGCAAGATACCCGACAGCGTGCCGGATCGCGCGGCGCTGGAGCCGCACCTGCACAAGCCGCTGTCTTCGGTACCCAACCCTTTCGGCGGGGATTATGCGAGTTTCGCCGACCACAACAACGCGATGCTCTGCCGCTTCCTCGACACGTTCGGCTTCGACTACGAGTTCGCCAGCGCGACGCAGTACTACAAGACCGGCCGCTTCGACGCGATGCTGTTGCGCGCGGCCGAACGCTACGACCAGATCATGGCGGTGATGCTGCCGACGCTGGGCGAGGAGCGGCAGGCGACCTACAGTCCGTTCCTGCCGATCTCGCCGAAGAGCGGCCGCGTGCTCTACGTTCCCATGAAGCATGTCGATGCCAGGGCGGGCACCATCACCTTCGACGATGACGGTACCGAGACCACGCTGCCAGTTACCGGCGGCAAGGTTAAGCTTCAGTGGAAGCCCGATTTCGGCATGCGCTGGGCGGCCCTCGGGGTCGATTTCGAGATGTTCGGCAAGGACCATCAGACCAATGCAGTGGTCTACGACCGCATCTGCAACATCCTTGGCGGGCACGCGCCGGAGCATTTCGTCTACGAGCTGTTCCTGGACGAGAACGGCCAGAAGATCTCCAAATCCAAGGGCAATGGGCTGACCATCGACGAATGGCTGACTTACGCGCCGACGGAGAGCCTGGGACTCTATATGTACCAGCGGCCGCGACAGGCCAAGAAGCTCTATTTCGACGTCATCCCGCGGGCCGTGGACGAATATTACACCTTCCTTGCAGCCTATCGGAGGCAGGACTGGAAGGAACGGCTGGGCAACCCGGTCTGGCACATGCACGACGGCAATCCGCCCGCCATCGACATGCCCGTGCCGTTCTCGCTGCTGCTCAACCTGGTCAGCGCCTCCAATGCGCAGAACAAGGACGTGCTGTGGGGCTTCATCTCGCGCCATGTGCGGGGCGTGACGCCGGCGACCCACCCTGAGCTCGACAGGCTGACGGGTTATGCGATCCGCTATTTCGACGATTTCGTGAAGCCGACGAAGACCTTCCGTGCGCCCGACGACGTCGAGCGGGAGGCGCTGGAAGCGTTGGATCAGGCGCTTGGCGCCCTGCCGGCGGGCTCGGACGGCGAGGCGATCCAGAATGCCGCGCTCAACGTCGCCCGCAAGGTGGAACGCTATCAGGATCATTCCAAGAAGAGCCCCGAAGGTGGTCCGGGCGTTTCGGGCGCCTTCTTCCAGATGATCTACCAGGTGCTGATCGGGCAGGAGCGCGGACCGCGCTTCGGCTCGTTCGCGGCACTCTACGGCATCGCCGAGACGCGCGGGCTCATTCAGAAGGCGTTGGCTGGTCAGCTGGCTTGAGAATGCCGCCGACCTCTTCCAAGATCGAGCCCGGCGCTTGCGGCGCCGGGGCGCGGGCGGCCGGCATCGAAGGCACGCCTGAAAGGCTTGGCGCCGATCCGAAAATGCCTTTCCTTTCGCTGCGCGCTTTTTCCCCGACTTCGACGTAAGGGCCGCCTTTGGCGGCGCGCGCCCAGCCGTTCTCGACCAGCCATCGGCCGACATCCTGCTTGCCGATCCGGCAGTCGGCGGCGATCAGGTCGCGGCCGCCTTCCGGCGGCACGGCGCAGACCACCGCCCGGCCGCGCAGGAAGGCGCGGAACGCCGTGCGCGCGCGGACGCCGCAGGGCCAGGATTTACCGTCCGAGGTGCAGGTCTCGTCCTGCCCGACAATGTCGACGCCGGAAACCGCGACAGAATAGCCCTTCGCCTCGATCAGTCCGGCGGCGGGCGCGACCGGCTGGAACAGCTTCGTCCCTTTCCAGTCGTCCGGCATTTTCGGCTTGGGCGGCATGGCCAGCGCCAGCTTGCTCAACGGCGCGCGCGGCTCCACCCGCTCCAGCTCCTTGCTGGGAAGCTCCGGCGGCGCCACGACTTGGGGATCGATCGCACGCGAGTGCGGGCTAGCGGCGGGGGGCGGCGGAGCGGCAATGGCCGATGTGGCCGGCTCCTCCGGCACACCGTCGGTGCCTGGCTGAGAGACCGTATCGGCGCTCGGATCGATCTGTTCCACCCCGACGGCAGCTTCGCCGCTCTTCAGCGCGCGGCCGCCGGCGACTACCAGCGCGGCCATTCCAGGGACCATCAGAACCGCAAGGACAAGATGAGGAAGCCGCACCAGCCCGCACCCTATTGGCTTGCCCAGACGATCCGCGCCACCCATTCAACCTCGCGCATGGGAATGTCGCGGTCCGGATGATCGGGATTGAGCGAAACCAGTGCGATCGACCTAGCGGTCTGGCGATCGAGCACCTTGGCCATCACCTCGCCGCCCGTCGTCTTGACGACGACGCGATCGCCCTTGCGGATGAGGGCTGCCGGCTCGACGATGAGCACGTCGCCATTGCGGTAGAGCGGCAGCATTGAATCGCCTTGCACCTGAAGCGCATAGGAACTCTCGGTCGATTGCGCCGGCAGTTCCACCAGATCCCAGCCTTGACCGGCCGGGAAGCCGGCATCGTCGAAAAACCCGCCGGCGCCGGCCTGGGCAAAGCCGAGCAACGGAACGGCACGCCCGCGGGCGGGCATCGCGCCGTGGCCGGCCCGACCTTCTATCAGCCCGGTGAATTCGTCGAGCGAAGCGCCCGTCGCCTCGATGATCTTGGCCAGCGATTCGGTCGAGGGCCAGCGCGGCCTGCCGTCCGACGACAGTCGCTTCGACTTGTTGAAGGCAGTCGAATCAAGGCCGGCCCGCTTCGCCAGGCCGGAAGCCGAGAGCGAATACCGCTCGGCCAGAGCGTCGATGGCGGCCCAAACACGGTCATGCGAGAGCAATTCCGCTCTCCTTGCAAAAAGGAAAAAATGCCTTTCCTTTCTAGTCTTCGAATGAAGGTTTGTCCACCGGTTGTGCCATGGCACTACATCTTCCTGCTGGCCGCGCCAATTCCGGTTTCCGGGTCAACCGATCCGCTTGGCCTGCCCGCGCAGGTTCCGGTGCGAGGCCATGAACGCCCGCTCGGCTTCGCTGGGCGGACGCGGCTGGGCGGAGCGGCCAAGCGCGGCGACGACCTCGTCAATATCGAGAAAGCGCCGGGCGGCGCGGTCGTAGACGCCGGCTGTCGTCATGATCAATGCGGCGGTCTCGCCATTGTCGAGGACGAAACGGTGCTTGCCGATGACCTGGCTGCCTTCCCAGGTCTCGATCGAAGACACCACTTCGAAACGCCGCCACAGTTTGATCTCACGCACATAGGCCGATTGCAGCCCGCCGATCATCGGCGCCCAGCCATTCGTTCTCGCCAGAGTGATGAGGCCGGCGCGGATGAAGATATCGATGCGGCCAAGGTCCGCCAGCATCATATAGCGGGCATTGTTGAGATGGCGGTTAAAATCGATGTCCGTCGGCAGGCAGCGAAAGGCCAATCGGCTTTCATCACCCATCTGGTAGGAGCCACGGCTGCCCGCCGTGGCCATCATACGCGCAAGGCGCCCCCAGACATACATTACGGCGCGGCGCGTCTTTTCGGACGCGCAAGGGACGCCGCGGCACCTTTGATTCCGACCACGCTCAGGCCGCCTGCTTCACGTCGCCCTTCGCGTAGGGGTCGAAGCGCTGGTAAAAAGTCTCGCCCTTTTCGGCCATGTCGAGCAGCAGCCTGGGCACCTTGAACTCGGCGCCGTATTTCTTCTGCAAGCCCTTTGCGATCTTGACGAACTGCCCGGCGCCGATGCCGTCGATGTAGGACAGCGCGCCGCCCGTATAGGGCGCGAAGCCGAAGGCCAGGATCGAGCCGACATCGGCCTCGCGCGGATCGGTGACGATGCCCTCCTCCATCACCCGGGCCGCTTCCAACGCGATGGTGACCAGCAGGCGCTGCTGCAATTCCGCATAGTCGACCTTCTCCGGCTTGAGCTGCGGATAGAGCTCCTTAAGGCCCGGCCACAGCTTCTTCTTGGCCGGCTTGGCCGGATAGTCGTAGAAGCCCTTGCCGTTCTTGCGGCCGAAGCGGCCGTGGTCGTCGACCATGGTGTTGATCAGCGCCATCTGCTTCGGGTCGACCGCCTTCTCGCCGAGATCCCTGATGGTCTGCTTCATGATCTTCTGGGCGAGGTCGATGGCCGTCTCGTCGGTCAGCGCCAGCGGGCCGACCGGCATGCCGGCGGCCTTGGCGGCGTTCTCGATCATCGGCGCCGGAACGCCCTCGATCAACATCTTGTAGGCTTCCGACATATAGCGCAGGACGCAGCGGTTGACGTAGAAACCGCGCGTATCGTTGACGACGATCGGCGTTTTCTTGATGGCGCGCACGAAGTCGACCGCGGTGGCCAGCGCCTTGTCACCGGTCTTCTTGCCAAGGATGATTTCGACCAGCATCATCCTGTCGACGGGCGAGAAGAAATGGATGCCGATGAAATTCTTCGGCCGCGCCGAATTCTTGGCCAGGGCGGTGATCGGAATGGTCGAGGTGTTCGACGCGAAGACCGCCGACGACTTCAGCGCCGCTTCCGCCTGTTCGATAGCGCTTTTCTTCACCGCGGAATCCTCGAACACCGCCTCGACCACGAGATCGCAGCCGGCAAGGTCGGCATAGTCCGATGTCGGCGTGATCAGCGACAGGAGCCTGTCCTTGTCCTCAGGCTTGGCACGCCCCTTCTTCACCTGATCCGAGATCAGACCATCCGAATGGGCCTTGCCCTTCTCGGCGGACTCCATGTCGCGGTCGAGCAGCACCACCGGGATGCCGGCTTTGGCCGTGACATAGGCGATACCGGCGCCCATGAAGCCCGCGCCGAGAATACCGATCTTCTTGAACCTAGTTTCCGGCACGCCAGCCGGGCGGCGCGCGCCCTTGTTCAATTCCTGCAGCGACACGAACAGCGAGCGGATCATCGCCGCCGCTTCCTTGGTCTGCATGATCTCCGTGAAATAGCGCTGTTCGATCCTGAGCGCGGTGTCGAACGGCACCAACAGGCCCTCATAGACGCATTTCAGGATCGCCGCGGCGGCCGGATAATTGCCATAGGTCTCGCGGCGCAGGATGGCGATGGCCGGGGGCCACAGATTGGCGCCCGCCGCCGAATAGACCGGACCGCCGGGCAACTTGAATCCCTTCTCGTCCCACGGCGCTACCGGCTTGAGGCCGTTCCTGATCATGGCCTTCGCAGTCTCGACCAGCTTGGCCGGCTCGGCGATCTCGTGGATCAGGCCCATCGACTTCGCCTTCTGCGGCGACAGGTTCTGGCCGGAGGTCAGCATTTGCAGCGCCTGCTGCTGGTCGGTGAGACGCGGCACCCGCTGGGTGCCGCCGGCGCCCGGGAAAATACCGATCTTCACCTCGGGGAGCGCCATCTTCACCTTGTCGGAATCGGCGGCGACGCGGCCATGGCAGGCCAGCGACATTTCGAAGGCACCGCCCATGCAGGTGCCGTTGATTGCTGAAACCCACGGCTTGCCCGATGTTTCCAGCTTTCGGAACAGGCCGGTCATGATGCCGGCGTTTTCGAACAGCGCCCTGGTGGCCTTTTCGAGATCCTTGCCCTTTTCAGTCGCGAAGGTCGTCAGCATCTTCTGGAGCATGGTGATGTCGGCGCCGCCTGAGAACGTATCCTTGCCGGAGGTGATGACCGCGCCCTTGATGGCGGCGTCGCCCGCCACCTTGTCGACAATGGCGTTCAGCTCGCGCATCACCTTCTCGGTGAAGACGTTCATCGAGCGGTCCGGCATGTTCCAGGTGACCAGCGCAATGCCGTCGGCGTCGATGTCGAGGGTGAAATTGGTGTAGCTCATCGTTTCTCTCCCCGTCAGACGCGTTCGATGATGGTTGCGGTGCCCATGCCGGCGCCGATGCACAGCGTCACCAGCGCGGTGTTCAAATCACGGCGCTCGAGCTCGTCCAGCACGGTGCCGAAGATCATCGCGCCGGTGGCGCCCAGCGGATGGCCCATGGCGATGGCGCCGCCATTGACGTTGATCCTGTCGTGCTCGATATCGAAGGCCTGCATGTAGCGCAGCACCACGGAGGCGAAGGCCTCGTTGAGCTCGAACAGATCGATGTCCGACAGCTTCATCTTGGCGCGCTTCAACAGCTTCTCGGTGACGTCAACGGGGCCGGTCAACATCAGCACCGGCTCGGAGCCGATGTTGGCGAAGGCGCGGATGCGCGCGCGCGGTTTCAGGCCCATGGCCTTGCCGGCCTTCTTCGAACCGAGCAGCACGGCCGCCGCGCCATCGACGATGCCCGACGAATTGCCGGCATGGTGGACGTGATTGACCTCCTCCACTTCCGGATGCTTCTGCACCGCGACGGCGTCGAAGCCGCCCATTTCGCCGGGCATGACGAAGGAGGGATTGAGCGAGGCCAGCGACTGCATGTCGGTCGATGGGCGCATATGCTCGTCATGGTCGAGGATGGTGAGACCATTCTGGTCCTTGATCGGGATCACCGAATTCCTGAAGCGGCCATCGGCCCAGGATTTTGCCGCGCGCTTCTGGCTCTCGACGGCGTAGGCGTCGACATCATCCCGGCTGAAGCCGTATTTTGTGGCGATCAGGTCGGCCGAAATACCTTGCGGCACGAACCAGCCGGGCAGGCCGACCGAAGGGTCCATGAACCAGGCGCCACCCGAGGCGCCCATGCCGACGCGCGACATCGATTCGACACCGCCGGCAATGACGATCTCATCGGCGCCCTGGGCTATCTTGGCGGCGCCGAAATTGATGGCGTCGAGGCCGGAGGCGCAGAAGCGCGAGATCTGCATGCCGGGCGCCGAGGTCGCGTAGCCGGCCTCGAAGGCCGCGGCGCGCGGAATGACCGACCCCGCCTCGCCGACCGGGTCGACACAACCGAAGATGATGTCGTCGACAGTTGCAGTGTCGAGCCCGTTGCGGTCGCGCAGCGCCTCCAGCGTCCTGGCGGCGAGCCGCACTGCCGGCACTTCGTGCAGCGAGCCATCCTTCTTGCCCCTGCCGCGCGGCGTGCGAACGGCGTCATAGACGTAAGCTTCGGCCATTTTCCTGCTCCTTGGGTTTGCCGACCGATGCTCAGAGCGAGCGGCCGATCAGCAATTTCATGATCTCGTTGGTGCCGCCATAGATGCGCTGGACGCGGGCGTCGCGGAACATGCGGGCGATCGGATATTCATTCATGTAGCCATAGCCGCCATGCAGTTGAAGGCATTCGTCGACGACTTTGCCCTGCAGGTCGGAAAGCCAGTACTTGGCCATCGACGCCGTCACCGGATCGAGACCGCCATCGATGTGGCGCGCCACGCAATCATTGTAGAAGACGCGGCCGATCGTGGCCTCGGTCTTCAGTTCGGCCAGCTTGAACTGGGTGTTCTGGAAATCGATGACCGCCTTGCCGAACGCCTTGCGCTCCTTGACGTATTCGATGGTCAGCGCCAGCGCGCGCTCGACCATGGCAATCGCGCCTGTGCCGATCTGCAAACGCTCCTGCGGCAATTGCTGCATGAGCTGGATGAAGCCTTGTCCCTCCTCGTGGCCGAGCAGGTTGGAGGTCGGCACACGCGCATCGTTGAAGAACAGCTCCGATGTGTCATTGGCCTTCAAGCCGATCTTGTCGAGGTTGCGGCCGCGCTCGAAGCCGTCGACCTCGTCGGTCTCGACGACGATCAGCGAAGTCCCCTTGGCGCCCTTGTCCGGATCGGTCTTGGTGACGACGATGATGAAATTGGCGAGCTGGCCATTGGTGATGAAAGTCTTGGAGCCATTGATCTTGTATTGGTTGCCGTCCCTCTCGGCCCGCGTCTTGACGCCTTGCAGGTCGGAGCCGGCGCCGGGCTCCGTCATGGCGATGGCGCCGATCAGTTCGCCGGTGGCGAGCTTCGGCAGCCATTTCTTCTTTTGCTCCTCCGAGCCGTAGTGGAGGATGTAGGGGGCGACGATCGAATTGTGCAGACCGATGCCGAAGCCGTCGACGCCGACATGGCCGATGGCCTCGATGATGGCGCTCTCATGGGCGAAGGTGCCGCCCGATCCGCCATATTCCTCCGGCATTGAGGCGCAGAGCAGGCCGGCGGCACCGGCCTTCAGCCAGCTCTCGCGGTCGACCATTTCGTTCTTCTCGAACTCGTCGTAACGCGGCGCGATCTCTTCGGACATGAAGCGGTGCGCCATGTCGTAGAGCATGCCGACCTCGTCCGCCGCCCAGGCGGGCTTCGGCAGGCCAAGGATTTCGGCTGGGTTGGTCATGCGATGATCTTCCTCCCAAGGTCTGCCATCGAAATTGAGATCCGCGCACTGTCGCGGCGCCCCCTCCCGGCCCCTCTGGACCGCCCTCCCCTCAAAGGGAGAGGGACCATTTCTAGAACGCTTCCGCCGGCAGTGCCATCAACGTATCGGCGCCACTGGAGATGCGGGCGAGACGCGTCGCGGTTTCCGGCATGCTCCGCTCCATGAAGAAGCGCGCCGTCACCAGCTTGTTGTCGTAGAAGGACGACGCGCCGTTGGCGCCCGGCTTGCCTTGGGCGGCCCTGGCCATCCGCGCCCACATATAGCCGAGCGCCACGAGGCCGAAGAGATGCATGTAGTCGGTCGAGGCGGCGCCGGCATTGTCGGGCTTGGCCATGCCGTTCTGCAGCAGCCACATGGTCGCCGTCTGAAGATCGTTGAGGCTCTTCTTCAATGCCTTGGTGAAGGGGGCCATCTTCTCGTCGGCGCGGTTCTCTTCGCAGAATTCGCCGACTTCCTTGAAGAACGCCTGCACCGCGCGGCCGCCGTTCAGACCCAGCTTGCGGCCGACGAGGTCGAGCGCCTGGATGCCGTTGGCGCCTTCATAGATCATGGCGATGCGGGCATCGCGCACGAACTGGCTCATGCCGTGCTCTTCGATGTAGCCATGGCCGCCGAACACCTGCTGCGCCATCACGGCGTGATCGAAGCCCTTGTCGGTGAGCACGCCCTTGACCACCGGCGTCATCAGCCCGGTGTAGTCGTCGGCCGCCTGGCGGTCCTTGTCGTCGGCGGAGCGATGGGCGATGTCCGACTTGATCGCCGTCCACAGCGCCAGCGCACGGCCGGCCTCGTTGAAGGCCCTCATGGTCATCAGGCTGCGGCGGATGTCGGGATGGACGATGATAGGATCGGCCTTCTTGTCCGGCGCCTTCGGCCCCGACAGCGAGCGGCCCTGCAAGCGGTCCTTGGCGTAGGCGACGGCATTCTGGTAGGCAATCTCCGACAGCGACAGCCCCTGCAGGCCGACGCCGAGCCGTGCCTCGTTCATCATCGTGAACATCGCCTTGAGACCGCCATTGGCCTCACCCAGCAGCGTGCCTTGCGCCTCGTCATAATTCATGACGCAGGTCGAATTGCCGTGGATGCCCATCTTCTCCTCGATCGAACCGCAGGAGACGGTGTTCCTCTCATCGGGATTGCCAGAAGCATCGAGCTTGAGCTTCGGCACGATGAACAGCGAGATGCCCTTCACCCCTTCGGGCGCCCCCTCGATGCGGGCCAGCACCAGGTGGACGATGTTGTCCGCCATGTCGTGCTCGCCGGCCGAGATGAATATCTTCTGGCCCGAGATCTTGTAAGTGCCGTCGCCATTCGGCACGGCCTTGGTGCGCAGCAGGCCCAGATCGGTGCCGCAATGCGGCTCGGTCAGGTTCATGGTGCCGGTCCAGGCGCCCTCGACCATCTTCGGCAGCCATTTGGCTTTCTGCTCGTCGGTGCCATGGGTGATGATCGCCGCGATCGCGCCCTGCGTCAGGCCCGGATACATCATCAGCGACATATTGGCCGACACCATATACTCGGCCACGGCGGTATGAACGGCATAGGGCAGGCCCTGGCCGCCGAACTCGACGGGCGCCGCCAGCCCCATCCAGCCGCCCTCGCGATACTGATCGAAGGCTTCCTTGAAGCCCTTCGGCGTCGTCACCGAGCCATCGTCATGGCGCACACAGCCTTCCATGTCGCCGACACGGTTGAGCGGATGCATTACGTTTTCCGCGAGCTTGGCGCCCTCGGCGAGGATCGCCTCCAGCACGTCGGGCGTTGCATCAGAAAAGCCGGGGAGATTGGAATAGCGCTGGTAGCCCAGCACCTCGTTGAGCACGAACAGCGTATCCTGCACCGGCGCCCTGTAGATCGGCATGCTCTTCTCCACCC
Source organism: Mesorhizobium sp. B2-5-11 (assembly GCF_006440835.1). Lineage (NCBI taxonomy): Bacteria > Pseudomonadati > Pseudomonadota > Alphaproteobacteria > Hyphomicrobiales > Phyllobacteriaceae > Mesorhizobium > Mesorhizobium sp. B2-5-11. The sequence continues at coordinate 53,007 of NZ_VFUK01000006.1, forward strand.
TCGGACCTGATCCGAAACCCCCGAATTCATGTCAGGCGGCATGCGGACCCGTGTTCAGCGGGAGATAACAAAAATTGACGTTTGCGTAAACGTCAATTCAGCCGATGCGACAAAATTTCTCCTGCACCGCAGCAAACCGCACGCGATGCAGTACATGTGTTGGAACCCTCAATGACAAAAGCCGCGTGGCGCTCGCCACACGGCTTTTTTCGATCATGGATGTTGCGCCGCAAGGCGGCGGCCCAAATCAGCCGGCGACGCTCGCCTGCGGCGCCGAGCGCTCGACCAGCATCTGCCGGACGGCAGCCATGGAGGTGCTCAACTCGCTGATGGCGTCATCGATGAGCGCGCGCTGCTTCTGGAGGCGGGCAAGCTGCTTCTCCGACTTGTCCAATGCCAGCCGCAACTGCTTGGTGTTGGAGCCGGTGGGATCATAGAGATCCATCATCTGCTTGACGTCGCGCAACGAGAACCCGACCTTGCGGCCGAGCAGGATCAGTTTCAGCCGAACCCTGTCGCGGCGCGTGTAGAGGCGGGTTGAACCGTCGCGCTGCGGGTTGAGGAGGCCCTTGTCTTCGTAGAAACGCAGCGTGCGCAGCGTCACGCCATATTTCTTGGCCATTTCGCCGATGCGGACGAGGTCCTCGCCCGAGTCGACGGATATAGTGTTGGTATTGGCCGCGGTCTCGCCGGCCGAGATAAGCTTCATGGTCACTGGCTTTCCCCGTCTGCGGCGTCGCGGTCCTGGACCAAGCGATGCCTGACTGAAAGCGGGGGCGTGCTTCCAGCCGTGGTTTCAACAAACAAATCGCAAACAGCACGCTTGATGCGCCTTTTACGTTTACGTCAATTCTATACCGATAGCCCTCACATGACGCAAGGGCGTTGTGCGGGCGGCGCTTTATGCCGCAGCGGCTGGTTCACCGCGAACTTCGTCGCAACTTCTTAAGCTTGGTTAACGCGTTGTTTACCACGTTGGGCGAATTGTGCGCATGTCGGCTACCCGTGTTTATCCTGTATCGATTTTTTCACGGTTTTTCGGAGCGCGGGTGAACCCCGGGAGGCTTGTCTTCCACCGTGGTGCGGTCGCCTTCGTTCCGGCGAGGATTTGGGGAGCTGGTCGCAAACCGGCCAATCTGAAAGACGGACGCACCGATGAACAGCAAGCGGTCCTACCTCGACACACTCAACGCCGGCAGGCAGCGCAGGCCTCAGACCACGCTCGAGCAGTTGAACCGCTCGCTGGAGACGCTGGAACAGCGGCTGGAGAGGACGCGCGAGGATACGATGGCACGTCCCGATCCCCGCCACTATGGCGCCGAACCGCGCTATCCCGCAGCACAGCCTTCGGCTCAGCCGCGCTGGTACCAGGATCCGCAGCCCGCGCCGCATCCGCAGGCTCCGATGCCGGCGCCGGCCGTCGGCCAGAACTACCAGAACCTTGCCCGCGATATCGACCGCATCCGCGGCCAGGAAGACAGCGTTGCCATGGTCGGCAAGATCGCCGGCGAGCTGCGCGGCATGCGCGAGGAATTGCGCCACCAGATGACTGCCGGGCTGAAGAGCGAATTCGAGGCGCTGCGCAAGGACATCGACCGCGCACTGCTGGCAAACGCCAAGTCAGGCGCTTCGGGCAAGGGCAGCGCCGAACTCGGCCTCGAATTCGAGCGGCTTTCCGGCGCCATCAAGACGCTGTCGGAAAAAAGCGACGACAGAAGCGTCAACATGCTGCGGCTCGAACTCGAACAGGTCAAAGCCGCGCTCGACACGCTGGCGCGCGAGGAGAGCGTGCAGAAGGTCGACCGCCGCTGGGACGATTTCGACCGTCGCTGGACAGCCTTCGAGGACCGCGTCGACGCCGACCAGCGCAACCGCTCACCGGACCCCGCCATTTCGGGCCTGACCGATCGGCTGGAGCAGATCAGCAACGCCGTCAACAACCTGCCGGAATCGCTATCCCTGCGCTCGCTGGAGGAAAAGGTCCGCACGCTGGCCAGCGCCGTGGATCATTTCGCCAGCCAGCAGGACAATCGCGGCGGCAGCACGCTGGCCATGATCGATGAGCGGCTGGACGAGATCTCCCGCGCCATCGTCGCCTCAACCGTCGCGGCACAGGCCAATTCGCTCGACCATGAAGCCTTCGAGCGCATCGAGAAACGGATCGATTCGCTCGCCCGGCAGATCGAGGAAGTGGCGCAGGACCACCCCGGCAACGCCGTCGTCGACCGGCTGAACACGCTGTCGAGCCGGGTCGACGAACTCGCCGGCCGCGCCACCCTGCCCGAGCAGGCAATGGAACGGCTGGCCAAGCAGATCGCGCTCATCGCCGACAAGATCGACCAGGCGCCGGCCATGCCAGACGCCGACTATATCTTCCACGGGCTGGAGCAACGCTTCGACGTGCTGTCGTCGATGATGGAACGGCGCCAGGGCGACGCCATCGAACAGGGCAACATGCTGTTCCGCGATCTTGAGCGCCGACTGGACGAGGTTGCCGACCGGCTCGACCGGCGCATGCCGCAAGTCGACGGCGCCGGCATCATGGAAGCCATCGATGCCCGCTTCACGGCGCTCGCCAAGCGCATGGAAACACGCATTCCCGACCCCGCCGGCGAAGCCGCGATCCGTGGCCTGGAAAGCCGGCTCGAAGACATTTCGAGCCGCCTGGACTCGTCCGCCGCGCAAGTCGCCGTCATCGATCCGGCGCTGATCCGCAGCCTGGAGGCGCAAGTCGCCAGCCTGTCCGCCCACCTGTCCAGGCCCAGCGCACCGCTGCCGGAGTTCGAGGACATCAGCCCACGCCTCAATGAAATCGAGAAGGCGCTGGCGGGAACGCGCGACTCCATCCTTGGCGCGGCGCGCGAGGCGGCCGAGAACGCGGTGCGCTCGCTGGCCGGCTCGGGCGCCGACACGTCGGCGGTTTCCGGCCTTGCCCAGGACCTGAAGACGCTCGAGACGCTGACACGCCGTTCCGACGAGCGTAACTCGAGAACGTTCGAGGCCATCCACGACACGCTGCTCAAGATCGTCGACAGGCTGGGTTCGCTGGAACCAGGCGAACCGTCCGAGGCGATGAGCGAGTTCCTGGACGCACGCCCGGATGAAGCGATCGGCAAGCGCCGTGGGCGAGCCGGCAAGATGGCCGTGGACGCTCCGTCGATGGATATCGACGAGCCCATGCCGCTGACAGGGGACATGGCCGATCTCGACGGCCGCGCCGCCGCGATCATGCGCAGCCAGCCCGCTTCGCCACGCGGGCCGGGTGCGCGCTCGCCCGCGGAGGCGGCGGCCGCCGCCGCCATGGCCGCGCTTGGTTCCGATCCGATCGCCGGGAAGGGCGAGCCGGCAAGCCGCCGCAAATCGATGCTGGGCGGCCTGGCGCGCGCCTTCAAGGGCAAGAAGGAAGCAGACGTTCCGCCGCTGGCGGGCTCGATGCCGGGTCCGGAAATCCCGAGCGTCGACCTCGACGAGCCGCTCGACCCGAAAATGGCCAATCGGCCACTGGAGCCCGGCTCCGGCGCGCCCGACCTCAACGCCATCATGAAGCGCGTGCGCGACGAGCGCGGGCAACCGGCAAAGCTCAGCGACAGCGATGCCGCAAAATCGGACTTCATCGCGGCTGCCCGCCGCGCGGCGCAGGCCGCCGCCGCCGAGGCCGACGCCTTGAAGCGCCAGTCGACGATGAAGGGACCGGTGAAGGCGCTCAGGATCGGCGACCTGCTCAAGGCGCGGCGCAAGCCGATTCTGATGGCGGCCGCTGCGATCATGCTGGCGCTTGCCGGCCTGCAGCTTGGCAAGGCGTTCCTCGCCGATCCCGCCCAGGTGGCAAGCAATGATGCGCCGGCCGTTGCCTCGCAACCGCTGGAAACCGCATTCGTCGACGCTGCGAGCCCGCCCAGGCCGAAAACCCAGTTGGCGGCAGCGAACAGCGAACCGGCCCGTGAGGTCAGGCAGGCCGAGCCCTCCGCTCCGGCGGTCAAGGACGACATGGTGGCGCAGACCGCGCTCGCCATGCCGTCGGACGGCGATGGGCCGACGAACGCTGGCCCGACGGCGGAGCGGGCTCCGACGGCGATGGCTCCCGTCATGCCTGCCGGCGCGGGTGCGGCAGGCTCCGACGCGATGGCTTCGGCAGAACCCATTTCCGCCGGTCCCGTCGCAGCGGCTCCTTCTTCTCCGGCACCTTCCGCTGCTGCCGGCGGAACGCAAACGACGGACAGCGGTGTCCAACCGACAGTGGCTGCACCGGCCATGGCCAATGACAGCACCGGCGCCGTCGTGCCCGCCGGCGCTCCCGCGGCCCCGGCCAAATTCGACATTCCCGCCGATGCAGGCCCGGTCGCCCTGCGCGACGCCGCAGCCACCGGCGACGCCAAGGCGCTGTTCGAGATCGGCTCGCGCTATTCCGAGGCGCGCGGCGTCAAGGAAGACATGGCGGCCGCGGCCAAATGGTATGAAAAGTCCGCGGAACTCGGCTTCGCTCCGGCCGAGTATCGCATCGGCAATTTCTACGAGAAGGGCATCGGCGTCCCGCGCGACATCAAGAAGTCGAAGACCTGGTACCAGCTCGCCGCCGAGCAGGGCAACGCCAGCGCAATGCACAATCTGGCAGTGCTGTTCGCCATGGCCGCGGACGGCGTGACCGACAATGAATCGGCCGCGCACTGGTTCCAGGAGGCCGCCGATCTCGGCGTGAAGGACAGCCAGTTCAATCTCGGCATCCTCGCCGCCAAGGGCGTCGGCATGAAGCAGAACCTGGAGGAGTCCTACAAATGGTTCGCGCTCGTCGCCAAGACCGGCGACAAGGACGCTGCCGCCAAGCGCGACGAGATCGCCAACGCGCTGCGTCCCGAGCAACTCGAGCGCGCCCGCGCCGCCACCGAACTGTGGAAGGCCAAGCCGCTCGATCAGGCCGCCAATTCGGCCGACATTCCCGAATCCTGGCAAGATGGCACACCGCAGACCACGGCCAGCATCGATATGAAGAAGGCGGTCAAGAACATCCAGCTCATCCTCAACAAGAACGGCTACGACGCCGGCGGCGCCGACGGCGTGATGGGCGCGAAGACCAAGAACGCGATCGTCGCGTTCCAGACCGACAACAAGCTGCCTGCGACCGGTGCGGTCGACGAAAAGCTGGTCAAGGCGTTGCTGGCGCGCAAATAGCGGCAGGAGCGTCGTATCCGCGACGCCCCTGCCACACATTTGCCTGTTAACTGCTTGAGATGTTTTTTGTTTCGGCGCGGCGGCGGGGTTTGACCCGGCCGCCGCTTCGGCGCAAGGAAAAATTGGCTTTTCGGTGCGATACTATCCGCAACGGCGGTATTCGCCGACTGGCAAACTGATCGAGACCGACGGGTGGGCATCTATCTCCCGATTGCGGAAATTTCCGTCAACGTCTTCGTGCTGCTGGCCATGGGCGCTGCGGTGGGCTTTCTGTCGGGCATGTTCGGCGTCGGCGGCGGTTTTCTCATCACGCCGCTCCTGATCTTCTACAACATCCCACCGGCAATCGCGGTGGCGACCGGCGCCAACCAGGTCATCGCCTCATCCTTCTCCGGCGCGCTGTCGCATATGAAGCGCGGCACGCTCGACTTCAAGCTCGGCGGGGTGCTGCTTGCCGGCGGCATCGTCGGCTCCACCGGCGGCATCTACGTCTTCGCTTTCCTGCGCAGGCTGGGACAGCTCGACCTGTTCATCTCGCTGCTCTATGTCGTGCTTCTGGGCACCGTCGGCGGGCTGATGCTGGTCGAAAGCATCAATGCGCTGCGCGCCACGCGCAGCGGCGCGGCACCGGTGCTGAAGAAATCCGGCCAGCACAACTGGATCCACCGCCTGCCGCTGAAGATGCGATTCAGGGCCTCGAAGCTGTTTGTCAGCGTCATCCCAGTGCTTGGGCTGGGCGCGGCCATCGGCTTCCTGTCGTCTATCATGGGTGTCGGCGGCGGCTTCATCATGGTGCCGGCTCTGATCTATCTCCTGAAAGTGCCGACCAACGTCGTCATCGGCACCTCGCTGTTCCAGATCATCTTTACCTCGGCCTACACCACTCTGGTCCACGCCACCACCAATCAGACGGTCGACGTGATGCTGGCCTTTCTTTTGATGGCCGGTGGTGTCGCCGGCGCGCAATATGGCGCCAAGGCCGGCCAGCGGCTGCGCGGCGAGCAGTTGAGAGCGCTGCTGGCGATGCTGGTGCTGGCGGTGGCGATAAGGCTTGCCATCGACCTCTTCGTCACGCCGCCCAATCTTTATTCGCTGTCCGGCGCGGGCTTCAACTGATGAATGGCCTGAAAGCGCTCGCAACCGCCGCTCTTCTGTCATTGATCGCCGCCGCACCCGCGAAGGCGCAGACGCCGCCGACCGAAAGCATCCAGATCGGCCTTTCCACCGACAAAGTCTCGATCACCGCCGGCTTTTCCGGGGCCGACCTGACCATTTTCGGCTCGCTGGAAAATCCTGATCCGCTGGTGGCGCGCCAAGGCCGCTACGACATCATCGTCGTGCTCGAAGGTCCACCCAAGCCGGTGGTGGTGCGCCGCAAAGACCGGGTGCTCGGCGTCTGGGTCAACCTGGAATCCGAGACCTTCGAAAACGTGCCGGTGTCCTATTCGGTGGCGACGACGCGGCCGTTGCAGGACATCACCGAGCCGAACAGCTACAGGCAATTGTCGCTTGGCGCCTCCAATCTCTACATGCAGCCGGCGGACGCCGGCGACAGCCCGGCGACGATCGAGGAATTCACCGCGGCGTTGCGCGAACGCAAGGCCGCGACCGGCCTCTACAGCGAGAATGTCGGCGGCGTGCAGTTCCTGTCGCAGAACCTGTTTCGCGCCACGGTGCGGCTAGCGCCGAACGTTCCGGTCGGCACCCACAAGGCGCGCGCGTTCCTGTTCAAGAGCGGCCTGTTCATCAAGGAGAGCTCGGCCCAGCTCGAAATCCGCAAATCCGGTTTCGAACAGTCGATCTTCCGTGTCGCCCACGACTATTCCTTCCTCTACGGCGTCTTCGCCATATCGCTGGCCATGGTGACGGGCTGGCTCGGAAGGTTGATCTTCCGCAAGGACTAAGGCGGCTACAAGGGGGTTCCCCTTTCCTGGATCATGCTATAGACCGCCACCTCCCGGCCCGCCGGGCAACACGCACAATTCAATTCGGCAGAGCGGTCCGGCCACCCCGGACGACAGAGAGCGCACGCTTCACAGGCGGCGCCGAACCACTGCCTTGGCAGAGATGACAGGAGGCTGCGATGCGCCCAGCATTCGCCGGCATCGATTTTGGCACTTCCAACTCCACCGTCGGCGTGGTCAGGAGCGGCCAGCCGCACCTCGTCGCGCTGGAAGGCGGCGAGGTCACGCTGCCAAGCGCCGTGTTCTTCAACTTCGAGGACAACCGTACCTGTTTCGGCCGCCACGCCATCGCCAATTACACCGACAGCGTCGAAGGTCGGCTGATGCGCTCGCTGAAGAGCGTGCTCGGCAGCGCGCTCGCGCAGGAAAAGACGCGCATCAAGGCGCGGTCGATCGGCTTCATGGAGATCGTCGGCCTGTTCCTCGGCCATCTGCGAAAAAGACTGGAGGACGATGCCGGCGGCGCCGTCGAGAGCGTGGTGCTCGGTCGGCCGGTGCAGTTCGTCGACGACGACGCCGAGGCCGATGCCAGGGCACAAAGCGAGCTCGAAGGAGCCGCCCGCGCCCAAGGCTTCAAGCATATCGCCTTCCAGTTCGAACCGATCGCGGCGGCCCTCGACTACGAGCAGAAGGTGACGCGCGAGGAACTGGCGCTGATCATCGACATGGGTGGCGGCACGTCGGACTTCTCGATCGTAAGGGTCTCGCCGCAGCGTGCCCGCTCGCTTGACCGCAAGGACGATATCCTGGCCAGCCGCGGCATCCATATCGGCGGCACCGACTTCGACCGATTGCTTAGCATCGCGCATGTGATGCCGGAACTCGGCTATCTCAGCCCGACCAAGGACGGCAAGCGCAACCTGCCGGCCAGCTACTTCATCGATCTTGCCACATGGCAACGCATCAACCTAGTCTACACGGCCAAGGCGATGACGCATCTGCGCCAGATCCGCTACGAGGCCGAGCGCGCCGATCTCGTCGACCGCTTCATCCATATCGTCGAGCACCGGTACGGGCACGCGCTGGCCGCTCTTGTCGAAAGGGCCAAGATCGAGCTGACCGACAAGGTCTCGGCCGATGTCGAGGTGAGGCTGCCGGAAGTCCAGTTCGCCGCCGAGATCACCCGAAAGGCGCTGGACGCCACGATCGCCAGGGACATCGAGCGCGTTGCCGCCACGGTCGTCCAGACCATCGGCGACGCCGGGGTCAAGTCGTCCGACATCACCGCCGTGTTCCTGACCGGAGGATCCACCGCGATCCCGCTGGCGAGACAAAAAATCCTGTCCCTGGTGCCTCAGGCTTCGGTCATCGAGGGCGACATGTTCGGCTCGGTCGGACTTGGCCTTGCGCTGGACGCGCAGCGCAAGTTCGGCTGATATCCGGACAATTCACGAACGCGCGGACGCCTTCTCGTCGGCCCCCAAATGCGCCTTGAGCGCCATCTGGGCCAAGCTTGCCTGGCGGTCGCGATGTGTAATCATGGCGAAGTCGCGTTTCGGCAGTTCGAGCGGCACGGACCGCAGGCTGCCTTCGGCGACGGCGCGTCCGACGACGAGCTCCGAAATGATGGTGGCGCCGGCACCGGCCTCGACCGCCTGGCGAACCGCCTCGTTGCTCGGCAGCACCAGAAATATCTGCAGGTCGTCAAGCGAAATCCCTTCGCGGCGCGCCAGATCCTCCAGCACCTCCCGCGTGCCGGAACCGCCCTCGCGGATGATCCAGCGCAGCCCTTTTATGTCGGGGCGGCCCGGCGCGATTTCGGCGATCTCGGGATGAGAACCGGCAACCACCAGCATCAACCGGTCGATATCGACCTTGGCGCGGCGCAATATGTCGGACTCGGTGCGCCCCTCGACCAAGCCGAGATCGGCGGTTCCATCCAGCACGCTGGCTTCGACCTGCCTGGTGTTGCCTATGCTGACGCTCAGCCTGACCGCAGGATAGGCTTCGTGGAAGGACGCCAGCCGGCGCGGCAGCCAATAGCTGGCGATCGTCAGGCTGGCGGCGATGGAGAGGCTGCCGGCAACCGTCTGCGAGACATGTTCCAGCACATTGCGTGCGGCGGCGGCTCGTTCCAGTACGGCCTTGGCTTCTGGCAGGAACCGGTGACCGGTCTGGGCAAGCTCGATGTTGCGGCCGACGCGGTTGAACAGATGGACGCCGTGCTGCTCCTCAAGCGCGCGGATGGCGGCCGACGCGGCCGATTGGGAGATGCCCAGCAGCTCCGCCGCCTTGGTCATGTGGCCGCGCTCGGCGACGGCGACAAATATCCGCAACTGGTCAAGTGTCATAAGGCATTAAGAACCAATATCGATCGAATTTACAAGAACAACTGATTAGACGGGTTGATAGGCTTATTCTAAGTTTTCAATCGAAGTTAGAAAAAATTCGCTACCGATTGACAGAGAATGAAATGATCGGGCGGTTCAAGTCCCTGTTCGCGCACTGGACCCGCGGCCTGCGGCGGCGGCTGGCCGGCGATCGCTATCATCCGGAAGAGCATTACATGCGCGGTCCCGGGCCGAAAACCAGGGCCAAAGCCGCGAACCGCAGAAGCGCTCGGGGATCATGACCCAAGGATCTCTGCGCGGCGCGAATTCCGCCCCGTCCCAACGCCCGCTCGCCGACACGAACGCACCCGACGAGAACGATGGCGTCGACACCTCGCCCGCCATCTCCGACCGCATCGCCAAGACCACATGCTATATGTGCGCCTGCCGCTGCGGCATCGACGTGCACATCAAGGACGGCAAGGTCCGCTACATCAACGGCAACAAGGATCATCCGGTCAATCGCGGCGTGATCTGCGGTAAGGGCAGCTCCGGCATCATGCAGCATTACAGCCCTGCCCGGCTGAAAAAGCCGCTGCTGCGCACCGGCTCGCGCGGCTCGGGAGAATTCCGCGAGATCGAGTGGGAAGAAGCGCTGACGATCGCCGCGGAGCGGCTTTCGTCCATCCGCCGCAGCGACCCGAAGAAACTCGCCTTCTTTACCGGCCGCGACCAATCGCAATCCCTGACCGGCTGGTGGGCAAGCCAGTTCGGCACGCCGAACTTCGCCGCGCATGGCGGTTTCTGTTCGGTGAGCATGGCCGCAGGCGGGCTTTATACGATCGGCGGCTCGTTCTGGGAGTTCGGCGAACCCGACTGGGACAATACCCGGTATTTCATGCTTTTCGGCGTCGCCGAGGACCATGATTCCAACCCGATCAAGATCGGCCTCGGCAAGCTGAAGGCGCGCGGCGCCAAGGTGGTGTCGATCAACCCATGTCGCACTGGCTACAACGCCATCGCCGACGACTGGATCGGCATCCGGCCGGGCACCGACGGCCTGTTCGTGTTCGCCCTCATCCACGAGCTCTTGAAGGCAGGCCGCGTCGATCTCGACTATCTCCTGCGCTACACCAACGCCCATGTGCTCGTCATCCAGGATCCGGGTGCGGCCGATGACGGGCTGTTTGTCCGCGACAGCGCCGGCAACCCGCTCGCCTGGGACAGGGTGGCGAAGGTGCCTGTCCGCGCCACCGACGCCAGCGCCAAACCGGCATTGACCGGCAGCTTCACCGTCGACGGTCGTCGCTGCGTTCCGGTGTTCCAGCTGATCGCCGATCGATACCTCAATGAGAGCTATTCGCCCGATGCGGTCGCGGAGCGCTGCGGCATTGCCGCCGATACGATCCGCAGGATCGCCGCCGAGCTCGCTCATGTCGCCTTTGAGCAGACGATCGAACTGCCGGTGGCGTGGACCGACTGGGCCGGCCGCCGCCACGAGACGATTAGGGGACGGCCCGTGTCGATGCACGCGATGCGCGGCATCTCAGCCCATTCCAACGGTTTTCATTCTTGCCGCGCCATTCACCTGCTGCAGGTGCTGCTCGGAACGGTGGACGTCCCGGGCGGCTTCCGCTTCAAACCGCCTTATCCGCGTTGCGCGCCGCCAGGACCGAAGCCTGCCGGCAAGAACGTCCGGCCGATGACGCCACTGGACGGCATGCCGCTCGGCTTCGTCTGCGGGCCTGACGACCTTCTGGTCGATGAGGCAGGCGTGCCGATCCGCATAGACAAGGCCTATTCCTGGGAGGCGCCGCTCGCTGCGCACGGCTTGATGCACACCGTCATCCGCAACGCCTGGGCCGGCGATCCATACAAGATCGACACGCTGATGATGTACATGTCGAACATGGCCTGGAATTCCTCGATGAACACCGTCGAGACGATTCGTATGCTGACCGACCTCGACGAGGCGGGCAATTACAAGATCCCTTTCATCATCTATTCCGACGCCTATTATTCCGAGACCGTGCCGTTCGCTGACCTCGTGCTGCCCGACACAACCTATCTCGAACGGCACGACTGCATCAGCCTGCTCGACCGGCCGATCAGCCATGCCGACGGACCGGGCGATGCTATACGCCATCCCGTGGTCGAGCCGGACCGGGACGTGCGCCCGTTCCAATCGGTGCTGATCGAGCTCGGCGCGCGCCTCGGCCTGCCGGGTTTCGTCAGAGAAGACGGGGCGGCCAAATATGCCGACTATGCCGACTACATCGTCAATCACGAGCGCACGCCCGGTATCGGCCCGCTTGCCGGCTGGCGCGGCAAGGACGGCAATTCGACCGGCAAGGGCGAGCCAAACTCGGACCAGTTGCAGCGCTACATCGACAATGGCGGCTTCTGGCACCACGATTTCGCTGAGGACCAGCGCTACTACAAGATGGCCAACCGGTCCTATCTCGATTTCGCGGTGCAGATGGGCTTCATCCCGAAGGCCGAACCAGTCGTCTTCCAGCTCTATTCCGAACCCTTGCAGCGCTTTCGTCTGGCCGCGCGCGGCCATGGTCGGGCCGTGCCGCCCGAGAGCGAACGCCAGCGCATCGAGACCTACATGGACCCGCTACCCTTCTGGTACGTGCCGTTCGAGGAAGCGGCCGTCGACCAGCAGAAATATCCGTTGCATGCGCTGACGCAGCGGCCGATGCACATGTACCATTCCTGGGGTTCGCAGAATGCGTGGCTGAGGCAGATCACCAGCCAAAACCGGCTGTTCGTGCATGAGAGGACCGCCGCAGGTCTCGGCCTTGCCGACGACGACTGGGTGTGGATCGAAAGCATCAATGGCAAGGTCAAGGGACAGATCAAGCTGGTCGAGGGCGTGAACGAAAGCACGGTCTGGACCTGGAACGCCATCGGCAAAAGGCGCGGCAGCTGGGGGCTGAAGGACGATGCCGCCGAGAGCAATCGCGGCTTCCTGCTCAACCACATCATCGGCGACCAGACCACGGCAGACACCAACGGCAGGCGGTATTCGAATTCCGATCCGGTGACCGGCCAGGCGGCATGGTTCGATCTCAAGGTGCGCATCGTCAAATGCGCGGCGGAGGAAGCCGGTTTCACCGAGCCGCAATTCGAGCGTTTCCACCAGCCGCCGCAATTCCAGCCATCGCCGGACACACTTCGCTTTGGCGCCGAATTCCGCATGAACAGGGAAGCCGCCAAATGACCTGCGTCCCCGCCCACACGGGCAAAAAACTAGGCCTGGTCATAGACCTCGACACCTGCGTCGGTTGTCAGGCCTGCGTCACCGCCTGCAAGGAATGGAACACCGGCGGCCACATGGCGCCGCTGACCGACATCGACCCCTATGGCGGCCATGTCGACGGCGTCTGGTTCAATCGCGTGCACAGCTACGAGCACACCACCGCGATGGGCGGCCGCACGGTGAACTTCCCGCGCTCGTGCCTGCATTGCGAGACGCCGGCCTGCGTCACTGTGTGTCCGACCGGCGCCTCCTACAAACGAGCCTCGGACGGCATCGTGCTGGTCGATGAGGACAAGTGCATCGGCTGCAAGCTATGCAGCTGGGCCTGCCCCTATGGCGCGCGCGAATTCGACACCGATGTCGGCGTAATGAAGAAATGCACGCTCTGCGTCGACCGCATCTACAATGACAATCTGGCCGAGGAGGACCGCGTGCCGGCCTGCGTCGCGGCCTGTCCGACTAGCGCACGGCATTTCGGCGATCTCGGCGACCCCGCCTCGGCGGTGTCGCAACTGGTTGAGGAGCGTGGCGGTGTCGACCTGATGCCGGAACTCGGCTACCGCCCGACCAACAAATACCTGCCGCCGCGCGCGCATACCGAACGCGCCGCAAAGATTTCTGCGCCAACCCTGGAGCCGGTGAGGGCCGAGGGTGGGTTCCTCGGCTGGGTCGACCGCATGCTCTCGAACTAAACCCCATGCATCCAGCCTTCTCCGTCGTCTTCTTCACCACCGCCACCGGCGCCGGCTACGGCCTGCTGGCACTGCTCGGCGTGCTGGCGCCACTTGGCGTTATCGCACCCGATTTCTGGCTGGGCATCATCGGCATGGGACTGGCGCTCGGCCTGATCACCGCCGGCCTGTTGTCCTCGACCGGACATCTCGGCCGCCCCGAACGCGCCTGGCGTGCCTTCTCGCAATGGCGCAGTTCCTGGCTGTCGCGCGAAGGCGTCGCCTCGGTCGCCACGTTCGTCCCGGCGGGACTGTTCGGCATTGGCTGGGTCATTCTTGGCCGCACCGATGGCTGGGTCGCCGCCGCCGGACTTCTGGCAACGATTGGCGCCGTCATCACCGTCTGCATGACCGGCATGATCTATGCCTCGCTGAAACCCATCGCTCAGTGGCACAGCCCTTACACCTTGCCCGGCTATCTCATTTTCTCGGCGATGAGCGGCAGTGTGCTTCTGGCCGCGCTATGCCAAGGCTTTGCCGTCGGTTCCAAAATGCTTCTGGCAGCCTGCGTACTGCTGACCCTGCTCGGTTGGGCCTGGAAGCTTGCGACCTGGCGGTACAACGACCAATTGGAAATCCCCACCAACGCCAACACCGCAACCGGGCTTGCCGGGGGGACGGTTAGATCGCTGGAATGGCCGCATACCGAGGAAAATTATTTGCTCAAGGAAATGGGTTTTCGCATCGCGCGCAAGCACAGCGCAAAGCTGCGGCGGATCACCCAGCTCCTGGGTTTCGCGCTGCCCGCCTTGCTGCTGATTACGGCCTTCGCCTTGCCGTCACCTTTCGCGGCGCTCGCATCGGTGTTCGCCGCGGTCGCACAGTTTGTCGGCATGCTGGTCGAACGTTGGCTGTTCTTCGCCGAAGCGAAGCACACGGTCACTCTCTACTACGGGAAATAGCGGCTTCAGCCGGGTCGCAGCATCGAGCCTGAAATCGCAAAGATGCGGTCCGTGCCGAGCATATAGGCCATCAGCGATTCCAGGCGGAACAGGCCGGCATAGGCGCGGTCGAGCACGTTGAGTGAGCCGGTATAGGCGCCGAAGGCGGGCATGATCATGCGGCCGCCATCGCCGGCGAAGCAGCGCCGCCGCACTGAACGGCCCTGCTGGACGATGCGGGCGCAGGGATGGAGATGGCCCGATATCTCGCCCTCGACGCGCAGCTTCGACGGCTCGTGCCGGAACAGCAACGAGCCGATGGCGAGTTCGCGCACCGTATCGCCCGGCAGGTCGGCCGGCGCCTCCGGGTCATGGTTGCCGGCCACCCAGAACCAGTCGCGGCCCGCCATCAGCGCCTCCAGCCGTTCGCGGAAACTTCGATGCATGCGCTCGGCGCCGCCGCCATCATGGAAGGAATCGCCCAGGCTGATGACGATTGCCGGCTGGTAGTCCGAGATGACGGCCTGCAATCGCAGCAAGGTCGCGCCGGTGTCATAGGGCGGGAGCAGCATGCCGCGCCTTGCCAGCGATGAGCCTTTTTCCAGATGCAGATCGGAAACGGCCAGAAGCTTGAGCTCGGGAAAGTAGAGCACGCCGCGCGGATCGCAGACCGCACGTTCGCCGGCGATGCCGACCAGATCGGCGTCGGCGATCAACGATGCGCGCGCCAGCGAAAAATTCATTCCTCAGCCATCTCCGGCCCCATGGCTTCCTCAACCAGCGTGGCCGCATCCATCAGCAGCGTTTCATCGGCTTCGCCGTGCACCGGCATCTTGCCGATCTCGAGCATGATCGGCACGGCGAGCGGCGATATCTGTTCGAGGTTCTTATGCATGATTCGACCTTGAATGCGCGAGAGCATGTCCGCAAGTCTGCTGACATCGAGCAGGCCCGCCGCCGCGTCCGCGCGCGTCGCCTGGAGCAATATGTGATCCGGCTCATGGCTGCGCAGGACGTCATAAATAAGGTCTGTCGAGACAGTCACCTGACGGCCACTCTTCTCCTTGCCGGGATGACGCTTTTCGATCAGCCCTGAAATCAGCGCGCAATTGCGAAAAGTGCGCTTGAGAAGCCAGCTGTCTGCCAGCCAGGCCTCGAGATCGTCGCCAAGCATGTCCTCATCGAAAAGCGCGCCGAGCGAGGGTTTTCCGGCTTTGAACATCGCCCCCATGTCGCCCAGCGACCAAATGGCCAAGGCATAGTCGGTGGCGACGAAGCCAAGCGGCCTGGCGCCCGTCCTGTCCAGACGGCGGGTAAGCAGCATGCCGAGCGTCTGGTGGGCCAGCCTGCCCTCGAAGGGGTAGGCGACCAGATAGTGGCGGTTGCCGCGCGGAAAGGTCTCGATCAGCAGGTCATCGCGTTTGGGCAGCACCGATTTGTCGGCCTGGAAGCGCAGCCAGTCGGCCACCTGCTCGGGCAGTTTCTTCCACCGCTGCGGATCGTCCAGCATGGCGCGGACCTGTTCGGCGAGATAGGTCGAAAGCGGGAACTTGCCGCCGCCATAGTAAGGCACCTTCGCATCGCTGCCGGGCGCGTTCGAGACGAAGCACTCATTCTCGCGAATGCCTTCGAAGCGAAGAACTTTGCCGGCGAACATGAAGGTGTCGCCATGCGTCAGCGTCTCGAGGAAAGCCTCCTCGATCTTGCCTAAAACCCTGCCGCCGCGCGACACGGAACCCTTGCTGCCGGCCTGGACATAACGCACGTTGAGCGCCGGCACCTCGATGATAGTGCCGACGTTCAGCCTGTATTGCTGGGCCACGCGCGGATTGGATACCCGCCACAATCCCTCCTTGTTGAGGCGGATGCGGGCGTATCGCTCATAGCTCTTCAAGGCGTAGCCACCCGTGGCGACGAAATCGACGACGCGGTCGAATGTCGGCCGACCCAGCCCGGCATAGGGGGCCGCCGACCGCACCTCCTCGTAAAGATCGTCCGCGCGGAACGGTGCGCCGCAAGCACAGCCAAGGACATGTTGCGCCAGCACGTCGAGCCCGCCATCGACCAGTGGAGGCGTATCCTGCGCGCCGAGGTAGTTGGCATCCAGCGCTGCCCGGCATTCGAGCACCTCGAAGCGGTTGGCCGGGATGAGGATGGCTTTGGACGGTTCGTCCATGCGGTGGTTGGCGCGGCCGATGCGCTGTGCCAGCCGGCTCGCTCCTTTCGGTGCGCCGACATGCACGACAAGGTCGACGTCGCCCCAGTCGATGCCGAGGTCGAGCGTAGAGGTGGCGACGATGGCGCGCAGCGCATTGTCGCCCATCGCCTTCTCGACCCGCCGCCGCTGCGCGACATCGAGCGATCCGTGATGCAGCGCGATCGGCAAGGTATCTTCGTTGACGCGCCACAATTCCTGGAACAGCAACTCCGCCTGGCTGCGCGTATTGACGAACAGCAGGGTAGTCTTATGGCGCTTGATCTCGCGGTAGATCTCGGGCGTCGCGTAGCGGGCCGAATGTCCGGCCCAGGGCACGCGCTCCTCCGAATCCAAGATGGATATTTCGGGCTTTGCGCCGCCGGTAACGACGATCAGTTCGGCCATTTCGGGACTTGCCGTATTTTTGGGCGGATTCTGGCCGACCAGCCAGCGGCGCAATTCGTCCGGTTCGGCCACAGTGGCGGACAGTCCAATGGTCTGAAGCTCGGGCATGAACTGGCGCAGGCGCGCCAGACCAAGCGCCAGGAGATGACCCCGCTTCGAAATCACCAGCGAATGCAACTCGTCGAGCACGACATAGCGCAGGTCTTCGAAGAAACGCCTGGCATCGGGTGCCGCGATCAGCAGCGCAAGCTGCTCGGGCGTGGTGAGCAGGATGTCGGGCGGCACCAGCTTCTGCCGCTGGCGCTTGTGCGCCGGCGTGTCGCCGGTGCGGGTCTCGATGGTGAGGGAGAGCCCGATCTCTTCCACCGGTTTGCCGAGGTTGCGCTCGATGTCGACAGCCAGCGCCTTCAGCGGCGAGATGTAGAGCGTGTGGATGCCGCGGCGGGCCTGTCCCGGTTTTCGCCTGGCCCTGACGGCCAGTTCGGTCAGCGAAGGCAGGAACCCGGCCAGCGTCTTGCCGGCGCCGGTCGGTGCAATCAGCAGCACCGACTGCCCTGCTTGAGCCCTCGCCAGCAATTCGATCTGGTGGGCGCGCGGCGACCAGCCTTTCTCGCCAAACCATCTCAGGAATGGCTCGGGCAGGACAACGGCGGCATTCTGGTCGGCAAGGCGCGGCTTCTCTGTCACGCGTCAGAGGTAGCGCGACGGCGTGCGAACGCCAAGAACAATCGGAACAAAAGGTGATCGAGCAGTTTTTCTCTCCCCCGGAAGAAGGGAGGATCGGCGCTATGGCCGCCGGAACTCCGTCGGCCCGCCGTAGAGATAGCCGATGCGGGCGACGGCTTCCTTCAGACCTTCGCGCGATACCAGCATGGTGTGGCCGTTGGCGTGGATCATGGTCTCGGCATCGGTCATGATGGCGACATGGCCTTTCCAGAAAACGAGATCGCCGCGGCGCAGGCCGGAATAATCGGGGCCCGGATCGAGCGGCTCGCCGATGCTCTGCGCCTGCATGTCGGAATCGCGCAGGACATCGGCGCCGGCCATGCGCATCGCCAGTTGCACGAGGCCGGAGCAATCGATGCCGAAGCCGGAGACACCGCCCCAGAGATAAGGGGTGCCAAGGAACGTCTCGGCCACCGAAACATAGTCGGCGGCCACATTACTGAGCGGCCGCAGGTGACCCGCTATGATTGCCTCACCGGAGGGCAGGACGGCATAGTGGGTGCCGCGCGTTTCGGCGGACCCGGTCACCGTGACGGTGGACCCCATCGACAGCTGTCCCGCGATCGGAAGGCGCAGATCCGGGCCGGGATAGAGGAAAGTTCGGGGCACGGAGACGATATGGGTGAGCGCATGATCCCGCCCGCCCAACATGGCGTCGGCGACATAGCCGACATAACCGTCCCGTTCGGCCTGGATCCAGGCCCAGCCCTCTCTGTCCTCGAAAACGAGCACGTCATCGCCGAACAGGGCTTGCGTGTTGACACCAGCGTCTGGACGCGGAGCCTTGCGGATATCGGCAACCGGGATCGAAATCCGCGCCGGCCGGCCGGCGACAAAGCGGTCGGCAGCGATCTCTCCTTTCAATCTCGCATCGGCAAGATCGGGCCGAAAGGCGTGGAGGCGGGCATCCCTGGCGGTCAAATCAGTTTATCCATTGAAGCGGCTAGTCGTCAGATGGGCAGCTCTTGTGCCTTGGCGATGATACCATCGCCGAAGCGCTCGACAAAGAGGGCGCCTTCGACCGTGCGCTTGATCAGCACATTGCGCTTGTCGAGCTCGTCGCGATGGCGCGACACCAGTTTGAGCGCGCCCATCGTGTCGAGCGCCCTGGTGATGACCGGCTTGGTGACGTTGAGACGGGCCGCCAGCCCGCGCACCGTGTGCGGCGGCGGATCGAGATAGATGGTGAACAGGATAGCCGTCTGGCGCATGGTGAGGTCGGGCGCGTCGTCGCGCACCTGCGACAGCATCACTTGCTGCCACAATCGCAAGGCCTGGCTCGGGCGCATCGAAATCGACATCGCACGAGAATGACGGCAAATTGTTTCGGTTCCGTTTCAGTTTCGGCAACCTGCCGGCCCTGAAAGTCGCCGCCACCTCAGCCAAAACGCTTCGAGATGACGTGCTCCAGTGCCCGGATGCCTTGCGCCTCGCCGCCGGCAGGTCCGTGCGGACGATCGGCGGGGTTCCAGGCGAAGATGTCGAAATGCGCCCAGCTTGCCGTCTTCTCGACAAAACGCTTGAGGAACAGCGCCGCGGTGATCGAACCGGCGAACCCATCGGTGGTGACGTTGTTGATGTCGGCGATCTTCGACGACAGCTTCGCATCATAGGGCCGCCACAGCGGCATGCGCCACAGCGGATCCTCGACCGCCAGCGAGGCGGCCGCCAGGTCCGAGGCCAGCGCCTCGTCGCCGGTGTAGAAGGGCGGCAGGTCCGGACCGAGCGCGACACGGGCAGCCCCGGTCAGTGTCGCCATGTCGACAAGCAACTGCGGCTCCTCCTCGTCGGCCAGCGCCAGCGCGTCGCCCAGAACCAGTCTCCCCTCGGCGTCGGTGTTGCCGATCTCGACTGACATGCCCTTACGGCTCGCCAACACGTCGCCAGGCCTGAAGGCGTTGCCGGCGATCGAATTCTCGACGGCCGGGATCAGCACGCGCAGCCGCACGTTCAATCCGGAGGCCATGATCATCGAGGCCAGACCCAGCACATTGGCGGCGCCCCCCATGTCCTTCTTCATCAACAGCATGCCGGACGACGGCTTGATGTCGAGGCCGCCGGTATCGAAACAGACGCCCTTGCCGACCAGCGTCACTTTCGGCGCGCTCCTTGGCCCCCAGCCCATGTCGATAAGGCGCGGTGCACCGGACGAAGCGCGGCCGACGGCATGGATCATCGGGAAATTCTGCTTGATGAGGTCGTCGCCCTTGATCACCGACACTTCGGCCTTGTGAATTTCGGCCAGGGCTCGAACCGCCTTCTCCAGCTCGTCCGGCCCCATGTCGCTGGTCGGCGTGTTGACAAGATCGCGCGTCAGGAAGACGCCTTCGACGATGCGGCGAACGCGTTTTGCCTCTACGCCGGCCGGCAATTCGAAGCGCAGCGCCTTGCCCGGTTTCTTGCCATAGCGGGTAAAGACATAGCCGCCGAGGGCCAGCGCGATCGCCGCCAGCTCCGGCTCGGCCGGCGCGGAGGCGAAATGCCAGTCGCCCTCCGCCAGGCTTTTCGCCAGCGCGCCGACGGCCAGCGCGCCCTCGCCGTCGCCAATGCCGAACAAGGCACCGCCGAGCGCGCCGTTTTCCGCAGGCACGATGAGCGTCCTGCCCGCTTCGCCGGAGAAGCCGTTGGCCCTGGCCCACGCCACGGCTGATGACGTCAGACCGGCCGTCTCCAGACCGTCCTTAGCCACCAGATGGACAGGAAGCGGGTTGTTCAGCTTGTTCTCGACCAGTTCCACTGACATTCGATGTTCTCCTGCCGACGTCCGTCGATTCGGCGCTTCTTAACTGTCCGTTAGGGTTAACAGAATATTTCTTCGAGAGGGAAGATGGTCACGCAATGGCCACGCGCACGAATGGAGGCCCAGGGTGCCGATGTCGACGAACCGCACGATGAACGCCAGCGGAAAGCGGCTCATCACCACGGCCTTCATGCTCGCGCTGGCCGCAGGCGTTGCCGGCTGCGGAACCGACAAGATCAGCACAGGCTCGATCGGACGCACCAGCGGCAAGCCGCTGGAGACGATGTCGGCGGGAGAATTGCACAATGCGACGGCAGCGCTTGGCCAGTCCTATTCCAGGAATCCCAACGATAAGCGGATAGCGACCAACTTCGCCGCGGCGCTGCAGATGGATGGCGATGCCGACCAGTCGCTTGCCGTGATGCGCAAGCTGGCGATCGCCTATCCCAAGGATCGCGACGTGCTTGCCGCCTACGGCAAGGCGCTGGCCGCCAACGGCCAGTTCGAGGCGGCGCTTGATGCCGTGCGCCGGGCGCAGACGCCGGAATATCCCGACTGGAGGCTGGTGTCGGCGGAAGCGGCCATTCTCGACCAGCTCAGCCAGAAGGACGACGCGCGCCAGCTCTACCGCAAGGCGCTGGAGCTCAAGCCGAACGAACCTTCGGTGCTTTCCAACCTTGGCATGTCCTATGTGCTGGGAGGCGACCTGCGCACCGCCGAAACCTATATGCGCTCGGCCGCACAGCAGCCGAATGCCGACAGCCGCGTGCGCCAGAACCTGGCGCTGGTCGTCGGCCTGCAGGGCCGCTTCGACGAAGCCGAGAAGATCGCCTCGCAGGAGCTGTCACCCGAACAGGCGCAGGCCAATGTCGCTTATCTCAGGCAGATGCTGGCTCAGCAAAATGCCTGGAGCCAGCTCAAGGATCAGGACAAGGCGAAAGCCGCAACCAACTGAGCGGCACGCGGCCACCGAACCCTGCATAAGAGAACCGCGCTGCGTCAGCCGCGCGGTTTTTCTTTGGATCGGTCAGATTCACCTACTGGCTGCTGGTTTCGTGCGCCTGGCCGAAGATGCCGCGCTGGCTGACCTGGATGCCGGCAGGGCCGAGGATGATGGCGAACAGCACCGGCAGGAAAAACAGGATCATCGGCACGGTGAGCTTGGGCGGCAAGGCGGCGGCCTTCTTCTCGGCAGCGTTCATGCGTTGGTCCCGGCTTTCACCCGCGAGCACGCGCAACGCATGCGCCACAGGGGTGCCGTAACGCTCGGCCTGGACGAGTGCCTGCGACACCGACTTGACGGATTCCAGGCCGGTGCGGCTGGCGAGGTTCTCATAGGCCTGCTTGCGCTCCTGCAGATAGGAGAGCTCGGCGTTCGTCAGGATGAATTCTTCCGCAAGGGCCACCGATTGGGCGCCGATCTCGTCGGCGACCTTGCGCAATGCCGCTTCCACCGACATGCCAGATTCGACGCAGATCAGCATCAGGTCAAGCGCGTCCGGCCATGCCATCTGGATCGATTGCTTGCGCTTGGTGGCGCGGTTGTTGACATAGACGACCGGTGCGTAGAAGCCGCCATAGGCAACGAGGACGCAGACGAACAGCCGGATGAACAATGGCTGCTGCGGCAGTCCTCCGAGCACGAATATGTAGATCACGCCCAGTGCGAAGCCGACAAACGGAAGCACGAGGCGGAAGAAGAGAAACCGCGTCAGCGGGTTCTGTCCACGGAAACCGGCAACCTTGAGCTTCTGCAAAGTACCCTCGTCGGCGAGGGCGCGCCGCAGGTCGAGCCTGTCGACGATGTTGCGCATGCCGATCGACTGTTCTTCGCGCAGGCCCTTGCGGCGGCGATCCGCCTCGCTTGCAAGCCGCGCGCGCTGCTTGGCGCGCAATTCGTCGCGTTCCAGCGCGACCGACTTCATGCGCGCCTTGAGCTGGTTTCCGCCAAATGCCGGCAGCAAGGTGAAGACCGTCGCGAACACGGCAATGCCGACCAGCAGCGCGATCAGGAGGCCGGGATCCGTCAGTGATTTGACGACTTGTTCGGTCATGCCGCGGCCCTAGACTTCGAAGTTCATCATCTTGCGCATCACGAAGATGCCGATCGACATCCAGACGGCCGAAACCCCCAGGATCAGGTTACCGATGCTCGTGGTGAACAGCGGCATCAGGTAGTTGGGGCTGGAGAGATAGACGAGAAATGCGACGATGAAAGGCAGCGCGCCGATGATGGCGGCGGACGCCTTGGCTTCCATCGACAGCGCCTGGACCTTGGCCTTCATCTTCTTGCGGTCGCGAAGCACGCGCGAAAGATTGCCCAGCGCCTCGGAGAGATTGCCGCCGGCCTGCGACTGGATCTGAATGACGATGCCGAAAAAGCTCGCCTCGGTGCATGGCATGGTCTCGGGCATACGCAAGGTGGCATCCGGGATCGACAGGCCCATCTGCTGCGAATCGACGATGCGGCGAAACTCGGCCTTGACGGGCTCGGGGGATTCATTGGCGATCAGGCGCACCGCATCGTTCAGCGGCAGGCCGGATTTGACCGCGCGCACGATGATGTCGAGCGCGTTGGGAAATTCGTTGAGGAATGCCTTGACCCGCCGCGCGCGGCGAAATGAGACGAACCAGCGCGGCAGGCCGAGCGCACCGGCCAGCAGCACGCCAGGCAAAACAAAAAGCGGCGCCCCCACCACAAAGGCGATGATCGTCAGGGCTAGGCCGCAAATGGCGGAATAGATGTAGAAGCGTTCGATGGAAACCTTCAGGCCGGCTTGGCGCAGTTGGGCCTTCAGCGGCGGTTTCTTGACCGCGCTGTCCTTGGATTTCTGCTTCTCGTCGAGTTCCTTCAAGGAATCCTGGACCGACTTGCGTCTTTTGGCCGCCTCCGCCACGCGATCGCGCGAGGCCTTGACGACGGAGCGATCCGTCTCCGCGGTCTTGATCGTTTCCAGCCGCTTGCCGGCCTGCTTTTCGTTGCTGATCCGGGTGAACAGGAATGCATAGGCGACCGCGCCGGCGCTGAAGCCGGCGAGCACGACAAACGCCAATACGGTGCCGTCAATTCCAAACATCGACCAGAACCCTTACGCCTGCAGCAGCGTCAGTCAGCGCGTTTCTCCATCGCCTCAAGCGCTATTGCGAGGCGCTGCTCCTCGCCATAGTAACGGGCGCGGTCCCAGAAATGGGGGCGACCGATGCCGGTCGATACATGCTCTCCCAGCAGCCGCCCATTCGCGTCCTCGCCCTTGATGTTGTAGAGGACGATGTCCTGCGTGATGATGACGTCGCCTTCCATTCCGATCACCTCGGTGATGTGAGTGATGCGGCGCGACCCGTCGCGCAGGCGTGCCGCCTGGATAATCACGTCGATGGAGCCGACGACGATTTCGCGCACGGTCTTCTGCGGCAGCGAAAAACCGCCCATTGCGATCATGGATTCGATACGATTCAGGCATTCGCGCGGGCTGTTCGAGTGGATCGTTCCCATCGAGCCGTCATGGCCGGTGTTCATCGCCTGCAGAAGGTCGAACACCTCGGGTCCGCGCACTTCGCCGACGATGATGCGCTCGGGCCGCATGCGCAGGCAGTTCTTGACCAGATCCCGCATCGTCACCTCGCCTTCGCCTTCAAGGTTGGGCGGGCGGGTTTCCAGACGGACAACATGCGGCTGCTGTAGTTGCAGTTCGGCCGAGTCCTCGCAGGTGATGACGCGTTCCTCGCGGTCGATGTAGTTGGTCAGGCAGTTGAGCAGCGTCGTCTTGCCCGAGCCGGTGCCGCCGGAGATGACGATGTTGCAGCGGACACGGCCGATGATCTTGAGAACCTCGGCTCCTTGCGGCGAGATGGCGCCGAACTTCACCAGCTGATCGAGCGTCAGCTTGTCCTTCTTGAATTTGCGGATGGTGAGCGCGGTGCCGTCGATGGCGAGCGGCGGCGCGATGACGTTGACGCGGGAGCCGTCGGGAAGACGCGCATCGCAGATCGGGCTGGATTCATCGACGCGGCGGCCAACCTGGCTGACGATGCGCTGGCAGATGTTGAGAAGCTGCTGGTTGTCACGAAAACGAATGCCGGTCTGTTCGACCTTGCCGTTGACTTCGATGTAGACGTTCTTGGAGCCGTTGACCATGATGTCGGCGATGTCGTCGCGGGCGAGCAATGGCTCGAGCGGCCCATAGCCAAGCACGTCGTTGCAGATATCCTCGAGCAGTTCTTCCTGTTCGGCGATCGACATCGCGAAATTCTTGATCGCGATGATGTCGTTGACGATGTCGCGGATTTCCTCGCGCGCGCTTTCGGGATCGAGCTTGGCGAGTTGCGACAGGTCGATCGTGTCGATCAGGGCGGCGAAGACCTGGCTCTTGGTGTCGTAGTAGGTTTCGCTCTTTTCGCGCGCCGCCCGCTTCGGCTCCGGAGCTATCGGCGGCGACTCGACCGCGCGGCGGGCCGGCGGTGCAACAGGAGCGCTCGACGCAGGTGCGGCCGCCGGCCTCGCAAGAACCGCCGTATCGGCCGAATCCGCGACGGCTGGCGCGGTCGGCGCCGGTGCCGGCTGGCGGAATTCCGGCTTGAACCGGTTGCCGTCGTCGCTGCCTCTCTTACCAAACATGATCGACTACCGATTCCACTGAAGAAGCATCATTTCTTGTTGCGCGAAAGCTTGCCGAGCAGATTTCCGAGACCCGCTTTTTTCTTCACCCGGATTTCGCTGCGACCGGTCAGCACATGGGCAATTTCGTTGATCGTGGCGACAACCGGGTTCTTGGCGTCCATTTCACCAAGCATACGTCCGTTGTTGGCGGCATTGCCGAACAGCAGCGGGTCAAAGCCGATGATCGCCATCGCGGCCAGGCCGAGCGGCTCGGCGAAATCGGACGGGGAAATCTCCGGACGTTTGGGCACGCCGGCCTGATTGATGATGAGTTTGGGCGGCGAGTCGTTGGGACGAAGCCGTTTGAGCATGTCGACCAAATTCTTGGTATTGCGCAAATTGGCCAGTTCCGGCGTCGCCGTGATGACGATTTCATCGGCCTTGATCAGGGTGTTCTTGGCCCAACCCGTCCAGACATGGGGAAGGTCGAGCACCAGGAGCGGCACGGTGCGCTGCGCGGTGTCGACAAGCTGCGTAAAGGCGTCGGGATCGAAATCATAGACGCGTTCGAGCGTCGAGGGCGCGGCGAGCAGCGAAAGGTGTTCGGCGCACTGGGTCAGCAGCCGGTCGAGATAGACTTCATCGATGCGCTCGGGCGAAAACACCGCTTCGGCGATGCCTTGCGCGGGATCCTGGTCGAAATTGATGTTGGCCGTGCCGAAAGCGAGGTCGAGGTCTGCGACGACCACCTCGGATTTGAACAGGGAGGACATCGCCCAAGCCACGTTATGGGCGATGGTGGAAGAGCCGACGCCACCCTTGGCGCCGACGAAGGCGATCGAGCGGCCGAGCGGCTCGGCTTCCGGATCGACAAAGATCGACGATATGACGCTGACGATGTCGGCCATCGACACCGGCGCGATGACATATTCGGAAATGCCGGAGCGGATGAGCTCGCGATAGAGGCCGACGTCGTTGTAGTGGCCGATTACCACCACTTTGGAAGACGGGTCGCAATATTCCGAGAGCTGCGCGAGTTGTTCCAGCAGCTGCTTTGGTTCGCTGCGCGACTCCAGCAGGATCAGGTTCGGCGTCGGCGCCGACTGGTAGAATTCTATGGCGGTGGGAACGCCGCCCATATGGACCTTGAGATGGGCCTTGGTCATGCGGCGGTCCTCGCCGGCGCGCTCGACTGGATTGGCGACACCCTCGGTCTCGCAGAATGCCTGGATCGAGATGCGGGGAACCGGCCGCAGCGCCTGCATCGCGGCGATGTCCTGCGGCGAGGTCTCACCGCCGTCCACGGGGGTGTCATAGGCAAGATTGCTCATGGTCATCTTTCCGTGACTTCTCTTTTCCTTAGGGCGCGGCTCAGTATGTCACTTCAGAATTGCCGAGGAACTCGTCCGAAATACCCCTGCTGCGGTAGACGTCGATCACCGCGCCACGATTTTCCGCGTCGATGGTGGTCTGCTTGCGCGGCCCGATCAGGTCGGCCGGATTGGCCATCTGGGCGGCGAGATTGTTTTGATAGGAGCAGCCGAAATCGGCATAGTGTTTGTTCTCAGACGTCTCCAGCAGGTCATCTGGCCATCGTCCGCATTTGTCGGTCTGGGCCTTCACGGCGATATACGCGACCCGGATCGGGGCGGATGTCTCACTCGAGGCAGCCTGATAGGAGACGACCACGATCCGGTTGCGCTTGACGCCCGCGGCAATCGCGAGCCGGGCGAAATCGCGCGCTGCTGCGGCGGCGGCGACCTCGTTGGCCGAGCCGCTCGGAACCTGGATCGTCAGCGTCGGGGCAGCACTCTTGTCATAGCCGTCGAGGAAACCCAGGAGCGTATCGCGCTGCGAGCCGGTCATGCCGCGGTCACCCGCACCGACAGGTAGATCTATCTTTTGGTTCTTCTCGGCGATCACGATCGGATGGTTGGTGCGGTAGTCGTCTGGAATGGCGCCGACGGTGACACTGTCGCGCTGGGCACAGCCGGCCAGCAATGCCGCCATCGCCACCGCCAGGGCAGGAATGGCGCGCCGGAGAATTCCCGAACGGCCGGAGCGCGTGGTCATGGCGATGATCCTTGCCTGCAATGCTGACTGAGACATGTCCGCTTCCCCGTTCACTTGTAGATGAAGCCGACGACGCCGTGATAACGGCCGCTGGGCTTGTCCGTCTGCATTGTGCCGTAGACACGATTGACTCGGCCCAGGAACATACCGGCGCCATCGCTGGCGGCGTTGAAATTGTCGTCAGGTTTGGCGAGGTCGTTTCGTGCCACCGGTTTCACCAGATAGGGCGTGATGATGATCACCAGTTCGGTCTCGTTGCGCACGAAGTCTCTGCTTCGGAACAGTGTGCCGAGCACCGGGATCTTTGTCAGCCCGGGCAGGCCGGCGACAGCCTGCCTGACGTCATCGCGGACGAGGCCGGCGATCATCATCGAACCACCTGACGGCAATTCGACGGTCGTGTCGGCAAGTCTCTTGCGGATAGACAACAGCGTGGTTCCGGGCAACCTGCCTGCAGCTTCCAGCGTGGTGGCGCCTTCGGCAGTAGGCTCCGACACGGACGTCCGGACCTTGAGGCTGATCCGACCGGCCGACAGCACAACCGGCTGAAACTCCAGGCCGATGCCGTATTCGAGTTTGTCGTTGGTGTATGTGACCTGCCCTGTCTTGTTCTCGTCCGAAACATTGTTCGTACGGCTGGTGATGAGATTGAACTCGCCACCGACCCTGAATGTTGCCTTCTCACCCGACACGGCGGTGAGGGTCGGCTCCGCCAGCGTCTTCATGACGCCACCTTGCTCCATTGCGTTTAGATACGCCTGAAGCGCCGAGGTGCCGATCGAAGCTCCCGAGAATTGCGACAGCGGTTTCCCGAGCCCGTATGCCGGGGTGCTCATCGCGTCATAGCTGATGCCGTTGCTACCGCCGCTGCCCACCATGTTGACGCCAAGCTGCTTCATCACGGAGCGGCTGACTTCGGCGACCGTCACCTTGAGCGTGACCTGGTCGTCGCCGATGATCTGCAAAAGATTGACGATTTTCGAGACGCGGCGTTCCTGGTCCGGATTGTTGATGTCGACACCACTCTGGGCCGAGCCGCCGGCCGCGGTCTGCGAATATTGTCCCGTCGTCGCTTCACCGCCCGAGACGAAGATCGTCGCCAGGTCGACGGCGCGTTTGGCGTCCAGCGGCGTGTCGACGGTTCCCGTCAGGACGACGTTGTCGTTCAGCAGTTCGACCTTGATGGACGATGTCGGGATGAAGCGCTTGATATAATCCTCCAGGCCTGCGACGTCGCGTTCGACG
Source organism: Mesorhizobium sp. B2-5-11 (assembly GCF_006440835.1). NCBI lineage: Bacteria > Pseudomonadati > Pseudomonadota > Alphaproteobacteria > Hyphomicrobiales > Phyllobacteriaceae > Mesorhizobium > Mesorhizobium sp. B2-5-11. The sequence goes on from NZ_VFUK01000006.1 coordinate 81,270, forward strand.
GCCAGATCGAGGCTGACGATCTGTTCGCCATTCGGCCCGAACACAAAGATGTTGGTCTCGCCAACCGCCTTGCCGAACAGGTAGATGCGCCTCGCGGTGCGGGTCACCGCATCGGCGACGGTCGGATTGGCGACAAGAATGTCGTAGGCATCACTCGGCAGGTCGATGACCACCGACTTGTTGAGGCCGAGCTTGACGCGCTGGGTGGCCGCCGAAGCCGAAACCTGTGCACTCTTGGCCTCGACAACGCTCTGCACGTTTGTCCCAATGAGCAGCAGGCCGAAAGCCGCTGCCATGATCGCCGGCAGTTTACCGCTTAGCCTCATTTCCTTGCCCCCACTTCGGAAACTTCGCCCGACTTGATCAGCCTGACCGTTCCCTTGCGGCCATTGCCGGAAACGAGATAGTCGGCCTCATCCAAATTCTTTTCCTGGGTGTCCGTGATCGCGCGCAGCGCGAGCGTCAGGCGATCCGCCATCTGTTGGGCGACGGTGATGATCTCCGCCTGCTTGGGCGTCAGTTCCAGCGTGGCGGTCTGGCCTACCCTGGTCTTCTTGCCTTCCTCGTCCTCCTGGATGGTCTGGTCGATCGCCAGGACGCGGATGTTCTTGAGGATGGTTTCGGTGTTGAAGCCGGAGCCGCCGCTGTTGGCATCGGCCCGGCGGGTCATGATGACGTCGACGAAATCGTTCGGAAGGATGAAGCCGCCGGCAGAGGTGTCGGCCGATATCGTCGTGGCGACCGCCCGCATGCCGGAGGGCAGGATCGACGACATGAAGCTTTGCCCCTCGCCGATCAGCTTGGAACGCCGCACCGGCTCGCCCGCGTACATCGGCACACGGGCTATGGACGCCTTCAGTTTCTCCAGGGCGTCGGGAGCAGTGGCCTTGGTGATGAAATTGGCGTTGATGCCGTCAGCCGGCCAGGATTGCCAGGCAATGTTGTTCTCGAGCGGGCTGCCCATGGTGACATCGCCCGACAGGACAAGCACGTCCTGCAATGCCACGGCGGGAGCCGCTGGACCGGACTCGACGATCTGCGGTGGCGGCGCGGCGACCATGTTCTTCGCGACATAGCCAGCACCACCCGCCGCGGCGACCGCCACGCTCAGAATAATCAATCGGGATGCTGGCATCTGTCCGAACCCTCGCCTTGGCAAACCACCTAGCCAGGCCGGACTTTGCAGCGGCAATCGTCAAAACAAGGTTAATGTAATGCTTACGATCGTGATTAATTTAAGGTTTACATAAATTAGCTGTATTGCGCAGCCACGGACAAACAGCCAGCCCCGCTCCGCGGAGCCAGCCGCAACACAGCCAAGGAATGATCGGTAAGGTCAGGCCGCCAGCCTGGCCAGCGCCCAGACCATCAGGGGCGAATCCGGGTAGGTCAGCAATCCGCCCAAACCGAGCGCGATGCCGTAGGGAACCCCGGTCGTCTCGTCCGCGAAGTGACGCAGGAACGGATTGCGGCCGGTAAAAACCGCAAGCGGCGACTTCCGGTAGACGAGAATGGCAAGCGTCAGCAAGCCGCCTATGAAGGTCGAGACCACGAGATACTCGACGAACTGGATGTTGAGTCCCATCCACACGGCGGTCGCGGCCAGCAGCTTGGCATCACCGCCGCCCATGCCGCCCATTGCAAAGAGGCCGAACGTTGCGGCAAGAACCAGCGCGCCGGCGGCGAAATGCCAGCCATAGGCCGCCCATTCCATGCCGGTCAGCGGCGCAACCAGTGCGAAGACGACGACGAGCAGCACCGGCACGCGATTGGCGATCGTCATCGACAGCATGTCGGAGATCGCGGCGAACAGCATGCAGAACGGGAAGACGACGAAGATCAGGGCTTCAAGCATCGGCGCTATGCCTATTATCGGATTAAGCCGCACTCAATCTAAGCATGTTCGATTAACGATTGATGAGGCCCAGAGCAAAAAGACATTGAATAGAACAAGGGCCGCCAGGTGGCGGCCCTTGTTCAGAACGCAATCCGAGCGCTCAATATACTTGACGTCGTTCAGGGCGTCGGGACGTTGTTCAGGGACGTTCCGATAGCTTCGAACTTGGCGTTGATGGCGTTGCCAAGCGCGCCGGCGCCGACGATGATGGCGAGCGCGATGAGGGCGGCGATCAGACCATATTCGATAGCGGTCGCGCCGGATTCGTCCTTTACGAAACGTGCAATGAGATTAGACATTCGAGAGCTCCTACTCCACGTGTTACAGCACTTCCGTCAACTTCTGTGATGGTTGATCGGATGCTGCCAATCTAGGGAGAAGCTCTTTCGATCGACTTAATAAACAGCCTTACCGATTCCTTTCCCGGTTGGAACATATTGCGTGGTTAACTATGGGCTAAGCGCCGGCCGAGGCGCAATTCCCAGGCAAGCAGCCGCAAAAGAAACAGCTCCGCGGCGCGTATGACGATCGCGGCATATGGCGCCCGGGCCTGCTTAACCGTTGGTTCACCAATCTCGTTCATGTTCCGTTGAACAGTCCGCCCGCCTGGAGCGCGTCAATGGCCGAGCCGAAATCGTCGATCCTGATTGCCGTGCTTCTTGCCGCCGTGAGCTTTGTCATGCCCGCCAGGGCCGACACCGGCATCGAGGTCACCATGAACCAGGCCAAGATCGTCAAACTGTCGCGCCCCGCCGACACGATCGTGGTCGGCAACCCGGCAATCGCCGACGCGTCCGTGCAGGACGCCTCGACGATCGTGCTGACTGGCAAGGGCTTCGGCGTCACCAACCTCGTCGTCCTCGACCAGGATGGCAGCCCGATCATCGATGAACAGATCACCGTCGTGCGGCAGGCGGCCTCGTCGGTGCGCATCTACCGGCGCGCTGAAGTTCAGACCATGTCCTGCACGCCCTATTGCGAAAGCTCCTACAAGAGCGAAGCCGAAAAATCCTCAGAAGCCGAGATGAGCGTCAGCCGGTAGGCACGCGGTCCAGGTTAGCGGGTGGTTAAGGCGCCCGCGGCGACTTTAACGATCATTCAAACCGGACTTCAACTGGTTTGCACTAGTACACCTGCCGAGACCGTCTGGGGATGGGCAGGATCAGAGCATGAGCATCGAATTCGTCTCGACAAGCGACCGCAAGGCAAGACGGGCACGGCTTTTCGCACGCTTCGCCGGCGACCGCCGCGGCAGTACGGCACTGGAATTCGCGCTGCTCGCATTGCCGTTCGCGGTTCTTGTCTTCGCCATCCTGGAAAGCTGCATCTCATTTGCCGGCCAGGAAGTTATGGCCAACATCACCGACGACATCGCGCGCAAATTGCGCACCGGGCAGTTGAGACCGGCCGACGTCGCCGGGGACAAGTTGAAGACCATGATCTGCGACAAACTGAAGATCATCGTCTCGCAGGATTGCCCAAATCAGCTGGACGTGGACCTTCGCGCATATACCACGTTCGCCGACGCGGCCACGGCCAGCTTCAAGATCGAGAATGGCGAGATCATCTTGATGCAAGGCGCCAACTCGCAGCCCTTCGCGACCACGCCGGGCCTGGCAGAATCGAAGAACATGCTGCGGGTCTTCTACAAATGGCCCGTCATGACCGATCTTCTGGCTCAGTCGATGGGCGGTAACAAGACACTGCATTTTGCATCGGTGACCTGGCAGAACGAGCCATTCGACAACTGAGTTCGCGGCGAAAGCAAAGCCAAGAAAAAGGGACGGGCATGATGCGTGCGGGGGCACATCCAGAAATTGCAGGACGCTGGGGGAAGTGGGTCGGTTTCATACGCGATCGCCGCGGCATCGCGGCGGTCGAGTTCGCTCTCATCGTGCCAATCCTGCTGATCATGTATTTCATCACCATGGAGGCTTCGCAGGCCATCGAGACCAGCAAGAAGGTCAGCCGCATCGGCAGCATGGTCGCGGATCTGGTCACGCAGCAACCGACCATCGTCAAGGCGGATCTGGATGCCATCATGAAGATCGGCACCTCCACCTTGCAGCCGTACAATCGCTCGAAGCCGGATATCACCATCACGGCAATACAGGTCACAACCGACACGCCGCCCAGGGTGAACGTGGTGTGGTCGCGCAAGGTGGTCAATGGTGCTTACAGTATCGGCACCGCCCTGCCCGCAACCACTACGGTTCCGGCAACGCTCAGGGTCGCAGGCACCTTTCTCATTCGTGTCGAAAGCAAACTTGGTTACAAACCGATCATCACCTGGTCCGCAGACAGCTCACAGACGGCCGGATTGACGACGGTCTTCAACCACATATCGATGGGCGAGACCTATTATCTGCGTCCGCGCAGGAGCCTGACGATACCCTGCGGCGACTGCTGACGACCCCTATCGCCGCACGCCACCATCCGACACCAGACGCACGATGGCGTGCGCCATCTCGTAATCCTTGGGAACCACGGTGGCGAAACCGCCGGAATGCCTCGATTCCAGCAGGTCGTAGATGTCGGGCGTCGTCGATTTGAGATTGGTCAGGAAAACCGCCAACCGGCGCTTGGCTTCCGGGTCGAGATCGCTACGCACCGCGTGAGGACCGTATCTCAGCAAACCCGACGTCCATACGACTTGAAGGGCGGTCGCCGAAAGCCCGGCGGCTTCGAGCCTTGCCTGCGTGCCCGATAGTCTTGGCTCGCCGTCGGCCGCCGCCGTCGCCCAGCCGAACAAGGCATCGGCCTGGCCATCGACCAGCATTCCTTCCGCGGCCGAGGCGGAACCGGCGTGAACCAGAAACGATGCGTCCTCTGCGATCTTGACGTGCTCGGCAGCCAGTCCGGCCAATGGCAAAAGAGAACCAATGCTGTCCGCCGGCGGCATGGCGATCCGGTGGGTTTCCATCGCGGCCAGGCTGGGCACCTTGCCATCCTTCGTCAGCAGCACGGCGCGGATGCCGACCGCGCCATCGGAATCGACCGGTGCCACAAGCGGTTCGACGCACTCGCAGCGTCTTGACGCCGTTGCATAGGCGGTCGCCGAGTAGACGGCATATTCGATGCGAGCATTGGCCTGCGCATCGATCAGCGCGGCATAGTCACGGGCAACGACGAACTCCACCTTCATGCCCAGCGCGTTGGTAAAGGCCTCGGTCAACCGCGCCAGGCCTGGAACGGTGTTGGCGGCGCCGGGTTCGGCGACGATGCCGATGCGAAACGTGCCGATATCGTCACGCCAGTCGGCGTGCGCCGAGCCGGACCAGACCGCGCCTTGCGCGATCATGAGAGCGGCGCATGTCTTCAGGGCAGCTTTCATGGGAGACCCGGTCCTGCGATCCGTCAATGAATTGGTTCCGGACTATCGCGCCGAGCGGTTGCCGTTTGGTTTCCGAATTGCCAATGCCGCCGTGGAACCCTATGTCTGGGTGCTCAAACCGGCAACAATGACCTCATGGCGCGTGCTTTCCTCTTCGTCCTGGATTCCTTCGGCATAGGCGGCGCCGCCGACGCCGAACGCTACGGAGATGCCGGTGCCAACACCTTCGCCCATATCACCGAGGCCTGTGCGGAAGGCCGCGCCGATCGCGAAGGACTTCGCCAGGGGCCGTTGTTTGTTCCCAACATGGCGTCGCTCGGACTTGGCAAGGCTGCCGAGACCGCGACGGGGCTGGGCTTTGCCGCTTTCGGGACGGATCTCGTCGACAATGCCTTCCACGGTGCCGCCCAGGAGGTTTCGAGCGGCAAGGACACGCCATCCGGTCATTGGGAGATAGCCGGCCTGCCGGTGCGTTTCGACTGGGGTTATTTTCCCGACACGATCCCAGCCTTTCCCGCCGAACTGACCGAGGCGATCATCCGCGAGGGCAAGGTGCCGGGCATTCTCGGCAACTGCCATGCGCCTGGTACCGAGATCATCGAACGGTTCGGCGAGGAGCACATCCGCACGGGCAAGCCGATCTGCTACACCTCGGTGGACTCAGTCCTGCAAGTCGCCGCGCACGAGGTCCATTTCGGACTGGAGCGGCTCTACGAATTCTGCAAGGTGGTGCGTCGCCTGGTTGATCCGTTGAGGATCGGAAGGGTGATCGCGCGACCGTTCGTCGGCGAGACGGCAGCCACTTTCGAGCGGACCTACAACCGACACGACTACGCCGTGCCGCCACCCGAGCCGACATTGCTCGACCGGCTGACGGCGCGTGGCAGCCGCGTCATCGCCGTGGGCAAGATCGGCGACATCTTTGCCCATCGGGGGATTTCGGAAGTGCGCAAGGCCGCGGGCAACATGGCCATGTTCGACCAGGCGCTTGATGCAATGGATGCGGCCCGCGACGGCGATCTCGTCTTCGCCAATTTCGTCGATTTCGACACCGAGTTCGGCCATCGCCGCGATGTTGCAGGTTATGCCGCCGCGCTCGAGGCCTTCGACCGGCGACTGCCGGAAGCATTCGCGAGATTGCGACAGGGCGATCTGCTGATCCTGACGGCCGACCACGGCAACGACCCGACCTGGCGCGGCACCGACCACACACGCGAACGCATTCCGGTGATCGGCATCGGACCAGGTCTGACGGGCGGCGACATCGGGCTGAGAACGACATTCTGCGACATTGGTGAAACCGTGGCCGAACATCTCGGGTTGGCGCACGGCCGCTACGGCACTTCCTTTTACCCGGATATGGGCGGCCATGCCTGAATTGCCCGAGGTCGAGACGGTCCGGCGCGGGCTGGAGCCGGTTCTGGAGGGTGCCCGCATCATCCGCGCCGAGGCACGCCGGCCGGACCTGCGTTTTCCATTCCCCGAAAAATTCGCCGAGCGGCTGACCGGCAAGACGATCACGGCGCTCGGACGCCGAGCCAAATATCTGACGATGGATCTCGAAGGCGGTCCCGCCCTGATCTGCCATCTCGGCATGTCGGGCTCGTTTCGCATCGAGACGGCCGACGCTGCCGAAATGCCCGGCGTGTTCCATCACGAGCGGTCGAAGAGTTCGACGCACGACCATGTCATCTTCGACGTCGCCTCTCGGGACGGCACCCGCTCGCGCGTGGTTTTCAACGATCCGCGTCGCTTCGGCTTCATGCTGTTTTGCGAAGGGCCGCCGGACACCCATCCGATGCTGGCGGGGCTCGGCGTCGAACCCACCGGCAATGCGCTTGACGGAGTGCTGCTGGCCTCACTGCTGAAGGGCCGGAAATCGCCGCTGAAGGCCGCTCTTCTCGACCAGAGATTGATAGCCGGGCTCGGCAACATCTATGTCTCGGAGGCGCTATGGCGCGCCGGGCTGTCGCCGCTGCGCGAGGCGGGCACGATAGCCAAAGCCGGCAAGAAAGCGGGTGAGCAAAGCCGGGGGCTTGCCGTGGCGGTCCGCTCGGTCATCGCAGATGCCATTGCGGCCGGCGGATCGTCGCTGCGCGACTACATGCAGACCGACGGTTCGCTGGGCTATTTCCAGCACTCCTTCGCGGTGTATGACCGGGAGGGCGAACCCTGCTCCAAGCCTGGCTGCGGCGGCCATATCGAGCGCATCACGCAGAGCGGCCGCTCGACCTTCTATTGCCGGACCTGTCAGCGGTGAGCTAGATCGATCTTCAATTGCCTGGAAGAGGAGCCGAAGCCATGGCCTATGAAACGATCGTCGTTGAAACCAGGGGCAAGGTCGGGCTGATCACCTTGAACCGGCCGAAGGCGCTCAATGCGCTGAATTCCCAGGTCATGGCGGAATTGGTGGCCGCGGTAAACGTGTTCGGGGCAGATGACGGCATCGGCGCGATGGTCGTCACTGGTTCCGAGAAGGCCTTCGCCGCAGGCGCCGATATCAAGGAAATGCTGTCGATTTCCTACGTCGATGCCTACATCAAGGACTTTTTCGTCGGCTGGGAAGAGTTGACCCGGGCGCGCAAGCCGATCATCGCGGCGGTGGCGGGCTATGCGCTGGGCGGCGGCTGCGAACTGGCGATGATGTGCGACTTCATCATCGCCGCCGACACGGCAAAATTCGGCCAGCCCGAAATCACGCTCGGCGTCATTCCCGGCATGGGCGGCTCACAACGCCTGACCCGGTTCGTCGGCAAGTCGAAGGCGATGGACATGTGCCTGACCGGGCGGATGATGGATGCCGCGGAGGCCGAGCGTTCCGGGCTGGTCTCGCGCGTCGTGCCTGCCGGCGAGCTTGTCGAGGAGGCCGTCAAGGCGGCGGCCAAGATCGCCGATTTTTCGCTGCCGTCGGTGATGATGGCAAAGGAAGCCGTCAACCGAGCCTATGAAACGACGCTCGCCGAGGGGCTGCGGTTCGAACGTCGACTGTTCCATTCGCTGTTTGCGCTCGACGACCAGAAGGAAGGCATGGCGGCCTTCGCCGAGAAGCGCAAGCCGAATTTCACCAATCGCTGACAGCGCACCTCCGGGGCGCGAAATGCTTCGGCGTGGCTGAAAAAATGCTCCGGCGCGACGACAGCCAAAAAGAACGCCAGCCAGCGTTGACGCGCCGGGAAAGCTGAACTATAAGCCGCACCAACCGAGGCGGCCCTGTGGCTGCCCGTTTGTTTTTTGTGCCCTGCGGCATGCCGCATGCGCCGACCAGATCAGAAGAGAGGCATCATGGCCAATACATCCTCGGCCAAAAAGGCAACGCGCAAGATCGTCCGCCGCGCGGCGATCAATAAAAACCGCCGCTCGCGCGTCCGCACTTATGTGCGCCAGGTCGAGGAGGCGCTCGCCTCCGGCGACAAGGCCGCCGCGCAGGCGGCGTTCAAGGCCGCCGAGCCGGAATTGATGCGTGCCGCGACAAAGGGCGTGATCCACAAGAACACCGCGGCCCGCAAGGTTTCACGGCTGGCCCAGCGCCTCAAGGTGCTGTCGGCCTGACGTCCCTTTCCGGACTGATCTTCTGAGAACCCGGCCGATAGTGCCGGGTTTTTTCGTTTGCCGGCAAGCACTTAAAAAGAATACTCGGAAACGGCGTCGAAAGCGGAGTTTGCGGTCCGAAATGCTTTGCCGGCATATGCGTGCCGGCTGATGGTCCAGATACTTGAAAAGTGTCGGCTAAAAAATTCTCCCTCCGCCGAAATAATCAATATTTCCCAGCTAGTTACAGATAGTCATCCACACGTTGTCCACAGCGCGGCGAAGCGCCAGGAGAACAACTGGCTGTCAAGCGATTTATTTCACAAAATTTCGCGCCAGCCCGGCTTTTTCATATTCGCCGGAAAAGGGTTTGAATCACAATGGCTTTGTCAAACTATAGTGCTGCCGCATGGCGCTTCGGCGCGCCGGACCTAACCAGATTCCTTAAAAATCCGTTAGACGTGGCCTTGCCCTATCCACAGCGATTTCGGTAATGTCGGTCCATCGAAAGGGATGGGCCGGGTGGCCCTGACCCAGCCTGAATGGGCCAGCTTAAATTGGCGGGGTTTGTGGCGCGGATCAAGTCCGCGGACAGGGTTGGTTTGCTCTTTTTCGATACGGTAGGGGACTGGCGTAACTATACATGGCAGGTCGACAGCGCCGGCGATTTTCGCCGGACGGTGTTGCATTGTTCTGACATACCCAACACGGACTGGCTTCCATGGGCCGGCACCGGTTCCCTGGATAATGGGCGACGTTCATCTGCCGGCGGCGGCAGCGGGCGTCGTAGCAAAGCGCAGTCGCTGGAACACGGATGCAGGAGGCGCATCCCCGGCGGAAAAACAGGTACAGAGACAAGGAACTCGATCATGCAGAGCGGCGTCGAAAGGGAGCTTACCAATGACATCCCATTTTCAGGAAATCTGATCGGAGCTGATGAGATGGCGGCTTCCAGCGACGCGGAACAGAAGTTCGACCGGGTCAAGGCCCAGTTGAAGGCGCGGTTGGGAACCGAAGTCTATTCGAGCTGGTTCGGGCGCATGAAGGTCGCGGAGGCTTCAAAGGGCATCGTTCGCATTTCGGTGCCTACTGCCTTCCTGCGCTCGTGGATCAACGGCCATTATCTCGACCTTATCTGCGAGCTTTGGAAGCACGAGGATCCCGAGATCCTCAAGATCGAGATCATCGTGCGCACAGCCACCCGCCAGGGGCGCAGCCATGCCGAACCGGAATTGGCGCCGGCGCGCAAGATGACGCGACAAACGCAGACGGCGCTGGCCGCCGGCACCGTAAGTCCCGGCAGGCTGGAGCGGGCTCCGGCGCCGCGCCCGGGCATGCCGGCCGAGAGCGAGTTCCGCCACAATGTGCTGGGATCGCCGCTCGATCCGCGTTACACGTTCGCCTCTTTCATCGAAGGGCCGTCGAACCGGGTGGCCTTCGCCGCGGCCAAGGCCGTGGCGGAATCGCAGTCGAGCGCGGTGCGCTTCAACCCGCTCTTCCTTCATGCGACGGTCGGCCTCGGCAAGACCCATTTGTTGCAGGCTATCGCCGCGGAATCGCTGAAGCAGAACCCGAAATCGCGCGTCGTCTACCTGACGGCGGAATATTTCATGTGGCGCTTCGCCACCGCGATCCGCGACAACAATGCCTTGACGCTCAAGGAACAGCTTCGCGATATCGACCTGCTCATCATCGACGACATGCAATTCCTGCAGGGCAAGTCGATCCAGCACGAATTCTGCCATCTGATCAACATGCTGCTCGACAGCGCCAAGCAGGTCGTCGTCGCCGCCGACCGGCCCCCGTCGGAACTGGAATCCCTCGAACCGCGGGTCCGCTCGCGCCTCAATGGCGGCGTCGCGCTCGAAATGTCGGCCCCCGATTTCGCCATGCGCCTGGGCATGCTCAAGCTGCGCCTCGCCACCGCCAGGCACGACGACGCTTCCCTCGACATCTCCGACGAGATCCTCAATCACGTCGCCCGTACGGTGACCGGCAGCGGCCGCGAACTGGAAGGCGCCTTCAATCAACTCCTGTTCCGCCAGTCGTTCGAGCCGCAGATCACCATCGATCGCATCGACGAGATCCTCGGCCATATCTACCGCACCGGCGAGCCGAAGCGGGTCCGTATCGAGGATATTCAGCGCATCGTCGCGCGGCACTACAATGTGTCGAAGACCGAGTTGCTGTCCAACAGGCGCACGCGCACCATCGTCAAGCCGAGGCAGGTCGCCATGTATCTGTCCAAGGTGATGACGCCGCGCTCGCTGCCCGAGATCGGGCGGCGCTTCGGCGGCCGCGACCACACAACGGTGCTGCACGCAGTGCGCAAGATCGAGGATCTTTCCGGCGGCGACAACACGCTGGCGCAGGAACTGGAACTGTTGAGACGGTTGATCAACGACCAGGCCTGAGCCGTTCGAAAACGCCTGGCGGCGTGCTTCGCCGCCTTTATCCCCAGAAAGCCCGCGTAGCCGGCCCGAACCGGTCGCGCGGGCTTGCGTTTGCTGGTTTTTTCCTGTCAGTTTACGCAGATTCTGAAGCCTGTTCAGACCTTTCGCGGGACGCCGCCAGCCGGAGACCCGCTCATTCATTCAAGCGAGCCTGGTTCGTCATGCGTGTTATCCTGGAACGGTCAAATCTCCTGAAGTCGCTCAACCACGTCCACCGCGTGGTCGAACGGCGCAACACCATACCGATCCTGTCCAACGTGCTGCTCAGCGCCGAAGGCGCCAGCCTGGAAATGAAGGCCACCGACCTCGACCTGGAGGTGACGGAAGCGACGCCGGCCAAGGTCGAGCGGGGTGGCGCGACAACGGTTCCGGCGCATCTGCTCTACGACATCGTGCGCAAGCTTTCCGACGGTGCCGAGGTGATGCTGAAGACGGACGAGGACGGCAACGCCATGACGGTGACCTCCGGCCGCTCGAGCTTCCGACTGCAATGCCTGCCGCAATCGGACTTCCCCGAGCTTTCGGCCGGATCCTTCTCGCATATCTTCCGGCTCGACTCGGTCGCGCTCAAGGGGCTGATCGAGAAGACCCAGTTCGCCATCTCCACCGAGGAGACGCGCTATTATCTCAACGGCATCTATCTTCACACACATGAGGTCGGCGGCAAGCTGAAGCTGCGCTCGGTGGCGACCGACGGCCATCGCCTGGCGCGCGCCGAGATCGACGCGCCGGCGGGTTCCGAAGGCATGCCGGGCATCATCATACCGCGCAAGACGGTCAGCGAATTGCAGAAGCTGGTCGATGATCCCGACGTGGCGGTCACCACCGAACTGTCGGACACCAAGATCCGCTTCACCATCGGCAGCGTCATCCTGACTTCCAAGCTGATCGACGGCACCTTCCCCGATTATCAGCGGGTCATTCCCACCGGCAACGACAAGAAGCTGATCATCGACCGCCAGAGCTTCGCGGCCGCCGTCGACCGCGTCTCGACCATCTCCTCCGAACGCGGGCGCGCGGTGAAGCTTTCGATCAGTGAGGGCCAGGTGACGCTTGCGGTCAACAATCCGGATTCGGGCAGCGCCACCGAGGAGTTGGCCGCCGACTATTCAGCCGATCCGATCGAGATCGGCTTCAACGCCAAGTACCTGCTCGACGTTGCCGCACAATTGACCGGTTCAGAGGCCCGGTTCATGTTGGCCGACGCCGGTTCGCCAACGCTGATCCACGACATGGCCGATGAAACCGCGCTTTATGTGCTGATGCCGATGCGGGTGTAGAGCAGTAGCGGTTGCCGGCACAAACCCATATAAGTAAGCTTACACTTACCAATTTCCGCAACTATGCGGCGCTGTCGGTCGAGCTTGAGCCGGGCGCGGTGGTGTTTTCCGGTGACAATGGCGCTGGCAAAACCAATCTGCTGGAAGCGATTTCCCTGTTGACGCCGGGCCGCGGCCTGCGCCGCGCGCCTTACGCGGACGTCGCGCGTGAGGGCGGTGACGGCGGCTTTGCGCTGCACGCACGGCTCGACGGACCTGACGGCCAAGTCGAGATAGGGACGGGCATTTCGGGTGGCGACAGTCTTGGCGAGGGCGGCAGACGGGTGCGCATCAACGGCGCCACGGCGCGATCCGCCGAGGACATGCTGGAATGGCTGCGCGTCGTGTGGCTGACGCCGGCCATGGACGCTCTGTTCACCGGACCGGCCGCGGACCGCCGGCGCTTTCTCGACCGGCTGGTGCTGGCGATCGATCCAGGCCACGGACAGCGCGCCCTCGACTATGAAAAGGCGATGCGCGGCCGGAACCGGTTGCTGACGGAAGGTTCGCGGGATTTGAGCTGGTTCGAGGCGATCGAGATGCAGATGGCCGAGACGGGCGTGGCGATCGCCGCGGCGCGCGCCGAAATGGTGCGCCTTCTGGCCGCCATGATCGACAGGCTGCCCGACAGCGGCCCGTTTCCGCAGGCCGATATCGGCCTGTCGGGCGATCTGGAAGCCGAGATCGCCACCATGCCGGCTGTCGACGTCGAGGAGCGGTTCCGCCGCACGCTCGCCGGGGGCCGCGACCGCGACCGCGCCGCCGGGCGCGCGCTCGAGGGCCCGCACCGCTCCGATCTCGTGGTCCGGCACCGACCCAAGGCGATGCCGGCGGAGCTGTGTTCGACCGGCGAACAGAAAGCCTTGCTTGTCGGCATTGTCCTGTCGCATGCCAGATTGACCGGCGAGATGTCCGGCTTGACGCCAATCCTGCTGCTCGACGAGATCGCGGCACATCTCGATGGTGGCCGGCGTGCGGCGCTGTTCTCGATCCTGGAGGAATTGAACTGCCAGGCTTTCATGACGGGAACCGATGCTGCGCTGTTTTCCAGCCTGGCGGGCCGGGCGCAGTTCCTGATCGTGGATCACGGCACGGTCGCGCCGATGGCTGTGTGAGCACCTGACAAGGTTTTTCTCCCGCTATATGATCGAGCCATGATCGCCACCGCCCTCACCGACGAAGAACTCGAACGCTATGCCCGCCACATCGTGCTGCCCGAAATTGGCGGCGCCGGCCAGCAGCGCCTGAAGCGAGCGCGGGTGCTGGTCATCGGCGCCGGCGGATTGGGCGCACCAGTGCTTGAATATCTTGCCGCAGCCGGCGTCGGCACGCTCGGCGTGATCGACGACGACACGGTTTCGCTCTCCAACCTGCAGCGGCAGGTGATTCACGGCACGAACACTGTCGGCATGCTGAAAACCCACAGCGCCAAGGCGGCAATCGCCCGCATCAATCCCAACACCGCTGTCGAAATCCACACATTGCGCCTGACCGCGGACAATGCCCAAGCCGTCGTCGCCCGTTACGACGTGGTCGTCGACGGGTCCGACAATTTCGAGACGCGCTATGTCGTGGCCGATGCCTGCGCGGCGGAGGGAAAGCCGCTGGTGCACGCCGCCGTGGGCCGTTTCGATGGCTCCGTGACCGTGCTGATGCCGTTCCAAGCCGATAGGGACGGCACCTCCAACCCCGGCTACCGCGACCTCTTCCCGGAGGCCCCACCGCCGGGTCTGGTGCCGTCCTGTGCCGAGGCCGGGGTGCTTGGCGTGCTGACTGGGGTGATTGGCACGTTGCAGGCGATGGAAGCCATCAAGCTGATCACCGGCATTGGCGAGCCGCTGATCGGACGACTGCTGCTCTACGACGCGCTGGCCGCGCGTTTCGAGACCATCCGCTACAAGAGACGAAACTGACGTTGAAGCGCACTGCCGATATCGCCATCATCCGGATTCCGGCCGATTTCGACCGCTGGAACGAAGTGCTCGCCCTGATCCTGCGCGCATTCGCCTTCATGGACGGCATCATCGACCCGCCGTCCTCGGCGCACCTGCTCACTGCGGAAACTATGCGCGACAAAGCCCGCCGCGAGACCGGCCTGCTGGCGCTCAGCGGCAACAGGATCGTCGGCTGCATCTTCGCCCTGGAACGAACCGACCACCTCTATGTCGGCAAGCTCGCCGTCACGCCGGACTGTCAGGGCCAGGGCATCGGCAGGTTGTTGATGCAAGCCGTCCAGGATTTTGCCCGCAGCCGCGGCAAGGTCGCAATCGAGCTGCAGACGCGAATCGAGCTGGCTGGGAACCAGGCAGCCTTTGCCCGGCTCGGTTTTCGCGAGACCGTGAGAACGGCGCATGAAGGTTATGCGCGACCGACTTCGGTCACCATGCGCAAGACTCTTTAATAAGTCTTCACTTACATTACGTTGCGAAGCCGCTCAGGTCCTGAGCGGCAGCACGCGATCCGGCGGGCGGTGGCCGTCGACGAAGGCGCGGATGTTGATGATCACCTTCTCGCCCATGTCGATGCGGCCCTCGAGCGTCGCCGACCCCATATGTGGCAAAAGCACGACCTTGCCCTTGGTCGCGAGCTTGAGCAGTTTTCCGTTCAATGCGGGCTCGTGCTCGTAGACGTCGAGGCCGGCGCCGGCGATCCTGCCATCCTGAATCAGCTTGACCAGAGCCTCCTCGTCGATGATGTCACCGCGCGCGGTGTTGACGATATAGGCGGTGGGCTGAAGCAGCGCCAGCCGCCGCGCCGAAAGCAGATGGAACGTCGCCGGCGTCGAGGGGCAGTTGACCGAGATGATGTCCATGCGGGCCAGCATCTGATCGAGGCTTTCCCAATAGGTCGCCTCCAGCCCGTCCTCGACCGCCTGCAGCACGCGATGGCGATTGTGATAGTGGATGGAGAGGCCGAAAGCCTTGGCACGCCTGGCAACGGCGGTGCCGATACGCCCCATGCCGACAATGCCGAGCCGTTTGCCCCAGATGCGCCGGCCAAGCATCCATGTCGGCGACCAGCCGGCCCATTTCTTGTCGCCGGTGAGTACATTGGCGCCCTCCGCCAGCCGGCGCGGCACCGCCAGCATCAGCGCCATCGTCATGTCGGCCGTATCCTCGGTCAGCACGTTGGGCGTGTTGGTTACGGTGATGCCTTTCTTGGCCGCGGCCGCCACGTCGATCTTGTCGACGCCATTGCCGAAATTGGCGATCAGCTTGAGGTTTTCGCCGGCCTGGGCGATCAATGCCGCGTCGATGCGGTCGGTCACCGTCGGCACCAGCACGTCGGCCTCCTTGACCGCCGCGACCAGTTCCGGCTGCGTCATCGGCCTGTCCTCGACATTCAGCCTTGCGTCGAACAGCTCGCGCATGCGGGTCTCGACAGGGTCGGGCAGTTTTCGCGTGATGACCACGAGAGGCTTCTTTTTGCCTGCCATTGCTTCCCTCGTTGAGACCTCTTTAACCAAGACCGGCGAAACTGGAAGCCGGTCGCGGTAGCCGATTTACCCATGTACCAAGCGGTGCCGCCGAAGACAAAGAAAAAGGGGCGCCGGGGCCGGCAGGCCAGCGCCGAAAGGAACGAAAGTGTCTGGTTTCGCGTCGCTTCGCCTGACCCTCAGCGCAGCATTTCTCGGCGCTCTGCTCTATTCACCCCAACTGTGCGCGCAAGGTGCAGCGGCTCCCGCCCAGAGCGTCGTCACGCTCGGGCCGAGCGGCCTGCCGCTGCCACGATTCGTCAGCCTGAAATCCGGCCGCGTCAATTCGCGTGTCGGGCCGGGCGCCAACTACTCGGTCGACTGGATGTATCTGAAGGCCGGCCTGCCGATGGAGATCATCCAGGAGTTCGACACATGGCGCCGCGTGCGCGACGCCGACGGTTCGGAAGGTTGGATCAACCAGTCGCTGCTTTCGGGCCGGCGCACGGCGATCGTGGCGCCGTGGCAGCGCGGCAAGGGCGCCCAGATCAATCTCCTCAGGAGCCCCGAAAAGGACGCCAGCGTGGTGGCGATCGTCGAGCCGGGCGTCATGGGCACGATCAAATCCTGCGACGGCCAGTGGTGCGAAATGACGCTCGATGGCCATACCGGCTGGCTCGCCCAATCCGTCGTCTGGGGCGCCTATCCCGGCGAGCGGGTCAAGGACTGATTTTTGGCCTTGCCCGATTCGTTTGAACCGCAGGCCGGACCGTTTAGCGGCCGATGCGGCCGAGATGGGTATCCTGAAAGCTGCTCGACAGCTTCAAGCCGTAACCCAGCGCGCGATCGATAGCGATGTGGGCGATCCAGATCAATGCAACCGCTATAGCGGCTGCATTGCCGAACAGGCTGCCGGCAAGCACCAAAAACACCGGTGGGACCAAGATGTGGAAGGCATTGTAGCAGGCGGTGCCGACGCGCGGCCCGGCGAGATAGCCGAACATGGACAGATCAGGCGCCAGGATCAACAAGGCGAACAACCACCAGGACGCACCGGCGAGTGCATAAAAGACGATAGCGGACACCGCGACAGCGGCCCATTCCAGCCGGACAGCCAGATCGAGGGGTTTCATTCCTGGCCGTTCATACGTGCCCGGCCGTGCATACGTGCTTGGCCTTCGGTCATTCGGCGCGTTTGGGGCGCAGCCTCACCACGATGTCGACATTGGCGATCTCCATCCCCTCGGGTGGTTCCGGTAGGTTGGTGACGGTGACCGGACCATTGGCGATGTCGAAAATACGGTTTTCGCCTTCGATATAGAAATGGTGATGATCGGAGGTGTTGGTGTCGAAATAGGTTTTGGCGCCCTCGACAGCCAGAATGCGCAGGAGTCCCGCCTGGGTGAATTGGTGAAGGGCGTTGTAGACGGTGGCCAGCGACACCGGCACGCCGGCGGCGACGGCCTCCTCGTGCAGTTCCTCGGCCGACAGATGGCGGTCGCCCTTGGCGAAAAGCAGGTCGGCAAGCGCAATGCGCTGCCGTGTCGGCCTCAGGCCGGCTTCACGAACCCGCTTGTCCACAGCGACATTTTCCTTCCGGCAGCCCCGGTCCATCTGGTCGTCCAAGCTCACAGTTCCGCCTCAAGACACGTCCAGAATGGCAAAAAAATGGATGTCTGCCGAAACCGGACCCCTTTCGACATATATTCTGTCGTCCGGATGCGATCAATAGCGCGCATTGACCCGGCAAGACTGGCGGGTTAAGCGCAAACGCCGGTTTCCGGCCTGAAACAGATTGTGTTAGGACACCAACGACAAGGGCGCGCCAGCGCCCGGGACATATGGGAACGAGATTGATGGCGGGTTCGAAATCCAGCTACGACTACGAAGAATTGCTGGCCTGCGCCCGCGGCGAGCTGTTCGGACCGGGCAATGCCCAGTTGCCTTACCCGCCGATGCTGATGTTTGACCGCATCACCGAGATCAGCGAAACAGGCGGGGCTTTCGACAAGGGCTTCATCCGCGCCGAATTCGACATCAAGCCGGACCTGTGGTTCTTTGCCTGCCATTTCATCGGCAATCCCATCATGCCTGGATGCCTGGGCCTCGATGCCCTGTGGCAGCTGACGGGTTTCTATCTCGGCTGGCTGGGCGAACCCGGCAAAGGCATGGCGCTGTCGACCGGCGAGGTCAAGTTCAAGGGAATGGTCACGCCCTCGGTTAAAAAGGTCGAGTATGGCGTGGAATTCAAACGTGTGATGCGTGGCCGGCTGGTGCTGGGCATCGCCGATGGTTGGCTAAAGGCGGACGGCGAACCCATATACGCGGCAACGGACCTGAAAGTCGGTCTGTCCAAGCAGTCGGCGGTCGCTTGACCGTCGCCCTGGCCGACTTCGTGGCCAGCATTCCTGGAAGGAGTTGCGAATGAGACGTGTCGTAGTCACAGGCCTCGGCATCGTGTCGTCGATCGGCAACAATGCCAACGAGGTGCAAGCCTCGCTGCATGACGCCAAATCCGGCATCAGCTTCTCCGACTCCTTCGCCGAGCACGGCTTCCGCTGTCAGGTCTGGGGCGCGCCGACGCTCGATCCCAGCGCCATGATCGATCGCCGCGCAATGCGCTTCCTGAGCCAGGGAGCGGCCTGGAACCATGTCGCCATGGACCAGGCGATCGCCGATGCCGGCCTTGGCGAGAGCGACATCACCAATGAGCGCACCGGCATCGTCATGGGCTCGGGCGGGCCTTCCACCCGCACCATCGTCGAGGCGGCCGAAACCACGCTCAAGAATGGCAGCCCCAAGCGCATCGGCCCATTCGCGGTGCCGAAGGCGATGTCGTCGACCGCGTCGGCGACGCTGGCCACCTGGTTCAAGATCCACGGCGTCAACTATTCGATCTCGTCGGCCTGTTCGACCTCGGCGCATTGCATCGGCAATGGCTACGAACTGATCCAGTGGGGCAAGCAGGACATGGTGTTCGCCGGCGGCCACGAAGATCTCGACTGGACGATGTCGGACCTGTTCGATGCCATGGGCGCCATGTCGTCGAAGTACAATGACAGGGCATCTGCCGCTTCCCGCGCCTATGACGTCGATCGCGACGGCTTCGTCATCGCCGGCGGCGCCGGCGTGCTGGTGCTCGAGGAACTGGAGCATGCCAAGGCGCGCGGCGCCAAGATCTATGCAGAGATCGTCGGCTACGGCGCCACCTCGGACGGCTTCGACATGGTTGCGCCCTCGGGCGAAGGCGCGGTCCGCTGCATGCGGCAGGCGCTGGCGACCGTCACCACCCCGGTCGACTACATCAACACCCATGGGACCTCGACGCCGGTGGGGGATTCCCGCGAAATGGGCGCGATCCGCGAGGTGTTCGGCGAGAAGATGCCCTTCATCACCTCGACCAAATCGCTGACGGGCCATTCGCTGGGCGCGGCCGGCGTGCAGGAATCCATCTATTCGATCCTGATGATGCAAGGCGGTTTCATCGGCGAAAGCGCCCATATCGAGACTCTCGACCCCGAATTCGAGGGCATGCCGGTGGTGCGAAAGCGCATCGACAACGCCAGGATCGACACCGTTTTGTCCAATTCCTTCGGCTTTGGTGGCACCAACGCAACGCTGGTTTTCCAGCGCTATTCCGCATAAGGCCACGTTTTTTCCACGAGGATTGGCGATCATGGACGGATTGATGAAGGGCAAGCGCGGGCTTGTCATGGGCGTCGCCAACGATCATTCGATCGCCTGGGGCATAGCCCGGAAACTGTCCGAACATGGGGCCGAACTTGCCTTCACCTACCAGGGTGACGCCTTCGGCCGCCGGGTCAAGCCGCTTGCCGACAAGCTCGGCGCGGCGCTGGTGGTTCCCTGCGATGTCGAGGACAGCGCCTCGGTCCACGCCACCTTCGAGACCTTGGGCAAGGCCTGGGGCGGGCTCGACTTCGTGGTCCATGCCATCGGCTTTTCAGACAAGAATGAGCTCAAGGGCCTCTACGCCGACACCAGCCGCGACAATTTCGTCCGCACCATGGTCATCTCCTGCTATTCCTTCACCGAGGTCGCGCGCCACGCCGCGGCCCTGATGCAGGATGGCGGATCGATGATCACCCTGACCTATGCCGGTTCGGTGCGCGTCATGCCGAACTATAACGTCATGGGCGTCGCCAAGGCCGGTCTCGAGGCCAGCGTGCGCTATCTCGCCAACGATTACGGCCCGCGCGGCATCAGGGTGAACGGCATATCGGCCGGACCGGTGCGAACGCTTGCCGGCGCCGGGATTTCCGACGCGCGCCACATGTTCTCTTACCAGCAGCGCAATTCTCCGCTGCGCCGCACCGTGACCATCGACGAGGTCGGCGGCTCGGCACTCTATCTCCTGTCCGACCTCGCTTCCGGCGTCACCGGCGAAATCCACTATGTCGATTCCGGCTATCATATCGTTTCCATGCCGACGCTCGAGGAGCTGAAGCAGACGGATCGCGCGAGCGAATAGGCCATTTCGCGAAATAGTCTTTTCTCCTGCGAAGAAATAATTCCCTTCCAATAAAATTGGATGCATTCGCGGAAACTCATTTTAAGGGCCTATCGGCTATAGAGTCCCGCAATTTGGGGACTTTCAATGCCTGCCGTCAGCAACCCGAACCGCACACCGGTGTTCCGGCTGATCACCATAGCCAGTTCGGGCATTGGCAGTTTCATTCTCGGCATCTGGGGGCTGAAGCACGCGCTTGGCGACGGCTTTGCCGGCATGCCGGCGGACGTGATGGTGGCGATCATGGCTGCCCTTTGCGCATTGGCGGCGGCGGGAGCCGCGATGTCTTTCTTCGCCGGCGTCGATGAATCGGCTGATTTCGTCTTCAACGAAACCCAGTTCGACAAGCTGACCGGATTGCTGGCGCGTCCGGCGATGGTCGGCAAGATCGCCGAGGCAGCCTGCGCGACGAGCCGCACCGGGGCCCCGATGTTCCTCATCGACATCGACATCGACCGGTTCAAGCAGATCAACGACGCGATCGGCTACAGCCAGGGCGACGAACTGATCCGCGCCTTCACCAAGCGGCTGCAGGCCTGCGTGCCCGAGCGCGTGCAGATCGGGCGCATCGGCGCCGGCGAGTTCGCGGTGCTGCTTCCCGATCATCAGATTCAGGGAACGATGGAAGCTATGGTGGAGAGGCTCATCGACGAGATGATGGAGCCCTATGAGCTCAGCAGCCACCAGCAATCGGTGAGCCTGTCGGTGGGCATCGTGGCGATGCCCAAGGACGGCGTCGACCCGGTCCTCATCCTGCGCCGCTCCAACTTGGCGCTGCAAAATGCGCGCGCCAGGGGAGTCGGCAACTGGTCGGTCTTCGATACCGAGATGGGTCGGGTCGCCGATCATCGCCAATGGGTCGAATCCGAGCTGCACATCGCATTCGAGCGCGGTGATTTCGACCTTCACTATCAGCCGCAGCTGGACCTGCCGAGCGGCCGCATCGTCGGCTATGAAGCGCTGATCCGCTGGAACCATCCAGAACGCGGCATGATCCCACCTCTGGAGTTCATCCAGATCGCCGAGGAAACCGGCATGATCAATCCGATCGGCGAATGGGTTCTGCGCAAGGCATGCAGCGACGCCCGCCATTTACCCGACGACTGCTTCGTCGCTGTCAACATCTCGCCGGTCCAGTTCATGACCAAGGACTTCATCGGCCTCGTGCGCGACACGATGCGGACCACCGGCATCAAGCCCTCGCGGCTGGAGCTGGAAGTCACCGAGACGGCCATGATGCAGGACCGCGACCGCGCCGCCGCCATCCTGAAAGAGCTTGCCGATATGGGCATCTCGGTTGCCGTCGACGATTTCGGCACCGGCTATTCCAATCTCAGCTACCTGATCGATTTTTCATTCGGCAAGCTGAAGATCGACCGCTCCTTCGTCAGCCGCATCGATACGGATTCGAGCTCCGGCGCCGTCGTATCGACCATTGTCGGCCTCTCGCGAGCACTCGGCGTCAGTATCATTGCCGAGGGTGTCGAGACAGAGGACCAGGCGACACTGCTCAGGGCAGCCGGTTGCGAGGTGGTGCAAGGTTATCTGTTCGGCCGGCCGGCGCCGCTTGCGGTCATGGCCGGCGAGGGACATGTCATCGAGGATTCGAGGCGCGTCGCCAATCTGCACTGAGTGCCACGCCGTTGCGTGTCAGCGACGCGCGGAAAGAACCTTGAACATGCCGTCACGGGCGAGCTCGGCATGGCTGGAGAAGGCGGCGGCCAGTGCCGGCTCGTAGGGCAGCTGGCGGTTCGCCACCATGTACAGCCGTGCTCCCGGCTTCAGCGCCTTTGCCGCTGCCCGGATCAGGCCGGCGCCGATCTCCGGTTCGGCCGCGCGGCTGCGATGAAAAGGCGGGTTCATGATGACCGCGTCGTAGCGACGCTCGACCGGCTCCCCCTGCAGGTCCGTCCAGAAGAAACCTTTCGCAACCGACTGGCTGGCCGTGGCAAGATTGGCTTTGGCGGCTTCGAGAGAAGCGAAATCCGCCTCATAGAGATCAAGTGCCGAGATGCCGGGCGAACGCGCTTCCATCTCCGCCGCCAGATAGCCCCAGCCGGCGCAGAAATCGGCGACATGGCCGCGCAGGTCGGCCGGAAGATGGTCCGCCAGCAACTTCGAACCGGCATCGACACGATCGAAGGAAAACATGCCGGGCGCCGTGCTGAAGCGGCCGTCGACCAGCCCGGCGGGATTGGCGGCACGCAGCGCTGTCGACGCGTCCGTCCCGGCCGGCCGGCGAAGCCAGAAGGCGATGCCGTGATATTTGGGCAGATGGCCTTCGAGCGGCACAAGCTCGTCCATGCGCTTGCGCAGGCTGGCGATGCCATCATCCTTGCCGCCGGCAATGACGATTAATCCGCCCTCGGCGACGCGCTCCAGCGCATCCGCGATGCGCAGCTCGTTCTGGCCGCGATGGCGGCCCGCGAGCACCAGCGCGGCGTCAAAGCCATCGCCTTGCGTTTGCGGGGTGACAGTGAAGCCCGCAGCTTGCAGCGCGCGAAAATGCGGCCGGAAGCCTTGCACCACGTGCAGCTCGGCGTCGAAGTCCCGCGGTGTCCGCAAGCCGGATTCGGCCCCGAGAAAAAGCATGCGCTCGCCCTTTCGCGGCAAGGCGACCGCCTCGGCCTCGAATGGATGGAACAGCGTCTTCAGCACTTCAGCGGACATGCCTTTGCTCCATAAACGAAAACGGGCGCGACATGAGCCGCGCCCGCTTCGATTTTTCCGTTAGCCAGTTCAGGCGGCGTTTTCTTCGCTCTCGGCCTTCTTGTCGCGAACGATTTCCTTGCCGGTGGCCTGGTCGACGACCTTCATCGACAGGCGGACCTTGCCGCGCTCGTCGAAGCCCATCAGCTTGACCCACACCTTGTCGCCTTCCTTGACGACGTCCGAAGTCTTGGCGACCCGGTCGTTGGCAAGCTGCGAGATGTGGACGAGGCCGTCACGCGGGCCGAAGAAGTTGACGAAAGCGCCGAAGTCGGCGGTCTTGACGACCGTGCCTTCGTAGATTTCGCCGACTTCCGGCTCGGCGACGATGGTGTGGATCCACTTCTTCGCCGCCTCGATCTCCTTGGCGTTCGCCGAAGCGATCTTGACCGTGCCGTCATCCTCGATGTTGATCTTGGCGCCGGTCTTCTCGACGATCTCGCGGATGACCTTGCCACCGGAACCGATCACGTCGCGGATCTTGTCGGTCGGGATGTGCATGACCTCGATGCGCGGCGCGAACTCGCCGAGCTCGGCGCGCGCGCCGGACAGCGCGTGGCCCATTTCGCCGAGAATATGCTGACGACCGTCCTTGGCCTGGTCGAGAGCGATCTTCATGATCTCCTCGGTGATGCCCTCGATCTTGATGTCCATCTGCAAGGAGGTGATGCCGTTGGCGGTGCCGGCGACCTTGAAATCCATGTCGCCGAGGTGATCCTCGTCGCCCAGGATGTCGGAGAGCACGGCGAAGCGCTCACCTTCCTTGATCAGGCCCATGGCGATACCGGCGACCGGCTTGGCCAGCGGCACGCCGGCATCCATCAGCGCCAGCGAGGTGCCGCAGACGGTTGCCATCGACGACGAGCCGTTGGACTCGGTGATCTCCGAGACCACGCGCAGCGTGTAGGGGAACTGGTCTGATGTCGGCAGCATCGGGCGGATGGCGCGCCAGGCGAGCTTGCCGTGGCCGATCTCGCGGCGGCCGGGCGAGCCCATGCGGCCGGTCTCGCCGACGGAATAGGGAGGGAAGTTGTAGTGGAGGAGGAACTTCTCCTTGTACATGCCGGTCAGCGAATCGACATACTGCTCGTCCTCGCCGGTGCCCAGCGTGGCGACGACCAGCGCCTGGGTCTCGCCGCGGGTGAACAGCGCCGAACCGTGGGTGCGCGGCAGGACGCCGACCTCGGATACGATCTTGCGCACGGTCTTCAGGTCACGGCCGTCAATGCGCGAACCAGTGTCGAGAATGTTCCAGCGCACGACCTTGGCTTGGAGCTCCTTGAACACGCTGCCGATCTGCTCGGAGGAATATTTCGGCTCTTCGCCTTCGGCCGGAGCGAAGGCCGCCTTGACCTTGGCCTTGACGGCGTCCACGGCGGCATAGCGCTTCTGCTTGTCGGTGATCTTGTAGGCGTCGCGAAGCTCGTCGCCGACGATCTTCAGCATCTCGGCTTCGAGAGCGGAATAGTCCGGCGCGGTGAAGTCGCGCGGGTCCTTGGCGGCGACTTCGGCCAGCTTGATGATCGCGTCGATCACCGGCTGGAAACCGCGATGGCCGAACATGACCGCGCCGAGCATCAGGTCTTCACCGAGTTCCTTGGCTTCGGACTCGACCATCAGCACGGCGTCGGCGGTGCCGGCGACGATCAGGTCGAGCTTGGATTCCTGCATCTCGTCGACATGCGGGTTGAGCACGTATTCGCCGTTGATGTAGCCGACGCGGGCGCCGCCGATCGGGCCCATGAAGGGCACGCCCGACAGGGTCAGGGCCGCCGAAGTGGCGACGATCGACAGGATGTCCGGATCGTTCTCGAGATCATGCTGGACGACGGTGACGACGATCTGCGTGTCGTTCTTGTAGCCGTCGGCAAAGAGTGGGCGGATCGGGCGGTCGATGAGGCGCGAAACCAGCGTTTCCTTTTCGCTCGGACGACCTTCACGCTTGAAATAGCCGCCCGGGATCTTGCCGGCGGCGTAGGTCTTTTCCTGGTAGTTGACGGTCAGCGGAAAGAAGTCGAGGCCCGGCTTGGGCTCCTTCATCGAAACGACCGTGGCGAGAACCTTGGTCTCGCCGTAGGTGGCGAGCACGGCGCCGTCGGCCTGGCGCGCGATCTTGCCGGTTTCGAGGATGAGCGGGCGACCGCCCCATTCGATTTCCACTTTGTGGTGATTGAACATGTCTTGTCCTTCATATGAGGAAAGGGCCGCGCCGTTTCAGCGTGCGCGGGTGCCCTTTCCCCTGGCTTCCTTTCTCGGGCAGCCACGGGCAAGACAACGGGAAGCTCGATCCATGTCGGCCGGATGGCCGCGCGAGCGTCCTGCAATCCTGCCCCATGACCGTCCATGGGGTGGCTTCGAGGGGGCCCTCTGCACGCTCGAAACCGGATTTGGCCAATCGATCCGACTGGCCCTGCGCATGACCCCACAAGCAGCGGCTTGTGGAATGCGTCACGCGCAAACTCAACTTGTTGGAGCGTCCGTCCGGCATCCGGATGGGTGCGCGGCGCTCCAGTACCTGCATTCGAGATCGGATTGGTCCGGTGCTCAAATGCGCGACCGGCGGGCCCTTGTGAGGCCCGCCGGTCAATTCGTCAACGGCGCAGGCCGAGCTTCTCGATCAGCGTCTGGTAGCGCGTGTCGTCCTTGCGCTTGAGATAATCAAGCAGGCTTCGGCGCTGGGAGACGAGAGCGAGCAGACCACGGCGGGAATGGTTATCCTTCTTGTGGTCCTTGAAATGGTCGGTCAGGTTCTTGATGCGCTCGGATAGGATGGCTACCTGAACTTCCGGAGACCCGGTGTCGCCCTTGGCGGTTGCGAATTCAGTCATCAATTCCTGTTTGCGCTCGGCAGTAATCGACATCGTGTTTTTCCTTATCTGTTCGAGGAAACGGGTCGCCCTCAGCCGGGATGTCGTCCAGCAGGAGCCGGTGCAAGCAGAGCGTCATAGCGCTAAGCTGCGGCGCATATAGTGCAATTCCCAAGAAAACACCAGCCCAATTCACGAAGCCGGCTTTTCACGCCAAAACGGCAAGTTATCCCTGTCAAAGCCATTTTTTCCATTTGAAGAAGGCAATCAGCCCAACCGCGACCACGGCCATGAACAGCAGCGACAAGGGATAGCCGTAATAGGCCTTCAGCTCAGGCATGTTCCAGGGCGACGTCTCCGGATCGAAATTCATGCCCCAGACGCCGACCAGAAACGTGAGCGGCATGAAGATGACCGAGACGATCGTCAGATAGGAAATGACGTCGTTGGTGCGTGCCTGGCTCAGCGACAGATGCATCTCGATCAGGCCGGTCAGCATGTCGCGCTGGTTCTCGACCAGCTCGATCAGCCGCAGCGCGTGGTCGAGCGTATCGTTCAGGAAGACCTTGGTTTCGGCCTTCACATAGGGCACGTCGTTGCGGATAAGCGTCGCCAGCGCGTCGCGCATCGGCCACAGCACCCCCTTCAGCACATTGGCGTCGTGCCGCAATCCATGAAGCTGCTGCATCTGATGCTTGTGCGGTGCGTGCAGCATCTGGTCCTCGATGCTGTCGACGAGTTCGCCCGCCGCCTCGATCGGCGGAAAGTAGCTGTCGACGATAGCGTCGATCAGCGCATAGGCGAGATAGTCGGCGCCACGGGCGCGCAGCCGGTTCGGCGCCGAGCTTTCGATGCGCTTGCGCACCGGATCGAACGGATCGCCTTCGCGCTCCTGGAAGGTGACGACGAAATTCTTGCCAAGGAAAACGGTGATCTGCTCGTAGCGGTGCGAGGCGACGTCGTCGATCATCCGCACGACCACGAAAGCATGGTCTTCGTAGAAATCCACCTTCGGCCGCTGGCCCGTGTTGACGACGTCCTCCAGCGCCAGCGGATGCAGGCTGAAGATGCGGCCGATCTCCTTGATCAGCTCGATATTGGCCAGGCCGGTGCAGTCCAGCCAGATGACCGGCCACTTTTCGCAATTGGCATTGACGTCGTCGATGCTGGCATTGTCGATCGTTTTGGACTTTTGCGGCGAGATCAGGGTGAGCCGCAGTTCCGAGCGTCGCGCCGCGGGATCGGCGATCAGCGTTCCGGGCGATGCACCGACCGGCGGCCGCCTGGCCCTGAGCGGCGCCCGCGTCTTGATCGCCTCAACCTTTGCCATGCGGCCCCTCGGATAGATATCGCATAGAGATTAGACGAGGGCCCTCACCCGGCAAAGACCCGTTTGGGCTTGAACATGCCCTGCTCGATGGCGCCGATGGCCACCAGCTTGCCGCGCGCGGTCGCGCAGGCTTCCTCGGCCTCCACCGGCGCGTCGCGGCCGCGGATGATGACGGGATTGCCGAGGCGGATCTTCGTCGCCGCATCGTCGCTGATGGCTATCTGCGGCAGGCAGTCGAGTGCCGCCGAGGTGTCGACAAGCAGCGCGTCGATCGCGGCAAAATCGATCGGCGCTTCTATCGAATCGGGGGACGGTTGCTGCGTGCCATGACCCTGCTCGCCGAAGCGCGCCGCCTCCAGTTCGGCGACGGTGACGAAATCCTCGGCGGTGAACGGCTCGACCTCGATCCGGCGCAGTTCAGAAATATGGCCGAAGCAGCCGAGATCGCGGCCCATGTCGCGGGCCAGCGAGCGCACATAGGTACCCTTGCCGCATTCGACCTCGAAAACCGTGTGATCGGCCCCGTGCTCGACGATGTCGAGGCGGCCGATTTCGATCTCGCGCGCGGGAATGTCGACCGTCTCGCCGTCGCGGGCGAGATCATAGGCGCGTTCGCCCGCGATCTTGATGGCCGAGAATTGCGGCGGCGTCTGCATGATGACGCCGGTGTATTTCGGCAGCAGCGCCTGCACTTCGGCCTCCACGGGGCGCCGGTCGGAGTCCCTCGTCACCGGACCTTCGAGGTCGTCGGTCGAGCGCTCCTGCCCCCAGGCCACGGTGAAGCGGTAGATCTTGGCGCCGTCCTGGACGTAGGGCACGGTCTTGGTGGCTTCGCCGAGCGCGATCGGCAGCATACCGGAAGCGAGCGGATCGAGCGTGCCGGCGTGGCCGGCCTTCTCCGCCTGGAACAGCCACTTGATCTTGGAGACGGCCTCCGTCGAGCCCATGCCGACCGGCTTGTCCAGCACCACCCAGCCCGAGACCGGCCGGCCCTTCTTCTTGCCGCGGCGCGCCATTATTCGCTGTCCTTATCGTCGTCGTCCGCATCCAGATCGCGCGCCACTTCCGGCGATTTCAGGAGATCGTTGATCCTGGCGAAATTGTCGAAGGAGGTGTCGAGCCGGAAGCGAAACTCGGGCATGTACTTCATCTGCCGCAGCGCGCCGGAGACACGGCCGCGGACGAACTTGGCATGCTTGTTGAGTGCCTCGACCACGGCGCCGGCGTCCGTAGCGCCGAGCGGCGAGATGAAGGCGGTTGCGATCTTGAGGTCGGGCGACATGCGCACTTCCGACACCGAAACCACGGCATTCTCGACCAGCGGATCGATGATCTCGCCGCGCTGCAAGGTTTCGGACAGCGCATGGCGCACCTGCTCGCCGACGCGCAGCATGCGCTGGGATGGGCCTGATGTGGTCGAACGGGGCATTTTTTCTCGATCCTGAAAGCGTGGGGCGCGGGATAGGACCGTGCCTCATGTCTCAAATGTTTGCCAGGCGGCGGCCTCTCGGCCACCGCCTGGCATGACGGACGTCACACGAACTCAGAGCGTGCGGGTTACCATCTCGACGCGGAAGCACTCGATGATGTCGCCGACGCGCATGTCCTCGTAGTTCTGGAAGGCCATGCCGCATTCCTGGCCGCCCGGGACTTCCGAAACCTCGTCCTTGAAGCGCTTCAGCGTCTTCAGCGTGCCTTCGTGGATGACGACGTTGTCGCGGATCAGGCGCACGCCCGCGCCACGCTCGACCTTGCCTTCGGTGACACGGCAGCCGGCGATCTTGCCGACCTTGGTGATGTCGAATATCTCGAGGATCTGCGCATTGCCGATGAAGGTCTCGCGACGCTCCGGCGAGAGCATACCCGACAGAGCCGCCTTCACGTCATCAACGAGGTTGTAGATGATCGAGTAATAGCGGATCTCGATGCCAGCGGCCGCCGCCGCGGCGCGTGCCTGCACATTGGCGCGGACGTTGAAGCCGATGATCGCCGCACCCGACGTCTCCGCCAGCGACACGTCGCTTTCGGTGATGGCGCCGGCGCCGGCATGGACGATGCGCGCACGCACCTCGTCGGTGCCAAGCTTGTCGAGCGCTGCGTTGATCGCCTCGATCGAACCCTGCACGTCACCCTTGATGACCAGCGGGAACTCCTTCAGTCCGCTCGTCTGCAGCTGCGACATCATCTGTTCGAGCGAACCGCGCTGGCCGGCATGACGGGCAACCGCCTTCTCGCGGGCCAGACGCTGGCGGTACTCGGTGATCTCGCGGGCGCGGGCCTCGTTGTTGACCACGGCGAAGCGGTCGCCGGCCTGCGGCGTGCCCTGGAGGCCGAGCACCTCGACCGGCATAGCCGGCGGCGCTTCCTTGACGTGTTCGCCGCGATCGTCAACCAGCGCGCGCACCCGGCCCCATTCATTGCCGGCGACAAGGATGTCGCCCGGCATCAGCGTGCCGGTCTGCACCAGCACGGTGGCGACGGGGCCACGGCCCTTGTCGAGCTGCGCCTCGATGACGACGCCCTCGGCGGTGCGGTCCGGATTGGCCTTGAGGTCGAGGATTTCGGCCTGCAGCAGGATCGCTTCTAGCAGCTTGTCGAGGTTGGTGCCCTTGGTCGCCGATACTTCGACATCAAGCACTTCACCGCCCATGGATTCGACGAATACCTCATGGCGCAGAAGTTCCGAGCGCACTTTTTGCGGATCGGCGTCATGCTTGTCGATCTTGTTGATCGCCACGATGATCGGAACGCCGGCCGCCTTGGCATGGCTGATCGATTCGATCGTCTGCGGCATCACGCTGTCGTCGGCCGCCACCACCAGGATGGCAATGTCGGTGGCCTGGGCGCCGCGGGCGCGCATGGCCGTGAAGGCGGCGTGGCCGGGCGTGTCGATGAAGGTGATCTTCTGACCGTTCTTCTCGACCTGATAGGCGCCGATATGCTGGGTGATGCCACCGGCCTCGCCGGAGACGACATTGGCGTTGCGGATCGCGTCGAGCAGCGAGGTCTTGCCGTGGTCGACATGCCCCATGATGGTCACGACAGGCGGCCGCGACACCAGGTCTTCCGGACGGTCGGCGATGTTGAACAGGCCTTCCTCGATGTCGGACTCGGCGACGCGGCGGACCGTGTGGCCGAATTCGGTGGCGACCAGTTCCGCCGTGTCGGCGTCGATGACGTCGCCCGGCTTCAGGATCTGGCCCTGCTTCATGAAGAACTTGACCACATCGACGGCGCGCTCGGACATGCGCTGCGCCAGTTCCTGGATAGTGATAGTTTCGGGCAGGATCACTTCGCGCATAACCTTCTCGCGCGGCTCATTGTGCATCGCGCGCTTGAACTTTTCCTGGCGGCGGCGCATCGACGACAGCGAACGGGCCCGCGCATCCTCGTCGGAAAGCGCGGAGTTCAAAGTCAGCTTGCCGCGACGGCGGTCTTCCTCGCCCTTGGTCGGCTTGGCCGGACGCGCCACTTCGGGCGTCACCAGACGGCGCACCGGCGCACCGGCGCCAGTCCGCTTCGGCTTGACCTCTTCTTCCTCGTCGGCGGTCGCCAGTTCGGCGGCCTGCGGCGCGCGGCGACGCGCCTCTTCCTCGGCGCGGCGGCGGGATTCGGCCTCGGCCTGCAACCGCGCTTCTTCCTCGGCCTGGCGGCGTGCGGATTCCTCGCGCTCGCGCTTGCGGCGCTCCTCATCCTCGGCGCGGCGCTTGGCTTCCTCGACGGCGCGCTGGCGGTCCTCGACCTCGCGCGCCTTGGAGCCTTCGAGCGCCCTGCGGCGCGCTTCCATTTCGCTGCGCGACAGTTCGTTCAACACCATGCCGCTGCGCTCGACCGGTGCCGGCGGAGGTGGAGGCGGCGCCTTGGGTGCCTCCTGCACGACGGGAGCCGCCGCGACCACCGGCTTCGGGGTGAACACGGGTGCCGCCACCGCCGGCTCCGGCTTGTCGCCGGGCAGCGAGAATTTGCGCTTCTTGGTCTCGACCACGACCGACTTGGTGCGGCCGTGCGAGAAGTTCTGGCGCACGGTGCCCTGTTCCATGCCGGGGCGCTTCAGCGTCAAGGTCTTCTTCGGCGTAACACTCAACGTCTTGTCGTCGCCCGATTTCGTATCGCTCATTCCATATCCTCTGCGGCCTCATCTTCGTCAGCAACGGCCGCAAGCATTGCCAGATCGTCCGGGGTACCGCCCCGATATCGGTCGAGCGCAACCATGCGCTTCTGGACCGCCTTACCCGCGTCTCCCGCGAGGACGGCAGCATGTATCACATTTGTACCCCCCAATGCCAAGCTCAACTCGGCCTCGGAGAAAAGTTTGTAGGCAAGGATGGAGGGGCCGCCAATATGGACGGTCGCCCGCCGCGCCTGGCTGATCTTGCGCACGCCATCGTCTGAGGCTTCGGTCGCGTGGAGCACGAAAAGCGCCAATCCACCGCGCACCGCGCTCTCCACCTTGGTGGCGCCCAGCGCGATCGCCCCTGCCTTGCGAGCGAGACCCAGCATGCCAAGGGCGGATCTGGAAAGCAGCCCATCGACCATGCCGCCGAGATCGGGCGGCACGACCACCTGTGCCTTAAAGGCGCGGCTAAAAAGGTTCTTGGCCGCCGCCTTGTCGATATGTAGGCGGTCGGCGCTCACCCAGCAACCACGGCCGGGCAGATTTCTCTTGAGATCCGGAACGACGGCCGAATCCGGGCCGACGACGAACCGGATCAGTTCATCCGGTTCGGCCTGCTTGCGGGTGACGATGCAGGTGCGATCGTTCATCACGTCCAAGGGCGGTTTCTGTGCGATGCGGTTTCACCTCACGCACCAACGGCTTCGTCAGCCGGCGCTTCTTCGGCTGCAAGCTCGTCTTCGGAAATCCAGCCGGCCTTGAGACGGGCCGCGAGCACCATCTGCTCGGCATCGGCGCGCGAAACGCCATGATCGGCCAGCACGCCCGGATACACCTTGGTCTCGCCGTCCTTGCGTTCCTTCCAGCCGGTGAGGTCGTCGGCGGCATAGCCGGCGAAATCCTCGATCGTCTTCACGCCGTCCTCGCCGAGCGTCACCATCATGGCGGTGGTGATGCCGGGGATTTCGCGCAGCTCGTCCTTGACGCCCAGCGCCTTGCGCTTTTCGTCGTGCTCGGCTTCGATCTTCTCCAGATATTCGCGGGCCCGGGTCTGGATCTCCGAGGCGGTATCCTCATCGAAGCCGTCGATCGAGGCGATTTCGCCGGCATCGACATAGGCGACTTCCTCGACGCTGGTGAAGCCTTCGGAGGCGAGCACCTGGCCGACCATCTCGTCGACGTCGAGAGCTTCCATGAACAGCGCCGAGCGCTCGACGAATTCCTTCTGGCGGCGCTCGGATTCCTCGGCCTCGGTCAGGATGTCGATATCCCAGCCGGTGAGCTGCGAAGCGAGGCGCACATTCTGGCCGCGGCGGCCGATGGCCAGCGACAGCTGGTCGTCCGGCACCACCACTTCGATGCGCTCGGCGTCTTCGTCGAGCACGACCTTGGCGACTTCCGCCGGCTGCAACGCATTGACTATGAAGGATGCGGCCGAGGGCGACCACGGAATGATGTCGATCTTCTCGCCCTGCAATTCGGCGACGACCGCC
This sequence comes from Mesorhizobium sp. B2-5-11, assembly GCF_006440835.1. Lineage (NCBI taxonomy): Bacteria > Pseudomonadati > Pseudomonadota > Alphaproteobacteria > Hyphomicrobiales > Phyllobacteriaceae > Mesorhizobium > Mesorhizobium sp. B2-5-11. The sequence goes on from NZ_VFUK01000006.1 coordinate 114,197, forward strand.
TGGACGCGGCTGCCGCGCATGCCGACGCAGGCGCCGACCGGATCGATCGAGCTGTCGCGCGAGATGACGGCGATCTTGGCGCGCGAACCGGGATCGCGGGCGACCGACTTGATCTCGATAATGCCGTCATAGATCTCCGGCACTTCCATGGTGAAGAGCTTGGCCATGAACTGCGGATGGGTGCGCGACAGGAAGATCTGCGGGCCGCGCTGCTCACGGCGCACGTCGTAGACATAGGCGCGGACGCGATCGCCATATTTGTAGTTTTCGCGCGGGATCAGCTCGTCGCGGCGGATGATCGCTTCGCCACGGCCGAGATCGACGATGACATTGCCGTATTCGACGCGCTTGACGGTTCCGTTGACGATCTCGCCGATGCGGTCCTTGTATTCGTCATACTGGCGGTCGCGCTCGGCCTCGCGCACCTTCTGCACGATGACCTGCTTGGCCGACTGGGCGGCGATGCGGCCGAAATCCATCGGCGGCAGCTGTTCGGCGATGAAGTCGCCGAGCTGGGCGTCGGGATTGCGCTCGCGCGCCGAGGAAATGGCGATCTGCGTGGCATAGTCGTCGACCTTCTCGACCACTTCCATCAGCCGCTGCAGCTTCATCTCACCGGTGTTGGGGTTGATGTCGGCGCGGATGTTGGTCTCCTGGCCATAACGCGAGCGTGCCGCCTTCTGGATCGCATCAGCCATGGCGGCGATGACGATCGACTTGTCGATCGACTTTTCACGCGCGACCGCGTCGGCGATCTGCAGCAGTTCAAGTCTGTTGGCGCTTACAACCATGTTTTTTCTCCCGAGCCTGTTTGCCGGCCCCTGGGGCCTGGCAGCTCAATCAACTTTCCTGTTCGTGTTCTTCCGTAGCGCCCGGTTCCGTACCCTCCGGTACGTCGTCGTCCGGTTCGCCGCGGCGTTTCTTGGCTTCCTTGCGCGCCCTATTGTCCTTCGACAACGCATCACGGATGAGGTCGTCGGTCAGGATCAGCCGGGCTTCGGCAATGGCGTCGTAGGGCACGCGCACTGTCGGCTCCTCACCGTAGGCCGCCTTGTCGCGCTCGATCAGCACATCGTTCTCACCGGCTTCGGCGATCTTGCCCTTGAAGCGCTTGCGATCCGCGACAACGACCGATGTTTCCATCTTCACCAGATGACCGGTCCAGGTCACGAAATCCGATTTGCGCACCAGCGGCCGGTCGATGCCGGGCGATGAGACTTCGAGATGATACGCCTTCTCGATGGGATCGTCGACGTCGAGCGCCGGCGACACCGCACGGCTCACCTCTTCGCAATCCTCGACGGTCATGGTGCCGTCCTCGCGCTCAGCCATGATCTGCAGCGTCAGCCCGTTCTGGCCGGACAGATGCACGCGTACAAGGCGAAAGCCGATGCCGCGCAGCACCGGCTGGACGATCAGCGCGATGCGCGCATCGATGCCGCTTTCGCGGATGATGCGATCGTCGCTCTCGCTTGCCGTTGACGTCATTCGATTCCTGTCGATCATTCTCTAGCCGTCGGCAGGTAATAAAAAAGAGCGGGACCGGGTGGACCCACTCTTCGTCATACCGACCAAGAATTTGAGGCTGATATAAACGATCCGCCCCGGTGTTTCAAGCCCGCCGTCCCAACTGCGCGCATGTCCGGTGCATTGGGCTTGCGCCAGGTGCATGCCATCCATGCGGCAACAGCCCTTGTTGGTCCTCAAGCCGCGCTCCTATCTATGTTGCATTGCACAAAACGATAGCGATAGCGCGTCACCGCACGCGAAAGGACATGACAATGAACAGCCGCAAGGTTTTTTCCGCCATAGGCGATCTCTTCACCACATTCGGCAGCGCCGTAGCCGCGTCGCGGGCGGTGGAAGCCAGCCGCAAGCCGCACGCCCAGGATCTGCGCAGGCTCGGCATGGATCCGACGGCTTTCGACAAGATCGGCCGTTTCTGAACTCCGGCCAACGGGCGACATTCGATTTCTGTGTCCCCGCAACGATGGAAGATCGCCCCCTCACGAAGGGAGCCTGGATCCTGATGCCCAAATCCCGATGCCTGGGATCTGATGCCTAGGTCCTGATGAAGGTAAGATAGGCCGGCCGCCTGCCCTCGCGGACGGCTTTTGCCTCGTAGCGGGTGCCTGGCCAGCCATCGTAGGGGCGATGCCAGTCGACGGCCTCTGAAGCCTGCCAGGCGAAACCGCCATGCGCGCGGCAATGCAGCAGGGTCCAGTTCACGTAGGTGTCGATGTCGGAAGCGAAACGGAATTCGCCGCCACGCTTCACAACGCGTGCGAAACGCTCGAGATTGACCGGGCTGACGAAACGGCGCTTCCAGTGCTTCTTCTTCGGCCACGGATCGGGATAGAGCAGGTCGATGCCATCGAGCGAGGCCTGCGGCAGCCAGTCGAGCAGCCGCGTGGCGTCGTCGTCGTAGACCCTGAGGTTGGCCAGCGGCTTTTCCCGCACCGCCATCATCATCTTGGCCATGCCGTTGACGAAGGGCTCGACACCGATAAAGCCGGTCATCGGCGCTTCGGTCGCGCGATGCAGGAGATGCTCGCCGCCGCCAAAGCCGATTTCGAGGCGAACGGCGGAAACATCGGCTTCGAACAGAGCCCGCAGATCCGACGGCGCCTCGGTCGTCAGATCGATCCGATAGGTGTCGAGGCCGCTTTCCAGCGCCGCCGCCTGCTGCGGGCGAACCGGCTTGCCGCGCCGACGGCCGAAGAAGGCTTCTGTCGCGCGGCTTGGCCTGTCCCCGGAACTCATCGGCTGATCAAGGTCCTGTCGCCGCCCTCAGGCAGCGACAGCATCCTTGAGCGCCTTGGCGAGATCGGTCTTTTCCCAGGAAAAAGATCCGTCGCGGCCGGCCTTGCGGCCGAAATGACCGTAGGACGAGGTCTTGGCGTAGATCGGCTTGTTAAGGTCGAGGTGGCGGCGGATGCCGGACGGCGACAGGTCCATCACAGTGCGCAGCGCCTCCTCGAGCCTTGCCTCGTCGACCTTGCCGGTGCCGTGCAGGTCGACATAGACCGACAAGGGCTGGGCGACGCCGATGGCGTAGGAAAGCTGGATGGTGCAGCGGTCGGCAAGTTTCGCCGCCACAACGTTCTTGGCCAGGTAGCGCGCCGCATAAGCGGCCGAACGGTCGACCTTGGTGGTGTCCTTGCCCGAGAAGGCGCCGCCGCCATGGGGTGCGGCGCCGCCATAGGTGTCGACGATGATCTTGCGGCCGGTCAGCCCGGCGTCGCCATCAGGCCCGCCGATGACGAACTTGCCGGTCGGATTGATGTACCACATGCAATCGTCGGCGATCTTGAGGTCACCCAATGCCTCGCGGATATAGGGCTCGACGACCTTGCGCACCTTCTTGGAATCCCAGCTCGCATCGAGGTGCTGGGTCGACAGCACGATCTGCGTCGCTTCGGCGGCCTTGCCGTCGATATAGCGGACGGTGACCTGGCTCTTGGCGTCCGGCCCGAGCTTGCCGGCATCGCCGTTGTTCTGGTGGCGGGCGGCGGCCAGGAGTTCGAGGATCTTGTGGCTGTAGTAGATCGGTGCCGGCATCAGGTCCGGCGTCTCGCGGCAGGCATAGCCAAACATGATGCCCTGGTCGCCGGCACCCTCCTCGCCCTGGCGGTCGGAGGCATTGTCGACGCCTTGGCCGATGTCGGGCGACTGGCCATGCAACAGAACGTCGATCTTGGCCTTTTTCCAGTGGAAGCCGGCCTGCTCATAGCCGATCTCGCGGATCGCCTTGCGGGCGACCGACTTGAACTTCGCCGGGTTGACGACCGGATGGCCGGCGGCATCCCTCAGGATGTTGCCTTCCTTGTCCTTCTTCAGCAGCGTCTCGGGAACGCGCACCTCGCCGGCGATGACGACGCGGTTGGTGGTCGCCAGCGTCTCGCAGGCGACGCGGACTTTCCACGGGTCCATGCCCGTCTTCTTGGCCTCACGGTAGACCAGGTCGACGATCTCGTCGGATATCCGGTCACAAACTTTGTCGGGATGGCCCTCGGCAACGGATTCCGAGGTAAAGAAGTAGTTCTGCCGCGTCACGGGTGTCCCCTCTTGAAAAAACGATCGGCAGGCTGCCGATTTGGCGCGCCACGTGTTAGCGGGGCGAAGCGCCGCTCGTCAAGCGGTGCCGCCCTTCTGGCATGAATGTCGATGTCGATATTTTGTACCACCAGCGGCCGAAATGCCGCCGGTCGAGTCCTGTTGCGGATCAGTCGGAATCTTCGGACGCCAGCGACTTCACCAGGTCTATGATCCTGCGACGCACCTTGACGTCGGCGATCTTGACGAAGGCCCGGTTGAGTTGAAGGCCCTCCGGGCTGCCGCAGAATTCCACGGCGAAAGCCATCGAAGCATCCTCCGCGAAACCGCGGCCGGCCGGGCTCTCCTGGCCCGGCGCATCCTCGAAAAAGAAGGCGACAGGCACGCCGAGTATGGATGCTATCGCCTGCAGGCGGCTTGCGCCGACCCGGTTGGTGCCCTTTTCATATTTCTGTATCTGCTGAAATGTGATGCCGAGGTTCTCGCCTAGTTTTTCTTGGCTCATTCCCAACATATTGCGGCGAAGCCGGATGCGACTTCCAACATGGATGTCGATCGGATTCGGTTTCTTCTTGTTATCTTCTGTCATTTTTTCCTCGCCGAATTTTTTCGGCTTTGTGATTTTTTTCCTACCCAAACAAAGCCGGAGGCGACTGCCCCAACAGAACGATCCACCGGCTTCGAGAAATTTTCAGGCGTTACAGTATGAGTTTCTAATGTGTCGACTGTCAATTCACCCGTAGCCTTTGCCTTACATTGAACAGGACGGCAGCCAGGGCAAACAGCAACATGATCAGCATTCCGTTAATGCGCAGCTGGCCGGCGGACACGACCGCTTGCCGCGAGATTGGCACACGGACGTCGATGGCCCCGCGCGCGTCGATCGCCAGCGCATCGACGATGCGCCCCCGTGGGTCGACAACCGCCGAGATGCCGTTGTTGGCCGCACGCAACAAGGGCAACCCGTTCTCCACCGCGCGAATCTGAGCCTGCCTGAAATGCTGATAGGGACCCGGCGTATCGCCGAACCACGCATCGTTGGTAACGTTGACAATAAGCTGCGCTGACGTTGCGTCAACCGCCACCAGTTCGGGAAAGATCACTTCGTAACAGATGAAGGGCAAGGCGCGGACGCCATCCGGCAGCGTGATCGCGTGCCGCTCATTGCCTGCCGTGAAGGTCACCGGGCCAGCGACCAGTTGTTCGATGCCGAAACGATCGAGCAGGTCGGCGAAAGGCAGGTATTCGCCGAACGGCACCAGATGGACCTTGTCGACGGCGTCAGCGATTTCGCCCTTGTCGTTGATCGCCACCACGGAGTTGTAGTAGCGGCTGCCGGCACCGGCCGCCGCACCGCCTTCCTCGCGCACGACGCCGGCGATCAGCATCTGGCCGGCGTCCAGCATGTCGCCCAGTGCGGTCAAAGCGTCCGGCCGCTCGGTGAGGAGGAACGGGACCGCGGTTTCGGGCCACAGGATCAGTTGCGGCTTTTCATGGCCGGGGTCCGGCGCCTTGGCCGACAGGCCTATCAAGGTGGCGAAGATACGGTCGCGCACCGAGGCGTCCCACTTTTCCGAAAGGTCGACGGCCGGCTGGACGATGCGCACATCGATCGTGCGGGCCTCAGGCGCGGCCGGAGCGTTGAGCCTGAGATAGCCGAAGCCGGCATGAGCGGCGACGAGCACGACAAGCAGCGCGACGCCAAGACGAAGATGCGTGCGCGCCGCCAGCAGCGCCGGCAGCGAGAAGACGAACACGGCGAGCACGTTCATGCCGACCATCCCGGTGACCGAGACGCTCTGCATCAGCAGGGGCACCGGCATCGCCGCGTAGCCGATCGCGTTCCAGGGAAAGCCGGTGAACAGGAAGCCGCGCAGCCACTCGGCCAGCCCGAAGGCGGCGGCCAGGGCCGCGATGCGGCCGATGTCGTTGCTCCACAGGAGCCGGGCGACCATGGCCGCAAAGCCGTAGAAGAAGGCCAATGCAAAGGGGATGCCGACCACCGCGAAGGGCAGCGCCCAGGCGAAACTGTCGGCCTCTACAAGCAGCGCCGATCCGATCCACCACAGGCCGGCGAGGAAATAGCCGAAGCCGAACCACCAGCCGACGGCAAAGGCCGGCCGCAGCCGCGCAAACAGGCTGCCCGAGGCCTCACCGGTCGCCCCGTCGAGCAGCCAGACCAGCAGCGGAAACGAAATGAAACAAGCGGCAAAGAAATCGTACGGCGCCTGGCCGAGCACCGCCAGGGCGCCCGCGAGGAACGCCACGAGCGCACGCCGCCAACCCCAAAACAGAATTATCCGGCCGGCCAGGCGGTTCATGCATTGTTCCGAGTCGTGCGAATCACGGCAGCAGATTTATCAGGCCGCGGCCTGCGCTCCAAACTTCGGGTGGTCTGCCGTGAAACCCACTCACCACTGCTGGAGCGCATCGCGTTTGAACTGATCAGACGACGCGCCTTAGGTCTTTGTTTTTGTGCATGTCCTCCTCCCAAAACCGAAGTTATTTAGGGCGACATGGATCAGCGGTGCCACCCTTCTATGCGCACGTCGCCGAGCCGTTCGGCCTCTTCCAGCGGAACGGAGCGGATGGTCTGGGTGAAGGTCCAGACATGGCCCTCGGGATCGCGCGCCCGATACTGGCGCTCGCCGTAGAACTGGTCCGCCGGCTCCTGGATTATACCGGCACCCGCCGTCCGCGCCTGCTCACAATGTGCATCAATGCCGTCTTTCAGCCTGACATAGACCGACTGCGTGTTCTTGCCCGAGACCGAGGCCGGGCTGGCGACGTAGTCGCTCCATTCGGAATCGACAATGATGTAGCAGTCGCCGAACCGCATCTCGGAATGGACGAGCTTGCCGTCGGCATCGCTGACCACCATGCTGCGCTCGAAGCCGAAAGCTGCCTCCAGCCAATCCAGCGCGGCCCGCGGATTCCTGTAGAACACGCCGGATCCCAAGGCGGCGTGCTTGAAGGCGTCTTCGGTCATCCGCAGGCGCTTAAGCCTGCTCGGTGCGCGCCGCGGCGCGGCGGCGACGTTCGCCCTTCTGGTTCTGCACGATGCGCACGCGCTTGACGCGGCGCGGATCGGCGTCGAGCACATGGAACTCGAAGCCAGGGATGGCCTGCACCACCTCGCCGCGCGCCGGCACCCGGCCAAGCGTGTTGAAGATCATGCCGCCGATGGTGTCGACATACTCGCCATGTTCGCCGGCGGCGAAATCCCCGCCGATCATCTTGGCAACCTCGTCGATCTCGGCCTTGCCGTCGACGACGAACACGCCTTCACCGGTCTGGGTGATCATCGGCTCGTCGTCGTCGTGCTCGTCCTCGATGTCGCCGACCACCATCTCGACGATATCCTCGAGCGAGACGAGCCCGTCGGTGCCGCCATACTCGTCGATGACCAGCGCCATCTGCGTGCGGGTCGTCTGCATGCGGCCCATCAGATCGGAGGCCAGCATGGACGGCGGCACGAACAGCACCGGCCGGATCAGGTTCAGTTCGCCTATGGTGCGCGAGAGGTCGACCTGGGTGAGGTCGAGAACCGTGGCCGCGGGTGTCTTCCTGGTCGCCCGGCCTTTCCTGACGCGCGCAATCTTGGTGATATGGGCCAGCACGTCGCGGATATGGACCATGCCGCGCGGGTCGTCGAGCGTCTCGGCATAGACCGGCATGCGGGAATGGCCGGACTGCTCGAACATGCCAAGCAGATCGCCAAGCGTGGTCGTGATCTCGACCGCCTCGATGTCGGCGCGCGGCACCATGACGTCCTCGACGCGCACCTCGCGCAGCCGCAGGATGTTGTTGAGCATGGCGCGTTCGCCCGGCGAAAAGGATTCGACATCGCTCGTCGTCTCCGCGAGCGCGCCGGCGATCTCCTCGCGCAGGCTGGTTCCGTTGCGTTGCCTGAACAGGCCCAGAACGCGGTTGAACAGGGAAGGCCCGGCAGGCGACGGCTCACTGGCAGCGCTGCCGGTGTTGGCAACGCCAGGGGTAATGGTACTCGGACTTGATCCCTCTTCCGACGTATCGGAAGCCTTGGTCGCACTGCCGGCGTCGGGGCGGACGGCAGTTTCAGGTTTGTCGTTCATCTTCGTCCGTCAATTGGTGTTTTGTAGTTACGCGTAGGGATCGGGAATGGCAAGTCTGGCGAGCGCGGCGCGCTCGACGGCCTCCATCTCCTCGGCCTCGGCATCGGTCTCGTGATCATGGCCCATGAGATGCAGCAGGCCGTGGATGACGAGATGGGAAATATGGTTCTCCAGCGGCTTGTCTTCCAGTCCCGCCTCGCGCGCCACCGTCTCCGCGGCCAGCACGATATCGCCGAGCATCGGCGGCAGGGGACCGCCCTTGGGGAAAGGAAAAGCCGGAAAAGACAAGACGTTGGTCGGCTTGTCCTTGCCGCGCCAGCCGGCATTGAGCGCCTGGACATGGGCATCGTCGGAAAAAACGACGCTGAGTTCGGAATGGCCCGTGGCGCCCGTCTCGGCGAATGCAGCGGCGGCGGCGGCGCCGACCAGCCGGACAAGCTCGGCTTCGTCCGGCCAATGCCCGGCCTCGACCGCCAGATCGATGTCGACGGGCAGCGGCGGAGCCGGCCCGTTCGGCGTTTCGGGCTCAACCATGAGGTCGCTCGATCAAATCAGCCTTCGGTCCCCAGACCGCGGGCGAGCTTGCCGTCACGGTCGTAGGCCTTGACGATCTCGGCGACCAGCGGATGCCTGACGACGTCGCCTTCATTGAAGCGGACCGTCACCATGCCGGTCACACCGTCGAGAATCCGGAGCGCCTCGACAAGGCCGGACTTGGTGTTCTGCGGCAAATCGATCTGCGTTGGGTCGCCGGTGACGATCATGCGCGAATTCTCGCCCAGACGGGTCAGGAACATCTTCATCTGCATCGGCGTGGTGTTCTGCGCCTCGTCGAGAATGACGGCGGCATGCGCGAGCGTGCGGCCGCGCATGAAGGCGAGCGGTGCGATCTCGATCACCTCGGCGGCGATGGCGCGTTCGACCTTGTCGGCCGGCATCATGTCATAGAGCGCGTCGTAGAGCGGCCGCAGATAGGGATCGACCTTCTCCTTCATGTCGCCCGGCAGGAAGCCCAGCCGCTCGCCGGCCTCGACGGCAGGCCGCGACAGCACGATGCGCTCGACCATGCCGCGTTCGAGCAGCATCGCCGCATGCGCCACCGCCAGGTAGGTTTTGCCGGTACCGGCCGGGCCGATGCCGAACACCAGTTCCGAGCGCTCCAGCGCCCGCATATAGGCATCCTGCGTGAGCGAGCGGGCGTAGATCGTCTTCTTGCGCGTCGATATCTGGGCGGCCGAAACCTTGCCCTTGCGCTCCAGCGTCGGCAGCGTGAGCTGGTCATCGGCGGCGACCGCCATGCGCACGGCGCCGTCGACATCGGACTGGCCGATATCCACCCCCTTCTGGAGAATGCCGTAGAGATTGTCGAGCGCCCGGCGGGCCTGCTCGGCGGCGGAAGCCGACCCCTTGATGGTCAGCTGGTTGCCGCGCGAGCGGATGTCAACGCCCAGTTTCTGCTCAAGCCGGGCGAGGTTCTCGTCGAACTGGCCGTAGAGGGCGCTGGCAAGCTTGTTGTTGTCGAAAGTCAGTACGATGTGCGCCATGTCAGAAGCCCCAGATGCCGGTACCGGGGGCAGGTTCTTCAGCTCCGCTGCGCTCAACCGTCTCTCCTCATCTGCCGAGGTCATCAGACCAATTCGGCGAACAGGCTATTGTAACCCGTCTTCGTGATTCGCACCTGGATAATGTCACCGATTTCGCCGGCCTTTTCATCAACAATAACGGGCTGAAGCCAAGGTGAGCGTCCGACCTTCTGGCCGGCCTGGCGACCTGGCTTCTCAATCAGCGTATCTATGGTGCGGCCGACGAGACTCAAGCCGAAATCCTGCTGCTGCTTCAAAAGCAGCGCCTGGAGCCGCTGCAAACGCTCGTCCTTGACCGCTTCCGGCACATGGCCGGCCATCTCGGCGCCCGGCGTGCCGGGGCGCGGCGAATATTTGAACGAGAAGGCCGAGGCGTAGTTCACCTGGCGCACCAGCTCCATCGTCGCCTCGAAATCCGCCTCGGTCTCGCCGGGGAAACCGACGATGAAATCGCCCGACAGCGCGATATCGGGCCGCACGGCGCGGATGCGGTCGAGCAGCGCCAGATAATCATCCGCCGTGTGCCTGCGGTTCATCGCCTTCAGGATGCGGTCGGACCCGGATTGCACCGGCAGATGCAGATACGGCATCAGTGCCGGCAGGTCGCGATGGGCCGCTATCAGCTCGTCGTCCATGTCGCGCGGGTGGCTCGTGGTGTAGCGCAGGCGCGCCAGCCCGGGAATTTCGGCCAGCCTGAACAGAAGGCGGCCAAGGCCCCATTCCTCGCCGTTTTCGCCTTGCCCATGCCAGGCATTGACGTTCTGGCCAAGCAGCGTCACCTCGCGCACCCCGGCTTCCGCCAGGCGCTCGGCTTCGGCGACGATCTGTGCCACCGGCCGCGACACTTCGGACCCCCTGGTGTAGGGCACGACGCAGAAGGTGCAGAACTTGTCGCAGCCCTCCTGGACGGTGAGGAAGGCGGTGACGCCGCGCTTGATCACCTCGGCGCGCTTCGGCTGCGGCAAGTGCTCGAACTTGTCCTCAATGGCGTAGTCGGTTTCGACGATCTTCTCGCCGCCGCGCACCCTGGCCAGTACGTCCGGCAGCCGGTGATAGGTCTGCGGGCCGATGACCAGGTCGACGGCGGGCGAGCGGCGGATGATCTCGGCGCCTTCGGCCTGCGCCACGCAACCCGCGACGCCGATCAGCAATTCGCGGCCGGCGGCGGCGCGTTCGGCCTTCATTTCGCGGATGCGGCCGAGCTCGGAATAGACCTTTTCAGCCGCTTTTTCCCTGATATGGCAGGTGTTTAGCAGCACCAGATCGGCTTCGCCGATGGTCTGCGTCGCCGTGTAGCCGTCGGCGGCCAGCGCATCTGTCATGCGCTGCGAGTCATAGACGTTCATCTGGCAGCCATAAGTCTTGACGAAGACCTTTTTCGCTGCCGCGGAAATCACTGCCTGCTGTCCAGCCGCAGTGCCGATGTCGTCGCTTTCAACCGTGTTCAAGTCCATCCGGCGGCTTCTAACGCCTTTCCGCGACAAAAAACAGACGATTCTGCCTGGGGGCCTTCGGGATTCAGCGGCTCGGGCGCGGCGCGGCCAGTGCCGCCTGCATCATTTCGCGCACGCGGCTTTCCATCAGCTTCGCCGTTTCCTTCCGGTTCGACCCCTTGGCGAAGGCGATGGGTTCGCCGAAATGCACCTCGACATCGAGCGCGCCTTCCGCCATCAGCACTTTGAGATGCGGCATCAGATCCTCGTCGCCGATCCACGCCGCGATCGGCCGGTGCCGGCGGCCGAGCGGCACGCCATGCAGCCGGGTATAGGCGATCGCTACCGGCTGGATGAAGACCTGCTCCGCCGCGCCCTCCGAAATCGCCATCGAGGCGGCACCGAACAGCGTGCTCTTGAAAGGCAGGACGATGTTGCCGTCGCCCGTCGAGCCTTCGGCAAACAGCACCATGGCATCGCCCTTGGCCATGCGGTTGGCGATCTCGCTCGCCTGGTCGCCGGACGAGCGCTTGCGCTCACGCTCGATGAAGACGGTACGCTGCAGCTTCGACAGCATGCCGATCAGCGGCCAGCCTTCCATGTCGGCCCTGGCGATGAACTTCACATCGGCAAACGAGCCCAGCACCATGATGTCGGTCCAGGAGATGTGATTTGAGGCAATCAACAAGGGGCGGCGGTCGGACATCGTGCCGTTTACATGGATGCGCATGCCGAGCGCCCTGACGATCAGCCTGTGCCAGATCTTGAGGATGAAGGTTTCCGGCCACCAGCCGGTCTTCATCGACAGGACCTGCAAAGGCACCAGGATCAGCGAACCGGCGACGACCAGCCCTATCGCCAGGAAAATCCTGATTTTTCCGATCATCGCTCCACCCCGAAACCCTGGCTAGCGAAGATCGCGGCGCATGACAAGCGCGCCGGTCGGTCCATGCTCGGGCGACCTGTAATAGTTGGGGCGCTTGCCGACCTCGCGGAATCCGAGACGCCTGTAGAGGGCGATCGCGGCGACATTGGTCTCGTCGACCTCGAGGAAGAGCGCTTCGGCGCGTTGCGCGTGCAGTTCGCGCAGCACCGCGTCCATCAACTGCCAGCCCAGCCCCTGGCGGCGATGCGACCGCGCCACCGCGACGGTCAGGATCTCGCCCTCGCCGGCCGCCAGCCGGGCCAGCACGAAGCCGACCGGCGGCTTGGCGCCCTGCCCGGTTTCGCGCGCGGCATAGCCGAACACGGTGTCCTGTTCGAGCAAGGCCGCGAACTCGCCATCGGTCCATGGGCGGACGAAGTCCTCGCGGTGCAGGAGCGAGACCGCCGGACTGTCGGTGGTCCTGAGCGGTTCGAGCGCGTAATCGCGGCGGCGCGGCTGGAGAAAAGGTATGCGCATTATTTCCCTTGCCTGGAAAGTATGAACCCGGCCTGCGGCTTGGCGTCGGCGCCGCGCAGATAAAGAGGTTTCGGCCTCTCGCCCTCGCCCTTGGTGACCGCCAGGCGGGCGTAGGTGAGAATGTCCGCGGTCGCCGTCTCGGGTCCGATGTCGAAGGAGCGTCCGGCGGATGCCGCGATCCGCGTCGCGGCGGTTCCGGCGAGCACCGAAGACCGCTCGCTCGCCATGGCCACGGCATCCGCCAGCGTGACCACGGCCGGACCGTAAGTCAAAACCGACATTTCATCATAGAGAGCGGCATGGATCTCCTCGCGGCCGGCATCGAGCGCGGCCAGCACGGCACGGCCGGGAAATGCCCCTGCCGCCTCGGCCGCCAGCGCCTCGAGCGTCGTCACGCCGATTGCAGGCAGCTTGAGCGCCAGCGCCAGGCCACGCGCAGTGGAAACCCCGACGCGCAGGCCGGTGAAGGAACCGGGGCCGACGGAGACGGCGATGGCGCCAAGGCCGGCATAGGCGGTTGCACCGGCCTTCAGCGCCTCGGCGATGACGCCCATCAGATGCTCGGCATGGCCCTTGCCTAGATCGAGCACCGCGCGGCCGAGTTCCTGCCTCGCCCCGGCATCATAGACGCAGGCGGCGCAGAGGTTGGCGGCACAGTCGATGGCGAGCATTTTCATGAAACGACCGGTTCGAAAAACAATTCCCTGTGCCTGCCACAGCGCGCCACCGCAAGGGGAAAGCGCATAATTTCTTAAGCGGCTTCGCTCCGACGCAGCGGGAAGGTGTCTATGCGGCCGGCTCTATGCGCAGCATATGGTTGTCCCAGACGTAGTCCGGTTCGGACCGTGTCGCGCCATTGCATTCGACGATTTCGCCGGCTCCGGTGGTGGCCATAAAACCCGTCCCGTCTGGCGCCACGCCGCAGACCTCGACCAGTGCGCTTGACGAGACGAGCCGCCCGCTCGCCGCATCGATCACCACAAGCGAATTGCCTTCCGGCGAAGAGACGGCAATGGTGCCGGCAACCGGATTGGCGGCGACGGAACCGATATAGTTGCGGAAGCCGGACAGGACATCCTGCGGCATGTCGAGGAGCTGCAAATCCTTGCCGCGCGCGGCGCGGCCGACCAGCAGCGGACGGTCGGTGCCGGGCCCCCTGTACTGGCAGCCGAACCAGACGGTGCCGGTCTGGTCGGTGTCCATGTGGCGGATCGACAGCTGGTGCAGCGCCGCCGGCAATTCGTGCTTCTCGACCAGATCGCCGGTGACACGGTCGATGAGCACATAGGACGGCTTCATGGTGGCGATGTTGAGTTCGGCGCGGCCATAATCGGGATGAGTCTCGATGCCGCCATTGGCAACGGCGATCGTCCTGCCGTCGCCCAGGAGCAGAAGCTCGTGGGGTCCCATGCCATAGGTCGGGAATTCACCAAGGCGCTTGAATTTCGCCCGCGCGTCGTAGACGCCGACGACGCCGGCCGCGTTGTCGAAATCGTTCTCGGTGGCATAAAGCAAGGCGCCGTCCGGGGAGAACACGCCATGGCCGAAGAAATGCCGGCCGGTGATGCTGGCGATGGTCAGCGGTTCATCGCGCCCGGCGTGATCGAAGACCACGGCGAAGGTGCCGGGCTGGCGGGCGAACACCACTGAGCGCTTCGATATGGGATCGAAGGTGACGTCGTGGCCGCGGTCGGGCAAGTCGATCGCGTGCAGGAGCTTGCCGGCCTCGGACAGGATTGCGGCGCCATAGCTGCCGTCGCGCTTGACGAAGGCGGTGGCGAAGACGGCATCGGCGGCAAGCGTATTTGCCCAGGCCGGCGGCGCCATCGCGGCGGCAAAACCGATGCCCGCGGCTCTCAGGAAATCGCGACGGTCAATGAGGGAGGTTTTCACGCTCAGTCCCCATCCAGCGAGGAAAAACCGGCGGTCAGGCCGAATTCGGCGGTCAGCCTGGTGCCGAACAGGGTCGACAGGCTGGAGGTGATCAGCGCGAGATGCTCGAGCTTTGCGCGCAGCGCCGGGTCGGCGAGCGCCATGTCGATCGGGCCCTGGACCGACTTCGCGGTGGCGACGCCGTTGACCAGCTGGATACGGATCGATTCCGCCATCCAGCGCGCATCGGCCGGCAGCGCATCGCCGAGCTTTGAGGCCTCGAACAGCCCGTCGATGCCGGCAAGGTTTCCGGCCAGCGAATTGGTGGTGTTTTGCGAACGCCAGTAGATCGCCTGTTTCGGCTTGTCCGCCTCCGGCTTGCCGCCCAGGAAGCCTTTCAGGCGCACGTCGCGAACCATTTCCAGCTCGTTGATGAAGATGCCGACCAGTTCCGTCACCGCTTCCGTGCCGTCGCGATAGAGCGGATTCTGCGGCCCCGGATTGGCCCAGAGCGCCGCAAAGCCGTCCGGCTTGTTCCAGGCGTCGGCGACATCGCCGGCCATGGTTTCGATGTTGCCGGCAACCGCGGCGCCATAGGCGCAGCGATAGGGATCGTTCTTGCCGGCAAGCGCATCGGCGCCGTCACCGTGGAGCACGAACTCCAAGGCGCCGAGCCCCTGCATGGCGACGCTCTTGCCGGAAAGCTGTGCCGGATCGGTGGCGCTCGGGTCTTGGGCCGCCAGCGCGGCCTGCACCTGTTTCAGGCCGATGCTTTTGCGATCCGGCCAAAACAGCATTCGCTCCAGCCGGTTGTTTTCCTTGATCGGGCCGAACCCGATGATCTCGGCCGACGACCAGGCATCCACCGTGCGCGAGAATTCGGCGCGTGCCGCATCGAGATCGCCCTTTGAGGGTTTTTCGCAAAGCGCGTGCATCGCCTTGTTCAAGCCCGCCGCGCGATCGTGCAGACTGGCATAGGCTGGCCGGACAAAGCCGTCGATTGCCCGCTGGATGACGTCGGTGGCCTTCACCGCCGCCGATGTGGGGCTGACGCCCAGCAGGGCCAGAGGAAGAAGGATTACCAGCGCGGAACGCTTCAACATCACAGGGACTCCAGGAATTTGACCAAGGCATCGCGGTCGGCCGCATCGGCGGCGGCGAAGCGGTCGCGCGATTTCTGGCCCTCGCCGCCATGCCAAAGAATCGCCTCGACCAGGCTGCGGGCGCGGCCATCGTGCAGATAAAAATTGTTGCCGTTGACCGTTTCGGTGAGGCCTATGCCCCATAGCGGCGGCGTGCGCCATTCGTTGCCCGTCGCCTCGCCCACCGCCTGGCCGTCGGCAAGGCCGGGGCCCATGTCGTGCAGCAGGAAGTCGGAATAGGGCCAGATAAGCTGGAAGGCCTGCGCCTTGTTGGGCGCGTCGCGGCGGGTTACGAATTTCGGCGCGTGGCAGGAAACGCAGCCGATCTCGTAGAACAATTTCTTGCCGGCGAGCACATCAGGGGCGCCGAGGTCGCGGCGTGCCGGCACGGCCAGGTTCTGCGAATAGAAGGTGACGAGGTCCATGACCGGCGCCGGCGCCTCGGCCTGACCGAGCCGCTCCTGCACGCCATCCGGCATGGCAAAGCAATCCTTCTCGGCGGCGGTGCAGTCGCCCCAATGTTTGGGCTCCTCCGGCGTCGAGATGCCGATGTCGCCGGCAAAGGCATCCGCGGCCTGCTGGCGGATCGACGCGGTCTGCGCCTTCCAGCCGAAACGACCAAGGGTGAGCTCGCCGCTCATGCCGTCGCGCACGATGTTCGGCCTGCCGGAAATGCCGTCGCCGTCCCGGTCGTTCGGATCGGCATGGGCGAATATATCAGCGGGCGCGATCTGCTCGATGAGGCCAAGCCCGATCATCGGCGGCGTCAGGCGCGGCGACAGCGTGGTGCGCGGATCGAGCGGGCCGTAGGCCAGATCATCGACCGCGTAAGTGGGCTTGCGCAGCGAAACCACGGTGCCGTCGCCGAGCCCGACTTTTTCCTCGCTGTAATCGACGCGCATCCGGCCCTCGCCGCGCAGGCCGGGGACGGCAAGATCCTGCAGCTGCGAACCGTAGACCGGATCGGGGATGTTGAGCAGCCTGTGGTCGGCAAGCCCAGCCTTCTCCTCCTCGGTGCTCGGCTCGCGCGCCAGCCGCAGGAACATCGACGTGCTGCCGGTGCCTTGCGGCGGACGGCCGCGGCCGTCCTTCAGATGACAGTTCTGGCAGGCGCGTTCGTTGAACAGCGGTCCGAGCCCGTCGGAAGCCTGCGTCGAGGACGGCGACGAGACCCAATTCTTGCGGAACAGGGCGTTGCCCAGCTTGAAGGTGCCTTCTTCCTCGAAGGTGATGTTGGCCGACGATTGCGAGAAGGAATCGCGGTTGACGTCCTTCCTGGATGTGCCGGCGCCGCCTTGCATCAATTCGAACTGCTCGGGTTTCGAGAAGTCCTTGGTCGGCCTGGTAACGGCTGTGACGCGCGCCTGATCCTTCGGGCTGAGGTCGGTGCGCGTGGCGGCGAAATTGGCGGGCTGCTGCGAGCCGGACCCGCCCGTGGCGAAGGCCAAAAGGATGATGGCGGCCGAACCGGAAAGCACGACGCTTCCCGGTTTTCTGTTTGACGACAGCCCTTTGGCCCGCCGCCAGCGGCGCAGCAATGCTAGGGTGCGCCGCATTCCCGCATGCCCTTACTCCGCCTCGTCCGCCGATGCGGCATTGAGCTGGCCGTATTTTTCCTCGCCGATCGAGGCAAGCAGATCGAGCTGCGTCTCGAGGAAGTCGATGTGCCCCTCCTCGTCGGCCAAGAGTTCCTCGAACAGTTTCATGCTGACATAGTCGCCGGCTTCGTTGCAGACCTCGCGCGAGCGCTTGTAGGCGGTGCGAGCGTCATACTCGCCGGCAAGGTCGGATTCGAGCACTTCCTTCACGTTCTGTCCGATACGCAGCGGCGCCACGGACTGCAGATTGGGGTGCCCTTCCAGGAAGATGATCCGGGCCACGAGCTTGTCGGCATGGTGCATCTCCTCGATCGATTCGGCGCGTTCCTTCTTGGCGAGCTTGGCGTATCCCCAGTCCTCCAGCAGACGGAAATGGACCCAATACTGATTGACGGCACCAAGCTCCAGGAACAGAGCCTCGTTAAGCCGCTCGATGACCTGTGGTTCGCCTTTCATGGGTTCTGCTCCCGTATTGGACGCGCAGGCCTCTGACGCGATCCAGATGTGAAACGATGTCCACGCCGCTCGCCTGCGAGCGGGCGTGGTAGTTCTCGGTGACCCGAATGATCGTTTCGACCACATTTGGGAAGCAGCCGCAACAGCGACCGCGCTTGTGCATGGCGTGATAGACTTTTGCCGGCACGATGAGCTGCCAGGGATCCTGGTCCAGCAGCCCGACGATCGTCTGCTCAATCTCCTTCTCGGTGATGATGTTGCAATGGCAGATCAGCATAAACTTGCTCGGATGGCTGACGGCGCCTTCCGCGCCGTGTGGCTTGACTCTATCTTCCCCGCGCCGAAGCCCTTTGTGACTTCGGCCCGGGCTTCCAGGCTTCGACGCTTACTGGAACACCTTGTCCGGCGCATCAAGGCTGTCTGAACCCTCAAAGGCTATGGCGTTGAGCTTCAGCGCGCCGACGGCGCGTTCGACCGATTTGGTCTGGTCGATCAGTGCGTCGATTGCCGCCTGCACTGTGGCGTTGCCCTCGGTGTTGCCTTCGGCGATCTGCTGGTCGTAAGCCTCGCCGCCTTCGGCGCGGGCCTTGATCGCCCCCATCTTGGCGACGGTGACATCGAGCTTGTCAGACAGTTCCTTGTCGATGGCCGGATCAGCCGCCTTGACCATGTCCGCCACCGACGGCCCTGAAACAACGGTGCCGTCCAGCCTGGTGTAGCTGGCGTGATAGGCGGCGCGGATGCCGACGGCGTCATAGAGATGGGAATTGTAGGTGTTGTCGGAGAAGCAGTCATGCTCCTCTTCCGGATCGTGCAGCAGCAGGCCGAGTTTCATGCGCTCGCCGGCGAGTTCGCCGTAGGAGAGCGAGCCCATGCCGGTAAAGATGGCCGAAATGGCGGCGTTCGGCTCGCCGTCGAGCAGGTTCTTGCGCGCAGCGCCGCCTTCCTTCCAGTCGCCGACCATCTCCTGGAGGTCGGACACCAAAAGCGTGCTGGCGGACTTCAGATATTCAGCGCGGCGGTCGCAATTGCCGCCGGTGCAGTTCTTGAGATCATAGTCGGTGTAGGGGCGCTCGCCGGCGCCCGGTCCGGTGCCGTGCAGATCCTGGCCCCAGAGCAGGAACTCGATGGCATGGTAGCCGGTGGCGACATTGGCCTCCACGCCGCCGGCCTCCTGCAGCGTGCCGGAGAGGAATTCCGGCGAAAGCTTCGAGGCGTCGACCTTCTTGCCGTTGATCTCGATCTCCTTGTTGGCGATCACATTGGCCGTGTAGAGCGAATTCGCGTCGGATTCTGTGCCGTAGCTCTTGGCGACATAATCGATCAGGCCTTCGTCCAGCGGCCAGGAATTCACCTTGCCTTCCCAGTCGTCGACGATCTTGTTGCCGAAGCGGTAGACCTCGGTCTGCTGGTAAGGAACGCGCGATGCCTTCCAGGCCTCGCGGGCGGCATTGAGCGTCTCGGCCGAAGGCTTGGCCAACAAGGTGTCGACCGCCTTCTCGAGCGCCTGCGCGGTGGTCACCGAATCCTCGTATTTGGCAAGCGCGATGTCGGCATAGGTTTTGATGACCGCCTTGGGATCGCTCTCGGCCTTGGCCGGCAGCACGAACACCGCCGCCGTCAACAGGGCCGTGGCACTGATCGCCGCAAGCCTGCTGCCATGTCGTGCCGTCATTGTCGCTCTCCAGTTTTTCGGGAATTTTGTGAACGGCGCGCGCGACAACCGGCGCCAGGCCATGTGCAGGCCGTTATTCGCAGCGTATGCCGCGCTGTCGCGCGGTTCGAAGAAGAAAGACACCAAAATGCCTCCAATCGAAAGGGTTCAAGGCCCAGACATCAAAGGGATGCGCCGATGCGCGAGGCCCCATAAAGCTTCAGGACCGATGGAAGTCAACGAAAATCGACAGGAAAACTCAATCGAAACAACAGTTTAGAATTATTCTAAACTGCGATAGTCAACTTTAGCCACCTGCACCGTGTGCCGAGTTCGTCACCGAACTGTCCGATTGACAGCCGCCGTTCCGGGTGCGACCCGCAAATGCCCCCTTGCGGCGGCGCCAGACAATTGCCACGTGGCGAGACATCCTAAAATCAAGTTCGGGATCGGAATGCGATGAAGAACGGCGTGGTCATTGTCGGTGCGGGACATGCGGGCGTGCAGTCGGCGGCAAGCCTGCGCGAGGACGGTTATGACGGGCCGGTGATCCTCGTCGGCGATGAGAACGAGCTGCCCTATCACAAGCCGCCGCTGTCGAAGACCTTCATCAAGGATGCCGAGGCCAAGCCGCAACCCTTGCGTGGCGAGGCATTTTACACCGGCAGCGCCGTCGACTACCGGCCGGGCGTTCGGATTGACCGGATCAATGCCGGCAGTCGCCGTTTGGAGATATCAGGCGGCGGCGAACTTGCCTTCGATCATCTGATCCTCGCCACCGGCTCGCGCCCGCGCCTCCTGCCGCTGCCGGGCGCGGATCTGTCCGGTGTGGTGTCGTTGCGCTCGCTGGCCGATGCGCGGCTGATCCGGGACTTGAGCGCACGGAGCGAAGACGTCGTTATCCTCGGCGGCGGCTTCATCGGGCTGGAGATCGCGGCGACGCTGCGCGCGGCCGGCCGCACCGTAACGGTCGTGGAAGCGGTCGACCGGCTGCTTGGCCGCGCCGTGGCGCCGATCGTGGCGGGCCATGTCCGCCAACGGCTGGAAGCGACCGGCGTGCACATTCTCACCGGCACCACGATCGCAAGGCTCGAAGGCGAAAACGGCCATGTCACGGCCGCGATCACCTCGTCAGGCGAAAGGCTGCCGGCGCGCATGGTCGTCGTCGGCATCGGCGCCGTGCCTAATGTCGAATTGGCGCAGCAAGCCGGCCTCACCATCGCCAACGGCATTCGCGTCGACCACCAGATGCGCAGCTCGGTGCCGGAAATCCTCGCCATCGGCGACGCCGCCTCCTATCGACACTGGTTCACCGGCGGCGACGTGCGGCTGGAATCGGTACAGAACGCCACCGACCAGGCGCGGCTTGCCGCGCGCACCATAACGGGCCATGCCGACGCCTATTCGGCCGTGCCCTGGTTCTGGTCCGACATCGGCGACATGAAGCTGCAGATGGTCGGTCTGACATCCGGCGGCGACAGCCATGTCGTGCTGGGCGATCTCGCCGACAACAAGTTCTCGATCTACCATTATGCCGCAGACAGGCTGCTCGGCATCGAATCGGTCAACCGCCCCGGCGACCACATGCTCGGCCGCAAGATGCTGAGCGCCGGCTTCTCGCCGGCGCCACAGACGGTGGCAGCGGGGCCGGACGGATTGAAAGCGGCGCTGGCCGCGTTCCAGAACAAAGAGTCAGCCGAGGCCAGTGCCTAAGATTGCCAATTTTTGCCATAGGCTATAAAATGCCTGAATGAGCACCATGAACATCTCCCTGCCGGAAAGCTTGAAGCATTTTGTCGATCAGCAAGTGACCGATCGCGGCTATGGCACGAGCAGCGAGTATGTGCGTGAATTGATCCGCCGCGATCAGGATCGTCAGCTTCTGCGCGGCTTGCTCCTTGAGGGCGCATCGTCCGCCCCGGGCGCTCCGGTTGACGACGACTATTTCGCCGCGCTGCGGAAACGGGCGCAGGGCCAATAGAGTAAGTGCCCATAAAGGCGATCATTCCTCGAAAACTAGCCCTGCGGGATGTCGAGGATGCTGTCGATTACTATACGCGAGAAGCTGGTTCGCATGCGGCGTTGCTGCACGCCAGGCGGACCTTCCAGCCTGGTTACAGAATCCGAGCTCCTGACGGCACGTTCACCGGGTCCGGTGTAAGCCGTCAGGAGAAATGGGCGCCGCCCTTTCAGGCAGCGCGAACCTCGCGGATCGAGCTTTCCAGAATGTCGAGCGCCTCGTTCATGATGCCGTCCTGGATGGTGAGCGGCGCCAGGAAGCGGATGACGTTGCCGTGAACGCCGCAGGTGAGCAGGATCAGCCCCTTGTCGAGCGCCTTCAGCCTGACCGCATTGGCCATCTCCGCCGATGGCAAGCCCTTCCTGACGTCGTTGAGCTCGACCGCGTTCATGAAACCGGGGCCACGGATGTCGACGATTTCGGGGACGTCGTCGCGGATCGAGCCCAGACGCTGCTTCAGCCTGGCGCCGAGCGAGTTGGCGCGGTCGCACAGCTTCTCTTCCTCGATCACGTCAAGCACCGCGTGCGCGGCGGCAACGCCGATCGGGCTGCCGCCATAAGTTCCGCCCAGCCCGCCGGGGCCAGGCGCATCCATGATCTCGGCGCGGCCGGTGACCGCCGCCAGCGGAAAGCCGCCGGCCAGGCCCTTGGCCATGGTGGTGATGTCGGCGGTCACCTCATGATGCTCCATGGCAAACATCTTGCCGGTGCGGGCAAAGCCGGTCTGCACCTCGTCGGCAATGAGCAGGATGCCGTGCTGATCGCAGATCTTGCGCAGCGCGGTCATGAAATCGCGCGGCGCTTCGTAGAAGCCGCCCTCGCCCTGCACCGGCTCGACGATGATGGCCGCGACCCTGGCCGGATCGACGTCGGCCTTGAACAGGCGATCGAGCGCTGCAAGCGAATCGGCCACCGACACGCCGTGCAGCGGCACCGGGAAAGGAGCGTGGAAAACGTCGGCCGGCATGGCGCCGAAGCCGACCTTGTAGGGCACGACCTTGCCGGTCAGCGCCATGCCCATGAAGGTGCGGCCATGGAAGCCGCCGGCAAAGGCGATGACGGCCTGGCGGCCGGTGGCATTGCGGGCGATCTTGATGACGTTCTCGACCGCCTCCGCGCCGGTGGTGACGAAGATCGTCTTCTTCTCGAACTTGCCCGGAAGCATGCCGTTCAGCCGCTCGGCCAGCCGTACATAGCTCTCATAGGGCACCACCTGGTGGCAGGTGTGGGTGAAGCGGTCGAGCTGCGCCTTGACCGCCTCGATGACCTTGGGGTGGCGATGGCCGGTGTTGACGACGGCGATGCCGGAGGAGAAATCGATGTAGCGGCGGCCCTCGACATCCCAGATCTCCGAGTTCTCGGCCCGGTCGGCGTAAATCTGCGTGGTCATACCGACACCGCGCGAGATCGACTGGCTCTTGCGTTCGGAAATGGCTGAGTTCTTCATGATGTCCCTCATAGGGCCGGCGCCCGTTCTGCTTGATCAGATGTCTTCTGGGCTTATTTCATGCTTTCCTCAAGTCGGCACCGCCGGCAGGCGATTGGGCCTGAGGTAGCGCGCCTGACCAGCCGGCGATATCCGTAACCAGGCCAACGGACTGCGTTAACGGGTTCGGAGCCTTCGCGGCGCGCTGTTGAGGATCATTGAACGGAAAAACCCGCCTGTGCGGCGGGTCCCTGGCGCAACTCAGCACCATATCCAAATATCTATCATAGTTGCCTTCACCTCGTCAAGGAAAAAATTCCTATCACGAAAAGCTGCCCGGCCGGGACTGGCCGTCGTCAGGCCTTTGCAAACCCGAGTCGGATGCCTGACACGGGTACGAGTCCGGTTTCCTTTTTCGGGAGATCGACTATCGTGCCGGGATCCGCGAGGCATCGCGATCGGCGAGCGGCCTGCGGCTGAGGGAGCCCATGAGCAGGAACGCGACATCGTCCGTCTCGCCGCCATCGGTCAAACCTTCCAAGTTTTCGACTTTTTCCATCGGCGTAGCGCTTTTCACTTGCACGGCCGTCCTGCTTTTGGCCGGCTGCCAGAAACAGGAAGCGGCCGAGAAAAAGCTGCCGATCATGGTGCGCACCGAGACCGTGGCGATGGCCGACTATGCGCCGAGAACCGCGCTGACCGGGGTGATCGCGGCGCGTACGCTGAACAATCTGTCGTTCCGGGTCGGCGGCCGCGTCGCCGAACGGCTTGCCGATGTCGGCCAGCATGTCGACAAGGGCGCGGTGCTTGCCCGCATCGACCCGCAGGAGCAGGAATCCGATTTGCGCTCGGCGCAGGCCGATCTCGACGCGGCGCAAGCGCAGTTGACCCAGTCCGCCGCCGCCTTCGAGCGGCAAAAGACGCTGCTTGCCCAGGGTTACACCACCAGGCGCGACTATGACGCCGCCGATCAGGCATTGAAGGTGGCGCAAGGCAGCCTCGACGCGGCGCAGAGCGCGCTCGCCAATGCCAAGCAGAACCTGTCCTTCACCGAACTCAAGGCTGGCGCCGCGGGCGTCATCACCGCCCGCCAAGTCGAAACCGGCCAGGTGGTGCAGGCTGCGCAGACCGTCTTCACCGTCGCCGAGGACGGCGACCGCGACGCGGTGTTCAACGTCCAGGAGACGTTGATCGCCAGGACGCCGACCTCGCCGGCGGTGACGATCACGCTCCTGTCCGACCCGCAGATCAGGGCAACGGGCAAGGTGCGCGAAATCTCCCCGGCGGTCGATCCGGCGTCGGGCTCGATCCGGGTCAAGGTCGGCATTGCCGATACGCCCGCCGGCATGCCGCTGGGCGCGGCCGTCATCGGCTCGGCCGGCGCCAAACCGGCCAAGGCGATCCTGCTGCCCTGGCAGGCATTGACGTCCAGCGCCGGCAAGCCGGCGGTCTGGATCGTCGATCCCTCGACCGGTACGGTGACGATGGCACCGGTCGAGGTGCTGGCTTTCAATTCCGGCACCGTCGTCATCGCCAGGGGATTGGAGGAGGGCCAAAGCGTCGTCACCGCGGGCGGACAGCTGCTCAGTGCGGGTCAGAAAATCGAGATATCGGGAGCGGGCCAATGAGCCGGATGCCGCGCCTCCTGCTTGGCCTGATCGCGCTTGGCGCGCTCGCCGCCTGCTCGAAGTCGGAGGAGAAGCCTCCGGAGATCATCCGGCCGGTGCTGTCGGTGGTGGTCGAGCCGCGCACCACGCAGGTCTTCGGCTTCGCCGGATCGGTCGAGCCGCAGGTCAGCGCCGATCTCGCCTTTCGCCTGCTCGGCCGGGTCGTGTCCCGCGACGTCAATGTCGGCGACATCGTCAGCAAGGGCACGACGATCGCGGCACTGGACCCGACCGCCTTGGAGCTGTCGGTCCAGGCGGCCAAGGCCGAGCTCTCCAATGCCGAGGCACAGTTTGCCAACGCCGCCGCCAGCGAGGAGCGCCAACGCCAATTGCTTGCCAGCGCCAACACCACGCAAGCCGTGTTCGATGCCGCGCAGCAGGCGAGGAAGGCGGCCGAGGCCAGTGTCGAGCGGGCCAGGGCCTCGCTGGCCAAATCGCAGGAGCAGCTCGGCTATGCCAGGCTGTTCTCGGATTTCGACGGCGTCGTCACCGCTGTCGGCGCCGAGGTCGGCCAGACGGTCTCCCCCGGCCAGACGGTCGTCACCGTGGCGCGCTCGGACCCGCGCGAAGCGGTGGTCGATATTCCAGACCGGTTGACCGGCAATCTCACGGCCGGCACGCCGTTCCAGGTCATCCTGCAATCGCTGCCGACGATCCGGACCGAGGCCAAGCTGCGCGAGATCGCGCCGCAGGCCGAGGGCTCGACGCGCACGCGGCGCGTGCGGCTGACGCTCACCGATCCGCCGCAGGCCTTCCGGCTCGGCTCGACCGTGACGGCAACGCGCATGACCACGGTGGAGCCGACGATCGAACTGCCGCTGTCGGCGCTCTTCCAGAGGAACGGCTCCGACAGGGTGTGGGTCCTCGATGCGCAGACATCGAGCGTGAGCACGCGCGAGATCAAGGTTGCCTCCAGGAACGGCGGAACCTTCACGGTGGCTCAGGGGCTGGAAGCGGGAATGCGCGTCGTCACCGCCGGCGTCCACAGCCTGACCGAAGGTCAGAAGGTCAAACTGCCCGCGGGAGGGGCCTCATGAAGGGCTTCAACCTCTCCGACTGGGCGCTCAACCACCGCTCGATGGTCTGGTATTTCATGCTGGTCTTCGTTGCGGCCGGCATCTTCTCCTACCTCAACCTCGGCCGCGAGGAAGACCCCGCCTTCACCATCAAGACCATGATCATCCAGGCCAATTGGCCCGGCGCTTCGGTCAAGGAGACGGTGCAGCAGGTGACCGACCGCATCGAGAAGAAGCTCGAGGAACTCGACAGCCTCGACTACACCAAATCCGTCACCACAGCCGGCCAGACCGTCATCTTCGTCAACCTGAAGGACACCACCAAGGCGCGCGACGTCGTGCCGAACTGGATTCAGGTGCGCAACATGGTCAACGATATCAAGGCGCAGTTCCCGCAAGGCGTCCAGGGACCGTTCTTCAACGACCGTTTCGGCGACGTCTACGGCAACATCTACGCCTTTACGTCGGACGGGCTGACGCCGCGCCAGCTGCGCGACTATGTCGAGGATGTCAGGACAAAAATCCTGACCGTGCCGAATGCCGGCAAGGTGGACCTGGTCGGTGCCCAGGACGAGGCGATCTATCTCGAATTCTCGACCCGCCAGATCGCGGCCCTCGGCCTCAACCAACAGGCGATCGTGGCAAGCCTGCAGGCGCAGAACGCGATCACCCCGTCCGGCGTCATCCAGTCCGGCCCGGAACGCATCAGCGTGCGGGTCGGCGGCCAGTTCACCTCCGAAGAGAGCCTTCGCGCCATCAATCTTCGCGTCAACGACCGCTTCTTCCGGCTGAGCGACGTGGCGACGATCACGCGCGGCTATGTCGATCCGCCAACGGCACTGTTCCGCTTCAACGGCCAGGACGCGATCGGGCTCGCCATCGGCATGAAGCCAAACGCCAATCTGCTCAAATTCGGCGAGGCGCTGCATGAGGCGATGAACAAGGTGCTGGCAGACCTGCCGGTAGGCGTCGGCGTGCATCTGGTCGCCGACCAGCCGGTCATCGTCGAGGAAGCGGTCTCGGGCTTCACGCGCGCCTTGTTCGAGGCGGTGGCCATCGTGCTGGCCGTGTCCTTCATCAGTCTCGGCATGCGCGCCGGCTTCGTCGTGGCGCTGTCGATCCCGCTGGTGCTGGCCATCACCTTCACGGTCATGTCCTATCTCGGCATCTCGCTGCAGCGCATCTCGCTCGGTGCGCTGATCATCGCGCTCGGGCTTCTGGTCGACGACGCGATGATCGCGGTCGAGATGATGGTGGCGCGGCTGGAGGTCGGTGATAGCCTGCGCAAGGCGGCGACCTATGTCTACACATCGACCGCCTTCCCGATGCTGACCGGCACGCTGGTGACCGTCGCGGGCTTCATTCCGATCGGCCTCAACAACAGCGCCGCCGGCGAATACACCTTCACTCTGTTCGTCGTCATCGCCGTGTCGCTGCTGGTGTCGTGGATCGTGGCGGTGCTTTTCGCGCCGCTGCTCGGCGTCACCATTCTGCCGGCGACGATGAAGACGAAGCATCACGACCAGCCAGGCCGCTTCACCTCGCTGTTCCGGCGTGCCCTTGTCGGCTCGGTGCGCCATCACTGGCTGACCATCATCGCCACGGTGCTGTTGTTTGCCGGCTCGATCGCCGGCTTCGGCCTGGTGCAGCAGCAGTTCTTCCCGCCATCGGACCGGCCGGAGCTGATCGTCGACTGGAACCTGCCGCAGAATTCCTCGATCGCCGACACGCGCGAGCAGATGGAGCGGTTCGAGCAGCGGGCGCTGGTCGGCAATCCCGACATCGACCATTTCTCGTCCTATATCGGCCAGGGCGCGGTGCGCTTCGTGCTCGCCTATGACGTGCAACCGGCCAATCCCTATTTCGGCCAGACGGTGATCGTCACCAAAAGCATCGAGGCTCGCAACCGGGTGAAGCCGGCGCTGGAAAAGCTGCTGCGCGAGGAATTCGTCGGCACCGACGCCTTCGTCAAGCTGCTCGAACTCGGGCCGCCTGTCGGCCGCCCCGTGCAGTACCGCGTCGGCGGGCCCGACATCCAGACGGTGCGCGCGCTGGCGCAGCAATTCGCCGGCGTCATCTCGGCCAATCCCAAGCTCGCCGCGCCGACCTTCGACTGGAATGAGCCGCAGCGCGTGCTCAGGGTCGACGTGCTGCAGGACAAGGCGCGGCAGCTCGGCATCACCTCCTCCGACATCGCCAGCGCGCTCAACAGCACCGTCGGCGGCGCCACCATCACGCAAGTGCGTGACGCCACCTACCTGATCAACGTCGTGGCGCGCTCGCGCGAGGCCGAACGCGGCTCGATCGAGACTTTGCAGAACATGCAGCTGCCGACGAGCACCGGCGAGGCCATCCCGCTCGCGGCGGTGGCCAACTTCCGCTACGAGCTCGAACAACCGACGGTATGGCGGCGCGACCGCATCCCGACCATCACCGTGCGGGCCGGCCTGGTCGGCGACGTTCTGCCGGCAACAGTGGTCAACGAACTGAAGCCATCGGTCGATGGCTTCATCGCCAAGCTGCCGCCGGGCTATTCGATCGAGACCGCCGGCTCCGTTGAGGAAAGCGCCAAGAGCCAGGGGCCGATCGCGGCCGTCGTGCCGCTGATGCTGTTTGTGATGGCAACCATCCTGATGGTCCAGCTGCAGAGCTTCCAGCGCCTGTTCCTGGTCGTTGCGGTGGCGCCGCTCGGGCTGATCGGCGTGGTGGCGGCCCTGGTGCCGAGCGGCGCGCCGCTCGGCTTCGTCGCCATTCTCGGCGTCCTGGCGCTGATCGGCATCCTGATCCGCAACTCGGTCATCCTGATCGTGCAGATCGAGGACCTTGTCGCAGAGGGCAAGGACCGCTGGGCCGCCGTCATCGAAGCGACGGAACACCGGATGCGGCCGATCGCCCTGACGGCCGCCGCCGCCAGCCTGGCGCTGATCCCGATTGCGCGCGAAGTGTTCTGGGGACCGATGGCCTACGCGATGATGGGTGGCATCATCGCGGGTACTGCGATCACGCTGCTGTTCCTGCCGGCGCTTTATGTGACGTGGTTCAGGATCAAGGAGCCGAAGCGTCGGGATGAGCCGCCCGCTCTGGAGACCGGCGAACCGGTGCAAGCTCAGACCTGAGACATTGCCGAGTCATTCGTTGTCGTTGGCGGGTGTGGGACGCGATTTTGCCCGCTGCCAAGGTGACGATTTTGAGCTGCGCCAGGCATGCCAGCCTTCCGGCAAGTCGGCCAAGATTTGGATGCTTTCATCCCGCTGCAAAACGCTTTGCAGGCTCACGATCATTATGTCGCCTTCTTCAACAGGTCCGGTTTCGCTGTTGTGGAATTGCCAACTGCCGTCGTCATCGTCATGCGAGACATATGCGATCCA
Source organism: Mesorhizobium sp. B2-5-11 (assembly GCF_006440835.1). Taxonomy (NCBI): domain Bacteria; kingdom Pseudomonadati; phylum Pseudomonadota; class Alphaproteobacteria; order Hyphomicrobiales; family Phyllobacteriaceae; genus Mesorhizobium; species Mesorhizobium sp. B2-5-11. Next base: position 142,984 of record NZ_VFUK01000006.1, read on the forward strand.
GTCGCCCCGGGTTACTATGCCCCTGTCCAAAAACACCCCGACGTTAGGAGGATCTGCAAACTGCCATTCCTTCATGACGTCCCCTAAGACGATCGGTTCGCAAGACAAGCGAATTCAAATAGCTCTCACAAACCCGTCGCTGGCCCGCAAGAGATTGCGCGTGTAATCCTTCGTCACGCGGCGTTCGACCAGGTCATCCGCCGTCAAATTTTCCACCGCCTCGCCGCTTTGCATCACCATCAGGCGCTCGCACATATGGGTGATGATGGCGAGGTCGTGGCTGACCATCAGGAAGGTCAGCTTGCGCCGCCGGCGTACTTCCTCGAGCAGGTTGAGCACCTCGGCCTGCACCGAGGCATCGAGCGCCGAGGTCGGCTCGTCGAGCAGCAGGATCGACGGTTCGAGGATCAGCGCGCGCGCGATCGCCACGCGCTGGCGCTGGCCGCCCGACAATTGATGCGAGTAGCGGAAGCGGAAGCCGTTGCCGAGGCCGACCTCGTCGAGCGCCCGCTGGATGCGCTTTTCGCCGTCGCCAAAACCATGGATGGCGAGCGGCTCCTGCAGCAGGCGGTCGATGGTCTGGCGCGGGTGCAGCGAACCGTACGGATCCTGGAACACCATCTGCACTTCGCGGTAAAAGGCCTTGTCGCGGCGCGCGCCGAGCTTCTTGCCGTTGACCACGATGCTGCCCGAAGCGACCGGCGCAAGGCCGGCGATCGCCCTGAGCAGCGTCGATTTGCCGGAGCCGGATTCACCGACCAGGCCGAAGGATTCGCCCGGCTGCACGTCCAGGCTGACACCCTTCAGTGCGCGAAAGCGGTCGAAGATGACCTCCAGCCCGTCGACGGCGATTGCTGATGTCATGCCGCCCACTCCGGCTTGCGGTCGAGCACCGGCAACGGGTGACGATCGGCGCCGATCTTGGGCATGCAGTTGAGCAGGCCGCGCGTGTAGGGATGCTGGGCGCGACCGAGTTCGGAGGCCTTGAGCTGCTCCACCACCTTGCCGGCATACATGACGATGACGCGGTCGCAAAAGGACGAGACCAGGCGCAGATCGTGCGAGATGAAGATCAGCCCCATGCCGCGCTCGCCGACCAGCCGGTCGAGAATGCCGAGCACGTCGAGTTGCACGGTGACATCGAGCGCCGAGGTCGGCTCGTCGGCGATCATCATTTCCGGCCCGGCGATCAGCATCATGGCGATCATGGCGCGCTGGCCCATGCCGCCGGAGACCTCGTGCGGATGCAGGTCGAAGACACGCCGGGGGTCGCGGATCTGCACGGCTTCCAGCATGGCCAGCGCTCGCTCCCGCGCCTCGGCCTTGGAGACCTTCTCATGCGTGCGCAGCGTCTCGACGATCTGGCGGCCGATGCTCATCACCGGATCGAGCGAATATTTCGGATCCTGCAGGATCATGGCGATGCGGTTTCCCCGCAATGCCCGGCGCTCACGTGGCGATGCGGCCAGAAGGTCGATGCCGTCGAAAGCCAGCCTCTTCGCCGATATCCGCGCCTGGGGCGGCGTCAGCCCCATGATGGCACGGCCGGTCTGCGACTTGCCCGAGCCGCTCTCGCCGACGATGCCGAGCCGCTCGCGGCCTAGCGAGAAGGAAACGCCGCGCACCGCCTCGATCAGCCCGGTGCGCGTCGGGAAGGTGACGCGCAGATCGTCGACTTCGAGCAATGCGCGTTCCGGCCGTGTCCTCGTTTCGCCGTTCATTGGTCGCCGCTCCGGGGGTCGAGCGCGTCGCGCAGGCCGTCGCCAAGCAGGTTGAAGCCGAGGCTGACGATCAGGATGGCGAAGCCAGGCGCGCCGGCCACCCACCATTGGTCGAGCACGAAACGGCGGCCCGAAGCGATCATCGTGCCCCATTCGGGCAGCGGCGGCTGCGCGCCGAGCCCGAGGAAGCCGAGGCCGGCGGCGGTGAGGATGATGCCGGCCATGTCGAGCGTCACGCGGATGATCAGCGAGGAGATGCAGAGCGGCATGATGTGGCGCAGCACGATGCGGAAGGGCGAGGCCCCCATCAGTTCCACCGCCTTGATGTAATCGGAATTGCGCACGGTCAGCGTTTCGGCACGCGCGATGCGGGCATAGGGCGGCCAGGAGGTGATGGCGATGGCGAGCACCGCGTTCTCGATGCCGGGGCCGAGGGCCGCGACAAAGGCCAGCGCCAGGATCAGCTTGGGGAAAGCGAGGAAGATGTCGGTGATGCGCATCAGTATGGCATCGGTCCAGCCGCCGGCATAGCCGGCGACGGTGCCGACCACGAGGCCGATGGGGGCGGCGATGATGGCGACCAGGATAACGACATAGAGCGTCCAGCGCGAGCCGTAGAGAATGCGCGAGAGGATATCGCGGCCGAGATCGTCGGTGCCGAACCAGTGCTCGGCGCTTGGCGCCAGCAGGCGCGCATTCTTCAGATCGCCGAAAGTCGGCGAATAAGGCGCCAGCACCCCGGCAAGGGCGGCAATGACCAGCAGCGCGATGATGATGAGCAGGCCGAGAAAGGCCAGCCGATTGGCGGAGAAACGCCGCCACGCGACATAGGCGCGGCCGAGCCTCGCCTGCATGCGCGAGGCCGGCCGCTCGCTGAGCAGCCAGTCGCGGCGGGAGAGGGGGGCGGCGTCGGAGGCGGTCATGACGATGCCTCTTGGCGCTGTCGACCCCCACTCCGGTCTGCTTCGCAGACCAACTCTGCCCCGTTCGACGGGGGAGAGGAAAGGCGCCAGGCGTGCGACCGGCTCTTCCTCTCCCCCGGGCAAGAGGAGATGTGGCCCGAAGGGCCGGAATAGGGGCGATTGGCGGCAGCCGAGCCCGAAAGTGGGATTCCTCTGCTCATCTTACCTTCGTCCTCGGGTCGAGCACGCGGTAAAGCAGGTCGGACAGGAGATTGATGGCTATGAACACCGAGCCGATGACGATGGTGCCGCCGAGCACCGCGTTCATGTCGGCATTCTGCAGCGAATTGGTGATGTAGAGGCCGATGCCAGGCCAGGAGAAGACCGTCTCGGTCAACACCGAGCCTTCCAGCAGCCCGGCATAGGAGAGCGCGATCACGGTCACCATCGGCACGGCGGCATTGCGCAATGCATGAGCCCAGATGATGCGGGTTTCCGACAGGCCCTTGGCGCGCGCGGCGACGATGTATTCCTGGGTGAGTTCGTTGAGCATGAAGGAGCGCGTCATGCGGCTGATATAGGCGAGCGAGAAATAGCCGAGCAGCGAGGCCGGCAGGATGATGTGGCGGAACGCGTCCCAGAAGACATCCCACTGCCCCTGCATCGCCGAATCGAGAAGGTAGAAGCCAGTGATCGGCGTGAAGGTGTATTCGTAGACGACGTCGAGCCGCGCCGGGAAAGCCACCCATTGCAGCTTGGCGTAGAACAGGACGAGCCCGAGCAGGCCAAGCCAGAAGATCGGCACGGAATAGCCGATCAGGCCGATGACACGGACGACCTGGTCGATGAGGCTGCCGCGCCTGACGGCAGCCAGCACACCCAGCGGCACGCCGAACAGCGCGCCGATCAGTGTCCCCAACGTCGCCAGTTCCGTCGTTGCCGGAAGGGCGCGGCGGATGTCGGTCATGACCGGATTGGTGGTCAGCACCGAGGTGCCGAAATCACCATTGAGGGCATTTTTGACATAAATATAGAACTGCTCGACCAGCGGCAGGTCGAGACCCATCTCGCGGCGCGTGCGTTCCACGACATTGGCCGGCGCCCGGTCGCCGAGCACGGCCAACACCGGGTCGATGGGGATGACGCGGCCAATGAAAAAGGTCACCGCGAGCAGACCGAGATAGGTCGTGATCGCGATCACCAGGAAGCGGCCGATCGATGAGAAAATGGCGACGGCACGGGCGCTGCCGCGCCCTGCCGCCGCCTGATTTTCAGCTACGCTCATCCGCCGGCGCTATTCCTTGGAAACCGGCCCAACGAAATTGGTGTCGAAGCTCGGGCCGAGCGCGAAACCCTTGAGGTTCTTGCGCAACCCGGCGACTTCCAGCTGCTGATGGATGATGACGAAGGGACTGGTATCGAGGATCTTCTGCTGCAGATCCTTGTACATGTCGGCGCGCTTGCCCGAATCCTTCTCCAGCAAAGCGGCTTCGGTTTGCTTGGTCAGGTCCGGAATATCCCAGGCGTTGCGCCAGGCCAGCGTCTTGGACTTGCCCTCATCCGAATTGTCCGGGTTCGAGGCAAAGGTCTGGGCATTGGAGTTCGGATCGAAATAGTCCTGGCCCCACTGACCGATATAGATGTCGTGGTTGCGGGCGCGGTACTTGGTCAACGTCTGCTTGCCGTCGCCGGGAATGATCTCCAGCTTGATACCGGCCTGGCCGAGCGTCTGCTGGATCGATTCCGCCATGCCGGTTGTCGGCTGGCCGGTGCGCACATCCATGGTCACGCTGAAGCCGTCGGGCAGGCCTGCCTTGGCCAGCAGTTCCTTGGCCTTGGCGACGTCGAGCTTGAACGGGTTCTTGTCCAGTTCTCCGAGCACGCCCTTGGGCAGGAAAGTCTGGTGGATTTCACCGATGCCCTTGAGGATGGTCGAGCTCAGCGCGTCATAGTCGACCAGATATTTGAAGGCCTGGCGGACTTCGGGCTTGGCGAGGTTCTGGTTCTTTTGGTTGAGGCTGATGTAGTAGACAGTGCCCTTCGGCGCACTGGTTGTGGTGAGGTCGGCGTTCTTGGCAATGGCGTCGAGGTCGTTTGGCTCAAGATTGCGGGCGACGTCGATGTCGCCGGCCTCAAGCGCCAGGCGCTGTGCCGAGCTTTCCTTCATGTTGCGGTAGATGACGCGAGCAAGCTTGGCCTTTTCGCCGTAGTAATTGTCGTTCCGTTCGAGCACGACGGCCTCGTTGGCGCGCCACTCACGCAGCTTGTAGACGCCCGAGCCGGCATAGCCGGTCTTCAGCCAGGCATTGCCGAAATCATTGTCCCATTTGTAGTCGGCGCTCGGCGTGACCGCCGCGACATGTTCCTTGACCAGCTTGGCGTCGACGACCGAGGCGACGGTGGCCGACAGGCAGTTCAACACGAAGCTCGGCGCATAGGCCTTGTCGACGATGAACTGGAAGGTGGTGTCATCGACCGCCTTGGCTTTTTCGGCGACATTGTCGCCGCTGATCCCGAACTGGTCGATGATGAAGGCCGGGCTCTTGTCCAGCTTGACGGCGCGTTCGAACGAATAAGCGACGTCGGCCGCGGTGATCGGGTTGCCCGAGGCGAATTTCAGGCCGGGCTTGAGCTTGAACGTGTAGGTCAGGCCATCGTCCGAGACGGTCCAGCTTTCGGCGAGGTCGCCCTTGACCTTGGAGGTGTCGCTGAGGTCGAGCCGGACCAGCAGGTCATAGGTGTTGCCGGTGACCTCGGCGGTCGACAGCTCGAATGCCTCGCCCGGATCCATGGAGATGATGTCATCGATGGCGAAGCCTTCGACCAGCGTGTCGGCTGGCGTGACCGCGCCAGCCGGCGCTCCCGCCAGAAGCAGCGCCGACATTGCGGCACCCGCAAGCAGAATGCGGGATCGTAGAGCAAGCTTTTCCATCATCATGGTGATTGTTCCCTGTTTTGTTGACCTGAGTTCCCGGCTCAGGGTTGCGGTGTTTTTCCAGGCCGACAAGGGCCCCCTTTGACCACTTACCGTCGTGGTTTTTGTCCAGTTGGTCAACAGCATATCCGGCGGCCTCGCGGCGGGCAACGAGCATTTATGCGTCGGCTCACTGGATCATAGTGGCAGGCGGACGAGCCGGAGCATGCGAAGGCCAACAGAGGCCAGCGTTCGAGAAAAAACCCTGACGTGGGAGTTACTTCAGAGCAGCGACCAGGCCGGCATCGGGGAAGCAGGTGGCGGGCTTGCCGTTCTTTTCCTGCCAGGCACCGATCGAGCGGCGGGTCTTGAAGCCGGGCAGCCCGTCGGCGCTGCCGACATCGTAGCCCTTGGCCTCCAGCGCCCGCTGCAGGGCGGCGATGTCGGAGCGGTGGAGGTCACCGACCGCACCCCAGCTGCCGGAAAAATTCGCATCGCCATGGGCGATGCGGTCGGCGCCATGGCCGATGAAGAGGGCATAGAGGTCGCTGGTGTTGTATTGCTTCAGCACGTAGAAATTGGGCGTGGCGATGAAGGCCGGGCCGCTGCGGCCGGCCGGCATCAGCAGGAAGCCCTCGGCCTTCAGCTCGCTCGCCGGGAATGCCTTGCCGCCGACACGCTTGATGCCCATTGCGGCCCATTGCGAGATTGTCTTGCCCTGGTCGGGGCCTTCGAGCGAGCAGGAGACGCTCTCGGGCACGGTCACCTCGAAGCCCCAGCCACGTCCCCTCACCCAGCCATAATGGACGAGATAGTTGGCGATCGAGGCGAGCACGTCAGGCGTCGAGCTCCAGATGTCGACACGCCCGTCGCCATCGAAATCCACCGCATGCTTGAGGAACGATGTCGGCATGAATTGCGGCTGGCCGAGCGCGCCGGCCCAGGACGATTTCATCGCATCCACCGGGGCCAATCCGCGCTGGACGATCTCGAGCGCCGCCAGCAGCTCGGTGCGGAAGAAGTCCTTCCTCGTCGACATGAACGCCTTGGTGCCGAGCACCTCGAAGGCGTCGTAAGGCATCTTCGCCGCGCCGAACCCTGTTTCGCGACCCCAGATCGCCAAAAGGACCTCGCCCGGCACGCCATAGCGCTTTTCGATCGCGGCGAGCGTCCTGGCGTTGGCCGCCGCGCGCGTCCGCCCGCCCGATGTGACCGCGCGGATGGTCTTCTCGGCGAAATAGGCGCCGGGCGAGCCGAACTCGGCCTGATGCTGCTTCTGCGGCGTCTTCGGCTTCTCGCCGGGCATGACAAGATCGGGCAGCTTGAGATTGGGTTTGACACCGTCGAAAGCGGCATCGAAGGTCTGCTTGGAAATGCGCTTGGCCTTGGCGTCAGGCCACAGATCGCTCCGGAGCCAGGCGCGGAACTGGTCGTCGATCTTGGCGGCCGAGGCGGAGGTGGAGAGGAACAGTGCAGCCAGTATCGCCAGGAAAAACGCAAAGCAGAACTTGCGGAGGCCGCGTTCCTTGGCGCCCCCCTCTGGCCTGCCGGCCATCTCCCCCACAAGGGGGGAGATCGACCGTTGTCTCTGCCTTCGCCAAACACCGCCGTTGAAAAGGAGATGCCGGCTGCGAAATTGCCAATCTCCCCCCTTGAGGGGGAGATGTCCGGCAGGACAGAGGGGGGCGCCACGGAACGCCAACTTTTGAGGATGCGGGATCACCGTGACAAGCATCCTTCCCCGCAATCGCGTCAAAACGCCGTCCTGGAGCGCAGCGCTGCCGCCAGCGTGCCTTCGTCGAGATAGTCGAGTTCGCCCCCGACCGGCACGCCATGCGCCAGCCGCGTTATCTTCACCTCGAAACCGTGCAATTGATCGGTCAGGTAGTGGGCCGTGGTCTGGCCCTCCACCGTGGCATTGACGGCCAGGATGATCTCCTTGACCTCGCCGCCGGCGACGCGGTCGACCAATGAGCGGATGTTGAGCTGATCGGGGCCGATGCCGTCGAGCGGCGACAGCGTGCCGCCCAGCACGTGGTAGCGCACGTTCATCGCCGCCGCCCGCTCCAGCGCCCACAGATCAGAGACGTCCTCGACGACGATCAGCGTGCCGGCGTCACGGCGCGGATCGGTGCAGATCATGCAGGGGTCGGACGTGTCGACATTGCCGCAGGTGGAGCAAATGCGCACCTTGTCGGCCGCCTCGCCCATGGCGGCGGCGAGCGGCGACAGCAGCTGTTCCTTCTTCTTGATCAAATGCAGCGCGGCGCGCCTGGCCGAACGAGGACCAAGCCCCGGCACTTTGGCCAGGAGTTGGATCAGGCGTTCGATCTCGGGACCCGCGATTCGCTTGGACATTGCCCTGATCTAGAGCAATTCCGCGAAAAGTGCGAAGCGGTTTTGCGTCCGGACCGCGTCTCCAACCAGCACCGGCAGGCCGTCAAGTGCGGCCCGCCTCAGTTGGTTTCGAGCGGACGGCTCTGGCTGACGATCATTGCGCCGATGGCATCCGTGTTCTCAGGCGTCGACTGGAACCCCATCGCCGCTTCCTGCGGCGCGCCCTGCACCGAGGAAATGACCTTCGTGTTCAAGGTCCCGCCAAAACGAGCGGCGTCCGGTTCCTCCATCGGCTCCTGCATCGCCACCATCGTCGGCTTCTCCTGGACGCGCGCGGATTTTGCGGCCGGCGCAGCCGATGCCGTCACGTAGGTCTGCTGGGCCGCCTTGCCGGAGCGCACCGGCTCCGCCGCGGCAGTCACGTACGCCGCAGCGGTGCGATCGGATGTCTTGGCCGTCGGCTCGGCGGAAGCGACACGAGTCGCGGCTACTCCGGGCAAGGCTGCTGGCTGCTCGGCCGAGGCGACCGCGACCGTCGGCTCGTCCGGCAGCGGCTGCCAGTTGCGGCCGCGCTTCTCGTAGAACGCATTGCCGCCGGCGACCATGGTGTAATGCATATTCTTGTAGGGGAAGCGCAGGCCCGCGGTGTGGAAATACATCGTGTTCTTGAGCTTGGCCTTGCGCTCGCCCTTGAGCACGGCGTCGGCGGCTTCCTCGACATCGGGCATGGCACGCGAATTCATCGGCCTGGTCATGACGCCGGGCGCGAACTGGCCGCGCTCGCCCACCACCGCGCAGATGGTGTCACCATGTTTGCCGGAGCGCAGCCGGTTCATCACGACAGTGCCGACGGCGATCATGCCATCGCGGCTCGACCGGTTGGATTCGAAGAACATCGCCCTTTCCAGGCATTCCCTGTCCTTCGGCGTGTGGTAGCCGCGAGAGCTCAGGAAACTCGGCGTGATGGCGTCGGTCAGGCTGGACATGCCGTGTGACGCGGTCTGGCTGCAAGCGGCCAGGAACAGGGGAGACGTGACGACGCCGAGCAACAGCGGCGTCTTCCATCGCGTGGCAATCAACAGGTAACCCTCTCACTTCGATGCCCGCCCCCAGGCTGCGGCAAGAATGAGACACTTTCGGGCAAAATGATGGCTAAAACGTTATTGGTGAGATGCTGTTGCCAAACTGGCACAGTTACGTGGCAAGATCCGGGCTTCAAGCCTTTGTTTTATGCACGCCCTTGTCCATGCCGAGACCGCTTTTGGGCGACATGCATTATCGCCCGGCTGAAATCGCAGCCGGCCGTCCTGGCTCAATTTCTTCGAATTTCTCCGAGAACAGCCCGCGCCTCAGGAACAATGCTCGCGCATTGCGGGCGACCGGCGCGATCTTTCCCGGCCAGTCGCTGTCGATGAACTCGGACCTGGTGAAATCGGGGTTGGCCTCCCCGGCAGCCTCCAGGAAATCCGCGATCTCCAGCACGATGGCGCGTTCTTCCTTCGAGAGCGCCGAAGTGCCGGCTTCGATCGAGGGGCGATGCACGAAATCCTCGAACAGGTTGAAATAGCCCTTGATGCCGACGAGATCGACGCCGGCATCAGAATCGGCCAGGATTTCCAGGATCTCGTAGATCCTGTTGCGGATACGCTGCTCGATCAGCCTTTCGGACGGCTCTTCGGCCATGGCCAACTAGTCTTTGGCTTTATGCATGTCGTTATCCCCAAAACCGTCGCACACTCTTGGGCGACATGCATCTAGAACGGCAGTTTCATTCCCGGCGGAATCGGCAGGCCGGCGGTCAGCGCCTTGGTCTTTTCCTGCATGATCTGCTCGACCTTGGCCTTGGCGTCATTGTGAGCGGCCAGAAGCAGGTCTTCGAGGATCTCGACTTCATCCTCCTTGAACAGAGACGGGTCGATCTTCAGCGACTTCATCTCAAACTTGCCGGTCAACGTGACAATGACCAGACCGCCGCCGGCCTGGCCGACGGCTTCGACCGTGGCGATCTCGTCCTGCATAGCCTGGAACTTGGCTTGCATTTCCTTCGCCTTGCCCATGAGGCCGAGAAGATCTTTCATGGTCCGATCCTTTGCAGAGTCGTGGTTTCGTCAGGGTTCGTCGTCGTCCGCCGGCGGCTCGACCGGCACTTCGGCTTCGACCGCGTCGGCTTCCGGCGCGTCGGGGATGCGCACGTCGATGATCCTGGCGCCGGGAAAACGCGCCAGGATGGCGGCGACCGTCGGATCGCTCTTGGCGTCGAGCAAAGCGTTCTCGCGCCTGGTCGATTCCATTTCGGCCAGCGTCTGGCCGCCCTCTTCCTTCGACAGCGACACCAGCCAGTTGCGACCGGTCCAGGCGCGCAGCTTGGTCGTCAAATCGTTGAGCAGCATTTTGGGCGCATCGTCGGTCAGGCTGACGTCGATGCGGCCGGGCTCGATGCGCACGAGGCGGATGCAGCGCTTGACCAGCACCTTGAAGGCGATGTCGCGCTGCGCGTCGGCAAGGGCGACAATATCGGCCAGCGATTTCAGCGGTATTGGCTGCGCCTCCGGCGCCGGCTGCACAGGCGCAATGAAGGCGGCCGGAGCGGGCGCGGCTTCCACCAGCCGCATGGTCTGCGCGCCGCCCGACCCGCCGGGCATGCGCGCCTGCGCCACTGCGCTGGCGCCGTTGCCACCAGGAGCGCCGCCATTACCGGGGCTCGCCGGCGCGCCGTTCGAACGCGGCGCGGCGCCCGGCGCCGGCAGGCCGTTCTCCAGCGACCTCAATGCCTCGTCCAGCGTCGGCAAGTCGGCCGCGTGCGCCAGCCGGATCAGCACCATCTCGGCTGCACTTACCGGCCGGTTGGAGGACTGCACCTCCGGGATGCCCTTGAGCAGCATCTGCCACGTCCGCGACAGCACCTTGATCGAGAGCGTCCGCGCGAAATCTGCGCCGCGCTCGCGCTCGTCCTGCGACAGCGCCGCGTCGTCGGCGGCGGCCGGCACGAAACGCAGCCGGGTGACGAGATGGTTGAATTCGGCAAGGTCGGTCAGCACGGCGGCCGGATCGGCGCCGGTGTCGTATTGCGCGCGCAATTCCGCCAGTGCCGCGGCAACGTCACCCTTCATGACATGTTCGAACAAATCGACGACGCGGGCGCGATCGGCGAGACCCAGCATCGCGCGCACGGCTTCGGCGCTGACCGCACCACCGCCATGCGCGATGGCCTGGTCGAAAATCGATTGAGCATCGCGCATCGACCCCTCGGCCGCGCGCGCGATCATCGCCAGCGCGTCGTCTTCCGCCTCGATGCCTTCCAGGCCCGCTATCCGGGCGAGATCAGCCTTCACCACAGCCGCATCGATGCGCCTCAGGTCAAAGCGCTGGCAGCGCGACAGCACGGTGATCGGCACCTTGCGGATTTCGGTGGTGGCGAAGATGAACTTGACGTGCGGCGGCGGCTCTTCCAGCGTCTTCAACAGGCCGTTGAAGGCCTGCGTCGACAGCATGTGCACTTCGTCGATGATGTAGACCTTGTAGCGGGCCGAGACCGGCGCGTAGCGCACCCGTTCGATGATGTCCCTGATATCATCGATGCCGGTGTGCGAGGCGGCATCCATCTCGATGACGTCGACATGGCGGCCTTCCATGATCGCTTGGCAGTGCTCGCCGAGCACGGCAAGGTCGACGGAAGGCTGGTCGATTGTTGCCGTTTTATAATTCAGGGCCCGCGCGAGAATGCGCGCGGTCGTGGTCTTGCCGACGCCGCGCACGCCGGTCAACATCCAGGCCTGGGCGATGCGGCCGGTGGCGAAAGCGTTGGTGAGCGTGCGCACCATCGGCTCCTGGCCGACCAACTCGGAGAAATTCGCCGGACGGTACTTGCGAGCCAGCACGCGATAGGCGCCGGCCTTGCCTATCTCCAGGCTTTTTGGTCCCGAATTTCCGGCTTCGCTCATTCGCCCGCAAAACTCCAAATGGCCGCGCCAAAAGGCGGCCGATTCCTGCGCATAGTTTCGCCCGCGCTGCAATGCGTCGTCAACGTCGCGAGAAGGGCCGATGAGGTGGGAGGCTGGAACAATGACCCGTTCCGGGCTCGTTAGGGCTGCTTCCTTCCGGACCTGACCCGGTTGGCGAGTGGATCGTCCACCACCAACCTCCCGCCGTCCATATCGGCAATTCGGCGACGAAATGCAAGGGCGCAGGCAAATCGGCTGCATCAGCCACGAGATTCGCTTGCAGCCTCGATGCAGCCGCTCTAGCGTTCATGACTCTGAGGAAAACACCAAAAGCAAGGGAAACGCCGATGCTGCCGGGCCTGAAGGCCGGATTCACGCTGGATACCCGGCTGGAGGCGGACAGCGAGCAGTTGATGTGGCTTGGGCTGTGTGAACTGCGCGTGATGAACGACCGCCGCTGGCCATGGCTGCTTCTGGTGCCGCAGCGGCCGGGCGTGGAGGAAATCCACGACATGACGCCGCTCGACCAGACAATGCTGACCTTCGAGACCAATATGGTGGCTCAGGCGCTGAAGAAGGTGACCGGCTGCACCAAGATCAACACCGGCGCGCTCGGCAACATCGTGCGCCAGCTGCACATCCACGTCATCGCCCGTTCGGAAGGCGATCCCGGCTGGCCAGGCCCGGTGTGGGGGCACGGCCTGCGCGAGCCCTATCAGCGCTCCGAGCTGCGCCGGTTTGCCGAAACGATAAGGGCGGCGCTATAAGCCTTCCCGTGTCCATCCCGAACGTGTCCATCCCGAACGCCCAGAGTCCGCATGAGCTTTAGCCTGTTTGACGCGCCCTTGCGCGAGCCGAGCCAATTCGTCGGCTTCGCCGGCAACAGTATCGACCGACAATCCGAGAACCGCGCCGACGATTCGGTCGACAAAGCGCTCGCCGATCCTGGAACCAGGCTGCTTTTGATGCAGGGCGGCCGGCTCTACCTGAAGGTTCGTGACGGCAGCTTCGACCCCTGGTTCGGCGTCGCCGAAAGCCTGCCCTTCCAGACCTTGCCCGGCAGCGGTGTGCTGCTTGGATTCTCCGACCAGGGCCCGGTGCTGGCGGTGACCGCCGGCCTCGAGCCGGAACAGCTTCCCGAAACGGTCAAGGCCATCGACTACCGCTCGGTCTACATGCAAGGCCTGATCGACGAAGCGGCCGCCGGAGCGATGGCGCAGGGCGCCGCACTGCTCGCCTGGCACGCCAGCCATCGTTTCTGCAGCAAATGCGGGACCGAGTCACAAATGCGGGCCGGCGGCTACAAGCGCCATTGCCCGAATTGCGGCACCGAGCATTTTCCGCGCACCGATCCGGTGGCGATCATGCTGACGGCGACGCGCGAGAAATGCCTGCTCGGGCGCGGCCGGCATTTCGCGCCGGGCATGTACTCCGCCCTTGCCGGCTTCATCGAGCCGGGCGAAACGATCGAGGCGGCGGTGCGCCGCGAGACGCTGGAGGAGGCGGGCATCCGGCTCGGCCGCGTCGTCTACCACGCCAGCCAGCCTTGGCCATTCCCCTATTCGCTGATGATCGGCTGCTTCGGCGAGCCGCTCAATGAAGACATCCAGGCCGACCTCAACGAGCTGGAAGACTGCCGCTGGTTCTTGCGCGACGAGGTCCGCCTGATGCTGGCCAGGGAGCATCCGGGCAATCTGATCACGCCGCCGAAGGGAGCCATAGCGCATCACCTGATCCGCGCCTGGGTCGACAGCGAATAAGGGAAATCAGGAGAGGGAAATGATCCGCCATACCGTCGTGTTCACGCTGAAGCATCCGCCGCACTCGCTGGAGGAAAAAAGGTTCCTGGTCGACGCCAGGAAAATCCTCTCGGCGATCAGGGGCGTCACCCATTTCGAACAGCTGCGTCAGGTCAGCCCCAAGAACGACTACCAGTTCGGCTTCTCCATGGAATTCGCCGACCAGGCCGCCTATACCAGGTACAACGACCATCCCGACCACGTCGCCTTCGTGCGCGACCGCTGGATTCCTGAAGTCGAGACCTTCATGGAGATCGACTATGTGCCCCTTGGCGCGGTGATTTAGAAGCGTAGGCTAATATGATGATCACCACGCTTTCGAGTCGCGAACTCAATCAGGACCTTGGCCGTGCAAAACGCGCTGCCAAGGAAGGACCGGTGATCGTCACCGACAGGGGGCGGCCGGTGCATGTCCTGTTATCGTTCGATGAGTACAAAAGGCTCACCGGCAAACCGCGGTCGCTCGGTGACATGCTGGCTGCGCCGGAAGCTGGAGAGCTTGATTTGCCGCTCCCGTCCCGCACGGAACATGCCAAGCCAATAGACTTGTCCTGAGGCTGTTGCTCGATACCAATGTCGTGTCCGATCTGCGAAAGGTAGCGAGCGGCAGGGCGCATCCCAATGTCGTACTATGGAACACCCGGCGTATGACGCTGGTGACGCGCAACATCGGGGATTTCGAGGGAACCGGAGTGGCACTCGTAAACCCGTGGGACTTCCCGAACTAGGTACTTTCATGCATGTCGTTGTCCCAAAACCGGTGCGCAGTTTGGGGGGACATGCACTAATCCGCTACCTTCCACTGCTCGCGTGACTCACTCGCCGGATAGACGCCGAGGATCCGCACTTCGCGCGAGAAGAAGCGAAGCTCGTCCAGCGCCAGCTTGACCAGCGGATCGTCGGGGTGGCCCTCGATGTCGGCGTAGAACAGTGTCGCCGTGAAGGCGCCGAGTTGGTAGCTCTCGAGCTTGGTCATGTTGATGCCGTTGGTGGCGAAACCGCCCATCGCCTTGTAGAGCGCGGCCGGCACGTTGCGGACGCGGAAGATGAAGGTCGTCATCATCTTGGCGTCAGGCGACGGGCGTTCGGCCCACTGCTTGTTCTTGGTCAGGACGACGAAGCGCGTGACGTTGGAATCGGTGTCCTCGACATTCTCCTCGATGATGTCAAGGCCGTAGAGCGTTGCGGCCAATGCCGGGGACAGGGCGGCCATGGTGCGGTCCTTGACCTCGGAGACCATCTTGGCCGCGCCCGCCGTGTCGCCGGCGACAACCGCCTTCCAGCCATTTTTGCGGACGTATTTGCGGCACTGGCCGAGCGCATGGATGTGGCTGTGCACGGTTTTGATCTCGTCACGCCTCACACCTGGCAGCACCATCAGCTGGAAATGGATGGGCAGGAAATATTCGCCGACGATGTGCAGCCTCGATTCCGGCAGCAGATGGTGAATGTCGGCGACGCGCCCGGCGATGGTGTTCTCGATCGGGATCATGGCGAGATCGGCCTTGCCGGTCTCGACCGCGTTGAACGCGTCCTCGAAGGTCGGGCATGGCAAAGGCTGCATCGAGGGATAGACGTTACGGCAGGCGGTGTCGGAATTGGCGCCGGGCTCGCCCTGGAAGGATATTCTGTTGGTCTTTTCAGGCATGGCCAATTCTCGTTGAAGGGGTGTCGGTTCGGCGCTCAGTTTGAAAGGATCGTTCTGGCCCGTTCCAGGTCTTGCGGCGTGTCGACGCCGAGCGGCAGCGACCGCACGATCTCGGCGTCGATGCGCATGCCGGCTTCCAGCGCCCGCAACTGCTCCAGCCGCTCGCGGCGTTCAAGCGGCGACGGCTTGAGCGCCACGAAGCGCTCGAGCGCCGAGCGGCGATAGGCATAGAGACCGATATGATGATAGAGCGCGCCCTCGCCCCAGGGCGCGGTGGCCCGGGTGAAATAAAGCGCCCTCAGCCTGGTGGCCGACAATGGCGAGCCAACGATCTTGACGACGTTGGGATTGGTCTTTTCCTCGTCGCGCTCGATCTCGACGCCGAGCGTGGCGATGTCCACCGCCTTGTCCTCGAACGGCCTGAGCGAGGCCACGATGATCGCGGGATCGATGGTCGGCAGGTCACCCTGCACATTGACGATGGTTTCGACCTTGTTTGCCGGATCCAGCACCGTCAGGGCCTCGAATATCCGGTCCGAACCCGATTCGTGGTCCGAGCGCGTCATCACCGCCTCGAAACCATGCGCGCGCACCGCTTCCGCCACGCCTTGCGTGTCGGTCGCCACCACCACACGGCCAAGCCCGGCCTCGGCGGCGCGGCGCGCGACATGGACGATCATCGGGGCGCCGGCAATGTCGGCCAGCGGCTTGCCCGGGAGCCGGGTCGAGGCCATGCGGGCGGGGATCAGGATCAAGGTGGACATCGGTTTGGCGGGCGTTCGAAACGAGGAGGGGAAAGTGGCAAAAGGTCTCACTGGAAGCGCCCTTATAGGTGTTGCAACGCCGGAGCAAAAGACCTAGTTTCCGCGCGATTTGACCGGCTCTGGAGGGCAGGTCTCGATACCGACGGACGGAGTGGACGGATCGGTCCGCCGGAAAAGGGAGCAAGGGGCGTATGGATTCCAACGAAGTCAACAAGCTGCTCGCCGGATTGCTCGGAACCGTTTTCGTGGTGTTCTCGGTCGGCATCGTGTCGGACGCGCTGTTTGCCTCGCCCGCTCCGGAAAAGCCCGGCTTCGCCATCGAGGCCGCCGAGCCCGCCGAGGGCGGCCCCGCCGCTCCGGCAGCCGCCGAAAAGCCGATCGCGGATCTTCTGGCCAACGCAAGTGCCGAACAGGGCGCTGCCATCTTCAAGAAATGCCAGGCCTGCCACTCCGGCGAGAAGGGCGGCCCCAACAAGGTCGGCCCGGATTTGTGGGATCTCATCGACCGCCCGGTCGCCGAGCATGAGGGCTTCGCCTATTCGGCCGGCATGAAGGAGTTTTCCAAGGGCGGCACCGAGAAGTGGACCTACGACAACATCAACCACTTCATCACCTCGCCGAAAAAATTCGTGAAAGGCACGGCGATGGGCTTTGCCGGCCTGCCGAAGGAAGAAGACCGCGCCAACGTCATCGCCTATCTGCGCACGCTGTCGGACAATCCCAAGCCGCTGCCCGCGCCGGGCGCTGCCGCCGATGCATCCGCCCCCGCCAAGCCCGCCGAAGGGGCCGCACCGGCCAAGCCGGCCGAAGGCGCAGCTCCCGCCAAGCCGGCGGCGCCTGCGGCTCCCGCCGCACCAGCTCCGGCCGCCCCGGCACCGGCGCCTGCTCAATAAACCGGATATAGTCTCGACGACCTTGAAAAAGCCGGGTTCAGCCCGGCTTTTTCGTTAGGAAAACCGCCTCTACGGCGACAAAGCCGCGCATGGCGGTTTTCACGCGCGGCAAATCATCTAGATTGCCTTTCTGGATGATGGCACGCATCGCGAAGAGGACAGTGGATGACGCTTGGCCGAGTGCTTCTCAAATCGTTGCTGGCGGCGGCCCTGCTGGCCGCGGGGTTGCAGGCGGCCCTGGCCGATGAGTGGCGCACCACTTCATCGCTGATCGGCGAATCCAAATATGGCGACAATTTCCAGCACTACGACTACGTGAACCCTAACGCACTCAAAGGCGGCACGCTGAATTCGGTGGTACTGGGCACTTTCGACAGCTTCAATCCCTATATCGTGCAGGGTTCACCGGCCGCCGGCCTGGTCGGGTTCGGCGGCGGCCTGCTCTACGACACGCTGATGGAGCAGGCGACCGACGAAGGCAGTGTCAGCCATCCGCTGATCGCCGACGCCTACAAATACCCGGCCGACTTTTCCTCGGCGACTTACCGGCTCGACCCCCGCGCGAAATGGCATGACGGCCAGCCTATCACCGTCGACGACGTGATCTGGTCATTCCAGGTGCTGAAGGCGAACAGCCCGATGTACAGCCGCTATTTCGAGAATGTCACGGATGCCGTGGCCGTCTCGGATCGCGAAGTCGAGTTTCATTTCAGCCAGAAGGGCAACCGCGAGCTGCCTAAAATCCTGGGTGACCTCGCCGTGCTACCGAAACACTGGTGGGAAGGCACGGATGCCAACGGCAAGAAGCGCGACGTCACCAGGCCGACGCTGGAGCCGCCGCTCGGCTCCGCCGCCTACAAGATCGCCAGCTTCAAGCCTGGCTCGGAAATCGTCTGGCAGCGCGTGCCGGACTATTGGGGTGCCAAGCTGCCGGTGAAGGTCGGTCGCGAGAATTTCGACAGGCAGCGTTTCACTTACATTCTTGATGACAATGCCGCCTGGCAGGCCTTCACCAAGGGCGGACTTGACGACATCAAACCGGAAAACAGTTCGAAGCGCTGGAAGACATTCTATAATTTCCCGGCGGTCAAGGCCGGCGATGTCATCAAGCAGGAATTCAAAACCACCTCGCCAGAGCCGATGCAGGCTTTCATGCTCAACCAGAGGCGCCCGCTGTTCCAGGACCGCCTGGTGCGGGCCGCGCTGACCTATCCTTTCGACTTCGAGACGATGAACCGTACGCTGTTCTACGGGTTCAACACCCGCACCAGCAGCTATTTCCAGGGAACTGAACTGGCCTCCAGCGGCTTGCCGCAAGGCAAGGAGCTGGAAATTCTGGAACAGTATCGCGACAAGCTGCCGCCCGAGCTGTTCACCCAGGAATTCAAGCTGCCGGTCTACGATTCGCCGCAGGCCGAGCGGAAATACCTGAAGCAGGCAGTCGACCTCTTCGCCAAGGCTGGATGGGTGATCAAGGGCGGCAAGATGGTCAATGCCAAGACCGGCGAGCCGTTCAAGTTCGAGATACTCGGCTGGAACGACACCGACCAGGTCATCTCCAGCCCCTATATCGCCAATCTGCGCAAGATCGGCGTCGACGCCACGTTGCGCATCATCGACCAGACCCAGTACGTCAACCGCGTCAACAATTTCGACTACGATGTCATTATCGGGCAACTCGGCCAGTCGGAATCGCCTGGCAATGAGCAGCGCGACTTCTGGAGTTCCAGGGCAGCCGACCGGCCGGGGTCGCGCAACTACGCCGGCATCAAGAACCCGGTCGTCGATGCCCTGGTCGACCGCATCATCTTCGCCACCGACCGCGACGATCTGGTTGCCGCCACCCATGCGCTCGACCGCGTGCTGCTGTGGAACTACTACGTCGTGCCGCAGTACTATCGAGCCGTGGTCTGGCTGGCTTACTGGAACAAATTCGGCATTCCCGCCAAACAGCCGAGCTATATCGGCGCCGACCAGAATTCCTGGTGGATCGATCCGGAGAAGGAAAAGGCGCTGGCGGCCAAATACAAGGGCAACAATTGATGGCGGTGCTGCCCCGTCGCGATTTCCTGGGCCTGGGCAGTGCCGCCGCTGTCGCCGCCCTGTTGCCCGGAAAAGCCTTTGCCAATGTTGCGACCGGCACCAAACTGCACGGCCTGTCCGCCTACGGCGACCTCAAATACAAACCGGATTTCACGCATTTCGACTACGTCAATCCGGATGCACCCAAGGGCGGCCAGATGAATTTCGCGCCGCCGAACGCCACGCTCAACCAAAGCTTCCTGACCTTCAACACGTTGAATTCCCTGGTATTGAAAGGAGATGCGCCGCCGCGCACCGAACTCTGTTTCGATTCCTTGATGGCAAGCGCGCTCGACGAGCCGGATGCGGTCTACGGCCTGCTTGCCGAGTCCGTCACCTTGTCGCAAGACCGCAACGGCTTCCGCTTCGCGCTGCGACCGCAAGCGCGTTTCCACGACGGCTCGCCGCTAACCGCCGAAGACGTCGTCTTCGCGTTGAAGCTTTACAAAGAGCAAGGGCATCCGAACCTTTCCCAGGCGTTGCGGTATATGACCGACGCGGTCGCCGAGGATCCACTCACCCTCAATCTTACCTTCAACGGCGAACAGTCCGCGCAAAACATCCTCAGGATCGTGGCGATGCCGATCGTGTCCAAGGCCTTTTATGCGGTCAATGATTTCAATGCCTCGACGATGACGCCGCCGCTCGGCTCGGGACCATACAAAATGGGGCGAGTGGCCGCGGGACAGACAGTCGAATATGAGCGCGTGCCCGACTATTGGGGCCGCGACCTCCCGGTGAATCGCGGCCAGTATAATTTCGACCGTATCCGCATCGACTTCTATCTCGACCGGCAGGCGGCGTTCGAAGCCTTCAAGAAGGGTGACACGCATTTTCGCGAGGAGTTTACCGCGCGGGTCTGGGCGACCGGCTACGATTTTCCGGCGCTCAAGGACGGCAAGGTCGTCAAACGGGAATTTCCCGGCGAGAAGACGCCAGACATGCAGGGCGTCGCACTGAACCAGCGTCGTGCGCAATTCCGCGATGAGCGGGTGCGACGGGCGATCGCCCGGTGTTTCGATTTCGAATGGATGAAGCGGGCGTTGTTTTATGGCTCTTACGAGCGCTCTCAATCGAACTTCGAACGGTCGGATTACAAGGCCGAAGGCTTGCCCTCGCCTGAGGAACTGGTCCTGCTGGAGCCATTCCGGGCCGAGTTGCCACCGGAGGTTTTTGGCGAAGCCGTGACGCAGCCTCTGTCCGACGGGTCAGGCCATGATCGCAAGCTGCTGGGCGAGGCTTCGAGATTGCTCGCGCAAGCCGGCTGGAAGCGGGCGGGCAATTTCGTCGTCAACGACAAGGGCGAGCGGCTGCGGGTGGAAATGCTGACGGAGGATGACGGCATCGTTCGCATCTACACCCCATGGTCCGAGAATATGAAGGCGATCGGGATCGACGCTTCGATCCGGCAGGTCGATTCGGCGCAATATGAACAGCGGCAGAGCGATTTCGACTTCGATCTTACCGTGCTGCATTGGTCGATCGGGGCGACGCCGACTGATGACAGCCTGGAGATGCTCTATGATTCTCGAATGGCGAAAATCCCGGGGCAGCGCAACTACCCCGGAACAGAAAGCAAGGCCATCGACGCGTTGATCGTGGCAGCCGGCAAGGCGCGAAGCCGGTCCGAACTCGTCACCGCGCTCAGAGCGCTCGATCGGGTCTTGCGCGCGCGGCTGGACTGGATTCCAACATACTATCTGGCGAATCACCGCGTCGCCTATTGGGACATGTTCGGCTTCGTCGAGCAAAAGCCCGATTTCGGCTTTCCGGTCGAGACGCTGTGGTGGTTCGACAAGGGCAAGGCGGCAAAAATTGGCAAAGGCTGAATTTCTTGCGGGCGTAAGCACCGCCCCTCACCTGCCTGCCCGTCCTCCGCAGCAGCTGCGCCGCAGCTGCGGAGGGTGGACCGGCATCCTCTGCCCGTATAGTGACGGGGAAAGAGGCGCGTTCATCGACGGTTTCGCCAATCACATGCGTCGGGAGGGCACCATCTGATGGGCGCCTATATCCTGCGCCGCATCCTTTTGATGATTCCGACCCTGTTCGGCATCATGGCGATCTCGTTCGCCGTCATTCAGTTTGCCCCCGGCGGCCCGGTCGAGCAGGTCATCGCCAAGCTGACGAACCAGGGCGGCAGCGATCGTCTGGGCGGTGGCGGCGGCGATGCGGGCGGTGGTAATTTCGATGCCGCCGGCGACGTCGGTTCAAAATATCGCGGCGCGCAGGGGCTCGATCCGGAATTCATCAAGAAGCTGGAGAAGCAGTTCGGCTTCGACAAGCCGCCGCTCGAGCGCTTCGGCCTGATGCTGTGGAATTATATCCGGTTCGATTTCGGCGACAGTTATTTCCGCGACATTTCGGTGCTCAACCTGATCCTGGAAAAAATGCCGGTGTCGATCTCGATCGGGCTGTGGATCACGCTCCTGTCCTACCTGATCTCGATCCCGCTCGGCATCCGCAAGGCGGTGAAGGACGGCAGCCCCTTCGACATCTGGACCAGCGGCGTCGTCATCGTCGGCTATGCCATTCCGGGTTTCCTGTTCGGCATCATGCTGATGGTGCTGTTTGCCGGTGGTTCGTTCTGGGACTGGTTCCCGCTGCGCGGCATCGTCTCGGACAATTGGGACCAGTTGTCATGGCCGGCCAAGATCGGGGACTATCTCTGGCACATGACCTTGCCGCTGACGGCGCTGGTGCTGTCGGCCTTCGCCACGACGACGCTGCTGACCAAGAATTCCTTCCTGGAGGAAATCCGCAAGCAGTATGTGGTGACCGCCCGCGCCAAGGGCCTCTCGGAACGGCAGGTGCTCTATGGCCATGTCTTCCGCAACGCCATGCTGATTGTCATCGCCGGTTTTCCCGGCGCCTTCATCTCGGCCTTCTTCACCGGTTCGCTGCTGATCGAAAACATCTTCTCGCTCGATGGGCTCGGCCTGCTCGGCTTCCGGTCGGTGGTCGAACGCGACTATCCCGTGGTGTTCGCCAACCTCTACATCTTCTCGCTTCTCGGCCTGTTCGTCGGATTGCTGTCCGACCTCATCTACACCTGGGTCGATCCGCGCATCGATTTCGAGCGGAGAGACGTTTGATGTCGGAGGCAAGTGTTACCGCCGGGGTCGTGCCGGAGCGGATGCCGCGGCCATTTCTGTCGCCGCTCAACAAGCGCCGCCTGGAGAACTTCAAGGCCAACCGGCGCGGCTACTGGTCGCTGTGGATCTTCCTTGTCCTGTTCGTGCTGTCGCTGTTCGCCGAATTCATCGCCAACGATAAGCCGATCATCGCCTCCTACAAGGGCGAGATCCTGTTTCCGGTGCTGGTCGCCTATCCCGAAGAGAAGTTCGGCGGCTTCTATGCCGTCACCGACTATCGCGACCCAGTGATCCAGGACGAGATCAACGCCAATGGCTGGATGATCTGGCCGCCGATCCGCTATTCCTACCAGACCGTCAACAATGCCATTCCCGAAGCAGCCCCGGCCAAGCCGTCCTGGCAGTATGACGCCAAGATGCGCTGCAACCAGTACCCGCAAGGGGCTGATGATCCGGCCTGCACCATCGGCAACTGGAACTGGCTGGGCACCGACGACCAGGCGCGCGATGTGCTGGCGCGGGTCATCTACGGTTTCCGTATCTCGGTGCTGTTCGGACTGATCCTGACCGCCGGCTCGGCTTTGATCGGCGTCGCGGCCGGCGCCCTACAGGGCTATTTCGGCGGCTGGACGGACCTGCTGTTCCAGCGCTTCATCGAGATATGGTCGGCTATCCCCGTGCTCTATCTCCTGCTTATCGTCGCCGCCATACTGCCGCCGGGCTTCTTCATCCTGCTCGGGCTGATGCTGCTGTTTTCCTGGGTGGCGTTGGTCGGCGTGGTGCGGGCCGAATTCCTGCGCGCGCGCAATTTCGAGTACGTCAACGCGGCGCGCGCGCTCGGCGTGCGCAACCGCACCATCATGTTCCGGCACCTGTTGCCCAACGCCATGGTGGCGACACTGACCTTCCTGCCGTTCCTGCTCTCAGGCTCGATCTCGACGCTGACCTCGCTAGACTATCTCGGTTTCGGCCTGCCGCCGGGCTCGGCCTCGCTCGGCGAATTGCTCAAGCAGGCGCAGCGCAATCTCAACGCGCCGTGGCTCGGCATTTCCGGCTTCGTCGTCATCTCGCTGATGCTGTCGCTGTTGGTCTTCGTCGGCGAGGCGACACGCGACGCCTTCGATCCGCGCAAGACGTTCCGATGAGCGACGCCCCCTTGCTCTCGGTCCGGGACCTCAGCGTCGCCTTTGCGCAAGGCGGACAGCAGTCGCTGGCCGTCGATCACATCTCCTTCGACATCGCCAAGGGCGAGACGGTGGCGCTGGTCGGCGAATCCGGCTCCGGCAAATCGGTCTCGGCGCTGTCGGTGCTGAAGCTCTTGCCCTATCCCAGCGCAAGCCACCCCTCGGGCAGGACCCTGTTCCAGGGCGCCGACCTGCTCGCCATGAACGAGAAGCAACTGCGGCAGGTGCGCGGCAACAAGATCACCATGATCTTCCAGGAGCCGATGACCTCGCTCAATCCGCTGCACACGATCGAGCAGCAGATCGTCGAGATCCTGAAGCTGCATCAGGGCATGGCCGACCGCCCGGCCAAGGCGCGCACGCTGGCCCTGCTCAACGAGGTCGGCATCCGTGATCCGCAGAAGCGGCTCGACGCCTACCCGCACCAGCTCTCCGGCGGCCAGCGCCAGCGCGTCATGATCGCCATGGCGCTGGCCAACGAACCGGAACTCCTGATCGCCGACGAGCCGACGACAGCGCTCGACGTCACCGTACAGGCGCAGATCCTCGAATTGCTGGCCGGCCTGAAGAGCCGCAAGGGCATGTCGATGCTGTTCATCACCCATGATCTCGGCATCGTGCGCAAGATCGCCGACCGGGTGTGCGTGATGACCAAGGGCAAGATCGTCGAGATGGGGCCTACCAAGGACATCTTCGCCAATCCGCAGCACGCCTATACGCGCCATCTCCTGGCGGCCGAGCCCAAGGGCAAGCCACCCGCGGCCAACAGCGCCGCGGCACCCGTGATGACCGGCAAGGACATCAAAGTCTGGTTTCCGATCAAGCAGGGCTTCTTCCGACGCACCGTCGACCATGTGAAGGCGGTCGACGGCATCGATGTCACCGTGCGGGCCGGCCAGACGCTGGGCGTGGTTGGAGAGTCCGGGTCGGGCAAGACCACGCTCGGCCTGGCGCTGGCGCGGATGATCTCGTCGAGCGGAACCATCCAGTTCAACGGGCGCGACATCAACCAGCTCTCGTTCAACGCCATGCGCCCGCTCAGGCGCGAATTGCAGATCGTCTTCCAGGATCCTTTCGGCTCGCTGAGCCCCCGCATGTCCATCGCCGAGATCATCGAAGAAGGCTTGAAGATCCACGAGCCGAAGCTGTCGCTCGACGAGCGCGACGACAAGGTGGTCGACGTGCTGAAGGAAGTCGGGCTCGACCCGGCGACGCGCAACCGCTATCCGCACGAATTCTCCGGCGGCCAGCGCCAGCGCGTCGCCATTGCTCGCGCCATGGTGCTCAACCCGCGTTTCGTCATGCTGGACGAGCCGACCTCGGCGCTCGACATGAGCGTGCAGGCGCAGGTCGTCGACCTCCTGCGCAGCCTGCAGGCCAAGCATGACCTCGCCTATCTCTTCATCAGCCACGACCTCAAGGTCATCCGGGCCCTGGCCAATGATGTCATCGTCATGCGCAATGGCCAGATCGTCGAAGCCGGTCCTTCCGAACAGATTTTTGAAAAGCCGCAAACCGACTATACTCGGGCGCTGATCTCGGCCGCCTTCAAGATAGAAACCGCCCCGACGGGGGTCGTCAGCGAGTGACTCCTTCCTTCGCAATTCCGGACGGAAAGGCGCCGCGCGCCTTTCCCGCAATTGCTCCAAACCGAACAACAGGACAAAATCCATAAATGGAAAAAGGCAAAATCCTGCTTGCCGTCACCGGCTTTCACCCGCAGCGCTGGCGCGAACTGCTGTCCGCAGAGCGCGAGGTGGTGCTCGAGCCGGACGGCGCCAGCGATCCTTCGATCACCTATGCGGTGGTGTGGAAACAGCGGCCGAACCTGTTGGGATCGCTGCCCAATCTGCGCGCCATCTTCTCGATCGGCGCCGGTGTCGACCACATCTTCTCCGATCCCAGCCTGCCGGACGTGCCGATCGTCAAGGTCGTCGCCGGCAACCTGGCCCAGCACATGACCGAATATGTCGTCTGGCGGGTGCTCGATCATCACCGCCAGGGCCTGCTGTACCGGTCGCAGCAGCCGAAGAAGATATGGCGCGAGCCGGCGCAGCGCACCGCTGAAGACATCTCTGTCGGCATCATGGGGCTCGGCAGTCTCGGCCGCGCGGCGGCGTCGGCGCTGCTGTCGCTCGGCTTCGCGGTCAATGGCTGGTCGCGCACGGACCGGCCGATGGAAGGTGTCGCGACCTATTGCGGCGAGGCCGGGCTTATCCCGTTCCTCAATGCCACAGACATACTGGTCGTGCTGCTGCCGCTGACGCCGGATACCAAGGGTATCATCAATTACGGCGTGCTGAAGGAATTGCGCAAGCGCAACGGTCTTGGCGGCTCGGTGCTGATCAATGCCGGTCGCGGCCGCCTGCAGAAGGACGCCGACATCGTGCGCGCGCTGGACGACGGCACGCTGAAGGAAGCGAGCCTCGACGTGTTCGAGGTCGAACCGCTGCCGAAGACCAGCCCGCTATGGGCCCATCCGAAAGTGTTCGTGACGCCGCATGCCGCGGCCACGTCCGATCCCGTCCATCTGGCGCCGATCATGCTGCGCCAGATGGACGCCTTCGAGCGGGGCGAAAAGCTGGAGAACCTGGTAGACCGCAAAGCGGGATATTAGGCCCCTGGCATGTGGTCATCGGGACCGCCTTCAGGCGACATGTGTTAGCCGGGCAGAGCGAACTTCTTCTGCTTGTCCGGCTTGCCGCAATCGCGGCGCTCGATAGACCGGTTCATGGCGTCGATCTCGCCGCTTGCCTTGTCGGCATCGCGCTTGGTCTTGGAGCGGATATCCGGAATGAACGGGCCGAAGCCCATCGCGGGGTTGGAGAATGTCGGCTTGGCCTGCTGGGACAGATTGTATTGCCGAGCCAGGGCGTTGCGTTGCGCCAGCAACTGGCCGCAAGGCACGCTGTCATATTGCAATGAGGACTGGACGTTTTCGTCCTGGCGCTCGGACATGGAGTTGCCGACACAGCCCGCCATAACGAGGCAAGATGCCAAGGCCATCATGTTCCAGCGCATGGAAAATCCCTCCGTACGACACTGCCCCGACATAATCCGGCATGCGATTGGGGCTTTTTCGCAGCAGAGGCACCCGCAGGCCTCAGACCGCGTTGCCTGACTGCTGCCCGGCGGTTGGCTGTAGGCCGAGTCAGCAGTCTCTTGCAACAGGCTTCCCGCGCCCGAATTAGCCACTATCTTGGAACAATGCGCGCCAGCGACCTGCTCCATCCCCGGCCCGAGGGCCTTTACTGCCCGCCGGGCGACTTCTTCATCGACCCGGTGCGGCCGGTCAACCGGGCGCTGATCACGCACGGCCATTCCGACCACGCACGCTCCGGCCACGGCTCGGTGCTGGCGACGCAGCAGACACTGGACATCATGGGGCTTCGCTATGGCGAGGGTTTTGCAGGCACGACACAGGCGGCTAGACTGGGCGAGCGAATTGCCTTCAACGGCGTCGACATCAGCTTTCATCCGGCCGGCCATGTGCTGGGCTCGGCGCAGATCGCGGTCGTGCGTCAGGGCATGCGCATCGTCGCCTCCGGCGACTACAAGCGGCAGCAGGACGCGACATGCCTGCCGTTCGAGCCAATCGCGTGCGATGTGTTCATCACCGAGGCAACCTTCGGCCTGCCGGTGTTTCGCCACCCGCCGGACGAGGAGGAGATCGCGCGGCTCCTGAAATCGTCGGCGCAGTTCCCCGAACGCTCGCATCTCATCGGAGCCTACGCGCTGGGCAAGGCGCAACGGGTGATGCGGCTGTTGCGCGACGCTGGCTACGACAAGCCGATCTATATCCACGGCGCGCTGGCCAAGCTCAGCGACTACTACCAGAGCCAGGGCATCGATCTCGGCAGGCTCGAGCCGGCGACGGTGGAGAGCGCCAGCAAGGATGATTTCACCGGCGCCATCGTCGTCGGCCCGCCGGCCGCCTTCGCCGATCGCTGGGCGCGGCGCTTTCCCGATCCGATCTCCTGCTTCGCCTCGGGCTGGATGCGCATCCGCCAGCGCGCCAAGCAGGGCGGCGTCGAGCTGCCGCTGATCATTTCGGATCATGCCGACTGGGACGAACTGACCGCCACGATCAAGGAAACCGGGGCAGAGGAAATCTGGGTGACACACGGGCGCGAGGAGGCGCTGGTGCGCTGGTGCGAACTCGAAGGGATCGCTGCGCGGCCATTGCATCTGGTGGGGTATGAGGACGAGGGCGATTGATGGCATGAATCGCTTCGCCGAACTGCTCGACCGCCTTGTGCTGACGCCGTCGCGCAACGGCAAGCTGACGCTGCTGACCGATTATTTCCGCAGCGTCGAGGATCCTGATCGCGGGCTGGCGCTGGCTGCCATCACCGGCGATCTCAACATCGCCGCGATCAAGCCGGCGATGCTGCGCATGCTGGTGACCGAACGCATGGACCCGGTGCTGTTCGGCTATTCCTACGACTATGTCGGCGATCTCGCCGAGACCGTGTCGCTGGTCTGGCCGCAGACGCCCGGAACCATACCGAACCGTGAGCCGACGCTCGGTGAGGTGGTCGCGAAGCTGCAGGCGGCGAGCCGCTCCGACGGCCCGAAAGTGCTGTCAAACCTGCTCGACAGTGCCGGCATCTCGGCCCGCTTCGCCATCATCAAGCTGGTCACCGGCGGGTTGCGCATCGGCGTGTCGGCGCGGCTGGCCAAGCAGGCACTGGCGGATTTCGGCAAGGTCGACGTCGCCGAGATCGAGGAACTCTGGCACGGGCTGTCGCCGCCGTACACAGCCTTGTTCGCATGGCTGGAAGGCAAGGCCGCAAAGCCCGAGAGGGCCGCGCGGGCACTGTTCCGGCCGGTGATGCTGTCCAACCCGGTCGGCGACGGCGATCTCGACAGGCTCGACCCCGCCGATTACGCGGCCGAGTGGAAGTGGGACGGCATCCGCGTCCAGGCGGTGTCGGAAGGCGGCATCCGCCGGCTCTATTCGCGCACCGGCGACGACGTCTCCGGCGCCTTTCCCGACCTCGCCGAGGCGATGGTTTTCTCGGCCACCCTCGACGGCGAATTGCTGGTCGGCGATCCCCGGGAAGCGACAGGGACGTTCTCGGACCTCCAGCAGCGGTTGAACCGCAAGACGGTGTCACTGAAGATGCAGCAGCAATATCCGGCTTTCATGCGTTGCTACGACCTTTTGCAGGTCGGCGCGGAGGATTTGCGGGGATTGCCCTTCCGGGAGCGGCGCGTCCGCCTCGAAACCTTCGTGAAAACGCTCGACCCGAGCCGCTTCGATCTTTCGCCATTCGTCGCGTTCTCGGACTGGCAGGCGCTGGAGGAACTGCGCCGGGCGCCGCCGCACCCGATCATCGAAGGCGTGATGCTGAAGCGCTGGGATTCGCCCTATGTCGCCGGCCGGCCGAAGGGGCCCTGGTTCAAATGGAAACGTGACCCGCACACGGTGGACGCCGTGCTCATGTACGCCCAGCGCGGCCACGGCAAGCGCTCGAGCTTCTACTCCGATTACACGTTCGGCGTCTGGTCCGGAGCGGAAGGCGAGGAGGAACTGGTGCCGGTCGGCAAGGCCTATTTCGGCTTCACCGACGAGGAATTGAGGCAGATCGACAAATATGTCCGCGACAACACGATCGAGCGTTTCGGGCCTGTGCGCTCGGTGCGCGCCGACCGTGACAACGGGCTGGTGCTGGAAGTCGCCTTCGAAGGGCTCAACCGTTCGACGCGTCACAAATCCGGCGTTGCCATGCGCTTTCCCCGCATCTCGCGGCTGCGCTGGGACAAGCCCGCCAACGAGGCCGACCGCATCGAGACGCTGCAGGCGCTGCTCGATCGTTGATCGCACCCTCTCCCGTGCCGGCGCTCAAGGCTCGACGGAGACGCGGATCTCGTAAATGTTGACCGCCTTGCCCTGCTTGTCGAAATCGGAGTTGATGGCGATCGTTCCGGCCGAGCCGGGCCGCTTGTCGGGGAATTTCACGTCGAAGAGATATTCGTTGCGCTGCTGGCCGACCGCATAGCGTTTGCGGCCGCAATCACCAAGCTCGCCGAAATTGCAGTCGACCGAGATCTGCGTGTCCTTGCCGTCCTCGGCGCGGGCGACGATATCGAACACGGCGTGCTTGCCGGCGAGCTTCTCCAGCACGCCTTGCCCGACATCGAAGCTGATCGCCGAACCGGAAGCGCCGGACTGGATGCGCAGGAATGGCCCGGAATCGTCCTTCATCGTTTCCGCCTTGGCGTCCGACGGAGCGCTGACATGCGCCGGGTCGGTGGGCGAAAACACGTTGATCCAGTTGCGCGCCTGATCGGCAGCGCCGGGCTTTTCCGGCCCGGTCTCGCCATCCGCCGGCGTGAAATCGTCGTCCTCGACGGTCGGCGGCGCTTCGGGCGGCGCGGTGTCGAGCTGGGCCTGGGTCTTGAAGACGCCGGTCTGCATGGCGAAAAACAGGCCGATGCCGACCGCGGCGAGCAGCGTCACGGTGAGGAAGATGGCGGTCAGCGGCAGGCGCCGGCCCCTGATGCGCCTCTCGTCGCGATCGGGCGCCACTTCAGCCGTGGCTTCGGACGAAGCGGGAGCCGACATGTCGATGGACGGCACGCCGGAAAGGGTCGCGTCGGGCATGATGTCTGGAACGACCGGCAAGACGCGCGAGCGCGGGGCATCGGCAGCCGGCTGTGCAGGCTCGTCGACGGAAACTGCGGGCGGCGCCGCGCTCTCGCCGGTTGCGGCGGGTGCAGCCGGGCTCGCCGGAAGCTCGACCGCCGGTGCATCGGACTCAGCCTGGGGAGCGACATCCGGCACCGCCGGCAGGAATTCGGATTCGATTTCGGTGATCTTGGCCTGTATCGCCTTGCGGCGTTTGATGGCGACTTCCACCGTCACGCCGGGATTGGCCTGGAGCGCGCGGTCGAGCGCGGCGAAAGCCGAGCGATAGACCTTTTCGCGGTATGCGCGGTCCTCGGCATTGCCTCTTTCGAGGGCGTTCCGGATCGCTTTTTCGATTGCGTCCAAGCGAGATCCCTCTGTGCGTTGCCCAAACCTCGCCATGATCGTTAGCCGCAGCCGACCAATCAATCAACGGGCGAGCGTCCGCATTCTGCCTCGTTGGAGTGTCCAAAGTCCATCTTGGCGGTATTCCGGCAACGAAATCAACATGCTTCATTGATCTTTGCCGGCAGGGAGGCACGGGGCCAGGCGCAATGTCCCGGCCGATCGGTAAGGGCGTGGCAGCCGGCTTTGTCGGCGATGCGTCGGGGCGGAACGACGCGCAACACGAATTGCCGGGCCGCATCCTGAATTCGCGATCGCCCATCTTGAATTCGCCGTCGGTTGAGTCTATCACCCAGCCCATCTTGGAGGCCTAACGCTTCCCGGGCCGCTTTAGCTCAGTTGGTAGAGCACATCATTCGTAATGATGGGGTCGCGTGTTCGAGTCACGCAAGCGGCACCACTTCCCCAGCCACTGCTGCCGTTGCCATCATGGCATCTGCCCCTGCCACAAGGGTAATCCACTTTCGGCAGCGAAGTCTTTGTCCTCCGCGTAGATCGGTTCGCCTCTTCTCACCACCCGCCGAAGCAGGGCCGCATCTTCGTTGGCGTGATATCGAAAGGCGTTTCGGGTGTCGTATCCGTGCCCGGCCTGGGACAGGGAAAACCCGCTGACGACGACAGGGGCAAAACCGGCGAAACGCGCCAGTATGATCGCGAAGGCCCCGGTGGAGATCTTCCGGTGCCAGCCGCGGAACATATGATACTTGCCGCTAAGCTGCCAGACGACGCTGGCAAGCTGCCATTTGGTAAGCGCCTGCAAGGTCTCATAATGATAGTCGAAGGTGCGACAACCGGCTTTCAGCTTGTCCTCGACATCAGGCCAAACCGGGATGATCAGGTGCTTTGCCTGCCGTCCTCTCAACAAATCACGCTTGTAGAAATCCTGTTCGCTGGCG
The DNA here is from genome assembly GCF_006440835.1 of Mesorhizobium sp. B2-5-11. Classification (NCBI taxonomy): domain Bacteria; kingdom Pseudomonadati; phylum Pseudomonadota; class Alphaproteobacteria; order Hyphomicrobiales; family Phyllobacteriaceae; genus Mesorhizobium; species Mesorhizobium sp. B2-5-11. The sequence continues at coordinate 174,196 of NZ_VFUK01000006.1, forward strand.
TCGACAAAAATGCCGCGGCGGATCACGGCAATATCGGGAACGGGGAGGCCGACGGTTTCCGCCAAAAGCTGGGAAGCATTGACGGTCACAAGTGCCCAATCGGCATCATGTCCCTGCGGGAGGCGAAAATTCGGCGCCGAGCCCATCACCAAGGCGGGACCCGTGGCCTTGGGCAGGCGAAGAATTGGCTTTGAGAAGGCTGGCAAGAGATCCGAAAGCGGAGTTTTCATCCGGGAATCTGAACCGCCTGTTCCTCAAACGCGCGCAGGATGCTCTCTTCCCGGCTCCACAATTCGTCCCATTGCGTGGTGCCGGACCAACCCGCAAACCAAGGGCCGCCGAGCGTATAATGCGCCAGCGAGACATCGGCGGGATCGAGTTCGGAAGCCGAAGCCCCGACGAGGTAGTTCCACGCCAGGGGCAATTCGCCGATCTCATGGTCCTCAAGCCATTTGAAGGCGTGGAGGTCACGTCCGGGCCACGTATTGAGCATCTCCTTGGTCAGCCGCTTGTTGGCGGGATGATCCAGATTCCATAAAACGACCGACGACCAGTTCTTGCGGCGATAGAACGTCTGCGTTTGTCCGTCCATCTTGACCGCTTCGGATTCGCGTTGCTGGTGCTTGACCGCCATGATCGCGTAGGAAGGATCGAGCAGATCGAGCAGTTTGACCGGATCCTTTAGAAACAGGACGTCGCAATCGCAGAACATGGCCCAGCCGCTTTGCCCCATGAACGGAACGGCAAAGCGCGATATGGCAAACTCGGTCGCCATCGGCGCCTCGGAAATCGGGCACCAGAGCTTACCGTCACGTACTTCCATCGGCCGCGTCATGATTCCTTGGGCTACAAGGTCCTTGAGCACGAGCGGCTGTATCTGCAACGGGGTGCTTGTCCGCCGATAGGCGCTCCATCGCGCCACGTCTAGAACTCGGGATTCGCGCGGATCATAGCCAATGTAGATTGGTATCATGTGGCAGTTCTGTAATCTGATGTGAATTTAGACGAATCTAGCATGGCAGCACTGCACGCGGAAGACCAGAAGCACATTCGCAATGCCGTGTGTCCGGGTTGCCACGAGCGTTTCATCTCTGAAGGTGTCGATGGTGTTTTTGCGCGACAAGAGCCAAGCAACCGGCATCGCGCCTCTTGACGACGGACCTGTCGAGCGGGTCGTCGCACTCACATTTGAGACAGCTCACCAGCAAGCCACATCGACCGTTGTTATTGGACCTCACATCTCCTGGCCTGGCCCGTCCAGAGTGGCAGACCGAGCGAGCCCGCCACATGCGGATCGCTCGTATAAAGGGGGAAACCGAGCGCCAACAGCGCCAGCAGGGTGGCACGGTCGGAACCGACGTGCATCCGGTCGATGTTCAGTTTGTTGTACACATGGCCGTGCGAACCTGGGTCAATACCCGTGATGATCACGGCCGGCGCGCCGTTATGCAAGGCGTAAAGGACCGCCGTGATCCCGGTCGAGAACTTCTCCTCCAGATGCATCTCGAAATTGGGCACACCCATCACTGCTTCGTAGAGCGCCATGCGCTGGTGACGGGTCATCGTGCGCAGGTCGCGACAGCGGTAGTTGAAGGCCGCGATGTTGCAGCGCAATTCCTCCATCGTGCGGTGTGCACGCACAATCCAGAGCAGATCGGTCTCCTGGCCGGTCAAGACGGCGCGCACGGCCACAGCGTTGGGCTTGGTCGCGTCAAGTTGGTTGACGTAAAGAAATGTCGCGTCAGGAGTACCCATCCCCCAGCGGGCAGTCACGGTCTGCGAGCCATTCACGGTAAAGAGTGTGAAAGCATCGCGCTGAAAACCCACCGGCGGGTTCGAGACCGGCGCGGAGCCTACGATGAGGACCGGCTTTGTAAGCGGCACAGGGTGCCGTGGCGCCTGGGGATGCAGCAGGCGATATAACAGTTTCCGCTTAACCACCAGAAGCGGGTGATCGAACAAGCGCTTGCGCAGCGGCTTCTGTGCATCGGGATTCGCTGCGCTATGCTCTGCAATCTCCAGAGCGATCCCCTTGGCCTTCGCCAAACCGGCCTCCTCTCAATGCTTTCCCGGGCATGTACTCCCCCCTGCCAGCCGGCGTTGATCAGCGGCTTGATCGTTGGGGCAGGCAGCAACCATAACGTGACGAATCATTTCCTCCGGCGCTCTGATGGGAACCCTTCGCTTTTCCCCAAGCGCTTCAAGCCTCTCTCACTCAATGTCGCAACTCTACTGTATTCGGCACGAGACTGCATGCGGGTTGCTGTTGTTTGTTGCTTCTGATCACGGTTCGATAGAACTCCGTCCGAAACTCATGGTGCCAGATCGGCAGCATCGCCGAAGCGATAGCCGCGCTCAATACTCAGCAGAGGATCAATCTCCACCAGCCGAACAGGAATTTCAACATCCAATTTCGACAGCAAACGGCAAGACACATTGCTGCAACTGCGACCGAATCTACAACTGGGACCGAGACCCGACCTCAAAACGCCGCCTGGCACTGTGGATCGCGATGCTGGCCGAATGCATCCGCCATTGTCGAGACCGAGGTTTGATGTGAAACTCCCGGCGTCAGCATGGGAGGTCAAAATGCCCAACAGTTTCAAGACCGGAGACGTCGTCAAGCTGAAGTCCGGAGGCCCGAAGATGACGATAAGCGACGGTGCCGCCTCCGGCACATATATGTGCCATTGGTTCAACCGCGAGGGCGATGTATGGACCCCGCAGCATGCCGGCTTCAAGCCGGACCAGCTGGTGGTGGCGGACCAATCGACATAGAACGGTTCACCGTTTCGCGGAAGCGGCGAAACGCTCTATCTCTTTGTTTTTACGCAATTCCATAGGGAAAGCGCTACGCGCTTTTCCCGGGAAAACCGTACACACTTTTCTTGGAATTGCTCTAGTTCCTGCCCTTCGGCTGAAGGGTTCGAACATGGCGCAAGCAGCGCCCGATCGGGCGCGTTGTTGCGGCATGCGCCTGCCGGCACAAAAGTCACCGACGGATTTCTACCGCCGCTGCGTTTAACGGAAGAAGCGTCGCCACGGCACAATGCCATGGCAGCGCGCCAACCGGAGACGCCAGCATGATACACCGTTCGATCCTTGCCGCTGCCTTGAGCCTGCTGACCGCCACGGCGTTCGCCCAGACGGCGACACAGCCTCCGGCCGCGACGTCCCCTTCTGCACCGCCCCCCGCTGCCGCGCCAGCCACGTCAAAGACCAGGCCCGACATCACGCTGGCCAAGTTCCAGAAGCGGCGTGAGAAGGCGATCATGGCCGCCGACACGGATGGCGACGGCAAGATCAGCCTGCTGGAATGGGAGGCCCTCCAGGCAAAGCGCGGCACCAAGGGCGACCCGACACAGTCCTTCGCGCGCGCCGACTCGAACCATGACGGCTTCATCGACCGCGCCGAGCTCGATGCGTTCTTCGCCCAGCGCTTCGCCAGGCTGGACAAGAATGGCGACGGCGTTCTGAGCGTCGACGAAATGCCGGGCCATAAAACCGCTCCCAAGGCGGAGCAATGAACGGGGGTAATGGCACGCGATGACCATCAGGGGTGCGCCAGCCGATGAGCGCGGATCCGGACGAGGATCTGGTTCGTCGTATCGGCGCCGGCGATCCGGCGGCCGTGCAAACGCTGGTCGCGCGCAAACTGCCGCGTATCCTGGCGCTTGCCGTGCGCATGCTGGGCGACACGGCAGAAGCCGAGGATGTCGCGCAGGAGACCTTCGTCCGAATCTGGCGCTATGCCTCGGGCTGGCGGCGCGGCAATGCACGCTTCGACACCTGGATCCACCGGGTGACGCTGAACCTCTGCTACGACCGGCTGCGCCGCCGCCGCGAATGGGTGACAGACGATCTGCCGGAGGTGATGGACCCGGCGCCGCTTCCGGATGCCCAGCCGCGGGAAGACGCGCAGCGCGTCGAACAGGCCCTGCAAGCCATCGCCCCGCGCCAGCGCGAAGCCATCATCCTGGTCTACTATCAGGACATGTCGAACATCGAGGCGGCCACGACCCTGGAGATCAGCGTCGATGCCCTGGAGAGCCTGCTTTCGCGCGGCCGCAGGGCGTTGCAGGCGATCCTGGCCAGGGACGGTGTCCATGAATGAAAACCGCGCCGCCATGAAGGCGCAGCGTTCGCGCCTTGCCGACACCGCCTGGCGGCCGGCTCCGATGATCGCCGCGCCGTGCGGGCACGCGATGCCAGCGGGCAAGGGGCCAACAGGCAAGGGAAAGACCGATGTCTGACCGATCCAGGGACGCACCGACGATGGATGCCGAACGCTTTGCCGTGCTGGCGGCAGCCTATGGCGGCGACTTGCGGCGATGGCCACAGGCCGAACGCGCGGCGGGCAGCATCCTTGCCGCAAGCGACGCGGGCGCGGCCATTCTGAGGGATGCCGGCAAGCTCGACGCCCTGCTCGACAGCTATCGCGTCGAGGCGCCCGGCAAGGCGCTGCACGGCGGCATAGTGAGGGCTGCCGACGGTCATCTCACCCAACGCTGGCGCCAGCGCTTGTGGTGGCTGGGGCTCGGACTTGCCGGCATCGGCCTGGCCGGCGCGGTTGCCGGATCGGCTTTGGTGATCGTCGCCACGCCTGAGGTTCAGCCCGATCAGTATGTGCTGGACGCCAATACGACGGCGTTCGGCGATGCCGGTCCCGACGACACGATCGAGGAAAACCTATGAGCACGGGCCGCAAGCTCCTCATCGCGTCCGTGGCGCTGAACGTCTTCCTGGCCGGCGCCCTTGCCGGCGGCGCAGTCTGGCTGAGAAGTGGCAAGGCGGGCCAGGGCTATTCGCTGGAAGCGGTCGGAGGCCGGCTTCCGGACCAGGAACGCAGGATATTCCGCAAGGCGTTGCGTGAGGTCCGGCGCGAATCCCGCCAGGTCATCCTCGACGGCCAGCAGGCCAGGCGCGAGGCCGCCGACCTGCTGCGGCAGCCCACCCTCGACACGGCAGCCCTGACAGCCGCGCTCGAGCGGGCCCGCAACGCCGACGTCACCATGCGCATGCGGCTGGAGCAGCGCATCGTCGAGTTCGCCGCGGCAAGTTCGGCAGAGGATCGCGGCGTTCTGGCTGAGGGGCTGACAAGACGCGCCGGGTTGCCGCCGGCGCCAAAAAAATCGCCATAAGCACCGACGGAATGCGCCGAAGCCGCCGTTTAAGGCAAGAAGGGCACACCTGCCGGACAGCTTGGTGCGAACAGGTTTTCAACTTCGAGACCATTTGGAGTATCGTCATGAACCGTCTGACACAATACGCGGCCGCCGCCGCGCTTGCCTTGACCGGAACGGCCGCGACCGTTGCGGCGGCATCCGCCACGCCGATGCTGGCCCAGCCAAGCGCCCCGGCGCTGATCGAGCATGTGGCATGGGGTTGCGGCCCCGGCTGGCATCCCAACCACTGGGGGCGCTGCGTGCCCAATCGGGTGGTTGTGTATCCGCGTTATTATCGGCCCGGCCCGGTCTTCCACGTCTGGCACCCCCATCGTGTCTGGCACCCACATCGGGTCTGGCACCGCTGGCGCCACTGGTAAGCGTGCGCGGGGCCAGCCGCTTCACCGGCCTGGCCCCCTCGACCGCAGCAACCGATCCGACCTGAGCGCATCGCGCCGAGAACGGGTTCACGCGCCGCGCTGGGCCTGAACAAGGAGCTGACGTGGCTATCCCGGCCAAAGGCTCCATGCCGCCGGACGCCGCCCTGGTCGGTGGTGCTGCTCGCCGGCGGCGCGATCAAGGGCGGCCGCGTCATAGCCGACTGGCCGGGCCTGAAGCCGGCCCAGCTCTACGAGCAGCGCGACCTGGCACCGACCAGCGATGTCAGGGCGGTGCTGAAAGGCCTGCTCGCCGACCAGTTCGGGCTTTCGGCGGCGGTGCTCGGCGACAAGGTGTTCCCGGAGTCCGCGGCGATGAAGCCGATGCGCGATCTGGTCGTCTGAATTCCGGTTGCAGATGGCGATTAAGGTTAAATTTACTATGGAATTGTTCGAAAGCTGCAAATGACACAAAGCTCCCCCAAAGGAACGCACAGACATGTTCGTGGGGAAAGCCATATCTCGACTTCAAGGGCCTTTGCGGGCCCTCTGCCATCCGCTGGCGTTGGTGCTGATCAGCCTCGCGGGCGTTTTTGGTGCCGGCCGGGCCGAGCATGAATGGCTGTCGGTGCCGTTCTCGCTGACATTGGTGGCGGCGCTCGCGGGAGCGGTGTTCCTGACATCGGGGCGCCTCGCCTTTTCCGTCTATCTCGCCTGGATGGCCGTTGCCCTGGTGACGCTGATCTCGGCGGTCAAGTTCCGGATGAAGGGGTTCTCGCTGCACTTCTACGACACGATCTTCGTGTCCTCGGATCCGGGAGTGTATCGCTTCCTGCTCGGCTCCTATCTCCACCTCATCCTGCCTGTCGCCGCGGCGTTGGTGGTTGGCATCGCCGCAGCGATCCTGATCTTTCGCGCCGACCGGAAGCTTGGCTGGCCCGCATCGGCGCGCGCCCTGCTTCTGGCCGTCCTCGTCACGCTGGTGCCGCTGACCTTTCCCGCCGAGGCTTCGAAGGACCGGTACTTCTACTATATGCAGGGCCGGCACATGTCGGCCTTCTTCATCTCACTGATGGATCTGCGCAACCTGGTCGTCGAGCCGGCGTTCGAGCAGCGGCTGCAGGCCGTCGCGCCACAGCCACCCTTCGCCGACACGGTCGACTGCGGCGACCGGGCAGCGCTTCCCGATATTTTCTTCGTGTTGAGCGAAAGCCAGTCCGATCCAAGCTATTTTCCGCAGATCGCCAGCGGCGCGGGATTCCTGCAGCGATTTGCACCTGCCGCCGGCGAGCCCCGCCCGATGCAGGTCGAGACGTTCGGCGGCGGCACCTGGATCAGCAATTTGTCCTTGATGACCGGGGTTTCGGCCACCGATTTCGGCTGGCGAAGTCCCTATCTGACGATCACGCTACAGGATAAGGTCGCCGGCGCGTTGCCGGAGTTGCTGGCGCGCTGCGGCTATCGAACGGCCGTCATGACGCCGATGGACTTTACCTTCGTCAACGAGGGGCCTTTCTTGAAGTCGATCGGGTTCGAGAACGTCCTCGACATCAAGGATATCGCCGCGCCCTTCTACCATCTGCGCGACCGTTTCTATTATCACGCGGCGGAGGCATTCATCGCCAGGCACCGCCGGGAAGACGGCCGGCCACTGTTCCTCGAAATCCAGACCATGTTTCCGCACTCGCCCTATGAGGGGCGGATGGAGCCGGGATTGAAGATGGAAGGCGAGCCTTTCGCGGACGATTTCCAGGTCGGCGAATATCTGCGCCGCATGGCGATCGCGCGCGGCGACCTTCAGGATTTTCTTAAGCAACGGGAAGCGGAGGCCGGCACGCGCGGCGCCGTGGTGCTCGAATTCGGCGACCACCAGTCCTCGGCAACCAAGCCGTTTGTCGATGCGACCGCAGGCAGTGACGCGCTGGCCAAGCTTGACTCGCTCGCCTATCGCACCTTCTACACCCTCACGACGTTCCATCATCCACTGCGTCACCCGATGCCCGATATGGCGTCGCTCGATATTGCCTTTCTCAGCGCAAGCCTGCTCGATGCCGCCGGCCTGCCGATGTCACCCGTCATGTCTGATCTGGTGCGGTTGCGTGACCATTGCGGCGGCAGGTTCCATGGCTGTGCTGACCGGGCCGAGGTGGAGGCACATCTGCGCCGCCGCGCCGATTCAGGACTGCTGCATCTTTTCCCGCAAGCTGCGCCGCTTCATTCACAAGTCGAAACACGGTGACGGCGCGACGCGGCCTCAGTGTGTCGGCCCGGCCCCCAGCGTCGCCACCGTCTTGAGGGCGCCGTCGAGCATGTCGCCCTTCTCGTCCTTCAGCGCCGCCTCGCGCAGCCGCCTGATCCAGTCAGCGGCGTCGGCGCGCCCCTTGAGCAGGTCGAGCGCCGACAGCACGCGGTCGAACTTCGACTGGGCACGGACATGGGTGTCGCTGTAGCCCTTGATCAGCCGGCGGCAGTTCAGGATCTCGACGGCCAATGCATAGTCCTCACGCGCATGGCCCAGCGCCAGCGCGTACCAGCTCTCCAGATGTGCGGCTTCCACCTTGTGGCGCAGCAGGCGGCGGCGCCAGCGGCGCAGGCCGCCGATGAACCACAGAGCGGTGAAGCCGGCAAAACTATCGGTACGGATGCGTCGGCCGCGATTGATGCGACGGTCAAGGAAGGCGGCGAGCTTCGGCCGGTTCTCGATGTAGCTGCCCAGCCCCGCCGGCAGCGTGCCGCAGAACTCCTCGATGCGCGGATGGAAATACTCGGTCACCTGCAGGACCGAGCCATCCCTGACGCCGACCTCCTTGCGCACGCGCCTGTCGCGGGTCGAGCGCGTCTTCAGGTCGGCGACGCGGATCATGTCGTCGTAGCATAGGGCGTTCGCCAAATGCTTGGCGGCGGCGATCGAGAGGGCATAGGCTCGATCAGGCCCGTCCAGCACGACGGCTTTGTCCAGGCGGTCGAGATATTCGCGTCCGTAGGCAATGTCCTGATAGTCCACGACCTTTCGCAGACCGCGCAGCGCCATGTCGCGCACCGCCACGGGCATCACGTCGATGCGGGCGGCCAGGGCCTGCCAGCCTCGCAGGAGGTCTTGCGGGCCACTCACCTGTCCAGCGGCCAGGGCGGAGCCGACGACAGCCGCTTCCGCCGGCTTTGGCGCAGCCGATGATGCCGTGCCGCGCGCGCGATCATAGGCGGCGGCGAAGGCGGCGAGGCTGGCCTTGACGCCGCGGCCACCGGCGCCGATCGCCTCCTGGTAGCTTTCGCGCGTGAACGGCAGAGCGTCGGAGCCGGCCAGCGCGCCAAGCAGACTGGCCGAGATCATCGAGCCGCTGTCGGCGGCGATCTTTTCCATATCGAAAGCGATGAAGCGCTTCGATGCGGCTTCAGCCGTCGCGTGCACCTTCGACGACGACGCCCTGCCGTCGCCGGGCTCGATCTTTTCCGACACGGCGGCGATGCGGTGCGAAGAGGTGATCAACGTCGTGCGGTCGGGAGTGACAAAGCCGCGGATGATGGCGCGGCCGGCTTCCATCAGCTCGGCGGCGATCAATATGTCGACGTCGCCTTGCGAGGGCGACAGCGCGAAGACCGGCAGGCGGCCGGTGTCACGGGCCATCTCGACATAGTAGATGGTGGCGCCGGTGCGCTGGGCGACGCCGGCCACCGAGGTCGATTGCGCCACGTAACCGTTGCGCTCGGCGACGTCGGTGATCCAATCGGCAAGCACGCCGCCGCCCTGGCCGCCGACGGCAAGCACCGCAAGCTTGATAACGCGTTCGTCGTCGGCGGCGCCTGTCTTCGGGCGTAATGAGGCGTTGTGATCAAGCATCGGCGAACACCAGACGGCGGCCTTCGCGGCGACGCTGCAAAAGACCGATGACGGCGCGCCGGGCGCTCTCGAGGAAACGGTCCCAGCGGCTCGGATTGTGCACGACATCGGCGCGATAGAAGGACGGGCACAGCACCGCCGCATCGGCGACTTCGCCGCAATTGCCGCAGCCGACGCAGTTCTGGTCGATGCTCGCGACGGGATCGTCGCGCAGCGGATCGTCGAGCGACTTCACCGACAGCGACGGGCAGCCGGACAGCCGCATGCAGGCGTGGTCGCCGGTGCAGATATCCTCGTCGACACCGAACTTCGGCTTGACGACGCGCGTCCCACCCTTGATCGCCTTGTCGACCAGGGGCTTTTCGCGGCGCTGGCGGTTGAGCATGCATTCCGACGAGGCGACGATGACTTTCGGGCCTTTCTCGTCCGTGGTCAGCGCCTCGCGCAGCGTGTCCTGCATCTTGCCGACGTCATAGGTGCGGTCGACATGGCGCAGCCACTTGACGCCCATACCTTTCACGGCCTCGGTGATGGGATGCTTCGTCGACTTGGTCTTGTTGCCGGCGCGAGACGACAGGATATCCTGTCCTCCCGTCGCGGCCGAGTAGAAATTGTCGACGATGACGATGACGCCGTCGTTCTTGTTGAACACCGCATTGCCGATCGAGGAGGTCAGGCCGTTGTGCCAGAAGCCGCCATCGCCGACGAAGGAGATCGAGCGGCGCTTGGCGTCGGGTGAATTGAAGGCCGAGGCCGAGGCCGGGCCGAGCCCGTAGCCCATTGTGGTGGCGCCGAGTTCGAAGGGCGGCATGATCGAGAACAGGTGGCAGCCGATGTCGGACGCGATGTGGTGCTTGCCGAGTTCCTGTTCGACCAGTTTTGTCGCGGCAAAGATCGGCCGCTCCGGGCAGCCGATGCAGAAACCGGGCGGTCGACCTGGAACGACATTGATCAGGTCCGCCGTGTCGACGCCGTCGCCGACCTTGTTGGGAGCCCGCACTTCGCCGGGCAGAAGATGCGGCGCCTCGGTGCGCAGGAAGGCGCCGATGCCGTCGAGCATGACCTGGCCGGTATATTCGCCGGCCATCGGCAGGTGCTCCTTGCCGACCAGGCGGGTGCCACGCCCGGCCTTGTGCAGCATGGCGGCAAAGGCCTGTTCGATGTAGTTGGGCTGGCCTTCCTCGACGACCAGCACCGCCTGCTTGCCTTCGCAGAAGGACAGAAACTCGTCGTCGATCAACGGATACACGGCATTGAGCACGTAGAGCGGCACGTCGGTCTCGCCATAGGTGTCGGCAAGGCCGAGCCGCTGCAAAGCGCGGATGACGGAATTGTACATGCCGCCCTGCATGACGATGCCGACGGAGCCGTGATCGGAACCGAAGATCTCGTTGATCTTGCGGCTCTTGATGAAATCCACCGCCGCCGGCCAGCGCTTCGCGACCTTCTCCTTCTCGTGCAGGAAGGAAGCGGGCGGCAGCACGATGCGGCCGGTGTCGCGGCGGGGCGCCTCCAGCGCATCGGCCACCGTCATCGGCGGCCGCTTGTTGTCTTTGGCGGTGAAATGACCGTGGACATGGCAGCAGCGGATGCGCACCTGCAGCATGACAGGCGTGTTGGAGGCCTCGGACAACTCGAAGCCGTCTTCCACGGCCTTGACGATCGAGGGCAGGTTCGGGCGCGGATCGAGCAGCCAGACCTGGCTTTTCATGGCGAAGGCATGGCTGCGCTCCTGCATGATCGAGGAGCCCTCGCCATAGTCCTCGCCGACGATGATCAGCGCGCCGCCGGTGACGCCGCCAGATGCCAGATTAGCGAGCGCGTCGGAGGCGACATTGGTGCCGACCGTCGACTTGAAGGTCGCCGCGCCGCGGATCGGATAATGCACCGAGGCCGCCAGCATGGCGGTGGCGGTGGCTTCCGAGGCGCTCGCCTCGAAATGCACGCCGAGTTCGCCCAGAATGTTCTGTGCGTCGGCCAGCACGTCCATGAGATGGCTGATCGGCGCACCCTGGTAGCCGCCGACATAGCCGACGCCGCATTGCAGCAGCGCCTTGGTGATGGCGAGGATGCCTTCGCCGGCAAATTCCTCGCCCGCGCCGAGCCTCAGCTTTTCGACTTCCTTGGCAAAAGACCGTTCGGCCATTTTTGGCCTCCTTCCGTTGCCGCCCGGCTTCGGCGGCGCGTAGCTCTAGATGTCGTGCTTGCGAATGTTCTTCAGCATCTTCTGCAATGTCGCGATCAGCGCTGCATATTCGGCATCGTCGACATCGTCGAACATGGCCTCGAAAGCGTCATGCATGGCCGGCCAGGCACGGGTGAACTCGGTGCGGCCCTCGTCGGTCAGGAACACATGGCGGATGCGACTGTCGCTAACCCCCTGCTCGCGCCGCACAAGCCCCTGCCCCTCAAGGGTGTCGAGCGTGCGGCTCAAGGTCGACTGCTCGATCACCGTATAGACCGAGAGGTCGTTGACGGTGACGCCGTCGGTGACCGACAGCACCGCGAGCGCCCGCACCTGCGAAATGGTCAGGCCCTGCTTGCGGAAATCGTCGCGCAAGGTGGCGTTGTAGCGGCCCATGATGCGGTTCATCAGATAGGGCGCGAATTGCTGCAGGCCGATCTGGCCCAAGGTCGAAATGCGCTGGCGCTTTTCCGCGATTTTCTGCTCCATCACAGTCTCCCCGCCAGGAGAAAGCCGGAGCCGCCGCCGAGGCCCGCGCCCGGATGGGTCGAGGCGCCGATATGGTAGAGGTTCTTGATGCCGGTCTGGTGATTGCGGCTGGTCTTGAACGGCCGCCACAGGAAGGACTGGTCGACGGTCGAGGACCCGCCATAGGGGTCGCCGCCGACCAGATTGATGTTCATCGCTTCGAGATCAGCAGGCGAATAGGCGCGGCGCGCGATGACGCTGTCCTTGAAGCCATCGATATGACTGGCAAGGATCGCTTCGGCGCGATCGGCATAGGCCTCGCGCAGCGCGTCGGTCCACTGCCCGTCCGCCGGTGCCTGCAGCTTGCCGGCGGCATCACCCTTGATGTGACGGGGAGCCTCGGGCAGTTGCAGCCACAGGATCGCCTTGCCTTGCGGGCAACGCGAGGGATCGAGCGCGTGCGGCTGGCCGACGCAGATGGTCGGCACTTCGGGCAGCATGCCCCGCACCGCCTCGTTGCAGGCCTTCGATACCCCGTCCAACCCAGGCGTCAGATGCAGCAGCGCCACCTTGTCCAACCCCTGGCCTCGCCATGAAGGCGGCTTGTCGAGGGCATAGTGGATCTGGAAATTGCCTTTGCCGTAGCGGTATTTTTGCGTCGCTTCGACGTCGGTTTTGGGGCCGTCACTGCCGAGCAGCCGACCGTAAAGCTGCGTTGGCGTGACCGAGCAGATGACGCTCTTCTTCGCATGGACGGTTTCGCCCGAGGCCAGCCGCACGCCGGTGGCGCGACCTTCGGTCAGGATGATCGAGGCAACGTCGGCCTCGGTGGAGATGACCCCGCCGCGCTCTTTGACAAGCGCCTCGAAGGCCGACAGCAGGTTCTTCGCCCCGCCCTTGACGATCGGCGCGCCCGCAGCTTCCAGCGCGAAGGCGATGACCTTGGCGATCTGGCCGGAGAAAGCATCTTCCGGCCCAAGTCCGGCATGCAGGACCCACGGTGCCCACAGCGCGCGTATGGTTTCGGACCGATAGGTGCTCTCCAGCCATCCGCGCGCCGGCACCAACGCATCGCCGAGAAAGGCGGCCAGCCCGCGCGGGCTCCGCCGCCAGGCATCACCGGCGAGCAGCTTCGCCGTCGGGTAGGTCCACAGGCTGCCGCCGAGCAGGCCGAACAGCAGCCCGGCATTGCGCTCGATGCCGCCGACATCCTCGGCGTGCTGGTCGCCGTCGCCTGCGGCGATCGCATTGAAGGCGGCGATGTTGGCGGCGCGGTCGGTGCTGAGCACGGCATGGCTGCCGTCGGGCCGCAGCACCCCCGTCGGGGTGGCCGCGTGACAGAACTCCAGGCCATGCCGGGCCAAGTCCTTGCCCAGCGCCGCGTAAGCCGGCGAGGTAATGAACAGCACGAATGTCGTCGCCATCACATCATGGATGAAACCGGGCGCGGTGATTTCCTCGGTGCGCATGCAGCCGCCAATGCGGTCGCTGCGCTCCAGCACGAGTACCTTTGCGCCCTTGCCGCCCAGCATCGCCGCGCAGACCAGCGCGTTGATGCCGCTGCCGACGATGATGTGGTCGGGGGCGTTCATTGGCGGTGGCTTTTCGTCGGCGGGTGGGATTCAATTGCGTGGGACAGCGCTCTACGGCGCCCCCCTCTGCCCTGCCGGGCATCTCCCCCACAAGGGGGGAGATTGGCCGTCATCTCGGCTTTCGCCAATTTCCAACGTCGCAGGATGGTATGCGGCGCCCGAGCCGCCAATCTCCCCCCAAGTGGGGGAGATGCCCGGCAGGGCAGAGGGGGGCGCCGTAGAGCGCGAGCGCCGCCAGTCTGCCTCCCTATCGCATCGCCCGCGCGCATGATCTTCTCCCGAAGATCCACTTCGCCCTATTTGCCCGGCACCAGCGCCAGGGCGCGGATCGGGCTGCCGGTGCCGTGCTCGATCTTGAGCGGCGCGGCGATCAGGATGGCGCCCTTCGGCGGCAACTGGTCGAGGTTGCACAGGCTGGCCAGACCATAGCGGTTGGCCTTGTGCATCAGCGTGTGGGCCGGGAATGGCGGCTCCATGCCGCCGGCCTTGCCGGCATCGGTGCCGATCGTCTCCGAGCCCCAGCCCTTGATGTCCTTGCTGATCAGGAACTGGATTGCTTCCGCCGTCGGGCCGGGCGTGTGTGGGCCGGTCTCGTTGGCGTTGAGGAATTCGGCTTCCGAGCCGTTGCGCTTGTACCAGTCGGTGCGCATCACCACCCATTCGCCGGCGTTGATGGCGCCATGCTTGGCTTCCCACGCCTTGATGTGATCGACGGTGAGCAGGAAATCATGGTCTGCGGCGGCTTCCTTGGAGCAGTCGATGACATTGACCGGACCAATAAAGTTCTGCGCCGGAATGGTGTCGGTGGCGCCATCCGGATAATCCTTGCCGCTGATCCAGTGCTGCGGCGCGTCGAAATGCGTGCCCGAGTGTTCGCCGAGCTTCAGCCAGTTCCAGGCCCACCAGGGACCATTCTTGTCGTAACGGGAGATGTTATGGATCTCGACCTTCGGCGTGTCGACGGCAAGTTCCGGCGGCAGCTTGATCAGCGGCGTGTCAGGACCGAGCGGCGCCGACAGGTCGACCACCTTGATGGCGCCTGAAAGAAGCTGGCCGGCGACTTCGCCGAGGAGTTGTTGCGTGTCCATGGTCTCTGTTCCCTCTTGTCTGATGTGCTGAAGGCTCGTCTCGGCCCTTAATATCCTACTAGACGAAAACATATGCATCTGCAATTATCTTTAAGCATAAAGGAAATGGGTGCGGGGCGTGAGCGAGTTCGACGCCATCTTTGTCGGGGCGGGCCACAACAGTCTGGCTTGCGCCACGCATCTGGCACTCAAAGGCTGGAGAACCGGGGTTTTTGAGCGCAGTGCAACGATCGGCGGCGCCGTCCAGACCCGCGAGTTCACGCTGCCGGGTTTTCGGCACGATTTCGGTGCGATGAATCTGAGCCTGTTCGCCGGCTCGGCCTTCCACCGGAAATATGCAAATGAATTGAACGCCCACGGGCTGGAATTCGCGCCGGTCGCCGACTGTTTCGCCAGCGCCTTCCCGGACGGACGCTGGTTCGGCGTCAGCAACGATCTGGAAAAGACGGCCGCGCGCATGGCTGCCTTCTCCGCCGCCGATGCCGCCACGTGGCGCAAGCTGGTCGCCGCCTTCCCGGCGGAAGCAGAGCATCTGTTTCGCCTCTTGGGATCACCGATGAGCGCCCGCGCCCTTGCCGGCACGGCGTGGAACCTTTGGCGCAAGAAGGGCCTTACCGGCGCGCTCGATACCGGGCGCCTGCTGCTTTCCTCGCCCCGCGCGTGGCTGGAGGAGACTTTCGAGTCGCCCCATGTGCGGGCGACGCTCGCCACCTGGGGCATGCATCTCGACTTTGCGCCCGACATCGCAGGCGGTGCCGTGTTCCCTTATCTGGAATCCATGGCCAACCAGAGTTTCGGCATGGTGCTGGGCAAGGGCGGCGCCCACACCATCATTCGTGCCTTATCGGGGATGGTCACGGGCGCCGGCGGCAAGATCTTCACCAACGCCGAGGTGGCCGAAATCACGGTTTCGGCCGGCAAGGCGACGGGTGTGCGGCTCAAGTCCGGTGAGACGCACACGGCCACCAGGGCGGTCATTGCCGGCGTTGCACCCAAGGCGTTGGCCGGCACGCTTTTGCCCAACGGTTCCGGCGACGCCGGCTTCAACACGGCGATGCAAAAATTCCGCCACGCGCCGGGCACCATGATGATCCATCTGGCGCTGGACGATCTGCCGGACTGGCGCGCCGGCGCCGAGTTGCGGCAGTTCGCCTATGTGCATCTGTCACCGTCGCTCGACGCCATGTCGCGCACCTATCAGCAGGCGATGGCGGGCGTGCTGCCGGACGAGCCGGTGCTGGTCCTCGGCCAACCAACCGCGGTCGATCCGTCGCGCGCGCCTCAAGGCAAGCATGTGCTGTGGGTGCAGGTGCGCATGCTGCCGGCAGAAATCCTTGGCGACGCCGCCGGCAAGATCACGCCCGCGCATTGGGATCAGGTCAAGGATCGCTATGCCGAGCGCGTGCTCGACATCGTCGAAACCTACGCGCCCGGCCTGCGAGCCAAGATCCTTGGCCAGGCCGTGTTCTCGCCCATCGACCTCGAGCGCGAGAACCCGAACCTCGTCGGCGGCGACCAGGTTTGTGGTAGCCACCACCTGGCACAGAATTTCCTGTTTCGCCCGGCACGCGGCTACGCCGGTTGGAACACGCCTGTGGCCAATCTGCATCTCACCGGTGCCGCCACATGGCCGGGCGCCGGCACGGGTGCCGCCTCGGGCTTCATGCTGGCGCAACAGCTTGGCGGGAGGTAGCAGCCGAAAGGCATTGGGGTGGAGCAAGGCAAGGTACGGTTGCCCAGGGAACCCACTGATCAAACAACGAAGCCGTGCACGGAAAACAGAAAAACCAACAAGGGGAACGACCATGACAATCAACAGACGCGAATTGCTCGGATACGGTGCCGCCGCACTCGGGGCGACGGCCATCGGCCTGCCGAAGATCGCCGGGGCGGCGGCCGGCGAACTGACCATCGCCTACAATGTCAACCTGCCGTCCTGGGATCCGACCACCGGACCTTCGGCGGTCAACCCGACCATCCAGGGCCTCTACCAGTCGGTGTTCGATCAGTTCATCCCGCAGAAGCCGGACCTGTCCTTCGCGCCGGGGCTGCTCACCGAGTGGGGCTGGAATGACGACCGCACCAAGATCATGATGACGGTGCGCGAGGGCGTAACCTGGCATGACGGCTCGCCGTTCACGCCCGAGGACGTGGTCTGGTCGTTGCAGCGGGCCGGCGATGAAAAGACCGGCAACCCGATCCAGTTCGTGTGGAAGAACGTCAACAACTTCAAGATCGAGGGCAACAAGATCACGGGCGATGTCGTGCAGTTCGACCCGGTCTACTTCAAGTGGATGTCGTTCCTCACGGGCTACATCATGCCGAAGGCCTATTACGAGAAGGTGGGCGCCGAAGGTTTCGAAAAGGCTCCGATCGGCACCGGCCCGTACATGGTCGAGAAGTTCGAACGCAACGCCTTCCTGCGGCTGAAGGCCAATCCGAAGTACTGGGGCGGCAAGCCGGCATTCGAGAACGTGACGATCAAATTCGTCACAGACGCGGCGAGCCGTGTCGCCGAAATCGAGTCCGGCTCCTCGCAGGTGACGCTCGAGATTCCCTATGAGGAGTATGACCGCCTGATCGCCAAGGACGGTCTTGCCGGCTCGATCAAGAATGTTTCCGACATCGGCATGATCTTCTTCAACGACGTCGAGGCGATGCTGGACAAGAACGTGCGCCAGGCAGCCGTCATGGCGGTCGACAAGGAGCTTCTGGTCAAGCGGCTGCTGCGCGGCTACGGCCAGCCGCTCGCCACGCTGGAAACGCCGGAATACGCGGCCTACGACGCGTCGATCAAGGTCGAGCACAATCCGGAAAAGGCCAAGCAATTGCTGGCCGCTTCCGGCTATTCGCCGGAAAAGCCGGTCAAGTTCACCATCCAGACGACCAAGGGCTTCAAGCCCAAGGACTACGAGATGATCCAGGCGATCGTCGGCATGTGGCGCAAGGTCGGCATCGAGGCGACGATCGAGGTCTACGAGATCGCCAAGCACTACGAACTGCGCGCCGCCGACAAGCTGGCGCCGGCGGCCTTCTACAACTGGGGCAATGCCATCGGCGACCCGACCACCTCGACCGGTTTTGCCATGTATGGTCCGAGCCCGCACTCGGTGTGGGACAGCCAGGATCTGATCGACATGATCAACCCGCTGTGGGGTGAGAAGGACGAGGCCAAGCGCATCGCCGGCTGGAAGGCGGTGGACAAATATATCGCCGAGCAGGCCTATGTGCTGCCGCTGATGCAGTACGCGCAGCCAATCGTTCATGCCAAGGGTGTCAACGTCGTCCAGCATGTGTCCGGCGCGCTGCTACCGGCCCTGATGACCCCGGCCTAATATCGGCCCGGGTTTGCCGCGCGCCGTCCATAGCGACGGCGCGCATCTTCTTTCGGCATACGAGCCTCCGGGCTCCAGCAAAGATTTACATGCTCCTGCAACGATTCCTGATCCGTCTTTTGACGATGCTGATCACGCTGTTCGGCGTGGCCGTCGTCGTCTTCGTCGTGATCCGCATCGCTCCCGGCGATCCGATCGCCATGATGCTGCCGCCCGGCGCGACCGATGTCGACATCGCCCGGCTGCGGGCGCTCTACGGCCTCGACAAGACGATTGTCGAGCAGTTCTTCATCTGGCTGTCCGGCGTCGTCAAAGGCGATTTCGGCACCTCGATCTCGCTGCGGCAAGACGTGCTCGGGCTTGTCTTCAACCGGCTGCCGGCAACGCTGGAACTCGCCATCGTCGCGCTTATCATGGCGGTGGCGATCGGGGGGACGACGGCCATCCTCGGCGCCCGCGAACGAGGCACGGCGGTGGAAGCCGGCATCGACATCGCCAGCGGGGCGGCACTTTCCATTCCCGACTTCCTCTGGGGCCTGGTGCTGATCCTGCTGTTCGGGGTGCTGGTGCCGATCTTCGACATTTCCGGCCGGGTCTCGCCGCAACTCGACCTGCCCTTCGTCAGCCAGTTCTATCTGTTCGAAAGCTTGCTTCGGCTCCGCCTCGATCTCACATGGGATCTCCTGAAGCACATGCTTATGCCGGCAGTGGCGTTGGCATTGCCGCTGGCGGCGATCATCTCGCAGCTACTGAAACAATCGCTGAAGGAAGTGCTCGACCTCGACTATGTCGTGCTGGCGCGGGTGAAGGGTTTTTCGGAAACGCAGGTCATCCTGCGCGAGGCGCTGAAGAATGCCGCCCTGCCCACGCTGACGCTGGTCGGCGTGCAGTTCACCTTCCTGATCGGGGGCACGGTCATCGTCGAGCGGCTGTTTTCCTATGAGGGTCTCGGCAACATGGCGATCGACGCGGTCATCAACCGCGACCTGCCGCTGATCCAGGGCATCGTGCTGGTCTTCGCGCTGTTGTTCGTGCTGATCAATCTCGCGGTGGATATGATGTACGCCCTGCTCAATCCGAGGCTGCGCCATGGATGAGAGCCGCATCTCGAGACACGGCTCAAGCGCCAGGCTTTGGCTGGCCGGCGGCTGGCTGCTGCTGGTGCTGCTGGCGGCGATCCTGGCGCCGCTGGTCGCGCCGCGGGACCCGCTCGCGCAGGATCTTATGCTCGAACGTTTGCCGCCGTTCTGGCTCGATGGCGCGGAGCCCGGCTATTGGCTGGGCACCGACAGCCTCGGCCGGGATCTCTTGTCACGCCTGATCTTCGGCGGGCGCATCGCCTTCATCGTTGCGTTCGCCGCCGCCAGCGCCGCCTGCCTTGTCGGCTCGACCCTGGGCTTGATCGCTGGCTATTTCGGCGGCTGGGCCGACCGCATCATCTCGCGCATCGTCGATGTCTGGATGGCATTCCCGCCGGTGCTGTTCGCCATCCTTTTGGTTGCCGTGCTCGGCACGGGTTTGAGCTCTGTCATCCTGGCGATCGCGATCATCGACTGGACGCGTTTCTGCCGGGTCATCCGCGCCGAGGCGATGGGCCAGTCGCGCATGGACTATGTCGAGAACGCCCGCATCGCCGGCTATGGCCGCATCGGCATCATGCTGCGCGAAGTGCTGCCCAATGTGGTGCCATCGATCGTGGCGCTGCTGTCGCTGGAAATGGGCATCGCCGTCATCGTCGAGGCGATCCTGTCCTTCGTCAACCTGTCGATCTCGACCGACGACCCGACCTGGGGCGGCATCATCGCCGAGGGCCGGCTGTCGATCCACCAGGCCTGGTGGGTGCTGGTATTCCCGCTGATCACACTGATCCTGACCGTGCTGTCGTTCAGCCAGTTCGGCGAGGCGCTGAAGACACGTTTCGATCCGGTGCTGCGATGAGCGCCTGTCTCGATATCAAGGAGTTGAGCGCCGTGCTGCCGAACGGCCAGCGCGTGCTGCGCTCGGTGTCGCTTGCCGTGCAGCCCGGCGAAGTGCGAGCACTGGTCGGTGAAAGCGGCGCCGGCAAGACGATGATCGGCAAGGCGGTACTTGGCGTCTTGCCGTCGAGCGTGCGCATCGTCGAGGGCGATATGCGGCTCGAGGGCGAAGACCTCGGCAAGCTCAACCCGAAGGCACGGCGCACGCTGATCGGCGCGCGCACCGCACTGATCCCGCAGGATCCGCTGACCGCGCTCAACCCGTCGCGCCGCATCGGCCCGCAAACGACCGACCGGCTGGTGCGCATCCTCGGCTGGAGCGGCGAGAGGGCCGAAACCCGCATCCGGCAATTGCTGGACGAGGTGCAGATCCGTGACCCCGACCGGGTACTGAAAAGCTACCCGCACGAGCTTTCCGGCGGCATGCGCCAGCGCGTGCTGATCGCCGCAGCCTTCGCCGCCGAGCCCCGGCTGATCGTCGCCGACGAGCCGACCACGGCGCTCGACGTCACCGTGCAGAAGCAGATCCTGCGGCTCATCGCTGCGTTGCAGCGCGAACACGGCACGGCGATCCTGTTCGTCACCCACGACCTCGGCGTCGTCGCCAAGATCAGCCAGAAGGTCTCGGTGCTCTATGCCGGCAAGGTCGTGGAAGAGGCCGAAACAGCTGCCCTCTTCGCGGCACCGCAGCACCCCTACACACGGGCACTGATGGCGGCAACGCCGCGCTACACCGATCCCCTCGCCTCGCTAAAGCCGGTCGACGAGGCAGTGCTGGCCGGGCTTGCCACGGAGATTGCGGCCGCGGACCAGGCGTGGAGGCGACCGCATGGCTGAGCCGCTGTTTTCCGTGCGCGGTCTGAAAGTCGCGCTGCCCGACATGACCCGCAAGCCGCTGATCGGCCGCGCGCCGCTGGCGGAAATCCTAAAAGGCCTGGACTTCGACCTGCCCAAGGGATCGGTGACCGGCATCGTCGGCGAGTCCGGATCCGGCAAGTCGACGCTCGGCCGTGCCCTGGTACGACTGCTGGAGCCCAGCGCCGGCAGCATCAGCTTCGACGGCATAGACATCACACATCTGCCGGAGGCGGAGTTGCGGCCGCTGCGCCGCGATCTGCAGATGATCTTCCAGGATCCTATGTCGTCGCTCAACCCGCGCCGCACCATTGCCAGCATCATTGCCGCGCCGCTGAAGCAGAACGGGCTTGGCGACAATCTCAGGGACCGCGTGGCCGAGGCCTTGCAGCGCGTCGGCCTGCCGCAGAGCTTCGCCGGCCGCTACCGCCACGAACTGTCGGGCGGCCAGCGCCAGCGCGTCGGCATAGCGCGCGCGCTGGCGCTGGCGCCGAAATTCGTGCTGGCCGACGAGATCGTCTCCGGCCTCGACGTCTCGACGCAGGCGCAGATCCTCACCCTTCTGGAGAAACTGGCGGAGGAGATGGGGCTGACGGTCGCCTTCATCAGCCACGATCTGTCGGTCATCCGGCGGCTGTGCCGGCAGGTCATCGTCATGCGCGAAGGCAGGATCGTCGAAGCGAGCGCGCCGGACGCTCTCTTCGAAAATCCCCGACAGACCTACACGCGCGACCTGATCGCGGCCATCCCACTGCCCGAAATCGACGACGGCTGGCTGGATATTCCTTCCGCTGCCAAGGCTCCGACATGAATGCATACGCACGCCGAAAAGCGGGCTCGGATGTGCGACCGGCCAATGACAAAGCCCCGCCAAATGGAGGAGAAACTGACATGAAGACAACAATTCGAAATGCAGCACTCGCTGCCGCCATCCTCGGCAGCACCGGTATGGCGGCAGCAAGCTCGATCCCCGGTATGCGCGGGCACGACCACACCGGCATCACGGTTCCCGACATGAAGCAGGCGGTCGATTTCTTCACCGACGTGGTCGGCTGCAAGAAGGCGATGTCGTTCGGCCCGTTCGCCGACGACAAGGGCACCTTCATGCAGGATCTTCTCGGCGTCGATCCGAAGGCCGTCATCGAGCAGGTCACCATGGTTCGCTGCGGCACGGGGTCGAACATAGAGCTGTTCAAATACACCGCGCCGGACCAGAAGGACCTGACACCGAAGAACAGCGACATTGGCGGTTTTCACATCGCCTTCTATGTCGACGACGTCGCGGCGGCGAAAGCCTATCTCGAGGCCAAGGGCGTAAAGACCAGGTTGGGGCCGCTGCCGGTCAAGGAAGGACCCGCCGCCGGCCAGACCATCCTTTACTTCCAGGCGCCTTGGGGCTTGCAGCTGGAAGCGATCAGCTATCCCGACGGCATGGCTTACGAGAAGGGTGCCGAGACGGTGCTGTGGAGCCCGAAGAACCCGGAAAAGTGACCCCACGGGCCGCGCGCGGCGATGCGCGAGCGCGCGGCCCGCTATTTCGCATAATCGTTTCGATATAAAACTTTAAGCTTGAAATATCTAGGCCCCGGCGCGATACTGAAACCAAGCAAGCGAAGAGGAGATCGCACAGATGAAGGTTGCGGTTCTCGGCGGCGGACCAGCCGGCCTTTACTTCGCCATTTCGATGAAGCTGAGGGACGCCGCGCACGATGTGACGGTTTTCGAGCGTAATCGCGCCGACGACACGTTCGGCTGGGGCGTCGTTCTGTCAGCCGAAACGCTCGAGAATCTGGCCAGGAACGATCCGGTCAGCGCCGTCTGGATCAAGAAGCATTTTGCGTATTGGGACGACATCGCCGTGGTCCATGACGGCGTGCGCACTGTATCCTCAGGCCATGGCTTCTGCGGCATCGGCCGCAAGCGGCTCTTGATCCTGTTGCAACGGCGCGCACGCGAGCTCGGTGTCAGGCTGATGTTCGAGACCGACATCGCCGATCCCCGGCCCTATATGGAGACGCATGACCTGGTCGTCGCCGCAGACGGGCTGAATTCCAGGGCGCGCAACAGCTTCGTCGACATCTTCAAGCCCGACATCGACACGCGCAAATGCAAGTTCGTGTGGCTCGGCACCCACCAGAAATTCGACGACGCCTTCACCTTCATCTTCGAAAAGACCGAGCATGGCTGGGTGTGGGCGCACGCCTACCAGTTCGACAGCGACACCGCGACCTTCATCGTCGAGTGCAGCGAACAGACCTGGGCCGCCTTCGGCTTCGGCGCCATGACGCAGCAGGAATCCATCGCCGTCTGCGAGCGCATCTTCGAAAAGCATCTTGGCGGCCACAAGCTGATGACCAATGCCAACCACATCAGGGGTTCGGCCTGGATCAATTTCCCGCGCGTGCTGTGCGAGCGCTGGTCGTCTGAGAATCTGGCGCTGATGGGCGACGCGGCGGCTTCAGCGCATTTCTCGATCGGCTCCGGCACCAAGCTGGCGCTGGAAAGCGCGGTTGCGCTGGCCGAGTATGTCGAAACCGAACCGGACCTCGACGCCGCCTTCCGCAAATATGAGGATGCGCGCCGCACCGAGGTGCTGAAGCTGCAGTCGGCGGCACGCAATTCGCTCGAATGGTTCGAGGAAGTCGAGCGCTATCTCGGCCTCGATCCGGTGCAGTTCAACTATTCGCTGCTGACCCGTTCGCAGCGCATCAGCCACGAAAACCTACGGCTGCGCGACGCGGAGTGGCTTGAAAGCGCGGAGGAATGGTTCCAGCGCCAGGCGGGCGCCGGCGCCAACAGGCTGCGCCGCGCGCCGATGTTCGCGCCCTTCAAGCTGCGCGACATGCGGCTCAGCAACCGCGTGGTCGTTTCGCCGATGGCGCAGTACAAGGCCGTCGACGGCTGCCCGACGGACTGGCATTTCACGCACTATGCCGAGCGTGCCAAGGGCGGCGCCGGGCTCATCTATATCGAGATGACCTGCGTCAGCCCCGAAGGGCGGATCACGCCCGGCTGCCCGGGCTTCTATGCGCCCGAACATGAGGCGGCGTGGAAACGGCTGGTCGATTTCGTCCATACCGAGACCGAGGCGAAGATCTGCGCACAGATCGGCCATTCCGGCGCCAAGGGTTCGACCCAGGTTGGGTGGGAAGGCACGGACGTGCCGCTCGCCTCGGGTAACTGGCCAGTCATGGCGGCATCGGCGGTCGCTTGGTCGCCGCAGAATCAGGTGCCGAAGGCGATGGACCGCGCCGACATGGACAGAGTGCGCGACGAGTTCGTGGCTTCGGCTGAGATGGCCGACCGCTGCGGCTTCGACATGCTCGAGATCCACGCCGCGCACGGCTATCTCCTGTCGTCCTTCATCACGCCGGTCACCAACCGGCGCACGGATGCGTATGGCGGTTCGCTGGAAAACCGCATGCGATATCCCCTTGAAATCTTTCGCGCCGTACGCGCCGCCTGGCCGGCGCAGAAGCCGATCTCAATGCGCATTTCGGCCAATGACTGGGTCGGCATCGAAGGCGTAACACCCGCCGACGCCGTCGAGATCGCGCGGCTGTTGCATGAGGCCGGCGTCGACATTTGCGACGTCTCGGCAGGACAAACTTCGGTGCTGGCAAAGCCGGTCTATGGCCGCATGTTCCAGACGCCGTTTTCCGACCGCATCCGCAACGAGGTCGGCATGGCGACGATGGCGGTCGGCAACATCTATGAGCCGGACCATGTCAATTCGATCCTGATGGCCGGCCGCGCCGACCTGGTGGCGCTGGCACGGCCGCATCTCGCCGATCCCTACTGGACGCTGCATGCGGCGGTGGCGCTCGGCGACCGTGGCGTCAAATGGCCCGATCCCTATCTGCCCGGGCGCGACCAGATCTACCGGCTGGCCGAACGCGATGCCGCAGCGGGGCTGAAAGTATGACGGCCGCCGCGATGATCGCCGGCAGCCATGCCCTTGTCACCGGCGGCGGGTCTGGTGTCGGCCGAGCGATCGCTCTGGCGCTGGCTGGTGCCGGCATCGACGTCACCATATGCGGCCGCCGCGAGGCGGAGCTGGCCAAGGTGGCTGGCGAAAGCAAAGGCGTTTTCGCCATCACTGCCGATGTCACCAATGAGGCGGCGATGGCATCGCTTTACGAGACGGCGGAGGCCGCGCGCGGGCCGTTCGACATCGTCGTCGCTAATGCCGGCATGGCGGGCAGCACGCCGGCGCACAAGACCACGCTGGCCGACTGGCAGCGGACGCTGGACGTCAACCTGACCGGCGCTTTCCTGACGGTGAAGCCGGCGCTCGCCGGCATGGCCGCGCGCAGGGCGGGCCGCATCGTCTTCATCGCGTCTACCGCCGGACTGAAAGGCTACGCCTATGTTGCGCCTTACGTGGCGGCCAAGCATGGCGTCGTCGGCCTGATGCGGGCGCTTGCCGCCGAGACGGCGAAGTCCGGCGTGACCGTCAACGCGGTGTGCCCGGGTTTTGTGGAAACCGAAATGCTGGAGGAGTCCATCCAGCGGATCGTGGAAAAAACCGACCGCTCGGTGGAGCAGGCGCGGGCGAGCCTTGCCGCGACCAATCCGCAAGGCCGCTTCATCCAGCCGCAGGAAATTGCCGCGGCCGTGCTGTGGCTGTGCGGCGATGCGGCAGCGTCGATCACCGGACAGGCAATTTCGATCTCAGGAGGCGAAACATGGTAGCCGGCCCCCTGCCCGCGCCGTCGGGACCCGGCAAGGACCGCTTGCGGCTGTGGATCAGGCTGCTGCGCGCCTCGCGCACGATCGAGGCCGAACTGCGCGAGCGCCTGAAGAAGGAATTCAACACGACGTTGCCGCGCTTCGACGTGATGGCCGCGCTCTACCGAGCGCCCGAAGGCATGCTGATGAGCGATC
Organism: Mesorhizobium sp. B2-5-11; assembly: GCF_006440835.1. NCBI lineage: Bacteria > Pseudomonadati > Pseudomonadota > Alphaproteobacteria > Hyphomicrobiales > Phyllobacteriaceae > Mesorhizobium > Mesorhizobium sp. B2-5-11. The sequence goes on from NZ_VFUK01000006.1 coordinate 199,962, forward strand.
TGTCGCGCTTCCTGCTGGTATCCAACGGCAATGTCACGGGCATCGTAGATCGGCTCGTATCCGAGGGGCTGGTCGCGCGCGCCCGCCGCAATGGCGACCGCCGCACCTCGATGGTGCGGCTGACGGATGAGGGCTCGAAGTCCTTCGCAGTCATCGCTGCCGCTCACGAGGGCTGGGTCGGCGAATTGCTGGGCAAGGTGAGCGAGGACGACGCGCGCCGGCTGACCGGCATGCTGACCTCGTTCCGCAGCAACTGGGAGGGACGCGAATGAGCAAGATGGCCGGCTTCAAGCCGAAGCATTTCCTCTGGCAGGTCGAAGGCCGGATCGCCAAGGTCCGGCTCGACCGGCCGGAGCGCAAGAACCCGCTGACCTTCGACAGCTATGCGGAACTGCGCGATACATTCCGCGACCTCGTCTATGCCGACGATGTCGATGCCGTGGTGTTCCTGTCCAATGGCGGCAATTTCTGCTCCGGCGGCGATGTCCACGACATTATCGGCCCGCTGGTCAAGATGGACATGAAGCAACTCCTGGCCTTCACCCGCATGACCGGCGATTTCGTAAAGGCGATGCTGAATTGCGGCAAGCCGATCATCGCGGCGGTCGACGGCGTGGCGGTCGGCGCCGGCGCCATCATCGCCATGAGCTCCGACATCCGCATCGCCACGCCGGACGCCAAGACGGCATTCCTGTTCACCCGCGTCGGTCTTGCCGGCTGCGACATGGGAGCCTGCGCGATCCTGCCGCGCATCATCGGCCAGGGCCGCGCCGCCGAACTGCTCTACACCGGCCGCACCATGACGGCTGCCGAAGGCGAGCGCTGGGGGTTTTACAACAGGCTTGTAGAGGCGGCATCGCTCGAGGCCGACGCGCTCGACATGGCGGCGCGCATCGTCTCCGGCCCGACCTTCGCCCATGGCATCACCAAGACGCAGTTGAACCAGGAATGGTCGATGGGCCTCGACCAGGCGATCGAGGCGGAAGCGCAGGCGCAGGCGATCTGCATGCAGACGCGCGATTTCGAGCGGGCGTACAAGGCGTTTGTTGCCAAGGAAAACCCGGTGTTCGAGGGGAATTGAGGATGAGCAGGTTGATGGAGACGTTGGCGGGACAGCGCCCCCCTCTGGCCTGCCGGCCATCTCCCCCTCTAGGGGGGAGATTGGCAGCTTCGGCGGCGGCAGCCATCCTGCGGCGCAGGCGATTTGCGAAAGCCGAGATGAGGATCGATCTTCCCCCTAGAGGGGGAGATGTCCGGCAGGACAGAGGGGGGCGCCGTAGAGCACGGACTCTGGAGAATAGCGGAGGCAGAAATGCCTGACCGCTCCTTCCTCGACTGGCCGTTCTTCGAAGACCGTCATCGCGAACTGGCCGGGCACCTCGAGGCATGGTGCGCGAAGAACCTACCCGTCGATCACCATGACGTCGACGCCGCCTGCCGCGAGCTGGTGCAAAAACTCGGCCGGGACGGCTGGCTGAAGCCGACGGCGCTCGACACCGACAATCCGGGACCGCTCGACGTGCGCACCTTGTGCATCACGCGTGAGACGCTGGCGCGGCATGACGGGCTCGCCGATTTCGCCTTCGCCATGCAAGGGCTCGGCACCGGAGCGCTCAGCCTGTTCGGCACGCCGGAACAACAGCAATGGCTTTCGAAGACGCGCGCCGGCAAGGTCATTTCCGCCTTTGCGCTGTCGGAACCGCGCTCGGGATCGGATGTCGCCAATATGGAGATGACAGCGACCCGCGATGGTGACGGCTATGTCCTTTCGGGCGAAAAGACCTGGATCTCCAATGGCGGCATCGCCGATCTCTATGTCGTCTTTGCCCGCACAGGCGAGGCACCCGCCGCCAAGGGGCTATCAGCCTTCATCGTGCCCGGGGACAGCAAGGGCCTCGGCATCGCGGAGCGCCTGGAAGTCATAGCGCCGCATCCGCTGGCACGACTGTCTTTCGATCAGGTCCGCCTGCCCGCCTCGGCGCTGATCGGCAAACCGGGCGACGGCTTTCGCATCGCCATGTCGGTGCTCGACGTGTTCCGCTCGACCGTCGGCGCGGCGGCACTCGGCTTTGCTCGCCGCGCACTCGATGAAAGCATCAAGCGGGTGGCCGAACGCAAGCTGTTCGGCGCGCCGATGGCCGAGCTGCAGATGGTGCAGGGCCATATCGCCGACATGGCGCTCGACGTCGATGCCGCGGCGCTTTTGGTCTACCGCGCCGCCTGGACCAAGGACATGGGCGCGGCGCGGGTAACGCGCGAGGCGGCGATGGCCAAACTGTTCGCCACCGACAAGGCGCAGGAGGTGATCGACAAAGCGGTGCAACTGCATGGCGGCGACGGCGTCCGCAAGGGTCACATCGTCGAAAGCCTGTATCGCGAGATCCGCGCGCTGCGCATCTACGAGGGTGCTTCCGACGTGCAGAAGGTGGTGATCGCGCGGCAGGTGATGGGCGCTGCCTGAACAGGGCGCGTCGTCGGACTGGACTGTTTTCGAACGCGGATATTGCGGACCGATATTGGAGAGTTGAAATGCACGAGATCCTGCAGCCGGAAGGCTGGGCAAAACCGGTCGGCTATGCCAATGGCGTTGCAGCGCGCGGCAGGCTCGTGTTCGTCGGCGGACAGGTCGGCTGGAATGGCCAGTGCCAGTTCGAGACCGACGATTTCGTCGGCCAGGTGCGGCAGACGCTTCAAAATATCGTCGCGGTGCTGGCGGAGGCCGGAGCTGAGCCGCGGCACATCACGTCGATGACGTGGTATTTCACCGACAAGGCTGAATATCTGGCCAATCTCAGGGGTATAGGCGAGGCCTATCGCAAGGTAATCGGCCGGCATTTCCCGGCGATGGCCGCGATGCAGGTGATGGCACTGGTCGAGGACCGAGCCAAGGTGGAGATTCAGGCCACCGCGGTTATTCCGGAATAATCGGCCGTCGCTTCGTCATCCTGGGTGCAGCAAGGAGCGTAGCGATACGGCGCAGACCCCAGGATGAGAAATCAGGAAGGCATGGGCCAGACTATTTTCCGCGAAGGCCGGCCTGCTCCAGCAGCGGCAGCACGTGATCGCAGAAATAGGGGAGTTCCTGCGTGTAGTTGACGAAGGACAGCGCAATGCCCTGGTAGCCATGCCCGGCAATGGCGGCCATATCGGCTGCGATCGTTTCGGGCGTTCCGACCAAGGGATAGGTGCCGGCGCCGCCGGCGAAACGCTGGCGATAGCGGTCATAGGCATACGGGTCGTGCGACCGCGAGAATTCCTTTTTGCCGGCCATATGGGCATCGACCGCCTCACGGTCGGCCAGATCGACGGCATAGCGTGTGTAATAGGCCTGCGCCTCCTCCATCGTCGGCCGGCAGACGACATGCGCCACGGTGTAGACGCCGACCTCGCGGCCAGCCTTGTCGGCCCGCTCACTGATATCGGCGACATGTTTGCCGGCATCGGCCATCTCGGAAAAGGTCGTGAACAGATAGTCACATCTGGCGGCAGCGAAATCGCGGCCCGGACCGCCGAAAGCCGCGTTCATCGTCACTGGTCGCGGAACTTGCAGGCTGGCCGGCCGGCTCACGGCTTCCTTGAGACGATAATAAGTGCCCTCATAGTCGAGAGGTTCAGCCGACGCATAAAGCCTTTCCAGAATTTCGATCCATTCGGCGGCCTGATCATACCCCTTCTCGACCAGCGGCGTGCCGAACATGCCGAATTCCTTCGGGTTCCAGCCGCAGACGATGTTGAGGCCGGCACGGCCCTGGCTGATATGATCGACCGTCGCCAGCGCCTTGGCGGCGTACAGCGGATGCACGAGGGGCACATGCACGGTCATGAACAGGCCGATCTGCTGGGTGGCCACACTGAGCGCCGCCGCCCAGGTGAAGGTCTCGAACGACCATTCGCGCACCCTGTTGCGGCCACCAAAGCCGCGCCAGCGCGCAATCGGCAGCAGGAATTCCAGCCCCGCGCGGTCGGCGATCTGCGCCGCCGTCAGATTGTCGTGCCAGCTTGCCGTCCAGCGTTCAGGCACATCCGATATGGCAAGGCCGCCGTCGGCATTGGTCGAGAAGACGCCGAGCTTCAGTCTGTTTGGGCCGTGCAGGGGATGCGCTTTGATCATGTCCGGAACTCGCGGCGGGAGATCGACACGCTAGGCCCGCGCGAAAATATTTCAAGCCTGAAATAGCTTCGCCTCGCCGCTGTTTGCGGATATGAATTCCGGCACGACAACAAGGGGATGGAACGATGAGCGGGTTTCGCCACAAATGCATCTGTAGGGAAAGCCTCGTCGGTTCCTTTGCCGCCATTCCGCATCCCGTTGCGGTCGAGGTGATGGCGCAGTCCGGTCTCGATTTCCTCTGCATCGATTGGGAACATGCCCAGATTTCGCGCGACATGATCGAGGCGATGGTGCGCGCGGCCGACATCCATCGCGTGCCGGCCATTGTGCGCGTGCCCGGCCATGCACCGGAAGCGATCGCCGCGGCATTGGACAGCGGCGCGCAAGGCGTGCTCGTCCCGCGCGTCTCGACCGCTGCCCAGGCGCAGGCGGCGGTGAAGGCCTCGCGTTATCCGCCGACCGGCGAGCGCGGCGTCGGGCCCGGGCGGGCCGCCGGCTATGGCTACCGCATCTCCGAATATCTCGCTCAGGCCAATGACAGCATCGTCGTGGCGGTTCAGGTCGAGACATCGGAAGGGCTGGCCAATATCGAGGCGATCGCCGCCGTCGAGGGTGTCGACGTGACCTTCGTCGGGCCCGGCGATCTCTCCGTATCGATCGATGCGATCGGCCCGAAAGGCGCCGACAAGCTCGCGCAAGCGATACACAGGATCATCGATGTGACGATCGCGCATGGCAGGACATCCGGGATCTTCTGCGCGAGGCCGCAGGATGTCGCCCAATGGGCGACACTCGGCGCCAGTTTCTTTATCCTGGCCAGCGACACGATGTTTCTGGGGGCTGGCGCTGCCGCCGGCAAAGCCGGCGCGGATGTTGAGCTGGGCGGTAGCGGCCGCAGCTAGCGCTATCGAAAGGTTTGCCAGGCGCCGTCGCCGCCAACTTTTTAAGCTTAAAACTTTTGCCTTGAAAACTGCCGCGGTTTGGATAAGCATTCCTCGATCGATGGCGACTGCCGTTCCGGACGGGCTTGCCGGACATCCATCGTGGTGCATCGGGTGGGATCAAAGGGTTTCAGTCGTTGTCGTTCATGCTGCCCCCAGTCATCCTCCGACACGCGCCATGCGTGCGATGGCGTGCGCGCGCCAGATCCGCGATCCGCATACCGAGAGCATCGCCAACCTTGCCTTCCCGCCCATGTGCGTCTGCCGCGACCGGACAGCGCCCGACCGTATGGCGGCGAGCATGAATTGACGCCCCGCTGGGAGGTGGGGCGGCAAGAAACCGTGCGGGCATCAGCCCGCCCGATCAACAACCAGAGGGAACACCCCAGAGGGACCAACAATGAGCCTGACCCGTCGCAATCTCATCCTCCTCGCGGCCGCCATCGGCATCGCCGCCGGACCGGCAACCGCCTATGCCGCCGATGTGCTCAATGTCGGCGCCTACCCGACCAACCCTCCGTTCGAGTACAAGAACGAGAGCGGCACTTTCGAGGGCTTTGAAGTCGACATCGTCAACGAAGCGGCAAAGCGCGTCGGCATGACCACCGACATCGCCGATCTCGGCTTCCAGGCGCTGTTCGCCGCCACCACCTCGAAGCGCATCGATGTCGCCATCTCGTCGATCACCATCACGCCGGAGCGGCTGAAGTCGCAGTCGTTCACGCAGCCTTACTATGATTCCGACATGGGCATCGCCACCAAGACCGACAGCCCGATCAAGGCCGAGGCCGACCTCAAGGGCAAGATCGTCGGCGTGCTGTCCGGCTCGACCGGCGAGACCTGGGTCAAGGCGCATCAGGAGGCCGATGGCCTCAGCGACGTAAAGGGCTATGACACACAGCAGAACCTTTTGCTCGACCTCAGCGCCGGGCGCATCGACGCGGCTGTCAGCGACATTCCGGGCATGCAGTACTCCTTCACCAAGATGAAGGATCTCACCGTCAAGGAACGCATCAAGACCGGCGAACAGTACGGGCTGATGATGACCAAGGACCACCCGCTGCTCGGCAAGCTCAACGACGCGCTGACGGCAATGAAGAAGGACGGCACGCTGGCCGCGATCCACAAGAAGTGGTTCGGCAGCGACGCGCCCGCCGATTCCTCGACCGCCAAGGAAATGCCGGTGCCGAAGGCCTGAGCGGCGGCCGCCAAGGAGAACGTGCCGGCTCGAAAGGCCGGCACGTTCCGTTTGATACATAGTCTCCCGGAACCAGCGCGGCGCGGCAAAACCGCTTTCGCTGTTCCGGACCTCTGCTCCGGCGTCAAGGGACGCCAAACGGTTCGGGAAAGCCTCCCATGTCGCTGCTCGATACGTTCTTCAACGCCGACGTCATCGCGTCCAGTCTGCCGGCGCTGCTGCGCGGCTTTCTCAACACGCTGCTGCTCGGCCTGCTCAGCATCGGCATCGGCATCCCCATCGGCCTGGTGATCAGCCTGTTGCGGCTTTATGCGCCGAAGCCGCTCAGATGGCTGGCGGTCGGCTACACCGACATCTTCCGCGCGCTGCCGGTGCTGGTGGTGCTGATCCTGATCTACTATGCGCTGCCCTTCCTCGGCATCCGCCTGTCGTCCTGGGCTTCCGCCGTGACGGCCTTCGCCATCATCATGTCGGCCTATTCGGCGGAAGTGTTCCGCTCCGGCATCGAAAGCATTCCGCGCGGCCAGTTCGAGGCGTCGCAGGCGCTCGGCCTGCCGTTCCTTTTGACCTTGCGCAAGGTGGTGCTGCCGCAGGCGGTGCGCGTGGTCATCCCGCCGATGACCAGCAACTGCGTCTCGATGTTCAAGGACACCTCGCTCGCCTCCACCGTGGCGCTGCCGGAACTTTTGAAAGAAGCGACCAATGCGCAGTCGCTCTACGCCAACCCCTCGCCGCTGATCGGCGCAGCCCTGGTCTATCTCATCTTCCTGTGGCCGATGGTTCGCCTCGTCAGCCTGCTTGAAGGCCGTTTCAAAACCGAGAAGACGCGCTGACCGCGCCTTCAACTTCCCCTCTACCGAGCACTTCGCAGGAGACGACCATGAACAAGCATCAAGCCGCCAATGCGACCGGCACTTCCGGCGCATTCCCTGTTGAAAGAATCCGGGCGATGTTTCCGGCCTTGCAGCGGGCAGGCGACTTCATCTTCCTGGACAACGCCGCCGGCGCGCAGATTCCGCAGAGCGTGCTCGATGCGGTGACCAACCATCTGGTATCGCACAATGTGCAGCGCGGCGGCCGCTATGGCCGCAGCGTCACCGTTGACCAATCGGTCGCCGATGCGCGGACAAGCGTGGCACTGCTGATCAATGCCTACAGCCCATCCGAGATCTGCTTCGGCATGAACGCCACCTCGTTCATCCGCCTAGTCAGCCTCGGCATCGGCCAGATGCTTGGAGAGCGCGACGAGATCGTCGTCACCGACATGGACCATGACGCCAACATCGCGACATGGCTGGCACTCGAATCCGCCGGCGCCAAGTTCAAGTGGTGGCGCATGCGCGAGGACGGCAACCTGCATATCGACGATCTGCGCCCGCTTGTTTCCGATCGTACCCGGCTTGTCGCCTGCACGGTGACGGCGCATTCCATCGGCTCGATCGTCGACGTCGCTTCGGTGGCAGGGATCGCGCACGCCGCCGGCGCCGAAGTGTTCCTCGACTGCGTGCATTACGGGCCGCATGGGCTGATCGACGTCCAGGCATGGGATTGCGACTATCTCGTCTGTTCCGGCTACAAGAATTTCTCGCCGCATATGGGTTTCCTGTGGGGCCGCTTCGAAACGCTGAAGCGACTGCCGACCTTCCGCGAGGACTTCATCCCCGACGAGCCGCCCTACAAGGTCGAGGCCGGCACCTTCATTTACGAGAACGTGTCGGGCATGGATGCGGCCGTGCAGTATCTCGAGCTCATCGGCCGCAATCTTGCTCCGTCCAACAACCGCTCGCGGCGCGAAAACATCGTCGCCGGCATGGGCGCCATCCGCGACTACGAGTTGGTGCTGGCGCGCGAGATGCTGGCTGTGCTGAAGAGCTGCGGGGCAACAATCTACGGCGTTTCCGAGGAGGCCCGGATCAACGAACGCGTGCCGACCTTCTGTTTCAACATCGGCAAATTGTCGCCGCAGCGGATCGTCGAGGAAATGGCCGAGATGCAGATCGGCATTCGCGACGGCCACATGTACGCCCCGCGCCTGATGAAGCGCCTCAACCTGTCGATGGACAGCGGCGCCATCCGCGCCTCGCTGGTGCACTACAATACGGTCGAGGAAGTCAGGCGTTTCGGTGAAGCGCTGCGGGCTGTCATCGCGAAGCTGTCGTAGCGCTCGACCCTTTTCGCGAGAGAAACCGGAGGCGTGACTGCCTCCGTTTCGTCATCCACGGGCGGAGCAAGGAGCGGAGCGACGCGGCGCAGACCCGAGGATTCATGCCGTGATATGCGAGCATTACCACGGTGCACAACCTGCTCCGCAGCGCTTTTCGGCTGAGATAACGGCATGGATCCTAGGGTCTCCGCACCGCGTTGCGGCGCTCCGCCCTAGGATGACGAATTGGAGTCACGCCGCTTTCTTCTTCGCCAGCCTCGCCTTGATGCTGGCGACATCGGCGCGCGGCGTGGCGGCGAACAGCGTCCTGGTGTAGCTGTGCTTGGGGTCTGAAAAGACCTCGTCGCGCGAGCCGTATTCGACCGCCTCGCCGAAATACATCACCATCACGTCGTCGGCGATGTAGCGCACCACGGAGAGATCGTGGCTGATGAAGACATAGGTCAGCTGGAATTCGTCCTGCAGGTCGGCGAGCAGGTTGAGCACCTGTGCCTGCACCGAAAGATCGAGCGCCGAGACCGGCTCGTCCAGCACCAGAAGGCTCGGGTTCAGCATCAGCGCACGGGCGATGGCGATGCGCTGGCGCTGGCCGCCCGAGAACATGTGCGGATAGCGGTTGTAGTGCTCGTGACCGAGGCCGACCTTCTTCAGCATCTTCATGGCGAGGTCGCGCCGCTCGGCGGCCGTCTTGTCGGTGTTGATCAGCAGCGGCTCGCCCAGCACGTCGCCGATCTTCTGGCGCGGGTTGAGCGATCCGTAGGGGTTCTGGAAGACGATCTGCACCTTGCGGCGCATCTCCCTGGTCAATCCGCCCCTGGCGATGTCGACCTTGTTGCCGTCGATGAACAGTTCGCCCGATGTCGCCGGATCGATGAGCGTGATGATGCGGGCGAGCGTGGACTTGCCGCAGCCGCTTTCGCCGACGATGGCGAGCGTCTTGCCCTTGTCCACGGTGAACGAGACGCCCTTGACCGCGTGCACCGTGCGCGGCCCGCTGAACAGGCCGCCGCCGATATGGTAGTCGCGAACGATGTTCTTGCCTTCGAGGACGGTGGTGCTCATGCGGAGGCTCCCGCGGCCGAGGGCGCCGGCTCGAACAGCATGTCGGAAACGGTCGGCAGCCGGTCGCCGACCGCGTTCTCCGGCAGCGCCGACAGCAGCGCGCGCGTGTAGTTGCTTTTCGGGCTCTCGAACAGCGACAGCACGTCGGCCTCTTCCATCTTGCGGCCCTTGTACTGGACGATGACGCGGTCGGCGGTCTCGGCCACCACGCCCATATTGTGGGTGATCATGATCAGGCCCATGCCGTATTTGGCCTGCAGCGAAACCAGGAGATCAAGGATCTGCTTCTGGATGGTGACATCGAGCGCGGTGGTCGGCTCGTCCGCGATCAAGAGCTTCGGATTGCAGGCGATGGCGATGGCGATCATGACGCGCTGGCACTGGCCGCCCGACATCTGGTGCGGAAACGAGCTCAGCCGTTCTTCCGGATCGGCAATGCCGACGAGCTTCATCAATTCGATGGCGCGCGCGCGGCGCTGGGCGCGGTCCATGCCCATATGGAAGCGCAGCACCTCCTCGATCTGGAAGCCGGCGGTGAAGCACGGGTTGAGGCTGGCGATCGGCTCCTGGAAGATCATGGAGATATCCTTGCCGACGATCTTGCGCCGCTCGGACGGGCTGAGCTTCAGCAGATCGACGCCGTCGAAGGCCATGCGGTCGGCCTTGACGGTCGCGGTGTTGGGCAGCAGCCCCATCACCGCCAGCATCGCCACCGATTTGCCGGAACCGGATTCGCCGACGATCGCCAGCACTTCGCGCGGCTCGATCGACAGGTCGATGCCCTGCACGGCCATGAACGGACCGGCGGCGGTGTCGAAGGAAACGGTGAGATTCTTGATCTCGAGCAGGGACATGCTCACGACCTCTTCAGCTTGGGGTCGAGCGCGTCGCGCAGGCCGTCGCCGATCAGGTTGATGGCAAAGACGGTGATCAGGATGGCCAGGCCCGGGAAGGTCACCACCCACCAGGCGCGCAGGATGAACTCGCGTGCTTCGGCCAGCATCGTGCCCCATTCCGGGGTCGGCGGCTGCGCGCCCATGCCGAGGAAGCCCAGCGCCGCGGCCTCGAGGATGGCGTTGGAGAAGGACAGCGTCGCCTGCACGATCAGCGGCGCGATGCAGTTGGGCAGGATGGTGACCAGCATCAGCCTGAAATGGCTGGCGCCCGCGACCTTGGCCGAGATGACATATTCGCGGTTCTTCTCCGCCATCACGGCGGCGCGGGTGAGCCGGGCGAAGTGCGGCTGCAGCACGAAGGCAATGGCGATCATGGCGTTGACCAGCCCAGGTCCGAGAACGGCGACCAGCACCAGCGCCAGCAGCAGCGACGGGAAGGCCAGGATGATGTCCATGATGCGCATGATGAGCGTATCCACCCAGCCGCGGCAGTAGCCGGCGAGCAGGCCGAGGATGACGCCGGAGATCAGCGCCGTGGTGACGACGACGAAGCCGATGGCGAGCGAGAAGCGCGAGCCGTAGATCAGGCGCGAGAGAATGTCGCGGCCGACGGCGTCGGTACCGAGCAGGAACTGGGCGTTGCCGCCCGCCTGCCAGGCCGGCGGCGTCAGGAAGAAGTCGCGGAACTGGTCGTCCGGCGAATGCGGGGCGAGCAGCGGCGCGAAGACGGCGATCAGGATCAGCAGCGCGAAGACGAAGAGGCCGATCACCGCGCCCTTGTTGATCGAGAAATAGTGCCAGAACTCGGCGAACATCTGCAGCCGGGCGTCCTGCGGCCTGACGACGGTCGCGGCTTCGATTGTGGCAGGGCCTTCGTTGGTCATGTCAATTCGCCCGGATACGCGGGTTGATGACGGCATAGAGCACGTCGACGATGAGGTTCACCGACATGACGATGAGCGCGATCAAAAGCAACCCGCCTTGCACGGTGAAATAGTCGCGCTTGGAAATAGCGTCGATCATCCATTTGCCGATGCCTGGCCACGAAAAAATGCTCTCGGTCAGGATGGCGCCGGTCAGGAGCGTGCCGACCTGCAGGCCAATGGTGGTGACGACCGGGATCAGCGCATTGCGGAAAGCGTGCAGCCCGATGACGCGGCGAGGCGCCAGGCCCTTGGCGCGCGCGGTGCGCACATAGTCCTCGCCGAGGACCTCGAGCATGGCCGACCGCGTCTGCCTGGCGATGACGGCAAGCGGAATGGTGCCGAGCACGATGGTGGGCAGGACGAGGTGCGACAGGGCCGAGCGGAATGCACCCTTCTGTCCGGAGATCAGGGAATCGATGGTCATGAAGCCGGTTACCGGCTTGAAGAAATAGAGAAGGTCGATGCGGCCGGAAACCGGTGTCCAGTGCAGCATGCCGGAGAACACGATGATCAGCAGCAGCCCCCACCAGAAGATCGGCATGGAATAGCCTGCCAGCGCCGTTCCCATGGTCAGTTGGTCGAACCAGGAGCCGCGGCGGATCGCGGCGAAGATGCCGAAGGCGACGCCGATGACGATGGCGAAGATCATGGCGAAGATGGCAAGTTCGACCGTCGCCGGGAACCGCACCAGGAAATCCTTGAGCACCGGCGTCTTGGTGGAAAACGAGGTGCCGAAATCACCGCTGAGGATATTGGCCAGATAGGTCAGGTACTGTCGCCAGATCGGCAGGTCGAAGCCGAACTGGTGCATCAGCGCAGCGTGACGTTCGGGCGACAGGCCGCGTTCGCCCGCGAGCACCAGCACCGGATCACCGGGCAGGATGCGCACGAAGCCGAAGGCGAGGATGGTTATCCCGATGAAGGTCGGGACGATGAGGGCGAGCTTGCCGAGGATATAACGCAGCATGGCGGGCGAGGTGGGACGGCGCTGTGGCGCCGCCCCGTTTCGCGAACCTTATTCGGCGATATCGACGCCGTCGAAGCGATGGATGCCGAGCGGATCCATCGCAAAGCCGGAGACGGTCTTCTGCATCGGCATGAACACCTTGGAGTGTGCGAGCGTCGCCCACGGTGCCTGTTCCTTGAAGATGACCTGCGCCTGTTCGTAGAGCTTGGTGCGCTCGGCCTGGTCGGAAACCGTCTTGGCCTTGTTGATGAGCGCATCGAAGTCCTTGTTGCACCATTCCGCGCGGTTGTTCGAACCGACGGAAGCGCAGCTCAAGAGCACACCGAGGAAGTTGTCCGGATCGCCATTGTCACCGGTCCAGCCGACGATGACGGCGCCGTCGTGATCGACCGCCGAAGCGCGCTTGAGGTATTCACCCCAATCGTAGCTGACGATGTTGACTGTGACGCCGACCTTGGCGAAGTCGGCCTGGATCAGCTCGGCGGTGCGGCGCGCGTTCGGCATGTAGGGGCGCGACACAGGCATGGCCCAGACATTCATCTTGAGGTCCTTGACGCCGGCCTCTTCGAGCATCTTCTTGGCCGCATCCGGATCGTACGGATCGTCCTTCACGTCCTTGTTGTAGGACCACATGGTCGGCGGGATCGGGTTGACGGCCACCTGGCCGGCGCCCTGGAAGACCGCGTCGATGATAGCCTTCTTGTTGATGGCCATGTTGAGCGCCTTGCGCACGCGCACGTCGTCGAACGGCTTCTGCTGGGTGTTGTACATCAGCGCACCGACATTGAGGCCTTCCTGCTCGTCGACCTTCAGGTTCGGATCGGCCTGCAGGCCGGCGATGTCGGCCGGCGCCGGGTAGGACATGATATTGCACTCGCCGGCCTTCAGCTTCTGCGCACGGACCGCCGGATCGGTGGTGATGGCGAAGACAAGGTCGTCGATCTTCTGCTTGCCGCCCCAATAGTCGGGGTTGGCCTTGTAGCGGATGGCAGCGTCGGTCTGGTAATCGACGAAGATGAACGGGCCGGTGCCAATCGGCTTCTGGTTGAACAGTTCAGGCGTCTTGTCCGCCTGCAGCTTGTCGGCATATTCCTTGGAAACGATTGAGGCGAAGTCCATGCCCAGCGTCGGGATCAAAGTGATCGCCGGCTCCTTGAGGGTGAACTTCACCGTCAGGTCGTCGACCTTCTCGACCTTGGTGATGTTGTCGCCGAACTGGTCATTGTAATACTGGTAGGCAATGCCCGGTATGTACTGGAACCAGGGGCCGTTCTTGTCGACCTGACGCTGGAACGAGAACACCACGTCGTCGGCGTTGAAGTCGCGCGTCGGGGTGAAATAGTCGGTAGCGGCGAACTTCACACCCTTGCGAAGCTTGAACGTGTATTCCTTGCCATCGTCGGAAATGGACCAGCTTTCGGCCAGGCCCGGCGAGACCGTTGTCTTGCCATGATCGAATTCGACGAGGCGGTTGAAGACCGTACGCGAAGACGCATCGAACGTCTGTCCCGCGGTGTAGGGCGCCGGGTCAAAGCCTTCCGGCGAAGCTTCGGCGCAGTAGACCAAGGTTTTTGCGTTGGCCACGCCGCCCAGGACGCTTGCAGCCAGCAACGCGGCTGCAAAAGTCAGTTTCTTCCTCATTGAGCACTCCCTGATGTTTTTCCAAGCCCCTCTATCAGGCTCGCGAAGCGCGCATATAAGCACCGTTTCTCCGGCTTTGGAACACCCAGTTTGCCTACCCCATGGTAAGCGGGAAAAAAATCCTCCTCTCCGCAAAAAAATGGAAAAATTCAGTATTTTTTTCTATTCACAACATTATTAACGACCGCATTTTTTTATTGATCACCAATCTTACGAGATCAACGTCGCGCCCGCTTTCATATGACCGGGGATGCCGGACGATGCAGGGCCGCTGCGCCCGTGGCGGGAAAGATTTTCGGCGGCAAATCTTTCGACGGCTTGCCGCTGGGGCAAGGCTTGCACGCCCGCCGATAGAGGCCATACATAGACAAGGCACCGTCGGCAGCGGGGGACGCCTCTCTTAGCAGGAGGCGAGCGCGGCAGGGGCGAACAAAACAGGGAGGGACGGTTGGCAAAAGCATCGAACAGGACGGCTCCGCCGAAGACGGCCAAGGCGACCCTGAAGCCGGCCGCGGGCGCCGACAAGCAGCCAACGCCCTCCGCCAAGAACGCAAAGGGCGCAAAGAGCACAAAGGCAAAGGTCGCAGGGAAACCTTCCGCCGGCAAGGCGGACGCTGTTGTCAAACCGGCCGCGAAGCCGGCGGCCAAAGCCGTCCCCGCAAAGACGTCGGCGAAGGCCGGAACTGCTAAAACCGGGACGACAAAGACCAGTTCGACCAAGGCCGGGACGACGAAGACTGGCGCGAGCAAGACCGGGGCGACCCGGACTAGCAAGACTGGGGCCGCACAAGCCGCATCCGTGGCCAAGCCGGCACCGGCGGCCTCGAGACCGGCGGCCGCCAAGCGATTGCCGAAAGCGCTCACCGCCCTTGCCGCAGGCTTGCCGGAAAAGCCCTGGCTGGAAAGCTACCCGGAGAACATGCCGGCCGAGATCGGCGCCCTGCCCTACAGCTCCATCGGCGATTTCCTCGTTGCCGCCTGCAAGCAATTTGCCGGCCAGCCGGCCTTCACCTGCATGGGCAAGTCGATCACCTATGCGGAACTCGAACGGCTTTCGGCGGCGTTCGGCGCCTACCTGCAATCGACCGGGTTGCCCAAAGGCGCACGCGTCGCCCTGATGATGCCGAACGTGCTGCAATATCCGGTGGCGATGATGGCGGTGGCGCGCGCCGGCTACACGGTGGTCAACGTCAACCCTCTCTACACGCCGCGCGAGCTGGAACACCAGCTCAAGGATTCCGGGGCACAAGCGATCATCATCCTGGAGAACTTCGCCAGCACCTTGCAAGCGGTGATCGCCAGGACGTCGGTCAAGCACGTCGTCGTCGCGGCCATGGGCGACATGCTCGGCGGGCTCAAGGGAAGCATCGTCAATCTGGTGGTGCGCCGCGTCAAGAAGATGGTGCCGGCCTGGTCATTGCCCGGCCATGTCAAGTTCAACGCGGCGCTGAAGGTGGGCAGCGGCATGGGTTTCAAGCCGGCCAAGGTGGCGGCCGACGATATCGCGTTCCTGCAATATACCGGCGGCACTACGGGAATCTCGAAGGGTGCTATCCTGCTGCACAGCAACGTGCTGGCCAATGTCGCGCAGAATTCGCTGTGGCTGCAGGACGCTTACACGGTCAAGCCAAAACCCGCCCATCTCAACCTCATCTGCGCACTGCCGCTCTATCATATCTTCGCGCTGACCGTGAATGCGCTGATGGGCATGCAAATGGGTGGACAGAACATACTGATCCCCAACCCGCGCGACATCCCCGGCTTCGTCAAGGAAATGGGCAAGTATCCGATCCATATCTTTCCAGGCCTCAACACGCTGTTCAACGCGCTGCTCAACAATGAGGATTTCCGCAAGCTCGACTTCAAGCCGCTGCTCCTGACGCTGGGCGGCGGCATGGCGGTGCAGAAGGGCGTCGCCGAGCGCTGGAAGGCGCTGACGGGCTGCCCGGTCAGTGAAGGCTACGGCCTGTCGGAGACGTCGCCCGTGGCAACGGCCAACAAGTTCAGCTCCGGCGAATTCACCGGCACGATCGGCCTGCCGCTGCCGTCTACCGAGATCGCCATCCGCGACGAGGAGGACAACAATTTGCCGCTCGGCGAGGTCGGCGAAATCTGCATCAAGGGGCCGCAGGTGATGGCGGGCTACTGGAACCGGCCTGACGAGACCGCCAAGGTGATGACCAAGGACGGCTTCTTCAAGTCGGGCGACATGGGCTTCATGGACGAGCGCGGCTACACCAAGATCGTCGACCGCAAGAAGGACATGATCCTCGTTTCCGGCTTCAACGTCTATCCGACCGAGCTCGAGGAAGTCGTGGCGCTGCATCCCGGCGTGCTCGAAGTGGCGGCAATCGGCGTGCCGGACGAGCATTCGGGCGAAGTGCCGAAACTGTTCATCGTCAAGAAGGACCAGGCGCTGACCGCCGAGGCCATCACCGCCTATTGCCGTGAGAACCTGACCGGCTACAAGCGGCCCAGATACATCGAATTCAGGACAGAACTGCCGAAGACGCCGGTCGGAAAGATCCTGCGGCGCGCATTGCGCGAATAGGAGCCGGCTTGGACCACGATCTTGCCGGCGACGATGCGCCGGACCGGCGCCAGCGCCTCGACCCGGCCGAGTTCATCAAGGCCAACATGCGCCTTGTCCCTGCGCCTGCGCTTCCAGAAATCCGGTTTTACACGGCGCACCCCAGCAGCGGATTGAGACGGCTCGTCGAGCCCGAAGGCGATGCGGAAGATGCACCGGAGCCACAACCGCCCTACTGGGCCTACGCATGGGCCGGCGGCACCGTGCTCGCGCGCTATGTCCTCGACCATCCGATGACCGTGGGGGGACGCCGCGTGCTCGACCTTGGTGCCGGTTCCGGCATTGTCGGCATCGCTGCCGCGAAGGCCGGGGCCCGCGAAGTGATCGCCGCCGAGATCGACCGAAACGGCGTCGCCGCGCTCGGTCTCAATGCAAAAGACAACGGCGTCACGATCTCGGTGATCTGCAAAGACATTACCACCGGTCCGCCACCAGCGGTCGACCTTGTGCTGGCTGGCGACGTGTTCTACGGACCCGATGTCACCCAACGCATGATCCCCTTCCTCGACCGCTGCCTTGCCGCTGGCGTCGAGGTCCTGATCGGCGACCCGCGCCGCGCCGATCTACCATTGTCGCGGCTCAGGCTGCTCGCCGAATATCAGGTGCCGGATTCGGCGACGCGAAGGGCGCCGCAAGCAGGCCGAGCGGCGTCTTTTCCTTCGAAGCCGAGACGCCGCTAGCGACGAGATCAGATCGTCTCCTTGACCCGCGCTGAAAGGAAATCCGGCAGGTCGACAACCGAATCCAGGATCACGTCGGCAATTCCGGCCAGAGATTCACGCGTGCCGGTGCCCGAGAGCACGCCGACCGCCAGGCCGCAGCCGCCGGCACGAGCCATTTCGAGATCGTGGCGGTTATCGCCGATCATGGCGACCTGCGTCGGCTTCAGGCCGGTGAGATCGCAGAAGGCCTGGATCGTATCCGGCGCCGGCTTGGGATTGGCCACCGCGTCATAGCCGTAGGCGGCGTCGAACAGCTGCGCGACGCCGAGCGTTACCAGCGTTTTTTCCGCGCCGCTGGTCGAATCGTTGGTGGCGACGCCGAGCCGATAGGACCTTGCGTGCAAGGTGCCGAGCGTTTCGACGATGCCCGGCAGAGCCACCGCCATCGCCGAGCCCTGCACCGAGGTGATCTGGTTGAAGCGGGCGACGGCCAGCATCTGGTCTTCATCGGACAGGCGCGGAAACCACAATTCGACGACGTCGAGATTGGTGCCGGAGGCAAAGATGGAGTCGGGCTTGAAGCGCCTGTTGGCGAAATCGAAGCCCGCGGCCGCAAGCAGCCTGTCGGCCTTCCAGCGGTCGCCTTCGGAGGCGTCCATGGCCATGAAGTCGGCAACCCCGAGCCAGGTCGCATTGAAGTCGACAAGCGTTCCGTCCTTGTCGAACAATATTCCCTTGATGTCTGCCAACTCAGTCACTCCGAACCACGCAATTGGTGGATGTGTTCCACCAGGCCGGCGGTCGAGGCATCCCGCTTTGCGGCACTTTCCTTGCCTTCCACGACTGGCAGAAGGCCGGTGGCCAGTTCCTTGCCGAGCTCGACGCCCCACTGGTCGAAGGAGTTGATGTCGAACAGCGTTCCCTCGACGAAGACGCGGTGTTCGTAGAGAGCGATCAGGCGGCCGAGCGTGCGCGGGTCGAGCTTGCGATAAAGAATGGTCACCGAGGGCCGGTTGCCGGAGAAGACGCGGTGCGGGGCAATGCGATCGACATCGGCCGGCTTCATGCCCTTGGACAGCATCTGCGCGCGCGCTTCCTCCAGCGTGCGGCCCCTCATAAAGGCTTCCGACTGCGCCAGGCAGTTGGCGAGCAGCAGGTCGTGATGGTGCTTCAGCTCCGGCTCGTGGCCGTTCGCCGCGGCGAGGAATTCGACCGGAATGAAATCGGTTCCCTGGTGCAGGAGCTGGAAGAACGCATGCTGGCCGTTGGTGCCGGGCTCGCCCCAGACCAGCGGCCCGGTCGGCGTCGCCACGGGGCCGCCGTCCAGGGTGACGCTCTTGCCGTTCGATTCCATGTCGAGCTGCTGGAGATAGGCCGGCAGCCTGGACAGGCGCTGGTCATAGGGGATGACCGCGCGGGCCGGGTATTTGCAAACGACGCGATGCCACCAGCCGACAAGGCCAAGCAGCACCGGCAGGTTTTTGGCCAGCGGCGCTGTGCGGAAGTGTTCGTCCATTTCGTGCGCGCCATCGAGGAAGGCGCGGAAATCGCGTGGACCAATGGCGATCATCACGGGAAGGCCGATGGCGCCCCACACAGAATAGCGGCCGCCGACCCAATCCCAGAAGCCGAAGACGCGGTCCGGCTCGATGCCGAACTTCGCCACCAGGTCGAGTGCCGTCGAGACAGCGGCGAAGTGCTTGCCGATCGCTTCCTTGCCGAGCGCCTTCTGGACCCAGTCGCGCGCCGTCTGCGCATTGGTCATCGTTTCGACCGTGGTGAAGGTCTTGGAGGCGACGATAAAAAGCGTGCTCTCGGCGGAAAGGCCCTTCAGCGTGTCGTGGATATGGGCGCCGTCGATGTTGGAGACATAGTGCGCGCGCGGACCGTCATGATAGGGCGCCAGCGCCAACGTCGCCATGGCCGGGCCGAGATCGGAGCCGCCGATGCCGATATTGACGATGTCGGTGATCTTCTTGCCGGTGGCGCCTGTCGCCTTGCCGGAACGCACCGCGTCGGCGAAGGCGCCCATCGCGTCCAATACGGCAATGACCTCCGCCTTCACATCCTGCCCGTCGAGCATGATGCCCTTGCCGGTCAGGTTGCGCAGGGCGGTGTGCAGAACAGCGCGGCCCTCTGTAACGTTGATCTTCTTGCCGGCGAACATGGCGGCGCGGCGGCCTTCGAGATCGGCGGCGTCAGCCAGATTCTCCAGCAGGTCCATCGTGCGCGCATCGACGGCGCATTTCGACCAGTCGAGCAACAGGTCGCCGTCGCTGGCGGAGAACGTCTTGAACCGCTGCGGATCGGCGGCGAAGGCCTGGCGCATATCGCCGGCTGCCGCGGCGCGATGGTCGCGCAAGGCGGCAAGCTGTTTTTGGAAGGCTGACTGATCCACCGGCGGGCTCCTGGGACTGTTAAATTATCTTAGCAGACCGGATGTTTCCGGCGCGTGTCGTCGCGCCAAACTATTGAGCCGAATTCCGTCCGGTCAATACGCGGCGATGACGCACTGCGTTACACGGGATGCGAAGGCCGAAAGATCACTGGCATAAATCCCAAAGATCAGAAAAATTGATTGGCGCAACCCCTTGTGCCACCGTTACATTCGACTGGTCCAGCCAAACGAAAAAAGCTGGCCATCGAGGAACATTTCCCATGCCACAGCGCAACGACACGGCCATATGGTCCGGCCTGTTCCGGATTTCGGCCGAATCCGGCCAGACTTTGCAGGCACAGATCCGCCAGGCGATCGTGGCCGCTATTCTCGACCGCCAGATCGCCGCTTCGATGCCGCTTCCGTCATGCCGGATATTGGCCGAAAAACTCGGCGTGGCGCGCGGAACCGTGGTGCTGGCCTTCCAGCAACTGGTCGACCAGGGCTTCCTGGTGGCGCGCGAGCGGCGCGGCCATTTCGTCAATCCCGACGTTTTGGCGACGCCGGCCAAGCCGCACCAGAAGGCGCCCGACCAGGCCAACGAGATCGACTGGAAGGCACGCCGGCAGATCGCGGCCAGCGACATGCCGCCGCCAGCCAAGCACGAGAACTGGATCAAGTCGTCCTACCCCTTCGTCTATGGCCAGTTCGATCCGGCGCTGTTCCCGACCGCCGAGTGGCGCGAGTGCAACCGCATGGCGCTTGCCGTGCTGGAGATCCGCAACTGGGCCTCCGACATGGTCGATCGCGACGATCCGCTGCTGATCGAGCAGATCCAGGCGCGGCTGCTGCCCAGGCGCGGCATCTTCGCCAACCCCGACGAGATCATCGTCACGCTGGGCGCCCAGAACGCGCTCTACATGCTGGCGACGCTTTTGATGACCAAGGGCTCGAAGGTGGCGATGGAGGATCCGGGCTACCCCGACGCACGCTCGATCTTCCGGCTCGCCGGCGCCGACATCCAGCCGGTGCCGGTCGACCAGTCCGGCATCGTAACCTCTTCGATTCCCAACGATTCCGGCTTTGTCTTCGTCACGCCCAGCCATCATTGCCCGACCATGGTGCCGCTGTCGGCGGAACGCCGGCAGGACCTTCTGGCGCGCGCCAACCGCTACAACCAGATCATCATCGAGGACGGCTATGACAGCCAGCTTCTCGACGAGGCGCCGCAGCAAGCCTTGAAGAGCCTCGACCGCTCCGGCCGCGTGATCTATGTCGGCTCGATGTCGAAGACGCTGGCTCCGGGCCTGCGGCTTGGCTACATCGTGGCCTCGGCTGGACTAATCGCCGAACTCAGGGCGCTGCGCCGCTTCATGCTGCGCCATCCGCCGGCCAACAACCAGCGCGCGGTCGCGCTGTTCCTGTCGCTCGGCCACCACGAAGCGCTGGTGCGGCGGCTGTCGAGCGCCTTCGACGAGCGGCGCAAGCGCCTGGTCCATGCGATTTCCGCTTTCCTGCCCGAGTGGCGTTCGACCGACTCGGCCGGCGGCACGTCGCTGTGGCTGGAGGGACCGCGCGGCACCGATTCCCGCGGACTGGCCGAGGCCGCCGCCTCGCGCAGCGTCATCATCGAACCAGGCGACCGCTTCTTCGACCGCACCGAAAAGCCTTCGCGTTTCATGCGCTTGGGCATCTCCTCGATCGCGCTGCAGCATATCGAGCCCGGTATCCGCGAACTTGCAACCGCCGCGGGCCGCAGGCCGGCCGCCGCCTGATCACCTGGGCCTGACCACCTCCCGGGAGCCGCGCAACAGCGGCTCCTGCTTCTTTAGCACTGGCATATGCAACCGGACCGGCTGGCTCATAGGCTGTGCCAATGCCGGCGGCATAGTCGAGGCCTAAAGGGGACGAAGCAGCCGATGGTGGACCAACCGCCGCCCTGCTTCCGAGAAAAGGTGGAGTGCTTCCATGTCAGTGGCTGTCGAAAAGCAGGAAGCGGCCGACCAGCGTTCGCGCCGCTCCGGCGGACGCGAAGCGCGTCGCGCCATGCGGGCGGCGCCGCTCGCCGACGACATCAGGCCGGTTCGCGCCGGCCTTGAGGGGGGGAGCTATGGCCCCCTGCGCGGCACTGATTGCGAGCGCATCCACGAAGCGGTGCTGACCCTGCTGGAGACGGTCGGCTTCGCCAACGCAATCCCGTCCTGCATCGAGGCGCTGACCAAGGCCGGCGCCAGCCATGGCGACGACGGCCGTATCCGTTTCCCGCGCGCACTGGTGCTCGACACGATCAAGCGGGCGGCGCGGCATTTCACGCTGCACGGCCAGGACCCGAAGCACGACATGGTGATCCAGGGCAAGCGCGTGCATTACGGCACGGCGGGTGCTGCCGTGCATCTTGTCGACGTCGAGAAGCGCGAGTATCGCGAATCCTTGCTGCAGGACATCTATGATGCCGCGCGCATCGTCGACGGGCTCGATAACATCCATTTCTTCCAGCGGCCCATGGTGCCGCGCGATATTCCCGATCCGCTCGAAATGGACTTCAACACGCTCTATGCCTGCGTGATGGGCACGTCCAAGCATGTCGGCACGTCCTTCACGGTGCGGGAGAACGTGCAACCGGCGCTCGAAATGCTCTACGCGATCGCCGGCGGCGAGGAGAATTTCCGGGCCCGGCCGTTCGTGTCGAACTCCAACTGTTTCGTCGTGCCGCCGATGAAATTCGCCGAGGACGCCTGCGGCGTGCTCGAGGCCTGCGTCGAAGGCGGCATCCCGATCCTGCTGCTTTCGGCCGGACAGGCCGGGGCCACCGCTCCGGCGGCGATCGCGGGTGCGGTGGTGCAAGCCGTGGCCGAAGTGCTGGCCGGCCTTGTCTATGTCAACACCATCAAGCCGGGCCATCCGGCGATCTTCGGTACCTGGCCGTTCGTGTCGGATCTGCGCACCGGCGCCATGTCCGGCGGCTCGGCCGAACAGGCGGTGCTGACCGCGGCCTGCGCGCAGATGGCGCAGTTCTACGACCTGCCAGGCGGTTCGGCCGCAGGCATGACGGATTCGAAACTGCCCGACATCCAGTCCGGCTATGAAAAAGGCATTACCAATGTGATGGCCGGCCTTTCCGGCCTCAACCTGGTCTACGAATCGGCCGGCATGCATGCGTCCCTGCTCGGCTTCTGCCTGGAAAGCCTGATCATCGACAACGACATGCTGGGCCATTGCCTGCGCTGCGTGCGCGGCATCGAGGTGACGGACGACGCGCTGTCGATCGACACCATTGCTGATGTCTGCCTGAAAGGCCCGGGCCACTATCTCGGCAACGAGCAGACGCTGAAGCTGATGCAGACCGAATATTTCTACCCCGCCGTCGGCGACCGGTTTTCGCCGAAGGAATGGAACGAGAAGGGCCGACCCGACATATTGCAGCGGGCGATCGTCGAGAAGAAGCGCATCCTCGCCGAACGCTTCCCGCGCCATGTGCCGAAGCCGCTCGACGACAGGCTGCGCGCCCGCTTCGGCGACATGATCAAGCTGCCGCGCAACGGCATGGGCGGCTGAGAACGCCCCCCCTTTGAAAATAGGTTAATCCGCGCTCAGCCCATAATGTTCGACGACCTCGGTATTGACCAGCTTGGCGTGTAGCGCCATCAGCACGATCTGGGCGTCGAAACTGTCTCCGGCATCGACCGCGGCCTCTATCCGACGCTCCACGTCCTGCCGCGGCTGCGCGCCATGAGAGCGCTCGAATGCCTCAGGCCCAGCAATACAATAGCTGAACAAACACGCCACTTGCGCATAAGCCTGCGGCGGCGGCTCGTCGGGCCAGTGATCCTTCATCAGGTTGACGATGGTGAGCTTTACGCCCTCCGGCACAAGGGCGGGATGCAAGTCGGCTCCGCGCAATGCGGCATCGAGCTGCCTGAGGTCGCTTGAACGGCCGAACATGCCGAGGAAACCGAGGGAAGAGCGTCGTTTGGCCATCATGGTCCAATCTGTTTCCCAGCAAATTGAGTGGCCTGGCAACGGAATGCAAATGCCGTGCAGGTGGTTTCTGCCCATGTCAGCTGGCTATTCGTGACAGCGACGCATTATCTGCGCCCCGGTTCGAACAGTTCCACCAGATTGCCGGATGGGTCCCGCAGCAATATCTGGCTGCCGCCCATGCCCTTGACGACGTCGTTCCTGAAAGCCTGGCCGGCAGTTTTCAGCTTGCGAACCACGCCTTCGAGATCCTCGACCTCGATCTGAATGCGGTTCCAGCCACCGGGTTCGGGCACGCTGCCGTCGGGCATCGGCTGCGACGCCCCACCAGGGCCGCCAGCGGCATTGAGCAGAAGCCGCAGGTTGCCCCTGGAAAGCATGGCGAAGGACGGCGCCGGGTGCATGGCGACCGTGAAGCCGAGATGGTCGCGGTAGAAGGCGATCGCCCTGTCGACGTCATTGACGATATAGCGAACGTTGACCGTTTCCATGGTCTCCTCCGTGCCGAAGCTACCCACTCGCCGCAAGCAATAAGACACCCGCCAGGGCCGATCCGGCAAGCGTCGGCAGCATGCCGATTTTCAGCTTGAGGATGGCGATCATGGTAGCGCAGGACAGCAGCGCGGCACGCCAGTCGATCGAGGACAGCACCGGCATCTCCATTCCGAGCCCCGTCGCGCGCACGTCGCGGAAGATGACGTGCAAGGCGAACCACAGGGCCAGATTCATGATGACGCCGACGACCGCCGCGGTGATCGCGCCCAATGCCGCCGACAATGCCTTGTTGCCGCGCAGCGCCTGGATGTAGGGCGCGCCGAGGAATATCCAGAAGAAGCACGGCGTGAAGGTAACCCACAGCGTAAGCAGCGCTCCAAGCGATCCGGCAAACAACGGATATGGCGATCCGGAATGGCGCAAGCCTGCAAGGAAGCCGACGAACTGCAGGACCAGGATGAGCGGTCCTGGCGTGGTTTCGGCAAGGCCCAGGCCATCGACCATTTCGCCTGGCGCAAGCCAGCCAAGAGAACCGACGGCCGCTTGCGCGACATAGGCCAGAACGGCATAGGCGCCGCCGAAAGTGACGACCGCCATGAGGCTGAAGAAGCCGCCGATCTGCGTCCAGACGCTGTTTGCCGATGTGAACGCCCAGATCAGCACAACCGGTCCAAGCCAGATCGGCAGCCAGATCGCGATGGTGCGCGGCGCGTGCCATCGCGTCGGCCTGGTGTGGGCCAGTTCGCCGCGCTCGAACATCAGATCGACCGCGCCCGTGGCGTCGGGAGCTTCGTCCTTGCCATGCGCGGCGCCAGAAAACAGGGCCGGCGCGATGCCGTTTCCGACCCATCCCACCAGTCCTGCAAACAGGACGAGGAGCGGAAAGGGGACGTTGAGCACGTAGATGCCGACAAAGGCGCAAAGCGCGATCGCCGCCATAACCCGGTTCTTCAAGGCGCGCCGGCCGATGCGGATCACGGCCTCGACCACGATCGCCAGCACCGCCGCCTTCACCCCGAAAAACAGCGAGTCGACCAGCGGCGCATCGCCATAGAGCGCATAGAGGATGCTCAAGGTCAGCATGACGACCGCCCCGGGCACGACGAAGAGGATGCCGGCGACAAGACCGCCGACCGTCTTGTGCAGCAGCCAGCCGATGTAGATGGCGAGTTGCTGGGCCTCGGGGCCAGGCAGCAGCATGCAGTAGTTCAGCGCATGCAGGAAACGCTGCTCGCCGATCCAGCGCTTTTCCTCGACCAATTCCCTGTGCATGAGCGCGATCTGCCCGGCCGGTCCGCCGAAACTGAGCAACCCGATCTTCGCCCAGAGTTTCGTGGCCTCGCGGAAGCTCGGGACCGCGGGCGCCTCGATGAGGTCGGCACTTTCCTCGGAAAGGAGGGAGTTCATGACGCCTTCGCTCCCGCCGGCCAATTGTGCGTCTCGTCGGTGGCGTCGCGGCACCAGCGGAAGAACGCGTCGTAAAGCAGCATGCCGGCATCCAATTGTTGCAGGTCATCGCGAAACATGCGCGACAAGCCAAGCGAGGCGGCGAGAAATCCCGCCGCCTGCGGAACCAGGTCGAGGCTGGCCGTGTCGGCTGCGCGCACGATCACGGCGAGGCGGTCGAGCGCTTCGGATTCGAGCCCGAACTCCTCGAGCATCGTGTCGAAGGTGCAGCGCTCGCCGCGATGGCTCCAGAACGCATTGTCGATGTCGAAAGGCACGGCCTGAAAACGATCGGCGACATCGGGCACTTCCGCGGCGTCGACGAACAGGAAGACCGCTTGAGGATCGACGAAACGGCGGATCAGCCAGGGGCAGGCGATGCGATCGACTTTGGGCCGGGCCCGCGTCACCCAGACGGTGCGGCCCTTGTCGTCACGAGGCGGCATCCTGTCGGCACGGACCAGAAGGCCGTGGGCGTCCCGCCAGGCTTCGAAGCCGCCTTCGAGCGATTCGGCGGCAATCCCTTCATGGCGCAGCCATGCGGCGACGCCTTGCGAGAGCTTTTTTCCCTGCTGGCAGACGACCGCCACGCGGCCACCGGCGAAGTCGGCTGCCCAAGTCTGGACGGTTTTGAAATCGCGCCGGTACGACGCCGGCAGCAAACGTGGATCGGCGTTGTAGTCGTCCTCGGTACGGATATCGAGGATTGCAGGCGCGCCCGGCAAACCGACCATACGGATCAGTTGCGGCACGGTGACAGCGGTTGTTGACGGCATGGCGTCCACCTCCTGAAAGAGAAGCCTGGACGCGAACGTTGGGCTGACGCCTCACGGGGTCGTCGCGATGAACCCCTTGCAGCGATGGTGGATTTGTTGGGCAGGCTTGTCAAGGACGCAATGTCCTCGGTCCATAGCGGGCCACGAAACGAAAAAACGACCGGCGACCGATCAGGCCGCCGATCGTCGATCGCTATCCGTCAATTGTCGCTTCAAACAATCGATGAATGTCCCGGGGAATAATCAGTGATTGTCCCGGGGCACGCCCTTCGTATGAGCGACGTCCTGGTATTTCACCGCCGGTTTCAGCACCATGCCGCCCGAGAACTGGTCCACCATACCGCGCTGGATTTCCTGCCACGGCGTCTGGTGCTCGGGATAATGGTAGCCGCCATTGTTCTGCAGCTCGGCGCGGCGGCGGGTGATCTCGTCATCGGTGACGAGAATGTTGGCCGTGCCCTTTTTCAGGTCGATGCGAACGCGGTCGCCTGTCTTGAGCAACGCAAGCCCGCCGCCGATGGCGGCTTCCGGCGAGGCGTTGAGGATGGAGGGCGAGCCTGACGTGCCGGACTGGCGGCCGTCGCCGATGCAGGCCAGCGCGTGGATGCCCTTCTTGATGAGATAGGCCGGCGGCTGCATGTTGACGACCTCGGCGCCGCCGGGATAGCCGACCGGACCGGCGCCGCGCATGAACAGGATGGTGTGCTCGTCGATCCCTTGCGCCGGGTCGTCGATGCGGGCGTGGTAATCCTCCGGACCGTCGAAGACCATGGCATTGCCCTCGAAGGCCTCGGGGTCCTTCGGGTTGGAGAGATAGCGCTCGCGGAATTCGGGCGAGATGCCGCTGGTCTTCATGATTGCCGAATCGAACAGATTGCCCTTGAGATTGATGAAGCCGGCATTGGCCTTCAGCGGCTCGGCGACAGTGCGGATGACCTCGCGGTTCTCGTTGACGGCATCGCGGCAATTGTCGCCCATTGTCTTGCCGTTGGCGGTCAGAGCATCCGGATGCGGCAGCAGCCCGGCTTTCATGAGCTCCGCTACCACGGCCGGCACGCCGCCCGCGTGATGATAGTCCTCGCCCAGATATTCGCCCGTCGGCTGGAGATTGACGATGAGCGGCACGTCGAGGCCGATCTTCTGCCAGTCGTCATTGTCGAGCGGCACGCCGAGATGGCGGGCGATGGCGTTGAGATGGATCGGCGCGTTGGTGGAGCCGCCGATCGCCGAATTGACGACGACGGCGTTCTCGAAGGCCTTGCGCGTCATGATGTCGGAGGGCTTCAAATCCTCGTGCACCATGTCGACGATGCGTTTTCCCGTCTCGTAGGCGATCTGGCCGCGCTCGCGATAAGGAGCCGGAATCGCGGCCGAGCCCGGCAGCTGCATGCCGAGCGCCTCGGCCAGCGAGTTCATGGTGGTGGCGGTGCCCATGGTGTTGCAGTAGCCGGTGGACGGCGCCGAGGAGGCGACGATGTCCATGAACTCGTCGTAGCCGATCTCGCCGGCCGACAGGCGCTGGCGCGATTCCCAGACGATGGTGCCCGAACCGGTGCGCTTGCCCTTGTGCCAGCCGTTAAGCATCGGACCGACCGACAGCGCTATGGCCGGAATGTTGACGGTCGCCGCCGCCATCAACAGCGCCGGCGTCGTCTTGTCGCAGCCGATGGTGAGCACGACGCCGTCAAGCGGATAGCCATAGAGCACTTCTACCAGGCTGAGATAGGCAAGGTTGCGGTCGAGAGCTGCGGTCGGGCGCTTGCCGGTCTCCTGGATCGGGTGGCAGGGGAATTCGAAAGGAATGCCGCCCATCGAGACGATGCCTTCGCGCACGCGTTTGGCGAGCTCGATGTGGTGGCGATTGCAAGGCGACAGGTCGGAACCGGTCTGGGCAATGCCGATCAGCGGCTTGCCCGACATCAGTTCGGCGCGCGTCAGCCCGTAATTCAGGTAGCGCTCCAGATAAAGTGCCGTCATGCCCGGATTGTCGGGGTTGTCGAACCACTCCTGCGAGCGAAACTTTTTCTTTCCTGTGGGGGCGCCAGCCATCATGGTCTCCGTATTTGTATGACAAATCGATATGACAACGCGCGGATGCAGGCAAGGGGCACGCGTGATCTGAATCCGGACTTTGGTGCGATAGACATCAATCGGGCCGCACGCTACCAACAATCCGACATTGGTCGTCCGGGAGGTTCTGATGGCTTTGGTGATCGAGGGCGAGGAGCGCATCGCCGCACCCCTCCAGAAAGTTTGGGAAGCGCTGAACGATCCGGCGGTGCTGAGAGAAAGCATCCCCGGCTGCCAAAGCCTGGAAATGAAGTCGCCGACCGAGATGGCGGCGACGGTGGTGCTGAAGATCGGCCCGATCAAGGCGACCTTCAACGGCGAGGTGACGTTGAGAAATCTCAATCCCCCGCATGCCTACACGATCCAGGGCGAAGGCAAGGGCGGCATCGCCGGCTTCGCCAAGGGCGGCGCCGACGTGACGCTGACCGAGGATGGACCTGGCACCACCGTTCTGAAATATGCGGCCAAGGCCGAGGTCGGCGGCAAGATCGCCCAACTCGGCAGCCGGCTGATCGAGTCGACCTCGAAGAAATTGGCGGGACAATTCTTTTCGAGCTTCGGCGAGAAGGTGGGTGCTGCTTAGCTGGTCTATCCAGCGTTAGCGCCGCCTGGACGAAAATTACTCGAAGACGATGCTCGGCACGGCGTCCGCGGCCGCGCCGCGCTCTTCGTTGACCCGGTCCCAGACCTTCGAAGCGATATCGCGATAGATCTTCGCTTCGGCACTGTCGGGCTTCGATGCCACCACCGGCGCACCTTCATCCGAGCTTTCGCGGATGCCCATCTCCAGCGGCACCTCGCCAAGGAAGGTGACGCCGAGGCGCTCGGCCTCGCGGCGTGCGCCGCCATGGCCGAAGATGTCGTAGCGCTTGCCGGTGTCGGGGGCGAGGAAATAGCTCATGTTCTCGACGATGCCGAGCAGCGGCACGTCGACCTTCCTGAACATGTTGAGGCCCTTGCGAGCATCGATAAGGGCCAGATCCTGCGGCGTCGAGACGATGACCGCGCCGGCCAGCGGCACCTGCTGGGCCATGGTGAGCTGGGCATCACCGGTGCCGGGGGGCATATCGACGACGAGCACGTCGAGCGGCCCCCATTCGACTTCGCGCAGCATCTGCGTCAGCGCCGACATCACCATCGGCCCGCGCCAGATCATCGGCGTTTCCTCGTCGACGAGGAAGCCCATCGACATCACCTTGAGACCGTAATTCTGCATTGGTTTCAGGATCTTGCCGTCGACGGTCTGCGGCCGGCCGTGAATGTTGAGCAGCCTTGGCATGGACGGGCCATAGATGTCGGCATCGAGCACGCCCACCTTCAGCCCGTTGGCGGCGAGGCCGAGGGCCAGGTTGACGGCAGTGGTCGACTTGCCGACACCGCCCTTGCCGGACGCAACCGCGATGATCGCCTCTATGCCGGGCACGCCGCGCTTGCCCTGGCTGTGCGAGGCAGGCGCATGGGGCGCCGGGCGCGGCGCGGCAACGGGCGGGGCGGGACGTGGCGCCGGGCGCGCCGCGACAGGCGCCTCCATGCCGCCGCCCTTCTTCTCCGCCGTCAAGGCGACGACGGCGCCAGCGACACCTGGAATAGCTTTCACGACACGCTCGGCCGCGGCGCGCAATGGCTCCATCTCCTGCGCCCTGGCGGCCGGAACGGTGATCGAGAAGAACACTTTCGAATCGGCGATGAAAATCTCGGAAACCATGCCGAGGTCGACGATGTTGCCGGTGAAATCGGGGCCATTGACCGTTTTCAGGCGCTCGATGACGGTTTCCTTGGTGACGGACATGGCTGTTGCTTCCCTGGCGTTCGGCTGCTGCTCACATAGTGCAGATCGCCGGCGGCTCCAAGCGCCAGGCCGCGACATCAGCCTGCCAGGCGAACCGCCAGATAGGTCAGTGCCGAAATCGCCGCCGTCGCCGGCAAGGTGACGACCCATGCGATGACGATGTTGCCGGCTATGCCCCAGCGCACCGCCGAGACACGGCGGGCGGCGCCGACGCCGATGATGGCGCCGGTGATGGTGTGCGTGGTCGAAACCGGAACACCGAGCCATGTCGCGGCGAAGAGGGTGATGGCGCCGCCGGTCTCGGCGCAGAATCCCTGCATCGGGTTGAGCCTGGTGATCTTCGAGCCCATCGTGTGGACGATGCGCCAACCGCCGAACAGCGTGCCCAGCGCCAATGCCGACTGGCAAGTCAGGACCACCCAGAGCGGCACGTAGAAATCCGTTCCGAGCATGCCTTGGGAATAGAGCAGCACGGCGATGATGCCCATGGTCTTTTGCGCATCGTTGCCGCCATGACCGAGCGAATAGAGGGAGGCGGAAAAGAACTGCATGACACGGAAGGTACTGTCGACGGCAAACGGCGTCTGGCGCACGAACAGCCAGGAAACCACCAGGATCAGGAGAAGCGCCAGGACAAAGCCCGTCGCCGGCGACAGGACGATGGCGGCGACCGTCTTGCCGAGCCCCGCCCAGACGATGGCACCCGTGCCGGCCTTTGCGACGCCTGCCCCCACCAATCCGCCGATCAGCGCATGCGAACTGCTCGACGGGATGCCGGCGATCCAGGTGACGATATTCCAGACGATGGCGCCGACCAGGGCGGCGAAGATCACCGCCGGGGTGACGATGCTTGCATCGATGATACCTTTGCCCACGGTTTCGGCGACATGAAGGCCAAAGAACATGAAGGCGATGAAATTGAAGAAGGCCGCCCAGAACACCGCGTAATGCGGTCTCAGCACCCGGGTCGAGACAATGGTGGCGATCGAGTTGGCGGCGTCGTGCAGGCCGTTGAGGAAATCGAAGAACAGCGCGACGGCGACGAGGCCGACCAGCAGGGGAAAGGCGATCGCGACTTCCATCGCCTAGACGTTCTCGATGACGATGCCGCTGATCTCGTTGGCGACGTCCTCGAACCGGTCGACCACCTTCTCCAATTGGCCATAGATCTCCGAGCCGATCAGATAGGCCATCGCATCGCTGCGGCCGTGCCGCCTGAAGAGATCCTTCAGGCCCTGCTCATGCAGATCGTCGGCTCGGCCTTCGGCACGCATGACTTCCTCGGCGAGTTCGTTCAGGCGCGCACTGTTGGCGCCGACCTTGGCCAGCAGCGGGATCGCCTCCGCGACGAGCCTGGCGGCATCGACAATGACGGCGCCCATTTCCTGCATCAGCGGATCGAATTCCCTCTTCTCGAACAGCCGCACCGTCTTGACGGTCTTGTGCATCATGTCGATGGCGTCATCCATCGACTGGATCAGGTCCTTGATATCGCCGCGGTCGAAAGGCGTGATGAATGAGCGCCGCACGGCAAGCAGGACTTCGGCGGTGATATGGTCGGCTTCGTCCTCGAGATCGACGATCTTTTCGCACCAATGCTCGATGTCCTTGCCCAGGAGGAGCTGCTGCAGGGCCTCCGCGCCGCCGACCACCGTGCGGGAATGCCGCTCGAACAGGTCGAAGAAGCGATCTTCGCGCGGCAACAGCTTGCGGAACCAGCCCAGCATGTTCGTCCCTCCCGGCGCACCAGTTCCATCCACATAGCGCCGCATGCGCCCATGGGGAACAGTAAGCCGGCTGAAAGATGTGGATGCAGCCAATTGCAAGCACCGCTCGCGAACGGCAATTACCGGCCATCGCCGGCAAAGCGGGGCTCGTCAAGCGACGGGGGCGACCTATTTCCAAGGAGACGCCGGGGACGACAAGCAGCGAAGGAGAAACGATCATGCTTGCAAACAGCAACGCGACGGCCAACCTCGCGGTGAAAGACCTGGCGAAGGCAAAGGCTTTCTATGAGGGGACGCTCGGCCTGAAACAGGTGCATGACGAGGGTGGCGAACTGATCGTGTACAAAAGCGGCGACACCACGATCAACGTCTATCGCTCTCAGTTCGCCGGAACCAACAAGGCGACGGCGGTGACGTGGACGGTCGGCGATGAGATCGACACCGTCGTCAGCGGGCTGAAATCGAAGGGCGTTGCCTTCGAACACTACGAGATGCCCGGCCTGACACTGGAAGGCGACATCCATGTCGGTCACGGCATGAAGGTCGCCTGGTTCAAGGATCCGGACGGTAACATCCTCAATCTCGTCGACCGATAGGTTTCTGCGATCAAGCATCGGCTTGGGGCGATCGACATCGCAGTGGCCGGCAGCCCTCTGGCGCGGTGCGGCGGCGGCGGTTAGCTTCAGATATGATCGACAAGCTGGAATTTTTCATCGCGCTGGCCAAGGAAGAGCATTTCGGGCGGGCTGCCGAAGTCTGCGGCGTCACCCAGCCCACCTTGTCGGCCGGCATCAAGCAACTTGAGGGTCAGCTGGGCGTGATGCTGGTCCTGCGCGGCTCGCGCTTCCAGGGCCTGACCCCGGAGGGCAAGCAGGTGCTGGTGTGGGCGCGCCGCATCGTCGGCGATACCAGAACCATGCGCGAGGAGATGCGGGCGGCGCGGCACGGCTTGTCGGGACGTATCCGCATCGCCGCCATTCCCACCGCGCTCGCCATGGTGGCGCGGCTGACGACGCCATTCCGCGAAAAACACCCAGGCGTCACCTTCTCGGTACTGTCCCGGACCTCGATCGAAGTGCTGTCGCTGCTCGGCAATTTCGATATAGACGCCGGCATCACCTATCTCGACAACGAACCGCTCGGACGAGTGACCAGCGTACCACTCTACGATGAGCGCTATCAGCTGATCACCGCCATCGGAAACCCCTATTCCGACCGCGACAAGGTGACATGGGCCGAGATCAGCCACCTGCCGCTCTGCCTGCTGACCCCGGACATGCAGAACCGCCGCATCATCGACCAGCACCTGGCCGAGGCCGGTGTCGAGGTCCGGCCGACGCTGGAATCCAATTCGATGATCGTGCTGTTCTCGCATATCCGCACCGGCAAATGGTCCTCGATCATGCCGCTCAACCTCACGGAAACGTTCGGCTTTTCCGAACCTATCAGGGCTATCCCGATCGTCGAGCCGGACGCCAGCCACACGGTCGGGCTGGTGGCCGCGTTGCGCGAACCGCATACGCCGCTGGTTTCGGCGCTGCTGGACGAGGCGATGGCGCTTGCAGACGATTTCCGCGCCCACCGCTAGGTTAGGGAATACAGGTGCTGGAACTCGATAGAAAATTTCTATAGAGCGACGGATCAGCTTTATTGATTTCAGGGGTTTCTCCTGATTTTGTAAAGACTTAGCGATAAAGCCACCGACCAGGGAGGGCGCTGCGTGACGATGCAGCCTGCAAGTACCGAGATCGCATCGCGCACGGCCGCGATCATCCAGGAGCTGAAAGATCTCGAAGGTCCGCTGCTGCCGATCCTCCATAACATTCAGGAAGAGTTCGGCCATGTGCCGCAGGCAGCACTCCCGGTCATTGCCGACGGACTGAACCTTTCCAGAGCAGAGGTGCACGGCGTCGTCACCTTCTATCACGATTTCCGCGCCCGCCCGGCAGGCCGGCATGTGCTCAAGCTCTGCCAGGCCGAAGCTTGCCAGTCGATGGGTTCCGATGCGGTGGCCGCCAGGATCAAGCAATTGCTCGGCATTGATTTCCACGAGACGGCGAAAGACGGTTCGGTGACCCTGGAGCCGGTTTATTGCTTGGGACTGTGCGCCTGCTCGCCCTCGGCGATGCTCGATGGCGAGGTGATCGGGCGGCTCGACAACGAGAAGATCGAAGAGATCGTCGCGGAGGTGCGCTCATGATCCCGCGCATCTACATTCCCGGCGATTCCGGCGCGCTGGCGCTCGGTGCCGAAAGGGTCGCCAAGGCTGTTCGTGCTGAACTCGCCGAGCGCGGCGTTGAGGCCAAGATCGTCCGCAACGGGTCGCGCGGCGCCTATTTCCTAGAGCCTATGGTCGAGGTCGCCACAGCAAACGGCCGCGTCGCCTACGGGCCGGTGAAGCCGTCCGACGTCAAGAGCCTGTTCGACAATGGCTTTCTCACCGGCGGCCATCACAAGCGCTGGCTGGGCGCGCCGGACAAGATCCCGTTCCTGGCCAAGCAGACCCGTCTGACCTTCGCGCGCTGCGGCATCAACGACCCGCTGTCACTCGACGCCTATAAGTCGCTTGGCGGGCTGAAGGGCCTGCAGAACGCGGTGGCCATGGCCCCGGCAGAGATCGTCAGCCAGGTTACGGAGTCCGGCCTGCGCGGCCGCGGCGGCGCCGGCTTCCCGACCGGCATCAAATGGAAGACCGTGCTCGATACGACATCCGAGCGCAAATACATCGTCTGCAACGCCGACGAGGGCGACAGCGCCACCTTCGCCGACCGCATGATCATGGAGGGCGATCCCTTCGTGCTGATCGAAGGCATGGCGATCGCCGGCATCGCCACCGGCGCGACCAAGGGCTTCGTCTACATCCGCTCGGAATATCCGCATGCGGTGGCGGTCATGAACAAGGCCGTCGAGGTCGCCCGCAAGGCCGGCGTGCTCGGCGTCAGCGTGCTCGGTTCGGCCACCGCCTTCGACATGGAGATCCGCGTCGGCGCGGGCGCCTATGTCTGCGGCGAGGAGACCTCGCTTCTGAACAGCCTGGAAGGCAAACGCGGCGTGGTGCGCGCCAAGCCGCCGCTGCCGGCAATCCAGGGCCTTTTCGGCAAGCCGACGGTGATCAACAACGTCATCTCGCTGGCTTCGGTGCCCGTCATCATGGACAAGGGCGCCGCCTACTACAAGAATTTCGGCATGGGCCGCTCGCGCGGCACGATCCCGATCCAGATCGCCGGCAACGTCAAGCGCGGTGGCCTGTTCGAGGCGGCTTTCGGCATGACGCTGGGCGAAATCATCGACGATATCGGCGGCGGCACGGCCACCGGCCGGCCGGTGAAGGCGGTGCAGGTCGGCGGCCCGCTCGGCGCCTATTTTCCGCGCGCGCTGTTCGACACACCGTTCGACTATGAGGAATTCGCCAAGCGCGATGGACTGATCGGCCATGCCGGCATCACCGTATTCGACGACACCGCCGACATGCTGAAGCAGGCGCGCTTCGCC
Source organism: Mesorhizobium sp. B2-5-11 (assembly GCF_006440835.1). Taxonomy (NCBI): domain Bacteria; kingdom Pseudomonadati; phylum Pseudomonadota; class Alphaproteobacteria; order Hyphomicrobiales; family Phyllobacteriaceae; genus Mesorhizobium; species Mesorhizobium sp. B2-5-11. Next base: position 235,270 of record NZ_VFUK01000006.1, read on the forward strand.
ATGGAGTTCTGCGCCATCGAAAGCTGCGGCAAGTGCACGCCCTGCCGCATCGGCTCGACGCGCGGGGTGGAGACCATCGACAGGCTCGCCGCCGGCATAGAGCCGGAGAAGAACCTCGCCCTGGTTACCGATCTCTGCAACACGATGAAGTTCGGATCGCTCTGCGCGCTGGGCGGCTTCACGGCCTACCCGGTGATGAGCTCGATCACGCATTTCCCCGAGGATTTCAAGCCCGCGCCGGCGCGCGTGGCTGCTGAATAGGAGCTGGCAGATGAACATCAAGGCCGACTTCCCGACGCTTATCGAAGAGATCGATTACGGAACTCCGCAATCGAAGGCTGAGAAGCGGATCACGCTGACCGTCGACGGCCGCAGCATCAGCGTGCCGGAAGGCACGTCGATCATGCGCGCCGCGATGGAAAGCGGGGTCGAGATCCCGAAGCTATGCGCCACGGACATGCTGGACTCGTTCGGTTCCTGCCGCGTTTGCCTGGTCGAGATCGAAGGGCGCGGCGGCACGCCGGCGTCCTGCACGACGCCTGTCGGCGAAGGCATGGTGGTGCGCACGCGGTCGGAACGGCTCGACGCCATTCGCCGCGGCGTCATGGAGCTCTATGTCTCCGACCATCCGGTGGGCTGGAACGAGAAGGCCGGCACCGGCGCCAGTGAGTTCGACGCGGTGGCGAAGTCGGTTGGCCTGACCGAGAACCGCTACGGCGTCGAAGGCCGCAATCACGTCAAGGAGGATGGCGTCGCGCCCGGCCACGGCTCGCTGGCCGTCGACTACGTCGCGCGTGACGAATCCAATCCGTATTTCACCTATGATCCGGCGCAATGCATCGTCTGTTCGCGTTGCGTGCGGGCCTGCGAAGAGGTGCAGGGCACCTTCGCGCTGACGATCGAGGGCCGCGGCTTCGAATCGCGCATGGTCGCCGGCATGCACGAGGATTTCATCGCTTCCGAATGCGTGTCCTGCGGCGCCTGCGTGCAGGCCTGCCCGACCGATGCGCTGCGCGAGAAGACAGTGCTCGCCAAGGGCCTGCCGGAACGCTCGGCCGTCACCACCTGCGCCTATTGCGGCGTCGGCTGCTCGTTCAAGGCCGAAGTGAAGGACGACGAGGTCATCCGCATGATGCCCTACAAGGAGGGCAAGGCCAATCACGGCCATTCCTGCGTGAAGGGCCGCTTCGCCTATGGCTATGCCACTCACAAGGACCGCATCCTGTCGCCGATGATCCGCGAGAAGGTCAGCGATCCCTGGCGCGAAGTGAGTTGGGAGGAGGCGATCGCCCACACGGCCAAGGAGTTCCGCCGCATCCAGTACCAGTACGGACGTACGGCGATCGGCGGCATCACCTCGTCGCGTTGCACCAATGAGGAGACCTATCTGGTCCAGAAGCTGGTGCGCCAGGGCTTCCGCAACAACAATGTCGATACCTGCGCGCGCGTCTGCCATTCGCCGACCGGCTACGGGCTCGGCCAGACCTACGGCACCTCGGCCGGCACGCAGGATTTCGATTCCGTCGAATTCACCGACGTCGCCGTCATCATCGGCGCCAATCCGGCTTCCGCACACCCGGTGTTCGCCTCGCGGCTGAAGAAGCGGCTGCGCCAGGGCGCCAAGCTGATCGTGCTCGACCCGCGCCGCACCGAGATGGTCAAGTCGGCGCATGTCGAAGCCGACTACCACCTGCCGCTGAAGCCCGGCACCAATGTCGCCGTGCTGACGGCGCTGGCACATGTCATCGTCACCGAAGGCCTGTTCGACGAGGCCTTCATCCGCGAGCGCTGTGACTGGACGGAATTCCAGGACTGGGCGTCCTTCGTCGCCCTGCCGGAGAACAGCCCCGAAACCGTCGGCAAGCTGTCCGGCGTCGATCCCGAACTGATCCGCGGTGCGGCACGTCTCTACGCCAAGGGCGGCAACGGGGCGATCTACTACGGCCTCGGCGTCACCGAGCACAGCCAGGGCTCGACCACGGTGATGGCGATTGCCAATCTCGCCATGGCCACCGGCAATATCGGTCGCCCGGGCGTCGGCGTGAACCCGCTGCGCGGCCAGAACAACGTGCAGGGCTCGTGCGACATGGGCTCCTTCCCGCACGAACTGCCAGGCTATCGCCATGTCTCGGGCGACGCGGTGCGCGACATCTATGAAAGCCTGTGGGGCGTGAAGCTGGACGACGAACCCGGCCTGCGTATCCCCAACATGCTGGATGCCGCCGTCGACGGCTCCTTCAAGGGCATCTACATCCAGGGCGAGGACATCCTGCAGTCCGATCCCGACACCAAGCATGTCGCCGCCGGACTGGCCGCGATGGAATGCGTGGTCGTGCACGACCTTTTCCTCAACGAGACGGCGAACTACGCGCATGTGTTCCTGCCGGGCTCGACCTTCCTTGAGAAGGACGGCACCTTCACCAATGCCGAGCGCCGCATCAACATGGTGCGCAAGGTGCTGGAACCGAAGGCGCGTTACGCCGATTGGGAAGCGACGCAGGAGCTTGCCCGTTCCGTCGGGCTGGACTGGAACTATGCGCATCCGTCCGAGATCATGGACGAAATCGCCAAGACGACGCCGAGCTTCTCCGGCGTCTCCTTCGAGTTGCTCGACCGCCTCGGATCGGTGCAGTGGCCCTGCAATGAGAAGGCCCCTCTCGGCACCCCGGTCATGCATGTCGACGGCTTTGTGCGCGGCAAGGGCAAGTTCATCCGCACCGAATATGTGGCGACGGACGAGCGAACCGGGCCGCGCTTCCCGCTGCTTTTGACCACCGGCCGGATCCTGTCGCAGTACAATGTCGGCGCGCAAACGCGGCGCACCGACAATATCATGTGGCACTCCGAGGACCGGCTGGAGATCCATCCGCACGACGCCGAGAACCGCGGTTTGCGCGACGGCGACTGGGTGCGGCTGACCAGCCGCTCCGGCGAGACGACGCTGCGCGCGCAGATCACCGACAGGGTGTCACCGGGCGTGGTCTATACGACCTTCCACCATCCCGACACGCAGGCCAACGTCATCACCACGGACTTTTCGGACTGGGCGACCAACTGTCCGGAATATAAGGTGACGGCGGTGCAGGTCGGTGCCTCCAACGGACCATCGGAATGGCAACGCGACTATGACGAGCAAGCGCGCAACAGCCGCCGCATCGCCCCGCTGGAAGCGGCGGAGTAGAACTTGGACGAGGCATTCGACAATAAGAGCTTCAATCTTGATGGTTGATCGACCACCATTGCGTCGAGCTTCACTCGATACCTCTTCCCCGATCGACGGGGGAGAAGAAAGGCGCGAGGGGTGCGTCTCGTGACTCGCAAACGCCCCGCCATCACCGAAATGTCCCGTCTCGCTCGCCGCGCCAGCGGCACGGCAGCGGCCCGCCGCATGGTGCCGGAAGAAACGCCGGTGGCGTTCTCCTTTGCCGGCACGACGCACGCGGTGATGATGGCGAGCCCGGCCGATTTGAAGGATTTCGCGCTCGGTTTCTCGCTGACCGAAGGCATCATCGCTTCATCCGACGAAATCGAGGCGATCGAGGTCGAGGATCTCGGCGCCGGCATCGACATCCAGATTCGACTGAAGGACCAGGCCAACACGCGCTTCGAGGCGCGGCGGCGCAGGCTCGCCGGACCGGTTGGCTGCGGGCTGTGCGGCATCGAATCCATCGAGGAAGCGATGCGCTCGGTCGATACAGTTGGTGCGTCTAAACTTACGCTTGATGCCGGCGACATCGTCCGTTCCGTCAAGCTTCTCGCCAAGATGCAGCCGCTGCACAGCGAGACGGGCGCGGTGCACGCCGCCGGCTTCTATATCCCCGGCAAGGGCACCGTCATTGCGCGCGAGGATGTCGGCCGTCACAACGCACTGGACAAGCTGGCCGGCGCATTGGCCAAGGCCGGCATCGACGGCGCGACCGGCGCGGTGGTGGTGACGTCGCGCGTCTCCGTCGAGATGGTGCAGAAGACGGCGACGATCGGCTCGCCCTTCATCATTGCCGTCTCTGCGCCGACCGCGCTCGCCGTCCGCACCGCCGAACAGGCCGGCATGACGCTGGTGGCCTTGGTTCGCGGCGACGATTTCGATATTTTCACCCATCCGGACCGGGTGGTTCGCGGAGTTGCCAAACATGTCGCATGACGAAGACCACATCATGAGCACCAGCGAGAAGCTGGTGCGGATGGCCAACCAGATCGCGGCCTTTTTCCACTCCAGGCCGCGCGAAGAAGGCGTGGCCGGGGTGGCCGAGCATATCAACAAATTCTGGGAGCCGAGGATGCGGCGTCAGTTCTTCGAGATGCTGGACAGCGGCGGCGACGGCTTCGATGAACTCGTCGTGGCTGCCTCGACCAGGATCAAGCGGCCGGTCTCGCCCGCCGAGGCCGATCTGAAGCTCGGGCTCAAGCTTCCCCCAGGCGACGTAGCCGTCTCGCAAAAATAGCCATTGGTTCGCGTCCGCTTATATTTCCTTCCGCTAAAGTTTAAGCTGCCGCACGCGACGCAGCTCTGCTATGGTCAGCGATCCGAAATCGCCAGGCCGGGCGGAACAACTCGTGAGGCCGATCGAGACCCGATACGCCCGTAGCGGCGATGTGCGGATCGCCTATCAGGTGGTCGGCCAAGGCGCGTTCGATCTCGTCTTCGTGCCGGGCTTCATCTCCAATCTCGACCTGCATTGGGAGGATGAAGGCTATAGCAGGCTGCTGAAACGGCTTTCCGCCTTCTCAAGGCTGATCCTGTTCGACAAGCGCGGCACCGGCCTGTCCGACCGCGTCGATGCCAACCATCTCCCCAGCCTCGAAACGCGCATGGACGACGTGCGTGCGGTGATGGACGCGGCCGGCAGCGGCCGCGCGGCCCTGCTCGGCGCCTCGGAAGGCGCTCCGATGGCCATGCTGTTCGCCGCCACGTATCCGGAGCGGACGCGCGCCCTGGCGCTCTATGGCGGCTATGCCCATTTCCACCGATGGGTAATGCCGCCGGAACGGCTGGAGGCATTCATCGCGACGACGGAAACCGCCTGGGGCACAGGCGCCACCTTGCCGCATTTTGCGCCCGGCCGCGTCGAAGACAGTCACTTTGCCGCCTGGTGGTCGCGATTCGAGCGGCTGTCGGCAAGTCCAACGGCGGCGGCGGCGCTGGCGCGCATGAATGCCGGCATAGACGTGCGCGGCATACTCTCGGCGATCAGCGCGCCGACGCTGCTGATCCACCGCCGCAACGACGCGCGCGTCGATCCCGATGCCAGCCGCTTTCTCGCCCGGAAAATCCCGAACGCCCGGCTTGTCGAAATCCCCGGGCGCGACCACCCGGTGTGGACCGGTGATGTCGACCGGGTCGCCGACCTGATCGAGGAATTCCTGACCGGCGAGCCGGCCGTGGCCGACAGCGAGCGCGTGCTCGCCGCATTGCTGGTGACGCGTATCTACGATACGGCGCGCCTCGGCGATCGCATGTGGAGCGAGCGCAGCCAGCGATTCCAGGAGACCTGGCGATTGCTGGTGGGGCGCCATGGCGGACGTGTCGCAGGCACGCATGGCGAGCTGATGATCTCGCGCTTCGACGGTCCGGCGCGCGCCATACGCTGCGCGGCGGCATTGCGCGAAGCGGCGCAGGAGATCGGTGTGGCCAGTGCACAGGGCGTGCATGTCGGCGAGATCGAGATGCGCGGACCGCCGGTCGGCTTGACTGCACGCGTGACCATACAACTTGCGGCCCATGCCAGCCGCGGCGAGATCCTGGCGTCGCGGCTGGTTTCCGACCTGGCGACCGGCTCCGGCCTACACTTCATCGATGGCGGACGCATTGCGCTCGACGAGTTGGACGAGCCGTTGGCGTTTGTTCTTGCGACGTCCGAGCAGCATCTGGAACCCGCCTGCCGATCCAAGCCCAGGCCTGCCGAACCGGCCGCGCTGACGGCGCGCGAAAGCGAGGTGGTGAGCCTGATCGCCGACGGCAAAAGCAATGCCGCGATCGCCGCCGAGCTCAACCTCAGCGAGCATACGGTCAAGCGTCACGTCGCCAACATATTGCTCAAGCTCGACCTGCCGTCGCGGGCGGCGGCGGCCGCGTTTTCGGCACGGAACCCTGGCCCGCACGGGCCATAAAGGCCATGGCGCTTTCGGGCGAAGCGGCCGATGGCGTCGGGGATTATCAATTCTTCCCATGCAGGCCAGGCGATATCGCCGTGACGGTACTGCGAAGGGAGGATGAAATGGTGAAATCAAGTCGCAAGACCAGATTGCTCGTCATCGCGGCCGGCGTCGGCGCCTTGCTGGCCCTGGCTCCGGCGCGGGCCGAGGATGCCTCGGCGACGGCAGCATACAAGGACATAGAGGCCACGCTCGGCTCCGTACCGGACATGTTCAGGACTTTGCCTGACGTGGCGGTCGCCGGTGCCTGGGCCGAGATAAAGTCGATGCAGCTCAACCCCAAGACCGCACTCGACGGCAAGACCAAGGAACTCATCGGGCTTGCCGTCGCCTCGCAGATTCCTTGCCAGTACTGCGTCTACTTCCACACCGAGGCCGCCAAGCTCAACGGCGCGACCGACGAGGAGATCAAGGAAGCGGTGGCGATGGCGGCGATCGTTCGCCACTGGTCGACGATGCTCAACGGCAGCCAGGTCGACCTCACAGCCTTCAAGAAGCAGACCGACGACGTGTTCGCGGCCGTGAAGGCCAAGTCGCAGTGACACTATCGCTGCACGGCGATGACCGCCGGGCAGCACTTTGCTCATCAACCGCCCGATCGGGAAGACGGGCCCATGGAGGACGAAATGCTGACCAAGACACAGACCGTTGACGGCGCGGCAATCAAGAAAGCCATCGAAGGGCGCGACGGACAGATGCTGTCGAGCTTTTACGCCGACGATGCGGTGTTGCGGGTCGTCGACCGCAATAATCCGCCGAGCAAGCCGCGCGAGATCCGCGGCCGAGCGGCGATCAGCACATTCTGGGACGACATCTGCAGCCGGGCAATGACCCACAAGGTCGATACCACCATTGCCGATGGCGACAATCTCGCCTTCACGCAAGCCTGCGCCTACCCGGACGGGACCAAGGTGTTCTGTGCGGCGATGCTGGAACTCAAGGGCGGGCGGATTGCACGGCAGACGGTCGTGCAGGCCTGGGACGAGTAAGCGGCATCAGCCGCATCTTCGGAGGAGGAAAACATGTTCAGCGCCAGATGGCAGATCGACGCCAGGTTCGGACACAAGCAGACCGTGCTCGACCTCATGCGGAAATGGGAATCCGAGATCGGTTCGCAGGTCGGCGTCGCCGACCTGAAGTTCCAGATCATGACGGGTTCGATCGGCGCGCGGGAGGCGACGGTCGAATCTCACCACCAGGTCGAAAGCCTGGCCCAGTTGGAAGAGTTCTTCGCCAGGATCGGCAAGATCGACGCGCATGCCAAATGGGGCAAGGAGATCGAGCCTTACGTCGTGTCGGGCACCAGCCTCTGGCAGATTTTCCGCATCGTCGAATAATGCATGTCGCCCAAAGGTGCCCATAGAACAACGATCTGAAGCGCGCCGCATCGGTCCCTTTCGACGCGACGCGCTTTCGCTACCATGACGGCTTCCGCCTGCCCGCTATGGCTCTCCCGGGCCATTTCCCCACTGGCCCTTTCGGGCGAAGCAGCGAGGAGCCGGATCGGTGCAATGTGCTCTCCTGCACCATCCTGCGCACCCGACGGATGGACGGCACAAGCAAAGCAACAAGATAAATCGTCGCGTCGAAACCATATGGCGCGGGCGCGATCAGGGAGGAAACCGATGACCGACGAAACCTATGCAAAACTGCGTGAAGGCTTGCGCGGAGAGCTGATCCTGCGCGGCGAAGCCGGCTATGAGGAGGCCCGCAAGGTCTACAACGGCATGATCGACAAGAGTCCGGCGCTGATTGCACGCTGCGTCGATGTCGCCGACGTGATCGCCGCTGTAAGGTTCGCGCGCATAAACGACCTCCTCATCGCCGTGCGCAGCGGCGGCCACAACGGCGCGGGATTGGGGATTTGCGACAACGGTCTCGTCATCGACCTGTCGATGATGAAAGGCGTCCATGTCGACCCGAAAACCCGCACCGTGAGGGTCGCGCCCGGCTGCACTTCGGGCGACGTGGACCACGCCACCCATCCTTTCGCGCTCGCCGTTCCGTTCGGCATCGTTTCGACCACGGGCGTCGCCGGCCTTACCCTCGGTGGAGGAACCGGCTATCTCACGCGCAAATACGGCCTCACCATCGATAATCTGATCGAGGCCGATCTGGTGCTGGCCAATGGCAGCATGGCGAAGGCCAGCAAAAGCGAGAATCCCGACCTGTTCTGGGCGCTCCGGGGCGGCGGCGGCAATTTTGGCGTGGTAACCAGCTTCCTGTTCCAGGCTCATCCGGTGAACATGATCTTCGGCGGTCCGGTGTTCTGGGACGCCAGGCACGCGTCGGCGGTCATGCGTACCTATCGCGACTACCTGCCGGAAGCGCCGGAAGACCTCGGCGCTTTCGTCGGCCTCAAATCCGTCCCTTCGAGCGATCCTTTCCCGCGCGAGCATTGGGGCAAGCGCGCCTGTGCCATCATCTCGTGCTACAACGGCACGGAGGAGGACGGGCGCAAGGCCATGGCGCCGCTGCTGGACACCTTGCCGCCGCCAATGTTCAACTGGATGGGCGTAATGCCGTTCCCGGCGATGCAGTCGCTATTCGACCCGCTCCTTCCGAAAGGCCTGCAATGGTACTGGAAGGGCGATTTCGTCAAGTCGCTTCCCGACGAAGCGATCGCGACCCATATCGCCCAGGCCGCCCAGGCGCCCAGCGAATTGTCGCTTATGCATCTATACCCGATTGACGGCGCCGTCCGCCGCGTCGGCAAGGACGAGACCGCCTGGAACGCGCGTGACGCAAGCTGGTCGATGGTCATCGCCGCCATCGACCCCGATCCGGGCAAAGCCGCCGACCTGACCGCGTGGGCACGGAATTACTGGGCGAGCGTCCATCCCCATAATGGCGAGGGCGGCTACGTGAACTTCATGATGGACGATGAAGGAGACGCGCGCTTGCAGGCGAGCTATGGCGGAAATTACGAGCGGCTGAGCCAGGTTAAGCGAACCTACGACCCATCCAATGTCTTCCGGGTCAACCTGAACATCAAGCCTGCGACATCGGCGATGCCGGGCCGGACGGCCGCGTAGTGCCGGGGTCTCGCCGCTGATGCCGTTCGGCGGCCGTGCCTGTCAAATGCAGCGCAATCGCGAAGTGGAATGGCGCTGACGACCCTCTCAAGCGGGGTCGCCGGCGCCGGCCACAGCCATATAAGATCTGCCTTTGCCGGAAGGAGACAGATTACCCGTGCGCCACCATCACATGGCGCACGGCGGTATAATCCTCCAGCGCGTAGAGCGACATGTCCTTGCCGTAACCGGACTGCTTCAGCCCGCCATGCGGCATCTCGTTGGTCAGCATGAAGTGGGTGTTGATCCAGGTGCAGCCATATTGCAGGCGAGCGGCCGTCGCCATGGCGCGCGAGACGTCCCTGGTCCACACCGACGATGCCAGCCCATAATCGCTGTCATTGGCCCAGTTCACCGCCTCGTCGACTTCCGTGAAACGGGTGACCGAGACCACCGGGCCGAAGACTTCGCGGCGCACGATCTCGTCCTCCTGCAAGGCGCCGGCGACGACGGTCGGCTGGTAGTAGAAGCCGGTGCCCTCGCCCGGCTTGCCGCCGGTGGTGATCTCGATGTGCTTCAATTCCGAGGCGCGCTCGACGAAGCTCGAGACACGGTCGCGTTGGCGGCGCGAGATCAGCGGGCCGATCTCGTTCTCGGCATCGTCCGGCAGATTGTACTTGATGGTCGACACGGCCGAGGAGAGATCGGCGACGAGCTTGTCGTAGACCTTCTTGCCGGCATAGATGCGGCAGGCGGCGGTGCAGTCCTGGCCGGCATTGTAGTAGCCGAAGGCGCGCAGGCCGTTGACCACGGCGCCGAGGTCGGCATCATCGAAGACGATGACCGGGGCCTTGCCGCCGAGTTCCAGATGCGTGCGCTTGACCGACTTGGCGGCCGCCTGCAGCACCTTCTTGCCGGTGGCGACATCGCCGGTGATCGAGATCATGTTGACCTTGGGATGGTTGATCAGCGTATTGCCGACGCTGTCGCCGCGTCCGAGCACGACATTGACGACCCCTTCGGGCAGGATTTCGGCCAGGATCTTCGCCAGTTTCAGCGCCGTCAGCGGCGTCTGTTCCGACGGTTTGAAGACGACCGTATTGCCGCCGCCGATCGCCGGCGCCAGCTTCCAGGCCATCATCATCAACGGGTAATTCCACGGCGCGATGGAAGCGACGATGCCGATCGGATCGCGCCGGACCATCGAGGTGTGGCCCGGCAGGTATTCGCCGGCTACCTGGCCTGGCATGGAGCGGACGGCGCCGGCGAAGAAACGGTAGCAGTCGACGATCGCCGGGATTTCATCATTGAGCACGGCATTGATCGGCTTGCCGCAGTTCAGCGCCTCGAGCGCCGCGAATTCCCTGGCTTCGGCCTCTATGCGGTCGGCGATCTTAAGGAGATAGCCCGAGCGCTGCGCGGGCGTGGTACGCGACCAAGCCGTGAACGCCTTCCCGGCAGCCGTCACCGCCGCCTCGATCTGCGCCGGGCTCGCCTCGGGGAGATTGAGAATGGTCGCCCCGGTCTTCGGATCGAGGACCGGCTCCTCGGTCTCGGTGCCTTTCTCGAACTTCGAGCCGATCAGCATCTGGGTGTCCATTGGGTTCTCCTTGAAGAGGAGCGAGTGGCGAATAGTGAGTAGCGAATAGGGTTTGGCTAACGATTTCCCTCTTCGCTACTCGCTATTTCCTATTCGCTGTTTTCATTTCCCGCTGCCGGCGATCTGGTCGCCGTCGCGGGTCAGGTAATAGGCGGCGAGGATCGGCAGCAGCGTCACCAGCACTACCACCATCGCCACGACATTGGTGACCGGGCGCTGGCGCGGGCGGATCAGTTCTTCAAGCATCCAGATCGGCAGCGTCTGCTGCTGGCCGGCGGTGAAGGTGGTGACGATGACCTCGTCGAACGACAGCGCGAAGGCCAGCATGCCGCCGGCAAGCAGCGCCGTGGCGATGTTGGGCAACACGATATGCCGGAAGGTCTGGAAACCATCCGCGCCGAGATCCATCGAGGCCTCGATCATCGAGCCCGAGGTGCGGCGGAAGCGGGCAACGGCATTGTTGTAGACGACAACCACGCAGAAGGTGGCGTGGCCGAGCACGATCGTCCAGAACGAGAACGGAATGTCGGCCAGCGCGAAAGCCGAACGCAGCGCAATGCCGGTGATGATGCCGGGCAGCGCGATCGGCAGGATGACCAGCAGCGAAATGGTTTCACGGCCGAAGAATTTCGTCCGTGACACCGCGGCGGCGCACAGCGTGCCGAGAACCAGCGCGATGGCCGTTGAGATGGCGGCGACGCGCACCGAGAGCGACAGCGCTTGCCACACGTCCGGCCGGTTCCAGGTGACGGCGAACCACTGCGTGGTGAGCCCCGGCGGCGGCCAGACGAAGCTCTTCTCTTCGGTCGTGAAGGCATAGACGAAGATCAGCAGGATCGGCAGATGCAGGAACAGCAGGCTGCAGGCCGCAGCGATCTTCAGGCCAAGCGGAGCCGATTGGGCACGGTCAGAGCGCATCGAAGGCCCCCATGCGCTTGGCGCCCCAGAGATAGAAGCCCATGATGACGATGGGCACGACCGTGAAGGCGGCGGCGAGCGGGATGTTGCCGGCCGTGCCTTGCTGCGAATAGACGGCCTGGCCGATGAACAGGCGCGACGTGCCGATGATCTGCGGGATGATGTAGTCGCCCAATGTCAGCGAAAAGGTGAAGATCGAGCCGGCGACGATGCCGGGCAGCGCCAGCGGGAACAGCACATTGCGAAAAGTCTGGCCGGGCGACGCGCCAAGGTCGGAAGAGGCTTCGACCAGATTGCCGGGCACGCGCTCGAGGGCTGCCTGCACCGGCAGGATCATGAAGGGCAGCCAGACATAGACGAAAACGATAAAGGTGCCGGTGAACGACACCGACAGCGAGTTGCCGCCGACGACCGGCAGCGACAGCCAGGCGTCAAGCAGCCACAACAGGTTCAGCTTGGCGAGCAGCCAGGTGAGAATGCCTTCCTTGGCCAGGATCAGTTTCCAGGCGTAGATCTTGACCAGGTAGCTCGACCACAGCGGCAGCATGACGCCGAGATAGAATAGCGCCTTCCAGCGGCCGCGCGCATAGCGCGCCGCGTAGTAGGCGATGGGGAAAGCGACGACGGCCGAGACCAGGGTCACCAGGGCTGCCATCGTCACCGTGCGCAGGATGATGTCGAGATTGGCGGCCTGCAACAGGTCGCCATAGGTCTTCAACGTGAACTCACGATTGATGAGGCCGGAGAACTCGTCGATCGAGAAAAAGCTCTGCGCCAAAAGAGCGAACAACGAGCCGATATAGACGATGCCGAGCCACAGGACCGGCGGCAGCAGCATAAGCAGAAGGAGCAGTTGCGGCCTGCGCCAGAAGAGGTCGGAGAGCGCGCCGCGTATGCCGCCGCTGCCGGGCAGGATGGCAGGGGCTGGGCTGGGGGTGAGCGCGGCAATGGTCATGGGGCCGCCGTGTGCTGAAGAGAATTATATGAGAGGCCGCGTTCTGCGTCGCCCCCCTCTGTCCTGCCGGACATCTCCCCCTCACGGGGGGAGATTGGCAATTTCTCGGCCTCGCCAATTCTGCGACGTTGGAAATTGGCGAAACCCGAAAGGGCAGCCAATCTCCCCCCTTGAGGGGGAGATGTCCGGCAGGACAGAGGGGGGTGCTTCGCGCAAGCCTTCATCACACCGGCTCGTCCATCAAATGCAGGCTCTCGCGGTTGAAGGTGAGCACCACCGCCTCGCCTTCCCTGGGCAAGGCCGTACCGGCAGGCACGATGGCGTGCAATTTCAGACCGTCGGCATCGAGCGCCAGCCTGGTGGTCGCCCCGAGATAGTTAGTTGAGACGAGGCGCGCGGCGACGCCCTCGCCGCTCGCCGCGCGGCCGACGCGGATGGATTCGGGGCGCAGGCTGCCCCAGCCGCGCTGGCCGCAATAACGCTGGACGAAATCCGGCGGCAGCACGTTGGAGGAACCGACGAAATCAGCGACGAAGCGAGTGCTCGGCCGCTGGTAGATATCTTCCGGCGTGCCGATCTGCATGATCCTGCCGTCGTTGAAGACGGCGACGCGATCGGCCATCGACAGCGCCTCGCCCTGATCGTGAGTGACGAAGACGAAGGTTATGCCGAGCGCCTTTTGCAGCGACTTCAGTTCTTCCTGCATGTTCTCGCGCAGTTTGAGGTCGAGTGCGCCGAGCGGCTCGTCGAGCAGCAGCACCTTGGGCTGGTTGACCAGTGCGCGGGCCAGCGCGACGCGCTGGCGCTGGCCGCCGGAAAGCTGGCCGGGGCGGCGGACGCCGTAGCCGGGCAGCCTGACCAGCGACAGCGCCTCTTCCGCTGCCTTGTGCCGCCCGGCCTTGCCGACGCCCTTGACCATCAATCCGTAGGCGACATTGTCGAGCACATTGAGATGCGGGAACAGCGCATAGTCCTGGAAGACAGTGTTGACGTTGCGGCGATAAGGCGGAACGCCCTCGGCGCGCTCGCCGAAGATCGAGATCGAACCCGCCGTCGGCTGCTCGAAACCGGCAATGAGGCGCAGGCAGGTCGTCTTGCCGGAACCGGACGGCCCGAGCATGGCGAAGAACTCGCCAGGTACGATTTCGAGGTCGACCGTGTCGACGGCGCGCACGCTGCCGAAATGGCGCGAGACTTTTTGAAAGGAAACGGCTGAGGTCATGGGGTGTCAGTCTCTTGCCGATTGGGTTCTCTTCGGTCGCCCGCAATCGTGGCTGGACGGCGAACGCGCGCCACTTACCTCCCCTCGATGCGGGAGGTCGCGGCGAAGTCGCGGGTGGGGGTGCTCTGGCACAGACCGCCGCGACGCCCCGCCCCGACGCTGCGCGTCGACCCTCCCCACAAGGGGAGGGTGAAGAAAATCATCGCCCGCCGATGACGCCGATATAGTCCGACACCCAGCGGTAATAGGGCACGCACTGGTCGTTCTGGGTGGCGCATTTGGTCACCGGCGTCTTCCAGAACTTGATCTTGTCGAAGTTTTCGTAGCCGTTGGTCTTGCAGCCTTCGTCGGTCAGGAGCTCGTTGCCCTTGCAGGCGGCGGGGACGACCGGCAGCGAGCCGAACCAGGCCGAGACGTCGCCCTGCACCTTGGGCGAAAGCGAGTGTTCGAGCCACATATAGGCGCAGTTCGGATGTGCCGCGTCGGCCTCCATCATAGTGGTGTCGGCCCAGCCGGTGACGCCTTCCTCCGGCACGGTCGAGGCGATGGGCTTCTTGGCCGCGATCAGCGTGTTGACCTGGTATGGCCACGAGCCGGAGGCAACCACGCCTTCGTTCTGGAAATCGTCGACCTGGATGGCGGCATCGTGCCAGTAGCGGCCGACCAGCGTGCGCTGGACGCGCAGCAACTCGAGCGCGGCCTTGTACTGGTCCTCGTTCAACTCGTAGGGGTCCTTGATGCCGAGCTCCGGCTTGTGGAACATCAGGTAGTTGGCGGCATCGGCGATGTGGATCGGGCCGTCATAGGCCTGGACGCGGCCCTTGTTTGATTTGCCGTCCGGCAGCTTCATCTCCTCGAAGACGATGTTCCAGCTCTTGGGCGCTTCCTTGAAGACATCGGTATTGTACATCAGGACGTTCGGCCCCCACTGGTAGGGGACGCCATAATGAACCTTGTCGACGGTGAACCAGGGGGCGTCCTTGATGCGGTCGTCGACCGTCTTCCAACTCGGGATGAGGTCGGTGTTGATCGGCTGCACGCGCTTGCCGGCAACGAGGCGCAGCGATGCATCGCCCGAAGCGGTGACGAGGTCGAAGCCGCCCTCGTTCATCAGCGAGACCATCTCGTCCGACGTGTTGGCGGTCTTGACGTTGACCTTGCAGCCGCTTTCCTTCTCGAAGGCGGTGACCCAGTCATAGCCCTTGTCGGTTTCGCCACGCTCGATATAGCCCGGCCAGGCGACGATATCGACCTCGCCTTCACCCTTGCCGAGTTCCGTGACCTGAGCGATGGCCTGGCCGGAGAAGGTCAGCGCGACCGTCAATGCAGTGCATGACTTCAGGAATGAATTCATCATCGATCTCCCATTGATAGGCCCGCGCTTCGGCGGCGGCTTTGTTCCCTGAAGCGAAGTTGCTGTGAAAATCCCGGTTTCGCAAATTCATTTATCAGAAGGGGGATATCGGTTTTTCCGATAGATTAGCGGCCGTTCTTGTCGGGGCGCTGGCGAACCATGCGCTGCGACTGCGCCAGACCGATGAAATCGCGCGCAGCCTGCGGCAGGCCGGAGCCGCGGCGCCAGACCATCCCGACCTGGACGACGGGTAGGGCACCGGAGACGTCGCGCGACTCGATGCGGTCGCCTTCCAGCGACCACGGCCGGTAGACGAGGTCGGGCAGCAGCGCCACGCCCGCGCCGGTGGCGACGAGGCTGCGCACCGCTTCGACCGAACGGGTGCGGAAGGCGACATGCGGCTTGGCGCCGATTGCCGTCAGCAACTTGCCGGTGTTCTCCTCGATCTCGTCGACGGTCAGCATGATCAGCGGCTCCGAAGCGATGTCGCCGATGCCGATGATGTCGGCGCCGGCGAGCGGATGCCCGAGCGGCAGCCACAGGCGGTAAGCCGAGACTTCAAGGATTTCCGATTGCAGCGCGGTTCGGTCGCGCAGATTGGACGTGACCATCACGGCGATGTCCAGCTTGCCGCCGATCAGCAGATGCTCGAGATAGTCGCCATTGTCCTCGATTGCCGAGACCTCGACGCCGGGATAGGCACGACGGTAGCGGGAAAGCAGGTCCGACAGCACATAGCCGGCGACCAGCGAGGTGACGCCGAGCTGCAGCCGGCCGCCCGCTGTCGCCTGCTCGCCGAGGAAGGCGCGGCGCGCATCGGACACATCGGCCAGGATCTTGGTGGCATGACGCAGGAACTGGTGGCCCTTGTGGGTGATGTTGAGGCCGCGCGGATGGCGGTCGAATAATTCGACGCCGAGATCGCCTTCGAGCTCCTTGATCGCTTCGGTGACCGAGGATTGCGAAATGGAGAGGTTCTGCGCGGCACCCGACACCGTGCCCTGCTCGGCGACGGCGATGAAGAACTGCAACTGGCGGATGGTGAAAGCCATGGCCGGACTAAACACGGCGGGGACGACACTGGGAAGTGGAAACGGATCGGCAACTTGACGGCCCCCAGAATTGTAACTAAATAAGTTACATGAAACGCAACAGCCGGCTGTCTTCCACCTTGCACATTCTGGTCCACATGGCCGAGAAGCCCGAGCGGGCGCTGACCTCGGAGCAGCTTGCCACCTTCATCCATACCAATCCGGTCGTGGTGCGCCGCACCATCGCGGGGTTGCGGGATGCCGGCATCGTCACCTCTTCACGCGGACATGGCGGCGGCTGGCTGCTCGGGCGCCCGCCCGACGAGATCTCGCTGGCCGAAATCAGCGCCGCGCTTGGCGAGACGCTGCTGCAGTTCGGCACCGAGCCGGAGAGCCCCGGCTGCCTTGTCGAGCAGGCCGTCATCGCCGTCCTCGACGATTTTCGGATCGCGGCGGAGAAGCTGCTGGCGGAGAAGCTCAGCCGTATCACGCTGGCCGACCTGACCGCCGACTTCCGCCGCCGTTACGACCTCATCGGAGTCTCCAGCCATGCAGTATGATCTTGCCGTCGTCGGCGGCAGCTTTGCCGGCTTGTCCGCCGCCATCCAGGCGGCCCGGGCCCGGCGCAACGTCCTGGTGATCGACGCCGGCCAGCCCCGAAATCGGTTCGCCGCGCATTCGCACGGCTTCCTCGGCCAAGACGGGCGCACGCCAGGCGCCATCCTGGAGGAGGCAAGACGGCAGTTGCTAGCCTATCCGACGGCTCGCCTTGTCAAGGGACGTGCGGACAAGGCGGTCGCCAATAGCAGCAGCGACTTCGAAATCAGCACAGAGGGCGGCGAGACCTTTGGCGCCGCGCGGCTGGTTCTGGCCACCGGCGTGCGCGACATCCTGCCGGAAGTTCCCGGGCTTGCCGAGCAGTGGGGCAAGACCGTGCTGCACTGCCCCTATTGCCACGGCTACGAGGTTTCCAGCGGGCCGCTTGGCGTGCTGGCGACCGGACCCATGTCCCTGCATCAGGCGCAGTTGATCGCCGACTGGGGCGACGTCACGCTGTTCGGCAATCGCCTGATCGAGCCCGATGCCGAACAGATGTCTGTCCTGGAAGGCAAGAATGTGAGGTTCGAACCCGCTGCGGTCGCCGAACTGCGGGAGGATGGCGCGGGCGGCTTGACGGTGATCCTCGACGGCGGCCGAAAGGCGGGGGTTCGCGCGATATTCACCGCGCCGCGCAATACAATGGCGAGCCCGGTGGCCGAACAGCTCGGTTGCGGCTTCACGGACGGTCCCCTTGGCCCGGTGATATCAATCGATGACAGGCAGCAGACGACGGTTCCCGGCGTCTACGCCGCCGGGGACGCGTCACGCGCGATGCACAACATCGCCTTCGCCGTATCGGGCGGCGCCTTCGCCGGCATATGCGCCCACCAGTCGCTGGTATTCGGTTAGCTCAGGCTGCCTCGCCCGCGACGCTGAGCCGCGCGCCGGCCTGCGCCAGGCCAGCAGCGATGTCGCGCGGCGGCGGCCGGTCGGTGGCGAGCTCGGAAAAGCCATCGAAGCCGCAGACCTGGACCAGGCCTTGGCGCCCGAACTTGGAATGATCGGTGACGACGAGCGAACGCTGGCCGCGCGACAGCACCATGCGGGCGAACTCGGCCTCGTCGAGATCGTAATCCATGACACCCGTCACCGCATCGACGGCACCCGTCGAGATCACCGCATGGCTGACCGAGAAGCGGCTGACGAAGTCGATGGCCGAGGCGCCGAAGGCGGCGCCGGAATCGCTGCGCAGCTCACCGCCGGCCATGTAGACCTTGTTGCCGTTGACGGTGGCCAGCGTGCGGGCGATGTCGGATGAGTTGGTGACGACCGTCAGCCGCCGATGGCCGAGCAGTTCACGCGCCAGGAACGAGGTGGTCGTTCCCGTGTCGAGCATGATCGATTCGCCGTCGCGGATGGTGGCGGCGACCATGCGGGCGATGAGGCGCTTGGCCTCGGCGTTCTCGCGCATGCGCCGTTCGAACGGCGCTTCGCCGATCGTCGACGGCAGGCCGACGGCGCCATGCATCTTCAGGAGCGAGCCGTCGCTGGTGAGGGGCTTGACGTCGCGGCGAACGGTTTCCAGCGAGACGCCTAGCCGGTCGGCCAGGCTGGCGATGGTGACGGTGCCTTCCTCCTGCAGAAACCGCAGGATTTCGCCGTGCCGCTTGGAATGGCTCATCGGGTCATTTCCAGTCGCGCCATGATGCAGTGACCGCTTCTATGGCAAATCTGCCGCATATTACAAGGAATCTCGAAAGAATACGGGCAGGAAAGCAGAAAAAGCCACAGAATCTCGTTGACAACGTGGCTTACCCGGCGTGACACTGATGCCGTGTCAGGCTCGCACTGCCACGGAAAAGCGATAGCGGAGCCTGATCCGAATTTGTGTGCCCCAAGGTCTGGAAACTGCCTGACGCGAGGGCGACTGGAAGAATTTTCTCATCCGCGGGGGCGGATGCCGGCCTCGAAGAGCCCGGCACGTGGGGCTCGTCGGTGCGGCGCGGGATACCGATCCCGAATGCCGCGCCGGCGAGGTCTTTGCCAGAACGAGCGTCCGGACAAACGGCGGGTCGCCACGGTGGTGCCGCCCCGTCGGCGCCTTGCCGGACGAAGGGCGAATTCATGACGGCCGAGGACCGCATCCGCGCCCTGCCTTGCTGGACAGGCAGCGTCGAGATCGAGCCGCTGCCCGGCGGGCTGAGCAATGCCAATTATCGGGTTAAGGACGCGGCCGGGAGGCATGTCGTGCGTTTCGGCAGGGACTATCCCTTCCACCACGTCTTTCGCGAGCGTGAGGTGATGACCGCACGCGCCGCGCATGCCGCCGGTTTCGCGCCGGCGGTCCGCCATGCCGAACCCGGCATTCTCGTGACGGAGTATCTCGGCGCCAAGACCTGTCTGGCTGAGGACGTGCGCGCCAATCTCGGCCGTGTCGCCGCCCTGATGCGCGGCTTCCACCGTGAGATGCCCAACCACGTCTCCGGTGCCGGCTTCATGTTCTGGGTGTTCCACGTCATCCGCGACTATGCGCGCACGCTGGAGGACGCCGGCAGCCGCAAGGCGAGCGACCTGCCGCGTCTGCTGATGCTGGCCGACGAGCTCGAACGCGCCCAGAAACTGCTGCCGATCGTGTTCGGCCACAATGATCTTTTGCCGGCGAATATTCTCGACGACGGCAGCAGGCTATGGCTGATCGACTTCGAATATGCCGGCTTCAATACCGCGATGTTCGACCTTGCCGGCGTCGCCTCGAACGCCGGCATGAGCGACGAGGAATCCTTCGCCTTCCTGACCGCTTATTTCATGAAGGAGCCGGACGAGGCGATCCGCCGCTCGCATGCGGCCATGCAATGCGCCTCGCTGCTGCGCGAGGCGATGTGGAGCATGGTTTCGGAACTCTACCTCGACGTGCCCGGCATCGACTACGTCGCCTACACGGAAGAGAACCTGACGCGGCTCGATGCCGCGCTGGAAAACTACCGGACAAAATACGGGACCTGAATTCATGACCTTGCCAACCCAGGCAGCGATCGTCGTCATCGGCGGCGGCATTATCGGCTGCTCGACGGCCTACCATCTGGCCCGCGACCACAAGGCAGATGTGGTGCTGCTCGAACAGGGCAAGCTGACCTCGGGCTCGACCTGGCACGCCGCCGGCCTGGTCGGGCAGCTGCGCTCGTCGGCCTCGATCACCCGCGTGCTCAAATATTCGGTCAACCTCTACAAGGGCCTGGAGGCCGAGACCGGCCTTGCCACCGGCTGGAAGATGAGCGGGTGCCTGCGCCTTGCCACCAATGCCGACCGCTGGACCGAGTACGAGAGGCTGGCGACGACAGCGAAGAGCTTTGGCATGGACATGCAGTTGCTGTCGCCGGCGGAGGTCAAGAACATGTGGCCGCTGATGGAAACCGGCGATCTCGTCGGCGCTTCCTGGCTGCCGACCGACGGTCAGGCGAGCCCATCCGACGTCACCCAGTCGCTGGCCAAGGGCGCGCGCATGCATGGCGCAAGGCTTTACGAGGAAGTGCGCGTCACCGGCTTCGAGATCAAAGGCGGCCGCATCATTGCGGTGAAGACCAACATGGGCGACATCGCCTGCGACAAGGTGGTGAACTGCGCAGGACAATGGGCACGGCAGGTTGGCGCCATGGCCGGCATCAACGTGCCGCTGCAGCCGGTGAAGCACCAGTTTATCGTCACCGAGAAGATCGACGGGCTAGCGACCGATGTCCCGACCATCCGCGACCCGGACCGGCGCACCTATTTCAAGGAAGAGGTCGGCGGGCTGGTGATGGGCGGCTATGAGCCAAACCCGCAGGCCTGGACGACTGATCTCCCCGGAGGCGACGTGCCCAATGACTGGGAGTTCCGGCTGTTCGACGACGACTATGATCATTTCGAACAGCATATGAGCCAGGCGATCGCGCGCGTGCCGGCGCTGGAAACCGTCGGTGTCAAGCAGATGATCAACGGGGCCGAGAGTTTCACGCCGGACGGCAATTTTATCCTCGGCGTGGCGCCCGAATGCGCCAACATGTTCGTCGGCGCCGGCTTCAACGCCTTCGGCATCGCTTCGGGCGGCGGCGCCGGCTGGGTGCTGGCGCAATGGGTGGTCGATGGCGAGGCGCCGTTCGATCTGTGGGTCGTCGACATCAGGCGCTTTTCCAGCCTGCACCGCGACCGGCACTGGGTCCGCGAGCGCACGCTGGAAGCCTATGGCAAGCACTACACGATCGGCTTTCCGCATGAGGAGTATCTTTCCGGCAGGCCGCGCATCGTTTCGCCGCTGTACAACAGGCTGAAACAGCATCGCGCCGTGTTCGGTTCGAAGCTCGGCTGGGAGCGGCCGAACTGGTTCGCCCCCGAAGGCGTCGAGCCGCGTGACGTCTATTCCATGGGCCGGCAGAATTGGTTTTCAGCCGTCGGCGACGAACATCGCCATGTGCGCGAGAAGGTCGGCATCTTCGACCAGTCGTCCTTCGCCAAATACGAGCTGACCGGGCCCGACGCGCCGAAGGCGCTGGACTGGATCTGCGCCAACGACGTCAACAAGCCGGCCGGCCGGCTGACCTATACGCAGCTTCTCAACACGCGCGGCGGCATAGAGGCCGATCTCACCGTGTCGCGGTTCGGCGAGGACAGGTTCTATATCGTCACCGGCACGGGCTTCCGCACCCATGACCTGTCCTGGATCAGCGACCATGTCGAAAAGGAGCTCGATATCATGCTCACCGACGTCACCGAGGATTTCGGCACGCTGTCGCTGATGGGACCGCGCGCCCGCGAAGTGCTGGCCGGCGTGACCGATGCCGACGTTTCCAACAGCGGTTTCCCATTCGGCCATGCCCGCGAGATTATCGTTGCCGGCCACACCGTGCGGGCGTTGCGCGTCACCTATGTCGGGGAACTCGGCTGGGAGCTGCACGTGCCGATCTCCGCAACCGGCGAGATCTTCGACGCGTTGATGTCGGCAGGCAAGCAACATGATATCCGCCCGGTCGGCTACCGGGCCCTGGAATCGCTGCGACTGGAAAAGGGCTATCGCGCCTGGGGCTCCGATATCACCCCCAACGACACGCCGCTGGAAGCCGGCCTCGGCTGGGCGGTGAAGCTTCGCAAGAACACGGATTTCGTAGGGCGGCGCGCCTTGGAGAAAATCACTGGCGGGCCATTGAAGAAGCGTTTCGCCGGCTTCACGGTCGACGATCAGGACATCGTGCTCGTCGGGCGCGAGACGATCCTGCGCAATGGCGAGCCGGTCGGCTATCTCAGCAGCGGCGGCTATGGCTACACCGTGGAGAAGAACATCGGCTATGGCTATGTGCGCAATGCCGACGGCGTGAGCGACGATTTTCTCGCCTCGGGCCGCTATGAGCTGGTCGTGGCGATGCAGCGCACGCCGGCAAAGATCCATCTCGAGCCGATGTATGATCCGGCCGGGAACAGGATCAAAGCCTGATCAGTTCACACGCAAGGCGAGGCAGCGGCTGGGCACCGTGTCGGCCTCGCCCGGCATCGAGACGTACGGGCGCGTTTCCTCGATGCGGGTGACCAGCCCCTGCGCCTCCAGCTCCGCGACCCGCGCGTTAAAGCCCAGATCCCAGATCGTGTTCTTGACCGTCAGCACGATCACGCCGCCCGGCCGGCAGATGCGGATCAGTTCGTCCAGCCCTTCGGCACCGACATGGCCCGAGGTAAAGACGCCGGCCGAGATCACCCCGGCATAGGCATTGTCGGCAAAGGGCAGCGGCCCGCCAAGCGCCAGGCAATGCAGGGCCGAATAGACGCCCTTGCGCTCTGCCTGATCCAGCATGCCTTGCGAGATGTCGAGCGCCTCGACCTCGGGATAGCCGGCAATGTCGAGCCATTCGCCGATGAGCCCGGTGCCGGCCCCGGCATCGAGCAGCGGTGCCGAGCCACGCGGCAGATGCCTTGCCAGCAAGGCCAGGCAGATGGTGGGATGGCGATAGCCGGCGGCCGACATGTCGCTGTCGTAGGTCTGCGACCAACGGTCATAGAGCGCCGCCACGTCTTCCGGGCGCTTGGCCGCGTAGGCAGCGCCAAGCGCGCCCTTATGCTTGCTGTCGGTCACTTTCGTCCTGTCCGCCATGCCCTAAATTGGTCTCGCACGGATGATAGCCAAAGCACGAATTTTGTGGAACCGTCTCTGCGACAAATAACAGCGGGGGAGCGGGCATGACAATGGACGAGGCACGGACAAAACTTGCCGCCATTCCCATGCTGGCCGGCTATAACGGGACGCTGGAACGGCTTGGCGGCCTCACCAACCTGGTTTTCAAGGCCGGGGACTTCTGCCTGCGCATTCCAGGCAAAGGCACCGAGGAATATATCAACCGCGCCAATGAGGCGGTGGCGGCGCGCGAGGCGGCTAAGGCAGGCGTCAGCCCCGAGGTGCTGCATGTCGATCCGGGCACCGGCGTGATGGTGACGCGCTTCATCGCCGGTGCCGTAACCATGTCGCCGGAAAAATTCAGGCTTCGGCCGGGCAGCCCGGCGCGTGCGGGAGCGGCCTTCCGCAAGCTGCATTCGTCCGGTGCGGTGTTTCCGTTCCGTTTCGAACTGTTCGCGATGATCGATGACTATCTGAAGGTGCTGTCGACCAAGGAGGTCGCCCTGCCCGCCGGCTATCACGACGTGGTGCGCGAGGCCGGTGGCGTGCGCGCGGCGCTGTCGGCCCACCCGCTGCCCGTCGTCGCCTGTCATTGCGACCCGCTGTGCGAGAATTTTATCGATGCGGGTGACAGGATGTGGATCGTCGACTGGGAATATTCAGGAATGAACGATCCGCTCTGGGATCTTGGCGACCTCTCCGTCGAAGGCAAGTTCGATGCCGCGCAGGACGAGGAGATGATGCGCGCCTATTTCGGCGGCGAGGCGAAACCGGCGGAGCGCGGCCGCATCGTCATCTACAAGGGGATGTGCGACCTGTTGTGGACACTGTGGGGACTGATCCAGCTCGCCAACGACAATCCCGTCGACGATTTTCGGGCCTATGCCGACGGCCGCTTCGCGCGCTGCAAGGCGCTGATGGAGACGCCGGAATTTTCACGGCACCTGGCGGCGATCCGCGAGGGCTAATTCACGCCCTTCGGCACGTTTTCAGGCGGCACCGTCGTGTCGACCACCTTCTGGCGATGGAAGATGAACAAGCCGGCCAGCACGACGATGACCGAGCCGATGAGGATGCGCGGGCCGGGAACGTCGCCGAAGAACGCCAGCCCGAAGACCACCGCCCATAGAAGCAGCGTGTAGTGCAGCGGCGCCAGCGTCGAGGCCGGGGCCAGCTTGAGCGCCCGCGTGATCATCAGATGGGCACCGCAGGAGACGATGCCGAGCAGCAGCATGGCGCCGAAATCGAGCGCCGACGGCGTGTGCCAGGCGCCGATGGTCAGGGCGCCGCCGACCAGCAGCGTGCCGATGGTCTGCCATGTCACCAGATTGGTGTCGCTGGTGCCGCGCAAGCGCCGGTTGAGGATGATGGCGAAAGCGAAGGCAATGCTGCCCGCCAGCGCGAAGCCCGACGACAGCGAGAAAGCCGCCGAGGAGGGCTTGAGCATGATCAGCACGCCGCAGAAGCCGAGCAGGATCGCCATCCAGCGGCGCCAGCCGACCTTCTCGCCAAGCAGGAGATGCGAGAGTGCCGCCACATAGATCGGCCCGGCCATATAGAAGCTCATCACATCCGCAAGCGGCAGATAGACGACGGCGGCATAGAAGAGCCCGGTATCGAGCGTGGTCATGATGACGCGCAGGACCTGCAATTCGGGCCTTTCCATGCGGAACAGCTTGGCGGCGCCCTGGTGGGCGATCATCGGACCGAGCACGAAAAACGCGCCGATCGACCTGATCAGAACCACCTGGCCGACGGAAAAGCTGGCGACCAGCCATTTGCCCATGGCGTCGTTGAGCGCAAACAGGAAGTCGCCGGCCAGCATCAGCAGAATGCCGGCCAGAAGCACGTTCCTGATTGTGGTATTCTGCGCCACGGGTTGCGTCATGCCGATCCCTTGCCTGTCCAAGCCGCGTCGTAGACGGAAGCGGCCGTTTTGACGAGGAGAAATCCGGGAATCGGCAAGGCCAGCGCCGGAAATCGGCTGGGTCTAGGACGATACGTGCCGCCGGTTCACCAATGCCGGCCTGCCGGGGATGGCAAGCCTGGTGTCCTGCCTGGTTCGTTCCGCCACCACTTTGCCCCTGGCGATGACGCAAATGCGTTCGGGGCGCAGGCGAATAGCCTCGACCGGATTGCCGGCGTCGAGAACGACCAGGCTGGCGCGCTTGCCGACGGCGAGGCCCAGATGATCGAGCCCCATGATGGCGGCATTGACGTTGGTGACCATGTCGAAACAGTGCGCCATGTCGGCCGGGCTCGACATCTGGGCGACGTGAAGCCCCATGAAGGCGACGTCGAGCATGTCGGCGGAGCCCAGCGAATACCAGGGATCGAGCACGCAATCCTGGCCCCAGCCGACGCGGATGCCCAGCGCCAGCATCTCCTTGACCCGAGTCATGCCGCGGCGCTTGGGAAACGTGTCGTGGCGCCCCTGCAGCATGATGTTGATCAGAGGATTGGGGATGGCGGAGACGCCCGCCTCGGCGATCAGCGGCAGGAGTTTCGAGACGTAGTAATTGTCCATCGAATGCATCGAGGTGAGATGCGAGCCGGCCACCTTGCCCTGAAGGCCGAGACGCTGCGTCTCATAGGCCAGTTGCTCGATGTGGCGCGACAGCGGGTCGTCGGTCTCGTCGCAATGCAGGTCCACCATCAGGCCGCGTTCTGCCGCGATCTCGCAAAGCTCGGTCACCGAGCGCGTGCCGTCGGCCATGGTGCGCTCGAAATGGGGAATGCCGCCGACGACATCGACGCCCAGATCCAGCGCGCGGATGGTGTTTTCCCGTGCACCGGGCGAGCGGTAGAGCCCATCCTGTGGAAAGGCGACCAATTGCAGGTCGATATAGGGCGCCACCGTCTTCTTGACATCGAGCAGCGCCTCGACCGCCAGCAGCCTGTCGTCGCAAACGTCGACATGGGTGCGGATGGCGAGCAATCCCATCGACACCGCCCAGTCGCAATAGGCGAGCGCGCGATCGCGCACCGCCTCATGCGTCAGGAGCGGCTTCAGTTCGCCCCACAGAGCAATGCCTTCGAGCAGCGTGCCCGAGGCGTTTATCCGCGGAATGCCGTAGGAGAGCGTCGCATCCATATGGAAGTGCGGGTCGACTAACGGCGCAGAGACCAGATTGCCCCGCGCGTCGATCGTCGTGCCGGCGTTGCCATCGAGCTTCGGCTCGATCGTCGCGATCGTCTCGCCGACGATGCCGATGTCGGCAACCCTGCCGTCAGGCAATGTGCCGCCGCGAACGATAAGGTCGAAATCCATCTGTGTCGTCCCCGAAGAATCAGCACCTGTCGGCTGCCGCCGTGATCGCGGCGGGCGAAAAATCTTGCCACGTGGCGCCGCCTCTCATCCGCCTGCCGGCATCTTCTCCCCGTATAGAGACGGGGAGAAGGGAGATGCTGCGACCTCGCCGCCATTTTTGCAACGTCTACAATTGGCGAAATCTTTGGTTATAGCCCTTTCTCCCCGTCACTTACGGGGAGAAATGTCCGGCAGGACAATGAGGGGCAGCACGAACCTGGCCGATTCGAGCGCTACTCCGGAACGTGCCTCACCGCACCCTTGTCGGCGCTGGTGGCGAAGGCGGCGTAGGCGCGCAATGCGGTCGTCACCTTGCGCTTACGCTTCTCTTCGGGCTTCCACGCCAGAGCGCCCTTGGCCGCCATTGCCGCCCGGCGGCTGGCGAGCTCCTCATCGCTCACGGCGAGGCGGATCGAGCGGTTGGGGATGTCGATCTCGATCGTGTCGCCTTCCCGCACCAGCCCGATCGTGCCGCCTTCGGCGGCTTCGGGCGAGACATGGCCGATCGAGAGCCCCGACGTGCCGCCGGAGAAGCGCCCGTCGGTGATCAGCGCGCAAGCCTTGCCCAAGCCCTTCGATTTCAAATAGCTGGTCGGATAGAGCATTTCCTGCATGCCGGGGCCGCCGCGCGGTCCTTCATAGCGGATGACGACGACGTCGCCGGCCTTGATCTCATTCGACAGGATCGCCTTGACCGAGGCATCCTGGCTTTCGAACACCCGCGCCGGGCCGGTGAATTTCAGGATCGACTCGTCGACGCCGGCCGTCTTCACGATGCAGCCGTCGAGCGCCAGGTTGCCCTTGAGCACGGCAAGGCCGCCGTCTTTGGAAAAAGGCGTCTTCGCCGAGCGGATAACGCCCGTCTCGCGGTCCAGATCGAGCTCGTCCCAGCGACGATCCTGGCTGAAGGCGACCTGCGTCGGCACGCCGCCGGGCGCGGCGAGGAAGAAATCTCGCACGTTCTGGCTTGAGGTGCGCGAAATATCCCAATGATCGAGCGCCTCGCCGAGGCTTGATGTGTGCACGGTCGGCAGGTCGCGGTTGATCAGTCCGGCTTGGTCGAGCTGGCCGAGGATCGCCATGATGCCGCCGGCGCGGTGGACGTCCTCCATGTGCACGTCGGACTTGGCCGGCGCCACCTTGCACAGCACGGGCACCCGCCGCGACAGCCGGTCGATATCCTCCATGGTGAAGTCGACCTCACCCTCATGCGCCGCGGCCAGGATGTGCAGCACGGTGTTGGTCGAGCCACCCATCGCGATGTCGAGCGTCATGGCGTTCTCGAACGCGCCCTTTGAAGCGATGCTGCGCGGCAGCGCCGTCTCGTCGTCCTGCTCGTAATAGCGTTGGGCGAGATCGACGATCAAGTGTCCGGCCTCGACGAACAGCCGCTTGCGGTCGGCGTGCGTCGCCAGTGTCGAACCGTTGCCCGGCAGCGACAGGCCGAGCGCTTCGGTCAGGCAGTTCATCGAATTGGCGGTGAACATGCCCGAGCAGGAACCGCAGGTCGGGCAGGCGGAGCGCTCGATGACCTTGACGTCTTCGTCGGAGATCTTGTCGTCGGCGGCGGCGACCATGGCGTCGACCAAGTCGAGCGCCTGCGCCTTTCCGGCGAGCACCACCTTGCCCGCTTCCATCGGCCCGCCGGAGACGAAGACGGTCGGGATGTTGAGGCGCAGCGAGGCCATCAGCATGCCGGGCGTGATCTTGTCGCAATTGGAGATACAGACCATGGCGTCGGCGCAGTGGGCGTTGACCATGTACTCGACGGAATCGGCGA
The DNA here is from genome assembly GCF_006440835.1 of Mesorhizobium sp. B2-5-11. NCBI lineage: Bacteria > Pseudomonadati > Pseudomonadota > Alphaproteobacteria > Hyphomicrobiales > Phyllobacteriaceae > Mesorhizobium > Mesorhizobium sp. B2-5-11. Next base: position 263,280 of record NZ_VFUK01000006.1, read on the forward strand.
TCAGTTCGCGCGACGGCAGCGAATAGAGCATGCCGTCATGGCCCATGGCGATGCCGTCATCGACGGCGATGGTGTTGAATTCCTTGGCGACGCCGCCGGCCTTCTCGATCTCGCGCGCGACCAGCTGGCCGAGATCCTTCAGGTGGACGTGGCCCGGCACGAACTGGGTAAAGGAGTTGACCACGGCGATGATCGGCTTGCCGAAATCGCTGTCCTTCATGCCGGTGGCGCGCCAGAGGCCGCGGGCGCCGGCCATGTTGCGGCCATGGGTGGTGGTGCGGGAGCGATAGGCAGGCATGAACTTTCCTTAGCTGGCTGGCTGCGCCCGATGCGGAGCGTCGCGGCCCTGAATATGGATCGCAGGCGTTATAGACCGGCAATTATTGTCTGGCCACATTTTTGCAATGCGCCAGATTCTCCAGAAAAATTCAGAGTTTGCGAAAAAAGATGGCCTCCCGTGTCGGATCGCCTACCGGGCGCCCGTCCTTGGATCAACGGCAAGGGAGTGGGACCATTTTCTCAGACGGCCGTTCCATTGTAGCAGCAAGAAGCAACCGAGGAGCACGACATGCAAAAGATCACCACCTGCCTGTGGTTCGATGGACAGGCCGAAGAGGCGATGAACCACTATGTCTCCATCTTCAAGAATTCGAAGGTGCTGAGCGTCATGCGTTGGCCCAAGGGCCACGCCGATGAAGGCAAAGTGCTGCTGACCACGTTCGAGCTCGACGGCGTGCCGTTCCAGGCGCTCAACGGCGGACCGCAATTCAAGTTCAACGAGGCGATGTCGCAGTCGATCGACTGCAAGACGCAGGAAGAGGTCGACTATTTCTGGGAGAGGCTCACCGAGGGCGGCGAGCCCGGCCCCTGCAGCTGGCTGAAGGACAAGTTCGGCGTCTCCTGGCAGGTGGTGCCGGAACAGCTGCCGCGCCTGCTCCAGGATCCGGACCGGGAAAAGGCCGGCCGGGTGATGAGTGCGATGATGAAGATGGGCAAGATCGACATCGCCAAGCTCGAAGAGGCGGCGAAGGGGTGAGAAGTGGTCCGCGTAAGCGGACGGAAAGCCAATTGATTGGCTTTTCCGAGCTTCGAACGCCCTGAGCCTGCGAAGGGCAGGGCTGTCCATTGATTTTTGAGGCCGGCGCTGCCCCTCATCCGCCCTTCGGGCCTTCTCCCGTGAACGGGGAGAAGGGAAGACCGCCCCTCAAGCCGCCTTGTCGCGGACCTGGTAGTCCTTGATCGTGGCGAAGCGGATCGCCTTCCAGCGCTCGGCTTCGTAGTTCAGCGAGAAGGCGTGCTGGGCGAGGAACACCGGGTCGTTGTCGAGATCGCGGGCAATGTCGCCGCGATGGGCTTCGATGAAGCGCTGCACTTCCGTCTTGTCGTCAGCCGATATCCAGCGGCAGACCGAAAAACGCGACATCTCGAATTCGACCGGCAGCGTGTATTCGAAGTTCAGCCGCTCCTTCAGCACGTCGAGCTGCAGCGCACCGACGACGCCGACGATGGCCGGCGAGCCGTCCTCGGGCGAAAACAGCTGCACGACGCCCTCCTCCGCCATCTGGTGCAGCGCCTCCTTCAGCTTCTTGGCCTTCATCGCATCACCGAGGCGCACACGACGCAGGATTTCCGGGGCGAAGTTCGGCACGCCGCGGAACAGGATTTCCTCACCCTCGGTCAGCGTGTCGCCGATGCGCAGCGTGCCGTGGTTGGGGATGCCGACGACGTCGCCGGCAAAGGCCTCGTCGGCGGTGACGCGGGTGCGGGCGAAGAAGAATTGCGGCGCAGACAGGCTCATCGGCTTGCCGGTGCGCACCAGCTTGGCCTTCATGCCGCGCTCGAGCTTGCCCGAGCAGACGCGCACGAAGGCGATGCGGTCGCGGTGGTTGGGATCCATATTGGCCTGGATCTTGAAAACGAAGGAGGTCATCTTGTCCTCGGTCGCCTCCACCATCCGGGTGTCGGCATCCTGCGCGCGCGGCGGCGGCCCGAAAGCGCCGAGCGCCTCGATCAGGTCGCGCACGCCGTAATTGCGCAGCGCCGAGCCGAAATAGACCGGCGTCAGATGGCCCTCGCGAAAGGCGTCGATGTCGAGCGGACGGCAGGCTTCGCGCGCGAGTTCCAGTTCCTCGATGAAGGCCTCGCGCTCGTTTTCCGGCAACAGGCCGGCGACGCGGTTGGAATCGGGACCGTTGACCGGAGTGCGTTCCTTCTCGTCATCGCCCTTGCGCACGGCGTTCAGCGCCAGGTGGTAAGTGCCCGAAAACGTCCTGCCGCGGCCGATCGGCCAGGTGATGGGCGCGGTATCGAGCGCCAGCTTCTGCTCGATTTCGTCCAGTATCTCGAAGGGATCGCGGCTCTCGCGGTCCATCTTGTTGACGAAGGTGATGATCGGGATGTCGCGCAGCCGACAGACCTCGAACAGCTTCAGCGTGCGCGGCTCGATGCCCTTGGCGGCGTCGATGACCATGACCGCCGAGTCGACCGCCGACAGCGTGCGGTAGGTGTCGTCGGCGAAATCCTCGTGGCCGGGCGTGTCGAGCAGATTGAAGACGTTGTCCTCATACTCGAACGTCATCACCGAGGTGACGACCGAAATGCCGCGTTCGCGCTCGATCTTCATCCAGTCCGACCGGGTCTGGATGCGGTCCTTCTTGGCCTTGACCTCACCGGCAAGCTGGATGGCGCCACCGAACAGCAGCAGCTTTTCGGTGAGCGTCGTCTTGCCGGCGTCCGGGTGGGCGATGATCGCGAAAGTACGGCGGCGCGATACCGCCTGTTCGATGTCTTCAGCCAATTTATGAAATCCTGTCTGTGGCGCGGGCTTCTAGCAGCGCTTTCCCGGCCTGTCGAACAGATTTGCCCGGATCGGTCCGCCGGCTCTTGAGATAGGGAAGACGCGATGGCATCAGAAGACCTGTTCGATGGAGATCCTGCATGAGCAAGAAAGTGATCGTCATCGGCGCCGGCATCATCGGCGCCTCGATCGCCTGGCACCTGGCCAAGGCGGGCGCGCAGGTGACGGTCATTGCCGACAGCGCTGCCGGCGGCGTGGCGACGCCGAACTCGTTTGCCTGGATAAATGCCAGCTGGGGCAATCCGGAACCGTATTTCCGGCTGCGCATCCGCTCCATGGCGGAATGGTCGCGGCTGGCGCAGGACCTGCCCGGCCTTCCGCTCGCCTGGTGCGGCGGGCTGTGCTGGGACTTGCCGGCGGACAAATTGGAGGCCTATGCGGCGGAGCATTCGTCCTGGGGTTATGGCATCAGGCGGGTCGACCGCGCCGGCGCGGTCGGCATCGAGCCCAATCTCGCCGGGCTTCCCGACTTTGCCTTACATGTCGCCGAGGAGGGTGTCGCCGAGCCGGTCGCAGCGACGAACGCGCTGCTGGCCGACGCCGAACGGCGCGGTGCGCGCTTCGTCTCCAGCACGGTTACGGCGTTGGTCCAAACCGGCGGCAGGACGACGGGCGTGGACACGTCGCATGGGCTGTTTGCAGCCGACGAGGTGGTGATCGCGGCCGGCGTCGGCTCGCCGGAGATTGCCGCGACGGCCGGCATAAGGCTACCGATCGAAATGCCGCCCGGCCTGATCGTCCATTCGCGACCTTACAGAAAATTGCTCAACGGTCTGGTGCTGGCCGAGCGGCTGCACATGCGCCAGACGGCGCAAGGCCGCATCATCGCCGGGTCTGATTTTGGCGGTGCCGACCCGGGGATGGATGCGGCGGCGACGGCGCGCGAGCTGTTTGCGGCGGTGCAAGCCATGCTGCGCGGCGGCGATGGCCTGGAACTCGATTTCCATACGGTCGGTTACCGGCCGACGCCGATCGACGGCTTCCCGATCATCGGCCGCGCCGAGGGCATGGACGGCCTCTACATCGCGGTCACGCATTCCGGCATCACGCTGGCGCCGGCGGTCGGCTTGTTCGCGGCGCGCGAAATCCTCGACGGCGAGCGCGATCCGCTGCTGGCGTCCTATGGATTGGGTCGGTTCGCTCAATAGCTTGGTGGACGGCTCTCTACGGCAATTCGCGCCGCGAGGAGGCTACCCGGCCAGCGCCAGCTTCGCCGGGGCCGGCGCAAACGGCTGAATATTCACGCCATCCCTGGTCATGGTGACGAAGCTCGATGGCGGGATCGCCTGCCAGTCGCCGCCTTCACGGTCGAAGGGTTCGGAGACGATGCAGCGGCCGCCGCCCTTGGCGGCGGTATAGAGGGTGGGCGCGTGGTCATCCGTGGCGTAGCGGATCGCGTGGAGCGCCTGCCCGTCGGAAAAGGCGGCCGTCAGCTTCAGCGCCGGCTCGATGCCGGCACGCCGCGAAGCCTCCAGCACGCGGCTGGTGGCACGGGCGACGGCGCCTTTCGGATCGGCGGCCAACCCTTCGTCGATCATCAGGAGAAAAAACAGCTCGGAATCGGTGGTGCCCTCGCGCTGGTCGAAGACGGCGTCGGACAGCGAATTTTCCAGCGCGCGGCGGATCTTCTCGAAGCCGCCGATCTGGCCGTTGTGCATGAACGACCAAGGGCCCGAGATGAAGGGATGGCAATTCATGCGGCTGGTGGCGCCGCCGGTCGAGGCGCGCACATGGGCGAGAAACAATCCGGATTTGATCTGTCGGCACAAGCTCTTCAGATTGGGATCGGACCAGGCCGGCAGGATGTCGCGGTAGAGGCCGGGCTCGGGCCGGTCGCCATACCAGGCAAGGCCGAAACCATCGCCATTGGTCGGCGACTTGGCTTCCTCGGCGCAATGGCTCTGGGCGATCAGCGAGTGGCAGGGCGCCGTGAGGATGTTTTCGAGGAAGACCGCTTCACCGAGATAGGCCGCCCACCGGCACATCGCTTCGTCCGTTCCTAGGCGCGGTCCGGAAGGGCCTTGGGCTCCTTGACCGCGTGCGAACCTCTGTTGTGCGTCCGCTCGTAAAGTTCGCGGACGATTCGGCTGGCGGTAGTCTCGAACAGAAATGGCAAGAAAGCGTGAACGAGGGCGGCCCCGGCGGCCGTCAGCAGGCGCGAGGAAAACCAGGCGGCAAAGGCCATGTGACCGAAATAGGTTTCGCCGACCTTGGCCGGATGGGAGGTGAAAATCCTTGCGACCGACATGCTGCTTCCCCTTCAGCGCTTAAAGTTCCTGATATGGGGTATCCTGGCACGGTTCGTCGGTTCATCGGTCTCAAAATGTCCTTGTATTTTGCTTGTTCGTGGGACAAACATCCCACATGGCCATCGAAATCGACGAAATCGATCGGAAATTGCTCGCCGAATTGCAACGCGACGGCACGTTGTCGGTCGATCAGCTGTCCGAACGGGTAGCCTTGTCGCGCAACGCCTGCTGGCGGCGCGTCAAGCGGCTGGAGGAGGATGGCGTCATCACTGGCCGGGTGGCGTTGGTCGATGCCGAGAAGCTCGGGCTCGGCCTCTCCGTGTTCATCCTGGTCCGGACCTCAAATCATGATCCCGAGTGGTTGCAGAAATTCCGGGCGGCGGTGACAGGCTTTTCCGAGATCACCGGAGTCTACCGCATGTCCGGCGACCTCGACTATGTCTTGCGCGCCCGCGTCGCCGACGTGAAGGCCTATGACCGGCTCTACCAGCGGCTGATCGCCAAGGTGGCGCTGTCGGACGTTTCGGCGTCCTTCGTGATGGAGGAGATCAAGGAGACCACAGTGGTGCCGATGGAAGTGCGCTAAGGATTGGCTCCGGCCATAGTGATGCCCGAAAGAAAGCCGTTGATAGGGTCGAGGGCGAATTGACCGAATCGGCAATCGCGCCGATAGGATCGATTTTATGCGCGCAGCCATCCAAAATTCCTCCGTCATCGGTCCGACCGTCGGCTTCGTAAGGTTACCGCATGCGGAAGGACTCCCCCTCCCTGCCTATGAAAGCCCCGGCGCCGCCGGCATGGACCTGCGCGCGGCGGTGCCCGACGATCGGCCGCTGCTGATCCTGCCGGGAAAACGTGCGCTGGTGCCGACCGGACTGATCCTGGAAATTCCCGAAGGCATGGAAGGCCAGGTGCGGCCGCGCTCCGGCCTTGCCTTCAAACACGGGCTGACCGTCCTCAACACGCCGGGCACAATCGACAGCGACTATCGCGGCGAGGTGAAAGTGCTGCTGGTCAATCTCGGCGACGAGGATTTTGCGGTGACGCGCGGCATGCGCATTGCCCAGATCGTGTTCGCCGCGGTGACGCAGGCGGGCGTCGAAGAGCGCGCCCTGGCCGGCGGCACGGCGCGCGGTTCGGGCGGGTTCGGCTCGACCGGCACGGCCTGATGAACATACCGAAACTTGTCATCTTCGACTGCGACGGAATTCTGGTCGATACCGAGAACCTGGCCAACCGGCGTCTCGCCGAATGGCTGAGCGAAGCCGGGTATCCCACCAGCTTTGAACATTGCCGCAAGAACTTCTCCGGCCGCAGCATGGTCTCGGTGCAGAAGCAGATCGAAGAAGAGACCAGCGTCAGGCTCGGCGCCGACTTCGTCGAGCGCTGGAATGCAGGGCTGCCGGACCTGTTCGCCCATGGGGTCGAGGCGATTCCCTATGTCCGGGAGTTCGTCGAGGCTGTCCGCGCGGCCGGCATCGCCTATTGCGTCGCCACCTCGGCCAGGGTGTCGAAAATGCACATCACGCTTGGCCAGACCGGCCTGCTGCCGCTGTTCGAACATGCGATGTTTTCCTCGACCATGGTCGCGCGCGGCAAGCCGTTTCCGGACCTGTTCCTGCATGCGGCCAAGACGATGGGCTTTGCGCCTGCCGACTGCATCGTCATTGAGGACAGCGTCGCCGGCACGCAGGCCGGCATCGCCGCCGGCATGCGGGTATTTTCCTATCATGGCGATCCCTACAGCGACCGTGACGGCTTGATGCGAGCCGGCGGCATCCTGTTCGACGACATGCGCACACTGGCCGGACTGGTGCCGATCCACTGATCGGCGCCGGTTTTGACGGGGTTGCAGGGACGCGCCGGACGAATTGTCAGCAGAGAACGCGAAACGCTTCTGAGCCAACCGCATTCGTTTGCCCGGGCAAGGCGGGCAAGCTAAAATCCGCGCCATCGCACTCAACACGATGGGGGAACTTCCATGGACAAGGGCAAGATCTTTCGCGACCTGCATGCCTCGACCTTCGTCATGCCCAACCCGTGGGACGTCGGCACGACGAAGCTGCTTGGATCCTTCGGTTTCAAGGCGCTGGCGACGACCAGCGCCGGTTTCGCCTTCTCGCGCGGCCTGCCGGACGGCGCGGTGACCTTCGACCAGATGATCCATCATTGCCGCGAGGTGACGGCGGCAACCGAGCTGCCGGTTTCGGCCGACCTCGAACGCGGCAAGGGCGACAGCGCCGAGCAGGCCGCCGAAACCATCTTCGCGGCTGAAGCCGCCGGCCTTGCCGGCTGCTCGATCGAGGACCACACCGGCGACCCGAACAAGCCGATCTATGATTTTTCGCACGCGGTGGAGCGCGTCGCGGCGGCGGCGGAAGCGGCCCGCGCGCTGAAACGCGATTTCGTCTTCACCGCGCGGGCGGAGAACTTCCTCTGGGGCAAGTCCGACCTCGACGACACCATCAAGCGGCTGCAGGCATTCGAGAAGGCGGGCGCCGACGTGCTCTACGCGCCGGGCATCGGCGACGTCGAGATGGTGCGCACGGTCTGCTCGGCGGTGAGCAAGCCGGTCAACGTCATGGCAAGGCCCGACTTCACCATTGCCGATCTGACCGCGGCCGGGGCAAAGCGCGTTTCGCTTGGGCCGTGGCTCACCAACTTCGCCTATGGCATGCTGGAAACGGCGGCGCGCGAGATCCAGCAGGACGGCACGTTCGGCTTCGCCCGCGCCGCCATGCCCTTCGGCAAGTTGCAGGCGCTGTTTGGCAAATCGGGATAAGCGGGCCGAACACATGACGCTGACCGTCGTCGACATGCACACCGGCGGCGAGCCGCTGAGGATCGTCACCGGGGGTTACCCCGATATCCCGAAGGGCACGATCCTGGAAAAGCGCGCCCATGTGCGCGACCATCTTGATCATCTCCGGAAAATCCTGATGTTCGAGCCGCGCGGCCATTACGACATGTACGGCGCGCTGCTGGTCGAGCCCGATTTGCCGGGCGCCGACCTTGCCGTGCTGTTCATGCACAATGAGGGCTATTCGACCATGTGCGGCCACGCCATCGTCGCGCTCGGCCGCTATGCCGTCGACGAAGGGCTGGTGACCAAGCGGGAACCGGTGACGATGGTCAACATCGAGGCGCCCTGCGGCATGGTGATTGCCTCGGTCGAGGTGCGCGACGGCAAGGCAGGTGCTGTGTCGTTCGAAAGCGTGCCGGCGTTCTTGTTCGCACGCGACCGCAAGATCGAGCTGCCCGGCTACGGCGCGATCGGCTTCGACATCGCCTATGGCGGCGCATTCTATGCGCTGGCCGACTGTCACCAGTTCGGATTGGAATTCGGCCGCGATCGGGTGCGCGATTTCGTCGATGCGGCGACGGCGCTGTCCGAAAGGCTGAAGCAGGAATTTCACCTGTCGCACCCCGACCATGCCGACCTCGCCTTTCTCTACGGCACCATTTTGACGGACGGGCGGGATACGTTTTCGGGTGAGCCGACGAAAAACGTCTGCGTCTTCGCCGAGGCGCAGGTCGACCGGTCGCCGACCGGCTCCGGCGTCACCGCCCGGCTGGCGGCGATGCATGCCAAGGGCGAGATCGCAACAGGCCAGACACGCACTTTCGAGAGCATCGCCGGCTCGCGCTTTTCCGGCGCGGTGGCGCGGATGGCGAAAGCCGGACCGCATGAAGCGATCATCGCCCGCGTCGGCGGCCGCGCCTACTATTGCGGCCGGGCGGAATTCATCGTCGAGCCCGACGACGAACTGGGGCGCGGCTTTCTGCTGCGGTAGGGACTGGCGCATCAACGGGACGGCTTGCTCCGCCGATCGGGCTGGGCCGAGATCGCCTTGTGCAAATGCACCATCATGGCTGCGGCAAAGAGCGGCGTCACCAGGTTGAGCAGCGGCACGGCAAGAAAGGCCGCGATGACCAGGCCGGCGAGAAAGACCGTCCGGGCATGGTGCCGGCGCAAGGCCCTGGCCTCTTCTTCCGGGCGGAAACGCATGGCGGCGAATTCGAAGAATTCGCGCCCGAGCAGGTAGCCGTTGACGATGAAAAAGGCGGCGATGTTGATGCCCGGCGCCAGCAGTAGCAGCAGGGCGACGATGTTGCCCAGAACGACGACGCCGAAGAACTTTATCGCCAGCACCAGCGAGCGCAGCGCCGGCATGGCGCGGCCGGGCGGATCGCCGGGATAATCGGTACGCTCCACCACTTCGGCGACATCGTCGAGGAACAGACCGGCGACGACGGCCGTGGCCGGCGCGACGACCAGCGCCATGCCGAAAGCAAGCGCGATGGCCGCGACGATGCCGCCCAGCCAACCGGCCCAGGACGGCAGGCCGGGAAACAGCGTGTGCAGCCACGGCAGCGCCAGCCACTCGACGAGGCTGGTCAGCCCGAACCACAAGGCGACCAGCGCAAGCACAGTCAGGCCTAGCGTCTTGAGGAAGACGGCGCGGAATTCGGGCGAGAACAACTGGCCGGCGGCGGCGCGGGCGGCGCTGGAGATCACGGTGCTTCCAACCTCACTTCGAACGCCGTGAGGATAGGCAGCAGGTCCACCCGTCACAAGCGTCTGTTGCCATGGCAATCGCTTGAGGGCTCGAATTCTCCGCATCCACCCTCTTGCGAGCGTCGGCGCCCCCAACTTCGGCAATTGAAGGCGATTGCCCCGTTTGACTATTGTGCGAGCGCCGGCTTGCGGGTGGGAATGGTCATGGCCGCGACGCCGGCGACGACGAAGGCCATGCCGAGCCAGGCCGTCGAACCCAGGCTTTCGCCAAGGAAAACGGCGCCGATGCCGACGCCGATCGGCACGCGCAGATAGGCCTGCGAGGTCGTGCCGACCGAGCCCAGCGTGTGGATCAGGCGGAAATAGATGACGAAGGCCAGCGCGGTCGAAAACACCGACAGGCCGAGCAAGGCCAGGATCGACGCCGTCGACGGCGCCAAGGTCCAGGGCTGGTCGACGGCGAGGCTGAGCGGCACCAGGATGACGGCGCCGCAGAGCATCGAGCCGGCGGCGGGCAGCATCGGGTCGAGGCCCTTGAAGCCTCGGCCGAAGATCGCCGCCCCCGCATAGCAGACCGTTGCAAGGACGATGGCAAGCTGCGCCCAAAGTTCATGGCCGAGACCGCCCAGCGCCTGTGTGCCCACGATGAGGCAGATGCCGGCAATGCCGGCGCCGACGCCGATCAGTTTGCGCAGCGTCACCGGTTCATGGCGGGTGATGAGCGCGGTCAACAGGAAGGTGAAGATAGGCGACGTCGCGTTGAGGATGGTGGCGAGGCCGGCATCCACCGAGCGCTCGGCGGCGGCGATCAGGGTGAACGGGATGACGCTGTTGAGGCACGCCTGGAAGGCGAAACGACGCCAGCTCGCTGCATCGCCCGGCATGGCGAGCCCGCGCCAGCGGATGATGGCCAGCAGGATCGCGCCCGCGATCAAGGTGCGGGCGGCGATGAACGTCACCGGCGGGATCGTCTCGACGCCGATCTTGATGAACGTATAGGAGGCGCCCCAAAGCACCGCCAGGAGGGCGAGCAGCGCCAGATCGGTGTTCATGTCGTTTCTTTCAGGCATGGGCTTGCCGCCTTCGGGCCGGGATCGAACGGCCCTTTTTAGGCAAAGCCGCGGTGAAATGCTTCGGCCACGACCGAATTGTCGTAGCTCCTGGGCGTCACGCGATATGAACATGGCCTAGGCAAACCGGTTGCAAATCGCTAGACCCGCGCCCGGCCGGCATGGCAAGAAGCCGGCGCGGATTTTGGCGGAGACATTGATGCCGGACTATGACGTGCTTTGCATCGGCAATGCGATTGTCGACATCATCGCCCAGTGCGAAGAGGAATTCCTGGAGACCAATGGCATCATCAAGGGCGCGATGAACCTCATCGACACGCACCGCGCCGAGCTACTCTACAGCCGCATGGGCCCGGCGATCGAGGCGTCCGGTGGCAGCGCGGGCAACACGGCGGCCGGCGTTGCCTCCTTCGGCGGCCGCGCCGCCTTCTTCGGCAAGGTTTCCAACGATGCTTTGGGCGAAATCTATGCCCACGACATCCACGCCCAGGGCGTCGCCTTCGACACCAAGCCGCTTCAGGGCGAGCCGCCGACGGCGCGCTCGATGATTTTCGTCACCCCCGACGGCGAGCGCTCTATGAACACCTATCTCGGCGCCTGCGTCGAGCTCGGGCCGGAGGATGTCGAGGCCGACAAGGCGTCGGGCGCCAAGATTACCTATTTCGAGGGCTATCTGTGGGATCCGCCGCGCGCCAAGGAGGCGATCCGGCAGACGGCCAAGCTGGCGCACGCGGCGGGCCGCGAAGTGTCGATGACCTTGTCGGATTCGTTCTGCGTCGACCGCTACCGCGACGAGTTCCTCGAGCTGATGCGCTCGGGCACCGTGGACATCGTCTTCGCCAACAGCCACGAGATCAAGTCGCTCTACCAGACCTCGTCCTTCGACGAGGCGCTGGCCCAGATCCGCAAGGACTGCAAGGTCGCCGCCGTGACGCGTTCGGAAAAAGGCTCCGTCATCGCGCGCGGCGACGAGACCGTCGTCATCCAGGCGACCGCCATCAAGGAGCTGGTCGACACGACGGGCGCCGGCGACCTCTATGCCGCGGGTTTCCTGCATGGCTATACCCAGGGCCGCGACCTCAAGACCTGCGGCGATCTCGGCTCACTGGCGGCCGGCCTGGTGATCCAGCAGATCGGGCCGAGGCCAAGGCAGAATCTGCGTCGCGAGGCCGAGCTGGCGGGGCTGCTGTAGGAGGGCGGTGAAGCTGCCGATCTCCCCCTCGTGGGGGAGATGGCCGGCAGGCCAGAGGGGGGGCGCTGTCCCGCTGGCATATCCAGGGTTCTACACTGCCGCCAAGCCCGAAATGAACGGCATGAGCGTACTGTCATGTCGGGGCGCCAGTTCGAAGAGTATGGGCACGCGGAAGGGAACCACCGCAACCTAGCGATCCTTCGCGCGCCCCTCTGCCCTGCCGGGCATCTCCCCCACGAGGGGGGAGATCGGCAGCTTCACCGTCGCGCGGCTGTCACACATCGCACCTACACGCAATCTGGGCGCCCTTTGACTGACATTTGGGCGCCCTCAACCAGTTGGGGTGCCAAGATGCAAGAAAGCAAGCTGTCGGGCGGCCGGATTTGTTGCCGCCGCGATTTCCGCTTTCCACATTAGAAATTCAGCAACGGGCGCAGTCGGGAAGGAGCGCTCGCGGCCCGAAGACAGATGCATGAACAGATTTCACATAACCGGTCTTAAACAAGACGACTTCGCGGACATGGTCGCGGAGAAGGTCGAGCGGGCGCTCGCCCACTATGACGAGGCCATCAACAAACCCACCATGGTCTCGGTTGGCAAGATCGCCGGCAGCATAGCGTCAGCCGTCACCTTGCTATCGCCGACGCATCAGCGCGCCATCGATGCCATTCATGCCGACCTTCCGGGGCTGGCGTCGAAATTCGTGCGTGCGCTGGCCGTGGAAGCCGCGCGCCGCAGCGAAGCCGGCACCGCGGGCGCCACAAATCCATCGGCGGGTTTCGACGGCCCCGCCTCCCCGCTTCCGCGCACCCAGTCCGACGACCTCGAATCGATGCTGATCGAAGACTGGGCCGGGCGGGTCGCCGGTTCGACCTATCTGGAGGAACACCTGCGCATTGCCCGCTCGACCCTGCACCGCTGGCAAAGGCGGGGCGAGGTGGTCGCCTTGCGCAAGGGCGGCCGCAAGCACGTCTTCCCGCTGGCGCAGTTCGTCGACGGCAGGCCGGTGGCGGGTATTCGAGAGGTGCTGTCGTTGATCGGCAATCCGAGGCTGGCATGGCTGTGGCTGACCCGCCCCTCGGCGCCGCTCGACGAGCGCATTCCCATCGACCTGCTGCGGCAAGATCAGGTCAAGGAGGTCGTCGAGGCGGCGCGGGTGTTTTCCGCGGGTTAAGCGCGATCAGATCCGCCGCTGCTTTCGCATCCGACGCGCGGACCTTCCTCAGGTCCCCGCCGTGTAGGCCGCGATCGCCGCCATGTTGACGATATCGCTGTCCTTGGCGTTCAGCGAGACGATCTGCACCGGCTTGTTCAGCCCGACCAGCAGTGGGCCGATGACCGTCGAGCCGCCGAGCTCCTGCAGCATCTTGGTTGAGATCGAGGCGGAGTGGAAGGCCGGCATGATCAGCACATTGGCCGGGCCGGTCAGCCTCATGAACGGGTATTGCGCCATGGCACGGGCGTTGAGCGCGACGTCGGCGGCCATCTCGCCGTCATACTCGAAATCGACGCGGCGCTTGTCGAGGATGCGCACGGCTTCTTGGATGCGCTCGGAGCGCTCGCCGTGGGGATGGCCGAAGGTGGAATAGGCGAGCATGGCGAGCCTCGGCTCATAGCCCATGCGGCGGGCAAAGCCTGCCGCTTCCTCCGCGATATCGGCGATCTGCTCGGCGTTCGGCATGTCGTGCACGGCGGTGTCGGCGACGATCACGGTGCGGCCGCGCGCCAAAACGATCGACACGCCGATGACGCGGTGGCCGGGCTTGGCGTCGATGACGCGCCTGACATCGTCGAGCGCGGTGGAATAGTTGCGGGTGACGCCGGTGACGATGCCGTCGGCATCCCCCAGCGCCACCATGCAGGCGGCGAAATGGTTGCGGTCGTTGTTGATCAGGCGCTGGCAGTCGCGGAACAGGAAGCCTTTGCGCTGCATGCGCTCGTAGAGATAATCGGTATAGACCGAATTGCGGCGCGACAGGCGAGCATTGATGATCTCCAGCCCCTGCTTGTCGAGGTCGATGCCGGCGTGCCTGGCGTTCTCCTTGATGACGTCGTCGCGGCCGAGCAGGATGGCGGTGCCGAGCCGCTGGTTCACATAGGAGACGGCGGCGCGCATCACTTGCTCCTCCTCGCCCTCGGCGAAGACGATGCGCTTGGGCTGGCGGCGCACACGGTCATAGATGCGCTGCAAGGTCGAGGCGATCGGATCACGGCGGGCCGACAGCTCCTGCGCGTAGCGGTCGAGATCGAGGATCGGCTTGCGGGCGACGCCAGAATCCATCGCCGCCCTGGCGACGGCCAGCGGAATGGCCGAAATCAGGCGCGGATCGAACGGCACCGGGATGATGTAGTTGGGGCCGAATTTCGGCCGGTTGCCCTGGTAGGCTGCGGCGACGTCGTCGGGCACGTCCTTGCGTGCCAGGTCGGCAAGCGCACGCGCGGCGGCGATCTTCATGTCGTCATTGATGGTGGTGGCCCGCACATCCAGCGCGCCGCGGAAAATATAGGGGAAGCCGAGCACGTTGTTGACCTGATTGGGATAATCCGAACGCCCGGTCGCCATGATGGCGTCGGTGCGGATCTCCGCCACTTCCTCGGGCGTGATCTCGGGATCGGGGTTGGCCATGGCGAAGATGATCGGGTTCTTGGCCATGGAACGCACCATGGCGGTGGTCAGCGCGCCCTTGGCGGAAAGGCCGAGGAAGACGTCGGCGCCGTCCAGCGCCTCGGCCAGCGACCGCGCATCGGTCTTGACCGCATGCGCCGACTTCCACTGGTTCATGCCTTCGGTGCGGCCCTGGAAGACCACGCCCTTGGTGTCGCACAGGATGATGTTTTCGGGCGCAAAGCCCATCGCCTTCATCAGCTCGATACAGGCGATGCCGGCCGCACCGGCGCCGTTGCAGACCATCCTGGTGGTCTTCATGTCGCGGCCGGTGATCTCCAGCGCGTTGATCAGGCCGGCGGCCGAGATGATGGCGGTGCCGTGCTGGTCGTCGTGGAAGACCGGGATGTCCATCAGCTCGCGCAACCGCTGCTCGATGATGAAGCATTCCGGCGCCTTGATGTCCTCCAGGTTGATGCCGCCGAAGGAGGGCCCAAGGAAGCGCACGCAGTTGATGAACTCGTCGGCGTCCTCGGTGTCGACCTCGAGGTCGATGGAATCGACGTCGGCGAAGCGCTTGAACAGCACCGCCTTTCCCTCCATGACCGGCTTGGAGGCCAGCGCGCCGAGATTGCCCAAGCCCAGGATCGCGGTGCCGTTGGAGATGACGGCGACCATGTTGCCGCGCGACGTGTAGTCGAAGGCACGGCTGGGATCCTCCGCGATGGCCAGTACCGGCACGGCGACGCCAGGCGAATAGGCGAGGCTCAAATCGCGCTGCGTGGCCATCGGCTTGGTGGCGACGATCTCGAGCTTGCCGGGCCGCCCCATGGCGTGGAATTCGAGCGCTTCCTGCGCGCTGACGGACGGACCGCTGTTTTCGGTTTTCCTTGCCATGATGCTTTTGATTTCCTCGCCATGCGGCACCTCCTTGAGGCGGGTGCCTTGTGTGATTCCGAATTAAGACTACGCGCCGCCGCGTGTAAACCGCCAAGCGTTACCGAACTGGCGTCGGAAGGACGCATGGCGTTCAATGGTGGTTGATCTCCGTTCTTCCCCTGCTTTTCCAATGGCCGGCATTAAACCCCGCCGCCACATCTGCTAGCGTGAGCGCATGAACATGCACATTCAAAACGAACCGGACGCTCCCGAGGCGATCACGCCGGCAGCCGCTGGCGGCGTCACGCCGATGATGGAGCAGTTCATCGAGATCAAGGCGGCGAACCCGGATTCGCTGCTGTTCTACCGGATGGGCGATTTCTACGAGCTGTTCTTCGAGGATGCGGAGAAGGCGAGCCGGGCGCTCGGCATCGTGCTGACCAAGCGCGGCAAGCATCAGGGACACGACATCCCGATGTGCGGCGTGCCAGTGCATGCGGCGGACGACTATCTGCAGAAACTGATCGCGCAGGGTTTCCGCGTCGCCGTCTGCGAGCAGATCGAGGATCCGGCCGAAGCCAAGAAGCGCGGCTCCAAATCGGTGGTGCGCCGCGATGTGGTGCGGCTGGTGACGCCTGGCACCATCACCGAGGACAAATTGCTGGCGCCGTCGGAATCGAGTTTCCTGATGGCGCTGGGACGAGTGAAGGGCGGCGGCGATCCAAGAAGTGGGGAGCGCGGCGGCGCGACCGGGACCCAAGGAAGCTTTGCCCTGGCTTGGATCGACATTTCGACCGGGGCTTTCCGGGTCACAGACACCACCGCCGACCGGCTGCTGGCCGACATCTTCCGCGTCGATCCGCGCGAGCTGATCGTCGCCGATCCGGTGTTCCACGATCCCGAATTGCGACCGGTATTCGACATGCTCGGCCGCGTCGCCAACCCGCAGCCGCCGAGCCTGTTCGATTCGGCCTCGGCGGCCGCGCGCATCGCCCGCTTCTTCGAGGTGGCGACACCGGACAGCTTTGGTGCGTTTTCCCGTGCCGAGCTGTCGGCGATCTCGGGCGCCATCGCCTATGTCGAAAAGACGCAGAAGGCCGAGCGGCCGCCGCTGTCGCGCCCCGAGCGCGAGGAGGCCGGCTCGACCCTGTTCATCGACCCGGCGACGCGCGGCAACCTGGAACTCCTGCGCACGCTGTCGGGCAGCCGTGAAGGCTCATTGTTCAAGGCGATCGACCGCACGGTGACCGGCGGCGGCGCCAGGCTGCTCGCCGACCGGCTGATGGCGCCGCTGACCGATCCGGCGGCAATTGCCGCGCGGCTGGATTCGGTGTCGTTCTTCCGTTCCGAGACGCGGCTTTGCCAGACCGTGCGGGCGAGCCTGAAGAGCGTCGCCGACATGCCGCGCGCGTTGTCGCGGCTGGCGCTCAACCGCGGCGGCCCGCGCGACCTCGGCGCGCTGCGCGCCGGCTTCGAGGCGGCCGGCGCGATCGCGGAGGTCTTTGCCGCGACCGCCCTGCCCCAGGAATTGGCGGCGGCGCTCGCCGCCATCCGGGCGCTGCCGCACGCGCTTGCCGGGCATCTGACGCAGGCACTTGGCGAGGAACTGCCGCTGCTGAAGCGCGACGGCGGCTTCATCCGAGGCGGCTACAACGCCGAGCTCGACGAGATGCGGGCGCTGCGCGACGAGTCGCGAAAAGTGATCGCCGGGCTGGAGCGTTCGCTGATCGAGGAGACCGGCATTCGGTCCCTGAAGATCCGGCACAACAATGTGCTCGGCTACTACATCGAGGTGACCGCCAACCATCACGCGGTGATGACCGGCAGCGATGGCGCCAAGGCGCGCTTCATCCACCGCCAGACCATGGCCAACGCCATGCGCTTCACCACGACGGAGCTGGCGGAGCTGGAAACAAAGATCGCCAATGCCGCCGACCGGGCGCTGAGCATCGAGCTTGCCGCCTTCGACGCGCTGACGGCGGAAGCGGTCGGCGAAGCGGAGAAGATCCGCGCCGGGGCCGATGCGCTCGCCGTGCTGGACGTGTCGGCGGCGCTCGCGCTTTTGTCGGAAAGCGAGGCCTGGTGCCGGCCGCTGGTCGATGCCAGCCTTGCCTTCGAGATTTCGGGTGGGCGCCATCCCGTGGTCGAACAGGCGCTGCGGCGCTCGGGCGAAGGGCCGTTCGTGGCCAATGACTGCGACCTGTCGCCGGAGGGCCGCGCCAAGAACGGCGCGATCTGGCTGCTGACCGGCCCCAATATGGGCGGTAAATCGACATTCCTGCGGCAGAACGCGCTGATCGCCATCCTGGCCCAGACCGGCTCTTTCGTGCCGGCGACATCGGCTCATATCGGCGTCGTCGACCGCCTCTTTTCCCGCGTCGGCGCCTCGGACGATCTGGCGCGCGGCCGATCGACCTTCATGGTCGAGATGGTCGAGACGGCGGCGATCCTCAACCAGGCCGGCGAACGGGCGCTGGTAATCCTCGACGAGATCGGCCGCGGCACCGCCACGTTCGACGGCCTGTCGATCGCCTGGGCCGCGGTGGAATATCTGCACGAGAAGAACCGCTGCCGGGCGATCTTCGCCACGCATTTCCACGAAATGACCTCGCTTGCCGGCAAGCTGGCGCGGCTCCACAACGTCACCATGCGGGTCAAGGAATGGGAGAACGACGTCGTCTTCCTGCACGAGGTCGGCAAGGGCGCGGCCGACCGCTCCTACGGCATCCAGGTGGCGCGGCTGGCCGGCCTGCCGGAGGCGGTGGTGGACCGTGCCAAGGAAGTGCTGCACCAGCTCGAGGAAGGCGAGGTTTCGGGCAAGACCAACCGGCTGGTCGACGACCTGCCGCTGTTTTCCGTGGCGGTGAAGCGGGAAGCGCAGAAGCCGGTCAAGAGCGATGCGCTGGGCGTCGCACTCAGTGACATCAATCCCGATGAGATGACGCCGAGGGAAGCGCTGGAAGCGCTTTATCGGTTGAAGGGGTTGGCGGGGATGTAAATTGAACCTGCTGGCATGGCGGTATCGCCGAAACCGCCAATCTCCCCCCCTTGAGGGGGAGATGTCCGGCAGGACAGAGGGGGGCCTCGTAGAGTGGCGGCCTTGATTAACTTGCCCTCTGGCGATGCTCGCCGGAGTATGCCAGCGCGGAAGCCGTCGTTGTAAAAATTGATGTGTTGGCGGGACAGCGCCCCCCTCTGCCCTGCCGGGCATCTCCCCCTCGAGGGGGGAGATTGGCAGCTTCACCGATAACGCTCAGATCATCTCCAGCCCGCGTTTGCGGCTCGGCGGCGGGAAGGCGCGGTCGAGGTCGGCGAGGTCCTCGCCTGTGAGCTCGATGTCGAGTGCCGCGACATTCTGGTGGACATGGTCCTGGCTGCTGGCCTTGGGAATGGCGATGACGCCATCCTGGTGCATCACCCAGGCCAGTGCGATTTGTGCCGCGGTCGCACCGTGGCGGTCTGCGACCGCGTCTAAACTGGCATTGCGCGCCAAGGCGCCCTGCTCGACCGGCGAATAGGCCATAAGAGGAATTCCGCGTTTCCGGCTCCAGGGCGCCAGATCGAACTCAAGGCCGCGCCGGACCAGATTGTAGAGCACCTGGTTGGTCTGGACGTTGCCGCCGTCGGGCAGGCCGACCAGCTCTTCCATCTCCCCGGTGTCGAAATTGCTGACGCCCCAGTGGCGGATCTTGCCGGCTTTCTTCAGCGCCTCGAAAGCTTCGACGGTTTCGGCCAGGGGCACGCTGCCCGGCCAATGCAGCAGATAAAGATCGATACGGTCGGTGGCGAGGCGCTTCAGGCTGTTTTCGCAGGCGCGCTGCACGCCGGCGCGCGAGGCGTTGGACGGCAGCACCTTCGAGACCAGGAAGACCTCGGCACGCTGCCCGGCAATGGCTTCGGCCACCACCTCCTCGGCGCCGCCGCTGGCGTACATTTCGGCGGTGTCGATCAGCTTGACGCCGAGATCGAGACCAAGCTTGAGGGCATTCACCTCCTCCGCGCGGCGGCGCGAATCCTCGCCCATTTTCCAGGTGCCCTGGCCGAGAACGGGGATGGCTTCGCCGCAGGGCAGCGTGGTGGTTCTGACGCTCGATGGCATGGCAGGCTCCAGTTGAGACGGGATCGCATCACAGGCCGGACGAGAAATTCAGAGGCGTTCTCGCCGAGCCGCGAAAGCTTACTTCACCGGATGGGCGGCGAGCCAGTCCTGCATCTGCTTGATCTCGGCTTCCTGCGCCGCGATGACGGCCTCGGCCAGCTTGCGGATCTCGGGGTCCTTGCCGTTGGCGAGTTCGACCTTGGCCATGTCGATGGCGCCCTGGTGGTGCGGGATCATGCCGCGGACGAAATCGACGTCGGCGTCGCCGGTGTATTTGGAGGCCATCATGTCGGCGTGCATCTTGTCCATAGCCGCCTTGTAGCCTGCGGTCGACGGGCCTTCCGCCCCCGTCGCCATGCCGGCCATCTCGTGCTTCATCTCTTCGCTCTGTGCGGGAACGCTTTCGAGGAAGACGGCAACCAGCATTCCAGCCGCCATCAGCAGCAGCACGATTTTTTTGGCCAAGGTCATTGATGGTCTCCTGTTGATCGGGTTTCGTATTTGGGGGATCGGCTCAAAGTTTCAATGTCCTCAGCCGCAACGCATTGGCGATCACTGAAACCGAGGACAGGCTCATCGCCGCCGCCGCCAGCATCGGCGACAACAGCGTGCCGGTCAGCGGATAGAGCACGCCGGCCGCAACCGGCACGCCAAGCACATTGTAGAGGAAGGCGAAGAACAGGTTCTGCCTGATATTGCGGATGGTCGCCTGCGCCAGTGTGCGGGCACGCACGATGCCGTTGAGGTCGCCCTTGACCAAAGTGATGCCGGCGCTTTCGACGGCGACATCGGCGCCGGTGCCCATGGCGATACCGACATCGGCGGCGGCCAAGGCCGGTGCGTCGTTGACGCCGTCGCCGGCCATGGCGACGCCGGCGCCCTTGCCGCGCAATTCCTCGACCAGCGCGCCCTTCTGTTCCGGCAACAGGCCGGCGCGGACTTCGTCGATGCCGAGACTGCTGGCGATCGCGTTTGCCGTGCGCTCATTGTCGCCGGTCGCCATGATGATCCTCAAGCCGCTGTCGTGCAGGGCCTTGATCGCCTCGGCGGTGGTCGCCTTGACCGGATCGGCGACGGCGACGATGCCGGCCAATTTCCTGTCCACGACGACGAACATCGCCGTCTTGCCATCGCCTTGTAGCGCCTCGGCCACGGCCGAAACGGTGGACACGTCGACACCGAGATCACGCATCATCGCGGCGTTGCCGAGCGCGACATTCCTGCCCGAAACGGCACCGGAAACACCCTTGCCGGTGACCGCCTCGAAGCCATTGGCTTCGGCGACCCTTACACCGCGGGTCGCGGCGCCTTCGACAATAGCCTCGGCCAGGGGATGCTCCGAGCCCTTCTCCAGGCTCGCGGCGAGGCCCAGCAATTCCTCCTCCGAAAACCCATCGGCGGCCACGACATCCGTCAGTTTCGGCCGGCCTTCGGTCAGTGTCCCCGTCTTGTCGACGATCAGCGTATCGACGGAAGCGAAGCGTTCGAGCGCGGCGGCCTCCTTGATCAGCACGCCGGCATGCGCCCCGCGTCCGGTAGCGGTCATGATCGACATCGGCGTGGCGAGGCCGAGTGCACAGGGACAGGCGATGATCAACACCGAGACCGCCGAGACGATCGCGAAGATCAGGCTGGGCTCTGGGCCGAAGACCGCCCAGGCGGCGAACGCGGCGATGGCGACCAGAACGACAGCCGGGACAAAGTAGAAGGAAACGCGGTCGGCCAAGCCTTGTATCGGGGCGCGCGAACGCTGCGCCTTGGCGACCAGCTCGACGATGCGCGAGAGCGTGGTCTCGGCGCCGATGCGGTCGGCGCGCATGATCAGCGAGCCATTCTTGTTGAGCGTGCCGCCGGTGAGGGCATCCCCTTCGGCCTTCTCGACCGGCAACGGTTCGCCGGTGATCATCGATTCATCGATGGAAGAGCGGCCTTCGAGCACGGTACCGTCGACCGGCACGGCATCGCCGGGCCGGATGCGCAGGCGCTCGCCGGCCTTGACGCTGTCCAGCGGCACATCGCTCTCGGAACCGTCCTCTCCTATGCGGCGGGCGGTCTTGGGCGCAAGGTCGAGCAGGGCGCGGATCGCCGAGCCGGTCTTTTCGCGGGCGCGCAGTTCCAGCACCTGGCCGAGAAAGACCAGCGCGACGATGACGGCTGCGGCCTCGAAATAGACCGGCACCGCCCCGCCATGGCCGCGGAACTGATGCGGAAAAATGTCCGGGAACAGCGTCGCGACGACGCTGTAGAGATAGGCCGCACCGACGCCGAGCGAAATCAGCGTCCACATGTTCGGGCTGCGGTTGCGGATCGAGTCCCAGCCGCGATGAAAGAACGGAAATGCGGCCCAAAGCACGACCGGGCTTGCGAGCGCCAGCTCGATCCAGACCTTTGTCCGGTCCTCGATCAGGTTCTCGAACGACAGACCGATCATCGGCGCCATGGCGACGATGAGAAGGGGCACCGAGAGCACCGCACTGACCCAGAACCGCCTGGTGAAATCGACCAGTTCGGGATTTGGCCCCTCATCGCCTGTCGGCACGCCCATCGGCTCGAGCGCCATGCCGCAGATCGGGCAGGAGCCGGGCTTGTCGCGGACGATCTCGGGATGCATCGGGCAAGTGTATTGGGTGCCTTTCGGCATCGCTTCCGGCGCCGGTCTGTCGCCGAGATAGGTTTGCGGCGCCGCCTCGAATTTCGACTTGCAGCCGGCGGAGCAGAAATAGAAGCCCTGGCCGTCATGGCGCAGAAAATGCTTTGCCGTGGCGCGGTCCACGCTCATGCCGCAGACGGGGTCGGTGGCGGTCAGGTATTGTTTCGGCTCGGCTTGGAACTTTGTCCGACAGCCTTCGCTGCAGAAATGATAGAGGCGGCCAGCATGCTCCGATACCGGCTTGCCGGCGGCTGGATCGACGATCATGCCGCAAACCGGATCGCGCGTGACGGCGCCGGCATCCACGGCCGCGCCTTTTGCCGCGCAGCAACCACCATGCGCGTGATGATCGTGATCTGAATGCGTCATTTCGAATGCCTCTATCAAACTGCTTCGAGCCGGAGGTAGTCCTTCCAGTAACTGGAAGGTCAAGGACTGGCTTGAATTTTATTGTCGCGGGTGTCCCGCACCATGGAAACGCGTCAACCCGCCCCCATACCCAGCGCCGCGGAAACGCGCTATAGACGCCGCCCAAAAGGCAAGGCCAACCGGTACCATGGCGAAAATCTTCTTGAAGCTCGATGAACTGATCAACGGCGACGCCTTGCGCCGCGAGATGACCGCGCTGACGGCGGCCACGACCGGGGACGGCTCCGGATCGGCCGCCCGCGCCGGGGTTCTCCAGCTTCTCAAGGGCCGACTCGCCGCGGGTCGCAAAACAGCCGAGGCCATGCTGAAACAGGATGGCGGCGGCAATGCCTGCGCCGAGCGGCTGTCGCATCTGATGGATGAGCTGATCCGGGCGCTCTACGATTTTGTCGCGACCCATGTCTACCGGGTAAAGAACCGGTCGGTCGCCGAACGCATGGCCGTCGTCGCGGTCGGCGGCTATGGGCGCGGCACGCTGGCGCCGGGATCCGACATCGACCTTCTGTTCCTGCTGCCCTACAAGCAGACGCCGTGGGGCGAACAGACAGTCGAATACATGCTCTACATGCTGTGGGACCTGGGGCTGAAGGTCGGCCACGCGACCCGCAACATCGAGGAATGCCTGCGGCTGTCGCGCACCGACATCACCATCCGCACCTCGATCCTGGAAGCGCGCTTCCTGTGGGGTGAGCAGAAGCTCTACGACGAACTGATGCTGCGCTTCGACCATGAGGTGGTGCGCACCACCGGACCGGAATATGTGCAGGCCAAGCTCGCCGAACGCGACGAGCGCCATGCCAAGGCGGGCGAAAGCCGCTATCTGGTCGAGCCCAACGTCAAGGACGGCAAGGGCGGCCTGCGCGACCTGCAGACGCTGTTCTGGATCGGCAAATATTTCTACCGGGTGCGCACCGGCGAGGAGCTGGTCGAGAAGGGCGTCTTCACGCAGGCCGAGTACCGGGAATTCCAGAAGGCCGAGGATTTCCTGTGGGCCGTGCGCTGCCACATGCATTTCCTCACCGGCAAGGCCGAGGAGCGGCTGCATTTCGACATCCAGCGCGAGATTGCTGAGCGGCTGGGCTACACCACGCATCCCGGCCTGTCGGCGGTCGAGCGCTTCATGAAACACTATTTCCTCGTCGCCAAGGATGTCGGCGACCTGACCCGCATCTTCTGCGCCGCGCTCGAAGAGGAGCAGGCCAAGCATGTGCCGGGCTTCAACCGCATCTTCCTCACCTTCCAGCGCCGCAAGCGCAAGCTTGCCGGCACGTCGGATTTCATCGTCGACAACCACCGTATCAACATCGCCGACGACCAGGTGTTCGAGCGCGATCCGGTCAATCTGCTCAGGCTGTTCTGGTTCGCCGACAAGCACGGGCTGGAGTTTCACCCCGACGCGCTGAAGCTGCTCACCCGCTCGCTCGGCCTGGTCAACAAATCGCTCCGGCGCGACGAGGAGGCCAACCGGCTGTTCCTCGACATCCTGACCTCGGACCGCAACGCCGAGCTCAATCTGCGCCGCATGAACGAGGCGGGGCTGCTCGGCCGGCTGATCCCCGATTTCGGCAAGATCGTCGCCATGATGCAGTTCTCGATGTACCACCACTACACGGTCGACGAGCATCTGATCCGCTGCATCGGCGTGCTGGCCGAGATCGAGCGCGGCGACGGCGAGAAGGTGCATCCGCTGTCGCATTCGCTGATGCCGGGACTGAGAAAGAGCCGCGAAGCGCTCTACGTCGCCGTGCTGCTGCACGACATCGCCAAGGGCAGGCCGGAGGACCATTCGGAAGCCGGCGCGCGGATCGCCCGGCGCATCTGCCCGCATATGGGACTTTCGACCGCCGACACCGAAACGGTGGCCTGGCTGGTCGAGAACCATCTGGTCATGTCGATGACGGCGCAGACGCGCGATCTCAACGATCGCAAGACGATCGAGGACTTCGCCTCGATCGTGCAGTCCGTCGAGCGGCTGAAGCTGCTTCTCATCCTCACCGTCTGCGACATCAGGGGCGTCGGACCGGGCGTCTGGAACGGTTGGAAGGGCCAGTTGCTGCGCACGCTGTACTACGAGACCGAACTGCTGCTCACCGGCGGCTTCTCGGAAGTGTCGCGCGCCCAGCGCACGGCGGCGGCGCGCGAGTGCCTGGCCGAAGCCCTCGCCGGCTGGCCCGACAAGATCCGCAAACGCTATGTCGGCCTGCACTATGAGAATTACCTGTTGACCGTCGACCTGCCGGACCAGCTTCGCCACGCCGAATTCATCCGCGAGGCGGATGCGTCCGGCAACAAGCTCGCCACCATGGTCAAGACGCACCAGTTCGAGGCGGTGACCGAGATCACCGTTTTGGCGCAGGACCATCCGCGCCTGCTGTCGGTGATCGCCGGCGCCTGTGCGGCGGCCGGCGGCAACATCGTCGACGCGCAGATCTTCACCACCTCGGACGGCCGCGCGCTGGACACGATCCTGATCTCGAGGGAGTTCGATCGCGACGAGGACGAGCGCCGGCGTGCCGAGCGCGTCGGGCGGCTGATCGAGGACGTGCTGTCGGGCAAAAGCTGGCTGCCGGAAATGATCGAGAAGCGCACCAAGCCCAAGCGCGGCGCCAAGGTCTTCCGGATCGCGCCGCGCGCCGAAATCCGCAACACGCTGTCGAACCGATTTTCGGTGATCGAGGTCGAGGGGCTGGACCGGCCGGGCCTGTTGTCGGAGATCACCGGAACGCTGTCCGACCTGTCGCTCGACATCGCGTCGGCCCACATCACCACCTTCGGCGAAAAGGTGATCGATACGTTCTATGTCACCGATCTCACCGGCCAGAAGATCGACAGCCCGTCACGCACCACCACCATCCGCAACCGGCTGACGGCGACGCTCGAGGGCACGGCCTCCGAACGCGGCAGCAGGACCAGGGCCGCCGCCGAGTGAGCGCCACCATCACTTTGTCCCAATCGCGCAGGCAGTCTCCAAACGCATGAGCCTCGTCAAGAAATTCGCTACGGTCGCTTCCGGCACGCTGATGAGCCGCGCGCTCGGTTTCGGCCGCGAGATGCTGATGGCGGCAGCACTGGGCACCGGACCGGTGGCCGACGCCTTCAACGCCGCCTTCCAGTTTCCCAACACCTTTCGCCGGCTGTTCGCCGAAGGCGCCTTCAACGCCGCCTTCGTGCCGCTGTTCGCCAAGGAGATCGAGACGCACGGCACCGACGGCGCCAAGCGCTTTTCAGAGGAAGTGTTCGGGGTGCTGTTCACGGCGCTGCTGGCGCTGACCATCGCCATGGAACTGGCGATGCCGCTGATCGTGCGCTACCTGGTGGCGCCGGGTTTCGCCGACACGCCGGGCAAGTTCGAGACGACAGTCACTCTGGCGACGATCATGTTCCCCTATCTCATCTGCATGTCGCTGGCCGCCATGATGGCGGGCATGCTGAATTCGCTACGCCGCTATTTCGCCGCGGCGATCGCGCCTGCCTTTCTCAACATCATCCTGATCAGCGTGCTTGGCTATGCCTGGTATCATGGGCTGGATGCGCATGCCGTCGGCTTCAGCCTGTCCTGGGGCGTTCTGGCGGCGGGCCTCGTGCAGCTCGCCATCGTCTGGGTGGCGGTTCGCAACGCGGGGATCTCGATCGGTTTCCGCCGGCCGAAGATGACGCCGAACGTGAAGCGGCTCCTGATCCTGGCGCTGCCGGCGGCGATCACCGGCGGCATCACCCAGATCAACCAGCTGATCGGCACCGCCATCGCGTCGGCGCAGGACAGCGCCGTCTCCTCGCTCGCCTATGCCGACCGCGTCTACCAGCTGCCACTTGGCGTGGTCGGCGTCGCCGTTGCGATCGTGCTGTTGCCGGAACTGTCGCGGGCGCTGAAGTCGGGCAATCTGATCGAGGCGGCCAATCTGCAAAACCGCTCGGTCGAATTCACCTTGTTCATGACCTTGCCGGCTGCGGTGGCGCTCTGGGTCATGTCTGAGCCGATCGTGCGGCTGGTCTATGAGCGCGGCGCGTTCGCCGCCAACCATTCGACGCCTGTCGTGGCGGCGATCCTGGCGATCTTCGGGCTTGGCCTGCCGGCCTTCGTGCTGATCAAGGCGTTCACCCCGGGCTATTTCGCCCGCGAGGACACACGCACGCCGATGATCTTCGCCGCCATCTCGGTGGCGGTGAACGTCGCCACCGCGCTGACGCTGTTTCCGAGGATGGGCGCGCCCGGCATCGCCGTGGCCTCGGCGGTGGCCGGCTGGGTCAACGCGCTGATGCTGCTCGGGGTGCTGATCCGGCGCGGCCATTGGGGCCGCGACGTGCCGCTTCTGAAGCGCATTCCGCGTCTGGTGCTCTCGGCGGGGGTGATGGGCGTCGCCCTCTATTTCGCCGAACACTGGCTGAGCGCCAGCCTCGGCTCCGGCTCGCCGCTGGTCGTCAAGGCGACGACGCTGCTGGGGCTGGTGGCCGGCGGGGCGCTGCTCTACTTCGTCACGGCCTTTGCCAGCGGCGGCGCCGATTTCGGCATGATCCGCCGCAATGTGAAGCGCGGCTCAGGCAAAGCGACACCACCAGCCGTAAACGCCGAGCTGGACGAGTAGGCGGGCAGCCCGACTGCAATAGCAGTCTTGATCGCAGCGTCATGTTCGTCCATAAGCGCGCCGTCGCAAGACTTTCGCCGCACGCGGTTTCCAGCCGCGTGATTGGCTCCGAAAAGTCTGCGACTTTTCGGAATCACGCTTATACGGCCCTCCACAAGCCACGAGGAAACCATGTCCGCCTTCAAGCCACTCGTCTTCTCCGGCGTCCAGCCGACCGGCAATCTGCATCTTGGCAACTATCTCGGCGCCATCAAGAAATTCGTCGCCCTGCAAGAGACGTCCGACTGCATCTACTGCGTCGTCGACCTGCATTCGCTGACGGCCCAGCTGGTTTATGACGACCTCAAGGACCAGACGCGCTCCATCACCGCGGCATTCCTGGCCTCCGGCATCGATCCGAAGAAGCACATCGTGTTCAACCAGTCGCGGGTGATGCAGCACGCCGAGCTCGCCTGGATTTTCAACTGCGTGGCGCGCATCGGCTGGATGAACAAGATGACGCAGTTCAAGGACAAGGCCGGCAAGGACCGCGAGAACGCCTCGCTCGGCCTGCTTGCCTATCCCTCGCTGATGGCAGCCGACATCCTGCTCTACCGCGCCACCCATGTGCCGGTCGGCGAGGACCAGAAGCAGCATCTGGAACTGACGCGCGACATCGCCCAGAAATTCAACAACGACTTTTCGGACCGCATCGCCGGTCTTGGCGTCGGCGTCGAGATGCAGGTCGGAGAGGAAATTGTGAACGGCTACTTTCCGATCACCGAGCCGGTCATCGGCGGGCCGGCGGCGCGCATCATGTCGTTGCGCGACGGCTCCAAGAAGATGTCGAAGTCGGACCCGTCGGATCTGTCGCGCATCAATCTGACCGACGATGCCGACGCCATCTCCAAGAAGATCCGCAAGGCCAAGACCGATCCGGAAGCCTTGCCGAGCGAAGTGGACGGCCTCGCCACCCGGCCGGAAGCGGAAAACCTGGTCGGCATTTATGCCGGCCTTGCGGACATATCGAAAGAGGCGGTGCTGAAGGAGTTCGGCGGCCAGCAGTTTTCGGTGTTCAAGCCGGCACTGGCCGACCTGGCAGTCGAAAAACTGGCTCCCGTCGCCGCCGAAATGCGCCGCATTTCCGATGACCGCGCCTATGTCGACGCGGTACTGCGGGACGGCGGCGAGCGCGCCGGCGTGCTGGCCGAAGCGACGATGAAGACGGTGCGCGACATCATCGGGCTGCTGCAGGACTGATCCGCATCCTTATGCCCCGCACCATACCGGCCAAAGACCGGCGGCTTGCCGCCGGTCAGCCGCAGTGGCAGATTGCGGCCGGAATGACATCGAGTAAATAGACATGGTCTCCAAACGCCTCAGCCGCGAAGCCGGACATCGCCGGAAGTTCCTGGCGATCATCGACGATACGCCCGAATGCGAGCGCGCCGTCGCCTACGCCTCGAAGCGGGCGCTGAGCACCAGCGGCGTGCTGGTGCTGCTCTATGTCATCGAACCGGACGATTTCCAGCACTGGCTGGGCGTCGAGAAGATCATGCGCGAGGAGGCGACCGCCACCGCACGCACCGCGCTCGACAGCTATGCCAACAAGGTGCGCCAGAAGCTCGGCATCGAACCCGAGATGGTGGTGCGCGAGGGCAAGCCCACCGAAGAGATCCACAAGCTGATCGAGGAAGATCAGGATATTGCCATCCTGGTGCTGGCGGCCGGCGCCGGCAAGGAAGGGCCCGGGCCGCTGGTCGGCGCGGTGGCCGGCAAGGGCGCCGCCTTCCCTATCCCGGTGACCGTGGTGCCGCAAAACCTTTCGGACGAGGAGATCGACAGCCTCGCCTGAAGTGTATCGATATTCGGGTGATGCCGGCCTGCAAATGGCGGGTTCCTGCGCTTCCGGTGCTCACGTACTTCAAGTACGCTCCGCTCCGGTTCTCGGAAACCACCATTTTCGACTCGGCCTGACCCGAATCTCGACACACTTCATAGTGCTTGGCAGGAGTCGCAAAAACATTCCGCCAGCCAGCCGTTCGGGCGACGCGTTTCGCTTGAATGTCCAGCCGATAGAGCTTATTTAGAATTATTCCAAACTATCTGCCCGAGACGGGCACGGAGACGGCCATGTTCATCCAGACCGAATCGACGCCAAACCCGGCGACGCTGAAATTCCTGCCCGGCAAGGAAGTGCTTTTGGACGGCACCGCCGATTTCCGTGATGCCGATAGTGCGGCGACGGCCTCGCCGCTGGCCGGCCGGCTGTTCGAAATACCGGGCGTCACCGGCGTCTTCTTCGGCTACGACTTCATCACCGTGACCAAGGACGGGCCCGACTGGCAGCATCTGAAGCCGGCGATCCTGGGCGCCATCATGGAGCATTTCATGTCCGGCGCGCCTGTCATGGCCAATGCCGGCCCGGCCGCGGAGACCAGCCAGACCGGCGAGTTCTACGACAAGGCCGACGAGGAACTCGTCATCACCATCAAGGAGCTGCTCGACACACGGGTGCGCCCGGCAGTGGCCCAGGATGGCGGCGACATCACCTTCCGCGGCTTCGAGAACGGCACCGTGTTCCTGCACATGAAGGGCGCCTGCGCCGGCTGCCCGTCATCGACGGCGACGCTGAAGCACGGCATCCAGAACCTGCTCCGCCACTTCGTTCCCGAGGTCCAGCAGGTCGAACAGGTCGCCTGACCATTCGTCTTCGCCGAGCGCGGCGACGATTCTCAAAAAGCAAGCAACAAAAAACCGGGCCGAATTGCCCGGTTTTTTGTTGGGGACGTCCGTTGTTGCCTAGACGGTCCGCGTACGAACGGTTTTGACCATGAACCTCGCGGTCACGGTCAGAGAACGATGACCTTGGCGCCGACCTCGGCGCGATCGTAAAGGTCGATGATGTCCTGGTTCATCAGCCGGATGCAGCCCGACGACATCGCCTTGCCGATCGAGTTCCATTCCGGGCTGCCATGCAGGCGATAGCCCATGTCACCGCCCTTGTTGAACAGGTACAGAGCGCGCGCGCCGAGCGGGTTCTTCAGGCCCGGCTCCATGCCGCCGGCGAACTTGGCGAGTTCCGGCTGGCGCTTGATCATCTGCGATGGCGGCGTCCAGGTCGGCCATTCGCGCTTGATGGCGACATGGGCGGTGCCATGCCACTCGAAGCCCTCGCGGCCGACGCCGATGCCGTAGCGAATTGCCCGGCCGTCACCCTCGACGAAGTAGAGGAACTTGTTCTGCGTATCGACGATGATGGTGCCCGGCTTTTCCTTGGTGTCGTAGTTCACCTCCTGCCGGTGATACTTCGCGGGCACCTTTTCGATCGGGATGCGCGGCAGCTGGTAGCCGGCGTCGGTCACCGCGCCATAGTCGTTGGAGAATATCTGCCCGCCAATGGTGCTGCAACCGGCGAGTGCGGTGGACAGCGCCAGTGCGGCAATTACTGCAAGCGACTTCATGCGCATGAGGTGATCCGTGCCCCGCCAAACATCCGCGGCACGAGTCGGCCGCTTTCTTGCCATCATTCATGCTGGCATTTGCTTTGCTTGCCAAGTACGCGATGCCTATATGCAAGACCTCACCTGCCGGTAAGCCAGCAACTGCGGCATTTCGGCAACAGCCTTCACCGGATTGTGAAGGAAATTCAATGGCCATGACTCTCGGGCCAGCAGGAATCGAGGAACAACCATGAATGTCGGCGACGCCGCCCAGCGTTCCGGTCTGCCAGCCAAGACCATCCGCTACTATGAGGAAATCGGCCTGATCGCGCCTGCGCGTGCCGGCAATGGCTATCGCGACTATTCGGGCGACGACATCCATCGGCTGACCTTCCTGCGCCGTGCCCGCAACCTGGGCTTTTCCATCGACGATTGCCGCCAGTTGATGGCGCTTTACCAGGACCGCAGCCGCGCCAGCCACGACGTGCGCGAGATCGCCGCCGCCCATGTCAGGGCGATCGAGGAGAAGGTGCGCGAGCTGCAGTCGATGCGATCGACCCTGCAGAAGCTCGTCCAGGCCTGCCATGGCGACGACCGGCCGGACTGCCCGATCATCGATGACATTGCGGGAACCGCGCCGCTCGGCGATAAAGCCGTCACGGTCGCATAGATCCGTGCCGGCCAGGCCCGACGCCTCTCGGCTACGGAGGGAGGATGCCGATGGCCTCGATGACTGTCGAACTGCACAATGTCGAAGGCACCGAAGCCGCCATGGGCTGGGCCGGCGGCCACACGATCGTCGTCGACCGGCCCGAGGGCAAGGCCGGCGGCATGGGCCTGGGCTTCAATGGCGGCCAGCTGCTGGCGCTGGCGATTGGCGGCTGCTTCTGCAACGACCTTCGCTATGTCGCCGACGAGATCGGCGTGAAACTCGGCAGGATCGCCGTCTCGGTGAGGCTTGATCTCGACGGCAAGCCCCTGCTGGCGACCGCAGCAAGGATGACGGTTTCCTGCGAGACCTTGGACGGGTCCGATCCCCAAAGGATCATTGACCGTGCCAGCGCGGTTTCGACGGTCAGCAACTCGTTGCGCCAGGGCGTGCCGGTTACGATCGAAACGACGGGGCCTGGTCGCTCATAAACGCCAGGACTTCTCCCGCGCCGTAGGTCGTCCCGCCACGTTCACCCATCACGGAAAGTGAAGGTGGCCATACGGTTCTCCGTGCCTGCTCATGCCATCGAGCACCCATTGATTTGGGTGGCCACCAAATGAGCGGTACGGGTTCAAATCGTGAACAAAATCTGGCATGGTCCCGTCATGCCAATCATCTCACCGATTCCCCTGAACCCGCTCATCGATGGCCGCCAGTCTGAACGCGCCATGCTGGTGCGGCGCGGGGTGCAGCGGCTGCTCCGCGAAATGGGCGCGCATGTGCTGCCCGAACTGTCCCTGGCGACCCGCCGCCGCGCCGACCTCGTGGCGCTGACCCGCCACGGCGACATCTGGATCATCGAGATCAAGTCCTCGGTCGAGGATTTTCGCGTCGACCGCAAATGGCCCGACTACCGGCTGCACTCGGATCGCTTCTTCTTCGCCACCCATCCCGGCGTGCCGGCGGAGATTTTTCCCGAAGAATGCGGCTTCATCCTCTCCGACGGCTATGGCGCCGAGATTTTGCGCGAGGCGCCCGAGCACCGCATGGCGGCGGCTACGCGCAAGGCGCTGATGCTGCGCATCGCGCGGGCCGGTGCCGCGCGGCTTTTGGCGGCGGAACTCGCCGGAGTGGCCGTGCCGGCGCTGGAGGGGGAGAGCGAGTAGGCTGCCTCGCAGAACCTGCGCTTGTGGACCTCTACTCCTCGCCTTCATCCGCCCCGCTCGCCGCCCGCGCCATCAGCAGGACGGCCGCGCCGAGCAGCGCTGCGACCAGGGAGCCGGAGAGAATGCCGACCTTGACCGCGTCCTGCAGCGCCGTGTCGCTGGCGAAGGCGAGCAGGCCGATGAACAGGCTCATGGTGAAGCCGATGCCGCACAGCAGCGAGATGCCGATCATGTGCAGCCAGCCGGCATGGGCCGGCAGGTCGGCGAGACCGAAGCGGATGGCAAGCGCGGAGGAGCCGAACACGCCGACCAGCTTGCCGACGACGAGGCCGGCGGCAACGCCGAGTGTCAGCGGCTCGAACAGCGCGCCGACGCTGAGGCCCGCCAGCGAAACGCCGGCATTGGCAAAGCCGAAGATGGGGATGACGACGAAGGGCACTATTGCGTGCAGGCCGTGCTCGAGCCGGTGCAGCGGCGAATGGTCGAGATCGTGTTCGATGCCGGCTGTGCGTTCGAGCGGAATGGTTAGCGCCAGCGCCACGCCGGCAAGCGTGGCATGCACACCCGACTTCAGCACCAGCACCCACAGGATCGCACCGAGCACGAGGTAAGGCACGAGGCTCATCACCCGCATGCGGTTGAGCACGACAAGCGCGGCGATCACCGCGAAGGCGGCGCCCAGATAGGCAAGCGACAGACCGCTCGTGTAGAAGATCGCGATGATGATCACCGCGCCGAGATCGTCGATGATGGCAAGGGCGGTGAGAAAGATTTTCAGCGAGGCCGGCACGCGGCTGCCAAGCAGCGATAGCACGCCGAGCGCGAAGGCGATGTCGGTAGCGGTCGGGATCGCCCAACCGGACAGCGCGCCCGCATTGTCACGGTTGATGGCGACATAGGCCAGCGCCGGCACCACCATGCCGCCGGCCGCCGCGATGCCGGGCAGCACCCTGCGCGGCCAGGTCGAGAGCTGGCCGTCCAGCATCTCGCGCTTGATCTCCAGGCCGACGAGCAGGAAGAATACCGCCATCAGCCCGTCATTGACCCAATGCGACACGCTGAGCGGGCCGAGATAGGCGTGGAGGACGGCAAAATAGGTTCCGGAGAGCGGTGAGTTGGCGACGATCAAGGCCAATGCCGCCGCTACCATCAGCATGATGCCGCCGGCCGCCTCGCTGTCGAGAAATTCGCGCAAGACGGAAACCGGCCGCTGTTTCAAGTCCCGCATGTCACCCTCCGTTGCCTTTCCAAACGCTGGCGCCGCCCCTCACCTGCCTGCCGGCATCCTCTCCCCGTATAGTGACGGGGAGAGGGACGCTGTCATCGCCGGTTTCGCCAATCGCCAGCGTTGCGGAATGGGCGCCAGCGTTGCGGCCAGCCTCTTTCTCCCCGTCACTATACGGGGAGAAATGCCCGGCAGGGCAATGAGGGGCGGGGCCGAGTTCGACAATTGGATGCTTCCCCGTAAGCAGAAACCGGTCCGAAGGAATGCTCAGCGCATCGCGCTCCTAGCGCGGCGCGCGCTTGGCCAGGATGCGCTGCAGGGTGCGGCGATGCATGTTGAGGCGGCGCGCGGTCTCGGAGACGTTGCGCTCGCACATTTCGTAGACACGCTGGATGTGCTCCCAGCGCACGCGGTCGGCCGACATCGGATTTTCCGGGGGTGCGGCGCGCTCGCCGGCCGTGCGGGTGAGCGCGGCAAAGACGTCGTCGGCGTCGGCCGGCTTCGATAGATAGTCGACGGCGCCGAGCTTCACCGCCGTCACCGCGGTGGCGATGTTGCCATAGCCGGTCAGGATAATCGCGCGGGAATCCTCGCGCTTCTCACGGATGGCGGCCACGACGTCGAGGCCGTTGCCGTCGCCAAGCCGCATATCGACCACCGCGTAGGCGGGCGGATTGGCGCGTGCCTTGCCGACCGCCTCCTCGACGCTCTCGGCCGTTTCGACCACGAACCCCCTGGTTTCCATGGCGCGGGCCAGACGGGTCAGGAACGGTTTATCGTCATCGACGATCAGAAGCGAGGTGTCCTCGCCCTCAACCATTGCGCCACTGTTTTCATCGCCTGTCATCGTCTTGAAATTCCTGCTGCCTTAATTTTACGCAGATATAGTTTTGCGTCGCGATTGTCCAATTTACGCGGTGTCAAACATCGTCGCGGGCGCCGATTCCGGGTTCAGGAAAACATTTCTGGGCCATGAAATCCGCACCATGGCGCCCTCGCCCAGTCCGCTCGAATTGCGAAAGTCGAGCGTGGCGCCCGATCGCTCGAGCAATGTCTTGGCGATGAACAGGCCCAGCCCCAGCCCGCCGCCGGCCTCCGTGCCCTGGCGTGTCGACATATAGGGCTCGCCGATGCGGTCGATGATCTCGGGCGGAAAGCCGGGACCGTCATCGATGATCGAGAAGGAGACGGTGGCCTCGTCCCAGCTCCAGCGCACGGTGACGCTCTCGCGGGCGAAATCGACGGCGTTCTCCACCAAATTGCCAAGGCCGTAGATGACGCCGGGATTGCGGCGCCCGACCGGCTCGGGGCCGCTGCGCTCGCCGGGCCTAAGCTTGATCGAGATGCCGAAGTCGCGGTGCGGCGCTGTGACCTCCTCGACCAGCGAGGTCAAAGGCAGGCGGGACAAATGCGCCTCTCCCTCGGACGACAGGCTGGTCAGGCGCTTGAGGATCTCGCGGCACCGCTCGCTCTGGGAGCGCAGCAGCGTCACATCCTCCCCGTATTTCGCGTCCTTGCCGAGCGCCTTTTCCATCTCCTTGGCGACCAGCGTGATGGTGGCGAGCGGTGTGCCCAGCTCATGCGCGGCGGCGGCGGCCAACCCGTCGAGTGCCGACAGATGCTGCTCGCGCTGGAGCACCAGTTCGGTGGCGGCGAGCGCATTGGCCAGGAGGCGGGCTTCCGCGGCCACGCGGAAGGCGTAAATGGCGGTGAAGGCGATCGAAGACAGCACCGCCATCCACATGCCGGCAACATAGATGAAGGGCATCGCCAGCGGCGCGCCTTCATGCCAGGGCAATGGCAAGTGGAAAAAGACCAGCAAGGTCGCCGCCGTCATCACCAGCCCCCCAAGCACCGCGGTCAGGCGCAAGGGCAGCGACGTCGCCGAAATGACCACGGGCACCGTCATCAGCAGCGAGAACGGATTGGTAAGGCCGCCGGTCATGTAGAGCAGGCCGGCAAGCTGGAGGCTATCAAAGATCAGGATGCCGAAGGCCGCGAACGGCGTGAGCCGGTGCGCGGCCGGGAACCGAAAGGCAAGGAGCAGGTTCATCCAGGCCGAACAGGCGATCAGGGCAAAGCACAGGCTGACCGGCAGTGGGAATTTCAGGCCGTAGGCGACGAAAAGCACCGTCACGCTCTGGCCGACAATGGCAAGCCAGCGCAGCCGGATCAGCGTGTTGAGGCGCAGTCGCTGGCTCTGCTGGAAGTCGGGAGAACGCAATACGTTGATCATGGCCATGAAATACAGCCGCGAAGCGGCGAGCGCTAGGTGGATGACGAAGCGATGGCGTTTGCGCCAATCGCCAAGCAACTACGTCCCGCGCGGCTTGGCGCGGCTGGTGGCGGCGGCGAGCAGCGGATTTTCCGGCCACACGTGCTTGGGATAGCGACCGCGCATGTCGGCGCGCACATCGGCCCAGGAGCCGCGCCAGAAGCCGGGCAGGTCGCGCGTCGTCTGGATCGGCCGGTGCGCGGGCGACAGCAGTTCGAGCGTCAGCGGCACGGTGCCGCCTGCGATTGCAGGGTGCCGGTCGAAGCCGAACAGTTCCTGGACACGAACCGCCAAAACGGGCCATTCGCCGTCATAGCGGATCGGCACGCGACTGCCGGACGGCACGTCGAAATGGGTCGGCGCAAGCGCGTCGATCCGGCGCTGCAAATCGTGCGGCACAAGCGCCGTCAGCCCGGCCGGGACGACACCCGGATCGATGGCCGAGAAGGATGCGGCACCCGACAGGAACGGCAGCAGCCAGTCGTCGAGGCGATCGATAAGTGCCGTGTCGGACATATCGGGCCACGGCGCCCCAAGGCCGCGATGCAGCCATGACAGGCGCTGGCGCAGCGTCTCGGCCTCCTTGCTCCAGCTCAGCAGCGAAAGTCCATGTTCGCGCAAGGCGTCAAGCATGGCGCGGTCGGCCTCATTGCCGGTTGGCGGAGGCAGCATGCGCTCGGCCAGCGTGATAGCGCCGAGGCGTACGGTTTCGCGCACGCGCACGGCGCGGCGCTCGCGATCGAAGCTCGTTTGCCTGCGGGTTTCGATCCTGTCCGCCAGTGCTGAACGAATATCGTCCTCGCTGATCGCCGCCGCCGCCGTGATGCGCGCATTCTGCGCCTTGCCCTGCAGATCGGCGACAACCAGAAACGCCTCGCCGGCAAGCGGATCGGCAGCATCGAGCATGGCACCGGAGCCGTTGGCCAGCACGAAACGCCCGCGCTCGCCGCGCGCCTTGGCGACCCGGTCCGGCCAGGCATGGATGAGGAGAGGACCAGCGCTGCCACCCTCCCCCTTGTGGGGAGGGTCGGCGCGTAGCGCCGGGGTGGGGGTGCGGCGCCAAAGCCCCCCGCCCCGCTCCGCTTCGCGGATCGACGTTCCGGGGCGAGCCACGGGTCTCGCCCGTCCTTCGGACCCCCATAAGGGGGAGGGTGAAGAGGCCTGCCTCGCAAGGCGTTCGGCGAGTTGCCGCGCGGCGGTGGCGCGCGGCGATCTTTCCTGGCGAAAGCGCATCAGCCGGCGTTCGAGATCGGCGCCGTCACCGCCCAACCCGCGCTC
Organism: Mesorhizobium sp. B2-5-11; assembly: GCF_006440835.1. Classification (NCBI taxonomy): domain Bacteria; kingdom Pseudomonadati; phylum Pseudomonadota; class Alphaproteobacteria; order Hyphomicrobiales; family Phyllobacteriaceae; genus Mesorhizobium; species Mesorhizobium sp. B2-5-11. The sequence continues at coordinate 300,430 of NZ_VFUK01000006.1, forward strand.
GGTCAGCAGCACCGCGAGCATGGCCGCCTCGCCGGCATGGCCGCCGCGGGCCGCCTCGGCGACCATATGCGCCAGCCGCACCGGCAGAGCGAGCTTGCGCATCGCGGCGCCCGCTTCCGTCAGCCGCCCCGCCTCGTCGATGGCATCAAGCGCGCGCAGCAGCGCCCTTGCCTCGTTGAGCGCCGGGGCCGGCGGCGGATCGAGGAAGGCGAGGCTCGTCGGATCGGCGACGCCGAAGGCGGCGCAGTCAAGCAGCAGGCCGGAAAGGTCGGCCTCGAGGATTTCCGGCGGGGTGAAGGCCCGAAGCGACGCCGTCTGTTCGGCGCGCCACAGTCGGATGGCGACGCCGGCCTGCGTGCGTCCGGCACGGCCGGCGCGCTGGTCGGCGGAGGCCTTGCTGGCGCGCACCGTCTCCAGCCGCGTCAGGCCGCTGGCCGGCTCGTAGCGCGGCAGCCGCGACAGGCCGGAATCGATGACGACCCGCACGCCGTCGATGGTGATGGAGGTCTCGGCGATCGACGTAGCCAGCACCACCTTGCGGCGGCCCGCCGGCGCCGGCCTGATCGCCGCGTCCTGCGCCTTGCCGTCGAGCATGCCGTAGAGCGGCACGATATCGGTGTCGGCGCCGACCTTGCCGGCAAGCCGCTCGGCGGTGCGCTCGATCTCGCGCTGGCCGGGCAGGAAGGCAAGCACGCTGCCGCTTTCGTCGGCAAGAGCGTCGCGGATCGCCTTGGCCATGACGTCCTCGATTGCGGTGCCGGCCGGCCGCTCGTCGTAGCGAATGTCGACGGGAAAGGCACGGCCTTCGCTTTCGATCACCGGCGCGCCCGACAACAGCTTCGCGACACGGGCGCCGTCCAGCGTCGCCGACATCACCAAGACGCGCAGGTCCGGCCGCAGCGCGCCTTGCACGTCGAGCGCCAAAGCGAGGCCGAAATCGCCGTCGAGCGAGCGCTCGTGGAATTCGTCGAAGATCACGGCCGAGATTCCTGGCAGTTCGGGATCGTCAAGGATCATCCGCGCCAGCACACCTTCGGTGACGACCAGTATTTTTGTCCGGGCCGAAGTGCGGTTCTCCATGCGCATGGCATAGCCGACGGTGGCGCCGGGCTCCTCATCAAGCAATTCGGCCATGCGGCGGGCGGCGGCGCGGGCGGCGAGCCGGCGCGGCTCCAGCAGCACGATCTTGCCCGTGCCCAGCCATGGCGCATCGAGCAGCGCCAGCGGCACCAGCGTCGTCTTGCCGGCGCCGGGCGGCGCCACAAGCACGGCGTCGTTGCCGGAGCCGAGTGCATGGCCCAGCGCCGGCAGCACGGCGGATACCGGAAGCTCCGGCAAGGCTTTTGTCGTCATCGCGCCCGCATATCAGCGCTCGTGGTCGCCATGCAACCGGCGCGAGATCAAAGCCGGGTGCGCGAAAACGGGTTCCAGCGCACCGTGCCCAGCCGCACTTCCTCGCGCACCATGGTGAGCAGGCCGGACCCACCGACGACCGCGAGGCCGACCAGCGACAGCCAGTCGGGATATTCCCGGAAGAACAGCGCACCGAGGATGACCGCCCAGACCATCTGCGAGTAATGCGTCGGCGCGATCCGGTTGGCGGGCGCGTATTTGACGGCCAGCAGCTGCAGCAATTGTCCGCATGCGGTGAAGGCGCCGGCCATTATCAGCCATGCAAGCTGCCTTGCGTCGGGAAGCGTGAACGAGGTAGCGGCGATGCCGATGCCGTTGAACAACAGGCCGTAGCCGATCAGCACGCCGAGCATGGTCGTGCGCTTTTCCTGCTTTGCCAGCGAGCGCATCAGGATGACGCTGGCGGCTGCCAGAAAGGCCACGCCAAAGGCGGCGAGGTGTCCAAGATTGAGTTCGCGAAAACCCGGTCGCACCACCAACATGACGCCGGCAAAGCCGGCGACCACCGCAAGCCAGCGCCATGGACCCACCTTTTCCTTAAGGACGACCGTGGAGAGGATAGTGACGCAGAGCGGCGCCAGAAAGACGAGCGCGTAGACTTCGGCCAGCGGAATGGTGGTGAAGGCATAGACGCTGAGCACGCCCGAGGCGATGCCGGCCCAGGCGCGCGCCTGCACCGCCCAAGGCCGTTTGGTGCGCCAGAAATCACGCCAACGCTCGTCCGCCGGCCGGGTGAAGAAGAGAAAGCAGCCGGCAAACAATATCGAGAAGAAACCGATCTCGAACACCGTGAACTGCCCACCCAGGCTTTTGACAACGGCATCGCTGCCCGAATAGCTTGCATAGGCGATCAGGGCGAGCAGGATTCCGTTCGTCACGTTTTTCCATTTCCGGGGAGAGAAGCGTTGAAAATACTGGCGCTCGGCGCGCATCCTGACGACATCGAGATATTCATGTTCGGTACGATGGCGGCCTATGCGGCGCAAGGCGCAGAACTGACTTTTGCCATAGCCACGGATGGTGCCAGGGGCGGCAAGAGCGATCCCACGGTTCTCGCCCGTGTCCGTCGCGAGGAGGCAACGGCCGCGGCCGCGCTGCTCGGGGCGGCGCCGCGCTTCCTCGACTTTCACGACGGCGGACTGGTGGCGGATGCCGCGCTGATCGGCGCGCTGAAGACGCTGATTGGCGAAATCGGACCGGATCTGGTGATTACCCATGCGCCAAACGACTATCACGCCGACCACCGCGCGCTGTCGGACGCCGTGCGCATCGCGGCCTCGTTCGCCGTACCGGTGCTGCATGCCGACACGATGGGCGGCACCGGATTCTCCCCGACCCACTATGTCGAGATATCAGCCCAGGCCGAGATCAAGGCCAAGGCGATCCGCCTGCACCAGTCGCAGGATCCGGAGCGCTTCGTCGACATCGCCCGGACGCAGAATTTTTTTCGCGCCGGCCAGTGCAACGGCGCGCCGGGATCGCAGGCCGAAGCCTTCCGCTTCGAGCCGATGTTTCCCTTCGCCGACATTCGCGACCTGCTGCCGCCGGCGCCGCCGATCCGGCCGGTGATGGTGAGCACAAAAAGGATCGACTGACCCGGAAGACGGCTGCTCGATCGCGGTGACCATGCCCGACGACGAGACCACCGGCCGACGCGCCGGTGCACACGGCCACATGGGAACGCCCGGGCCGGACCGTTGCTTTTCTTCCCGGAGGGCCACGATGTCGCACCTTTGCGACCAGGACCGGACCGGATCAGACGAATTGAGGGAAGACATCGCCGGAAAAAACAGCATAGGCTATTGCCAAGACGGCAAATCTTCCTGGGGAGGAAACGGATGGCTTCACGCTATCACGAGGTCTATGACGGCTGGAAACGCGACCCGGAAAAGTTCTGGGCGGACGCGGCGAACGCCATCGATTGGTACACGCCTTACGACAAGGTGTTCGATGCGGAAGCCGGCGTTTATGGCCGCTGGTTTACCGGCGCCACCTGCAACACCTGCTACAATGCCCTCGACCGGCATGTCGCCGGCGGGCGTGCCGACCAGATCGCGCTGATCCATGACAGCGCCATCACCGGCACCGTGAAGACATTCACCTATGCCGAGCTCAAACGCGAAGTGGTGGCGCTGACCTCGGTGCTGAAGAACCGCGGCGTCGGCAAGGGCGACCGCGTCATCATCTACATGCCGATGGTGGCGGAAGCGGCCATCGCCATGCTTGCCTGCGCCCGCATCGGCGCCGTGCATTCGGTCGTCTTCGGCGGTTTTGCCTCGCATGAGCTCGCCACCCGCATCGACGACGCCAGGCCGAAGGTGATCATTTCGGCCTCCTGCGGCCTGGAGCCCGGCCGCGTCGTCGCCTACAAGCCGCTGCTCGACAAGGCGATCGAGATATCCCGCCACAAGCCGGATGCCTGCCTGATCCTGCAGCGCGACCAATTGCGCTGCGAGCTCAGGGACAATTACGACATCGACTATGCGGACGCGGTCGCGCGCGAGCGGGCGGCCGGCGCCAATGTCGACTGCGTTCCGGTGCTTGCCACCGACCCGCTCTACATCATCTACACGTCAGGCACGACCGGCCAGCCCAAGGGCATCGTTCGCGATAATGGCGGCCACATGGTGGCGCTCGAATGGACGATGGAAAACGAGTTCGGCGTCAAGCCCGGCGAAGTGTTCTGGGCGGCGTCCGACGTCGGCTGGGTGGTCGGCCATTCCTACATCGTCTACGGGCCGCTGCTGCATGGCTGCACCAGCATCCTGTTCGAAGGCAAGTCGGTCGGCACGCCCGATGCCGGCACCTACTGGCGGGTGATCGCGCAGCATGGCGTGGTCGCCCTGTTCACCGCGCCGACGGCGTTCCGCGCCATCAAGGGGCAGGATCCCAGGGGCGAATTCGTCGCCAGATACGACCTGTCGAAATTCCGAACGCTGTTCCTCGCCGGCGAGCGCGCCGATCCCGAAACCATCAAATGGGCGGAGCAGAAACTGAACGTGCCGGTCATCGACCATTGGTGGCAGACCGAGACCGGCTCGCCAATGACCATCAACCCCGCAGGCCTTGGCCTGCTGCCGGTAAAATACGGCTCACCCGGCGTGCCGATGCCCGGCTACGACATCCGCGTGCTCGACGATGCCGGCCACGAGGTGCCGCGCGGCACGCTCGGCAATGTCGTGGTCAAGCTGCCGCTGCCGGCGGGCTGCCTGCCGACGCTGTGGAACGCCGACGCCCGTTTCCGCCAAGCCTATCTCGACGAGTTCCCCGGCTTCTACAAGACGGCCGATGCCGGCATGATCGACGAGGACGGCTACCTCTACGTGATGGCCCGCACCGACGACATCATCAATGTCGCCGGCCACCGGCTGTCGACCGGCGCCATGGAAGAGGTGCTGGCAACGCATCCCGACGTCGCGGAATGCGCCGTCGTCGGCATCGCCGATTCGATGAAGGGCCAGGTTCCGCTCGGCTTCGTCGTGCTCAACGCTGGTGTCTCGCGCGAGATCGGCCTCATCGAGAGCGAAGTGGTGGGGCTGGTGCGCGAGCGCATCGGCCCGGTCGCCGCCTTCAGGACGGTGGTGACGATCAAGCGGCTGCCGAAAACGCGGTCGGGAAAGATCCTGCGCGGGACCATGCAGAAGATCGCCGACAAGGAAGACTGGACCATGCCGGCGACGATCGACGACCCGGTCATCCTCGACGAGATCACGGCCGTGCTGAAGGAGCGCGGCATCGGGGTCTAGATGATCGGGCGTAGCAGACCCGATCCTTCCGTTTGTTGAGCGGTCGGCGCCAACTGTCACATCTGGCCAATCTTTTGTTGTGCAATGCAACAACAGACTCTAGGGTTTGGCTTGGGGGGCCATTCCAAAGGCACGGCATGGCTCAGCACAAGGCGACATTCGGCGGCGTCGACATATTGCGTTTCCTGGCCGCCGTCATGGTGATGTTCTATCACTATGGCTTCTGGGTATGGGCATTCCCTGACGGGGTTTCGGCGCGCGCGACCGGCGGCATCCCGCCCCATCCCGAAATGGCCTTGGTCGGCTCCGGCTGGGTCGGCGTGCAGATATTCTTCGTCATCAGCGGTTTCGTCATCGCCTTCAGCGCCGAGAATTCGACGCCGCTGCGGTTTTTCGAGGCAAGGGTGAAAAGGCTGGCGCCGGCGGTCTGGATCTGCGCGCCGGTGACCGCGGCGGTGCTGCTGCTCACCGGTCTGAGCTGGCCAACCGATGCCGTGATCAGGCTCGTTCGCACCGGCCTTTTCGCGCCCTACGGCCCTTGGGTGGACAGCGTCTACTGGACGCTCGGCATCGAGATCGCCTTCTACGCTGTCGTCTGGATCCTGTTGCGGCTTGGCCGCTTCCACCTGATGGAGACGGTGGCAGTCGTGATCGGCCTCGTCAGCACGCTGTTCTGGTGCCTCTATTATCCGCTCGGCTGGTCCGACCTCGCCGAGACACGCTGGCTGCAGCTCGTCCTGGTGCACCATGGCTCTTTTTTCGCCGTCGGCGTGCTCATCTGGCTGATGCGGTTCAAGGCGGTGACGGCCTCGCGCCTGGCCTTCTGCCTGCTGTTCCTGGGCGGGGGCGTGCTGCAAATCGCCAGTTCGGTCGATGTCCACAGCGCCAAGGTCGGCGCCGCGATGCCCTATGCGCCGCCGATCCTTGTCTTCCTGGTCGCCATCGCCCTGATGGCATGGTCGCTGCGGCTCGACCTCAGCTGGAGCGGCTGGCGCCGGATCGGCCTGATGACCTACCCGCTCTATCTGATCCACGACGTCATCGGCGCGGCGATGCTCGGCGCGATGGTCCGCGCGGGATTTCCCTATCTCCTGTCGATGGCAATGGTCGGCGCGACCATGATCGCGGCAAGCTGGCTGGTGGCGACCGAAGCCGAACCGCGCATCCGGCTGCTGCTCGACCACACGGTGTTCCGCTACCGGCTCAGGGCCGCGTAGTCGCGATCTTGTTGACCAATGAGGATTGACCAACGGGCACCTCGGTGCCTTCCTCGCAGGAGCGCACTGTCCAGCCGCAGGGTTCCGAGGCCTGGATAGTGAGTCGCGGCCCTGTACAAAGTTAGGGACCAATCGATGCGGATCGTCAGGATAGCCGAACTGGAAATCGATCCTGACCAGATCGACAGCTACAAGGCCCTGATTGCCGAAGAGATCGAGGCCTCCGTGCGAATCGAGCCGGGCGTGCTTTTCCTTCATGCCGTGTCGGAAAAAGGTGCGCCTGAAAAGGTGCGCGTGATCGAATGCTACGCCGATCAGACGGCGTACGAAGCCCATCTGACCACACCGCATTTTCTCAAGTACAAGACGCAAACGGCGAACATGGTGCGGTCGCTTCGGCTTATCGAAACCGACCCGATCGCGCTGTCTGCGAAACCCGGTCAGAACTCAAACTGACCAGGGCTTGGACCGACACCGCCGTCCATCCAGAGCGGACGATCGACCTGCCGTCGAAATCGCTCGCAAGCGAAATAGACTGATCTGCTCTGGGGCCGACCTGCTTCCAATCCATGTCGCCAACCTCAAAGCGCGTCGATTCTGCGCAATACAATATTGCTCCGGATGTCATTTCATAGACATCGCCAATCAGCCAAAGAAACCGGGCGTCACGGGCTAGCATGGGTCTTTGGATCGGGCGCGGCTGCTTGAATCCGCCAAGCAGTACGGAAGCTACCTCGTTATAAATTCGACCCTTGAAGATGCCCGTACTTGTTTCGCCGGCTTGTTCGCTTTACGAACGGCAATGACCCTCATCTCTCGCATTGCCGCCCTTGCTTTGCTCGCCGTCATTGTCTTCGCGACGCTGTCGCCAATCCAGATGCGGCCCCACCTGGGTGACCCAGATTTCGAACGCGCCCTCGCCTACGTTCTGTTCGGCGTGGCAATGGGGCTCGGCTTTCCAAACCGCTTGGCTGGCACTGTCACTATAGTTGTCGTCGTAGCCACTGTGCTGGAGCTGATGCAGCTCCTCGAACCCGGTCGGCATGCGCGCCTTTCGGACGGCTCACTGAAGGCTTTGGCAGGCATCCTCGGAATAGTTGTCGTCCATCTCAGTCTTTTGGTGGCGAGCCGCTATTGGCCGCGTAAGCTGACATTGCCTGCCGGATGATGCCCGGGTTTAGACTCCCATTGTAGCCCGCCGCAGCCACATAGGCGATGACCTGCCTCGTCACTCAGGCACGGAAATCGCCACGGTTGAACTCAGACCGTTGTCTTGCTGCGCACTTCGGTCTTGTCGAGATAATAGCTCGAGTACTGGCCGAAGAATTTTTCGGACGCTCCGAACGAGCCGTATTTGGCGAGCTTCTTGAGATCGACCTTGTTCAGCACCGCGCCGACGATCTTGTTGGCGACATAGGGTTCGGATTCGAGCATCGATCTCACCATCGCGCGCGGCGTGCGGCCCCATTCGGTGACCAGCACGAAGCCGTCGACAAGCGGCGCGAAGGCCTTGGCGTCGACCACCGGCCCCAGCGGCGGCAGATCGACGACGATGTATTCGAAGGTCTCCTTGGCGTTGTCGATGAAGCGCCGCATGCCGGCCGAGGAGAGAAGCTCGCTGGTATGCGAGAAATTGCCGCGCAGCACGGCCGGAATGATCGCCAGCTTGGTCTGCCGGTCGATCTTGCCGACCGACTGCCAGGTCTGGCCGCTCACCACCGCTTCCATCAGTCCCTGCTCGGCCTCCATGCCGAGGCTGCGGCTCAAGCCCGGATTGCGCAGGTCGCCGTCGATCAGCAGCGTCCTGGCGCCGTTGGCGGCGAGCAGTCCGGCCAGATTGGCCGCGACCGTCGACTTGCCTTCGCCGGGAAGGACCGAGATGACGCCGATGACGCGGCTGCCCTGCCCTTCCATGACGACGTCGAAGGCGATCTTTGCGCTGCGCAGCGTCTCGGAGAACATCGACGCCGGAGCATCGACGCTGACGCGCATGCGCGCGCGCTTTTCGGCCGCGGCCGGCGATTTGGCGGTTTTGAGATCCGGGTCGGCCGGCTTTTCCTCCCTGGCGGTCTTGCCGCCGATGACAGGCAGATAACCGAGGAATTTGAGGCCGACGCGGTCGCGGACATCCTCGCCGGTCCTGAAGAAACGCTCGTTGAATTCGTTCAGGCCGCCAAGCCCGGCACCCATCAACGTGCCCAGCACAAGCGAGAGCGCCAGCACAACCACCGTGCGCGGGCTGGAGGCGCTGAGCGGCGTCGATGCATCCGAGATGATGCGGATCTTGCCGACCGGGAAGGATTGCTGCTGGGCGGCTTCCTCGTAGCGGCCGAGGAATGTCTGGTAGAGCGTGGAGAGCGCCGTCGCCTTCTGGTCGAGTTCACGCAGCTTGACCTGCGACTGGTTGTCGATGGCGCTCTTGCCTTGCGCCGCGGCGACATTGGCCCTGAGCGCGGTCTCGCGCGCCAGCGCCACTTCATATTCGTTGCGATAGCTTTCGGTCAGCTGCTTCAGCTCGCCGAATATCTGCGCCGATATGTCGGCCTTCTCCTTGGCGAGCGCCACCGCCTGCGGATGCTGCGGCCCGAAATTGGCCTCGACATCCTGCTGCCGCTTGGCGACGGCGAGATAGCGCGTCTTGAGCGCCGCGATGACCGAGCTGCTCGGCTGGTCGCTCGATATGGCGGCATCCTTGAAGGCGTTCTCCGAGCCGCTTTCGACGATGGACTTGTATTGCTGGTAGCGGGCGCTGGCCCGGGCGGTATCGGCCTGCGCCACGATAAGCTGGGCGTTGAGGTCGGCAAGCTGCTTGGCGCTCATCAGCTGGCCGTCGCTGTTGGCGGACAGGCCGTGCTCGGCCCTGAATTTCTCGACCGCGAGCGATGCCGCCTGCGAGCTTTCGCGCAGTTCCGTCAGCCGGCCCTGCAGCCAGACCGCTGCGCGCTCGGTGGCATCGAAGGAGGCGTCGAGCTGGTCGGCGAGATAGGCATCGGCATAGGCTTTGGTGATCGCGGTCGCCAGTGCCGGGTCCGTCGCCTGGTAGCCGAGCGCGATGACATAGCTTCGCCCGACGCGCTCCGCCTGCACCTCGTTCTGCAATTTGAGGATCGCGTAGTCGCGACGAGAGGTCGCGATCAGCGCATCGCGGGTGGCGGGGTCGAGCTTGGTGACGTCGCCGACGCCCGGCATGGGAGGACTGGGGCGAACATACTGGATCAGGCCACGGATCAGGCCGATGCCCTGGGCGAGCGCCGACTGGGGCGGGTTCATGAACGCGTCGTTGCGGTCGAGCTTCAGCTTGTCGACGACCACGGCGGCAAGCCTCGTCGAGGTCAGGATTTCGATCTGGCTCAGGATGGCCGAATCGGTCTGCATGGTCGTCGACGCCGCCGAAATGTCGTCGACGATCTTGTTCAGCCCCTCATCGATCAGCACGCTCGATACCGATTGGTATTTGGGCGGCGTGGTCTGCAGATAGAGCAGGCCCAGGACAAGACCAATGACCGCGCCCAGGACAACCACCTTGGCCTGCCGCGCTGCCATGCCAAGCAGCCGCTCGACATCGATGAAGTCTTCGCCGTCTCCTGCTTCCGAATTCGGCAATGGCATCCTCTTGTCGAGAGGAAAGTTGGCATAGTTCATCTTCGGTCCAATTCCAGAGCCCGTCCATCCCAATCATCGGGATGGGCTCTATCTCACTGTTTGAACATGATCTTTTCCGAAAACCGCCTTGCGCTTTCCGGGATCATGCCTTGGCTCCCAGGCACGTCGAAGATCGGGAGCATTGCCAAAAAGCAACGCAAGTTCCATGCCGGACGCCACAGGGCCTTCCGCGCATCGCACCGTCAGCCGTCCGACAATGCTCCCGAAAGATGGGCATTATGCGGCTTCTTCCTGTCGTTCATGCGACCGGACGAACTCCTGGAGCATCTCGAAAACCGGACCCTTCATGTCGTCGCGCGCCAAGGCGAAGGCGATGTTGGCCTGGATAAAGCCCTCCTTCGAGCCGCAGTCGAACATGCGGCCCTTGAAAGGCTGGGCAAAGAAGGACTGCTCCTGCGCCAGGCGGACCATGGCGTCGGTCAGCTGGATCTCATTGCCGGCGCCGCGCTGCTGGTTGCCGAGCAGGGCGAAGATCTCGGGCTGCAGGATATAGCGGCCGTTGATGTAGAAATTCGACGGCGCATTGGCCGGCGCCGGCTTCTCGACCATCGCCGTCACCTCGAAACCGCCGCCAATGTCGGCGCCGCGGCCGACAATGCCGTATTTGTTGGTCTCGGTCGGGTCACAGCGCTCGACCGCAATGACGTTGCCGCCGGTCTCGGCATAGAGGTCGGTGACCTCGGCCAGGCAGCCGCGGCCGCCGAACGAAACCATGTCAGGCAAAAGCAGGGCGAAGGGCTCGTTGCCGATGACCTCGCGCGCGCACCAGACGGCGTGGCCAAGGCCTTGCGGGGATTGCTGGCGGATGAAGCTGGTGGCACCGGCCACCGGCAGCAGGCTTTCCAACGACTGCAATTGCGCCTTCTTGCCGCTCTGCTCCAGTGTTCCGATCAATTCCGGATGCAGGTCGAAATAATCCTCGATGACCGCCTTGTTGCGGCCGGTCACGAACACGATGTGCTCGATGCCGGCCTCGAAGGCCTCATCGACGGCGTATTGCACGACCGGCCTGTCGACGACGGGAAGCATTTCCTTGGGCATCGACTTGGTCGCCGGCAGGAACCGCGTTCCAAGCCCCGCCACCGGTATCACGGCCTTCCTGATTTTCTTCATCGCAAATTCCTTCTGAGGAGATCGACTTCAGTCCATTCGCAGGCCAGGAAAAATCCCTCCATGTGCCTGCATCTTCACCTCCCCGCCCCCACGGCAAATTGTGCCGCTACTCGTCGCAACCGCACGGCGATCGGCATGCCCATATGCCTGACCGCCGCCGGGTCGCTGAGCGCCGTCCGGATCGCCTTGAACGGGGACCGCGCCTTGATGTGCTGGACCATCGACAGGAACGAAGCCGCCTTGCGCAGGCTGCGGCTGCGCCGGGCGAAGGCCGCTTGCGTGGCCGCGTCCATCTGATGGCTTTGAGCGAAAATCGCATCGGCCTTGCGCATCGCCTCGACGTGATGAGGCTCGAGCACGCGCGAAATGGAGCCGCTGCGGATGTGATAGACATAGCCGATGTCAGGCTCGACCACGCACCTGCCGCCCTTGGCCAGGGCGTTGGCCAGGAAAATGTAATCCTCGCCGATGATCAGGTCCTCGTCGTAGCGAAGTCCGTTTTCTTCCAGGAAGCGGCGCTCGAAGATCGGCTTGAGATAGCCGAGATTGAACTTCGATTCGAAGACGATGTTGCCGGCGATATAGCTGGCCAGCGAGATCTCGCCCAATTCCTCCAGATAGCGCGTCGGGAACATCGCATCCTCGATCACGCCGTCCTCGCGGACGACCTGGAGGTTGTCGACGGCGATTTGCGCGCCCGCCCTTTCAGCCCGCGCGATCATGGCGGCGATGCGGCCGGGATAGACCGCGTCGTCGGAATCGAGGACCGCGACCCAGCGGCCGCGGGCAGCCTCGAGGCCGGCGTTCCTGGCGCCGCCGGGGCCCCTGTTCTGCGCGAGCGCCACGACGCGCACGATGTCCTGCGGATAGGCCCTTGCCACGTCGAGCGTTGCGTCGCGCGACTTGTCGTCGACGACGACGACCTCGACGCTGACACCCTTCTGCGCGATGGCGCTGGCGATCGCCCGGTCGAGGGTCGCCTCGGCGTTGTAGGCTGCAATGACGAAGGAAACGTCCGGGACGAAGCTGACGTCAGGCTGCACGCTTGCCTCCTTCCTGTGGCGAGGGCTGGCCGTAGAGACGTATCTCGCGGATGCCGACAAGGCCGCTGACGACGCCGACATGCATAATGCCGCGCAGCACGCTGCGGTTCCGCCGCACGGGGCTGGCAAGGAAGGGAAACGCCGCGGCGAAGCAATAGGCTGCCTTTGCTGAGGCAATGCCGACCTGTTTGACCAGGCCAATGCCGCTCGCATTGCGCCCCAGGAGATGGCCATGCGTCTGCCCGACGCGGAAGCGGCGGCGGCCAAGCCAGTCGAACGCGGCCCTGGTCCGCGGCACGACCTCGTCCACCCAAGCCTCCGGAGAAAAGGCGATCGTGCCGCCTGTCTTGTGCATCTGGTCGAAGAACTCGGTGTCCTCGCCGCCGGTCTGGCCACGCGCCAGGCTGAAGCGGCGCCCGCGCAGGCTGTCCGAACCCATGTCGAGCAGCACGTTGCAGGTATAGCCGGTGCGGATCTCGCCGCGCACCCAGACCGGCAAGGTCGAATGGAAATCGCCACGCCGCATCCAGTCCGGCGCATCGGCCCCATAGCGCGCCTTGACCGGGCCCAGCACGGCGGCGGCGCCACTTGCCTGGGCTGTTGCGACGAGCTCGGCAAGCCAGCATGGCGAAGCCGTCTCGTCGTCGTCGATGAAGGCGACGAAATCCGACGTGCTGGCGTCAAGACAGGCATTTCGGGCGATCGAGATGTTGCGCGCCGGGCAGTGGTGATAGCTGATCGGCAGCGTCAGTTCGCGCGCCAGCGACGTCACCAGACCCCTGGCGCTCGGCGTGTCGTCATTATCGGCGACGACGACACGGATATCGAAACCGGCCGGCTTGTCCATGGCATCGAGCGAGCGCAGCGTGTCGGCCAGTTCCGGCCGGCGGAACGTGCACACGCCGATATCGATGCGGCGGTTCTTGCCTGGAACCGCCATCACGCGACCCCGCGCTGTTTGCCAAGGCCGAGAAGCTGCAGCCAGAAACCGACGGACCAGCCGAAATGCATTACCATCGCCGAGACGCCGGCAAGTGCGATGTCGGCATTGCGCTGGCTTACCGCCGTCCACAGGCCATAGCCGAGGCATACGGATGCCCAGATCAAAAGCGGCACCGCCGCCAGCCAGTGCACGAAGGAAAAGGCCGCGAGCACCACCACCGGGAACACCAGCAGCGGCACCATCTGCCGGACCTTCGGGATGACGCGGTGCTTCAGGACATTCTTGGCGCGTCCGCGGCCGTAGCCGAGATACTGGAAATAGAGGCCGCTGAGCGACGCGCGCGGATAGTAGACCATCTGCGTCCTGCCGCTCATCCAGATCCTGTAGCCGGCCTGTCTCAGCCGGTAGTCGAGCTCGGCGTCCTCATTATGGCTGAACGTCTCGTCATAGCCGCCGACGGCCTGGAAGGCAGAAATCCGCATCAGCGCGTGATGGCCGTGATCGACCCATTCTCCGGCGGACAGATGCCTGTGCTTGGAACCGCCGGTGCCGAGCTTTGAATTCTGTGCCGCCGCGGCCGCCTTCTGCACGGTGCCGCTGCCGCTGGTCAGCATCGAGACCACGACCGAATCGGCGCCCGTTGCCAGCGCTTCCTCGACCAGTCGGTCGCAATAGTCGGCGGGATAGCCGCCATGGGCATCGATGCGGATCAGATATTCGGCACCATCGCCGAATCTGGCGACGGCAAGATTGATCGCCGCGCTCTGGATGCGCTTTTCATTGTGGAGCAGGACGATGCGGGGATCTTCCTTCGCACGCTCGCCGACAATGGCCGGGGTACCATCGGTGCTGCCGCCATCGGCAACGACGATCCTGGCGCCGAGCCTCGCGGCCGCGGGGCTGAGCTGGTCGAGCAGCACACCGATATGGGCTGCCTCGTTGAGGCAGGGAATCACGATCAGACTGGAGGGGAGCGCTTGCATCATCGGGCGATCTCCATCCTAGGCCAAAGCCTCGGCCGCGAAGGGTTGGCGCATGGCGGCCAGGCTGCGAAGCTTGTCGACCAGCGCCCGGCAATCGCTGCGATCATAGCTCCATATCCTGGGGTTGCGCGACAGAACGCGCTCCTTCAACGTGCTGAAGCGGCGCTCCTCCATCTTGCCGATGGCGGCTTCGAGCGCGTCGGGTGAGGCTTCGGGCAACAGAATGCCGATGCCTTGCCGGCCGAGGAACCGCCCAGTTTCCGTGTTGGCCATCGAGATCGGCACCGCGCCGAATCGGCAGCCTTCATAGAGGCGATTGGGCAGCAGCCATTCGGAATTCTGGCCCGCCTCGAAGAAATCGATCGCCCAGGAGAAATGCACGTCCCGGTAGATCGCCGCCATGTCCTCCGGGTTGCGGTAGGGTCCGCGAAACGAAAGCCAGGGCTCCGCCTCGACGAAGGCGTGGAAATCCGGGAATTCGGTCAACGCCGGGCGGCCGCGCAGCACGATCTCGAACCGGCCGTCGGCGCGGCGCGAGAAATCGGCCAGGAGTTCGAGCGAGCGGCGGCAGCGCAATGCCCCGAACCAGCCGATGCGCCAGGGTGGCGCGACAGGCGCCTCGGCCATCTCATGCTCGGCCGGCAGGATCGCCGCTGCCTCGAAATATTTGTTTTCGACCAGTTCGACCGGCGCCGTCACCTGGCCGTACGGCTCGAAATAATTGGCGGTGAATGCGGGCGAGCTGGTCACCAGCAGCCTTACGTCCCTGGCAAGGTAACGTTCCGTGGCACGCAGCGCCTTGCCGACCGCATCGCTGCGAAGCATCAGGCGATGGATGTCGAGGCATTCATAGACGATCGGCACCGCGGCGCCGAATGCCGTGTTGGCGCGGCGGGCGAGCGCCAGCATTTCCAGGTTGCGCGCGATGATGAGATCGGGCCTCGGCATGCCGCGGAGCCTGGTGCCGATCGAAACCGCCGCCTTGGCGACTGCCGTCAGGCGCTGGGCGAATCGCCCGTCACGCGTCGCGCCGAGATCCAGCGGCCGCAAACCCTCGACGTCGGCAATGCGATTTGCCGTGCGGCGGAAGCCTGCGAGCGTGACCTGGGCGCCACCTGCCCTGAGCATTGTAATCCGCCGGCGCACTGCCGGGTCGGAAACGTCATGCACAAGGTACAAGACATTCAGCATGAAAACTCGACCGCTGTTGGCCCACCCACGGCGAACCTAGTACAGGTCTTGCTGCATCGCAACATTTTTGGTGCAGCGTAGCAAAATCCACGTTTTTTGTTGCACTGCAAAATAAATGCCGTAATTTGGCCGCGGCGGCGGTTGCAGGGTTCCTGGTCGGAACCTGCACAAGAATCAGGAATCCTGAATTTGGAAGCCAATCCATTCGATCCGCCAGAAGGCTCGCTGCGCAAATCCGTCGGGCGCGGCGCGGTCGTGACGGCCTTGTCGCAGTCCGTGCGGGTCGCCACGCAGATCATTTCCGTCATCGTGCTGTCGCGTCTCCTGTTGCCGCAGGATTTCGGCGTCGTGGCGATGTGCGCGCCGGTGCTGGCCTTCATCGCGCTGTTCCAGGATTTCGGCCTCACCCAGGCGACCATCCAGAAATCGGGCATACGGCACGACGAGGTGAACTACCTGTTCTGGATCAATGTCGCCGTCAGCGCCATCCTGGCCTGCGTGCTTGCCGGCGCGGCACCGCTGGTCGCCGCCTTCTACGGCGAACCGCGTGTGGCTGGCCTGGTGGCGGCGCTGGGCCTGCAGATCATGGCCTACGGCCTCGGTGCGCAGCATCTGGCGCTCCTGACCCGCCGCATGCAGTTCGGCCGCCTGGCCATCATCGATGTCGCAGGCGCCGTGGCTGGTCTTGCCGTGTCGATCGCCTGGACCTTCATCGACCGCTCCTACTGGGCACTTTTCGCCGGCACCTTGACCGGAGCCGTGCTGCCGACGCTGTGCTACTGGGCCAGTTCGCGCTGGCGGCCCAGCCTGCCGCGCAAGGTCGCCGGGATCAGCGAGCTGATCAATTTCGGCGCCGGCATAACCGGCTTCAACTTCGCCAATTTCTTCGCCCGCAATCTCGACAACGTGCTGATCGGAAAATACTGGGGCGAGGCGCAGCTCGGCCTCTATGACCGTGCCTACAAGCTGCTCCTGTTCCCGCTGAGCCAGATCACGAACCCGCTGTCGAAGGTGATGGTGCCGGCTCTTTCCAGGCTGAAGGACGAGCCCGACCGCTACCGCAGCGCCTATCTTCGCGTCATGCCGCTGATCCTGCTGGTGGCGCTTCCCGGCGTCGCTTTCGCCACCGCCATGTCCGACATACTCATCCCCTTCGTGCTCGGTGAGCAATGGCGCGCAAGCGCCTCGATTTTCCTGGCGCTGGGCTTCGCCGGGCTGCTGCAGCCGCTCAACAATCCGGCCGGATGGCTGTTCGTCAGCCAGGGCCGCTCCGGCGACTTCATGCGCTGGGGCATCATCACGGCGGTGACGTCGGTGCTCGCTTTCGTGCTGGGCCTGCCTTATGGCGCGCTCGGCGTGGCGATCGCCTATGCCGTCAGCGAATATCTGCGCACGCCTTTCCTGTGGCTCTATGTCGGCAGGAGCGGGCCGCTGCGGGCAAGCCACGTGCTTCGCGCGGCGACGCCGTTCGTGCTCGGCGCGCATGTGGCGCTGGCGGTGGTCTGGTTGGTCAAGCCGCTGCTGCCGCAGCAGCATGTCATTGCCTTGGCCAGCGGCGCGATCCTTGCCTATCTCATCACCATCGTCATCGCGCTGGCCTTCGCAGCCGGCCGTGAAGCCTTGCGCGAGGCCTTGAAAATGCTGCCGGCAAGGCCGCCGGCGGCAGCACCGCGCGAGGCGCAATAATTTTGGCGCTTTCGACCCTTACCGTTCACCCGAGCATCAGGCCTGATCCATGCATTACCGATCGATCTCAGACATGAACGACGCGATCGTGAGCAACCTTCACCGGTTGCCGCGCGACATCGACCTGGTGGTCGGCGTCCCCAGAAGCGGGGTGCTGGCAGCGACGCTGGTCAGTCTCGCGGCGAACATACCGATGACCGACCTGGACTCCTTCCTCGAGGGTCGCGTCTACACATCGGGCATCACCAAGCGCCGTGCGGTGCTCGACCGCAAGGTCGCGGAAGTGCGCAAGGTGCTGGTGATCGACGACAGCGTCTCCGGCGGCAACGCCATGCGCGACGCCCGCGCCCGCATAGAGGGTGCCGGCATCGAGGCAGCCTACACCTTTGCCGCCGTGTTCGGGCTTGAGCCGCAGCATGCCGAGACCGATGTCGTCTTCGAGGTCGTGCCGCACCCGCGCATGTTCCAGTGGAACTTCATGCATCATAAATTCCTGGCGCAATGCTGCGTCGACATAGACGGGGTGCTGTGCCTCGATCCGACCGAGGCGGAAAACGACGACGGTCCGGCCTACGAGAAATTCCTCAGCGAAGCGCGGCCGCTCCATACCGCGACCCGCAAGATCGGCTGGCTGGTGACCAGCCGGCTGGAGAAATACCGCGCCTTGACCGAGGCATGGCTGGCCAAGCACGAGATCAAGTACGATCATCTGATCATGCTCGACCTGCCGAGCAAGGCGGAGCGCCAGCGGCTTGGCGCGCATGGCAGTTTCAAGGCCGAATTCTACCGCAAATCCGATGCCATCCTGTTCATCGAGAGCGAGCACGAGCAGGCGCTGAGGATCACCGAGCTGTCGGGCAAACCGGTGCTGTGCGTCGAAACGCACATGGTCAGCTTTCCCAACGCGCTGTCGCTCCCGGCGCTCGGCCAGGCGGCGCGCAACCTGCCGGCCAGGTTGCGACAGGCCAAATCACAGGAAGGCCGCAAGGGCGCCGCCAAGGCCCTTGCCCGCGCGCTGCTTGGCGCCCGCGGCTACGAGACGCTGAAAAGCCGGGTCAAGCGCCTGGCCTGATCCGCCAAGGCTGCAAGTTCAGATTAACGGGTTCCTTGGAGTGTTCGCCGGCGCGTCTGTCGAGAAGCATCAAACGAAAAACCCGCCTGTGCGGCGGGCCTCCGGCGCAACTCAGCACCATAACCGAAAATCTATCATAGCTGCCTTCACCCTGTCAAGAAAAAATTCCTATCACAAGGCTGCCGGGCTGGCCGTCATCAGGCCGCCTGCCGCGAGCGCTGCTGTGTGGCCTTGTCCAGTATGGAAAAGAAGGTGAGGAACTGGCGGTCAGGATCGAGCTCCGGACGCTCGGAGAAGCTGCGCGCCGTGGCCGAGAGCCGGTCATATTCCTGGCGGTCGTTCCACAGCAGCCTGACGGCCGCGACCCAGTCGGCGAGCGGGGCATCGTAATCCAGCACCACGCCGCCCGGGCCGATCGCTTCGGGCAGCCCGCCGCGCCGCGAGCCGACGACGGGAATGCCGCTGCAATGGGCTTCCGAGGCCACACGGCCCCAGGCCTCTTCCCATTTGCTGGGCGCCAGCAGGATCCTGGTGCGGCCATAGACGGTCTTCATGTCGCCGGTGCGGTTCTCCAGCCTGATGTTGGAGAACGGGGCGATGGTCTGCTCGATGCGGGCGCGATGATCGTCGGCGAGCTTCCAGCTCTCCACGAACAGGAACGGAATCTCGGGGCAGGCGCCGGCGATGCGCACGGCGAGCTCGAAGCCTTTCTCCTCGTACGGATTGATCAAGGTGACGAACTGGCCCGTGGTCGGCGTGCTGTAGAGGGCGGCATTGATGGTCGGCGGCAGCACCGCCGCATCGATGCCGAACTTCTGTTTGTAGGCGCGCGCGGTGAATTGCGAATTGGCGATGTAGAGCGCCGAATGCAGCTCGCGCAGATCGCCGCCCAGCTCATGGAACTCGACGTTCCTGAGATAGACGACCAGCGGCACGCCTTCGGCCTGCAGCGCCTTGCCCACCGGAACCGACTTGTGGCATTGGACGACGGCCACGTCCGGCTTCAATCTGCGGACGGCAAAGTCGGCCGCCTTCCAGGGAAACCAAGCCCGCACCACCGGATAGCCGGGAAAACTGTCGATGACCGCCGGCTGACGCAGCAGCTTCATCTTGGCGCGCGCCTTGAAGCCGAAGACACCGTCGCCGAACAGGGCGGCCAGTACGGCCGCCTCATGGCCGTGCTCGATCAACTGTTCCGCCAGATGATGGGTGCTCGACTGGACGCCGCCGCTGAATTCGGGCGTGTATCCGTTTCCGCCTGCAAAAAGAACTTTCATGGTCCTGGCTCCTGGTTCTTTCGCGTTTCGTTCAATGTGGCCCGAGAGCTTGCTCCGGCACCGCCTCAGGCACTCTGTTGCTCGAGATTGGCGAACGGATTGGTGCATGGCTGCCATCCGGTGAACCGGATCGGATCGCCCGGCGAACTGCGCCAGGCGTAGTCGGTCAGCATGTGGAATTCGGCGATCAGCCAGCGGTCGAAATGCAGGAGGTCCTGCTTCTTCTGCTCCGGCAGCAGAGCGCGGGCTTTGCCCAGCCTTGTCTCCTCGAGCAAGGTGACGGCGTCGCTGAGTTTCTTGCTCGGGAATA
The DNA here is from genome assembly GCF_006440835.1 of Mesorhizobium sp. B2-5-11. Lineage (NCBI taxonomy): Bacteria > Pseudomonadati > Pseudomonadota > Alphaproteobacteria > Hyphomicrobiales > Phyllobacteriaceae > Mesorhizobium > Mesorhizobium sp. B2-5-11. The sequence goes on from NZ_VFUK01000006.1 coordinate 320,087, forward strand.
TCCACGGGTTCCTGTCGCGGAACGCCAGGACGAACTGCTGCAAATGCTCGATGCGCATGTTGAGCTTGCCGAAATATTTCTCGAGCGTGACGCGCACCAGATCCTCATCCGAAAACGAGGATACTGCCGCGTAGGCAATGCCGGTCGACACCACCCCGCCCGCCATGACGGCCAGTGCGGAGCGTCGCGAGATCTCTATCATCTGGTTTGCTCCTCTCACGCCATCCGGCTCGCCGCCCGCAGGGACAGCGCTGCCGCGGTCAGGCTCGGATTGGCGCATGAACAGCTCGGATATGTGCTGGTGCCGACCACGACCAGGTTCCTGAGCTGGTGATGAATCATGCCGCTGTCGACCACCGAATCGGCCGGGCCCGTTCCCATCCGGAGCGTACCCTGGACATGCGATTCGGTTGGCCGGATGCCGCGATCGAAAAGCTGTTCGACCGGCAGCGGGGCGAGCAGCCCGGGCAGTTTCTCCAGCGCCCGCGCCATGCCCTTGACTGCGTAGTCCGACGGCGCCTTGAAGCTGACGAAGGCGTTGTCGTCCTCGTCGAGCGTGACGAAATTCTCATGGTCGAGCAGGTTCTCGGTCACCACGACGAGCGGCAGCGCCTGGCGCAACCGCCCCTTCTCGGCGCGCATGCCGTGTTGCCAGCGGTTCTCGAAATAGACCAGCGCCGCGGCGTGCTCGGACCGGTGCGGACCGTCATAGAGGCCGAAATTCAAGCCGGTGGTGATGGTGCTGCCGTCGAAATTGTCGACACCGTCGAGATAGACCTCGAAATTCCAGCCATAGGATTCATGCAGGCCGCGGCCGACGAATTCGCCTCCCAGGCCGGACCGCAGCATGATCGCCGCGCTCTGGATGGCATTGGCGCCGAGAATGAAGAGGTCGCCGCTGACCTGATATTCCTTGCCGCCATGGACGAAGGTGACCGAGCGGACCGTCCCGCCGACATGATCGAGCCGGCGCACTTCCGAACCGAGGCAGACCGACACGTCGGGATGCTCGAAGACATGCATCAGGCCATTGTTGGCGGTGAACTTGGCGTCGACCGGGCATAGCCAGCATCTGAGGTTGGCGCAGCACGAGGTGCGCTGCGCGGTCGGCACGCGGGCGCGCGCGGTGGGCATGACGAAATGCTGGCCGGGCTGCGCCGCCTTCATGATCCGGTCGGGCGTCGACATGCGGTGCGGCGGCTGCGGAAAAGGCTTCGAACGCGGCAGCATCGCCGCCATGTCGGGATCGCCCGAGATCGACATGATGTCTTCGGCGTCGCAATAGAACGGTTCGACGTCGTCATAGCTGATCGGCCAGTCATTGCCGATGCCGTAGGTGCTTTTCAGCCTGAAGTCGTTGGGATGGAACCTCGGCGTCTGCGCGAACCAGCAATTGGTGCCGCCGCCCAGCCCGATCGTGTAGTTCCAGGGCTTGTCGGAATTGGTCTTGTAGGTCGACTCGTCCTCGATGTCGGTGTTGACGTTCTGCTTGAGCTGCCATTCATGCGTGTTGTGGCGGCCCCATTCCAGGAGCAGGATGCGCGCCTTACGCCGCTTCGTGAATTCGTGCAGGAAGAAGGCCGAACCGAAACCGGAACCGATCGCGACAACGTCGAAGTGGTCCTTGGTGATCTGCTCCGGCTTTACGTCCAGCACCATCAGCCGCAACTCCTTTCCGGGTCTTGTGCGTTCGTCATGGCAAGCACACCGGCCGGCCGCGGCGATCCCACATTGGATTGCCCAAACCCGGTCTCATGCCGCCATCCTGCCGATCGAGTGATATTCGATGCCGTGGCGGGCGATGACCTTGGGATCATAGAGGTTGCGGCCGTCGAAGATGATCGGCGTGGTCAGCGCGTCCTTCAGCGCGTCGAAGGAAGGCGCACGAAAACTCTTCCACTCGGTGGCGATCAGCAGCGCATCGGCGCCGCGCAGCGCCGCTTCCTTGGTGCCGCACAGAAGCAGGTCGTCGCGCAGCCCATAGATGGCTTGGCATTCCTGCATCGCCTCGGGATCATAGGCCTGCACGGTGGCGCCGACGTTCCAGAGTGCCTCCATCAGCGTGCGGGCGGGCGCCTCGCGCATGTCGTCGGTGTTGGGTTTGAAAGCCAGGCCCCAGAGCGCGAAGGTCTTGCCCTGGAGGTTGCCCTTGAAATAGCGGTTCACCTTGTCGAACAGCACGGATTTCTGCTCGTTGTTGCGCTCCTCGACGGCGCGCAGCAGCTTGGCGTCGAACTTGACGCCTTCGGCGGTCTTGATCAGGGCGCGCACGTCCTTGGGAAAGCAGGAGCCGCCATAGCCGAGGCCCGGATAGATGAAGTGGTAGCCGATGCGCGGATCGCTGCCGATGCCCTTGCGCACCTCCTCGATGTCGGCGCCGAGCTGTTCGGCCAGGTTCGCCATTTCGTTCATGAAGCTGATCTTGGTGGCGAGCATGCAATTGGCCGCGTATTTGGTGAATTCGGCGCTGCGCACATCCATCACGATCATCTTCTCGTGGTTGCGGTTGAAGGGCGCGTAGAGCTCGCGCATCACCGCCTCGGTGGCCTCGCTCGACGTGCCAACGATGATGCGGTCCGGCCTCATGCAATCGGCGACGGCGGACCCTTCCTTGAGGAATTCCGGATTGGAAGCGACGTCGAAGGTCAGGTCCTCGCGGCCTCTTTTCTTCAGCGTTTCGGCGATCCTGGCCTTGATCTTCTCGCAGGTGCCGACCGGCACGGTCGACTTGCCGACGACGATCTTGGGCGCATCCATTTCCCGGCCGATCGCCTCGGCGACCGCCAGCACATATTTGAGATCGGCCGAGCCATCCTCGCCGGGAGGCGTGCCGACCGCGATCATCTGGATTTCACCATGCCTGACGGCGGCGGCCGCGTCGGTGGTGAACTTGATGCGGCCGGCGGCGTGGTTTTCCCTGACGATGCTTTCGAGGCCCGGCTCGAAAATTGGGACGAGACCTTGATTGAGCCGCTCGACCTTGTTCGCGTCGATGTCGACGCAGACGACCTGGTGGCCCACTTCGGCAAGCACAGCAGCCTGCACGAGACCGACATAGCCGATACCAAACACCGTCAAATTCATTCTGTTTTGTTCCTGTCCAGGGCAGCGGACCGTGGTCGGTCCGGCCGGTTCAAATCGACTTTCCCAATAGGTTCTACTTTACGCTGCATGCCAGCGATTCCGGAAACTGGCAGGGTTCGCCCTGCGCGGTGAAGGCGACGCGCTCGATCTGCAGCGAAAGCTTGCGTCCGGGATCGGCGAATGCGCCCAACCATCCGGTCATCGTATCGCTGCCCCAGAGGCTGAAGAAGATCTTCTGAGCATGGCTGGGCAGCTTTGCCGGATCGGTGATGGTGTTCACCAGCTGGCCGTTGACGTACCAGCGCAAACTGTCCTTCTGCCAGACGAAGGCGTAGTCGTTGAAGGCCTTTTCCGTGCCGCCCGGCACGTCGACCAGCTTCTCGTTCTTGCCCTTGCCGGCGATGTAGGCATTGACCTGCACCTTGGACGTGTCCTTGGTCAGGATCTCGAAGTCGATCTCGTCCCAGGGCTGCTTGTCCGACGGGCCGATATAGGAGAAGAAAGCCGCGTTGAGGCCGGGACCGGTGTCGGTTTTCATGCGCGCTTCGTAGGTGCCATAGCCGAATCGCTGCTTGGTCTGGATTTCGCCGCAAGCGTAGTCGCGATCCTTCGTCTTCTGCTTCTCGAAACCCAATGACAGCACGCCGTCCGCCAGGCTGACCTGCCCCTTCGCCCAGGTGCAATTCTGATGGCCGCCATTCGTCCAGCCATCGGAGACATACCAGCGCTGGCGGTTGAAGCTGGTGAAATCATCGACGAATGAGGGCGCCGACTTCAGATCCTGCGACCAGGATGGCGCCGGCCCGGCGAACAGGCCAGCGAGAGCGGCCAGCGCGACCAGGGCAGCCCTGCGTCCGGTGGAACCGCCCGGGCGGGCTTGCCTGGCCTGGCGCGTTGACGATATGCCGCGAACTGCGACGGTGAACGTGGTTCTCGGATCCGCATTCATACGAAACTCAACCTTTGCGCTGTGCATCCCCAACCCAAAGTAGCCATTCGAGCCGTTGCCAAACGGCGCTTTCTTTCTCTCGTCAGCCCCTCCCCAAGCTGCCTTCTCGCCTCGCGCCAAATCCACCCTTCAGCCTTCACCCTCTGCCGGCGCCTGCCGGTTTGGCGAGCCCCTCGCTGGCCGTCATATCGGACGACCCGTCCTCATCGAAAACCATATCCAGCGAATGACGAAGCTCCCGGACCATGCCGTTCTGGCGCGACAGCGCCGCGATGCGGCGCTCGCAATTCAGGATCGACGTCGTCAATTCATCGACCTCGGCGGAACGGCGCGCAGACGCCGAGCCGTTCTCCATGGCCTCGACCAGAAAGGCGGCGTTGGTGGCCGTCGCCTTGTAGCGATTCTCCAGCCCGTTTCGCTCGGCCTCGATCTCGGCCGCGATCTGCTCGAACAGCTTCGCCAGGCGGTCGAGGCGCGAGATGTCGGTCTGGCGGTCGCGGGCCGGATTCCTTGATCTGAAGCCGAATATCGAGGCCATGCGTTCAAAGTCCTGTGGTAGTCCGGCCGTCGGCCGGGCCCCTTACCGGTTCAATATCGGGCAGTCCGATCGGAGGCCGGTTCATTGGCCATCCTAATTGCTGCACCGCAACATAGACTGCCATCCTCCGGCCGGCTAGGCAACCACCCAATTCGTAAACTCATAAATCCGCCGGAAATGCTTTGCGCGACGGGCTGGCAAGAGCGCGGCCGGACGCCCGCATTCAAGGCTGCTTGCCCGTGCTGGTGCCGGCCATGAGAAAACGCATTGGCGGCACATGTTGACGACGGGAGGCGAACCCGACGCGGCGAAACAGCGCCTCGAGCTTGTCGGACGCCACGCCCTGGACGATGGGAACCAGGTTGGATTGGCTTGCGAAGGCATAGGCCGCGGCCGACGCCAGGCCCCGCTCGGCCTTGACGTCGAGGAAATTGCGCAGCCGGTATTTGTCGCGCACGTGGCGCTCGTGGCGGCGCAGCACCGCTTTGGAACCCTCAGGCAGGCTGTCGATCGCCAGCAGCGCCAGGTCCGCGTCGGCAAGACGCTTCAGGTCCTGGGTCTTGTGGCGGCCGCTCAGCGAATCGGCCCGCACGATGGCGCCGTAACCGCAGGAGCGGATGACCTTGAAGCGCGCGCCGCTGGCGACCGCGCGCGCGTAGAGTTCGTAATCCTCGCCCAGACGCAAGCTCTCGTCATAGCGCAAGCCGTGCCTGTCGAGAAAAGCGCGGCTGATCACCGGCTTGAGGAAACCGAGTTCGCCTCTGCGCACGTTGCGCCTGGAGATGTTGCCTTCGACGAAGCGCTCAAGGTCGAGGAATTCCGGCTCGGCCGCGAACTGCGGTGCGACGATCTGGGTGACATCGCTCAAGGCGTCGTCCCTGATGAGCATGATGTTGTCGGCCGCGAAATCCCAGTCCGCGCCGGCAAACAGATTGTGAAATCTGCCCGCGAGAAAGAAGTCGTCGGCGTCCAGAATGGCGATGAATGGCGATTGCGAGGCGGCGATGGCGGCGTTGCGGGCGAAGGAGGGGCCGCGATTGACGTCGAGACGGATCACCGCGAGCCGGTCGCTGCCGTCATCGGCGGCGCGGGCGACTTGGGCCGTGTCATCGGTGGAGGCGTCATCGACGACGACGACTTCGGCCACTTCCGGTTCGCGCAGCGCGGACGCGATGGCGACCGCGATTGTTCGCGCCGCGTTTCGGGCCGCGATGATCACGCAGACCTTTGATTTTGTCATCGACATGAATTTGCCTCTTGCACAGGTTCCATTCTGCCCTCGCCCTGTACGTGTTCGATGCCCGACAGGCTTCCCGTCACGGGCTGCCCTGCCGTTCGAAGATGCGGCGGCTGATGTCGGCCGATGCCGCCCAGCCGGCTTCCGCCAGATAGCGGACCGGCGCACGACCGCACAACTCCCACAACACGGTGCGCCGCTGCGGCCAGCGCAAGGATGACAGCCATGGCGCGATGACCATGTTGAGCAGGTCCTCATTGCCGATGCGCGACAGCATCCGCGCGGCGCGCTGCGAAAGGAGCGTGTCGGCGCCGCCGAGGAGCACGTCGGCGGCGCGCAGGCCCAGCAGCAGCGTGTCGTCCAGCCCCTGCGCCGCGGCGGCATCGAGCAGGCGCTGCTGCTCGGCTTCGTCCAGGCGGTCGGCGCTGGCGCGCACGTCGCAGACGTAACCGGCGCAGGGTTCCCGGTTGAAAAGCGCCTTGGCGACGCTGATGCAGGACAACAGCAGAGTGTCGGCCGCAGATGTGAACGGCACCTCGACGCCGGTGATCTCGACCTGCCGTTTGCGCCGCAGGAAGCCATCCGCGTCGCGCGGGCTGGGCGAGCCGGGTTGCTGGAGCCGATAATGCAGATCGACAGTGGATTGCGTCGGCCCGTCGCCGCGGATCATGTGCTGTTCGCCGAGGAAACGGACCCACCAGACGGAGCGCGACTTGCCGGCGATCTCGTATCCGATCGAGCGGAGCGCCTCGCGCGCCCTGAAAAACCCGCCCGGCGCCACCAATATGTCGACATCGCCCGAAGGCTTCATGAAATGGTCGTCGTAAAGCAGATGCTGCTGGAAGGGACCTTTCAGGAAAACGAAATCGATCTGCCTGTCGCGCAGCGCCGCCTGGATCGCCATCGAATCCATGATGCAGGACGCGTTCATCGAAACGGTCTTCCGGCGGTAGGCGTCGAGCCATTGGGAGAGCTGGGCCGGCGGCCCGTTCGCGGGTGCGCTCGACAGCACCTTGAGGATAAAGGTCGCGACCTTGTTCAACCTGGCTATGTCGGTGACATTGGTTACGGAGAGGCCGGAGGCATCGCCGGGCGCGGCGCCGGATCGCGCCGCGAAGAACAGCCGCAGACAGGCCTGCACATAGGCGATCTCGCTGGCGCAATCGGCGGCGCGCAGTCGCTCATATGAACGTTCGGTCAGGGCCATCGGGCGCACGGTTCTCCAGAAGCGATCGGCGCGACGCCTATGCTGCAGGTGCGAAGCAAAGCATCGCCAAAAACTTTTGCGCCGTCCAGTTTTTCCTTTTGCAGCGCAAAAATCCGGCCCCGACGTTTATCGAAACCGGCTCGGGCGAACGATGAGGAGAACTGCTGGACCACAAGGGACGAGTGGCCTTTTCGGCGTTCCGTAGCAAACCTACCGGGAGACCCGGTGCTACGGCATTATTGTCGCCATGCCTTGAAGTGACAGGGCTTAAAAAGTTTATATATGCAAATCAATTTCTTATGCTGACCTAGTGCATTAGGCCCATATGCAGGGATCTCGAGGCGATCAAGGCCAAAGCTTGAGATCGTTACTCACGACTGTGTCTGCGCGCGCAGTCCATAATTGATTAATGCGCGGTAAATCAGGCTTGACTCATAAATGCTGCCATGCAGCTATTGCATCGCAGCATGAAAGTGCCGCCGGCAATCGACAGGCCGTTTCCAGTCCTTGATGGAGTGTAAAATGGAACAGAATGTTGAAAAACAGGAGTACGAAACGCCCAGCCTGACGGTTCATGGTTCGATTGAAACCATCACTCAGGGCGGTGGCGGCAACACGGCGCTCGACGCAGCATTTCCTGCGCACACGCCGATTGGCGACCTGACGTTCTCCTGAACCTGTCCTGATTCTGGAGGGACACGTTGGGCCTCTGGAATCCAAGAGCCATACAGGGAGTCGGGGTGAAAATCCCGGCTTCTCTTCATTGCCTGACCCGGCTTTTCTTCATCGCCAGAATGGTCGGCACGCATTGCGGACAGTGTGTAGCAAACGAGGTTTTCGGATGAACTGGAACCCATCTGACCACGATCGCGTAAGTGCGACCAAGGAAGCGGTTGCCTGCGAATTCGGCAATGGCCTGGCGCTTCTTAACCTGAAATCCAACATCTACTACAGCCTCAACGGGGTGGGCACGTTCATCTGGGAGTTGATCCAGGAGCCGAAACCAATTGCCGAAATCCACCGGGCCGTGCTCGCGCGCTATGATGTCGACGCCGAGCGCTGCAGGGCCGATGTCGACGCACTGTTGAAAGGTCTGGCCGATAGCGGACTTGCGAGGCTGCATCATGAGGAACCTGTGTAAGCAGGTTCCGCAAAAGCGGGTCACGGTTTTGCGGCAAGAACCTGCGACGGAGAAAAGTCCCGGCCAGACGAAGCACCGGCGGCGCCTGCTTCGAGCTCTCTCCCTGAGCGGCCCGGAAATGCTGTTCCTCTGCCGCTGCCTGCTGGTGGTCGCGGCCGTTCGCCTGGGGCTGACCCTGTTCTCCTACAACCGCCTTCGCGGCATCGTCACCCGGCTGGAGGCGCGTGAATGCGCCAGCACGGGAGAACTGCGCCGTGTCGCCTGGGGCGTTGCCGCCGCGGCCCGCCTGGTGCCGCGCGCAAGCTGCCTCACCCAGGCGCTCGCCGGCCAGTACATTCTCGCCCGCCAGGGCAACGCCTCGAAGATCCGCATCGGCATCGAGCGCGACACCGGCCGGCAGCTGAAGGCGCATGCCTGGCTGATCAGCGGCAACCATGTCGTCCTTGGCGGCTCGATAGACAGGTTTGTCCCTCTCGTCGACTATGGTCAATGACCGATGAGCGGCGTGGCCGGTATCCTGCACGGGCACGAGGCGCCGGAGTCCGCAGCCGATATCCAGCGCATGCTGGCCCGCATGCGTCATCGCGCCCGCGACGGCAGTTCGTGGTGGACCGACAAGGCTGTCGCGCTCGGCCACGCCTGGCTCAACACGACCGATGAAGCCGGCCCCGGCCCGCTGACGATGGCGGGCGGCAAACTGGCCGTCACCGCGGATTGCCGCCTGGACAATCGCGACGAGCTGACGGCACGGCTCGGCGTCCGCGACGCATCGGTTGCCGACGCCGTGCTCCTGATGCGGGCCTATTTGCGCTGGGGCGAAGCCTGTCCCGTGCACCTGCAAGGCGATTTCGCCTTCGCCATCTGGGATGCCGAGCGGCAGGTGCTGTTTTGCGCGCGCGATCATTTCGGCGTCAAACCGTTCTACTATCACGCGGACGGGCAGCGCTTTGTCTTTGCCTCCGAAATCGGCCCGATCCTTGGCGTCACCAGCGCCGGCGCCCGCCTCAGCGAACATCAGATCTCGGGTTTCCTGGCCGGGCTGCCAGACGATCCGCAAGCGACGCCTTACACCGATATTTTCCGCCTGCCGGCGCGCCACAGCCTCACTGTGACGGGGCAGCGCGCGACGCTGCAGCGATACTGGCAGATCGAGCCGTCGTCGCGGCCTATGGGGCCGGACGCCGCCGAGGAATTCGCCCACCTCTTCTCGCAGTCCGTGCGCAACCGCATGCGCGGAAGCGCGGCGGTCGGGGCCATGCTGAGCGGCGGCCTGGACTCCTCTTCGATCGCCTGCGTGGCGGGCCGGCAAAACCTGTCCGAGGGAAAGCCGAGGCTGCCCACCTTTTCGCTGGTTTTCGAACGCGGCTCGGCGATGGACGAAACCCCCTTCATAGACGCGGTGCTGGAACAAGGGCGCGTCGACGGCACGCTGATCCCGGTCGGCAACTACGCGCCGTTCGCGGAATTCGAACGGGTGCTGGAAGAGCAGGAAGGAACGTTCCTGGCGCCGGGCCTTACGCTCACCCGGGAGGTCTACAGGACGGCGGGCGCCAAAGGCGTCAAGGTGCTTCTCGACGGCCATGGCGGGGACGAAGTCGTATCGCAGGGGCACGGCCATCTGCACGAGCTTGCCAATGCAGGCAAGTGGCTGGAGCTGTGGCGCGAGATCCGCAGCGCTTCCAACACCTATGGCGACGGCATGCTCGGCATGTACTTCCAATTCCTGACCATCTACGGACCCGCCTGGCGCGTGGCCAGGCTCAGGCACACCGCGAACCGGCTCCTGAACAGGCTGCGCAAACCGGCCCAGGGCGGAAGCTGGCGCGACCTGATCAATGCCGATCTTGCCGGCCGCACCGAGCTCATCGAGCGGGTTCACCGAGCCGGCTACAAGCCGCCCGACGTCAGCGCCAGCGAAGCGCTGACTCACCGCTGGATTCTTTCCAACGGCTATGTGCCGCATGCTTTCGAAGTCCTCGACAAGGCCGCCGCCAATTTCGGCGTCGAGCCTCGTTATCCCTTCTGGGACAAGCCGCTGGTCGAGTTCTGCCTGGCCTTGCCGGGCGAGGAGAAGCTCAGCCGCGGTTTTGGCCGCTACGTGCTGCGCCGCGCCATGCAAGGCGTGCTGCCGGCGGCGGTCCAGTGGCGGCGCGACAAGATCGATTTCACCGGCAATCTCGTCAACGGCATGCTGCGCAACCACCGCGAGCTCCTGGAGCAGGTGCTCGGCCCGGACGCCGGCCGCATCGAGCCCTATATAAACCTGCCGGCCGTGAATGCTGCCTATGCTCGGCTGCTCAGTCGGCCCGACCGGCCGGCGCCGCTCGACGTCCAGTATGTCTGGCGCTCGGCGTCGCTGTCGCTGTGGCTGCGGCAGGTGCAGCGTGCCGGGAGTGCCGCATGACGCCGTTGAACGAGCCGCTGGCCCTCCGCCCGCGCGCGCAAGGCTGGCCGCGCGGACAGCGCCGTTTTTATCGAGCCTACGGCCTGACCATCGCTTCAGAGGTGACATTGCCAGAACTGGAGCCGGCCGAGCCCGCAGCGGCGGATATCGTGATCAGTGTCGGCGCGATCGATATGCCAAAGCCTTCGCCCGAGGCCGCGACCATTTTCCGCTTCGAACCGGATCGGCAATATCTGGCATGGCACGCCGTCGCCGCGTTCCTGATCAGCGACGCCTGCCGCATCGAGGTCGAGCCGGCGCCCGGCATCGACGACGCGCTGATCGCGTTCCCGCTGCTGGGACCGGTGATGGCGCTCATCCTGCACCAGCGCGGCCTGCTCGTGCTGCATGCCAGCGCCGTCGCGATTGCCGGCAAAAGCGCCATCTTCATGGGCGACAAGGGCGCCGGCAAATCGACGACGGCAAGCGCCATGATCCGTGCCGGACACGAACTGCTTACCGATGACGTCGTGGCGCTCGATCTCAGCCATCCGGACGAGCCGATGATCGTGCCGGGTTTTCCCCAGATCAAGCTGGCGGCTGACGCGGCTGCCGCGATTTCGCTCGAAGGGGCACAAGTGCGGCCGCAGGTGCATCCGGCTATCAACAAGGCCCAGCACCGATTGCACGGGGCGTTTTCGCGCGACAGGGTTCCGGCGACCCGCATCTATATTCTCGAGCGCGGCCAAAAGACTGAGATCTCGCCCATGCCCGGCATCGCCGCTTTGCCGGCCGTGATCAGATTTTCATACGTCACGCGTTTCGGCCGCGCCGCCCTGGTCGGCGATTTCGCGGCGGCGCATCTCGGGCATTGCGCACGGCTCGCCGATCGCGTCGGCGTGTGCAGGCTCGAAGTGCCGACGGGCCTCGACAGGATCGGCGAGGTCGTGAGCCTCGTCGAGCATGACCTGATGGCCGGACAGGGATAGCAGGAGATGTCGAAATCATCGCTCCTTCGCCCGTCATTGTTTCGGGAAATCGCCGGGTTCGGCGCCGTTATCGCCCAGATAGGCGGGCGGCGGGCCTGGACGGCGCTGCTCTTCCTGATCATGGGCAGCCTGACCGAAGGCATATCCATCCTGTTGCTAGTCCCGCTGTTGCAACTGGTCGGACGCTCCGGCCAGGATTTCGCGATCAAGCTGCCCGACAATGATTTCATGCGCTGGCTGGTGCCGGACGGCACGCTGAAGCTGACCACGATGTTGTGCATGCTGGTGGCGCTGGTCGCGCTGCAGGCCGCCTTCAACCGCTTCAAGTCGGTCTACATGGCCAGGCTTCTCTTCGATTTCATCAACCGCCTGCGCATGAACCTGTTCGAAAGCATCGGCAAGGCACGGTGGGGCGTCTTCACGCGCATGCGCGGCTCCGACCTCGACCATGCGCTGACCGGGGACATAGACCGTGTCCAGGGCGCGGCCTTCTCGCTGCTGATGCTGGTGCAGATCGCCGTGCTTCTGGCCGGCTATCTCGTGATCTCCATGTTCATTTCGCCGGTCATGACGCTGTTCGCCGTGGTCATCGGCATGCTGATGTTCCTCGCGCTGCGGCCATTCCGGTCGCGGGCCACCGCCTTTGGCCAGGTCCTGACCACCAACCGCCAGGATCAATACCGGACGGTCTCGGAATTCCTCGGCGGCATCAAGGTGGCCAAGAGCCTGAACATCGAGGCGACCTATTTCGCGCAGTTGCAGGCGACACTTGAAAGAATGAAGGCCGACAACATCGCCTATGTGCGCAACAGTTCGACCGGCACCGCCCTGTTCCAGGTGGCGAGCGTGATCGGCTTGAGCCTGTTCATCTATGTTGCGCTGGTTCGCTTCGACCTCTCACTGGCCGAGATCGTGGTGCTGCTACTGGTCTTCATGCGCATCGCGCCGCGCTTCATGGACATGCAGACGCAGGCGCAGCAGGTCCTGATCAACCTGCCCGCCTATGCCGCGATGCGTAGTCTGCAGATGCGTTTCGACGCCGAGCGGGAACCTGGCCATGCCGGGATCCAGGACGCTCGAAAGCTGTCGCTCGATTTCGGACTGAATGTTCGCGGCGTCTCCTTCGCCTACGAGGACGGCGCCGCCAAGACGGTGGTGAGCGACATCACCTTCGGCCTTCCGGCCGGCAAGGTCACCGCCCTTATCGGCCCTTCGGGATCAGGCAAGAGCACGATCGCCGACATGCTGCTCGGCCTGCTCGAGCCGACAGCCGGCACGATCCTCGTCGATGGCGTCGAGATCGACGCCGCCAATCGCCGGGGCTGGCGCGACCAGGTCGCCTACGTGCCGCAGGACGTGTTTCTCCTGCACGACACGATCGCGGCGAACCTGCGCCTGGCCGCACAGCAAGCAAGCGACGATGAATTATGGGCCGCATTGCGATCGGCCCATGCGGCCGAATTCGTCGAACGGCTCGACCTCAAGCTCGAAACGGTGGTCGGCGACCGCGGCGTGCGGTTGTCGGGCGGCGAACGCCAGCGGATCGCGCTGGCGCGCGCCTTGCTGCGCAAGCCGTCGCTGCTCATCCTCGATGAGGCGACCAGCGCGCTCGACTGGCAAAACCAGGCGCTGATCGCGCAATCGATCGACGGGCTGCGCGGCTCGATGACGATCCTGACCATCGCGCATCGGCCATCGATGATCGCCTTCGCCGACTGGGTGGTGGCGATGGAAAACGGCCGTGTCGTCGAGGCCGGGCAATATCGGCGGCTGAAGGCGAAAGCAGGAAGCCGATTGTCCCGGATGCTTTCGGGCGAACAATCTCAGTCCGAACCCGCCGACGTGGCCTGAGGCCAGCCCGGTCTGGGTCAGTGAAGGCTTCGCCCGGCGCCGCCGAGCTTTTCACCCTCGGCCACCTCGGCCGAACTCAGCTTTCTTTCGGCCTCGCGTGTCCTGTCGGCAGGCGTCGGCGCGCTTTTGACGATCATGGCATAGACGAGCACGAAGTAGCCCGCCTGGATGACCACGGCACAGATGATGACGCGCAGCAGCGTCGTGCCTATTGAAGCGCCGCCCAGCCATGACCAGCCAACGACGATCGCAAGAGCGAAAATCATCCCAACGATGAATTTTGGAAGCGACATACCCAACAGCCCACAAACCGGCCCGGGTATATTCCAATCATTGCCCCACCCGAGCGTCGTCCCTTGTCATGCGGGCTTGTTAAGTCGCCCGCTCCCGGCCGGTTGCTTCCGGCCTTTCAACCTGTCGCCACTTTGACAGGTATAATTTGCAATTCTATTAAGGCGAGCAAAAGGCCGCAAGGGCAACTGCATTTATTTTTAGGTGAGCTTTTGCGCTCGACTCGCTCATGCTGCAACGCACACGACGGGATTACGCGCAACTTCGGCTCTTTGGTGTTTTTCAGTAGAATCTACAATATTGAATAGTATTTTATATGAATACCACCGAATATCGTGCCGCGCTAAAGCACCAACGAGCTCCATTCAAGGGCATAAAGAACGCCCCGCCTAGAAGTTGCCCCAAAAGCGCCTCTATTTTTCCGGCTATGCCCATTTATTGTCATAAATGTGCTAAATATTCCGAAATTTGTGCAGGGCGCGCTTATTATTTAGTCAATTCATGACGTGACTATTTCAAAGGTGCGGGAAATTGTGTGTTGCGCTGCAACATTTTTTTGATATCGTGCCGTAAACCATCCGGTCAACGCATGGAGTTTTGGCATGAGGGATGTTGCCAAGTCGGCCACAGCGGAGTTTTCGCAGGCTGGCGTCGATTTTCCACCGCCGATCGGCGGCCTTATCAAGCGCAGTTTCGATATTGCCGGTTCACTGGCCGCCCTGATCGCTCTCAGCCCGCTGTTCGTGATGATAGCGCTGCTCGTCAAATTCTCCGATGGCGGATCGATTTTTTACGGTCACCGGCGAATCGGGCGTGGCGGACGGGTTTTCCCTTGTCTCAAGTTCCGCACCATGGTGCCGGACGGCGAAAGGGTGCTGGCTGCCTATCTGGCGGCCAATCCGGAAGCCAAGGCGGAATGGATAGCCACCCGCAAGCTGAAGAACGATCCGCGCGTCACCCGGGTCGGCGCGGTCCTGAGGAAACTCAGTCTCGATGAGTTGCCGCAGGTCATCAACATCCTTCAGGGCGACATGAGCCTTGTCGGACCTCGCCCGGTCGTGCGCGACGAACTGGAGATCTATGGCAGCGCCGCCGTGTATTACCTGAAGTCCCGCCCCGGCCTGACCGGCCTGTGGCAGGTCAGCGGCCGCAACGACGTCTCCTATGACAGCCGCGTCGCGTTCGATCGCCACTATGTCGAGAATTGGTCACTTTTTGAGGATATTCGCATCATCATCAAGACAGTTCCGGCTGTCTGGATGTCGCGCGGCTGCTACTGAGCGGTCGCGAACCGGATCGCACGCGGGAGATTTCTCCCGGCAGGCATCGGGCGCAGGCTCATCGGGCTGGTGGGGCCAAAGCGGATCGGAACATTCAGTTGAAGATAGACATGTTCGAAGTTTTTTGCAGCGGCCCGCATTCGGGCCGCTCGCGGCGTTTGCGGCTCGTGGCCAGCTGCCTGGCCCTGTCGCTCGCCCTGCCGCGGATCGCCCTTGCCGACGAGTACCATCTCGGATCGCAAGACAAGCTCACCATCCGTATCGCGGAGTGGCAGACCGTCGAAGGCACGTTCCGCGACTGGTCGGCGGTGAATGGCGTATACACGGTCGGGCCGGCCGGAATGCTGTCGGTGCCTTTCGTCGGCGAGCTGCCGGCATCCGGCAAGACAACGGCCGAAGTCGCGGCGGCGATCGGCGAGGCGCTGCAGCACAAGCTCGCTTTGTCGGACCGGCCCGAGGCATCGGTCGAAATGGCGCAGTTCCGGCCGTTCTATATTTCGGGTGAGGTGCAGAACCCCGGCCAATTCCCCTATGTGCCCGATCTTACGGTGCTGAAGGCGGTCAGCATCGCCGGCGGCATCCGGCGAAGCGCCGACTACGGCCCGCAGCTCGGCAAGGACCTGGTCACCGCCAAAGGCAATTTCGACATATATGACGATCAGCGCGTTCGACTGATCGTCAAGCGCGCGCGCATCGATGCCGACCTTGCGGGCAAGTCGAGCTTCGACGTGCCGAAGGAGGTCGAGGGCGATCCGAGACTGCAGGCCATCGTCGCGGACGAGATGACGATCCTCACGGCTGACCAGAAGGCGCTGAAGCTGAAGCTCGAGGCGCTCAGCGACCTGAAAGGAGTTCTGCAGGCCGAGATCGAATCGCTGCAGAAGAAGATCGTCAACCAGCAGAAGCAGGTCGACCTGGCGCAGCAGCAACTCACCAGCATCGGTCCGCTGGCCCAGAAAGGCCTGGTCGCCAACGCAAGACTGCTGGATTCGCAACAGTCCGTCACCGACCTTCAGGGCAAGATCCTGGACTACGAAACGGCCATCCTCACCGCCAAGCAAGCGATCAGCAAGGCAACGCAGGATGCCATCGATGCCCAGAACACGCTGAGCTCGAGCCTCGCCGCCGACCGGCAGCAGACCGAAGCCGACCTGAACGAGGCCGCGCTGAGGGTCAACATGCAGAAAGGATTGATGGCCCAGGCCACCGATCCCGCCACCGTGGCCGCCAGCGCAACCAACGAAGAGCCCACCCTGATCTATTCACTGCTGCGCGCTGCCGACGGCAAGACGAGCGAGATTGCGGTCAAGGAAGACACGCCGGTGCTGCCGGGCGATGTGATCAAGGTCAAGCTGGCGCCAATGCCCAGCCAGTAGGCGATCGAACCGCCTAAGATAAGAGCAGTTCACCGTTCACGAAAAACCGCAAGCTGCTCTATCCCTTTGTTTTTGCGCAATTCCGGACGGAAAGCGCTGCGCGCGTTTCCCGGGGAAGCCGTACACACTTTCCTGAAATTGCTGGAGCGGGGCGGCGTTTGAGGGAATCGCCAGCCGCTCTATCGCCTTGCTTTGACGCAATCCCAAACGGGAAACCGATCGGTATTCATCGAGCGGCGTCCGTGCCAGGCTCGGGGCCGCTCCAGCCTCTGGCGGCATTTGCCTCCTCGATCCTTGCCGCAGACAGGCGAGGACGGGCAACGGGCAGCCGCGCCAGCTTGAAGAAGCTGAAATACATCAGGAAGGAACCCATGATGTAGGGGTTGAGGATCTCGACCTCGACGAAGGAGCGGATCAGGAGCAGCACCATGACGCCGGCCAGAACGACCGAATCCGCCCGCCATGTCCCGAACGCGACCGCCGAGACATGGCCGTAAAGCGTGCGCAGGATGACCAGCGAAACCAGCGTCGCCCCGACGAAGCCGAGTTCGACAAGGGCTTCGATGTAGGTGTTGTGGAAGTGGAAGCCGGTGCGGGTGGTGATGTAGAACTCGTTCCACAGGCGCTCGGCCTCGGCAAAGCCCTGGACCCAGTATGCGGCATAGCCGACGCCGAGCATGGGCGCCCTCTGCGCGGCGTTCCAGCCCTGCTCCCACAGATAGGTGCGCCCGGTGAGCGTCGAATCCTTGCCGAACAGGCCGAGGACGAAGTCCATGAGGCCGAGATTCAGCGCCACAAGGATAGCGACGACCAGCATGCCCGTGCCGACCAGGAAGATCACCCGGCGATAGCGTCGCGACAGCACCTTGCTCATGGCAAGCAGCATCACCAGCGCCAGCACCGCCGGTGTCGAGGCCATCGAGGTAGCCGAATGCGAGATGACCAGCAGATAGGCCGACAAAAGCACCACCGGCACGGTCAGGAACAGGCTCAGCCGGCCGTGCCTGAGGAAGGCGATGAAGACGACGCTGAAATAGATACCGAGCGAGGCGACGAAGCCGATCTGGTTCTTGGAGGCGAAGGCGCCGACGAAATTATAGGTGCCGTCGAGGACGTCCTCGGAATAGGCCCCGACCTTGAGAGAGTAGAGCAGGACGACGAATATGCCGACCAGGGCGCCTATTGTCAGGGTCCGCACACTGACGGCTCGCGCCGCGACATAGGCGCAGGCGATGTGGGAGAAGTACTGGACGGCCGTTCTCGCGGTGATGCCGGGAGCGTCCGACCAGAAGACGGAGAAGCATACATAGGCCGCGAACGACAATGGCAGCCAGGCGCTGGACAGATGCCGCAGGAACCGCCTGTAGTCGACCATGATGAGGGGCAGCCACACCGCATAATAGGCCAGGATCAGCACCTGGCCGAATATGACGGAGTAGGAGAATGCCCAGACCGAGACGGCAACGGCAAAACTGCCGTAGACCGAGTTCCTCTCGGGATCGACCAGCAAGGACTTTGGAATCTTCATCTCAGGTTCTCGCCGAGCCTACCCCGGACCGCCGCGTAGCCGGCAGGCATCTCCGTAAGAAGGGTGCAATCGACGGCATCTCCATTGTGCAGTGCAATATAACCTATCGCGCCGCGCGCTCAATGGCAAATGCGGTCACCTTGTCTTACAGCCAGGCGAGCGCCGAGAGATCAGGTCCGGGACACGCCCGGACGGGATCGGACTTCTCTTTCCATTGCCGGCCTCTCCATCGACGCCGCAACCAGCCGTGCGCGCTACCAAAGTGCTCCGCCGGTGACCTGTATGTTTTCCATGGTGATGCCCTTGGCCATATCCGAGCAGAGGAACACGGCCAGCGCCGCGATCTCCTGCGGCTGGAGGATGCGCTGCTGCGGGTTGCCCCTGGCGATCTCGGCCATCGCGTCCTCGGCCGTGCGGCCCTTGCCCTCGCGCTCGACGACCTGCGCCACGTTGCGGCGCATCAGTTCGGTCTCGACCCAGGTCGGGCTGATCATAACGCAGGTGACGCCATGCGCCGCCCCTTCGAGCGCCACGCAACGGGTGAGGCCGAGGAGACCGGCCTTGGAGGCGCAGTAAGCGGGATTGTCCTTCCAGCCGACCGAGGCGGCGGTCGAGCCGATGTTGACGATGCGGCCCCAGCCGCGCTCGATCATGCCGGGCAGCACAGCGCGGGTGGCGCGGAAGGCGCCGGTGAGATTGGTGTCGACGATCTTGTCCCACAGCGCGTCGGAATGGCCGCAGACCGGCTGCTCGGCCGTGGTGCCGGCGGCGTTGACCAGGATGTCGACAGGACCCACCGCCGCCTCGGCGTCGGCCGCGAAACGGTTCGTGACGTTGGTGTCGCGCACGTCAAGATGGGCGGCGTAAATCCTCGTTCCATGCGCGCCGAGAGCCGAACGCACGCGCTCTATCTCGTCAGCGCCGGGATAGTAGGCGGCGTCGGATCTCTCCACGCCGCCAGGTGCGACATAGGAACCGACGGCGACATTGGCGCCGGCCTGCGCCAATGCCGTGGCAATCGCCAGGCCCATTCCGGAGAAGCCACCGGTGACGATTGCGCCGCGGCCGGAAAGGGTTGTCATCGGGCATGGCCTCCGCACGGCACGGGACGGTCCATCAGTCCCGAGAGGATTTGAACTTCATAGGCCAACATAACCTCGATCGAAGCCCGTTTCGAAGCCGGTGACGAAACTTGTGTCCTTGGCATCAGCTTCCCTTGTCCATCGGCTCGAGCGGCTTGCCCAGCCAGTCGCGGTAGAAACCTTCCAGGTCGGGTTCGAAATCATGGACGATGGGATAACCCGGCGCCGCGGCCTCGACCTCGTGCAGCGTGCCGCATTGCGGGCAGATGAACTCGCGGATTTCCATCCATTCGGGATCCGGCAGGTCGCTGTTGGGATAAATCTCGCGCAGCGCCTCCTCGCTGTCGCGCACGATGATCGAAGCCTTCAGCTTCCAGTTCTTGCGGTAGTCGCCGAAGGAATGGCCGCATTCGCAACGGGTTACCCGCTCGTCGCCGCTCTGACAGATGAAGAGGTGGTCGCCCACGGGAAGCAGGATCGGATCGCTCCAGCCGACTCGGTCCTGCAGCACCGCGACATATTTGAAGAACCGGTCGTCGTCCTTGTAGGCGCTCATGACGCGGCGCGTCTGCGGCCAAGGCAGGGTGCCCGCGACCAGATCGGCGATGACTTCCTTGCTGTATGAGGTCATGGTCCCTACTCCACGCCGAAGGTCGATTTGGCGTCGACATCCCAGAAGGTTGAAAAATCCCTGGTGAAGCGCGGCGAAAGCTTGATGGCGCTGGCATACATCTTCTTCACCTCGGGCGCGAAATCGACCGCCTTCACCCGCTCGCGCTCCTTGGCCATCCACTCCGAGACCGACCTGGCCCGAGCGAGCCGGCGCGACCGCATCTCGGCGCGGTGGCGCTTGGTGGCTTCGAGATTGGCGACGGGATAGCCGTCCTCGTCCTCGTCAAGCACGATCCCGAAGACATTTTCGGCAGCTTCCCTGGTGAGATAGCCGTTCTCGACGTCCGATGCCGTCTTGAGCGGATCGCGCTCCAGCACGTCGCCATAGCCGCCACCGCCATTGTAGGAATGGGTGAACACGTCGCCGGTTTTGTGGGGCGCGGTGATATAGGGCCCTTCCATCGTCACGTGCTGGCCTTCGAGCCGGACCTCGAGTTCGGAACGATAAGGATTGGTGCCGGTATGGTGCGCCAGCGGCGCGCCCTTTTGTGCGAGCTCGAAGATGTTGCTGTCGCGCACCGCACGGTGTTTTTGGCAGGTCGGCGCCGGATACCCGCCGCAGAGCCCGCCATTGTCGAAGACGCGCGAGGAGTGTTCCGAGGTGACCAGCCGGAGATGGTCGGTCTTGCTGACCAGCCAGGTCGACAGGAAGGCGCAGCCGCCGCGATATTTGCCGGCGCCGCCGGAATTGGCAACGATCGAGCGGCCGATATAGACCATCGGCATGTTCTGTTCCCAGATCTCGATGTTGCCCATGTCGGATTCAGGGTTCCAGCCGACATAGGCGGTGTCCAGCCCGTCCTTGATGGCAAGCGCGCCGGAACCGGCGGCCGCGCATTCGAAATGCGCCATGCCGAACAGCGTGCCGTACTGGCTGGTTCCCCCCATCTCGATCATCGGGCTGTTGACCTGGCCGACGAAGGCCTCCTCGACGAAGCCGCGGGCGATGAATGATCTCGACAGGAGCCGCTGGAAGACGCCATAAGCCGGCAAGAGCAGCGCCCAGGACGTGGCAGTGGCCACCATCTCATTGTCGGGATTGGTCCAGGTGCCATGCGGCAGCTTCAGCTCCGTCGCCATCCAGGCGCCGTCATTGACCAGGCCTTCGAAATTCATGTGCTGGGTCAGCGTCACGAACATGCCGCCATCCATGCCGGCCGGCGTGCAGTTCATGGAATGGTAGCCCCAGGGCTGCGTGCCCTCGAAATCCATGATGATCTTGCCGCCTGTGGTGATCTCCATTTCGATCGGTATGTTGTAGAGCCAGTCGGGATCGCCGAGCGGCTGGTAGCCCGGCTTGCCCTTGGTGACGTGACCGTAAAAAGTATGCCCCCGATAGATGCCGGGAACGGTCAGTTGCCGCGTGCGGGCGAGTTGCGCGCGGCGGCCCTCCTCGATGAATTCCTTCGACACCTTCATCCAGTAGTCGAGGCCGATCTCGTCGATCAGCGCCTTGACGCTTTCGCGCATGTCGATGCAGGAGGCGACCTTGGCCTTCTCGTCCAGCACCCAGTAGATGGGCATGCGCAGATTGCGCTCGCAGCGGATCACGTAGTCGCGCCGCAGTTCGTCGTTCTGGCCGACTTTTTCGGCGCAGACGAACAGGCCTTCGGTGAAGCGCTCCTGTGCCAGCGCCACGTCGCCGCCCGGCGTGATGCCGCCGGCCTCAAGTTCGTGGCAGACCGCGCCCGCCCAGCCGACGAGTTTGCCCGTGTGGAAGATCGGCACCACGTCCATCACGTCGGGCACCTGCACGGTGCCGATGAAGGCGTCGTTGTTGGCGAAGATGTCGCCGTCGACGATGCGGGGATTTTCCTCGTAGCCTTGTCTGATCATCCATTTGATGAAGCGGCTCATCGTGTGCACATGCACCATGATGCCGTTGGAGAGCGCGATCGCGTCGCCCTCGGGCGTGTAGATGGCGACGACCATCTCGCCGACTTCGCGCACGCCGGGCGAAGCCGAGATGCGACGCGCCATCTCGCGCGCCGAGACGCAGTAGGCGCGCAGCTTGGTGTGCAGCGTCTCGAACTTCAGCGGATCCTGGTTGCGCAGTTCGAGATCGGTGATGCCGTCATAGCAGCCGGTCTCGTCCATGAGCCGTTCGGATTCGATCAGCCGCTCACGGAGGCGCAGGGCGGAGGCGGGTTTGTCCAGCATGGCGTTCGCCCTCTCAAGCGTGGGAGTAGTGGAGCAGCGTCCATTCGTCGACGAAGACACGGTCCCGCGGATGGACGACGAGGGTGGTGGCGGGGTGTTCGATGATGGCCGGGCCGGTCACCTCATGCCCCGGCAGCAGAAGATCCATCTCGTAGAGATCGGCCTTGTGCCAGCGGCCGCCAATATAGGCCTCGCGCACGCCCTTGTGCGCGGATGCGGGGTTTGAGGGGCCGAGCGGCCGCTTGAGCAGCACGGGCTTGACCTTGTCGGCGGTGGCGATCAGGCCGAGCTCGGTGATCGAGAAGCCGGCTTCGCCATAACGCGAGACGCGATGGTTGACCTTGGCGTAGACCGCCTCGAACTCGTCGATGACCTTGCACATGTCGCCGGCCGAATTGATCGCCGAGAGCGGCGCCATCACCTCGACGTCCTCGAGCTGGCCGGTATAGCGCATCATCAGGAACGGCACCGTCCTGATCTTGTCCAGCGCATGGCCGTCGGCCACCATCTCGTCGACCGCGGCCTTGGTGAGATCGTCCCAGACCGCGGTCACTCTGGCACCGAAAACCAGCAGCTCGGCCTCGCTTGCGCGCGCGCCGATGTCGATCTGCGTGGATACCGAATGCCGGCGCATGAAATCCGCCGTGGTGCAGCCGAACGCGGAGAAGGCGGCCGCGAACTGGAAGGTGATGATATCCTTGAAGCCGATGCCCCTGGAGCAGCCGGCCAGATGCAACGGCCCCGAGCCGCCATAGGAAAGCAATGTGAACTCCGAAGGATGGATCCCCTGGCCGGAGATGACGCGGCGCAGCGCGTTGTTGGCGTCTGCTTCCAGCATGTCGATCATGCCTTCGGCGGCTTCCTCCACGCCGACGCCGAGCAGACGGGAGCACTTCTCCTCGAAGGCCTTGCGCGCCTTCTCGACCTGCAGCACGACCTTGCCGCCGAGGAAATAATGCGGGTTCAGCCGACCGAGGATGGCGTCGCAATCGGCGATGGTCGGCTCGGTGCCGCCCCTGGCGAAGCAGATCGGGCCGGGATCGGCACCGGCGCTTTCCGGCCCGAGCGAAACTTTCTTCGTCAGCGGATCGACTTTGAGGATCATGCCGGCGCCGGCGCCGATCGTGTCGAGATGCAGCGTCGGCACGTTCAGCTTGAACCGGTCCATCAGCGGCTCGTTCTCGATCCGTGTCTGGCCGCGCGTGATGACGCCCATGTCGAAGGAGGTGCCGCCCATATCGGAGCAGATCAGCGAGTCATTGCCGATCAGCTTGCCGACATAAGCCGCGCCCAGAATGCCGCCGATCGGACCCGAGATCATGGTTTCGTGCAGGCGCGGATGATTGATCGAGGTGAGGCCGCCGAAGGAGAGCAGCGTTTGCACGCCATATCTGAAGCCGTATTTCTTCGAGACGTCCTCGATCCCCTTGAGCTGCTTGCGGCCGCGCGAGGTGGCGTAGGCCTCGATCAGCACCGAGTTCAGCCGCGACTGCTCGCGGATGACCGGGCGCACCTCATGGCTGCTGTAGACGAGGATGTCGGCTTCGGCGGCGGCGATCTCCTCGCGGCAGATCTCGGCGATGCGCTTCTCATGCACCGGATTGACATGCGAGAAGATCGTCATGATGCAGACCGCCTCGACCTTGTCGGCGATCAGTTTTTTCGCCGCGGCACGGACCTCATGTTCGTAGAGCGGCAGGATGATGTCGCCGAACTGGTCGATGCGCTCGGTGACGCCGTGAGTGCGTCGGCGCGGCACCAGCGGATCGGGATGATGATGCGTCACAGCGTGCAGCCGGTCGGCATAGGAATAGTCGGCCCAGGCCTGCAGGCCGCGACCCATCAGGATCATGTCCTCAAGGCCCTTGGTGGTGATCAGGCCGAGTTTCCTGCCGGTGCGCGACAGCAGCGTGTTGAGCATGCCGGTGCCGGAATAGAGCACCACATTGACGCCCGAAAACAGGGCCTCGAGCGAGATGCCCCAGGCGTCCGCCGCGTCCTCGGCCGAGGCGAGGAACCCCTCGGCCTCGTTCTTCGGCGTCGTTGCCGACTTGCCGATCTTGAAGCGGCCGTCCTGATCGACAAGGATGGTGTCGGTCATGGTGCCGCCGGCGTCGATGCCGATGACGATGGGATTGGTAGAGATATGGTCCACGGGTCGCCTTCCCTTGCCGAGCATGACCACAGGCTAGATTCGCGGGACCGGATCGCGCCATATGCCTAAAGGCACAATGACGGGCGGGAGCTCGTCGCCGAAAAAGAGGCATGCGCATGGGCAACATCTGGGCGCCGCTCGCCATGGCGATCGCTGCCACCGGCACCGACAGGCATGTCGACTGCCTGATCGACCTGATCGGCGCCGACATCGCGCATGACCTGGTGACGGTGACGCGCTATTCGGCGACGCAGACGCCGCAATTCGTCAAGCACCGGCGCTTCTCCGACGAGATGGTGCGGCGCTACCTTGATAATTATTACGTATTCGACCCCTTCTACGCTTCCTGGCGGCGCGAGCGCCGGCTGGGCATCATGCCGCTCAAGCGGCTGGCCGACGACGAGGCCAAACGCGGCCAGTACATAGCCGGCTTCCTCGCGCAATCGGAGATCTGCGATGAAGTCGGCATCATGCTGGCCGATGGCGGCGACTGGTGCCTCGGCATTTTCCTCGATCGTTCGACCACAGCGTTCAAGGACAACGAGATCGCCCTGCTGACCGAGCGGCTGCCGGTGTTCGAGGCGCTGCACGCGCTCGACATCAAGACGCGCGGAAGCGATTTCTCGCGCAGCTCGGCGCCGTCCAGCCCCGGCGCCTCACCGCGCCAGCAACCCACAATCCCGGCGAGCCTATGGCCGGAACTGTCGCTCAGGGAAAGAGAGCTCGTGCAATTGATCCTGGCCGGCCATCCGACCGCCAACATTGCCGAGCGGCTCGGCATCACCGTCGGCACGGTCAAGAACCATCGCCGGCGCATCTATGAGAAACTCGACATCACCACCGAGCGGGAATTGTTCCTGCAGTTCTTCCTGTACCGCTCGGACAAATAGGCCTGGCGCTGGTGCAAGCGCTGGACAGGCAGATCGAGGGGAGCCCGGCATAACGCGCCTCAGGGATTGGCCCAGACGATCGAGGTGCATGCCGGCTTGAACTTGGCCGGCGGCGACCTCACAGTCACCCCCGAACATGGTTTCGCCGAGCGGAGCCGATTTGCGCCAGGACAGGGGAAAATGAGATGCCGACGATTTTCGCGGAACGGTTTGCCGGACGCTCGGCGGTGATTACGGGCGGCGCATCCGGCATCGGCCTCGCCGTCGCACAGAGGCTGGTCCAAGAAGGCGGGCGCGTTTCGGTTTGGGACCGCGATCCCGCCCAGATCGAAGCGGCCAGGGCTTCGATCCCGGCGCTGCATGGCCAGACCGTCGATGTCGCCGACCCGGCGGCGGTGGATCGGGCGGCGCGGTCGACGATCGAGGCGCATGGCGGGGTCGACATCCTGATCACCAGCGCCGCCATCACCGGTCCCAACATGACCGCCTGGGACTATCCGGTGGAGGACTGGCGTCTGGTCATCGACATCAACATCAACGGTGTCTTCTACTGCAACAAGGCGCTCGTCCCGCACATGCTGGAGCGCAATTACGGCCGCATCGTCAACATCGCCTCGATCGCCGGCAAGGAAGGCAATCCCAACGCTTCCGCCTACAGCACATCCAAGGCCGCGGTGATCGGCCTGACCAAATCGCTCGGCAAGGAACTGGCCAAGACCGGCATAACCGTGAACTGCGTCACGCCGGCGGCGGTGCGCACGGCGATCTTCAAGCAGATGAGCCAGGAGCATATCGATTTCATGCTCTCCAAGATACCGATGGCGCGCTTTGGCGAGCTCGACGAGGTGGCGGCGCTGATTTGCTGGATCGCCTCGGAGGAATGTTCGTTCACGACGGCTGCCGTCTTCGACGTCTCCGGCGGCCGCGCCACCTACTGATGTGGTGCGGCGCTTTCCGGCTGGCGGCAAGCCACTACAATTGCGCGTGAGGAAGCAACCAACGGAGCTGGACAAGCGTACAGTGGCCGAAGCCGGAACCCGGCAACGGCAACAATGAGGGCGAAGACATGACCAGGCGTGACAGTTCGGCCCGCGCGCAATTCCTGCACCTTTCTCCGACAATCGCGACGACCGGACCGGAGCTTGCCGCATTTGCTTAAGGTCGCGCCTGCCATCCTGTCGGACGACGACCTTCTGGATCGTTTCCAGCGCGCGGCCTTCGGCTATTTTCTGGAAAACGTGAACCCCGAAAACGGGCTGGTCGCCGACACGTCGCGGCCGAATTCACCGGCCAGCATCGCGGTCGTAGGCTTTGCGCTCTCCTGCTATCCGATCGGGGTCGAGCGCGGCTGGATGGCGCGGGAAGCAGCGGTGGAGCTGACGCTCGCCGCGCTGCGTTTCTTCTGGACCAGCACGCAAGGCAGTGGCGCTGACGTCACCGGCCACAAGGGTTTTTACTATCATTTCCTCGACATTCGCACCGGACTTCGGGTGTGGCGCTGCGAACTGTCGATGGTGGATACGGCATTGCTGATGGCCGGCATTCTCGTGGCAGGCGCTTATTTCCGGGGCGACGATGACGAGGAAGCCGAAATCCGCCGGCTGGCCGAGGCGCTCTACCGGCGCGTCGACTGGCGATGGGCGCAAGGCAGCAGTCCGACGTTGCGACAGGGCTGGAAACCGAAGAGCGGCTTTCTCCACTATGGCTGGGAAGGCTACAATGAGGCGACGATCCTCTATGTCCTGTCGATGGCCTCGCCCGACAGCCCGACGTCCGACGACAGCTACGCGGGCTGGACGGCGACCTATCAGTGGGAAAACATCTACGGCTACGACGTGCTTTATGGCGGTCCATTGTTCATGCACCAGTTCTCTCATGCCTGGATCGATTTCGCCGGCATCCGCGACGCTTTCATGCGCGAGAAGAATTCGGACTATTTCGAAAACAGCCGCCGCTCGACCTACCTGCACCGCGACTATGCTCGGCACAACCCCCATGGCTATGATGGATACGGAGAGAACCTCTGGGGGCTTTCGGCCGGGGACGGACCGGGTGGCTTTCGCAGCAGCATACAACGGCGGCGGCGCCGGTTTTCCGGCTACGTCGCGCGCGGTGCGCCCTTCGGGCCGGACGACGGCACGATCGCGCCGTGGTCCTATCCGGCGTCGCTGCCTTTTGCGCCTGATATCTGCATGGCGGCGCTGCGCCATCTCGCGGATCGCTACCCCCAGGTGATCGACAATTTCCGGCTGCCGAGCGGCTTCAACCCGACACTGGCCAACCGGCGAAAATTTGGCCGCGACGGCTGGGTGTCGGAAGGCCATTTCGGCCTCGACCAAGGCATCGTGGTGATGATGATCGAGAACCACCGCTCGCGCCTGGTGTGGGAGCTGATGCGTTCCAACCAGTACATCCGCCGCGGCCTGAACAAGGCGGGGTTCACAGGCGGATGGCTGTCGCAGTCGGCAAGCCCGGATGGCCGCGATGTCGCTTGAAAGGACGAAAGCTGCCGGTTTTCCGGCCGACCACAATGATGTCGAGCTGGTCAGGGGCGCCCATCCGCCGCATTGGCGAAACCCGCCGCCCACCGGACCATACAATCTCGTCGTCGTCGGCGCCGGGCCGGCCGGCCTGACGGCGGCGAGCGAAGCGGCAAGCCTCGGCGCGAAAGTGGCGCTGATCGAACGCGGGTTGATCGGCGGCACCTGCATCAACACCGGCTGCATCCCGTCCAAGTCGATCATCCGCACATCCAGGCTCTATGCCGACATGCGCGATGCCGAGAATTTCGGAGCCGATGCGCCGGACCATCTTCGCGTCGATTTCCAGCGCGCGATGACCAGGATGCGGCGCATCCGGCAACGGATCAGCCATGCCGACAGCGCAGAGGCGCTTGCTGCGCTGGGCATCGACGTTCATTTCGGCGAAGCCCGGTTCGACGGAAGCGATCGCGTGACCGTCGCGGGAACGACGCTGCGCTTCCGCAAGGCGCTGATCGCGACAGGCGCGAGGCCGGAGTTTCCATCCATTCCCGGCCTGGTCGAGGCCGGCTATCTCAGCAATGAGACGATGTTCGACCTTATCGACTGCCCGAAGCGGCTGCTGGTCATCGGCGGCGGGCCGCTTGGCTGCGAGACAGCGCAGGCCTTCTGCCTGCTCGGCGCGAAGGTCATCCTGGCGCAGAGCGATCCGATGTTCCTGCCCGGCGAGGAACGCGACGCCGCGCAGATCCTTTCGGAAGCGCTGGCGCGCGAGGGGGTCGAGGTCCGACTGAACACCGAAGTGGTGGCGGTGCGCAGGGAAGGCGACAAGAAGCTCGCCGACCTGGTGCGGGACGGCGACACGACGACCATTTCCGTCGACGAGATCATCACCGGCATAGGCCGCTCGCCCAATGTCGACGGTCTTGGCCTCGACGAGGCGGGGGTTGCCCACGATGCCAAAGGCATCAAGGTGGACGACTATCTCAGGACCTCAAACCCGCGCATCTATGCGGCGGGCGATGTCTGCCTCGACTACAAATTCACGCATACCGCTGAAGCAACAGCCCGCATGGTCGTGCAGAACGCCCTGTTTCTCGGGCGCAAGAGGCTGAGCGAATTGGTGGTTCCGTGGTGCACCTACACCGATCCGGAAATCGCCCATGTCGGCCTCTATCCGGTGGAGGCGCGCCACGACGGCATTCCGGTCAAGACCTATACGGTGCTGATGCACGATGTCGCCCGCGCGGTGATGGACGGCGAGGAAGAGGGTTTCGTCAAAATCCATGTCAGGGAAGGATCAGACCGCATCCTCGGTGCGACCGTGGTCGCCGCCCATGCCGGCGAGATGATCAACGGGGTGTCGCTCGCCATCAGGTCGGGCATGGGATTGCACGCGCTGGCCGACGTCATCCATCCCTTCCCGACACAGGCGCAAGGCATCAAAATGGCCGGCGACGCTTACCGGCGAACGCGGTTCACCCCTTTGTGGAGGCATCTGGCGGCACGCTGGCTGGCGTGGTCCAGGCGATGACACTTGTGTCCCGTCGGCGTTGGCGCGGGCTTCAGCCGTGCAGGTCCCGCGAAATCGGCGGGCCGACCGAAAAGCCGGTGAAGGTGACCTCGAAGCCTTCGCGCTGCGGCGAACAGCACATCATGCCGACATCGACCGCCTTCGAGACCGGGAAGTAGGCGAGCCGCACCGGCTTCCAGTGACCGTCGGAGACATCCAGGTACTGGACGCGGATGGTCTCGGCATGGCGGGTCAACCGGATCGCAACGCCATCCGGACCGGCCGGAATGGTGGCCAACGACCAGTCCGAGGCATCGTTGGTGACGACGACCGAAAAATACATGACGCCGTCGGTGTATTCGATGCCGGCCTTGATCCAATGCGTTTCGCTGAGGCGGAGCATCAGCCCCGCCTGGTCGTAGAGCACCTCATAGCGTCCGTTGACGGTGACTTCCGCGGTGAAATCGCCCTCTACGCGCTTGTAGAGGAAATGGCCGTTGTCGCGCCAGAAACCGTAAAAGGTCTCGCGCCAGAAGTCCGTCTCCTTGCCGGTGCGCACATGAACCGCATCGCCGTCGATGGAATGATGCGGCGGCGGATTGAGCCAGGTCAGATCCTTGTCTTGAACTGTCATCGCCTTGTCTCTTGGTGCACGCGAAGGCTTCGCCGGCCCGGTCAGCCGGCGCCCCGATCAGCCTGCAAACGTGTAGGCGGTCTTCACGGTGGTGTAGAATTCCATGGCGTATCGGCCCTGTTCGCGCGGACCGTAGCTCGAGCCCTTGCGGCCACCGAAGGGAACATGGAAATCGACACCCGCCGTCGGCAGGTTGACCATCACCATGCCGGCCTCCGAATTGCGCTTGAAATGCGTGGCGTGCTTGAGGCTGGACGTGCAGATGCCGGACGTCAGCCCGAATGGCGTATCGTTGGCGACGGCGAGCGCCTCGTCGTAGTCCTTGACGCGGATGACGCTGGCAACAGGCCCGAAAATCTCCTCGCGCGAGCTGCGCATGGCGTTGGTGGCATCGGTCAGCAGCGCCGGCCGCAGGAAGAAGCCCGGCGTCTTGCGGTCGAGCCGCTCGCCGCCGAAGGCGAGCGTGGCGCCTTCCCTGACGCCGATGGCGATATAGTCTTCGTCCTGCTTGAGCTGCGTCGCATCGACAACGGGACCGATCTGGGTCTGCGCGTCGAGCGCATCTCCGACGACCAGTTTGTCCATCCGTTCCTTGAGCGCTTCGACGAAACGGTCATGAATGCCGTTCGTCACGATCAGCCGGGACGAAGCCGTGCAGCGCTGGCCGGTCGAGAAGAAAGCGCCGTTGATCGCGCAATCGACAGCCGTAGCGAGGTCGGCATCATCGAGCACCACCAGCGGGTTCTTGCCGCCCATTTCGAGCTGGAACTTGCGCATGTGCTCGACACTCGCCGCGGCGACGCGCTTGCCGGTGCCAACCGAGCCGGTGAAGGTGATGGCGTTGATGTCCGGGCTGTCAAGCATCGCCTGGCCGACCACCGAGCCCTTGCCCATGACGAGGTTGAGCACGCCCTTGGGCAGGCCGGCACGGTGCAGTATGTCGACGATGGTCCAGGCGCTCTCGGGAACGAGATCCGCCGGCTTGAAGACGATGGTGTTGCCGTGGGCAAGCGCCGGAGCGATCTTCCAGGCGGGAATGGCGATCGGGAAGTTCCAGGGGGTGATGATGCCAACCACGCCGACCGCTTCGCGCGTGATCTCGACACCGACGCCCGGCCGCACGCTAGGCACGACTTCGCCCGAGAGGCGCAGTGTCTCACCGGCGAAGAAATCGAAGATCTGGGCGGCTCGAATGGTCTCGCCAATGCCTTCGGCCAGCGTCTTGCCTTCCTCGCGCGCAAGGTTGCGGCCGATCTCGTCCTTGCGCGCCAGGATCTCGTCCGACGTCTTCTTCAGCACCGCGTGACGGACCAGCAGACCCGAGCGCGACCAGGCGGGAAAGGCCGCTTTGGCCGCGGCGATCGCCTGTGCCGCATGTTCGACACCTGCGGAAGCGTATTCGCCGACGATGTCGCCGGTATCGGACGGGTTGATGTTGCGGGAGCCGGCATCGCCGACCCACTCGCCGTCGATGAGGTTCTGTCGAAGCGGTGCCATGTCGTGTCTTTCCTGCTGGTTCGCCGCGCGGCGGCATCTGTGTGATTGTATTTGCCAGACAATTGCGCTGCGGGAAAGCACGCTTTGCGCGGACGGCCGCGACAAAGTCTCTCGGTTCGCGGCCCCGCGCGACCTGCTGCCCGCGTCGCATCGTCCTTGGCCCAACAGGTTCGGCGACACATCGTTCCAATCACCGCGAAACGGGTCTGTACATGTATGTCCATAGTCTTGATTTGCCCGGGGCGGCGTGTCATGCGTCGTGCCGATGGAAGCCACCGACACGACAACCCAGCGCGCCGGCGCCACCGGCAACATCAAGGTCACCCGGGAAGACTGGCTCAAGCTCGCGCTTGAAACGTTGATTTCGGACGGCGTCGAAAGCGTCCGTGTGCAGACGCTCGGCCAGAAGCTCGATGTGTCGCGTTCCAGTTTCTATTGGTACTTCAAGAGCCGCCAGGACCTGCTCGACCAACTGCTGGATTATTGGCGGCAGACCAATACAAGGTTCATCGTCGAACGCGCCGCGCGGCCTTCCGCGACCGTCATCCGCGGGGTGATGAGCATCTTCGAGTGCTGGGTGGACGAGAAGCTGTTCGATCCGCAGCTGGATTTCGCGATCAGGGCGTGGGCCCGGCGATCGCCCGCCATCAGGCGGGCTCTCGACGAGGCCGACGAGGAGCGCGTCGACGCCATTCGCGACATGTTCAGGCGCCACGGCTATGACGAGGAAGACGCCTTCGTGCGCGCCCGCGTGCTCTATTTCATGCAGATCGGCTACTACTCGCTCGAGCTCGACGAACCGATGAGCAGCCGCCTGCCGCACGTCGCGTCTTATCTGCGCAGCTTCACCGGCCAGGAGCCCACGGCGCAGGATGTCGAGGATTTTTCACGCTATGTCGAGGAAACGCTTTCGCGCAGCCGTTAGCAACAGCCGCCGCTTTCACACCGCGGCAAGAACTAGACATACATGTACAATGGCGTTACGCCTCAGTCATTGAACCAACCTCTTCAAGCACGCCATGACCAGACGCTATTCCGCTTTGTCGCTCTTGAGGGAAGGCCTCGCCGGCCAGACCGGCTGGGAGCCGGCCTGGCGCTCGCCCGAGCCGAAGCCGTCCTACGACGCGATCGTCATCGGCGGCGGCGGTCACGGGCTGGCGACGGCCTATTACCTGGCAAAGAATCACGGCATCGCCAGAGTAGCGGTTTTGGAAAAGGGCTGGATCGGCGGCGGCAATACCGGCCGCAACACGACCGTGGTGCGCTCCAACTATTACTATCCGCAGAGCGTCGAGCTCTATGGGCTGGCGCACCGGCTCTATGAGGGACTGTCGAAGGACCTCAACTACAACGTCATGCTGTCGCAGCGCGGCATGGTCAGCCTGTGCCACTCGACCGCCGAAATGGAGATCGGGGCACGCACAGTCAATGCCATGCAGATCAACGGCATCGATGCGGAGCTGTTTTCGCCCCAGGATGTGCGCCGGGTGGCGCCGATCTACAATTTCACGGCCAATGCGCGCTTTCCCGTGTTCGGCGGCATCTGGCAAAGCCGGGCCGGCACCGCGCGCCACGACGCGGTCGCCTGGGGTTATGCACGGGCCGCGAGCCGACTCGGCGTCGACATCATCCAGAACTGCGAAATCACCGACTTCATCGTCGAGGGCGGGCGCTGCCGCGGCGTCCAGACGACGCGTGGCGCCATCCGCGCGGACCGCATCGGCATGGCCGTGGCAGGACATTCCTCGGTGCTGGCGGCCAAGGCCGGCTTTCGGCTGCCGATCAATTCCTATGCGCTGCAGGCCTGCGTAACCGAACCGGTCAAGCCGATCCTCGACACGGTGGTGCTGTCGCCCGGCACGGGCGTCTATGTCAGCCAATCCGACAAGGGCGAGATCGTCATCGGCGGCGGGCTCGACCGCACTCCCTCCTATGCCCAGCGCGGTAACCTGCCGACGCTGGAGGGGGTGATCGCGGGGCTGTTGGAAATGTTCCCGATCTTCGGCCAGTTGAAGCTGATGCGGCAATGGGCCGGGATCGTCGACGTCGTGCCCGACTCCTCGCCGATCATCGGTCAATCGCCACTGCCCAATCTGTTCCTCAATTGCGGCTGGGGCACGGGCGGCTTCAAGGCGATCCCCGCCGGCGGCACGCTTCTGGCGAACCTTTTGGCAACGGGCGGGCACAACGACATCAGCCGCCCCTTCGATCTCGACCGCTTCGCCAGCGGGCGGCTGATCGACGAAGCGGCTGGTTCCGGCATCGCGCATTGATGCATGTCGCGCAAAAGCGCCGAGCGGCCTTAGGGCAACGACATGCATAAAGACGAAGACTGAGGTTTGCCATGCAGCTTTTCCCTTGCCCGTTCTGCGGCCCGCGCGACGAGACCGAATTCCACTATGGCGGCGATGCCGGCAATGTCAGGCCTGATGGCGCCGAGGTGCCGATCGAGCATTGGGCCAACTATCTCTATCTGCGCTCCAACCCGAAAGGCGCGGCGCGCGAGATATGGGTGCATATGAACTGCGGCGAATTCTTCGTCATGGAGCGGGACACGGTTACGCACAAGGTGCTGTCTTCGGCTGCCCTGGGCTGGGAGCACGCGGCGTGACCGCCTCGCGCCTTAGCACGGGTGGCAGCGCCATCGACCGCTCGCGCCCGATCCGCTTCAGCTTCGACGGCGCCACCGTGCAGGGATTCACAGGCGACACCATCGCCTCCGCGCTGCTGGCCGCCGATGTCGCGGTCGTCGGCCGCAGCTTCAAATACCACCGGCCGCGCGGCATCTGGGGCGCGGGCGTCGAAGAGCCGAACGCGCTGGTGGATATCAGCGGCCCGCAGACGACGCCGAACACGCGCGCGACGACCGAGCCGGCGCGCGACGGGCTGGTCGCCAAAAGCGTCAACGCGACACCCAATGCGCTGGCCGACCGCAACGCCTTCCTCGACCGCTTTTCCCGCTTCATTCCGGCCGCCTTCTACTACAAGACCTTCATGTGGCCGGACTGGCACATGTTCGAGCCACGCATTCGCGCCATGGCGGGACTGGGTCAGGTAGACAAGGACTGGACGTCGCCCGGCCCGGCCGACCAGATCAACCACCATTGCGACGTGCTGGTGATCGGCGCCGGACCGGCCGGGCTGGCAGCGGCAAGGCTGGCGGCCGGCGCAGGCCGGTCCGTCATGCTGGTCGACGACCAGCAAAAGCCCGGCGGATCGCTCGGTCACCGAGCTGGCGAGATCGACGGCAAACCGGCCGCCATCTGGGTCGAGGAGACTGTTGCGGGGCTTTCCGCCGGCGGTCACCTGGTCCTGCCTTCGACCACCGCATTCGGTATCTACGACCATAATCTGGTCGGGCTCAACCAACGCCATTTCGACGGCCGGCCGGACACGCTGTGGCGGGTCAGGCCGCGCCGGATCGTGCTGGCGACGGGCGCCATCGAGCGGCCCCTGCCATTCGCCAACAATGACCTGCCGGGCATTCTCTCGGCGGACGCAGCGCTCAGCTATCTCAGGCGCCATGCGGTGCTGGCCGGCCGCCATATCGTCGTCGCCGCAAACAATGACAGCGCCTGTGAAGTGGCGGAGGCGGCCGCCGAGGCTGGCGCCGACGTCACGCTTGTCGACATCAGGCGCGACGGTATGCCCGCCGCGCCCGCCAAGGTGCGGATGCTCAAGGGCCGCGCGCTCACCGCCGCGGCCGGCAAGCTGCGCGTCGAGGGTGTGATGCTGGACGACGGCACCAGGCTCGACGCCGATTGCGTGCTGGTGTCGGGCGGCTGGACACCGACCATCCATCTCTTCGGCCAGGCCAAGGGCAATCTCGCCTGGAGCGAGGCGCACGCGGCCTTCCTGCCGGGCGATCCGGTCGAGGGCATAGCGGTGGCCGGAGCTGCCGCCGGCGCGGTTTCCTTGTCGGAGGTATTCGCCGGTTCGCTGAAAGCCGTCGCGTCGCTCGGTTCGACGAAGGCAGCAGTGCCGCGCAGCAGCGGAACGGAGGCGACCAGCGGGATAGTAGCGGCATGGCCAACGCCGGGTTCGAAGGGACGCATCTGGATCGATTACCAGAACGACGTGACGGTGAAGGACATAGAGCTGGCGGCGCGCGAAAATTTCGTCTCGGTCGAACATCTGAAGCGCTACACGACGCTCGGCATGGCGACCGACCAGGGCAAGACCTCCAACCTGCCGGGCCTGGCGCTGATGGCCGGGATCACCGGCCGCACGGTGCCGGAAGTCGGCACCACGACCTATCGTCCGCCGTTCACGCCGGTTCCGCTGGCGAGCTTCGCCGGCGCGCGCAGCGGCGAACTGATGGCGCCGGTGCGGCGGCTGCCGCTGGAGAGCGTGCATCGTGCCAGCGGCGCCGTGTTCCAGGAGTATGGCGGCTGGCTGCGCCCGGCCTATTATGGGGGCGGCGATGCGGATCGCACGATCCAGGACGAGGCCCGTCGCGCCCGCCAGTCCGTCGCATTGTTCGATGGCTCGACGCTGGGCAAGATCGAGGTGATCGGACCCAAGGCGGCCGCGTTCGTCGATTTCGTCTATTACAACACGATGTCGACGCTGAAGCCGGGCCGCTGCCGCTACGGCTTCATGTTGTCCGAGAATGGCGTGGTCTTCGATGACGGCGTGCTGGTGCGGCTAGACGAGCATCGCTTCGTCGTGTCGTGCTCGTCCTCGCACGTGGCCGCCGTGCATGCGCGGCTGGAGGAGTGGCGCCAGGACCGGTTCGGGCGCGGCGCGGTCTACATCCACAACGCCACCGCGGAAATGGCGACCCTGACCGTTTCGGGACCGAACGCCCGGAAACTGCTCGAGACGGTTGATCTCGGCCTTTCGCTCGAGGATGGCGAGCTGCCGCACATGGCGGTCGGCCAGGGCAGCTATGACGGCGACGAGGTGCGCATCACCCGCGTCAGCTTCACCGGCGACAGAAGCTACGAGATCTCCATCCGGGCCGATCGCGCGGAGTCCTTGTGGGCGCGCCTGCGCGACGCCGGGCAGGCGTTCGATGCGGTTGTCATCGGCCTCGAGGCGCTGATGATCCTGCGCGCCGAGAAAGGCTTCATCGTGATCGGCAAGGACACCGACGGCACCACGCTGCCGCACGACCTCGGCGTCGAGGGCCCGCGGGCAAAGCGCCAGACCGAATTCGTCGGCCGCCGCTCGCTGTTCACCGAAGAGGCTTCGCGCGGCGACCGCATGCAGCTGGTCGGGCTGGCGGTCCCGTCCGGCGAAGCGCCGCTGCCAACTGGCGCGCATGGCATCAAACGCAGCGGCGGCAAGCTGCGCAGCCAGGGCTTTGTCACATCGAGCTACCGGAGCCCTACGCTTGGCCGGCCGGTTGCGCTCGGCCTGATCGAGCGCGGTGCGGCCCGCCACGGCGAAACGATCGAAATCCAACATCTCGGCAAGGCGATGACGGCGACGATCGCCGCTCCTTGCGCCTTCGACCCGGCAGGAGACCGGTTCAATGCGTGATCTCGCCCAAAAATGGCCGGTAGCGCCGGACTGGCAGTCGGCAACCATCGGTGCACCGGGTCTCGAGGCGCGCACGATCCCCGGCCTTCACCAATTGCTGGTCAGCGGCGATCTCGACGCCTGGGCGCGGATATCCGGCATGGACGGCAACGGCGTGGGCGCCTTTGGCAGCGCGCAAGGTGACCGCTATGCGGCGCGTCTGGCGCGCGACCGCCTGCTCGTCGTGTCGAGCACACCGCTCGCCATCGCCGCGGGTTGGCACGCGGAAGGTTTCGCGGTGACGGCGATCAGCGCTGGACTTCATGTGTTCGAGGTCAAAGGCTCGGCCATCGACGCTTTCATCGCGCGCGGATCAACGCTCGACCCAAACAAGGAAAGCGCCAGTGCCGCACTTTCCTTCGCCGGCGTCAGTGCCATCGTCTACCGCCACCGGGACAGGCTGCGCATCCATGTCGATCGCGGCCTGGCATCCTACCTGTGGACGTGGATGGAAACGGCTCTCAGAGCGTGAACGACCAGAACAGGCAGGCCAGCGTGGCCGCCGCGAAGACGACGAAAAACAGACTGCGCAAGAGCACGTTGCGGCGAAGCTCGTTCATGACGAAGTGGCAACCGACGATAGCCGCCGCAAACAGGAACCGCCAGTTCAGCAGCGCCCATAGGGCGTCGCGCTGGCTGAATGCCCATCTGGCGACGAGACAGCCTACGATGGAGGCAAGGAGCACGATCACGGTCCAGAAGATGGCATCGGCTGCATGGGTGAGCACGATGCTGGCGGCTCTGATCGGCAGGATCATCATCAGCAGCGCGCTGAAGAAATAGACGGCGGCGAGTGGTATGAACATCCCGGCATCGGCAATGCCGTC
The DNA here is from genome assembly GCF_006440835.1 of Mesorhizobium sp. B2-5-11. NCBI lineage: Bacteria > Pseudomonadati > Pseudomonadota > Alphaproteobacteria > Hyphomicrobiales > Phyllobacteriaceae > Mesorhizobium > Mesorhizobium sp. B2-5-11. The sequence continues at coordinate 357,377 of NZ_VFUK01000006.1, forward strand.
GAGGCGCCTGACGCCGATCGCACCGTAGGGGTAGCCGTGCCTGGCCACCACCAGGCTCAAGGCCATGAGCAGCGCTGTCAGCACCGCGACCAGGGCGAAGGACGTGAGGGCTTTGCTCATGACGGTCCCGTTCAAAGCGAATCAAACAGGAACCGTTTTAGTCAATGGCCGCATATTGCGTAAGCACCGGCGCGCCCGACGGCAGCGAAATCGGCAGGCAGCCCAGCATCAGTGGAGCGGGCGGCCAGAACGAAACCGCCGCGTCGACCGCCTGACCGGCGCGCTTCAGGCTGCGGCGGGCAGCGATGTCCAACAATTCCGAAGCTGAATCCGGTTTCTACAACCCCGAAATTTGGAAAAGTGACTGTTTGGTGGAGCCAATCGGAATCGAACCGACGACCTCTTGAATGCCATTCAAGCGCTCTCCCAACTGAGCTATGGCCCCACTTCCGGCAGTCAACCGGCGCCGTTTCCGGCGAAGAGATCCGGCGCGGGTTGGAGACCGCGCCGTTAGTGCAGGCGGCTTCTAACCCCGCCCTTCGTCAATATCAAGCCTTCATCAGCGGCTTTTTCTTCACAAGCTGCGAAAGCCGGCAAACGCTTGCGTTCCCGGCCTTGTCAGACCTCGTCGTCGTCGTCGCCGACGCCGATCATGTCGGCGACATCGTCGTCCTCTTCCTCTTCGTCGGCGAGGAACGTATCGTCCTCGTCGTCGCCCAGGTCGACATCATCCTCGTCGTCGCCGAGATCGGGCAGATCGTCGCCCTTGACGTCTTCGTCAGCCTCTTCGAGCGAGACGACTTCAACGCCCTCCTCGTCCTCGGCGTCCACTTCCTTCTCGGCCACTTCCTCTTCCTCCTCGAGGGCGGCGATCTTGCCTTCCTCGAAATAGGAACGCGGATAGGTCTTGCCGGTATAGGGCGAGACGATCGGGTCCTTGTTCAGGTCGTAGAATTTTCGACCCGTTTCAGGGTCGATACGCTTTGTGCCAAGTTCGGTTTTTGCCACGGCAAGCCTCGTCGATAAAAGAGTGGTCCCCTTAACCACTGTTTGCAGCGCTGTCAAAGCCAAAAGCCGGCGTCACAAAACCATGCGTTGAAAGGCCTAGCATCAAGTGACGACCATGGGGGATGACCATTTCGGCCCACCGTGATACGAGACCGCCGCAACAAATGAAAAGCGCCGGCCCGCCGGCATTCCGTCCAGGGAAATTCCATGTCTCACGCCGCCGCTTCCAAGCCGGCCACCGCCCGCAAATGTCAAGCGCTTTCCGGTACGGCGCGCGTGCCGGGCGACAAGTCGATCTCGCACCGCTCCTTCATGTTCGGCGGGCTCGCCTCCGGCGAGACCCGCATCACCGGCCTGCTCGAAGGCGAGGACGTGATGCGCACCGGCGCCGCCATGAAGGCGATGGGCGCACATATCGAGAAGCGCGGCGACGAATGGGTGATCCGCGGCACCGGCAACGGCGCGCTGCTGCAGCCGGAAGGGCCGCTCGACTTCGGCAACGCCGGTACCGGCTCGCGGCTGACCATGGGGCTGGTCGGCACATATGACATGGAAACGACCTTCATCGGCGATGCTTCCTTGTCAGGCCGGCCGATGGGCCGCGTGCTGGAGCCGCTGCGCCAGATGGGCGTGCAGGTGCTGAAGGCAACGCCCGGCGACCGCATGCCGATCACGCTGCATGGACCAAAGCATGCCGCCCCGATCACCTATCGCGTGCCGATGGCCTCCGCGCAGGTGAAATCGGCGGTGCTTCTCGCCGGCCTCAACACGCCGGGCATCACCACCGTCATCGAGCCTGTCATGACGCGCGACCACACCGAAAAGATGCTGAAAGGCTTTGGCGCCAATTTGTCGGTCGAGACCGACGAGCGCGGCGTGCGCCATATCTTCATCGAGGGCCAGGGCAAGCTCACCGGCCAGACGATCGCTGTGCCGGGCGACCCATCCTCGGCCGGCTTCCCGCTGGTGGCCGCGCTGATCGTGCCGGGTTCCGAGATCGTGATCGAAAACGTGCTGATGAACCCGACCCGCACCGGGTTGCTTTTGACTTTGCAGGAGATGGGCGGGCAGATCGAGATCTTGAACCCGCGTAACGCCGGCGGTGAGGATGTCGCGGACCTGCGCGTGCATTACTCCGAACTCAAGGGCGTCACCGTGCCGGCCGAACGGGCGCCGTCGATGATCGACGAATATCCGGTGCTGGCGGTTGCCGCCAGCTTCGCCGAGGGCGAGACGCTGATGCAGGGGCTGGAGGAACTCAGGGTAAAGGAATCCGACCGGCTGTCGGCGGTAGCCAATGGGCTCAAGCTCAACGGCGTCGACTGCACAGAGGGTGAGGCATCGCTCGCGGTGCGCGGAAAGCCCGGCGGCAAGGGGCTCGGCGGCCACCCCAATGGCCCGGACACGACCGTGCAGACCCATCTCGACCACCGCATCGCCATGAGCTTCCTGATCATGGGGCTGGCGACCGAGAAGCCGGTGACCATCGACGACGCCAACATGATCGCGACAAGTTTCCCGGAGTTCATGAGCCTGATGACAGGGCTGGGCGCGGAGATTGGGTGAGAGTTGATGGGTTGGGGCCAAACTGAAATGCCGGCAGGACAGCGCCCCCCTCTGTCCTGCCGGACATCTCCCCCACAAGGGGGGAGATCAGCCGTCATAGCGGCCTTCGCAAATCGCCCGCGTTGCAGAAGTGAGCGAGGCGTCGGAACTGCCAATCTCCCCCCTTGTGGGGGAGATGTCCGGCAGGACAGAGGGGGGCGCGACGGATCGCAAGCTCTCTCCGGACCGCTACGCTGTTCGGTTTCAGGTATGCTGGCCTGCCAATGACACACGTCTTCACCATCGCCATCGACGGTCCGGCCGGAGCCGGCAAGGGCACCCTCGCCCGGCGTCTGGCCGATCACTACCGACTGAACCTGCTCGACACCGGCCTCACCTACCGTGCCGTCGCCCATGCCTTGCTGCGGCTTGGCTTGCCGCTCGACAATGTCTCGGCGGCCGAGACGGCCGCGCGCCAAGTCGACCTGGCGAAGCTCGACCGGGCCGTCTTGTCGGCGCATGCTGTTGGCGAAGCGGCTTCGAAGGTCGCGGTGTTTCCAACGGTGCGGCGCATCCTGGTGGAGAAACAGCGCGAGTTTGCCAAATCCCCTCCGGGTGCCGTGCTCGACGGTCGCGACATCGGCACCGTGGTGTGCCCCGATGCCGACATCAAACTCTATGTGACCGCGAGCGCCGAGGTGCGGGCAAGGCGCCGGCTGGCGGAGATCGAGAGCATCGGCGGCACGGCTGATTTCACCGAAATCCTCGCCGATATCCGGCGCCGCGACGAGCGTGACATGGGCCGCGCCGACTCGCCCTTGAAGCCTGCCCCCGACGCGCACTTGCTTGATACCAGCGAAATGGCTATAGAAGCCGCGTTTCTCGCGGCCAGAACTGTCATCGACGACGTGCTGTCCAAGGGAAACAAGGCCTGATCCGGGTTTTCCCTCGAGTTTCCGTTGCTGGAGGCAAAGGAAATACCCATATCGGGCACGAACCAGCCTGCCAGCATTCTTCATGCGCCGGACTTGCCGCCTTAAGCGGCCAAGGGCTCTTTGCCCGGAACGCCGGCAGGCCAACGCAACGCTAACCCACGGCGCACGCTCCGCTAAAAAGATGCGGGGCATTCCAGGAGAAACAATGTCTGTAGCAAATCCCTCTCGCGATGATTTCGCGAGCATGCTCGAAGAATCATTCACCGCCGGCCATTCCGGCGAGGGCCAGGTTGTCCGGGGCACGATCACCGCGATCGAAAAGGACATGGCCATCATCGACGTCGGCCTCAAGGTCGAAGGCCGCGTGCCGCTGAAGGAATTCGGCGCCAAGGGCAAAGAATCCACCCTCAAGGTCGGCGACACGGTCGAAGTCTATGTCGAGCGTATCGAGAACGCGCTTGGCGAAGCCATGCTGTCGCGCGAGAAGGCTCGCCGCGAAGAGAGCTGGGTGCGTCTCGAAGAGAAGTTCACCAAGGGTGAGCGCGTCGAAGGCGTCATCTTCAACCAGGTCAAGGGTGGCTTTACCGTCGACCTCGACGGCGCCGTGGCGTTCCTGCCGCGCAGCCAGGTCGACATCCGCCCGATCCGCGACGTCTCGCCGCTGATGCACAACCCGCAGCCTTTCGAGATCCTCAAGATGGATCGCCGCCGCGGCAACATCGTGGTGTCGCGCCGCACCGTGCTCGAGGAGAGCCGCGCCGAACAGCGTTCGGAAATCGTGCAGAACCTCGAAGAGGGACAGGTTGTCGAAGGCGTGGTCAAGAACATCACCGACTACGGTGCGTTCGTCGACCTCGGCGGCATCGACGGCCTGCTGCATGTCACCGACATGGCATGGCGCCGCGTCAACCATCCGACCGAGATCCTCAACATCGGCCAGACGGTCAAGGTGCAGATCATCCGCATCAACCAGGAAACGCATCGTATCTCGCTCGGCATGAAGCAGCTCGAGAGCGATCCGTGGTCGGAGATCGGCACCAAGTTCCCGATCGGCAAGAAGATCAAAGGCACCGTCACCAACATCACCGACTACGGCGCGTTCGTCGAGCTGGAGCCGGGCATCGAAGGCCTTATCCACGTTTCGGAAATGTCGTGGACCAAGAAGAACGTGCATCCCGGCAAGATCCTGTCGACGACGCAGGAAGTCGATGTCGTGGTGCTCGAAGTCGATCCGGCCAAGCGCCGCATCTCGCTCGGTCTCAAGCAGACGCTGGAGAACCCGTGGGAGGCTTTCGCTCGCAGCCATCCGGTCGGCAGCCAGGTCGAGGGCGAGGTCAAGAACAAGACCGAGTTCGGCCTGTTCATCGGCCTGGAAGGCGACGTGGACGGCATGGTGCACCTTTCCGACCTCGACTGGACCCGTCCGGGCGAGCAGGTGATAGAGGAGTACAATCGCGGCGACATGGTCAAGGCGCAGGTGCTCGACGTCGACATCGAGAAGGAGCGCATCTCGCTCGGCATCAAGCAGCTGGCCCGCGACACGGTTGGCGAAGCGGCGACTTCAGGCGAACTGCGCAAGAACGCCGTCGTCACCTGTGAGGTCATCGGCGTCAAGGATGGCGGTCTGGAAGTGCGGCTGGTGGAAAGCGGCATCGAGACCTTCATCAAGCGCTCCGACCTTTCCCGTGACCGCGACGAGCAGCGCCCCGAGCGCTTCACCGTCGGCCAGAAGGTCGACGCCCGCGTCATCGCCTTCGACAAGAAGACCCGCAAGCTGCAGGTCTCGATCAAGGCGCTGGAAATCGCCGAGGAGAAGGAAGCGGTCGCCCAGTACGGCTCGACCGACTCCGGCGCCTCGCTGGGCGACATCCTGGGCGCCGCGCTGAAGAAGCAGGGCAGCTAATCGCCCTTTCGCACACGCCCGAAACAAAACCCCGCCGGAGCGATCCGGCGGGGTTTTTCTTTGTCGGAAACTCGGACGCAGCCCGAGGGTCGTCAGAATCAACTATGCGCCTTATGCGCGACCGTAGAGCGGCACCAGCGTGCCGCTCATCGCCTGGTTGGCGGGCGAGGCAAGGTAGGCGATGGCCTCGGCCGCCGCTTCGAGGCTGACCCATTTGCTGAAATCGGCATCCGGCATGTCGGCACGGTTGGCCGGCGTGTCGAGCGTCGAGGGGGCCACCGCATTGACCAGGATGCCCTGGTGCTTCAGCTCTTCCGCCATGGCCACCGTCATCGCCGCGACCGCTGCTTTGGAGGCGGCATAGGCGACCATGCCCGAGCCGCGGCGCGGATCAAGCCCGGCGCGTGCCGTGACATTGACGACGCGGCCGGCGGTGCCCGCCGCCAGCATGGAGCGCACCGCCGCACGGCTGCACAGGAACGCGGTGCGGGCATTGGTGTCCATCATCTCGGCAAAGGAGGCGGATTCGATCTTCTCCACCGGCGCCATGGCAAAGCCGCCTGCCAGATGGATCGATCCCCACAAGGCGGGAACCTGGGCATAGAAGGCTTCGACCTTGGCGGAGTCGGAGAGGTCGACATTGTGCGCCAGCCTGACGTTCTCGTGCGTGGTGAAAGGGAAATGCGAAGGTGCCGCGGCATGGGCGTTCGGCACATGGCAGACCGCGCCCTCGCCCAGCAGCTTGCCGACGACCGCGCCGCCGAGCGCACCGGTTCCACCGGTCACAACGATATGCCTGCCCTGAAGTGTTTCCGTCATCCTGGACCGCTCCTGTCTTTTTTTGATTATGTCGCTTGTTTCGCCGCGCCGACGCGAAGCGTCGCGCCTTTCGTGCGATCACTCAATTGATATCTCGACATGGCAGCCGTCGCGTCTTTGCATGTGTCGGGCAGCGGCGATTGTTGCTGCGCAAAAGCCAAGCCGGCGAATGACCACGATGCAGGTAGGAAAATCGACGCCGGCGTGAAGCTTCACTCGACCGTGATTTCGATGACGCGCGGCAACCCCGTTGCCCGGGCGCGCTTCAGCGCGAGTGGTAAGGCGCCGGTATCGACGATCCGTTCGGCGCCGATGCCATAGGCCTCGGCCAGTTTGCAGAAATCCGGCGGTGCCGGGGACACGCCGACGGGTTCCACGCCGACGTCGAGCATCGAAGTCTCGATCTCGCGATAGCCCCTGTTATTCCAGACGACGAAGATAACGGGTGCCGCGGCATCGAGCGCCGCGCCGAGCTCGGGTAAGGTGAACTGGAAGCCACCGTCGCCGGTGAGGCAGACGATCGGCGCGTCGGGCATGGCGAGCGCCGCGCCCACCGCCGCCGGCGGGCCGTAGCCCAGCGCGCCGAAGCCGGTGGCGGCGTTGAACCAGCCGCCCGGCCGGTCGTGATCGTAATAAAGGTTGGCGGCGTAGACGGGCTGGGTGGAGTCGCCGACGATGATCGCGCCCGGCAGGGCGTCGCGGATGGCTTCCACCGCATGGACCTGCGCCGCATGGACGGGGGTCAGTTCGGCGCGAGCCGCCTTTCGCGCCGCCGCGGCGCGGTTCTTCCCGTCCTGCCTGCCCGCGTCGACCCAGCCGAGCGCGGCAAGCAAGGCTTCGATCGCCTCGGCGCAGTCGGCCTGGATGGCCACCGTCGCCGTACGGCGCGCCAGCTGATCGGCGCCGATGTCGATGCGGATCAGATTGGCCGGCAGGACAAATCCGCCATCGCCATAGCCGTCATAATCGGTCGGGCCGAACTCGGTGCCGGCGGCAATGACCAGATCGGCCTCGCCCATCAGCGCGCGGACGGCTTTCAGGCTGGGACTGGCCGGTACGCAGAGCGGATGGCGGTGGAGCAGGCCGCGCGCATTGGTCGTCTCGACGACCGGCGCGTCCAGCCTTTCGGCCAGGCGCCGCAGCGCATCCTCGGCACGCTTGGCGCCGCCGCCGGCCAGGATGAGCGGGAGCCTAGCCGCCGCACAAAGGTTGGCCGCCGCGGCGATGGCCGTCGCCCCGGCAGCCGGTGGCGCGGCGTTGCTCAGCACCGCCGCGATCCCATCGGCAGGCTTGACCATGACGTCGGTCGGAATCTCGATATGCACCGGGCCCGGTCGCGATGAGGAAAACAGCGCGAAGGCACGGGCGAGCGCGCCGGGCAGTTCGCCGGCCTCGGTGATGCGTTGCGAAAACAGCGCCACCTTTTCCATCATGCCGCGCTGGTCCGGCAGTTCGTGCAGGAAGCCCAGGCCCTTGCCTAGCGTCGGCGTGGCGTTGACGCCCGAGATCACCAGCATCGGCACCGAATCGGCGCGCGCCTGCCCCATGGCGGTGATGGTGTTGGTCAGCCCCGGGCCGGTGATGACGAAGGCGACCCCCGGCCGGCCGCCGGCGCGCGCATAGCCGTCGGCCATGAAGCCCGCGCCCTGCTCGTGGCGCGGCGTGACATGGCGGATCCTCGAACGCGCCAACCCGCGATAAAGCTCGACCGTGTGGACGCCGGGAATACCGAACACGGTGTCGACGCCATGCGCCTCGAGCAGTGAAATCAACGCTTCGCCAATGGTGGTCATTAGTGTTCTCCCCTTTCCGGCTCGAGGCCGAGCTCGGCTTCGACAGCCTTGATCCCAATCGCCGCCAATTCGCCGGGCGAGAACATCTCGCCGGCCAGGCAGCCTTCGATCCAGAGTCCGTCGATGATCGCGTTGATCGCGATGGCATGGTGGCGCAACTGGCTTGCGTCCGGCTTGCACTGTTCGGCGGCGAGCACTTCGGCCACAACCGCCTCCACCTCGTTGCGAAAGCCGAGATAGCCTTCGCGGTGGGCACGGGCCAGGGTCGGATCCGCACCGGCGCGGCCGATGAAGGTTGCCCAGAGCGAAAAAACCCGCGCGTCGATGATCGGCGCGTTGAGGTTGGCGGTGACGAAAGCCGCAAGGCGTTGCCGCGGCGAGGCATCTTCCATGACCAATGCTGCTTTCGCCTGCTCGGTAATGCGCCCGACCAGTGCCGTATAGGCCTCCTGCAGCAGTTCTTCCTTGCCGGGGAAATAGTGCCGGATCAGCCCCGCGGTGACGCCGGCACGCAATGCGATGGTGCGCAAGGTGGCGCCCTGCAGCCCATGTTCGGCCACGCTGTCCAGAGTCGCCTCGATCAGATCCTGCCGCCGCCGCTCCTCGCCCTCGCGACGAAACTTGCGGCGGGATGGCGCATTCATTGGCGCAGGATCGGCCGCGTCAGGCATGTCGGCCCACCTTCGCAGGCGATGCAGAGCGCATCCGCCTCGAAGACTTCAACCATGCAGCCCGCGGCCTCCATCGCGGCCTTGGTCTTGGGAAAGCCTGCAACGGCAATGACCTTGAGCGGGCTAGTCGGCAGTACGTTAAGGCTGAGGCCGTTGGAAGCAGCGAACTCCTCGGCATCGCCTTCGACCAGCCGGATGCCGCGTGCCTTCAGCATTTGATAGAACGGGGCCGGCAAAAGCGGCGAATAAACCAGCGCGAGGTCGTCGGCCAACGGGCTGATCACCGACATCAGGTGCAGACACGCCTCTTCGCCCTGCCACAGCGGCAGATCAAAGCCGTAGACGGAAACGCCCAGCGGCGTCAGCAGGTTGGAAACCTGCTGGATGCCTTCCTGGTTGGAGCGGACACCGCGCCCGATCGCCAGCGTGCGGGCGTCCACCCAGACACAATCACCGCCTTCGACCTGACCAGGAGCCTCGACGCGGCCGAGGATCGGAATGCCCAGCCTTGTGTAGGTTTCCTCATGCAGCGAGGGCTCCCTGGCGCGTAGTGGCTTACCCATGGACAGGATCAGCGCGCCGCGACCGGTCATCAGCGATGGGTCGTGCGTGAACACCGAATCCGAAAGTCCGTCGGCCTTGTCTTCGATCCATTCGATTTCAGCGCCGGAAGCCGCTACCAACTCAGCAAGGGCCGCGTGCTGCGAGGCAGCTTTCGCCGGATTGAACCCCGGGCCATAGTGCCAGGCAGATCTGTCGGCGTCGCGCATGGCGTTGGCCGCCGACCGCATCAGCACGCGTCGCAGCGTCGCCGCCATGGACTGTGATCCGAAAGCGCTCATCGGTGCCCTTTTTAGCTGAAAAAAATCGAGAAAATTTCATGAAAGGCTATTTATACACTTGCACAACAAGGCCGCAAGTGCCGTAATGAGCGGGATTGACGGGCTCGCGCTGTTGGGTCCATGCTGAAGTCTGGAGCGGGGCAGTACAGCGTATGTTGATTAGCCGGGTAGACGTTCGACGAGCTGCCATCGACTGCACGGAGGTCACCTGTTGAGCACGGCGGGAGTTGCCGCAGCCCCATCCGGTGAGGCGCAAAATGGCGCCGCCGAAGCCATCCACGTCGAGAACCTGCACAAGAAATTCGGTGAGCTGCATGTGCTGAAGGGCGTCTCGCTGTCGGCGCGCGACGGCGAGGTCATCGCCATCATCGGCGGCTCGGGCTCAGGCAAATCGACGCTGTTGCGCTGCATCAACTGCCTGGAGAATCCGACCAGCGGCATCATTCGCGTCAATGGCGAGGAGATCAAGCTGAAGGCGGACAGCCACGGCCATACCGTGCCGGCCGACCGCAGGCAGATCGAACGCATCCGCTCCAAGCTCGGCATGGTGTTCCAGAATTTCAATCTGTGGAGCCACATGACGCTGATCGAGAACGTCATCGAGGTTCCCGTGCATGTGCTGGGCGTCAAGCGCGACGCGGCGATCGCCCAGGCCGAAAAACTGCTCGTCCGCGTCGGCCTCGCCGAAAAGCGGGATGTCTATCCGGCCTACCTGTCGGGCGGCCAGCAGCAGCGCGCCGCGATCGCTCGCGCATTGGCGATCAATCCGCGCGTCATGCTGTTCGACGAACCGACCTCGGCGCTCGACCCCGAACTGGTCGGCGAGGTGCTTAGAGTGATCGGCGATCTGGCGCGCGAAGGCCGCACCATGGTGCTGGTCACCCACGAGATGAAGTTCGCGCGCGAGGTCGCGACGCATGTCGTCTATCTCTACAATGGACTGGTCGAGGAGGAAGGCCCGCCGGAGCAGATCTTCGGCGCGCCCAGATCCGAAAGGCTCAAGCAATTCATTCGCAACATCGGCTAGCAAACCGAGGGCGGAAGAAAACCGGGAACCAACAACAAACTGGGAGTCGTGAAATGAAGACTGTTCTGAAGACGTTCGCCGCAGCGCTGCTGCTCGGCGTCGCCGCCATGGGCGTAGCCAAGGCCGATCCGGTCAAGATCGGCATCGCCGCCGAGCCGTATCCGCCGTTCACCTCGCCGGATGCTTCGGGCAAATGGGTCGGCTGGGAAATCGAGTTCATCGACGCCGTCTGCGCCGAGGAGAAGCTCGACTGCGTCATCACGCCCGTCGCCTGGGACGGCATCATCCCGGCGCTGACCACCAAGAAGATCGACCTTATCGTCTCTTCGATGTCGATCACCGACGAACGCAAGAAGACGATCGACTTCTCGGATAAGTACTACAACACGCCGACGGCGATCATCGGACCGAAGGACCAGAAATTCGGCTCCGCGCCGGACGACCTCAAGGGCAAGATCCTGGGTGTCCAGGTGTCGACCGTGCATGCCGTCTACGCCAAGAAGCATTTCGGCGCCACGGCATCCGAGATCAAGGAATACCAGACGCAGGACGAGGCCAACAACGACCTCGCCGCCGGCCGCCTCGATGCGGTGCAGGCCGATTCCATCGCGCTTGGCGAGTTCCTCAAGACCGACCAGGGTAAGGCCTGCTGCGACCTGAAGGGCATGGTGGCTCCGGACGACGAAGTGCTCGGACCGGGCGTCGGCGCCGGCGTGCGCAAGGAAGACACCGAGCTGAAGGAAAAAATCAACGCCGGCATCAAGGCGATCCGCGCCAATGGCAAGTATGACGAGATCTCGAAGAAATACTTCGATTTCGACATATATGGCGGCAGCGGCGCCCAGTCGAACTGACGTGGCGATGCCACGCAGTCGAACTGACGTGGCGATGCCACGCAGTCGGACTGACGACCTTCGCATGGGCTGGAAGACAAGGCGCTGACGCCAAGTCCTCCAACCCGACCTTTCCCACGCACCCTTGCCGCCGGCGGCTTGCGCCGGCGGATTGAGCCAGCAATCCGGGGGCGAAGCTGATCGATTCATTTCTTCCGGCCTCGGCGGCCGGCATCATCGAACTCCTGTCGCCCGCGCCCGTCGGCTGGGGCGGGACGCTCATGCTCGGGCTGCTGCATTCGCTTGAGATTGCCGTCGGCGCCACGATCGTCGGACTGTTGATCGGAACCGGCGGTGCCTATGGCAAGCTTTATGGCGGCCCCGTGGTGCGCGACCTGCTGGCGGTCTACACGACCATCGTGCGCGCGGTACCGGAACTGGTGCTGATCCTGCTCCTCTACTACGCCGGTACCGACCTGATAAACCAGATGCTGACCGCCATGGGCTATCAGCGGGTCGACATCAGCGGGCTGGTGGCCGGCATCGCGGTGCTCGGTTTCGTCCAGGGCGCCTACTCGACCGAGGTCATACGCGGCGCCATCCTTGCCGTCCCGCAAGGCCAGATCGAAGCCGCCCGCGCTTACGGCATGTCTCCCGGCCTTCTCTTGCGGCGCATCACGTTGCCGGCAATGCTGCCCTTCGCCATTCCGGGTCTCGCCAATCTCTGGCTGATCGCCACCAAGGATACGGCGCTGCTGGCCGTGGTCGGTTTCTTCGAACTGACGTTGGCGACGCGGCAGGCGGCGGGCGTCACCAAGGCCTACCTGATATTCTATCTCGCGGCCGGCATGCTCTATCTGGCCGTGACGCTGTTTTCGAACCTCGTCCTTGGTAGCGTCGAGAAATGGGCGCGGCGCGGCATGCCGTCGATCAAGGAGGCGCGCTGATGGCGAGCGAAGCGGCCATCATCAACAGCGCGGCTCGCGCCTCGCTCTGGCTGCAGCCGCATCGTATCGTGCTGATCCTGATTGCGCTCGGGCTGGTGCTGTCCGCGGCCTTCTTCATGCGCTGGGACTGGCTGCCGCAATATTACGGCCTGGCCCTGCTCGGCATCTGGCGCGCGCTGTGGATCCTGGCCGTTACCTGCCTGTTGGGCTTCCTGATCGCCGTGCCGGTCGGATTGGCACAGGCTGGCGGCCCGATCTGGTTCGCGGCGCCGGCGAAGATCTTCTGCACCATCATCAGGGGAACGCCGCTGCTGTTACAGCTGTGGCTGCTTTACTACGGGCTGGGTTCGTTGTTTCCGCAATATCCGTGGATCCGGGAATCCTGGATGTGGCCCTATCTCAGGCAGGCATGGCCTTACGCCGTCCTGGCGCTGACGCTCTCGTTCGCGGGTTACGAGGGCGAAGTGATGCGCGGCGCCTTTGCCGGCGTGCCGAAGGGGCAGCTCGAAGCCGCACGTGCGTTCGGCATGAGCCGCTGGAAGATCTTCCGGCGTATCTGGCTGCCGCAGGCCTTCTACCGGGCGCTGCCGACGCTGACGGGGGAAACCGTGCTGCAGCTGAAATCGACGCCGCTGGTGGCGACCATCAGCGTCATCGACATCTTCGCCGTTTCGTCGAAGGTCAGACAGGACACTTACCTCACCTATGAGCCCTTGCTGCTGCTTGCCTTGATCTATATGGCGATCACCGGCATTCTGGTCTTCGCCTTCGGCAGGATCGAGGCGCGGATTCCGAACAAGATCGGCTAGGGACCTAGTGAGTAGGGATTGGTGAGTAGGAAGTGGCTAGTCGCCACCACCCATTGCTGACTACTCACTACTCACCACTCACTAAAGGCAGTCGCCATGCAACTCAGTCTCGAACAGGCAACCGGGCTGTGCCGCATGGCGGCGCTGGGTGCGGGCGCCAACGAGGAAGCGGCGCAATCGCTCACCGCCTCGATCATATCGGCCGAGGCGGAAGGACTCTCGACCGTCGGATTGTCGCATTTCATCGACTATCTCGAAGCGCTGGAGGCCGGCCGCATCGACGGCAATGCCGATCCCGTGATCACCCGGCCGGCGCTAGCAGTCTATCTTTCCGATGCGCAAGGCGGGCTGGCGCATACCGGCTTCGACCGCACGCTCGACGAGCTCGCCAAGGCGGCAAGACTGTTCGGCGTCGCCATCTTTTCGCAGAAGAATGCCTATACATGCGGCGCCCTCGGCTACTTTACCGGAAGGCTGGCAGCGCAGGGGCTGGTCTCCTTCGCCGCAACCAACGGTCCCGCCGTGCTTGCCGGTTCGGGCTCGGTCAAGCCGGTCTATTGCACCAACCCGATGTCCTTCGCCGCACCCGCCGCCGACGGCCCGCCGCTGGTCATCGACCAGTCATCGAGCGCCACCGCCTTCGTCAATATCCGCAAGGCGGCCGAGGACGGCAAGAAGATCCCCGAAGGCTGGGCGCTCGATGCCAGCGGCAATCCCACTACAGATCCGGCCGCAGCCATGAAGGGCGCCATGCTCGCCTTCGGTGGCCAGCGCGGCGCCAACATCGCGCTGATGGTCGAGGTGCTGGCGGCGGGTCTATCGGGGGCAAACTGGTCGCTCGATGCGCCCTGGTTCACCGGCGGCCCGGACAATCCCGGCACTGGCCTGTTCGTGCTGGCCGTCGAGCCCAAGCTGCTCGATCCGGATTTCGAGCAGCGGATGAAGGATCAACTCGATCGGCTGCGCCGGCGCTACGGCGTGCACATACCGGGCCGCTCCCGGGCCGAGGCGGCGGAGAAGGCCGCGGCACGGGGCATCAAGGTCTCCAAGGCCGTGGTGCAGCGCATTTCCGAATTCGCCGAGCGCTATTCGGCCTGAAATAAATTCTTCTTTTCAGCTCATTAGCCGCCGGCGCCTGCCCGCGGCATGGCCATGCGTGTTTTTTTCGCGCGCGGTCTGAACCTTTTCGAGCGTCGGGGCGACCAATGCTTGTCCAGGGCAGGATGAGCTTGCCGATCCAGACCGGGGAACAGCACGTCACATCGAAATCTGCTCCACGCCAAGGCATGGCCTTCGCGTCCCGGAGAAACCAACCTCAGTGAAAAGGAACCATCATGACCAGCACCAAGACCACCATTCTGACCGCCGTCCTTCTCCTCGGCTCGTTCATGGGCGCGACCCAGGCGGCCAACCTGAAGGCCGCGCCGGTCAAGCCGTCCAGTCCAGGCGTCATTGCCGCGCCGGGCGGCGGCGCTACCGAGGACCACTATTGCAAGAACGGTCACGCGAAATTCGCCAGTTGCAGCGCCGATTTCGTCGCGGCCTGCAAGAAGGTCGGTGGCACCATGTCGGATGTCCAGGGCTGGGGTGGGCGTACTTGCTTCACGCCCTCCTGATACCGTCTCAGGTCCGGCCGCTCCGTTGGCCCCTGGCTTCGCATGGATGTCATCCGGAAAACCCCGCCTCGGCGGGGTTTTCTGCGTCAGGCAAGGCGTTCTGAAGCGCTTTTGTCCTGACGCAATTCCCAAGCTGTTTCTCCTGGGAAAGCCGCTTCACAGCGACGACGCGTCACCCTTTGCGTTTGACGCGAAACGGATTATGAAACGGCTTCAGCCAAGCTTTCGAGCGCCGGAGCCAGCCATGACCGAAATCCTGCAGACCCCCAAGCTCGTCGTCATTTTCGGCGGGTCGGGCTTTGTCGGCCGCCACGTGGTGCGGGCCTTGGCCAAGCGCGGCTATCGCATCAGGGTCGCCTGCCGCCGGCCCGATCTCGCCGGCCATTTGCAGCCGCTCGGCAATGTCGGCCAGATCCAGCCCGTGCAGGCCAATGTGCGCGTGCGCTGGTCGGTCGATCGCGCCGTGCAGGGCGCCGATCATGTCGTCAACCTGGTTGCCGTTCTGCATGAGAGCGGGCGGCAGAAATTCACGGCCGTGCACGAATTCGGCGCTCGCGCCGTGGCCGAAGCGGCACGCGCAGCGGGCGCCGGCCTGACCCATATTTCGGCCCTGGGCGCCGACCTGGAAGCCGCATCCAACTATGCACGCACCAAGGCGCTTGGTGAAAAGGCCGTTCTGGAGACGATCAAGGACGCCGTGATCCTGCGGCCGTCGATCAATTTCGGACCGGAAGATAGTTTCTTCAACCGCTTCGCCAACATGGCGCGTTATTCGCCGGCACTGCCGCTGATCGGCGGCGGCCATACCAAGTTCCAGCTGGTCTATGTCGGCGACGTCGCCGAAGCGGTGGCGCGCTCGGTCGATGGCAAGATCAAGGGCGGTCAGATCTACGAGCTTGGCGGCCCGCAGGTGCTTACTTTCAAGGAAAGCATGCAGGAAATGCTCGCGGTGATCGAGCGCAAGCGCCTACTGGTTCCGGTGCCGTGGTGGGTGGCGAACCTGCAGGCGTCGATCCTGGGCCTCTTGCCCAACCCGCTGCTGACCAAGGACCAGGTGCTGCAATTGCGCGAGCACAATGTCGTGTCGGAGGAGGCCGCCAGGGCCAACCGCACGCTTGCCGGCCTCGGCATCCAGCCGCAGGCGCTCGGCACGATCCTGCCAAGCTATCTCTGGCGTTTTCGCGCGGCCGGCCAGTTCCAGCGCAAACCGGCGGTCTGAACATAGGCCGACGGCGGGCGATTACAGGCGCGAAGTGATCCGCATGGGCAGCCCGCCTTGCGGCTGGGTGGTCAGCTTCTGGACCGGCCACGGCCTGGTTTGCGCGATGGAATCGAAGCGGAAACGCGACAGCAGGACGGCGAGCCCGATGATCGCTTCCTGCATGGCGAAGCTGGCGCCGATGCAGACGCGCGGCCCGGCGCCGAACGGCAGATACTGAAAGCGGTCGATCTTTTCGCGGTTTCCCGGATGGAACCGCTGCGGCATGAACGCATCCGGCCTGTCCCACAGCTTCCTGTGACGGTGGACGACCCAAGGCATGACCAGCACGGCCGCGCGCCTCGGGATGTGGAGATCCCTCCAGTTCTCCGGCTCGATCGGCTCGCGGTTGATCGACGGCGCCGGCGGATAGAGCCTGAGCGCCTCGTCGAAGGCGGCGCGGGTGAGCGGCATGGCGTCCAGCCATCTGGTCGGATCGGGCTCGCGCGCCAGCACGGCATCGATCTCGCGCTCGATCTTTTCCCGCTCCCATGGCGCCTCGGCCAGGCAATAGAGCGTCCAGCCCAAGGCTCGCGCCGTGGTCTCATGGCCGGCACCGATGAAGGTGATGATGTTGTCCTCGACTTCCGAGCGTGTCAGCCCGTCCGGCCCCTCGGCCTTGAGCAGGAGGGTCAGGAAATCCTGCGGCACGGCATCGGCATCGCGCCTGAGTTTCTGTTCGCGTATCTTGACCGTATTGCTGACGATCTTGCGGAAATAGGCCATGGTCTTGCGGCCGCGGATGCGGGTAAGCCGCGGCAGCCATTCGGGCGCGCGCAGCAGGTCTAGCGGATCGACGCGGCCCATGGTCTCGAACAGCCGGTCGATCTCCTTGGCGAAACTGCCCGGCTCCCCCGCGATTTCCCCGGAGAACAGCGTCTCGGCCAGGATGTCGTAGGTCAGCAGCGTCATGTCGTGGGCAATGTCGGAGGTGCCGCCATCCTCGTAACGGGAGGCGAATTCAAGCGTGCGCTTGAGCATCGGCCCCGCGAAACCAAAGATGTGACGCGGCGTGAACACCGGCGCCATCGCCTTGCGCGAACGCTTCCAGACCTCGCCTTCGGCCGTCAGCAAGCCGTCGCGCAGGATCGGCCGCAGGATGAGCTGGCGCACCGTCGCCATCTTGTAGTTCCTGGCATTGTCGACCAGGACATGGCGAATGAGGCCCGGGTCGTTGGCGATGACCAGCGGTCCGCCGACGCCGTTCACCGAGATCCAGGGCTCGTTGTAGGTCGGCTCTCCCCACAGCTCGAGCGGGTTGCGGTAGACGATGCGCATCATCTCCAGCGTCGAGGGCGGCGATGTGCGCGGCCTCGGCGCCGGCGGAACGAAGGGGGCGGGCTGAGTGTCCATGGCTGCTCCGCTGGCAAGCGCGTCGCGCTAGTCCTTGCCTCCGTTCAATGTAGTGACTGACGCACGGCGCGTCCATGTGGCCTGACGGTAAAAGCCCGTGCCCGGACGGGACGGAGCGATGCTCCCATCATCCGATTGTGACCGCTCGCCAAACGGCGCGGTCTTGTCCATGACGGCGCTCTGCCGTAGGTCACAGTCACCAACAGATACCGTCAATCGAAGGAGCCCGCCTTGAAGCACCAGTTGAACATCATCATCGGCAGCACCCGGCCGGGCCGGGCCGGGCCGGTTTTCGCCCACTGGCTGGAGCGGTTCGCGCGCGAGCACGGCAAGTTCGAACCGGTGCTGACCGACATCGCCGCCTTCGATCTGCCGGTGCTGGACGAGCCGCACCATCCCAGGCTCGGCAACTACCTGAACGATCATACCAAGGCCTGGTCGAAGGCCGTCGATGCCGCCGACGCTTTCGTCTTCGTGGCACCGGAATATAATTACTTCGTCGCACCGGCCATCGTGAACGCGATCGACTATCTCTCGCGCGAATGGAAATACAAGCCCGCCGCCATCTTCAGCTATGGCGGCGTTTCCGGTGGCCTGCGCGCAGCACAGGCGCTCAAGCCGCTGCTGACCTCCGTCGGCGTCATGCCGGTTCCGGAAGGCATCGCGCTGCCGCTGTACCAGAAGCTGCTGGGGACCGACGGCTCCTTCGAAGCGAGCGAGCAGGTGCAGGGCGGGGCAAGAACCATGCTGGAGGAGCTGCTGCGCTGGAGCGAGGCGCTGAAGCCGATGCGCGCCGGCTGATGCAAGCCGGCTCGCCCGCGCCGTAGACAGGCGGAATGTCGGCAAACGACCGAACCGTGGGCGGTTCGGCCTGCGTTTGCCATGCGCTTTGCTGCCGGTGCTTTTTGATCGCCGTCGTCGCGGCGGCGGAAGGCACTTGCGCAAGCTCTGGCGGCTGGCGACCCTGCCAATGCCGAGCGGGCAGAAGGGGCAGCCGGCGCCAAGATAGAAGTTCACGATCAAAATTCCTGCGCGACCGGCTGGCTAAGGTCAAAGCCTCTCGCCAATAGCTGGCCAACGGTGCGCTTTTCCGCCCGGAAATGCCTGCAAACCTTGGAAAAACCACCTTTAACGCCTATATCTAGGCAATATTGAAAGCGCGATTCGGGGGCGATTTTTCGCGCTCCACCAGCCGCCTCTAGACAACAGGTTTTCATGAGCGACCAGACTGAGAACGCCAACGGCGCCGAAGCCGAATACGGCGCAGATTCCATCAAGGTTTTGAAGGGCTTGGATGCCGTCCGCAAACGGCCCGGCATGTATATCGGCGACACCGATGACGGTTCGGGCCTGCATCACATGGTCTATGAGGTCGTCGACAACGCCATCGACGAGGCACTGGCCGGTCATGCCGATCTCGTCACGGTGACGCTCAATCCCGACGGTTCGGTCACCGTCATCGACAATGGGCGCGGCATTCCCACCGATATCCATCCCAGCGAAGGCATTTCGGCAGCCGAAGTGATCATGACGCAGCTGCATGCCGGCGGCAAGTTCGACCAGAACTCCTACAAAGTGTCCGGCGGCCTGCACGGCGTCGGCGTCTCTGTGGTCAACGCCCTGTCGGCCTGGCTGAAGCTCAAGATCCGCCGCAATGGCAAGATCTTCGAGATGAGCTTCACACACGGCAATGCCGACGCGCCGCTGAGCGTTACCGGCACCTACGAACAGGACAAGCAGCCCGGCACCTATGAAGGCCGCAGCGGCAGCGAGATCACCTTCTTTCCGTCGTCCGAGACCTTCACGATGGTCGAATTCGATTTCGGCACGCTGGAGCATCGGCTGCGCGAGCTTGCGTTCCTGAATTCGGGCGTGCGCATCGTGCTAACCGACGCCCGCCACGCCGACGTCGTGCGGCATGAGCTGCACTATGATGGCGGCCTGGAGGAATTCGTCAAATATCTCGACCGGGTCAAGAAACCGCTGATCGACAAACCAATCGCCATCAGGGCCGAGCGCGACGGCATCACCGTCGAAGTGGCCATGTGGTGGAACGACAGCTACCACGAGAATGTGCTGGCCTTCACCAACAACATCCCGCAGCGCGACGGCGGCACCCATCTCGCCGGTTTTCGCGGCGCCCTGACGCGTCAGATCACCGGCTATGGCGATTCCTCGGGCCTGACCAAGAAGGAAAAGGTCTCGCTGATCGGCGACGATTGCCGCGAGGGGCTGACGGCAGTACTGTCGGTCAAGGTTCCCGACCCAAAATTCTCCTCGCAGACCAAGGACAAGCTGGTCTCCTCGGAAGTCCGGCCCGTGGTCGAAGGGCTGGTCAACGAGGCGCTCGGCACCTGGCTCGAAGAACATCCGAGCGAAGGCAAGGTCGTGGTCGAGAAGGTGATCCAAGCCGCGGCGGCGCGCGAGGCCGCGCGCAAGGCGCGCGACATCACCCGCAAGACCTCGCTGGGCGTCACCTCGCTGCCCGGCAAGCTTGCCGACTGTCAGGAACGCGATCCGGCGAAGTCCGAGATCTTCATCGTCGAGGGCGACTCGGCCGGCGGCTCCGCCAAGGGCGGCCGCTCGCGCCAGAACCAGGCCATCCTGCCGCTGCGCGGCAAGATCCTCAATGTCGAGCGCGCCCGCTTCGACCGCATGCTCAGTTCCGACATGATCGGCACGCTGATCACCGCGCTCGGCACGTCGATCGGCAAGGACGAATTCAACGCCGACAAGCTGCGCTACCACAAGATCATCCTGATGACCGACGCCGATGTCGACGGCGCGCATATCAGGACGTTGCTGCTCACCTTCTTCTTCCGGCAAATGCCGGAATTGATCGAACGCGGCCATCTCTATATCGCCCAGCCGCCGCTTTATAAGGTGACGCGCGGCAAGAGCTCGCAATACATCAAGAACGAAAGCGCGTTCGAGGAATTCCTGATCGGCTCGGGACTGGAAGAAGCCTCGCTCACGCTCGGCTCCGGCGAGGTTCGCGCCGGACAGGACCTGCGGGCGGCGATCGACGATGCGCTCGCGGTGCGCCAGCTGATCAACGGCCTGCACACGCGCTACAACAGAGGCGTCGTGGAGCAGGCGGCGATCGCCGGCGGGCTCAATGCCGACGTCGTCGCCGATCTTGGCCGCGCCAATGCGATGGCGGAGCGGATCGCGCAACGTCTCGACATCATTGCCGAGGACACCGAGCGCGGCTGGACCGGCCGGATGTCGACTTCGAATGAGGGTATCGGCGGTTATGTGTTCGAACGCACGGTGCGCAGCGTCAAGGAATACGCCCATCTCGATATGGCGTTGATCAATTCAGCCGATGCGCGACAGCTCGACCGCTACGCGCAGCGGCTCAGCGACGTCTATGGAGCGCCGCCCGTGCTGCGCCGCAAGGATGTCTCGGAACCCATCTCGGGACCGTTGGCACTGCTCAACGCGGTGTTCGCGACCGGCCGCAAGGGCCTGACCATGCAGCGCTACAAGGGCCTGGGCGAGATGAACGCCGAGCAGCTTTGGGAAACCACGCTCGATCCGAACGTGCGTTCGCTGCTGCAGGTCAAGGTAAACGACGCCACCGACGCCGACAGCCTGTTCTCGCGGCTGATGGGCGACGAGGTCGAGCCGCGGCGCGAGTTCATCCAGGACAACGCGCTGTCGGTGGCCAATCTGGACATTTAATCCGGAGTCATCCCGGGACCATTGGCGCGCGTCGGTCGCGCCAGTGTTTCCGTTGCGAGATTCATTCGAACCGCCGGAACGGAAGCTTCTTTCCAGCATTGTGACAGTATCGATCACAATTCCTGGCGAAGGAGGCTCCCATGGGACGCGGCATCTTGCTCTGGTTACTCGGGGTTCCAATCCCGATCATCCTTCTCATCATGCTTTTCGCGCGATAGGGGGCTGTCATGCAGTCCACCCTGTCGATCACGGATGATCCCGGCGCGGTGGAATCGTCCGCCACCGCTATCAGCTGGGGTCCGATCATCGCCGGTGCCTTCGCCGCCTCGACATTGACCTTCATCCTGATGCTGCTCGGCTCCGGCCTGGGGTTGAGCATGGTCTCGCCATGGTCGGGCTCAAGCGCCTCTATCACCAGCTTCGCGGTTTCGACCGCGGTCTGGCTGATCGTCGTGCAATGGCTGTCATCCGGCCTCGGTGGCTATCTTGCCGGCCGGCTGCGCACCAAATGGGTGGGCGTGCATACCGACGAGGTTTATTTCCGGGATACGGCTCATGGCTTCCTGGCATGGGCGCTGGCGACGCTGCTGGTCGTCGGCGTACTCGGCTCGGCGCTGTCGGCGGCTGTGGGTTCCGGCGTCCAGGCTGTATCCAGCGTGGCCGCCGGCGCCGCCCAGGGCGCTTCGGCCGGTGCATCGGCCAATGCAGGCGGGGCATCGACGGACAATGCCACATCCTATCTGGTGGACTCGTTGTTCAGGCCGGCGGACGCGGCGAGACTGGCGGCAGCCAATCCGCAAAACGACGCGGCGGCGGCGGCGCAGGCATCGCGCATCCTGGTCGCCAGCGCTGCGGCTGGCGAGGTTTCGCCCGAGGACAAGACATACCTGTCGCAGCTGGTCGCGGCACGCACCGGCCTGTCGGAAGCAGACGCCAAGACGCGTGTCGATACGCTGCTGGCAAAGGCGCAGGACGCCAAGGCCAAGGCCCAGCAGGCGGCCGATACCGCCAGGAAGGCGAGCGCCACATTTGCGCTCCTCGGCGCCCTGTCGCTGGTCATCGGCGCCTTCATCGCCAGCGCCGCGGCCGCCCTCGGCGGCAGGCAGCGCGACGACGAGGAGGCTGTGTTCCTGACCAGCCGTTGAACATCGTCTGAAATCCGCATGAAGAAGCCCGGCGAGCCGGGCTTCTTCATGCGGACGATGTGACCGGGTCAGTGATCCATGGCCTTGACGATTTCCTCGGTCATCTTCTTGGCGTCGCCGAGCAGCATCATGGTGCCGTCCTTGTAGAACAGCGTGTTGTCGATGCCGGCATAGCCGGAGCCGAGCGAGCGTTTGACGAACAGGCAGGTGCGCGCCTTGTCGACGTCGAGGATCGGCATACCGTAAATAGGTGAGGACTTGTCGTCCCGCGCGGACGGGTTGGTGACGTCGTTGGCGCCGATGACATAGGCGACGTCGGCCTGCGCGAATTCGGAATTGATGTCCTCGAGCTCGAACACTTCGTCGTAAGGCACGTTGGCTTCGGCCAAGAGCACGTTCATGTGGCCCGGCATGCGGCCGGCCACGGGGTGGATGGCGTATTTGACGTCGACGCCATTGGCCTTGAGCTTGTCGGCCATCTCGCGCAGCGCATGCTGCGCCTGCGCGACCGCCATGCCGTAGCCCGGCACGATGATGACCTTCTGTGCGTTCATCATCAGATAGGCGGCATCGTCGGCCGAGCCCTGCTTGACCGTGCGCTCGATCCCATCATCAGCGCCCGCGGCTGCGGTCTCACCACCGAAGCCGCCGAGGATGACGGAGATGAAGGAGCGGTTCATGCCCTTGCACATGATGTAGGACAGGATGGCGCCCGACGAGCCGACCAGGGCGCCGGTGATGATCAGCGCCAGATTGCCGAGCGTGAAGCCCAGAGCCGCGGCCGCCCAACCCGAATAGGAGTTGAGCATCGACACCACCACCGGCATGTCGGCGCCGCCGATGGGGATGATGAGCAGCACGCCCAGCACCAGCGATGCGGCAACGATGAGCCAGAAGACGAGCTTCGATTCGGTGGTGACCAAAAGCACGATCAGCACGACCAAGGCGATGCCAAGCGCGATGTTGATGAAATGGCGGCCGCCGATCATGATCGGCTTGCCGGACATGCGCCCGTCAAGCTTCAGGAAGGCGATGACCGAGCCGGTGAAGGTGATGGCGCCGATGGCCACACCCAGGCTCATTTCGACCAGCGCCTGTGCGTGGATGTCGCCCGCCGTGCCGATGCCGAAGCTTTCCGGCGCATAGATGGCGGCCGCCGCCACCATCACGGCGGCAAGGCCGACGAGCGAGTGGAAGGCGGCGACCAGTTGCGGCATCGAGGTCATGGCGATGCGCCTGGCCGTGACGGCGCCGACGCCGCCGCCAATGGCAAGGCCGAGCACGATCAGGCCGAAGCGTCCGGCCGATGGCGTGGCCAGCGCCAGCGTGGTGGCAATGGCGATGCCCATGCCGATCATGCCGTAGAGATTGCCTTGCCGGCTGGTGGTCGGGTGCGACAGGCCGCGCAGCGCCAGGATGAACAGGATGCCGGAAACCAGATAGAGGAAGGAGGCGAGATTGACGGTCACGTCACTTGTCCTTCTTCTTGTACATTGCCAGCATGCGCTGGGTGACGAGGAAGCCGCCGAAGATGTTGACCGACACCAGCATCAGCGCGACGAAGCCGAAGCCCGCGGCGACGCCGGAGGCGGCGATGCCGACGGCAAGCAGCGCGCCGACGACAATGACCGAGGAGATGGCGTTGGTGACGGCCATCAGCGGCGTGTGCAGCGCAGGCGTCACCGACCAGACGACGTAATAGCCGACGAAGATCGCCAGCACGAAGATGGCCAGGCGGAAGACGAAGGGATCGATGGCGCCGCCCGACAGCGCGTGCGCGGCGTCGCCGGCCGCCTCAGCGCCGCCGGGAGCATTTGCCAGGTTCTGCACCGCCAGCCGGACGGCGGCACTTGCCTGGTCGAGCTGGTCGAGGGCTTTCTGCAAGGTCTGATCCATCACGCGGTCCCTTTCGGCTTGGGCGAGGGCGACTTTGGCGAGGGCGACTTTGGCGGCGAGTGCTTGGATGCGGCAGCTTTCCTGGGCGCGGCTTTCTTGGGCGCCGAAGCATCGGCGACCATTGTGCTGGCCGGGATCGCCGGCGGTTCGATATATTGGCCCTTTGGCGGCTGCTGGTCGGCCTTGGCGAAGGCCGGATGGACGATCTTGCCGCCGTCGGTCAGCATGGTCGCCTTGACCAGGTCGTCGTCGCGGTTGATGGCAAGCGTCTTCGTCGCCTTGTCGACCAGGGTCTCGAGGAAAGCAAAAAGGTTCCTGGCGTAGAGCAGCGAAGCGGAGGCCGCGACGCGGCCCGGCACGTTGAGATGGCCGACGATCTTGACGCCGTTGGCCGTCGTCACAATCTTGCCCGCCTCGGCGCCCTCGACATTGCCGCCGCGCTCCACAGCAAGATCGACGATCACCGAACCGGGCTTCATCGAGGCGACCATGTCAGCCGACACCAGCCTCGGCGCCGGGCGGCCGGGGATCAGCGCCGTGGTGATGACGATGTCCTGCTTGGCGATGTGCTCGGCGGTCAGCGCCGCCTGCTTGGCCTGGTAATCCCTGGACATCTCCTTGGCGTAGCCGCCGGCGGTCTCGGCCGCCTTGAACTCTTCGTCCTCGACGGCGAGGAACTTTGCGCCAAGCGAGGCGACCTGTTCCTTGGCGGCGGGGCGCACATCGGTCGCGGTGACGACTGCGCCGAGCCGGCGCGCTGTGGCGATCGCCTGCAGGCCGGCAACGCCGACGCCCATGATGAACACCTTGGCGGCAGGAACAGTGCCGGCCGCCGTCATCATCATCGGCAGCGCCCGGTCATATTCGGCAGCGCCGTCGATCACCGCCTGGTAGCCGGCAAGGTTAGCCTGCGAGGACAAGACGTCCATCGACTGGGCGCGCGTGATGCGCGGCATGAATTCCATCGCAAAGGCGGTCACCCCGGCCTTGGCCAGTGCCGCGACGGCGGCATCGTTGCCATAGGGATCCATGATGGCGATGACCGCAGCGCCTGACTTGTAGCTTTTCAGCTCCGCATCAGTCGGCCGGCGCACCTTCAGCACCACGTCGGCCTTGGCCACATCGCCGGCCTTGCCGATCGAAGCGCCCGCCTTGGCGAACTCCTCATCGGGAATGCGCGACCGTGTGCCGGCACCGGCCTCCACAACCACTTCAAGACCCAGGCCGGCCAGCCGTTTCACCGTATCGGGCGAAGCCGCGACGCGCGGCTCGTTCGCATCGAGCTCACGAGGGATGAAAACCGTCTGTCCCACCGCATGATCCTTTCGGCTGGAACCTGTTTGCGCAAAGTGTCGGCCGGGGCGTCCGGCGACGTCAAAGGCAATGGGGTTTTGGAAAGACTATCGCAGAATGAAGGCGCCGACGGCCATGATCAGGACGAACAGGATAGTCGCCGAGAAGAAGCCGCCCGCGAAGAAACCGAAAGCCATCGCCAGAAGTATGGCGCCGCAGAAGAGTGATCCGTATTTGGCCAGCATGAGGAAGCCCGCATAGGTGCGGTCGTGCTCGGCATAGTCCATCTTCGCGCCCAGTTCGACAGGACCGGTCGGCGTGTGCTCAGCCATAGGAATACCCCTTCGAAGACATCTTTCAGGCACATAGCGAAAAGCCGCGCCGAGAGCAATGGCGCTATTGCCGCATCGCAGCCGACAACTGCCTCAAGGGAAATTTGAAGCAAAGCGCCCCTGCGTTCGGCAGAATCGCCGAACCGCTCCGGCTGCTTGTTTTCGCGCAATCCCGGACGAAGCCGGCTGGCGCGTCAACCGCGCTGTCCGTCTTTAGCCGGCGAGGTGCGGAAACAATCCAAGCAGGCCGGCTATGATCAGGTAGAGCGCGACGATGTAGTTCAGCAGCCGTGGCATGACCAGGATCAGCACCCCGGCGATCAGCGAGATAAGCGGCGTGAGCGCGAGCTGGGAAATATGCATGTCGGCGTCCTTTTGGCAGATACGTCGAAATGAAGACGCGGAGCGTCAACGCGCCGCCGTCATCAAAACGCGGATCTGGCCGGAAAGCTCCGGAGCTTTGCAAAATCAGGGGCCTCAGGCGGCCTCACGATAATATTTCGCCGTCGGCACGATAGACAAGGGCGTCAGCCGATTGATGGCCGGATTGGCGAACATCAACCGCTGTTCCATGGGCGTCGACCTGAAGAATGGGAAACGTTCGAGCGTCAGGCGCATATTTTCGCCGGCGGGGATTTCGAACAGGGCGATCCGGGTAAGAACGCCCGGAAACTCCTTAGCCTCGGTCCTCTGCACGGCATTGAAGTAACGAGAATAAAAATTGGAATGCTCGACCTTGACCGGCGTCAGCACAGAGTTCTGGCCAAAATAGAGCGAGGCCACCATGGCAAGCCTGAGTGTCAGAAACGGCAGCACTCCGGGTGCCGGCGCGGCGTCAGGATCGGTTGCGAAGCGGGTTCCGTCGATGAAGGTTTCTCCGCGGGCAAGCCGCTCGATCAGTATTTCCGGATAGGCATCAACGGAGGGCGAATTCGGGTGCTCGATGGAAATGTAATGGAAGCGGATTGTGCTCACCAATTCGCCGTAGCAATAGACACCGAATCGGTAGGAATTGGGTAGATTGTCCCAGCGATCCTCGAACATGCCGCTGGCGAGCGGGCCGCACATGCCGGAGCGCAGATAGGACTTATAGCGAAGCCGGTAAATCGCTTCCAAATCCTCGCCCCCGGTAATGAGGCGATAATCGACATGCTCAAGCAGTTGCATCATCGATCGATTCAGCACCGAATCCCCGGCTGTGCTTACCCCGCCAGACGCATTCCTTGTAGCTGTTGCAGCATCCATCGTCTGTCCTCGAATTCGACCTAGGATAGGCTATTCGAGTTGAAATGAGACACAAGCCGAAATTTAGATCTTGTTGATTTACATTCCGTTAACCTTAATGGCCGGGAGTCGCCCGAGAATATCTTACTGAGCAATCGTCCGAGCGATTGCCGCTGAGAGGACGTGGATCATGCCTCCGAATACATCTGCATACTCTGAGGAGGACCCTTTCAGCTGCATTGCGCAAAGGCAAAATCGCGGCGGAACCGTATCCCGACACTGAACGAGTTCGACATCAAAGAGCGTCTGCGATTCGCAACGCGCGGGGAATCCAATCGAGCGAAGTCGAAAATTACGGCGCTAACGGACCGTCCGTTTACCGGTGCGACGCAGGTCAGCGGCAAATGGCCAGGTGACATTCGACATCGTCTCGATACCCGACGCACTGAGCGCGGCACCGAACAGGAAGCCCTGCACGAGATCCGGTTTCACTTGCAAGGCCAGGATCTTGAGCTGCTCAAAGGTCTCGACGCCTTCGACAGTCACCGAAAGTCCAAGCGGCCGCGACAGATTGACAATGCCCTTCAGTAGCTCCAGCGAACGCTTGCTCTGGGTGACGTCCATCAGGAAGGAGCGATCGATCTTGATCTTGTCGAGCGGCAGCTTATGCAGATAGCTCAGGCTCGAATAGCCGGTACCGAAATCGTCAAGTGCGATGCGCACACCGATCTGCTTCAGTTCCTCGATATATTGACGTGTCAGCGACTTGTCATCGAGCAGCGCAGTTTCGGTGACCTCGATCTCCAGCCGGCCGGCGGCAAGGCCGGAGCTGACCAGAGCGTCGCGAACCTTCTGGATGACGTCCCGGTTGCGGAAATCCTTGGCGGAGAGATTGACCGAGACGCTGGTGTGGTCCGGCCATTTGGCGCATTCGGTGCAGGCTGCCTGCAGCACGAAGGTGCTAATCTCGGAAATGATGCCCATTTCCTCCGCCAGCGGAATGAAGATGCCGGGCGAAATCGGCCCGAGGTCGGGATGGTCCCATCGGCACAGCGCCTCGCAGCTGGCGATGCGCATCGTGCTCATCGCCACGATCGGCTGGTAGACGACGCGCAGGGCCTTGCCTTCCACCGCGCTGCGCAGATCCGCCTTCATCAGCTGGCGGTTGCGGAACGCAGCGTCCATGGCGGCCTCGAACAGCCGCCAGCCGTTCTTGCCGAGCTCCTTGGCCTTATAGAGCGCCAGGTCCGCCTTGACGATCATGGCGTCGACGTCGGTATCCCTGACCCGCGACAGCACGGCGCCGGCGCTGGCCTGGATGCGCAGCCCGTGGCCGGCGACGTCCACCTCCCCTTGCAACGCTGCAAAGATCTCGTCGATCTGAAGGGTCAGATGGCTTTCATCCTCTATACGGTCGAAGAAAACCATGAATTCGTCGCCGCCGAAGCGGCTGACGGTGATGCCTTGTCCCGCAATGGCGGCAAGACGCTCGGCCACCGCGTAGATCAATCCATCGCCGATCGGATGCCCGAGCGTGTCGTTGACGCTCTTGAAATCGTCGAGGTCGAGCACGGCAAGGCCGCAGAGGCGGTCACGGTCGCCTGACGCCATCGCCTCGCCGATCAGTTCGTGGAAATAGGCGCGATTGGGCAGGCCGGTGAGATTGTCATAGCGGGCCATGAAGCGGATCTTGTCTTCCGCCTCGACGCGCGCCGTCACGTCCTCGAAGGTGATGACTCCGAGTTCCTGGCTGCCTTCGCGGGCGGAGAATTCGTAATGTTGGCCATTGGCGAGCGAAACCAGGACCTTACGGTCGCGGCCCTCGCGCAATGCACGCGTCAGCTGGGCTTCGATGTAGCGGCAGTCCTTTGGGGCCAGCATGCCGCCCACGACGCCGCGCATCAAGAGACCATGGATTGACCGCCCAAGCAGCGCATCGGCCGATTTGAGCGACATCAGATGCGCGGCCTCGGCATTGGCGACCGCCACCCGACCGTCCGGGCCAAGCATGACGAGACCATGCGACATGGTATTGAGCGCGCGATCGAATCTGAGCGCGAGCTTCCTCGCTTCCTTGTGGCCGATGACGGCCGAGAAAAGCACATCGCGGACGTGGTCGGCGCTGTTGATCGTGACGAAAGTCAACGGGATGATCATCAGCCCGAGAATGACCGAAGGCACATCCATGCGCAGCAAAAGTGCAAGTGCTGCCGGACCAATGAAGGTCACGGAAAAAACCCGCACCATAATGGGAGAGCCGTAGTTCCGGCCAACAACCGTCACCAAGGTCGCGATGGCCAGCGACGTCGCGGCCAGTTCGGCAAAGGGATCGGGATAGACATAGATCGATATGAAGCACAGTGCGCCCAACGTGAGGCCCTGCACGCTGCCCTTGAGGATGTAGTTGCGCTCCCACCGATGCGCCTCCTGGACGTCGGCTATTACACCGCCTGCCTTCCGGAAGGCGCGAATGCCGAAATAGCGGTAAAGGCAGATGGACAGCAGAACAAAAGAGAAAGCCAGGAACAACGGATTGTTCGTGCGCAAGTAGATCATTAGTCCGAGGATCCAGTAGCACACGCCACCGATCACCAGCATGTGGGCGTTGTCGAACAACGACCGCACAAACTGGATATAAACATCCGCTGGGATGTTTTCGGTCTTTGTTCTGCCCATGTCGTCGGCCCAACGCTAGGCCTCGTCATCTCACATCCGCCTTAAGAAAGGCTTAGAACAGCGGTTTTGGGCGGCTTGCCGAAGGCGCGCAAAGCAGGACAGACTGGGAGAATTGGGCTTTAGGTAAACAAGGCCATCACTCGGCGGCCTGGAGTTCCACCCTCGCTGACGTGCCGGACAGGCGCTCGAGCAGTCTTTGGCGCTCGCCGGCCGCCTTTTGAGCGCTGGCTTGCCGAACATGGCCGTAACCGCGGATGAGTGCCGGCACCGAGACGAGGGCCGTGGCGGCCTCGATGGTGTCCGGCGCCAGCGAGTTGGCGACGCGTTGCAGGTCGGCCTCATATTGCGCCAGCAATTGCCGCTCCATGCGCCGCTCGGCGGTGTAGCCGAACAGGTCGAATGCTGTCCCGCGCAGGCCCTTCAGCGCCGCCAGCATGCGGAACCCTTTCATCATCCAGGGACCAAAGCTCGATTTCCTCGGTTTGCCGTCATTGCCGCGACGGCCCAGGATCGGCGGCGCCAGGTGGAATTCGAGTTTTTCGTAACTCTGGAACTGCTTGCCGAGTTCGGCGGCGAAGGAGCCGTCGGTATAGAGCCGCGCCACCTCGTATTCGTCCTTGATCGCCATCAGCTTGAACAGGTTCCTGGCCGCCGCTTCCGTCACGGCGCTCGAACCGGGCGCGGCCTTGGCTTCGGCTGCGCGCAGGGCAGCGATCCTGCCGGCGTAGCGCTTGCCATAGGCGGCGTTCTGATAGGCGGAAAGGAAAGCGATCCGGCGGGCAATGATTTCGTCCAGCGTCTGGGCAATCGTGGCGGGTTGGCCGTCCTTGCCCGGCTGGACGAGGCCACGCACGAAATCCGGCTGATGCGCGGCGCGGCGGCCCCAGCGGAAGGCGGCGATGTTCATCCCCACCGCCTCGCCGTTCAATTCGATCGCCTTTTCGACGGCTTGCGCCGACAGCGGCAGACCGCCATGCTGGAAGGCGAAGCCGAGCATGAACATGTTGGCGCCCAGCGAATTGCCGAACAGGGCGGTGGCTGTGCGGGTGGCGTCGAAGAAATGCGCCTTGTCGTCGCCGGCAGCAGTGCGGATCGCCTTCTTCAAGCGTTCGATGGGCAGCGAGAAATCGGCCGAGCGGGCAAACTCGCCCGGCATGATCTCGGCAGTGTTGGCGAGGAAGATGGTGTGGCCCTCGCGCACCGCGGCCAGCACCTTCTTGGCGCCCGACACGACGAGATCGCAGCCGAGCACGAGATCGGCTTTGCCGGCCGAGACACGGATGGCATGGATGTCATCGGGCGTGCGGGCGATGCGGACATGGGTGAACACCGAACCGCCCTTCTGGGCAAGCCCGGCCATGTCGATCATGCCGCAGCCCTTGCCTTCGAGATGAGCCGCCATGCCGAGCACGGCGCCGACGGTGACGACGCCGGTGCCGCCGACGCCGTCGATGATCGCCGCCCAGCCCTGTTCGCCGAGCGGGAATTCGGCGGCTGCTGGAACGCCGTCGAGCGGATCGGTCTTGCCGGCGATGCCTTCGGCCTTGCGGATCTTGGCGCCATGCACCGTGACGAAGGACGGGCAGAAGCCATTGACGCAGGAAAAATCCTTGTTGCAGCTCGACTGGTCGATCCGGCGCTTGCGGCCGAACTCGGTCTCCACCGGCTGGATGGAGACGCAGTTCGATTGGACGCCGCAGTCGCCGCAGCCCTCGCAGACCAGTTCGTTGATGAAGACCCGCTTGTCGGGATCGGGAAAGGTTCCGCGCTTGCGACGGCGGCGCTTTTCGGCGGCACAGGTCTGGTCGTAGAGCAGGATCGAAACCCCGCTGACGCCGCGCAGCTCGCGCTGGACGAGGTCGAGATCGTCGCGGTGATGGATGGTGGCGCCGGCCGGGAACTCGACCTTGCCGGCATATTTGTCGGGTTCGTCGGTGACGACGGCGATGCGCTCGATCCCTTCGGCTCGCACCTGCCTGGCGATCATGTCCACCGTCAGGCCGCCTTCATGCGGCTGGCCGCCGGTCATGGCCACCGCGTCGTTATAGAGTATCTTGTAGGTGATGTTGGCGCCCGACGACAGCGCGAAGCGGATCGCCAGCGTGCCGGAGTGGTTGTAGGTGCCGTCGCCGAGATTCTGGAAAATGTGGTCGCGCTTGGAAAAGGGCGCCTGGCCGACCCACTGCGCCCCCTCGCCACCCATGGCGGTGAAGCCGACAGTATTCCTGTCCATCCACAGTGCCATGAAATGGCAGCCGATGCCGGCCGCGGCGATCGAGCCATCCGGCACCTTGGTCGAGGAATTGTGTGGGCAGCCGGAGCAGAAGAAGGGCGTGCGGGAGCCGATGTCCGACGCGTCTGCGAGCATGGCCTGGAACTGGCGCAGCTTCGCCACCCGCGCTGAAATCTCTTCCGACGGACCGATGGTTTTCACGATCCTTTCGCCAAGGGCAATGGCGATCTCGTTTGGGTCGAGCGCGCCCTTGGCCGGAAACAGCCAGTCGCCGCGCTCGTCCCTCTTGCCGACGATGACGGGCTGCGTGGCGGTGCCGTAGAGGCTCTCGCGAAGCTGCACCTCGATCAGCGAACGCTTCTCCTCGACGACGACGATGGTGTCGAGGCCGCGCGCGAACTCGGCAATGTGCTGGAAATCGAGCGGCCAGGGGCAACCGACTTTGAACAGCCGCACGCCGATGCGGCCGGCGGCCGCCTCGTCGATGCCGATATCCTCGAGCGCCTGGCGGACGTCGAGATAGCTTTTGCCGATGGTGATGATGCCGATCCTGGGATTGCGGCCGCCCGAATAGACGACGCGGTTCAGCCCGTTGGCATGGATGAAGGCCGACGCGGCGGCGCGCTTGTACTCATGCAGCCGCTCCTCCTGGCCGAGCATGTCGATCTCGTGGCGGATGTTGAGGCCGCCGGGCGGCATGTCGAACTCGGGATTAACGATGTTCAGACGCTCGATCGAGGCATCGACCGAGGCCGTCGATTCGATGTTGTCCTTGACGCATTTGATGGCCGCCCATGTGCCGGCGAAGCGCGACATGGCAAAACCGTAGAGCCCGTAATCGATTATCTCCTGGACACCGGCCGGGTTGAGGATCGGCACCATGGCGTCGACGAACAGGAATTCGGTGGCATGCGCGTTGGTCGAGGATTCGGC
This sequence comes from Mesorhizobium sp. B2-5-11, assembly GCF_006440835.1. Classification (NCBI taxonomy): domain Bacteria; kingdom Pseudomonadati; phylum Pseudomonadota; class Alphaproteobacteria; order Hyphomicrobiales; family Phyllobacteriaceae; genus Mesorhizobium; species Mesorhizobium sp. B2-5-11. The sequence continues at coordinate 390,155 of NZ_VFUK01000006.1, forward strand.
CATGTGGTCGTCGCCCATCAAAGCGAGCGCACCGCCATGTTTCGACGAGCCGGCCAGATTGGCGTGGCGGAAGACGTCGCCGGAGCGGTCGACCCCCGGACCCTTGCCGTACCAAACCGAAAAAACGCCGTCATGGGTGCCTTCGCCCAGCAGTTCCGCCTGCTGCGATCCCCAGCAGGCGGTAGCGGCGAGTTCCTCGTTAAGGCCGGGCTGGAAGACGATGTCGGCCTGGGCGAGCTGTTTTTTTGCCTTCCACAGCTGCATGTCGAGGCCGCCCAGCGGCGAACCGCGATAGCCGGAGACGAAGCCGGCCGTGTCCAGGCCCGCGCGGCGGTCGCGCTCGCGCTGCATCAGCAGCATGCGGATGACCGCCTGGGCGCCGGACAGGAAGATGCGTTCCTTCCCCAGGTCGAACTTGTCGTCGAGCGCGACGTCGTGCAGCGTCATCAGGCATTTCCTCTGCGGAGGCCGCGCGGGGGCAGGCAGCCAGCGTCGGGATCGGATGACGCATCCTTTCTCCCCTTGCAAGACAGGTCAAACGAAATCGGACGTGCCAGGCAACGCGCAACGAACGATCCGCCGTCATCCCTTGCCCGGTATGAAATCGCCCCGCGAGCAATGTCCGGCGTACGAAAATTTCGCTTGCCTTTCGGCTTGGCGGCGAGCGTCAGGTGCCCTTGGAGCAGTCGGGCTTCGGCTCGCCCGGCAGCTTGCCGTCGGGGTGGCCGACGAGATCGGGATTGGCGGTGTAGAGCTGGTCAATGACGAGCGGCCGATCGGGCAGGATGGACTGGTCTTCGGTGGACATCAGCGTGGTGTCGATCTTCTGCAGGACCGCGCCGTCGGAGCCCTTGATGGCGATGGCGATCGTATAAGGCTTGTTCTTGACGACGCAGGTCAAAGCCGGGCTCTCCAGCGTCACCTTGTCGAGCTTGGGCCAGACCTTCTGCTCGACCACCAACGGCGCGCCGCCGGCCGGATCCTGGAAGCTGGCGACCGCGACCTGGCCCTCTCCCATCGGGCGCAGGGGCCGCAGCGTCACGACATAGGTCGCCCTGGCAAGACGATAGTTGAAGACGAATATCTTGCCCGAAATCTCGAACAACTTGCCTTCACCGTCCTTGCCGGTGTCGCGGCAGGCGCCGAGCGCCATCGCCGCGATCAGCGCCATGCCGAGCAGGGCTGAACGAGAGCTAATCCTGGACATTGTTGACCTCATTGGCCGCCCTGCGGCGGCGATAGTGGCGGCTTGCCTTCTGGCGGTTGCCGCAGACCGCCATGTCGCACCACAGGCGGCTGGAATTGCGGCTGCGGTCGACGAACAGCCAGGTGCAGTTGGGGCAGATCCTGAGCCTGGCGACCGTGTCGTTGCGCAGCAGCGACAGGGCGGAAACCGCCAGTGCCGCTTCGAATGCGATCGGCGTTGCCGGATCGCCGAACGGCTTTCCGGGCGCTACGATCTCGGTCCGGCTGCCGGCAAGACCGCCGGCGCAGGCCCCCAGCAAGCCTGAGAGATGATCGGTGGCGACGGCGCCCCTCAACACGGCGTGGCGAAACAACCGGTCCGTCGCCTCGCGAATCGCCAGCACGACCGGCGCGATTGCAGTCGGCGCGGAGACCGCCAGCCGCCTGCCGCCAAGCTCGGCGGCGCGAAAGCCGCTCGCCGCGTCCGCGAAGCGGGCGATCTCGCGCGGATCGTCAAAACGGTCGAAGGTCCTCTTGGGATCGGCACGCAGTACGACGGTGTTCGCCGTGTCGAGCGCGAGCAGGCCGCCGGTGAAGCGGTGCGGGGTCCAGGATACCGTCATGTCCGAAATCTAACCGATAAATGGCATTTGACAAGTTAGATTCGACGATGCAAGTCTGCCCTGAAGCGGGTATTGCCGCTCTCTGTCTGGAGCGTATCGTCGTCCCAAAACCGCTATGCGCTTTGGGCGACATGCCCCGAGGATTTTCGCATGCTGTATCTGTTCCAGCAGGTCCTGAACGGGCTGCATTCAGGCGCACTCTATGCGCTGCTGGCGTTCGGCTATGTGCTGACCAACGGCATCCTGCACCGCACCAACCTGGCCTATGGCGCGCTGTTCGCCTTTTGCGGACAGACGATGATCCTGACCGCCGCCTTCGGCTACCAGGTGCTGTGGCTGACGCTGACGGCGGCGGTGGTGCTCGGCGTCGCAGCGGCTTTCCTCTACGCCGCGCTCATCAGCCGCGTCCTGTCGCGCAGCGTCTTCGAACCGCTGGCCGACCGCTCGCCCAATGCGATCGTGGTGACCACGCTTGGCATCCTGCTGGTTTTGTCGGAAGCAAGCCGCATCGCCGCCGACACGCATGATCTGTGGCTGCCGCCTATGCTGGCGCAGCCTGTCGTTTTCGCGCAGGATGCCCGCTTCAAGGCGACATTGACGCTGATCCAGCTGCTCGATTGCGCCGTGGTGCTGGCGGCGGTGGCGCTTGCGGCATGGGCCTTTGCCCATTCGAATTTCGGCCGGCGCTGGCGCGCCGTCTCCGACGATCCCAAGGCGGCCGCCATGTGCGGCGTCGATGTGCGCGCCGTGTTCCGCCACGCAGTGCTGTTCGGCGGTTTCTGCGCCGCGCTGGCCGGCGTCATGGCCGGCCTCTATTACGGCAATGTCAGTTTCGGTTCCGGCCTCGTCTACGGGCTGAAGATCCTGTTCGTGACGGCGGTCGGCGGCTATCTCTCACCGCCGCGGGCGGCCCTGGGCGCTGCCGCCTTCGGCATGGCCGAGTCGCTGTGGGCCGGCTATTTCCCGGTGGAATGGCGCGACGCATGGATGTACCTGTTCCTCGTCGCCATGCTGGTGCTGATCGGCGCTGGCCGCGACCAGACCAAGATCGCTTGATCAGCATCAGACTTTGGTTGCATGACGCCTGCCACCGATGAGCCTGTTTCGGCAACGAAACGATCTCCTTAACGCTTTGATTTTGCCCACGAACCCTGCCGGAAGCCGGTTCCGGTTTTCCGAGCCCTGCGCCGCAGCCCTGCGCTTCGTCGGCTTCCTCGTCTCACAACCGCGTTGACAGCGCCGCTCCTGTGTTGACCCGTCCTGCCACGCACGGCATACGGTTAGGCCACAGCGGCGCGGCGGAAAACAAGGGGGAGCCGTCGCGCCTCGGCCAACAGGGAGGAATGCATGGCAGGGCTTCTCGCTCTATCCAGGACGATCGACCGTGTGAACGAGTTCATCGGCAAATGGATATCGTGGTTGATCCTGCTGGCAATCCTGGTGAGCGCCGCTAACGCGACCATCCGCAAGGTGTTCGACACCTCGTCGAATGCGTGGCTGGAGCTGCAATGGTACCTGTTCGGCGCCGCCTTCATGCTGGCGGCGGCCTATACGCTGAAGCAGAACGACCATATCCGCATCGACATCGTCTACGGCCTGTTCCCGCGCCGCGTGCAGCACTGGATCGACCTTTTCGGCCATGTCTTTTTCCTGATGCCGTTCGTGACGCTGATGGTGATCTATTTCGTCCCCTACGTGTCGCTTTCGTTCCGCAGCGGTGAAATGTCGAACAATTCCGGCGGGCTGATCATCTGGCCGGCAAAGGCGATCCTGCTGGTCGGCTTCTTCCTGCTGGCGCTGCAGGGCCTCTCCGAAATCATCAAGAAGATCGCCATCATGCGCGGCGACATGGACGACCCGACCCCGTTCATATCGGCGCACGAGCAGGCGGAACTCGAAGCCAAGGCACTGGCCGACGAGGTGCGCTCGTGATCGAGTTCATCGCCCAGAACATGGCGCCGATCATGTTCGCCTCGCTGGTCCTCTTCCTGCTGATCGGCTATCCCGTCGCCTTCTCGCTCGCCGCCAACGGACTTTTGTTCTTTTTCATCGGCGTGCTGGTCTCACCCTATTCGGGCGGCTCGATCAATCTCGCCTGGCCGCTGCTGCATGCGTTGCCGGATAATTTCTACGGCAGCCGGGTGATGTCGAACGACACGCTGCTGGCGATCCCTTTCTTCACCTTCATGGGCATCGTGCTCGAGCGATCGGGGATGGCGGAAGACCTGCTCGATACGATCGGCCAGCTGTTCGGGCCGATCCGCGGCGGGCTTGCCTATGCCGTGATCTTCGTCGGCGCGCTGCTGGCCGCGACGACCGGCGTGGTGGCGGCATCGGTCATCGCCATGGGGCTGATCTCGCTGCCGATCATGCTGCGCTACGGCTATGACCGCCGGCTGGCGTCCGGCGTCATCGCCGCGTCCGGAACGCTCGCCCAGATCATCCCGCCGTCGTTGGTGCTGATCGTGCTCGCCGACCAGCTCGGCCGCTCGGTCGGCGACATGTATGCGGGCGCGCTGATCCCCGGCATCGTGCTGACCAGCCTCTACATGCTCTACATCCTGATCATGACGATCGTCCGGCCGAATTCGATGCCGGCGCTGCCGCTGGAAGCACGCACGCTCGGCCATGGCGTCGTGTCGCTGCTGGTGGCATTGCTGGCGGCGGTGGCGATCTCCTACGCGGCCTACCGCTATCTCGCACCGACCCATGGCGACAATGCCGACATCCTCGGCGCCAGCATCGGCGTGGCCGTGATCTATATCGTTGCGATCGCCGATCAGCGCCTGAAAATCAACATGATGTCGCGGCTGGCGCAGCAGGTCGTGATCGTGCTGATCCCGCCATTGGCGTTGATCTTCCTGGTGCTGGGCACCATTTTCCTTGGCATCGCCACTCCAACCGAGGGCGGCGCCATGGGCGCTGTCGGCGCGCTGGCGATGGCGGCGATCAAAGGCCGGCTGTCGCTCGACGTGGTCAGGCAGGCGCTCGCTTCGACGACAAGGCTGTCGTCCTTCGTGCTGTTCATCCTGATCGGCGCGCGCGTCTTCTCCCTCACCTTCTACGGCGTCAACGGCCACATCTGGGTCGAGCATCTCTTGACCTCGCTGCCGGGCGGCGAGGTCGGCTTCCTGATCGGCGTCAACATCCTGGTCTTCGTGCTTGCCTTCTTCCTCGATTTCTTCGAACTGGCCTTCATCATCGTACCGTTGCTGGCACCGGCCGCCGACAAGCTCGGCATCGACCTGATCTGGTTCGGCGTGCTTCTGGGCGTCAACATGCAGACCAGCTTCATGCATCCACCCTTCGGCTTCGCGCTGTTCTACCTGCGCTCGGTCGCCGCCCGGGTGCCCTATCTCGACCGCTTGACCGGCAAGCAGATCGCGCCGGTGACCACGGGTCAGATCTATTGGGGCGCCGTGCCGTTCGTCTGCATCCAGGTGACCATGATCGGGCTCACCATCGCCTTCCCGCAAATGGTGATGCACTACAAGGGCACAGCGGTCGATTCCGGCACGATCGACTATACGGTGCCGGAGGTGCCGGGACTGACGCCGCTCGGCACGCCGCCGGCCGGTACCGGAACCGCACCCGCCACTGGCGCCGCGCCGCCCGCCGCGCCTGCCGCACCCGACCTGTCGCAACCGCCGAACTTCGGCGACACGGCGCCCGCCAAACCGGCGGCACCACAGCCGGATCTGTCGCAGCCGCCGAATTTCAACTGATGCCGGAGGTCGCAAAACCATGAAAGCGGTACGGCTGGAAGCGGTTGGCAGCATCACGCTGCGCGAGGTCGCCGAGCCGGTTCCCGGGCCTGACGATCTGCTGGTGCGCATCGAGGCCTGCGGCGTCTGCGGCACGGACCGGCATCTCTTCCACGGCGAGTTTCCCTGCCGGCCGCCGGTAACACCCGGACATGAGTTCTCCGGCATCGTCGAGGCAATGGGACATTCCGTGAGCGGCTTCTCGATCGGCGACCACGTCACCGGCGATCCCAACATCGCCTGCGGACGCTGCCGCCATTGCCATGCCGGCCGCATCAATTTGTGCAGCAATCTCAATGCCATCGGCATCCATCGCGACGGCGGCTTCGCCGACTACGTTGTGTTGCCGCAGAAACAGGCCTTCATCCTGCCCGCGGACTTGAAGCCGACGCACGGCGCCTTCTGCGAGCCTCTCGGCTGCTGCCTGCATGGCGTGGATCTGGCCGAGATCAAGCCCGGCTCCTCGGTCGCCATACTTGGCGGCGGCGTGATCGGCCTGCTCACCGTGCAACTGGCGAGGCTTGCAGGTGCGACGACCATCATCCTGTCGACGCGCCAGGCTTCGCGGCGCGCGCTGGCGGAAGAGCTCGGCGCGACAGCAACGGTCGACGCAAGCGCCGCCGACGTCATCGACGCCATCTCCGGGCCAGCGGGACTGGTGCCCGGCGGTGTCGACGTGGTGCTCGAATGTGCCGGTGTCCAGGAAACGGTCGAGCAGTCGCTGCGGCTGGCGAGGGCCGGCGGCACGGTCGTCATTGTCGGCGTGGTGCCGCAAGGCATGAAGGCGGCGTTCGAGCCCTTCGATCTTCTGTTTCGCGAGTTGAAGGTTCTCGGCTCCTTCCTCAATCCCTACACGCACCGCCGCGCTGCCGAGCTGATCGCTTCGGGCGCGATCGAGATCGACCGGCTGATCTCCAGGCAGGTGCCGCTGGAAGAGGCCGCCGCGGTAATCGCCAACCCGCCTGCCGCCGGCGAGGTCAAGGTGGTGGTGGTGCCGGACCGAGGCTGAGTGCCGCTGTCGCTTCGAACCCGTTCGACCCCCGGCCTTGCGGCGCAAGTTTCGACGCCTTCGACTATCGATGTTTCCAGCACCGACGCCCAACGAATAAACCCCGGACTACCGAGTCCGGGGTCTTCGAAAGGAGGCAGAAAACCTTACAGCTTGCCGTTGCGCTGCTGGACCATCATGAAGGTGTCGTAATTGTACTCGGCCACCTGCGCCCAGAGATAGTGCTCCTTACGGAAGCCCTTGATCGAGTCCCAGATCTTCTTGAACGGCGCGTTCGAGGCTTCCATTTCGGCGTAGACCTCATTGGCCTTCTCGAAGCAGGCGGACATGATCTCCTGGCTGAACGGACGCAGTTTGGCGCCGCCGGCCACCAGCCGCTTCACCGCCGCAGGATTGAGATAGTCGTATTTCTGCAGCATGTTGGCATCGGCGGCTTGCGCGGCGGTATGCAGCAGCGACTTGTAAGTCGGCGAAAGTTCTTCGTATTTCGCCTTGTTGAACATCAGGTGGACGGTCGGGCCGCCTTCCCACCAGCCTGGATAGTAGTAGTAGGGCGCAACCTTATAGAAGCCGAGCTTCTCGTCGTCATAGGGGCCGACCCATTCGGCTGCGTCAATGGTGCCCTTTTCAAGCGCCGGGTAGATGTCGCCGCCGGCGATCTGCTGCGGCACGACGCCGAGCTTCTGCACAACCTTGCCGGCGAAGCCGCCGATGCGCATCTTGAGGCCGGAAAGGTCGGCCACCGTGTTGATCTCCTTGCGGAACCAGCCGCCCATCTGCACGCCGGTATTGCCGCCAGGCAGGCCGAACAAGCCTTGCGTGGCGAGAAATTCGTTGAACAGGTCGATGCCGCCGCCATGATAGTGCCAGGCATTCATGCCGCGCGCGTTGAGCGAGAACGGAACCGCCGCGCCCAGCGCCCAGGTCGGATCCTTGCCCCAGTAATAATATGCCACCGTGTGGCAGGCCTCGACCGTGCCGGCGGTCGTGGCGTCGGCCGCCTGAAGGCCGGGCACCAGTTCGCCAGCGGCGAAGACCTGTATCTGGAAGTTGCCGTCGGTGGCTTCCGAAAGCATCTTTGAGAAGACCTCGGCGCCGCCATAGATCGTGTCGAGCGATTTGGGAAAGGACGACGCCAGCCGCCACGTCACCTTTGGATTGGACTGGGCTATGGCCGGCGCGGCGAGCGTGGCGGCGGCCACAGCGGCGCCAACGCCGGTCGTCCCGGCCTTGCGGATGAATGAACGACGATCCATGAAGTCCTCCCTTTTGGATCAACAAACCGACGTGCGGCGCATGCTCGATGCCCGCACGGCTGGGCGAAACAATACACGGGCAAGGAGTCGAGTCCAGCGTGGCGGCCTGATTTGACGGCGTGTGCGCAGGGCCTTGCAACTATAGTCTAACGGGCCGTTTGGTGGCCCATCCGACGGACCGAAACTTGTCATGGAAAAATGTGCTGGGATCGCCTATTTTGAAGGCAGGATTCCCCGGCCCAGATGGAAAACAAAGCCAAAATGCAGCAGCCGCTCGTCGCCATATCGACCGACGTCCGTCAATTCGACAACTACACCTGGCATGCCGCCCCACAGCAATATCTGGAGGCGGCGATAGCCGGCGCCGGCGTGTTTCCGGTGCTGGTGCCTTCGTTCGGCGAGCGGCTCGATTTCGATGAGCTGCTGTCGTCGGTCGACGGCGTCATGCTGACCGGCTCGAAATCCAATGTCGACCCCTCGCTCTATGGCGGCGATGCCAGCGAGGCGAACGGCCCGTATGATCCGGCACGCGACGCCACCACCTTGCCGCTGATTCGCAAAGCGATCGAGCGTGGCGTGCCGCTGCTTGCCATCTGCCGCGGCATCCAGGAGATGAACGTGGCGCTGGGCGGCACGCTGGGCACCGAAATCCAGGAGCGTGAAGGCTCGCTCGACCACCGCGCGCCGGTGAGCGACAATCAGGACGAACGTTTCGCGATTCACCAGACCGTTTCGATCAAGGCGGGCAGTTGCCTGGCCGGTGTGTTTGGGGCCGGCGACATGAAGGTCAACTCGTTGCACCGCCAGGCAATCGGCCGGCTTGGTTCGAAGCTGCAGATCGAAGCCGTGGCCGACGACGGCACCGTCGAGGCGGTCTCTGTAAAGGATGCCCGCGCTTTCGCGGTCGGCGTCCAGTGGCATCCCGAATACTGGGTCAAGTCGGATAGTAACTCGGCCAAGATCTTCCGGGCCTTCGGCGACGCGGTTCGCCTGCATGCGGCTGCCAAAGCCGGCGCCCGCGCGGCGGCGGAGTAATCAGTCGTCGGTGCTCGGGTCCCCGGCGGCCGCCAGCGACAGCAGCGGCAGTGCGGGAGCGTAGGATTCGAATCCGTCGCCATCGGCGACCGCGAAGGTGACGATCGGATCGACGCCGTTGACGCTGAAGGCGACCGTGCCGTCCTCCTGCTCGCGCCAGAATTTCGCCCGCTCGATGCCTGGCATGAGTCGGCGGCAGTTCGGAGCCACCGTCAAAAGCGACAGGCCGTCCGAAACGGTGGCGCCGCGTTTGATTGCGCAAACCCCCTCATCACCATTGGCGACCAGCCTGTAGGTGTCGGGCGGCGCGGCCTCTTCAGCGACGCTTTCGCCACTGCCGCCATGAAACAGCTGAACGCCGCCAAACAGGGCGGCGGCTCCGATCAGTACGGAAAGCGTTTTCATGCTGATCCTCATCCATGCGTACGGACAGGATGAAGAATGATTTCAAAGGGTTAAGCTGACGTTAATAAATATGGCAGCCCGACCGCTCAGCAGCGCGCCTTCACATGCGCGGTCTCGGGCACAGGTGTGATCGACCGGCGCTCGCTGAACCAGGACACCAGATTGTCGGCGCACAGATCCGCCATGGCGCGACGTGTGTGCTCCGACGCCGAACCGACATGCGGCAACAGACTGGCATTGGTCGCGTCAAGCAGCGCCCGCGGCACGTTCGGTTCGTCGGCGAAGACATCGAGCCCGGCGGCGGCGATAGTGCCCTTGGCGAGGGCTGTCGCAAGCGCCGCCTCGTCGACCGTGCTGCCGCGCCCGATATTGACGAAGACGCCGTTGGCGCCAAGCGCCGACAGTATCTCGGCATCGACCGCCTTTTCCGTCGAGGCGCCGCCCGGGACCACCGAAATCAGCGTGTCGACTGCTTCGGCGAGGCCCTTCAGCGTCGGATGATAGGGATAGGACAGGCCCTCGACCCGGCGCCGGTTGTGATAGGCGACGGGCAATCCGAACGCCTCCAGCCGGCGGGCAATGGCGAGCCCGATGCGGCCCATGCCGAAAATGCCGGCGCTGCGGCCGCGCAAGGTAAGCCGGCTCAAGGGATAGTTGCCCTTGCGCTGCCAGCTGCCGTCGCGCAGCCAGGCTTCGGCGCGCGGCAGGTCGCGCACGGTGTTGATCAGCAGGCCGATGGCGGTGTCGGCGACCTCCTCGGTCAGCACATCCGGCGTGTTGGTGACCATGATGCCGTGATCGCCAGCGTGGCGGGCATCGACCGAATCGTAGCCAACACCGAAACTGGCGACGATCTCAAGCTTGGGCAATGCATCCATGAAGGCCGCGCTGATGCCGCCGAACGAGGCGATGGCGCGCACGTTGTCACGCATTTCATCGGTGACCAGGGACGGGTCGGCGCGCTCGATCCCGACACGCCTGAATGTCCGGTCGATGCGCTCGACCGCGTGGTCGTTGAAATGCCCCGGCACCAGGATGGCGACGGTTTGCAGTTGCTCGGGCTTTGTCATGCACGCTCCACCGGCTTGCCGGTCGACTGTCGCACATGCAGTTCCGGCTTGATCAGTTCCTGAGAGGGCCGCACCGTCTGCCCGTTCAGCTTGTCGAGCAGGGCGCTGGCGGCGCGGCGGCCAACCTCGCGCTGACCGTTCCACACGGTGGTCAGCGCCGGCGTGGCGATTGCCGCCTCCTCGAGATCGTCGTAGCCGGTGACCGATATGTCCAGGCCGGGCACCAGGCCGGCGCGCGCGATGCCGTTCATCAGGCCGATGGCGACGAGGTCGTTCCAGCAGCAGGCGGCTGTCGGCTTGTCCTTCAGGGCCAGAAACTGTCCGGCGGCCTCGAAGCCAGCCTGCTTGGTGCGCGGGCCGGGGATGCGCCAGGCCGGCCGCACTTCCAGCCCGGCGGCCTCCATGGCGTTGACATAGCCCTGGTAGCGATCGCGGCCGGTCGAGGTCTGGTCGGTGCCGCCGATCATGGCGATGCGCTTGTGGCCGAGCGAGATCAGGTGATTGGTGGCAAGCCCCGTGCCATAGGCATCGTCGCCGCGAAAAACCGGCACGTCGGCGCCCTCGACGGTGCGCGCGATCAGCACCGCCGGCAGGCCGTTTTCCTCGGCCATCAGAATATCCGAGGCCGGAGTACCGATGGCCGGCGACATGATGACGCCGTCGGCACCGAGCTGCAACAGCGTGTCGATGAAAGTGCGCTGCTTCTCGAGCTGGTCGTAGTGATTGGACAGGATGAAGGTCTGGCGGCTGCGGTCGAGCTCGCTTTCGATCGAGCGCAGGATCTCGGCGAAGAACGGGTTCATGATGTCATGCACGACGACACCGACAATGCCCGAACGCGAGGTGCGCAGGCTGGCGGCACGGCGGTTGTAGATGTAGCCGATGGCGCGGGCATGTTCCTTGATGCGGTCGCGGGTGCCGCCTGCGACCAGCGGGCTGTCGCGCAGCGCCAGCGATACCGTGGCCGTGGACACACCGAGCGCATCCGCGATCGTCGACAGCTTGATCTTCTGTGCCAGCCTTCCCCTCCCCCGTCGTTTTTTTTAAACTGTTTAAAGGCGGCCTTATGCCACCCTTCGAGGCTAAATCAAAGTTTTTTTGCCAGCGCTTCCGCCTCGACGTCCAGCACCGCACGATTGCGCAGGCGCAGCCGGTGCTCGCGATGAACGATGTAGAGACCGCTGGCGACGATGACGGCGGCGCCGACGAGCGTCCAGCGGTCGGGGAACTGCTTGAAGACGATCAGCCCGGAAAGGATCATCCACACCATCTGCGAATAGGGATAGGGGGCGAGCGCGGTGGTGGTGGCCATGCGATAGGCCTGTACCAGAAGCCAATGACCGACGCCGCCAAAGACGCCGAGCATGAGCAGGATGAACCAGTGCCAGCCATCATGCGGCAGGGAAAACGAGAACGGCAGCATGGGCAGGAGCACCACCGCCGGGGCCAGTGCCGAAAACAGGATGAGGCTTTCCGATGTCTCGGTCGCCGACATGCGCCGGGTCATGATCACATAGAAGCAGTTCGACAGCATCGAGCCGAGCGCGAACAGGTGGCCGATGCCGAAAACGCCGACTCCCGGCCTTGTGATGATCAGAACCCCGGCGAACGCGGCCAGGATCGCCAGCCACCGCCGCCAGCCCGCCCATTCGCCAAGTAGCGGGCCGGCAAGTGCGGTGATGACCATCGGCCCGAAGAAATAGATCGATGTCGTCTCGGCCAGTTGCAGGGACCGCAGGGCCAGCACGTTGAAGATGGTCGAGCCGAACAGGAACAGCCCGCGCAGGACATGAGCCGGCAGGTTGGCCGGACGGAACCGCGCCGGTTCACGCCAGCCGCGCAACAGCGCGCCGACCAGCACGACATGCACGGCAAAGCGCACCCAGGCGACGACAAGCGCGGAGACGCCGGCTAGGACGAGGTATTTGCTGCTGGTGTCGAGAAAGGTGAAGAAGACATAGGTGGAAAGCATGCACAGGATCGCCACCGGCGGCGTCGCGCTTTCTGAAGATGTTTGGGGAGCACTCACTTGCAGGCCGAATGGAAAGCTGGGCTGAGGCCCACCTTTGCGGCAATTGCGGGCGTGCGGCAAGCCAAAAGCGGCTGGCACAACAAGACGCGCCGACAGGCTCAGGCCGGCGCCGTCAGGGATGCATGCGAGCGCCCTTGGTGATCTTGTCGACCGTCTTCTTGTCGGCGCGCAATCCAATGCCGACAACCTTGGCGTCTTCCGGCGCGAATTCGGCGAAGACGGCGCGGTTGGCGGCGTCGAACCCGGTCGAGAACATCTCCTCGACATAGAGCGAGCTCGTTACTCCGCGCTCCAGGGCGCGGCTGTGGATTGCGCCGAGTGTCGCCTGGTCGGCGGACAGCACGATGACGGGCTGGATCGACAGCGGGTTGTAGACATTGCCGGCGCGGTCACGATAGGGCTCGCCGATGAGATCGGGGAACTGCGCGACGACGCCGCTGGTCAGGAATGCTGTGACGTTGAGTTTTTGCCAGACCGGCAGATCATCCCTGAGCACGATTGCAAATTTCGTATCGAACATGAGACAGTGACCATTCGTGGTTATGCCCCTTTCAAGGCGAAAGGAAGCGATGTCGCTCGATCTAGGCAGCCAGGCGTTCCAGGGTCTTGGACGTTTGTGCGCGGAGGCTTCGGAAAACTGCATCATTGCCGCCCGCGACCCCGCCGGCATGGAGCGCATCGAGGCGCGGTTCCAGGGCAGCGCCTTCGACCTGCATCGCCACGACACCTATGCGATCGGGGTGACGCTGCAAGGCATACAGAGCTTTCGCTATCGCGGTGCGGTGCGGCATAGCCTGCCTGGCCAGATCATCGTCCTGCATCCCGACGAACTGCATGATGGCGGCGCGGGAACCGAGGACGGGCTGCGCTACCGGATCCTCTATCTGGAACCGTCGCTGATGCTGGACTGCCTCGGCGGCGCATCGTTGCCTTTCGTCAGGCAAGCCGTGGTGGCGGACGAACGCCTGCGCGCGACCTTGCTTTCGGCGCTGGGTCCACTGGAGGAGGAACTCGACGAGTTGTTCGTCGCCGACTTCCTGGCGCAACTTATGCAAGGGCTCGCCCGCCATGCCGGCCAGCCGGCGAGAGCGGTGCCGGGAACGGCCTGGCGGGCGGCCGCTCTGGCGCGCGACTATCTCACGGAAAACTCTGCCCGGCCCGTGCGATCCGACGAGTTGGAGGCGGTTACCGGGTTCGACCGCTATGCCTTGTCCAGGCATTTCCGCGCCGCTTTCTCCACTAGCCCGCATCGTTTCCTTTTGATGCGCCGGCTTCAGCGCGCGCGGCGCATGATCGCCGCCGGCGAGCCGCTGGCACAGATCGCGGCCGAAGCCGGTTTCAGCGACCAAAGCCACTTCAACAGGCAATTCAAGAAGGCATTCGGCATGACGCCGGGACGCTGGTCTTCGCTGATCCGTGGGTCCGCCGCGGTGGCCTGATCACCGCAACCGGCGGTCAGTCGTCCGACTCGGCGTCGTCGTCGATCAAGGCCAGGTCTTCGTTCGAAAGATTGGCCTCGATGCGGGCAAGAAATTTGAACAGTGCCTTCTGGTCCTTCTTGTCGAGGCCCTTCAGCGCCTGCTTTTCGGTCTTCTTCACCGACTTTTCGATGGCGCGGATGGTCTCGCGACCGGTGTCGGTGAGAAAGATATGCGCCTGGCGGGCATCGGCGTCGGAGGCGCGCTTTTGCAGAAAGCCCTGTGCCTGCAGCCGATTGATGGTCTTGGTGATGGTGGGCGGGCGCACGCCGAGCCGGCCAGCCAGATTGCCCGGGGTCTGGCCGTCCTCGCGGTCGAGCGCCAGCATGATCTGGTCCTGGCCGGCATAGAAGCCATGCGCCAGCAGCCGTGCCGCAAGCGCTGTTCTTGCCAGCCTTGCCGCCGAATGCAGCCGGCTCATTGTCGCAGTCTTGTCCGCCTTGGCCATGGTCATCCCTCTTCGGCCATACCGGTGCGGGCAGCATAGACGCAGCCGGCCGGTTGGCAATCGACGATCAAAAAAGATTCCGGCGCCTGAAACAGCTTTGCCGGCAAGCATTGCGGTACCCGCCGTGGCTAATGCCAGATGATTATTTCAGTTAGATGACAAACGACTTTTCGCGAAAGCGATTGCGGTGGATCGGCCCGCCGTGGCCGTCCACAGGCTCTTTTTGCGCACCGATACCGCATGGCCTGCAGGGCGCCGCCAGCCGCCTAGTTCGACGAGACGCTGACCTATGGATTGGACCGCAGCCATTCGCGGTTTGCCTCGTGCAAAAGCCCGCCGCGCATCCTATATGGAGCCGACAATCCCTTTCGAGGCCGAAATCTTTCAAGGCCCATCCATTCGAGGCAAGCCATGAGCGACGCACAGACGCAGATCCCCGTAACCGTTCTGACCGGCTATCTCGGCGCCGGCAAGACGACGCTGCTCAACCGCATCCTGTCGGAAAACCACGGCAGGCGCTACGCCGTCATCGTCAACGAATTCGGCGAGATCGGCATCGACAACGACCTGATCGTGGAGTCCGACGAGGAAATCTACGAGATGAACAATGGCTGCGTCTGCTGCACGGTGCGCGGCGACCTGATCCGCGTCGTCGAGGGCTTGATGCGCCGGCCCGGCCGCTTCGACGCCATCGTGGTGGAGACCACGGGTCTCGCCGATCCGGTGCCGGTGGCGCAGACCTTCTTCATGGACGACGACGTGCGCTCCAAGACGAAGCTCGACGCCGTGGTGGCGCTGGTCGACGCCAAGCACCTGCCGCTCAGGCTGAAGGATTCCAAGGAAGCCGAGGACCAGATCGCCTTCGCCGACGTCGTCGTGCTCAACAAGACCGACCTCGTCACACCAGAAGAACTGGCCAAGGTGGAAGCGACGATCCGCGCCATCAACCCGGCCGCAAGGATCCATCGCACCACCCGCGCCGGCGTGGCGCTGTCGGAAGTGCTCGACCGCGGCGCCTTCGACCTGTCCAGGGCGCTGGAGAACGACCCGCATTTCCTCGAGGCGCATGACGATCACCATGATCATCACCACCACGATCATGACGGGCACGATCATGACCACGATGGGCACCACCATCACGCGCACCCATCCGACATCCATGACGTCACGGTGCAGTCGGTTTCGCTGCGCGGGGGCGAGATGGATCCGAAGAAATTCTTCCCCTGGATCGAGAAGGTCACCCAGATGGAGGGGCCGAACATCCTGCGCCTGAAAGGCATCATCGCCTTGAAGGGCGACGACGAGCGTTACGTCATCCAGGGCGTGCACATGATCATCGAGGGCGACCACCAGCGCGCCTGGAAAGACGGCGAGAAGCATGAGAGCCGGCTGGTGTTCATCGGTCGCGAACTGGACGCCGAACGGCTGAAGAAGAGCTTCGAGGCCTGCCAGGCCGCTTGATTTCCGGACTTTATGGCGGTAGCGCTGCCCGCTCTTCCTTCTCCCCTTGCGGGAGAGGGTGGGGCCGCGCCTGGCGCGCTGGCGGCTCCCGAGACGACCAGCAACAATCTGGAATGGACCTGTCCTACATGCCGACCGTCGCCCCGCTTGATCTCGAAGGCCATTGCCTTGCCGCCGCCTTCCTCCGCGACGTGCCGCATTTCGCGCTGGCCGACGGCACCGTCCATCGGCTCGACAATGGCCACAAGACGGTGCAGGCCAATGACGGGCTGCTCGCGGCCTTCCACGATGCCGCCAATGACCGGCTGCTCACCGGCGGCGAAGACGGCAAGGTGTTTGCGGTGAAAGCGGGCGGCGAGGCCAAGGAATTGGCGAGCGCGGGCAAGAAGTGGGTCACCAGCGTCGCCGCTGGCCCGCAAGGCGCCATCGCCTACGCTACAGGCAAGACCGCCTATGTGCGCTTTGCCGACGGCCACACAAAAGAGTTCGCCCATCCGCGTTCGGTCGAGGGGCTGGCATTTTCGCCCAAGGGCATGCGCTTCGGCGTCGCGCGCTACAATGGCGCGACGCTGCATTTCCCGGCCGCCGAGGGCAAGCCGGTGGAGCTCGAATGGGCCGGCGCCCATACCGGCATCACCTTCTCGCCGGATGGCGCCTTCCTGGTCACCACCATGCAGGAAAACGCGTTGCACGGCTGGAAGCTGGCGGACGGCAAGCACATGCGCATGAGCGGCTATCCCGCCAAGGTCAAAAGCCTGTCATGGAGCGTGAAAGGCAAGTGGCTGGCGAGTTCCGGCGCGCCGGCGGCGATCGTCTGGCCGTTTTCAGGCAAGGACGGGCCAATGGGCAAGGCGCCGCTGGAACTCGGTACGCGCGGCAATGCGATGGTGACCTCAGTCGCCTGCCATCCGAGCCAGGATGTCGTCGCCATCGGCTATGAGGACGGCATGGTGATGGCGGTGCGTTTTTCCGACGCCAAGGAAGTGCTGTTGCGTCGCCCCGGCAAGGGCGCCATCACCTCGATGATGTGGGACAGGGAAGAACGCCGCATCGCCTTCGGCAGTGCCGCCGGCGACTGCGGCGTTATCGACATCACGGGTTAGGGGAGTAGGGGAGTAGGGCAATATGGGAGCGGGTTTAGAGCATCCGGGCCGTTGAGCGCCTACCCCACTACTCCACTACTGCGCCAGAGAGGGGTTTCATGCACAGCGCCCACACGTCCATTGGCGGCGTCAGCCGCGACCGCATTGCCGCATTGCGGGATACCGAAGGCGCCAGCTTCCGCAAGGCGCGGCCGAAATCGCAGGCCAAGGCCGGCAACGGCCTGCCCGGCTTCTTCGGTGGCGTGCCGATGCACTGGATGAACGACTGGCCGACGCCGTTTCCGATCCTGGTCGAGAGCGCCAAAGGCGCTACGATCACCGACATCGACGGCAACAGGCTCGACGATTTCTGCCTCGGCGACACCGGATCGATGTTCGGCCATTCGCCGCCGGCGATAGCGCGCGCCATCCGCCGGCAGGCCGGACGCGGCCTGACATACATGCTGCCTTCGGAAGATGCGCTCGCCATTGGACCGCTGCTGCAACAGCGCTTCGGCCTGCCGTTCTGGCAGATCGCCACGACGGCGACCGATGCCAACCGCTTCGCGCTGCGCGTTGCCCGCGCCGTCACCGGGCGAGAAAAGATATTGGTTTTCAACGGCTGTTATCACGGCTCTGTCGACGAGACGATGGTGCGGCTGATCGACGGCAAGCCGGCCAACCGGCCCGGATTGGCCGGAGAATTCCGCGACCTGACCCGCACGGCCAAGGTCATCGAGTTCAACGACGTTGCCGCGCTGGAGGCAGCGCTCAGGGACAAGGATGTCGCCTGCGTCATCGCCGAACCGGTGCTGACCAATTCCTGCATGGTGCTGGCCGATCCCGGTTTCCACGAGGCGCTGCGAAAGCTGACCCGCGCGGCCGGCACGCTGCTTCTGATCGACGAGACACACACGATCTCGACCGGACCGGGCGGCTATTCCGCGAAATACGGGCTGGAGCCGGACCTGTTCGTGCTAGGCAAGCCGATCGCCGGTGGTGTACCGGCAAGCGTATGGGGCATGAGCGAAGAGGTCGCCTCGCGCTACGCCGACTACAACAGGACGAAAGAGCCGGGTTATTCCGGCATGGGCACGACGCTCTCGGCCAATCCTCTGCAATTCGCCGCGATGCGCGCCGCGCTCGAAGAAGTGATGACGGCCGAGAACTACGACCGCATGGATCATCTGGCGCGGCGGCTCGATGCCGGGCTGACCACGGTCATCGACCGCTACCGCCTGCCATGGCATGTCGCCCGCGTCGGCGCCCGCGTCGAATTCATCTGCGCGCCGGGCCCGCTGCGCAATGGGGCGGAGGCGGAGGCCGCGCACGCGCCGGAACTCGAAGCCGCCATCCATGTCGCGCTGGTCAATCGCGGCGTGCTTATCGCGCCCTTCCACAATATGATGCTGATCTCTCCGGCGACCACTGGCGCCCAGGTCAACCGGCTGATCACCGCCTTCGGCGCAGTTGCGGCGGAGCTTGCGGCATGAGACAAGCCACCGAACAGACAGGCGCGCAAGCCAGGCCGGGCTCCATCATGACTTCACCTTCGGGCTCGACGCCCACCGAGGCGCAGGCCTTTCTCGACGCCCATCCTGAGATCGAAGCCTTCGATATCGTGCTGACCGATGCCAACGGCGTCGGCCGTGGCAAGATCGTGCGCCGGCACGAGCTGAAAGCCATCTTCGAAGGCGGCCGGCACATGCCGATCTCGATCCTCGGCCTCGACATCACCGGCGAGGACGTGCACGAGACCGGGCTGATCTGGACCACCGGCGACGGCGATCTGCGCGCCTGGCCGATTCCTGGCACGCTGGTGCCGCTCCACGGGACCAACCCGCCGCGCGGCCAGGTGCTGATGGCGATGTATCATCTCGACGGCGCGCCGATGTCATCGGACCCGCGGCTGGCGCTGGCAAGGCAGGTCGACATATTGGCGTCCAAGGGGCTGTACCCGGCCGGCGCCTTCGAGCTCGAATTTTTTCTCCTCGCCAATGAGCGCGACAGCGACGGCAAGGTGCAGCCGGCGCACGCCGTGCTGGATGGCCGCGTCTCGGGCAAGACCGAGGTCTACTCGGTCGACCATCTGCACGGCATGGAGCCGCTGTTTACCGACATCTATGCCGCGGCCAAGGCACAGGGCATTCCGGCCGAGACCGTGATTTCCGAATATGCGCCCGGCCAGTACGAATTGACGCTGAACTACCGCAAGGATGTGATGCGGGCGGCCGACGACCTCGTCATGCTGAAACGGCTGGTTCGGGCGCAGGCGCGCCGCCATGGCGTCACCGCTTGCTTCATGGCCAAACCGATCGAGAAATATGCCGGCTCCGGCATGCATTTCCACGTCTCGCTGCAGGACAAGGCTAGCCGAAACGTTTTTTCGGAGGCCGGTGGCGAGAGTTGGTCGCTGCCACTGCTGCGCGGGCTGGGCGGCCTGATCCAGACCATGGCGGAATCGATGCTGGTGTTTGCGCCGCACGCCAATTCCTGGCGGCGCTTCGTCTCCCAATCCTATGCACCGGTGGCGCCGACCTGGGGCGTCAACAACCGGTCGGTGGCGCTGCGCGTGCCGGCGGGCGACGCCAGGAACCGGCGCATCGAGCATCGGCCGTCGGGCGTCGACGCCAACCCCTATCTGATCGCGGCAACCGTGCTTGCCGGCATCGTCAAAGGGCTCGACGAAGGCCTCGACCCCGGCCCCGAGACGACCGGAAACGGCTATGAGGCGGCGGTGACGCGCACGACCATGCCGGTCGACTGGCGCGCGGCGATCGAGGCGGCCAGAGCGTCCAGCTTCCTCAAAGGCGCGCTTGGCGAAGACCTGCACCGCACCTTCGTGGCGATCAAGCAGTCCGAA
Organism: Mesorhizobium sp. B2-5-11; assembly: GCF_006440835.1. NCBI lineage: Bacteria > Pseudomonadati > Pseudomonadota > Alphaproteobacteria > Hyphomicrobiales > Phyllobacteriaceae > Mesorhizobium > Mesorhizobium sp. B2-5-11. Next base: position 409,866 of record NZ_VFUK01000006.1, read on the forward strand.
TACCTGCGCGTGGCGCGCACGGTCAGCGAGCTGGACTATCACCTCTATCTGCACGAGGTCTGAGCCCTCGGAGGAACCATCGCCCTTCCCGTCCATTTCAGTGTCAGAACCGACAGGACAGGATGATGGCGACCACAGGCCAAACGCATGAAGCGAAGAGGCCGGCCAGGCGCATTTCCGGGCCGTCCGACGAGCCACTGCCAGATGTCACCTCGATCTCGGAGCTGCGTGAGGTAGCGAAGGCTTGCCACCGCTGCCCGCTGTGGCGCGATGCGACGCAGACCGTGTTCGGCGAAGGGCCTGACGGCGCCAAGGTGATTTTCGTCGGCGAGCAGCCCGGCGATCAGGAAGATCTCGCCGGCGCTCCCTTCGTCGGCCCGGCCGGCAGGGTGTTCGACGCCATACTGGACGACGCCGGGGTCGACCGCCAGAAAGTCTACGTCACCAATGCGGTCAAGCACTTCAAGTTCGAGCCGCGCGGCAAGCGTCGCATTCATTCCAAGCCGAACGCCGGCGAGATTCAGGCGTGCCGCTGGTGGCTCGACCAGGAATTCGGACTGATCAAACCGAACCTTGCCGTGGCGCTTGGCGCAACGGCGGCATTGTCGCTGCTCGGCAAGGCGGTTCCGGTGACGAAGATGCGCGGCCAGGCGATCGAGCGGGAAGATGGCATGCGTGTGTTCATCACCATCCATCCATCCTTCATCCTGCGCATCCGTGACCGTGCGGACAAGGAGGCCGAGCGAGAACGGTTCCTTGACGACATGAAGCAGGTGAAGCGGCTGATGGCTGCCTGATCCAAACGATTAGCGAATCAGGATGGCCCTGAGATCGTTGACATTGGTGCCGGTCGGACCGGGCACGAACAGATCGCCGACCGCGTTGAAAGCCGTCCAGGCATTGTTGCCTGCCAGCATCGCCTTGGCGTCGATGCCGGCCGCGCGTATGCGCGCGACCGTGGAACCATCGGCGAAGGCGCCGGCATTGTCCTCCGAGCCGTCGATGCCGTCGGTGTCGGCGGCCAGGGCGTGAATGCCCTTCACATCATTGATGCCGATGGCGAAGGCGAGCAGGAATTCGGAGTTGCGGCCGCCTTTCCCCTTGGCACGCAGCGTCACCGTGGTCTCGCCGCCGGACAGGATCAGCACCGGCTTTGAGAAAGGCCGATTGCGTGTCGCTACTTCGCGCGCGATGGCCGCGTGAACCCCGCCCACCTCGCGGGCTTCGCCTTCGATGGCATCCGAGAGAATGACAGCTTCCATGCCCTGTCGGCTCGCTTCCGCTGCGGCTGCTTCGAGCGACACGCCGGCGGAGGCGATCAGATGCACCTCGTTGCGCGAAAAGCGCTCATCCCCGGGAATTGGTGCATCGGCGGCCGGTGAATTGATATGCGCCATGACCGAGGCCGGCAGGTTCATGCCGTAGGCTGATATCGACGCCAGCGCATCCGCCCGGCTGCCGGTGTCGGGAACGGTCGGGCCGGATGCGACCAGCGCCGGATTGTCACCGGGAATATCGGAGACAACCAGCGACACCATTTTGGCCGGCCAGGCGGCGGCGGCCAGCCGGCCTCCCTTGATGGTGGAAAGATGCTTGCGGATGGTGTTCATCGCCGCGATCGGCGCGCCCGACGCCAGCAGCGCCTCGTTGACGGCGATCTCGTCGGCCAATGTCAGGCCGGTTGCCGGTGACGGCAGCAGCGCCGAACCGCCGCCGGAAATCAGCGCCACCACCAGATCGTCGGCGGTCAGCCCTTGCACCTTCCCGAGCAGCCGCCGCGAAGCCTCGAGCCCGGCGGCGTCCGGCACCGGATGCGCCGCCTCGATGATCTCAATGCGCTCACATTTCGCGTCATAGCCGTAGCGGGTGACGACCAGTCCTTCGAGCGGGCCGTCCCATGCTTTCTCGAAGGCCGCCGCCATCTGCGCCGAGCCTTTGCCGGCGCCGATCACGATGGTGCGGCCCTTGGGCCTGACCGGCAAATGATAGCGGATGGTCTTTTCCGGATCGGCGGCGGCGACGGCGGCGTTGAAGATGGAGGTGAGGAAGGATTTGGGATCGAGAATGGTCATATCCGGCAGCCAGCAGCGTTTCGCGCATTCTTGCAGAGCTGACGTTGCGCCTCACCCCGACCCTCTCCCCGTGAAGAACGGGCATAGGGGGATAGCCAGCGGTGGAGCGTTTCACTTCCACCCGCAGCAGCTACAGCGCAGCTGCTGCGAAGGACGGGCAGGCGGATGAGGGGCGGCGCCGATGTCACGATTTTTCTTCCGGCGGCAATACCAGTTCGCGCTTGTCGAGGCCCAAATGATTACACAGCGCATCGACCACCACGCCGTGATCCTCGCGCTCCGGCAACCCGGAGACGGCGATGACGCCGATGACCCCGACACCCTTGACCGTGACGGGAAAGCCGCCGCCGGCCAGCACGTAGTCAGCAATATCCAGGCCCTCGCCGATCTTGAAAGTGCGGTCGGGGCGCTGCTGTTCCAGCACCATGCGGTAAGTGCTTTTCAGGAACCGCTTGACGACGTTGATCTTGCGCCGCGCCCAGTCGGGATTGGAAGCGTTCGAGCCCGGCATGGCGGCGTAGAACAGCGGCCGGTCGAAGGTCCTGATGTCGACTATGACCGGGAGATTCTCGGTGAGCGCCCTGTCGCGGATCGCGGACCCGACACTGAACGCGACTGCCTCGTCGAAGGCGGGAAAGACAAGGACTTCCTCCTGTCTCTTGATCAGAGCGATGTCTTCGGCAACGGCCATGTCGTTCCCCTTTCAACGTCGCCGCACGCTTTGACGGATGGTTGCCGCTGGGTCAAGCCCGGGTCAAGCAAGGAACGCGCCGTCACGTTCTAAATTGCCAAATCGGTTTTTGCCGGCCGACCCGCCACATAGACCTCGCGCACGGCGCGATCATCGCCCAGCGTCTGCAAGAGAAAGAGTTCCTGCGCCAGCGTCTCGACGGTCTCCATCCTGAGCCGCATCGACGACGTCGCCCTGGCGTCCAGCACGACGATATCGGCATCGGTGCCTTCCTCCAGCGTGCCGATCCTTTGCGCCACCGACAGCGCCTCGGCGTTGCCGCGCGTGACCTGCCAGAAGGACTGGAACGGGTTCAGCTTCTCGCCGTTCAGCGCGATCACCTTGTAGCCCTCGTCCATGGTGCGCAGCATGGAATAGTTGGTGCCGCCACCGACATCGGTGGCGGCGGCGATGCGGAGGGCTTTATCGCGGGTGCGGTAGCGCTGATAATCGAACAGGCCGGAGCCGAGGAAAAGGTTCGAGGTCGGGCAGAACACGGCTACGGAGCCGCTGTCCGAAAGCGCGTCCGCTTCCCGCTCCGACAGATGGATGCAATGGCCGAGCAGGCTCTTTCTACCCAACAGCCCGTAATGCTCATAGACGTCGGTGTAATCGCGCGACCACGGATAAAGCTCCTGCGTGAAGGCGATCTCGGCATGGTTTTCCGACAGATGCGTCTGGATGTGCAGGTCGGGGTATTCGCGGCATAGCGCGCCGGCCATCTCCATCTGCTCCGGCGACGAGGTGATCGCGAAGCGAGGGGTGATGGCATAAAGCTGCCGGCCCTTGCCGTGCCACTCCCTGATCAGCGCCTTGCTGTCGTCATAGCCCGATTGCGGCGTGTCGAGCACGCCATCGGGCGCGTTGCGGTCCATCATCACCTTGCCGGCGATGTTGAGCATGTTGCGGTCATGCGACTCGGCGAAGAAAGCTTCTGCGGAGGCCTTGTGCACGGAACAGTAGGCGGCAACCGTCGTGGTGCCGTGGCGCACCATCTCGTCGAGGAACAGCCGCGCGACGCGCCGGCCATGCTGCGCATTGGCGAACTTCGTCTCCTCCGGGAAAGTGTAGGCGTTCAGCCAATCGAGCAGTTCCGCGCCGTAGGAGGCGATGATCTGCATCTGCGGGAAATGCACATGGGCATCGATGAAGCCCGGAAGCAGCAGATGCGGCCGGTGATCAATCCTTCTCGTTGTCTCGCCTGCCTTCCTTTCAACATCGACGTAAGCGCCCGCAGCGACGATCCTGCCGTCGTGGATCAGCAGGCCGCCATCCTCCTCGTAGCGCCAGGCGGAATGATCATCGATGCTTTCAGGCCAGCGCACGAAGGACAGCGTGCGGCCACGCAGAAGTGTCGATGTCATGCTTATTTCCCCGCGCCTTCGAACCAGGCCACCAGCAGCGCCCGCTCCTTGTCGGTGATCTGGCTGACATTGGCGGGCGGCATGGCATGGCTGCGGCCGGCCTGCAGATAGATCTCGCGGGCATGCTCGGCGATGCCGGCGTCTGTATCCAGCATCACGCCCTTGGGCGCATGGTAGATGCCCTCGTAGACCGGCTCCTGTGAATGGCACATCGAGCAGCGGCCGAGCACGGTGTCGCGCACGGCCGGGAAATGGGCCGAAGCGATATAGACTTGCGCCGAGGCGGACGCCTTCGGCTCGCCGGTCAACACCTTCGGCACGGTGGACAACCAGACGATGATGAGGAACAGGACAAGGGCGCCCAGCCAGGTCCAGTGCGGGTTGCCGGCGCGCTTGTGCACGGTGTTGAAGTAGTGGCGGATCAACACGCCGATGATGAACACCAGGGAGGCGATGATCCAGTTGAACTCAGTGCCGAACGCCAGCGGGTAATGGTTCGACAGCATCAGAAACAGCACCGGCAGCGTCAGGTAATTGTTGTGGAGCGAGCGCTGCTTGGCGATCTTGCCGTATTTCGGATCCGGCTTGCGGCCGGCGATGAGGTCGGCAACGACGATCTTCTGGTTGGGGATGATGACCATGAAGACATTGGCCGACATGATCGTGGCGGTGATGGCGCCCAGATGCAGGAAAGCGGCGCGGCCGGTGAACAGATGGGTCAGTCCCCAGGCGATGAACACCAGCACGCAGTAGAGCACCAGCATCAGGCCTGTATCGCTTTTGCCCAGCGGCGAACGGCAGAGCAGGTCATAAACCACCCAGCCGACGCCGATCGTCGCCATCGACAGGACGATCCCGACCGGCACAGACATCGGCAGCACGTTGGGATCGATCAGGAACAGGTCGGCCCCGGCATAGTAGACCACGCACAGCATGGCGAAGCCGGACAGCCAGGTGGCGTAGGATTCCCATTTGAACCAGGTGAGGTGTTCCGGCATCTCGGCCGGCGCGACCAGGTATTTCTGGATGTGATAGAAGCCGCCGCCATGCACCTGCCACTCCTCGCCGAAGGCGCCGGCAGGCATGCCCGGTCGCTGGCGCAAACCGAGATCGAGCGCGACGAAATAGAAGGACGAGCCGATCCAGGCGATGCCGGTGATGACATGCAGCCAGCGCACGGCAAAGCTCAGCCAGTCCCAGAAAATAGCGAAATCCATCATTGAAGTCGTCCCTGCCGATGAAGCGACTTTACGGTGTGGCGCGCAAACGGAAAGAGGCGAGGTGTGCGATGACTTTCAAAAAAAATTGGAAAATACTAGGTTGCTCGCACGCAGCTTGATTGAAAGCCACTGAACCGCATGGCCTATCTCGACAACATCGCCGTCTTCGTCCGCGTCGTCGAGCTCGGCAATCTGTCGGCGGCCGGGCGCGACATGCGCATTTCGCCGGCGGTTGCCTCCAACCGCATCAAGGAGCTGGAGAAGCACCTTGGTGTGCGGCTGTTCAACCGCACGACACGACAATTGATGCCGACCGAGCATGGCACGGTGTTCTACACCGGCGCCAAGCAGGTGCTGGAAGCGATCACCGAGGCGGAGGCCGCGGTCTCGGCCCTTTCCGGCCAGCCGCGCGGCACCATCCGCGTGACCGCGCCGCTCGGCCTCGGCCGCCGCCTGGTCGCCTCGGGCATTCCCGATTTCCACGACAAATACCCTGATATCGAGGTGCGGCTGAGGCTCTCGGACCACAATGTCGATATCATGAAAGAGGGTATCGACGTCGCCTTCCGGCTCGGTATCATCGAGGATTCCAGCCTCAGGATGCGCGGCATCATGGAATGCGAGCGGGTGCTGGTCGCGGCACCCAAATATCTGGAGGCGCGCGGAGAGCCGGCCGAGCCGCAGGAACTGATCAGCAGGAAGCACGATTGCCTGATGCTGCGCTATTCCGGCGCGCGCGAATATGTCTGGACCCTGCAGACGCCGAACGGACCGCAGAAATTCGAGGTGCACGGGCCCTATGATACGGACGATGGCGACGTGCTGACCGGCTGGGCGCTGTCGGGGCGCGGCATCATCAACAAGCCGCGCTTCGAGGTCGAGCCGTTCATTCGCGACCGGCGGCTGAAGATCATCCTGGCCGGCACGCCGCCGACGCCGGTGCAGTTCGCCGCCGTCTATCCGCACAAGAAGCTGCAGGACCCGAAGGTGCGCCTGCTGCTGGATTTCATGGCCGAGCGCTGCCAGCGGCTGATCAAGGACATACTGGTCGGCAAGTGAGCGGCTCCTGGCCCAGTCGCAAGGGTTGCCTTGCGCGAAGGCGAACTTAGGTTCGCGGATGCCGCCTCATGGCCGATGGGCTTTGCGCCGACTGACGAGCTAGCCACAATGCATCTCACCGTTTCGCTCAACATTGCCTCCACGGCCGGGCAGGCCGGCGCGCTCACCTTCAGCGACTTGGCCGGCTTCGCGCAGCGGGCGGAAGCGGCCGGGCTGGACATGATTGTTCTCGACGATGCGCCGCCGGGCAGGGCCGGGTCGGGCAACCCGTTCGAAGCGACGACCCTGCTTGCCGCACTGGCGACCGTGACGAGCAGAATCGGGCTGGTCGCCACCGCGTCGATGGTTGCCCACCAGCCCTACAATCTGGCGCGCCGGTTCGCCTCGCTCGATATCATCAGCCACGGTCGCGCCGGATGGAACGCAACCATGGCGCAGGCGCCGAGCGAGGCGGCCAATTTCAGCCGGCCGGATGGATTTTCCAGCGACGAGTTTCGCCGCCGCTCGGAGGAATATATCGGCATCGTCCAGGGCTTGTGGAATGGCTGGGAGGCGGACGCGCTGTTGTTCGACAAAGACAGCGGCCGCTTTCACGATCCCGGAAAAATGCACCAGCTCGACCACAAGGGCGAATTCTTCGCCGTGCGCGGACCGCTGAACGTGGCGCGTTCGCCGCAGGATACGCCGGTTCTGGTCCTGTCCGGCCTGGCGGCAGGCGACCTCGACATTGCCGCGCGCACAGCCGATGTCATCCTGCTGGACGAAAGGCAGGCAGCGCGGCGCAAGGCACGCCATGACGAATGCAGGCGCCGCGTTTCCGCGTCCGGGCGCGAACCGGATGCCGTGAGGATATTGGCTGACATATCCCTCGCCGCCAACGGCGTCGCCGGGCTGGCCGACAGGATGGAGGAAGAATTCCGGGCGAACAATTGCGACGGATTCAACATCCGGCTGTCCGCGCACATTTCAGCGCTCGACGATTTCACCAATCGCGTTCTGCCGGAGCTGCGGCGGCGCGGCGTGATTCGACAGAGCCATGGGGGCACAACGCTGCGCTCGCATCTGGGACTCAGCGGCGGAGGCGACCGATGACCGCACGCCAGATAAAGCTCGGCGCCTTTCTGTGGGCGACGGGCCACCATATCGCCGCCTGGCGGCATCCCCAGGCCCATGTGAAGGCCGGGATCGACATCGATCATTACGTCGCGCTGGCGCGCACGGCGGAAGCGGCGAAATTCGACCTGTTGTTCTGCGAGGATGCGGCCGGCCTGCGCGAAGCCGATGTCAGCATCGCCAGCCAGACCTCGCGTTCGATCGGCTTCGAGCCGATCAGCCTGCTTTCCGCACTCGCTGTCCAGACCAGCCGCATCGGCCTCGTCTCCACGGCTTCGACCAGCTACAACGAGCCTTACGGGCTGGCACGAACCTTCCTTTCGCTCGACCAGCTGAGCGGCGGGCGCGCCGGCTGGAACCTGGTCACGTCGGCCAGCCCGATCGAGGCCGCCAACTTCGGCGCAACGGGTCTCAGACCCCACGCCGATCGTTATGAACGGGCACGAGAATTCGCCGAAGTCGTCACCAGGCTTTGGCACGGCAAGCTCGGCGCCTCCGGCCATGACGGCCAGAGCTTTTCGGTGTGCGATCCACTCGATTTGCCGCGTTCGCCGCAGGGCGCCCCGGTCATGGTTCAGGCCGGCGCCTCGGATGTCGGCCGCGATCTCGCCGCTCGCACCGCCGATGTGGTGTTCACCGCCGCGCAGACTTTCGCGGAAGCGAAGGCTTTCTACGACGATCTCAAGGGCCGTCTGGCGGCCTATGGACGCGAACCGGACGACATCAAGATCATGCCCGGCGTCGCCCCGGTGGTGGCGGAAACCGAAGCGGAAGCGCGGGCGAAATACGAGGAGCTGCAGGAGCTGATCCCCGATGACGTCGGCGTAGCGCTGCTGTCCAGCTATCTCAGCATCTCCGATCTTCGGCGCTATCCGCTCGACGGGCCGCTGCCCGAATTGCCGGAGAGCGAAGGCATGAAAAGCCGGCAGGCCCTGGTCACCGAGCAATCGCGCCGCGACGGCCTTTCCATCCGCCAGCTTGCCCGCCATTTCGCCGGCGCACGCGGCCATTGGCGCATCGTCGGGACCGCGGTGCAGATCGCAGACGAACTCCAGGCCCGGTTCGAGGGCGGTGCGGCGGACGGCTTCAACGTCATGCCGTCATATTTCCCCGGCGAACTCGATGCCTTCGCCACCCTAGTTGTGCCGGAGCTGCAGCGGCGCGGCCTGTTTCGCAGGGAGTATGAGGGCCGCACACTGCGCGACCATCTGGGCTTGAAGCAACCGGTATAGCCGCGACGTGACCTTACCCGGCCAACGTCCTATCATGCGGCATCTGACGTCCGGCATTTGACGCGGCGCCGTGATTGACCAGCGCCGTCATGATCTCGGCGGCCGCTAGCGCAGCAATGACGGATGGGCGCTTGTCTTTCACGGCGTCACCGCCAATTGGGGAAACGAGGCGGCCAAACTGCGCTTCCGTACCCTCCGCCGATTTCAGCAACCAGTTCCTGAACGTCGCTTTCTTGGTCTTCGAGCCGATCATGCCGACATAGGCGGTGTCGCCACGCTTCAGGGCTTCGGCGACAATCAGGAAGTCCAGCGCATGATCATGGGTGAGGATGGCGAAGGCGCTGCCTGCAGGCGCGTTGCGCACCTCGGCTTCAGGCATCGGGGTCAGCCGCGTCTCGACGGCTTCCGGCATTCCGTCTAGCGCGTCGGCCCGTGTTTCGATGACAACGGCACGCACAGGGAGAAGCGCGACCGCGGAGGCCAGCGCCTGCCCGACGTGGCCGCCGCCGAAGATGTAGACATAAGGCAGTTCAGCCTGCTCGATTTCCGCGGCCGAAATCAGCTCCTGCGCCAACGTCGCATCGACGAGGCGGATCGACACCTCGACGCGCCCGCCGCAGCATTGGCCGATCTCCGGACCGAGCGCCACGTCGAGGATCACGCGGGCGTCGGGGCGGGTGTCTTCACCCTCCCCCTTGTGGATAGGGTTGGACGACGTCGTCGTCGAGGGATCTGTGAACGCCGCTCCCCCGCCCCGTTTCGCTGACGCCGCTTCGCGGCGTCCGCTCGCCGACCCTCCCCGCAAGGAGGAGGGTAAAGAGCCCAGCATCTGCCGTGCCTTGTCGATGGCCATATATTCCAGTTGGCCGCCGCCGATCGTGCCCGATGTCGCTGCTTGCGAGACGAGCATGAAGGCGCCCTTCTCGCGCGGCGTCGAGCCCTTCGTCGCCGCGACCTCGACGAGCGCGACCCGGCCGGTTTGGCCAAGAAAGGCTTTCAGGCTTTGCACAGTCGTGTTCATTTTTTACATTCCCTGTCGGGAAATATAGGCCTTTTCGGCCTGTTTTGCACGTTTTGCCGGAGTCAGGTCTTCGCCTCTTTCTTCAGCCGCTCGATCGCCATCAGCACGCGTTCCGGTGTCGCAGGCGCATCGAGACGTGGACAGATCCTGTGGTCGGCGACGCTTGCCACCGCGTCGGACAGGGCATGCAGCACCGACATGCCGAGCGGGAAGGGCGGCTCGCCGACCGCCTTGGAGCGATGGATCGTCGGCTCACCGGCCTCCGGCCAATCGGCCAGTGTCACGTTGAAGATCTTGGGCCGGTCCGACGCCAGCGGGATCTTATAGGTCGAGGGCGCATGCGTGCGCAGCCGGCCCTTGTCATCCCACCACAGTTCCTCGGTCGTCAGCCAGCCCATGCCCTGGATAAAGCCGCCCTCGACCTGGCCGAGGTCGATGGCGCGGTTCAGCGAGCGGCCCGTCTCGTGCAGGATGTCGGTGCGTTCGACCATGTATTCGCCGGTCAGCGTGTCGACCGAGACTTCCGAGCAGGAGGCGCCATAGGCGAAATAATAGAAAGGACGGCCCTCGCCCTTGTCGCGGTCCCAGTGGATCTTCGGCGTCTTGTAAAAGCCGGCCGCCGAAAGCTGGATGCGGGCCATATAGGCCTGCTTGACGAGGTCGGCGAAAGGTATCTCCTGGTTGCCGATGCGCACCCTGTTGGGCAGGAACAGCACCTGGTCGCGTGGCACCTGGTATTTCTCGGCGGCGAAATCGGTCAGCCGGTCCTTGATCTGGCGGGCGCCGTTCTGCGCCGCCATTCCATTGAGGTCGGTGCCGGACGACGCGGCGGTGGCCGAGGTGTTCGGCACCTTGCCGGTGGTCGTCGCGGTGATCTTCACCTGGTCGAGATCGATCTGGAACTCTTGCGCCACCACTTGCGCCACCTTGACGTTGAGGCCCTGCCCCATCTCGGTGCCGCCATGGTTCAGATGCACCGAACCGTCGGTGTAGACATGCACCAGCGCGCCGGCCTGGTTGTAATGCGTGGCGGTAAACGAGATGCCGAATTTGACCGGCGTCAGTGCGAGGCCTCGCTTGATGAAGCGGCTGTTGTTGTTGAAGGCCGAGATTTCGCGCCGGCGCCTTGCATAGCTGGCGCTTTCTTCCAGTTCCGCGACGATGCGGTGGATGATGTTGTCCTCGACCACCTGGTGGTAGGGCGTGACGTTGCGGTCGGCGGTTCCATAGAAATTCCGCTTGCGGATTTCAAGCGGGTCCTTGCCGACGGCAAACGCCACCTCGTCGATGATGCGCTCGGCGCCGACCATGCCTTGCGGGCCGCCGAAGCCGCGAAAGGCGGTGTTCGAGACCGTGTTGGTATAGAGCGGCGCCGACTGCGCATGCACCGCCGGCCAGAAATAGGTGTTGTCGCAGTGGAACAGCGCGCGGTCGGTGACCGGGCCTGAAAGGTCCGCAGAAAAGCCGCAGCGCGCCGCGAACATGAAGTCGACGCCGAGAATATTGCCCTCATCGTCGAAGCCGGCTTCGTAGTCGATGAGGAAATCGTGCCGCTTGCCGGTGGCGATCATGTCGTCATCGCGATCGGGCCGGATTTTCACTGCCCGATGATGCTTCTTGGCGGCGATCGCGGCCAGCGCTGCAAACTGGTTGCCCTGCGTTTCCTTGCCGCCGAAGCCGCCCCCCATGCGACGCATTTCCACGGTAATGGCGTTGCTCGGCACGCCGAGTGCATGACCAACCATGTGCTGGACTTCGCTCGGATGCTGCGTCGAGGAATAGATGGTGACGTCCTGATCCTCGCCGGGAACCGCCATCGCGATATGCCCTTCGAGGTAGAAATGCTCCTGGCCGCCGACGCGCATTTTTCCTTTCAGCCGGCGGGGGGCCTGACGGATCGCAGCAGCCGCGTCGCCGCGCTTCAGCGTCAGAGGCGGCGTGACGAGTTTGTCCTTGCTCGGATCAAGCGTGCCGATGTCGGTGACGAAAGGCAATTCCTCGTATTCGACCCTTGCCAGCCTGGTGGCGCGCCGCGCCTGCTCGCGCGTCTCGGCAATCACGCAAAAGATCGGCTGGCCGAAAAACTGTACCTCGCCGTCGGCGAGTACCGGCTCGTCATGGCGCCCGGTCGGCGAAATGTCGTTCTCGCCCGGCACATCCTTTGCCGTGAGCACGTCGATCACGCCGGGGGCGGCGCGCACCGCCGACAGGTCCATTTTGGCGATGGCGGCATGCGTGGCCGTGGCCAAGCCGAGGCAGCCATGCAGCGTGCCCGCCGGTTCGGGCATATCATCGATGTAAACGGCGCTGCCGCTGACATGCTTGTGCGCGGAATCATGGCGCTGGTCTGTGGCGACGCCGCCGACGATCTTTTCGGCGTTTAAATTGGCGCTGGCGTGCTTGTTCATCATGCCGCCTCGTTGCGCGACACCTGGAATGGTGCCCTGGTGCCGGTGGTTTCGACAAAGAAACGCAACAACAAGTTTTTCGCCGCCAAAGCCCGATATTCAGCGCTCGCCCGCATGTCGGTGAGCGGCGTGAAATCCGTTGCGTATTCGGCCATCGCCGCCTCGACTGTTTCTTCGGTCCAGGGTTTGCCGAGCAGAGCTTTCTCGACCGCCGCAGCCCGCTTCGGCGTCGCCGCCATGCCGCCATAGGCGATGCGGATATCGGCCACGGTGCCGTCCCTGGCCAAGGTCAGAAAAAACGCGCCGAGGGCGGCGGTGATATCCTCGTCGCGGCGCTTGGTGATCTTGTAGACGCCGAACTTCGTTTCGTTTGCCGGAACCGGCACATGCACGGCCTCGACGAACTCGCCGGCCTGCCGGTCCTGCTTGCCATAGGCGATGAAGAAATCCTCGAGCGGGATCGTGCGCCGCTTGCTTCCACGGCGCAGCGTCAGCCGCGCGCCGAGCGCGATGAATGGCGGCGGTGTGTCGCCGATCGGCGAGCCATTGGCGATGTTGCCGCCGATCGTGCCCATGTTGCGCACCTGTTCGCCGCCGATGCGATCGAACAATGGCCCGAGCGCCGGGATGCGTTTCGACAGCATCGCGAAGGCATCGGAATAGGTGACGCCGGCGCCGATCGAGATCACGTCCTTGTCCTCGGCAATGGCGCACAGCCCGTCGAGATTGCCGATGAAGATGACAGGCGAAATATCGCGCATGTGCTTGGTCACCCAGAGACCGACATCGGTCGAGCCGGCGACGATGGTGGCGCCCGGTTCCTTGTCGAGCACGGCGGCGAAATCGTCAACGTCAGCCGGCACGACGAGCCGCGCCTTGCCGGCGCCGATCTCGATCCGTGCGCCGTCATGCATCGCCTCGAGTCTGGCCATGATCGACTGACGCTCCAGCGCAAGCGGATCCTTCTGTGCTTTGCCGTAGCTGGAGATGGCGCGGGCCGCGCGCATGATCGCCTCATAGCCGGTGCAGCGGCAGAGATTGCCCTGCAAGGCCTTTTCGATGGCCGCGTCCGACGGTTCCGGTGATTTCATCCACAAGCCGTAAAGCGACATGACGAAACCTGGCGTGCAGAAGCCGCATTGCGAACCGTGGAAATCCACCATCGCCTGCTGCACCGGGTGCAACTGGCCCGGCGTTCCACGGAGATGCTCGACCGTCACGACATGGGTGCCGTCCAACGAACCCAGAAAGCGGATGCAGGCGTTGACACTTTCATAGACCAGTTCGCCGGCGGAAAGCCTGCCGACCAGCACGGTGCAAGCGCCGCAATCGCCCTCTGCGCAGCCTTCCTTGGTGCCGCGCAGCGATCGGTCGAGCCGCAGCCAGTCAAGCAAGGTCGCGTCAGGCGCCACGGATGACAGCACGACATCCCTGCCGTTGAGGATAAAACGAATATCGTTACGGATCTTGACCTCGGCCACGTCTCAGCTCCCCCTGTAAGTCGAATAGCCATAGGGCGAGACGAGCAGCGGCACATGATAGTGCACGGCATCCGCCATGCCGAAGCGGATCGGCACGGTGTCGAGGAAGGCCGGCTCGGGCAGTTTCGTTCCCTGGCGCCGCAGATAGTCACCAGCGGCGAAAACCAGCTCGTATTCGCCGGTCTGGAAATCCGCGTCGGCCAAAAGCGGTGCGTCGCAACGGCCATCGGCGTTGGTGGCGACCGTCTTCAGATGCGTCCTGGCCGGGCCATCGATCCGGTAGAGCGCGATCGACAATCCCGCCGCGGGCTTGCCGGTTGCCGTATCCAGGACATGGGTCGTCAGACGCCCGCCATCGATTTTCGACGTTTCTGCCATTGTCCGCCTCCCATTCCAATACGAACAAACCGGCCGGTACAGCCAAACATTGCTGATGAATTGTGCGCCAATTAAAGGCGATGCATAAGTCCCGGTCGAGCGGAGTGCGACAAAAACACTTTCAAAAATTTTCGGGGGAATGCGAGAAGCACCCTTTCGATATCCTGATCATACTTCGGGCGATGCCCCGTGGGAGGGACGATGCGTTACACCAGAGACATGCGCGGCTACGGAGCCAATCCGCCGGATCCCAAATGGCCCGGTGGCGCGCATGTGGCCGTGCAATTTGTCGTCAATTACGAAGAAGGCGGCGAGAACTGCGTCCTGCATGGCGACAAGGCTTCGGAAGCCTTCCTGTCGGAAATCGTCGGCGCGGCTCCCTGGGCGGGCCAACGCCATTGGAACATGGAATCGATCTACGAGTATGGGGCGCGGGCAGGCTTCTGGCGGCTGCTTCGCCTGTTCACCGAGGCCGAGGTGCCAGTGACCTGTTACGGCGTCGCCACGGCACTCGCCCGCTCGCCCGATCAGGTGACGGCGATGCAGGATGCCGGCTGGGAGATCGCCTCGCACGGACTGAAATGGATCGACTACCGCGACCACAGCGCCGAGGACGAGCGCCGCGACCTCAAGGAGGCGATCCGGCTGCACTACGAAGTGACAGGCGCGCGCCCGACGGGCTGGTACACCGGCCGGACGTCGGTCAACACCGTGCGGCTGGTGGCGGAGGAAGGCGGCTTCGACTACGTCTCCGACACTTATGACGACGAGCTGCCCTACTGGTTCGCGGATGACGGGACCGACAGGCCACAGCTCATCATCCCCTACACGCTCGATGCCAACGACATGCGCTTCGCCACGCCGCAGGGCTTCAACTCGGGCGACCAGTTCTTCGCCTATCTGAAGGACAGTTTCGACACGCTCTATGCCGAAGGCAAGGCTGGGCGGCCGCGCATGATGAATATCGGCCTGCACTGTCGCCTCGTCGGGCGGCCGGGGCGGGTGGCGGCGCTGAAGCGCTTCGTCGACTATGTGAAGTCGCACGACAAGGTCTGGCTGGCGCGGCGTATCGACATCGCCAGGCATTGGCGCGAGACCCATCCATACAAGCAGCCGGTGCTGCGCCCTTCGAGGATGGAATTCGAGGCCTTCGTGCATGCTTTCGGCGGCGTTTTCGAACATTCGCCGTGGATAGCCGAGCGCGCTTACGAGCTGGAACTTGGCCCGGCGCACGACAGCGCCGGCGGCCTGCACAATGCGCTCTGCCGCGTTTTCCGCGCCGCAAGCGAAACGGAGCGGCTGGGCGTGCTCAACGCCCATCCAGACCTTGCCGGCAAGCTGGCAAGGGCCAGGCGGCTGACGGCGGAATCAGCCAGGGAACAGGCTTCGGCCGGCCTCGATGAGCTGACCGACAAGGAGCGCGAGCTGTTTTCCAAGCTTAACGCCGCCTACGTCACCACCTTCGGTTTCCCGTTCATCGTCGCGGTGAAGGGCAAGACCAGGCAAGAAATCCTGGCGGAGTTCGAAAGGCGCATCGGCAACAGCCGCGGCGTCGAATTCGAGACCGCCTGCAAACAGGTCGAGCGCATCGCGCTCTTCCGCCTCAAGGACATGCTTCCGCAATAGGTTTGAACCCATGGATACGATCAGGATGCCCGAGCGAACCTATTATGCTCCACATGGCGGCCATTCCGGCCAGAGTGAGCTTCTGACCGGCCGCGCCGTCTTCACCGAGGCCTATGCCGTCATCCCCAAGGGCGTGATGCAGGACATCGTCACCAGCGCCCTGCCATTCTGGGACAAGACCCGCGTCTGGATATTGTCGAGGCCACTGTCGGGCTTTGCCGAGACGTTTTCGCAGTACATCGTCGAGATCGCGCCCGGCGGTGGCAGCGACCGGCCGGAACCCGATGCCGGCGCCGAGGGCGCCTTGTTCGTGGTCGAAGGCGAACTGACCGTCCTGCTTGCCGGCGAAAGACATGTCTTGCGGCCGGGCGGCTTCGCCTTCCTGCCGCCGTCGAGCGGCTGGACTGTTCGCAACGAAAGCAATGCGGCTGTCCGCTTTCACTGGATACGCAAGGCTTATGAGTCCGTCAGCGGCCTCGAGGTCCCGCAAGCCTTCTTCACCAACGAGCAGGACATCGGGCCGACGCCGATGCCCGGTACCGACGGCCGTTGGGCGACGACGCGCTTCGTCGATCCGGCCGACATGCGCCATGACATGCACATGACCATCGTCACCCTCGAACCGGGCGCGGTCATTCCCTTTGCCGAGACCCATGTCATGGAGCACGGGCTCTATGTCCTGGAAGGCAAGGCCGTCTACCGGCTCAACCAGGACTGGGTCGAGGTGGAGGCCGGCGACTATATGTGGCTGCGCGCCTTCTGTCCGCAGGCCTGCTATGCCGGCGGACCGGGAAAATTCCGCTATCTGCTCTACAAGGACGTCAACCGGCACGCCAAGCTCGGCAGTGCCGGGATCGCAGGGCGTGCGCCGTGACCCGCATCGTCGCGCGGCCGCTGACCCGCGAGGGCTTTGCCCCGTTCGGCGATGTCATCGACATGGGCGGCGACAACCACTACCCGATCAATGGCGGCAAGGCCGAGCGCTACCATGATCTGGCGACCGCCGAGGCGGTAGGGCCGAATGCGCGCGTGCTGATCTCGATGGTGCGCGGCACGCCTTACGAATTGCCGCTGGCGCTGACCATGGTCGAGCGTCACCCGCTCGGCAGCCAGGCCTTTATCCCGCTGTCGCCACGACCGTTCATGGTGGTCGTCTGTCATGACGGCAAGGACGGTCCGGCCGAGCCGCATGCCTTCATCACCAAGCCAGGGCAAGGCATCAATTATTCACGCAATCTATGGCACGGCGTACTGACGCCATTGGGTGAGCCCCAGGATTTCCTGATCGTCGACCGTGGCGGCGACGGCTCCAATCTCGAAGAATTCCATTTTTCGCACGCCTACGAGATTCATCTCCCCGACGAGATCCTTTGATGACCGACATTTCGCTGATCGACCGCCTGCTCGACGTCATCGAGCACGACATCGTGCCGAAGACGCAGGAAGGCGTCGCCCATGGCAACAAGCTGTTCGGCGCGGCGATCCTGAAGAAAGGCGACCGCTCGCTGGTGCTGGCCGAAACCAACAACGAGATCGAAAACCCGCTCTGGCATGGCGAAGTGCACTGCCTGAAACGCTTCTACGAAATGCCGAGCGCCGAACGTGTCGACACCACGGAGGCCATCTTCCTGGCCACGCACGAGCCCTGTTCGCTCTGTCTGTCGGCGATCACCTGGACCGGTTTCGACAATTTCTACTATCTGTTCAGCCACGAGGATTCGCGCGACAGTTTTGCCATCCCGCACGATCTGAAAATCCTAAAAGAGGTCTTCACCCTCGATCCCGGCGATTACAATGCCGAGAACGCCTATTGGAAGAGCTTTTCGATCCGCAGGCTGGTGCGGGCGCTGCCCGAGGCGGAACGCGGGCGGCTGGAGACGCGCATCGGCAAGATTGCAGCACTTTATGAAGCGCTCTCTGGCGACTACCAGGCGAACAAGGCCGAGAACGACATTCCGCTGAACTGAGGGCACCAAGCAGCGGCACAGGTCGCATATTCCGCTGCTCCAGTCGCGAATGGCGATTGAAACTTGCCGCGCCGCGAGGCGTTATGCGCGCCATGAAAACCGTCACCGAGTTTCCCCGCAAGGTCGTCGAATTCCCTGACATGGCCATCGTCATGCCGGATGGCTGCCGGCTGTCGGCGCGGGTATGGATGCCGGAAGATGCCGGCGACGATCCGGTGCCTGTCATCCTCGAGCACCTGCCTTACCGCAAGCGCGACGGCACCATCTTTCGCGACCAGCTGACGCATCCCTATTTCGCCGGCCACGGCTATGCCTCGATCCGTGTCGACATGCGCGGCAATGGCGATTCCGAAGGGCTGATGGACGACGAATATTCCGAGCAGGAGTTGCAGGACGCCTGCGACGTCATCGCCTGGGCGGCCGCCCAACCCTGGTGCAACGGCAATGTCGGCATGATGGGTATTTCCTGGGGCGGCTTCAACTGCCTGCAGGTGGCCGCCAAGCAGCCGCCGGCGCTCAAGGCGGTGATCAGCCTGTGCTCGACCGTCGATCGCTATGCCGACGACATCCACTACAAGGGCGGCTGCTTGCTGCTGGAGAATTTCGGCTGGGCCTCGACAATGCTGTCCTATTCGTCACGGCCGCCGGACCCGCTGCTGGCGGGCGACAACAGATGGCGCGACCTGTGGCTCAGCCGACTGGAGAACCAGTCGTTCCTTTTGCCGCTCTGGCTTGGCCACCAGCACCGCGACGCCTACTGGAAACGCGGCTCGATCTGCGAGGATTTCTCCGCCGTCAAGGCCGCGGTGCTGTCGATCGGCGGCTGGCATGACGGCTACCGCAACACCATCTCGCATCTCGTCGCCAACATCGAGGCGCCGGTCAAAGGCATCGTCGGCCCCTGGATCCACAAATACCCGCATTATGCCGGGCCCCAGCCGGCAATCGGCTTCCTGCAGGAAGCGCTACGCTGGTGGGACCGCTGGCTAAAGGGCGTCGAGACCGGCGTCGAGGCCGACCCGGCCTACCGCGCCTATGTGATGGACAGCGTGCGGCCGGCGCGCTGGCATCCGGAACGGCCGGGCCGCTGGGTGGCGGAGCGGCAGTGGCCTTCGCCCGACATCAAGACGCAAACGATCGAATTGATCCCGGCGGGCGGTAAATCCGTCACCATCGCTTCGCCGCAAAGCTGTGGGCTGGCCGGCGGTGAGTATTTCCCGTTCACCTTCGGCCCGGAATTGCCGGGCGACCAGCGTCCCGACGACGCGCTGTCGGTGTGTTTCGACCAGCCGGAACTCGCCGAGGCGATCGACGTCGTCGGCGCACCGGAAGTCGACGTCCGGTTATCCTGCGACCGCCCGCAGGCCAACATCGCGGTGCGGCTTTGCGACGTACATCCCGATGGCGCCTCCGAATTGATCTCCTATGGCGTGCTCAACCTGACGCATCGCCTCTCGCACGAATTCCCGCAAGCGCTTGTCCCCGGCGAGAGCGTTTCGGCACGCGTCGTGCTCGACCAGTGCGCCTATCGCGTGCCGGCCGGCCACCATTTGCGCATAGCCGTCTCGAACGCCTATTGGCCCATGATCTGGCCCTCGCCGGAGCCGGTCCGCCTGAGCCTGTCGGCGGCGACGCTGAAGCTGCCGCTGCGCCCGCTGGCGACGGGCGACGAGGTCACGTTCGCCGCGCCGGAGGCTGCTTCCCCCTGGGCAACCGAGACGATCCGCCCGGCCAATTCGGAACGCCGCGTCGACCGCGACGAGAAGACCGGCATCGTCACGCTTTCCATAGAAGACGATTTCGGCGAGGTGCGCGATCTTGCACATGGCCTGGCGAACGGCAGCATCGCCCGCGAGACCTGGACGATCCATCCGGACGATCCGTTGTCGGCTGGGGGACGGACGCATTGGACGCAAACCCTGTCGCGAAGCGGATGGTCGGTGCGCACCGAAACATCGGCCGAAATACGCTCGGACGCCAAAAACTTCATCGTAAGCGCCCGAATTGAAGCTTACGAAGGCGAAAAACTCGTCTTCGAACGCGATTTTGAACAGGCGGTTCCGCGCTCGCTTGTTTGAGCGGCAAGGCATTGGTCCAATTGCGACGTGCCATTTACGCCACGGCATGTCGCATTCGGTCTTGCTTACCGCTTTCCCTTGCGGTCATTATTCCCCTCACAAGAAACAAGAAAACGACCACTAAGGTCGAACCAACAGAGTGAGGAACTCAAAATGTCAAACGAACTGGAATTCCTTAGCCGACGCGTCGCCTCAGGCAAGCTCAGCCGTCGGGATTTTCTCGGCCGGGCGGCAGCGCTCGGCGTCACCGCGACCTTCGCCAACTCACTGCTTTCGAGCGCGGCGCGCGCAGCCGGCCCGGTCAAGGGCGGCACGCTCAAGGCAGGCCTGGTTGGCGGCGAGTCCACCAACAGCCTGGATCCAGCCCTGTTCATGACGCAGGTGCCGTTCGCCTTCGGCAAGATGTGGGGCGAACTGATCGTCGAGCTTTCCCCAGAGGGCAAGCTCGAGAACCGCATCGCCGAGGAG
The DNA here is from genome assembly GCF_006440835.1 of Mesorhizobium sp. B2-5-11. NCBI lineage: Bacteria > Pseudomonadati > Pseudomonadota > Alphaproteobacteria > Hyphomicrobiales > Phyllobacteriaceae > Mesorhizobium > Mesorhizobium sp. B2-5-11. The sequence goes on from NZ_VFUK01000006.1 coordinate 430,083, forward strand.
ATCGGCTCGTCCGACGATGCCAAGGTCTGGACACTGAAGATCCGCGACGGCGTCGAATTCCACAATGGCAAGACGGTGACCGCCGAAGACGTCGCCGCCACGCTCGAGCGTCATTCGGACGAGAAGTCGAAGTCCGGCGCGCTCGGCTACATGAAAGGCATCGAAAGCATCAAGGCCAGCGGCAAGGAAGTGGTGCTGACGCTGAAGGAGGCCAATGCCGATCTGCCCTACCTGCTCAGCGACTACCACCTGATCGTCCAGCCCAATGGCGGCAAGGACAAGGCCGATGCCGGCATCTCGGCGGGCCCTTACAAGGTCACCACCAACGAGCCCGGCGTGCGCCATGGCGGCGAGCGCTTCGCCAATTACTGGCAGGGCGACAAGATGGGCCATGCCGACCAGATCGAGATCATCGTCATCAACGACGCTACGGCCCGTACGGCCGCCCTGCAGGGCGGCCAGGTCAACATGGTCAACCGCGTCGAGCCGAAGATCGTCGACCTGATCAAACGCGTGCCGGGCGTCACCATCCGCAACCATGCGGGACCGGGCCACTACGTCTTCATCATGCACTGCAATACGGCGCCGTTCGACAACAACGACCTCAGGATGGCGCTGAAGCTGGCGATCGACCGCGAAGAAATGCTGAAGAAGGTGCTGCGCGGTTACGGTTCGCTCGGCAATGATTTCCCGATCAATGCCGCCTACCCGCTGTTCACCGAGATCGAGCAGCGCACATACGATCCGGACAAGGCCAAGTTCCACTACAAGAAGTCGGGGCATGACGGCGCGGTGCTGCTCAGGACCTCCGACGTCGCCTTTCCCGGCGCCGTCGACGCGTCCCAGCTTTTCCAGCAGAGCGCGGCCAAGGCCGGCATCCAGATCGAGCTCAAGCGCGAGCCGGGCGACGGCTACTGGAACGAGGTCTGGAACAAGCAGCCCTTCTGCGCCTCCTATTGGGGCGGACGCTCGACCCAGGACCAGATGTACTCGACCGCCTACCTGTCGACCGCCGACTGGAACGACACGCGTTTCAAGCGCCCGGATTTCGACAAGATGGTGCTGGCGGCGCGCGCCGAGCTGGACGAGGCCAAGCGCAAGGCGATGTATCACGACATGGCCGTCATGGTGCGCGACGAAGGCGGCCTGATCCTGCCGATGTTCAACCAGTTCATCGACGCCACCGGCGCCAAGGTGGGCGGCTGGGTGGACGATCCGCACCAGGAGTTGATGAATGGCTATGCCCTGGCAAAGTGCTGGCTCGAAGCCTGAGTCGGCCTTGCCCAGATGTCCTCACCCATCGTGAAACTGGTGGCCCAGCGCGTCGCGCTGGGCATCCTCCTTTTGTTGGCCGTCTCGGTCCTGATCTTCGCCGGCACACAGATCCTGCCCGGCGACGTCGCGCAAGCCATCCTAGGGCAGTCGGCGACACCGGAATCGCTCGCCAATCTGCGTGAGCAGCTTGGTCTCAACGACCCGGCCTATATCAGGTATTTCCGCTGGCTCGGCGGCGTTTTGACCGGCGATCTCGGGACCGCCATGTCGAGCGGACAGGATATCGCAACATCGATCAAGGGCCGGCTGTGGAACACGCTTTTCCTCGCCTTCTGGGCGGCGATCGTGGCCATTCCACTGGCCATAACGCTTGGCCTGATCGCGGTGCGCTACCGCAATGGCTGGGTCGACAAGCTGATCTCGGGACTGGCGCTCGCCTCGACCTCCTTCCCGGAATTCTTCATCGGCTACTTGCTGGTCTTCTACTTCGCGGTTCAGCATCAGTGGTTCCCCGCCATCTCGACCGTATATGACGGCATGCCTTTCGGTGAACGCATGCAGGCGATCGCGCTGCCGGCGGCGGCGCTGACGCTGGTGGTGCTTGCCCATATGATGCGCATGACGCGCGCGGCGATCCTAAACGTCATGCAATCGGCCTATGTGGAGACCGCCGAGCTCAAGGGGCTCTCGGCTTTCGCGGTCATCCGCAAACATGCCTTCCCGAACGCCATCGCGCCGATCATCAACGTCGTCATGCTCAACCTCGCCTATCTGATCGTCGGCGTGGTCGTGGTCGAAGTGATCTTCGTCTATCCCGGCATGGGGCAGTATCTGGTCGATCACGTCACCAAGCGCGACGTGCCGGTGGTGCAGGCGGTTGGACTGATCTTCGCCGCCGTCTATATCGGCCTCAACATCATCGCTGACATAGCGGCAATCGTCGCCAATCCGCGCCTGAGGCATCCCAAATGAAGAGGGCGGGCATGCTCGACATCAAACGCATCCCCGTGCCCGCGCTGGTCGGCCTGGTGCTGACGGCCCTGTTCGTGCTGGCGGCCATCTTCGCGCCGTGGCTTGCGCCGCACGGCAATGGCGAGATCGTCGGCGACGTCTGGGAGCCCATGTCGGCGGCGCACTGGCTGGGCACCGACAACCTTGGCCGCGATCTGCTGTCGCGCATGATCTATGGTGCGCGCATCACCCTTTTCATCGCAGTGCTCGCCACGGCGTTGTCCTTCTCGCTTGGCGCCATTCTCGGCTTTTCGGCGGCGGTGTTCGGCGGCTGGTTCGACACGCTGCTGTCGCGCCTCGTCGATCTTCTGATGTCGATCCCGACGCTGATCATGGGCCTTGTCGTGCTCTCGGTGCTGCCGACAAACCTGGTGACGCTGATCCTGGTGATGGGCATTCTCGACTCGACCCGCGTCTACCGCCTGTCGCGCGCGGTGGCCGTCGACATCAACGTCATGGATTATGTCGAAGCCGCCAAGCTGCGCGGCGAAGGCAGCGCCTGGATCATCTTCCGCGAGATCCTGCCCAATGCGCTGTCGCCGCTGGTCTCGGAACTCGGCCTGCGCTTCATCTATGCCGTGCTGTTCCTGTCGACGCTCTCCTTTCTTGGCCTCGGCGTACAGCCGCCGGATGCCGACTGGGGCGGCATGGTCAAGGAAAACAAGGACGGCATCGTCTTCGGCATTGCCGCGGCGCTCATACCGGCGGCCGCGATCGCGGCGCTTGCGATCTCGGTCAATCTCGTCGCCGACTGGGTACTCAACCGCACGACAAGCCTGAAAGGAGGACGCGGATGATGGCCGACAGCAAAGCCAAATCCAGCCCGCTCCTCGATATCCGCAACCTGCGCATCGAGGCCATGGTCTACCCACCGGGCGAAGCGCCAAAGACCATCACGCTCGTCCATGACGTCTCGCTGACCCTGGAAAAGGGCAAGGTGCTCGGCCTGATCGGCGAATCCGGTGCCGGCAAGTCGACCATCGGCCTGTCTTCGATGGGTTATGGGCGCGGCGGCGTGCGCATCACCGGCGGCGAGGTACTCCTCAACGGCCGCGACATCCTCAAGGGCGGCAAGGAAGGTTTCCGCAGACTGCGCGGACGCGAGGTCTGCTATGTCGCGCAGTCGGCGGCAGCGGCTTTCAACCCGGCGCACAGGCTGATGGACCAGGTCGTCGAAGCCACCCTCCTGCACGGCAGGGCGACGCGCGCGGAGGCCGAGAAACGCGCCGTCGCGCTGTTCAAGAAGCTGAGCCTGCCCAATCCCGAAACCATCGGCGAGCGTTTCCCGCACCAGGTCTCCGGCGGCCAGCTGCAGCGTGTGATGACGGCGATGGCGCTGTGCTCGGAACCGGACCTGATCGTCTTCGACGAGCCGACGACGGCGCTCGACGTGACCACGCAGATCGACGTGCTGTCGGCGATCAAGGACGCCATCCGCGACACGCATGTGGCCGCGCTCTATATCACCCACGACCTCGCCGTCGTCGCCCAGGTTTCGGACGAGATCATGGTGCTGCGCCACGGCCGTCTGGTCGAATGGGGCGGCACCCGCCAGATCATCAAGGAACCGCGCCAGGAGTACACCAACGCTTTGGTGTCAGTGCACGAGATCGAACACGCCGAGCAGAAACCCGGCGTCTCGCCATTCCTGTCCGTGAAGAACGTCACCGCCGCTTATGGCGGCGGTCATGTCAAGGTGCTGAAGAACGTCTCCGTCGATATCTATCCCGGCCAGACGCTGGCGGTGGTCGGCGAGTCCGGCTCCGGCAAGTCGACGCTGGCGCGCGCCATCACAGGGCTCCTGCCGCCCGAACAGGGCACGGTGACCTTCGACGGGCGCCCGCTTGCCAACCGGCTTGCCGACCGGCCGAAGGAGGATCTGCGGCAGCTGCAGATGATTTACCAGATGGCCGACGTGGCCATGAACCCGCGCCAGACCGTCGGCACCATCATCGGCCGGCCGCTGGAGTTCTATTTCGGCATGCGGGGACGTGAGCGCGACCGGCGCGTCGCCGAATTGCTCGACGAGATCGAGATGGGCAAAGGCTTCCTCGACCGCTATCCGGCGGAGCTGTCGGGCGGCCAGAAGCAGCGCGTCTGCATCGCCCGCTCGCTCGCCGCCAAACCGAAGCTGATCATCTGCGACGAGGTGACCTCGGCGCTCGACCCGCTGGTGGCCAACGGCATTCTCAAGCTTTTGTTGAACCTGCAGCAGCACGAGAAGGTCGCATATCTCTTCATTACCCACGACCTTGCGACGGTAAGGTCGATCGCCGATTCGATCGCGGTGATGTATCGCGGCGAGGTGGTCCGTTACGGTTCCAAAAGCAAGGTGCTCACACCGCCCTTCGATGCCTATACCGACCTCTTGCTGTCCTCGGTTCCGGAAATGGAGATCGGCTGGCTGGAAAAGGCGATCAAGGGGCGACGCATGGCGAGCGCCGGGAACTAGGCAGCGGTTCGCCAGTCAAGGAGATGACGACCGTGATCCGCATGCAACACTGGAGGGCCACGCGTCCCTTCGGACGGGCGTCGCCTGTGTGCGGTTGTTTCAAAAAGGGGGTAGGACATGAAGACTGAACTCGACCATCTCGCTGAACTCGCCGGCCAGGGCCGGATATCTCGGCGTGATTTTCTTGGGCGCACCGCGGCGCTGGGCATGTCGGCGGCGCTGGCAACGACGCTGGCCGGGAAAGCCTTCGCGCAGACGCCGGTCAAGGGCGGCATTCTCAAGGCCGGCCTGCAGGGCGGCGAATCGACCAACAGCCTCGATCCGGCGCTTAACCTCAGCCAGGTCACCTTCAGCTTCGGCAAGCAGTGGGGCGAATATCTGGTTCGCCTCACCCCCGACAACAGGTTGGTCAACCTGATCGCCGAGGACATCGGCGCTTCCCCGGATGCCAAGACCTGGACGATCAAGATCCGTGACGGCATCGAGTTCCACAATGGCAAGACGGTCGGCGCGGAGGATGTCGCGGCCACCATCGAGCGCCACGCCGACGAGAAGTCGAAGTCGGGCGCACTCGGCATTCTCAAAAACATCAAGGGCATCAAGGCCAAGGGCAAGGAGGTCGTCGTCACGCTTGCCGACGCCGATGCCGACTTCCCCTATCTGATGGCCGACTATCATCTCGTCATCCAGCCCAATGGCGGCAAGGACAATCCGAACGCGGGCATCAGCGCCGGCCCCTATAAGGTGACCGTCAACCAGCCCGGCGTGCGCCACGGCGGCGAGCGCTTCGCCAATTACTGGCAGGGCGACAAGGCGGGCCATGCCGACCAGGTCGAGATCGTCGTCATCAACGATGCGACGGCGCGGCTGGCGGCCCTGCAAGGCGGCCAGGTGCACATGATCAATCGCGTCGAGCCGAAGGTGGTCGATCTCGTCAAGCGCATCCCCGGCGTCAGCATCGAGAACGTTTCGGGCAAGGGCTATTACCCGTTCAACATGTTCTGCGACACCGCGCCCTTCGACAACGGCGATCTCAGGATGGCGCTCAAGCTCGCCATGGACCGCGACGAGATGCTGGAAAAGATCCTGCGCGGCTACGGTTCGGTCGGCAATGACTTCCCGATCAACGAGGCCTATCCGCTGTTTTCGGCCGTCGAACAGCGCAAGTTCGACCCGGAAAAGGCTGCAGCGCTCTACAAGAAGTCGGGCCACAGCGGCTCGATCCTGCTGCGCACCTCCGACGTCGCCTTCCCCGGGGCCGTCGATGCGGCACAGCTCTATCAGCAGAGTGCCGCCAAGGCCGGCATCAAGATCGAGATCAAGCGCGAGCCTGGCGACGGCTATTGGTCGGAGGTCTGGAACAAGCAGCCTTTCTCGCTGTCTTACTGGGGCGGGCGTGCCACGCAGGACCAGATGTATTCCACCGGCTATGTGTCGAACGCCGACTGGAACGACACGCGTTTCAAGCGGCCCGAGTTCGACAAGATGCTGTTTGCAGCGCGCGGCGAGCTCGACCAGGACAAGCGCAAGGCGATCTATCACGACATGGCCGTGCTGATGCGCGACGAAGGCGGATTGATCGTGCCTTTCTTCAACCAGTTCATCGACGCCGCCACCAACAAGATCGGCGGCTTCGCCAAGAGCCCGATCGGCGAGATGATGGACGGCTACGCGCTCGCCGAATGCTGGCTGAACGCCTGACATCAAGTTCCTGCCGAGCACGCCGCGTGTCCGTGCGACACGCGGCGTGCTCGTTCCCCCCACAATCGCATGGAGCAGCTCGTGGCGCTCAAGACCAAACTGTTGCTGATCATCCTCGACGGCGTGCCTTACCGGAACTGGCGCCGGCTGATGGGCAACCTCGAAGGCTGGGTGCAGTCGGGCGAAGCGCGGGTATGGAGGATGCGCTCGGTGCTGCCGTCGACCTCGGCCTGCTGTTATGCTTCGATCCACACCGGGGTGCCGCCGCAGGCGCATGGCATTCTTTCCAACGAGAACCGCTTCCGCGTCAGCCAGCCCGACATCTTCTCGGAGGTCACCGGGGCCGGGGGAATAACCGGCGCGGTCACCCACTCCTACTGGTCGGAGTTCTTCCGTTCCTACCCGTTCGACCTCGTCGAGGACATGGAGTATGACGAGCCGGGCGGGCCGATCACGCATGGCCGCTTCCACACCATGACCGGCTACAACGCGCGCAACCAGATGACGCCGAGCGACGTCGACCTGTTCGCCACGCTGACCATGCTGAGCAGCCGCCACGGCATCGACTACGGCATCCTGCACACTTGCACGCTGGACTCGATGGGCCACCGTTTCGGCCATGACTGTCACGAGATGGACCATGCCTGCTACGCGATGGACGGCATGCTGGCCGCTTTCCTGCCGCGCTGGCGCGACGCCGGCTATGAAGTGATCGTCACCGCCGATCACGGCCAGACCGACCGCGGCCACCATGGCGGCCATGATGAGGAGATGCAGGATTTCGCGCTGTATTATTTCGGCGGCGGCAACGGACCAGATGCCGACACGCTGCTCGACCAATTGCAGCTGGCACCGACGGTTCTGAGCCGGCTTGGGGTGGCGATACCCGAGACGATGAAGGCGAAGCCCTTCCTGAGCTAGCTTCCCCTTCACCCACTGGCAAGGCTCATCTTCTTCGGTTAGCCTCCGCAAATTCCTTGGCGGAGGATGAACCTTTTTGAGCCGATCAGCGACAGAGCAGGCAGGAGCCAGGCGGCTCGATCGGTCATGACCGGCGCGATGGAGACCGATCGCGCGCTTGTCGAGCGGGTCGCGAAGGGCGACCGGGCCGCCGTGCGGCTCCTGTTCATGCGCCACCACGCGCGGATATACCGCTTCGTGGCGCGCCAGACGGGATCGGAAATGATGGCTGACGACATCGCGAACGAGGTGTTCCTCGAACTGTGGCGCCAGGCGCCGGGTTTCGAGGGACGTTCCGAAGTCTCGACATGGCTGCTCGGCATCGCCCGCTTCAAGGCGCTGTCCCTGTTGCGCAAGAAAAAGGAAGACTGGATCGACGACGAGGCCGCAGCCGCGCTGCCCGACGGCGCCGATACGCCCGAGATCGTTGCCATGAAGGAGGACAAGAGCACTGCCTTGCGCCGCTTCATCGATGCCTTGCCGCGCGAGCATCGCGTGGTCATCGATCTCGCCTATTATCAGGGGCAATCGGTGACCGAGATCGGCGAGGTGCTCGACATCCCGGTCGCGACCGTCAAGACCCGCATGTTTTATGCCCGCAAGAAACTCGGCGAAGCCCTCAAGGCCGCCGGTTACGACAGGGGGTGGCCATGAGCGCCGCTGAAAAGATGTCGCGCCGCGACGAAATGGAAACGTTGCTGCCGTTCTACCTGAACGGTTCGCTGGAAGGCTCGGAACTGGAGGCCGTCGAGGAATGGCTGGCCAGCGATCCGACGGCGATGGCCGCCCTTGGCGAGGCGGAGGCTGAATTCTCCAGCACCGCGGCCGCCAATGAGGCGATCCGTCTGCCGGCCGATGCGCTGAGCCGCTTTTCCAGGACGCTCGATGCCGAGGCCGGCCCGGCGCGCGCCGCCGCCGGTTCGTCCTGGCTGGCGCAGGCCTGGAGCCGCTTCATGGCGCTGCCGGTCGGCGTCGCCTGGGCGGCGGCCGCGGCTCTGCTGGCGCTGGTTATGGTGCAGTCGTTCGTGCAGCCCGGCGGCAAGGGCGGCAATTTCGAGATCGCGGGCGCGCAGGACGAGGTGGCGAAGATGCCGTTCGCCCTGGTCAAGTTCAGGCCCGACGCGAAAATGTCCGACATCGCCGCCTTTCTCGGCAGCAGCGGACTGAAGATCCTGGACGGACCGACCGCCGAGGGCGTGTTCCGGCTCGGCATTCCGGCCGCCAACGCGGCCGACTACACCAGGCAACTCGGCCTTGTTGCCGCCCAGCCTTTCACCTACACCGTGATCGAGGGAAGGAAACCGGCCGATGGCGGCTGAGGCGGTCATTCGATTTGCGGCAATCCTTGCGGCGGCGATGATGATCGCCATCGGGCCTGCGTCGGCGCAGGGCAACGACGCCAATGCCGACCGAAAGATCGACTGCCGCGACGGCACCGATGCGGCAGGCGCCGACTGTGGCAAGGACGGCGGCGACAGCGGCAGCGCGGCCGGTGCCGTGTTTCTTCCCGCCCTGATCGTCGACCTGTTCCCCAATCCGGCCGCTCCCGCGGCACCGGTGCCGACGCCACGGCTGGACCCGGCGGCGCCGCCCGCCGGCACGCAGGCCGGACCGCCTTCGGGCGGGCCGATCGTCTCGCCAAGCGATCTCATCGCCGTTCAGCCGCCACGCGCCGTGGCCGGCGATTTCGTGCCCGACGAGGTGCTGGTGACCGTCGATGGCGATGCGGGCGCCGTGCAGCAGATCGCCGCTTCCTTCGGCCTCGATGTGCGCTCGCAGCGGCAATCATTTTTGCTCGGCACCACGCTTGTGCGCTTCGGCATTCCCGACCGCCGCCCCGTCGGCGTGGTGCTGGCGCAGCTTGCCGCCGACAGCCGCACGCAGCGGCGTGAGCCCAACCATATCTATTCGCTTCAGCAGGCGGCGGGCATCGTCAACTATGCGTTCGAGCGCATCGCGCTGGAACCCAGCCAGGCGAGCGGCGAGAACGTCCGCGTCGCGGTAATCGATACCGGCATCGACGACACCAATCCGACGCTGGCCGGGGTCATCGCCGGCCAGTTCGACGCCATGCCCGACGTGCCGGTCGAAAAGCGCGACCACGGCACTTCGGTCGATGGGCTGATCGCCGGCGTCGGCGCGCTCAAGGGCATGGCGCCCGGCGCCAGGATCTATCACGCACGTGCCTTCGAAGGCGGCAAGTCGACAATGGACGTCATCCTTGCTGCGCTCGACTGGGCGGCCGAGCAGGACGTGCGCATCATCAATATGAGTTTCGTCGGTCCGAAGAACGACCTGCTCGGCATCGCCTGCCGCAATGCACGCGCGCTCGGCATGGTTCTTGTCGCCGCCGCCGGCAACAACGGGCCCAAGGCGCCCTATGGCTACCCGGCCGCCTTCGACGGCGTCATCGCGGTGACCGCCACCGACGCCAGGGATGGGCTAATGCCGCAGGCCAATCGCGGCGCCTATGTCTTCATCTCGGCGCCGGGCGTCGAGATGGTGGCGCCGAGCGGAGCCGGCTCGGATGTCGTCACCGGCACATCGTTCGCCGCCGCGATCGTCTCGGGCGCCATTGCCAATCTCATCCACGCCGCGCCGGACCGCTCGGCCGACGCCATCGAAAAGGCGCTGGCCGCAACGGCCCGGGATCTCGGTTCGAAAGGGCGGGACGATGACTTCGGCTACGGGCTGCTGGACATCAAGGCCGCCGAGACGGCGAAGGAATGATCCTTGGCAACATGCTCCTAAATTCAGTCGGCTATTTGCGATGGCCGAGACGGGACGAATGCTGGACTAAACATCTAGAGGGCCGGACCCAACCGAACGGCGCTTCCATCATAGAAGCGTGACAGCCGAAAGCGGCTGAGATCATGCCCACTCGCGTTACCCTGAATCAGGTCGGAAACGACGCGACCGATTCCAGGTCCGATACCGAAGCCGTGACCACTCATTCCCGTGGCCACGAAAAGACCGACGACTGCCCGGGCGTGATCCACGACGGGGACGACATCGGGCATGGCGTCAATCATGCCTCCCCAGCCTGCCTTCAAGCGAACTGTTTCGAACTGTGGAAAAAGGCGTCTGAAATTGCGCTCTACAGAACGGAGGCCGGAGCGTTCAGCGGCCGGGTTGAGCACCCGCATTCTTTCGAAAGGACTCCGGGAATCCGGGGTCCAATCGCGCGGGGTCGACCAGCTATCAGGGTAACCCGATGGAGCGTACGGAAAGTAGCGGGTTCCGAGCGGATTGGCCATGAGGGCGGAAAGATACTTGGTGGCGTGCCGGAATGCGTCAGGCCCCAGGTAAAGCAAATTACTACCTCCCGGGGCGAGCGTGTATCCGCCATCCTGTCGGCGCCTGAAAGCGATGTGTTCGTCCGCTGCCGCACCTGCATAGATTTCAGGCATAGGCTCCGTTGCGGCTACGGTTACCCTGACGCTGAGTTGGGGGATGGAGACGCCATGTCTTCTCAGGAACAGGGACGACCAGGCGCCGCCCGCGACCAGTACGCTGGAGCTTTCAATGTATCCCGCCTCGGTCCACACTCCTCTGATCCTGCCGGCTGAGATTTCGAGGGTTCGCGCTGCGCAATTCTCTATGATTTTGGCGCCTTTTCGGACGGCAAGACGAGCAAGCGCAGGTACCGCCAACCAAGGCTCCGCGCGCATGTCGGAGGGCGTCGTCATCGCGCCCTTGAACTTGCGCGACATGCCCTTGATGAGTTTCGCGGTTTCGTCCGCGTCCAGGAGGCGAGTGTCGAGCCCATGGATGGCGGCGATCTTCATGAACTCTTCGAAACCGGCCATGTCCTTGTCGGAGTTCGCCAGATAGGTCACACCTGTCTGGTCCAGCCCGATGTCTTCGCCGCATTCCTCAGCCAGTTGCCGCCATAGGCGAAAAGCCTCGATGACAATTGGCAGTTCATCTGCGTCGCGCCCCTGCTTTCGAATCCAGCCCCAATTTCGGGACGATTGTTCGGCCGCAACGCGGCCTTTTTCCAGCAGCGTGACCGGAATGTTCCGCTCCGCCAGGAAAAGAGCCGTCGTTACGCCGATAATGCCGCCACCAATGATGACCACCTCCGAACGCTTCGGCGGTGGGCCAGGATGTTGGATTGGATCCATTTCGGAGAACGGGAATATGGGCAAATTGGGCATCCAGGAGGGCTGGTTGATGGCTTTGGCTTACTGGTTGCCACCCTCTGAAAGCCAAAGCAAGCGCGGTGCAGGCAGACCACTATCCATGACACTGCAATCGATCTTCCGGCAACGCCCGCAAGCGGTCGAACTCGGCCCCTCGGAGCGATTGGCTCTAACCCTAGGCAGGCGCTCCGGCAACCGACCCCCTGATCACCAGGTCGACCGGCCAGACCTCGCCGCGCGGGCCCTCCTCCAGGCCCGATATCCGTGCGGCCAGACGCTCGGCGATGCGGGCGCCGGCGAGCCGGATCGAGGAGCGCGTCGTCGACAGCGGTACGGAGAAATTCTCCGGCTTCAGCCATGGGAAGACGTCGTCATGTGCAATTAATGAGATGTCGCCGGGGATGCTCAGGCCGAGGTCGCGCACGGCGCGCACGACGCCGAGCGCCATGATCAGGCTGGAGCAGGCGATCGCGGTCGGCGCGCCGTCCTGTTCGAGCAGGCGCCGGGCGGCGCGATAGCCGTTCTCCTCGGTCATGGCAACGGAGCAGACATGGCGGTCGCCCAAGGTCAGGCCGCTCGCGGCGAGCGCCCGGCGCACGCCTCGCTCGCGATGCACGGCGAAGGTTTCGCGGTCATCGCCATTGATCAGCGCCAGCCGCCGGTGGCCGAGCTGGACGAGCAGCCGTGCCGCCTCGTGAAAGGCGCCCTCATTGTCGATGTCGAGATAGGGATAATCGAAATCGAAACCTTCGCTGCGGCCATGGATGATGAAGGGTATGCCGAGCGTGTTGACCAGCGCCACGCGCCGGTCGGCCGGCGTCGGCGAGGAGATGTAGACGGCGTCGACCTGGCGGTTGGCGACGATGCGCCGGTAAGTCGTCTCCTGGTCGTCGGCGTCGGCGGGAGACAGCACCAGGTCGAGCTCGTGCGAGCGCGCATAATCGCCAAGGCCGGACAGGAATTCGACGAAGTGTGGGTCGATGTCGACGGCAGCACCCGTCGGCAAGACATAGCCGATCATTCCGGACTTGCCGGTCGCAAGCCGGCGTGCGCTCGGATTGGGGCGATAGCCATGGCGCTTGGCGGCGTCCATGACGCGCCGGCGCGTCTCTTCGTTGACCTCGGGATAGCCGTTCAGCGCCCGGCTTACCGTGGTCTGCGAAAGCGCCAGCATGTGCGCGAGTTGCTTCAGGTTCACGAGAGGCCTCCATGCCTCAAAGCGCTTTTAAATTGAATCGACCCAAGCCCTGCGGCAGGCCCGGCATGTCATGGCGACCATAGGCAGGCTTGGTGCAGGTTTGAAACATAAATTGCTGCTGCACTGCCAAAAAAGCATGCTGCAGCGCGATTTTCCAGGCGCCAGACTCCGGAATTAAATCGATTAAGTTACCACGCCTCTTGACTTCTGGACGATTCAATGGCGAGATCGAAATAGCCAAAGCGCTTTGGAAGACTCTTCGAAAGGTTGCGGTTCCTTTCCGACTGAGTCACAGTCCTGCGGCGTCGGCGGGCGGAATGGAGGTTCCGTCCGGTGTTTGTGACCCACTGGGAGGGAATACCGATGAAGAAAATGCTTTTGCTGGGCGCCGCGCTTGCCGTGCTCGCCCTCGGCGCGCCCGCGCAGGCCGAGCTGAAATTCAAGCCGGGCGAGGACAAGCGTTTCAACTGGGCAAACTACGAAGAGCTCAAGAAAATCGACCTCAAGGGGGAGACCCTGTCGATCTTCGGGCCATGGCGCGGCGAGGACGAGACCCTGGTGCGCGGCGTACTCGATTATTTCTCGGAAGCCACCGGCGCCGAGATCAAATATTCCTCCTCGGAAAATTACGAGCAGCAGATCGTCATCGACACGCAGGCCGGCAGCCCGCCCAACATCGCCGTTCTGCCGCAACCCGGCCTGATCCAGGACCTTGCTTCCAAGGGTCTCTTGACGCCGCTCGGCGACGATACCGCCAAATGGGTCAAGGACAATTACGGCGCCGGCCAGTCATGGGTCGACCTCGGCACCTTCAAGGACAAGGACGGTAAGCCGGGCTTCTTCGCCTTCCCCTACAAGGCCGACGTGAAGTCGCTGGTCTGGTACTCGCCGGACAATTTCGAGGAAGCCGGCTACAAGGTGCCGAAGACGCAGGAAGAACTCGCCGATCTCGAGAAGAAGATTATCGCCGACGGCGGCACGCCGTGGTGCATCGGGCTCGGCTCGGGCGGCGCCACCGGCTGGCCGGCGACGGACTGGGTGGAAGACCTGATGCTGCGCACGCAGTCTCCGGAAACCTACGACAAATGGGTCAAGAACGAGATCCCCTTCAACGACCCGGCCGTGGTCAATGCAATCGACATCTTCGGCAAGATCGCGACCGACGACAAGATGGTCGATGGCGGCGCCAAGGCGGTCGCGGCGACCGATTTCCGCGACAGCCCCAAGGGCCTCTTCGCGGTGCCGCCGAAATGCTACCTGCACCATCAGGCGTCGTTCATCCCGACCTTCTTCCCCGAAGGCACGAAAATCGGCCAGGACGCGGACTTCTTCTACTTCCCGCCCTATGCGTCCAAGCCCGAACTCGGCACCCCCGTGCTCGGCGCCGGAACGCTGGCGATGATCACCAAGGACTCGAAGGCCGCCCGCGCGTTCATCGAATTCCTTAAGATGCCGCTGGCCCATGAGATCTGGATGGCCGAAGGCGGTTTCGTGACGCCGTTCAAGGCGGTCAACAAGGATGCCTATGCCAGCGATGCGCTGCGCAAGCAGGGCGAGATCCTGGCCAATGCCTCGACTTTCCGTTTCGACGGGTCGGACTTGATGCCGGGCAAGATCGGCGCCGGCGCCTTCTGGACCGGCATGATCGACCTGGTCGGCGGCAAGTCGGCGCAGGACGTCGCCACCGACATCCAGAAGAGCTGGGACGCGATCAAATAAGAGCCGTACCCGCGGAAGCCTAGGCTTCCACCTCCCGAGCGTATCCGGGCCAACTGGCCCGGATCCGACCGGCCCCATCGCAACATCCCAGCCCGGCCAACCGGGACGGGTCAGATCCAGTCGTGACAGCGTAGACATTCCGGCATGCGGCGGGCACGGAGCCACACGCTTCCCTGCCTGCTCGCGCTCAACAACGAGATCGGCGCGCGGCGCAATCGCAAGGATCGTTTCCATCCTGGCGGGTCGTGCAGGGAGAGGGACCCATGGCGGCTCAGATTTTCTCGGCCATATTCGTCATCATCATCGGCGTCGGCGGCTGCGTCGCCTATTTCTGGGGCGCCAACAAACTGCTCGACGTCACCTTTCCCTCGCGCGGCGTCTCGGGCGCCGCCGCCGTCGACAATCTGCGCCGGCAGGGGCTGATCCGGCCCTGGCTGTTCGTCGGCCCGGCGATGATCATCCTGACCATCTATCTCATCTATCCGGTGGTCGAGACGCTGCGGCTGTCCTTCCTCGATCGCGGCGGCGCCAATTTCGTCGGCCTGGCCAATTATCAATGGGCTTTCGGCGACCGCGAGTTTCGCAATTCGATCCTCAACAATGTGCTCTGGCTGGCCGTAGTGCCCGCCGCCTGTACCTTCCTTGGCCTGATCATCGCCGTGCTCACCGACAAGATCTGGTGGGGCACGATCGCCAAGAGCCTGATCTTCCTGCCGCTGGCGATCTCCTTCGTCGGCGCCAGCGTCATCTGGAAATTCATCTATGAGTATCGCGGCGAAGGCCAGACGCAGATCGGCATCCTGAACGCCATCATCCAGCATTTCGGCGGCCAGCCGCAGGTCTGGATATCGCTGCCGTTCTGGAACAATTTCTTCCTGATGGTGATCCTGATCTGGATCCAGACCGGCTTTGCCATGGTCATCCTGTCTTCGGCGCTGCGCGGCATTCCGGAAGAGACGCTAGAAGCCGCCGTCATCGACGGTGCCAATCCGTTCCAGATCTTCTGGAAAATCATGGTGCCGCAGATCTGGGGCACCATCGCCGTGGTCTGGACCACAATCACCATCCTGGTGCTCAAGGTATTCGACATCGTCCTGACCATGACCAACGGCCAATGGAACAGCCAGGTGCTGGCCAATCTGATGTTCGACTGGATGTTCCGTGGCGGCGGTGATTTCGGCCGCGGCGCGACAATCGCCATCATCATCATGATCGCGGTCATTCCGATCATGGTCTGGAACATACGCCAGGCCAACAAAGAGACGGGAGGACATTGAGATGACCGTCGCGACCGGAAACTCCTTCGCCAGCCGCTTCGGCGTTCACATCGCCGTCCTGGTCTTCGTTGCGATCTGGACCATGCCGACGCTCGGCATCCTGATATCGTCGCTGCGCGACAAGGACCAGATCATCGCCTCGGGCTGGTGGAACTCGTTCGCCAGTTCCAGCCAGACCGAAGCCGGACGCCTGCCGCCCGCCTCGGCGCAGGTCGAGAAGGATGGCAAGTTCGTCCTCCAGGGCATTATTTTCGGCGATGGCGCCAAGCGCGAGATCAGCGCCTTCGGCGTCAAGTCGGCGGCACCGACGCAATATCCGGCCGGCACATCGGCCGATCTCGGCGACGGCGTTACCTTGCAGCTCAATGCCGACGGCAGCTTCGTCATGACCTCGCCCAAGGCGTTCGAGGGCGACCGCGGCCAGCGCGTCTACTATGCCTCCTCGGCGCCGCCGAAATTCACCACCGACAATTACAGGACCGTGCTGTTTTCGGAAGGCATCGGCCGCTCCTTCATGAACTCGCTGACCGTCACTATCCCGGCGACCGTCATCCCGATCCTGATCGCCGCTTTTGCGGCTTACGCTCTGGCCTGGATGCGCTTTCCCGGGCGCGCGCTTCTGATCGCGGTCATCATCGGCCTGCTGGTGGTGCCGCTGCAGATGTCGCTGATCCCGCTGTTGAAGCTCTATAACGGCGTCGGCGCCTTCTTCGGCGTGCCCTCCAAGACCTATCTCGGCATCTGGCTGGCGCATACCGGCTTCGGACTGCCCTTCGCCATCTACCTCTTGCGGAGCTACATTGCCGGCCTGCCGCGCGAGATCATGGAATCGGCGCGCATCGACGGCGCCAGCGATTTCGAGATATTCGTCAAGATCGTGCTGCCGCTGTCATTTCCCGTGCTGGCGTCCTTCGCCATCTTCCAATTCCTGTGGGTATGGAACGATCTCCTGGTGGCGATGGTTTTCCTTGGCACGGAGGCGGATCAGATCGTGCTGACCGCCAAGCTCAATGCCTTGCTCGGCTCGCGTGGCGGCGACTGGGAGATCCTGACGACGTCGGCTTTCGTGACCATCATCGTGCCGCTGATCGTGTTCTTCTCTTTGCAGCGCTATTTCGTCCGCGGGCTGCTCGCAGGCTCGGTGAAAGGAGGCTGAAACCATGCAATCCGCTTTGAAAGCCAGTTCGAGGCCCGATCTCGCCGTCGATAGCGACTGGTGGCGAGGTGCCGTGATCTACCAGATCTATCCGCGCAGCTACCAGGACTCGAATGGCGACGGCATCGGCGACCTCAAGGGGATCATCGGGCGGCTGCCCTATATCGCCGCGCTCGGCGCGGACGCCATCTGGATCTCGCCCTTCTTCAAATCGCCGATGAAGGATTTCGGCTACGACGTCTCGGATTACTGCGACGTCGACCCGATGTTCGGCACGCTGGCCGATTTCGACGCGCTGACGGCGGAGGCGCACAGGCTGGGGCTGAAAGTGATGATCGACGAGGTGCTGTCGCACACCGCCGACATCCATCCCTGGTTCAGGGAAAGCCGATCGAACCGCAGTAATCCGAAAGCCGACTGGTACGTCTGGGCCGATCCCAGGCCGGACGGCACGCCGCCCAACAACTGGCTGTCGATCTTCGGCGGATCGGCCTGGCAATGGGACACCAGCCGCCAGCAATATTACCTGCACAACTTTCTCGCGGAACAGCCGGACCTCAATTTCCACAACGGCGAAGTCCAGGACGCGCTGCTCGACGTCACCCGCTTCTGGCTGGAGCGCGGTGTCGACGGGTTCCGCCTCGACACCATCAATTTCTACTTCCACAGCCAGGGGCTGGAAAACAACCCGCCGCTGCCGCCGGAGCAGCGCAACGACCAGACCGCACCCGCGGTCAATCCGTACAACTACCAAGATCACATCTACGACAAGAGCCGTCCGGAGAACCTCGGCTTCCTCGAACGCTTCCGCGCCCTGCTCGACGAATATCCGGCAACGGCCGCGGTCGGCGAGGTCGGCGATTCACAGCGCGGACTGGACGTCGTCGCGGCCTATACAGCCGGCGGCAAGCGCGTGCACATGTGCTATTCCTTCGATTTCCTGGCGCCGGAAAAGATCAGCGCCGCCAAGGTCCGTTCGGTGCTGGAAACCTTCGGCAAGGTTGCCAGCGACGGCTGGTCGTGTTGGGCCTTCTCAAACCATGACGTGATGCGCCCGGCCTCGCGCTGGGCCGCCAACGAAGCCGACCCGACCGCCTATCTCAAGGTTATCTCGGCATTGCTGATGTCCTTGCGCGGCTCGGTCTGTATCTATCAGGGCGAGGAACTGGGGCTCGGCGAAGCCGAATTGCGGTTCGAGGATCTGCAAGATCCCTACGGCATCCGCTTCTGGCCGGAATTCAAGGGCCGCGACGGCTGCCGCACGCCGATGGTGTGGGACGGCAGCGCCAGGAATGGCGGCTTCTCCCAGGCAAAGCCGTGGTTGCCGGTGCCGGCCAAGCACCTGTCGCAAGCCGTCAATGTCCAGCAAGGCGACGAGCATTCGCTGCTCGAACACTACCGACGCTTTCTCGGCTTCCGCCGTGCCCATCCGGCGTTGGCCAAGGGCGATATCAATTTCATCGAAAGCCAGGGCGACACTGTCGCCTTCACGCGCCGCGCGGGCAACGAGCAGATCGTCTGCGTCTTCAACCTGGGATCCGGGCCAGCGGAGGTTGACCTTGGCGGTCGATCGCTGCAACCTTTGCCCGGACACGGATTTTCGGGACAGCAGAGCTCCGGCTCCATCCGCCTCGGCGGCTACGGCGCCTGGTTCGGGCGCATCGACTGAATTCTAGCGACCACTGGAGGGAAACATGGCCGATGTCACGCTGAGGCAAGTGAAGAAATCATACGGCAATCTCAACATTCTGCACGGCATCGACCTCGACATCAAATCGGGCGAGTTCATCGTCTTCGTCGGGCCGTCGGGTTGCGGCAAGTCGACATTGCTGCGCTCGATCGCAGGGCTCGAGGAGATCACCTCGGGCGAGCTCAGAATAGCCGGCGAGGTGGTCAACGACGTGCCGCCGTCGAAACGCGGCATCGCCATGGTGTTCCAGTCCTACGCGCTCTATCCGCATATGACGGTCTACGACAACATGGCGTTTTCGATGAAGATCGGCAAGGAAAGCAAGGCCGAGATAGACAAGCGCGTGCGCCAGGCGGCAGAGATCCTGCAGCTGACCAACTATCTCGACCGCCTCCCCAAGGCGATGTCGGGCGGCCAGCGCCAGCGCGTGGCCATCGGCCGCGCCATCGTGCGCAACCCGAAGGTGTTCCTGTTCGACGAACCGCTGTCGAACCTCGACGCCGCGCTGCGCGTCGCCACCCGCATCGAGATCGCCAAGCTCAAGGAATCGATGCCCAACACCACCATGATCTATGTCACCCACGACCAGGTCGAGGCGATGACGCTGGCCGACCGCATCGTGGTGCTGAAGGAGGGCCATATCGAGCAGGTCGGCACGCCGATGGAACTCTACAAGAAACCCGGCAATCTGTTCGTTGCCCAGTTCATCGGCTCGCCGGCCATGAACATCCTGCCGGCGACCATCGACAAATCGGGCAATCCGACCGTCATCAGTCATGTCGGCGGCCGCAAGGCTACGGTGCCGATCGCGACGCCGGCCTCGGCCAAGGGCGCGTCGGTGAGCTTCGGCGTGCGGCCGGAGGACCTGACGATCGCCGGCGGCACGGACTATCTGTTCGAAGGAACGGTGGATTATGTCGAGCAGCTCGGCGAGGTGCAACTCGTCTATGTCGACATCGGCCGCGCCGACCTGCCGCTGGTGACCAAGCTGCCGGGCAATGTCGAGGTCAAGCGCGGGGCGACACTGCGGCTGAGCGCCGACGCCGGAGACCTTCATATCTTCGACGCGGATGGACGATCCTTCGCGCTGCACGAGACGGAAGCGAAAGCGGCCTGAGAGCAGGCCATGAATTAATTGCCGGTCACGCAAAAAAGGAGCGGCGGGCAAAGCCCGCCGCTCCTGTCTGGTGTCAGCTTCGGCTGTTAGTGGCCGAAGAGATTCCGGTCACTGCCCTGAGGGGCGGACTTGTGTTCATCGCCCGACGAATTGAGCAGCTTGTAGACCGGCGAGCCGCTGTCGCGGATCGAAGCCGTGTGCGCATTGTCGACCGAGGTGACGGCAGGCTGATTGGCGCCATTGGAGCCATAGTTGTCGCTGCTGGCGAAAGCGCTGCCCGAAACGGCCAGGACGGCGGCGGCAGCAAGGATGATCTTTTTCATTTCAAGTCTCCTGAATTCTCAAATTCCACCGCAGAGGCGGGCTTGCCCGCCATCTGCTGCAGGATCGGCTGTTAGTTGTTGCCGAAGAGGTTATGGTCGGCACCCTGAACAGGTGCCTGGGCAGCCGGAGCCGGCGTCTTGGTCGAAGCGGTGTATGAGCTGTCCGTCGAAGTGGCCGCGGGCTGGTTGGCGCCATTGGAGCCATAGTTGTCGCTGCCGGCGAAAGCGCTGCCCGACACGGCCAGGACGGCGGCGGCAGCAAGAACGATCTTCTTCATTTCAAGTCTCCTGAATTCTCAAATTTCGCCAGGACGGCGGAAGGCCCGCCGTCAACTGGAGATCGGCTGTTAGTTGTTGCCGAAGAGGTTGCGATCGGCACCCTGGACAGGCGTCTGGGCAGCCGGTTCCGACTTCTTGGTCGAAGCGGTGTACGAGCTGTCGACGGCGGTGGCCGCAGGGGCATTCGAACCATAATGGTCGCTACTAGCGAAGGCGCTGCCGGAAACAGCCAGAAGGGCGGCGGCAGTGAGAATGATCTTTTTCATTTTTGATACTCCAGTATTTTTCCGTCCGTCTAGCGGCGTGTCTTGGGAGGAAATCGCGTCGTTCGGACAGCCCCGATGTGGGAAAGCCATACCGCCATTTCCAATCACGAAGTTTTTCCGTGTGGACCAAGTTTCCACCACTTGAAATTGTGCCAGAGCCTTCAACATTCGTTTTTTTCTGTTTACTATCAGTTGGTTATGCAAACGCGTCGCGCGATCACCAACTGTGTCGAAGGCCCAGTGTTCACACCGTCCTGCACGCATCGTCAACAGAAACGAACCGTTCGGTTCGATTTTAGAGGGCGCTAACAGTCACTTTTCGAAACCGTTAACCTTTTTTGCCTCCGCCACGAGACGGAATCCGAGGCGGCGACCTGAGGCTTTCTGCCCTGCAACGGCGGCCGCGCCGTTTCCAATGCGTGTCGCGCGGCATGGATGCGATGTCGTTTTCATGCCGACGACAAGTCGGCGATCATGGTTAGATCCTGCCATCTCAGGTGCCGCCGCGTGACGACGAGGCGGAGAATTGGGAAGCCGGTCAGAATCCGGCGCTGCCCCCGCAACGGTGGTGGAGTTCAGGTCGCAACGGGAGACCACTGGGCAAAGGCCTGGGAAGGTGTCGCGACAGTCCGCAAGGACAGCTCCAGAGCCCGGAAACCAGCCCGAGATGTTGGACTCGACTGATCGCGGCGGGCGGTCAAGAGGCGGATGGTGCATGTCCGGCGCAAGCCGGCGCGCTGCTTGATCCTTCCTCTCTCCCCTCCGTTCAGTCCTTCGATGCGAGGACAGGACTTCAATGCGAGGACAGGACATGGATGCGCGCAACGACATGCTGAAACGGCTGCAAGGCCGCAGGGACGGCTTCTCGCTCGAGCAGCCCTTCTATACCGATCCCGACTACTTCAAGCTCGACATGGAGCTGATCTGGTACCGCGACTGGCTGTTCATCGGCCATGATTGCGAACTGCCCCGGCCCGGCAGCTTCATCACCGTGCAGATCGGCGACTATCCTGTGGTGCTGGTGCGTGACCAGAAGGGCAACATCAACGCCTTCCACAATTCTTGCCGCCATCGCGGCAGCCGCGTCTGCAACACAGACAAGGGCACGGCGGCGAAGCTCGTCTGCCCCTACCATCAGTGGACCTATGAACTGGACGGCAGGCTGCTGTTCGCCAGGCAGATGGCCGAGGGTTTCGACAAGAGCCAGTTCGGCCTGAAGCCGGTCGCCTGCGAAAGCGTCGGCGGCTACATCTTCATTTGCCTCGCCGACGAGCCGGCGGATTTCGCGCCGATGCGGACGATGATCGAACCCTATTTGCTGCCGCATCGGCTGCGCGAAGCAAAGGTCGCCTTCGAGAGCACCATCGTCGAGAAGGGCAATTGGAAGCTGGTCTGGGAAAACAACCGCGAATGCTATCATTGCGCCGGCAACCATCCGGAGCTCTGCAAGACCTTCCCGGAGGCGCCGACCGTGACTGGCGTGCAAGACGCCGACGGCGACCCGGAGATGCTGGCGCACTGGGCCAAATGCGAGGCGGCAGGCCTGCCGAGCAGGTTCCGCATCGACCCGGCCGGACAGTACCGTGCCACCCGCGCGCCGCTGCTGCGCGATGCCGTCAGTTATACGATGACGGGAAAACGCGCGGTCAAGAAGAACCTGTCCGACGGCGTTGCCACCGACCGCATCGGCTCCTTGCTGCTCTATCACTATCCGACGACCTGGAACCACATCCTTGGCGACCACGCCGTCACGTTCCGCGTGCTGCCGATCAGCGCCACCGAGACCGCGGTGACGACCAAATGGCTGGTTCACAGGGACGCGGTCGAGGGCGTCGACTATGATCTCGCCGAACTCACCCATGTCTGGACCGAGACCAACGGCCAGGATCGTCGCATCGTCGAGGAAAACGCCTTCGGCATCCTGTCGCCGGCCTATGAACCCGGCCCCTATTCCGAACTGCACGAAGGCGGCGTCATCCAGTTCGTCGACTGGTACGCGCGTTTCATCGGTCCGCGCCTCGCCGAAGACGGCCGGCCGGCCCTGCGCAGCGTTGCTTGAGAGGTGAGGATGAATGCGATGACGGATCTCGGCCTCTATCGCCATCTCGATCAGATGGCGCCCTGGAACGACAGGCTCCAGGTGCTGGAAGTGATCGGCGTGAGCGACGAGGCGCCTGATGTAAAGACTTTCACCTTCCGCTCCGACAACCAGACCTGGTTCCGCTACAAGCCGGGCCAGTTCGTGACGCTGGAACTGCCGACAGCGGATCGGTTGCTGATGCGCACCTACACGCTGTCGTCTTCGCCTTCACGGCCATTCTCGATCGCGGTGACGGTGAAGGCGCAGGCCGGCAGCACCGGCACACGCTGGATGTTCGACCATTTGAGGCCTGGTTCGCACGTCAAGGCGTATGGGCCGGCCGGAGACTTTTCGCTGCACAGCCACCCGGCGGCCAAATATCTGTTCATCTCGGCCGGCTCCGGCGTGACGCCGATGATGTCGATGCTGCGCTGGCTGAATGACTGCGCGCCATGGACCGATGTCGGCTTCGTCAACTGCGCACGCCGCCCCGAAGAGATCATCTTCCGCAAGGAGCTGGAATTGCTCGGCAGCCGCATGCCCGGCCTGTCGCTCGGTTTCATGATCGAGGAGCGGTCGAGCCGGGAAGGCTGGTTCGGCCATATGGGCCGCATCGACGCCATCCGGCTGCCGCTTCTGGCGCCCGATTTCCGAGAGCGCGAAATCTTCTGCTGCGGCCCCGACCCCTTCATGCGTGCCGTGCGCGGCATGCTCGAAGCCGCCGGCTTCGACATGGCGAGATACCATCAGGAGAGCTTTGCAGCGCCGCTGGTGGAGGAAATCCCGGCGCCGTTCGCCTCGCCGACTGGAGACGGCGCAGCCATTCCTGTCGAAGCCGCGACGCCGATCCGGTTCTCGATTTCGGATGTCGATGCCGCATGCGTCGCCGGCCAGACGGTGCTGCAGACGGCGCGCGCCTCGGGAGTCAGAATCCCCGCCGCGTGCGAATTCGGCCTGTGCGGAACCTGCAAGGTCAAGAAGCTCTCGGGCGAGGTCGAGATGAGCCACAATGGCGGCATCCTCGATCACGAGATCGAGGATGGCTTCATTCTCGCCTGCTGCTCCAAGCCGCTTTCGGCGCTTGAGATCGAGGCGTGACCGGCGGCTGGCTGCGAGCCTCCGACGCCGCTTAGTGAGCGTCGCCTGAGTCCGTTTCGCTGCGACACGCTTTTGGAGCGAAATCCGACGGCCATTCAGGGAGTGATCAGCTTCACAGAAGGGAAATAAGTCCGGTAGCGGCCGACATCACGCGTCAGCAGCGGAAGGCGTCCGACGGCTGCGTGGGCGCCGATGAAAAAGTCAGGCAGTACGCCGGTCCTGGATCCTCCCGATCTGCGATATTGTGTAAATGCTTTTCCGGCAAGGAAGAGGGCTGCTCTTGGCATCGGAACCATTTCTAGACCGGCCGCCTCGACAAACGCCTCCAGATCCTCGATGCGTGCGTAGCGGACGGCAAGCTCGGCATAGACCGCATCATTGATCAACAACGGCCCATCAAGGCTCGCTGCCTCGAGATGGGCGACCGACCAATCCGCCCAGCTCGAATCGTCCGTAACAACGTCGAGCAGAACGTTGGTGTCGACGAGCGTCACCGTTCGGAACGCGTCAGCGCCATGATCGCGTCCGTCGTGAGCCCCTCGCCGGCATGACCTCGCAACTTGGCGAAGCGGCTCGCCGGCTGCTTTTTGTCAGCACGGGTCAGCACCACGCTGCCATCGGCAGCGCGCCGGAAATCGACCTTGCTTCCCGGGACGATCTCCAGGAGATCGCGAACCGGTTTGGGGATGGTCACTTGTCCCTTCGCTGTAACGGTCGTCGCCATCTTCGTTCCTCGGTAATACCATGTCTCCCGAAGGTATTACCTTGCGGTCCGGATTTCAAGGCCTGAAGCGTCAATCCCCGGCCGGGAGGCGGGCTCGTCGACCGACAAGCCCGCCATCCCTGCATTCATGTCAACGCGATGTCTCAGCCATTGGCGAAGGGCACGGCGACATAGATCTGGGCATCGCCTCGTTCCACCAGCAGCAGCACCGATTTGCGGCCTGACTTGCCGGCCTGCGCGATCGCCTGCGTGGCCTGCCTGGCGCTCTTCACCGGCATCTGGTTGACGGCGATAATGATGTCGCCGGGCTGGACGCCGGAAGCCGCCGCCGCCTTGTTGGGATTGACCGCGGCGACCACCGCGCCACGCTGGTTGTCGGGGAGGTTCATCTGCTGGCGAATATCGGGCGTGATGTCCATCAGGCCGAGCCCGATCGCCGGCAGGCGGGCGCCCTGCCCGTTTCCCGGCGCGCCGGAATCACCAGATACCGACGCGGTCTGCGCATCGTCGCCATTGCGGCCGACGTCGACGGAAAGCTGCATGGTTTTGCCATTGCGCCAGACGTCGAGCGTTTCCTTCTTGCCGGGCGAGACATCGGCGACGGCACGCGACAGGTCCTTGGGATCCTTTATCTCCTGGCCGGCGAAGCCGGTGATGAGGTCCCCCGTCTGGATGCCGGCCGCGGCCGCCGGCGAGCCCTCGGTGACCGAGGAGACCAATGCGCCGCCGGGGTGATCGAGACCTATGGCACTGGCAACGTCCGGGGTCACCGGCTGGATCTGGACGCCAAGATAGCCGTATTCGATTTCGCCGCCCTTCATCAGCTTGGCGACCACCTTTTGCGCCTGGTCGGACGGAATGGCGAAGCCAACGCCGACGCTGCCGCCATTCGGCGAATAGATCGCGGTGTTGATGCCCACGACGTTGCCGCTCACATCGACCAGCGGACCGCCAGAGTTGCCGTGGTTGATCGGCGCGTCGATCTGGATGAAATCGTCGAACGGCCCGCTGTGGAGGTCGCGGCCGCGCGCCGAGACAATACCTGAGGTGACCGTGGTGCCGATGCCGAACGGATTGCCGAAGGCCAGCACTTGATCGCCCGGCATCAACTTATCGGAATCTCCCCATTTTACCGTCGGCAGGGGCTTGTCGGCCTTGATCTTGATCACCGCAAGGTCGTTCTTGGCGTCGCGGCCGACCAGCTTGGCGGGAAGCTCTGAACCGTCGTCAAGCGTCACCTTGATCGAGCTCGCGCCGTCGATGACATGGTTGTTGGTGACGATGGTGCCGTCGGCGCCGACGATAAAGCCGGATCCGAGCGCTTCGGCGCGCTGCGACTGCTGCGGCGGCGCTTTCGGCCCGGGCATGCCCTGGTCGCCGAAGAACTGGCGGAAATAATCGTCGAAAGGCGAGCCGCCGCCGTCCAGGGGCGAGGCATCGCTCATGGCGTCCGGTTGCCCCTTCATGACGGTCGTAACCGTCACCACGGCCGGCTTGTCGGCTGCCACGATGGGGGCAAAGGAGCCGTTCGGGGCCGCTACGCCGGCTACGGGAGTCTGTGTCGTACCGACGGCGTTGCGGACGTCGTTCGGGCTTTCGGCGAAGGAGGCCACGATAGGAGAAATGATCAGCGCAGCGCCCAGCAGGGCCGCGACGCGATGTCTACGAAGAATGCTTATGGGTGACATGGTCGTTCTGTCCGGGCGAGAGTTGAACCTGGGCCGCGGATGGTTCGGGGAAAAACACCCGTCGGCTGTCGACAGCCGGATTGCCTGTCTCGCCGCGCATGGCAGCCGGCCGGATCGACAAACCAGCATCTAGGGCGCGGATTGGCTCGATTTAGGGTTTTCGGGCGACCTTACGAAGATTTAATTTTAGAGCCGGCTTATGGACCAGCCGCTCGGCTGAGATAGGCCGAGGCGATCTCGCGCATGCGCTCGCCGTCGAAACTCGGGCCGTGACCGCCATGGCCGATGCGGATCGGCAGGTCGAGCAGACGCCGCATGGTGAGGCAATAGGCCGACTTGTCGGAGTCTGGCAGGTCGTCGATCAGCCGGTCGTCATAGATGGCGTCGCCGCTGAAGAACAGGCCGTCTGCTTCGTCGAACAGCGCGATCGAATCCGGCGAATGCCCGGGCAGATGCAGCACGCGGAAGCGGCGGTCGCCGAGATCGACGACATCGCCCTCGTCGAGGGTGCGCGTCAGCGGCGCTGGCGGGATCTTGTAATCCGCAGCCTTCCAGCCCGGTGCCGGCAGTCGCGAGACGGCGCCGTCGAGGTCGTGGAACATGTAGGCGTAGGTCGCCGCCTCATCCATGTTCTCGAACTGCGCGGCACTCACCCTGGGTCCCGCGCGCAGCGCGAATTCATGCAGCGAGCCGACATGATCGAGATGGATGTGGGTGGCGACGACGATGAGCGGTTTGCCGGCCCGGGTTTCGATCTCCGGCGCCAGCGGGCAGATGCCCATGCCGGTATCGACCAAAAGGTCGGCGTCGCGGCCGGTGAGATGCCAGATGTTGGCGCGCACATAGTCATGCACGAACGGCTCGGTCAGCATCGTCGTCTTCTCGTCGACGATGCTCCTGCTGAACCAGTTCTCCATCAGAAGCGGCCCGGCATCAAGCGTGAGCCCGGCATCAGGTGTGAGCCTCGCATCAGGTGTGATCCTGGAATCAAGTATGGTCCCGACATCAGACGAAGGGCTTTCCGACCTTGTATTTTTCCGGCACCAGCCGCTTCAGGTAAGCCATGCCGGCGTCGGACAGATGGTTGGCGTCCGGCTTCATGAAGTTCTCGGGCATGTGACGGGTCTTGCCGGCCACGTTCTTCAGCGGCACCTTCTTCAGCACGGTTTTGGTGCCGTCATATTGCAGCGCCACGGAGCCGCCGCCCTGTTCGGCCACGGTGACCGCGAAAGCTCCCGCGTCGAACGCCTCCTGCGCGTCGACGGCGCTGATGGCGCCGACATAGCCGCGCGGCATGTAGCCCAGCGCATCGACGCGGGCGCGCTTGCCCGGCAGCCCTTCGGCGAGCGCCCGCTCGAGTGCCGCCGGCAGGTCGCTGCCCGATAGCTTGACATTGCCATGCTGGTCGCGCTCCAGCTTCTCGGGCGGCACCAGGCTTTCAACCAGCGCCTTGCCGTCGGCGGTGCTCACCCCTTCCGAAACGGCGACGATGCAGCGCTTGTGGCGGTCGAGCGTGGCGCGCACGTCCTCGATGAAGGCTGTGGCCGAGAACGGCCGCTCCGGCACGTAGACGAGATGCGGACCACTGTCGGGATCGAGCTGCCAAGCCGCGGCCGCGGCCGTGAGGAAGCCGGCGTGCCGGCCCATGACGATGCCGACATAGATGCCGGGCAGAGCGCGGAAATCGAGATCGACGGACAGGAAAGCGCCGGCGACGAACTCGGCCGCCGAGATGAAACCCGGCGTGTGGTCGTTCTCCTCGAGATCATTGTCGATGGTTTTGGGCGCATGCACGAACGCGATCTTGCCCCCGGCGGCATCGGTCAGGATCTGCTGCGTGCCCGACGTGTCATTGCCGCCGATATAGATGAAGGCATCCGCGCCGGCCTTCTTCAGGCCGTCGAGGACGACCTCGCAATAGGCTGCATCCGGTTTGTCGCGCGTCGAGCCAAGGGCCGCGCTCGGCGTTCCGGCGATCAGCCGCAGGCGGTCTTCCGGGACGGCGGAGAGGTCGATATAATTGCCGTCGCGGATACCGCGCACGCCGTGGATGGAGCCCAGGACCTTGGCGCCGGGATGCCGCTTGCGGATCTCCAGCGTCGCCCCGACCACGGTCTGGTTGATGACGGCCGTCGGGCCGCCGCCCTGCGCGATGACGAAAGTTCCGGCCATTGGTGAAATTCTCCCGGGCGATTGAATTTCAGGCACCTTCGCCTGTCTTTGGCCATCGCGCAACGGCAGAAACGACCGGCCGCGCCAGCGGCCGCGAGGTGAGGCTTGAGCTAGACGACGACGACCGGGTTCTTCTTGGAAACGCGGCTGTAGAGGTCGATGATGTCCTGGTTGATCAGGCGCACACAGCCCGACGACATGGCCTGGCCGATGCTCCACCATTCGGGCGAGCCATGGATGCGGTAGCCGGTGTCCTTGCCGTCCTGATAGATGTAGAGAGCACGCGCCCCGAGCGGGTTGGTGAGGCCGCCGGGCTGGCCGCCCTGCCATTTTACCAATTCCGGCTTGCGGGCGATCATTTCCGGCGGCGGGGTCCAGGTCGGCCATTCCCGTCCGTACTGGATGTTGGCGCGGCCGGACCAGCGGAAGCCGTCCTTGCCGATGCCGACCCCGTAGCGGATGGCGTCGCCCCCCGGCTGGACGAGATAGAGCATGCGCTCACTGAGATGAACGACGATGGTGCCGGGCGCTTCGCCCGTCTGGTCGACGACGATCTGGCGACGGAATTCCGGCTTGATCTTGAGGTAGGGCACCTCGGGCACATTGAAGCCGCCGTCGCTCAGGGATGCGTACATCAGGTCGGGACTGGTGATGTTCTTGTCGACGCTGATGCTCGGCCGGATCGGCCGCAGCGAACCGGTGACCGTGTCGTCCAGCTCGAGCGCCGGCAGGCCGCCGCCCGAAGTCGAGCAGCCGGCGGCGCCAAGCAAGGCCAACGCCCCTGCCCCGGATAAAACGGCGCGGCGGGAGAGAAGACTGTCGGTTTCGATTGCGTCGCCGTTT
The DNA here is from genome assembly GCF_006440835.1 of Mesorhizobium sp. B2-5-11. Taxonomy (NCBI): domain Bacteria; kingdom Pseudomonadati; phylum Pseudomonadota; class Alphaproteobacteria; order Hyphomicrobiales; family Phyllobacteriaceae; genus Mesorhizobium; species Mesorhizobium sp. B2-5-11. Next base: position 459,257 of record NZ_VFUK01000006.1, read on the forward strand.
CGCGGCGGCGTCAGACTTTGCGGCAACTCACGCATGTACCCAAACCCTACGCTGTCGGCGGGAAGCACGGTCCGGCCGGATGACGGGCATTTTCATCATTCATGGTTGATAAAGCGTGAAGGCCTTGCGCTGCCTGCATTTGCGAACAGGCTGGGCGCCATTGCGCCCTCTCCGGTATCGCCAACCAGCGTGCCCTGCACGAAATCACCTCGGGCGGGTCATAGTCCCGGCGCCAGCGTGTCAAAAGCGGGGGCCTCCATGTGCAAGACCTGAAAGATCAACCTCGAGCTTCTCGCCGAGATCGTGAACCTGTCGGGCGGCTCGACTGACGCCGAACTGCCGTTGGCGGGGGTAGAAACAAACCGCTTTACATTCTCCTGGACCGAAGGATTTATCCTCTTCTTTGAGCTCAAAGGAGACGAGCATGTCCTTCGAAAACTGGGCCGCCTTCGCTGCCGCGTCGACCATCCTCCTAGTCATTCCGGGACCGACCATCCTTCTGGTCGTGTCCTATGCCCTCGGCCAGGGATGGCGCACCGCACTGCCGATGGCTGTCGGTGTGGCGCTGGGCGACTTCACGGCGATGACCTTGTCCATGCTGGGCATCGGCGCCCTGCTGGCAGCTTCGGCCACCGTCTTCACGATCCTGAAGCTGATCGGCGCTGCCTATCTGGTCTATCTCGGCGTAAAACTGTTCCGGGCCGGCGGCGCGCTCAAGGCCGAGCCGCGCACCGATGCCGTGTCCTCCGCCAGGATGATGGGGCATGCCTGGCTGGTCACCGCGCTCAACCCGAAAAGCATCACCTTCTTCGTCGCTTTCCTGCCGCAGTTTCTGGACCGGCACGCCGATTTCTGGACGCAGATGCTGATCTTCGAGACGACCTTCCTGGCGCTCGCCTTCTCCAACGCCTTCGGCTACGCGCTGATCGCGTCGCGAGCGCGCAACCTTGTGCGCAACCCCAGGGCGATCCGCGTCTTCAACCGCACCGGCGGCACGCTGCTGGTTGGCGCCGGCATCGCCACAGTGGCGATGCGTTCAGGGAATTGAACAAGGGGGATTCGCTCAACGCACAGCGTTAGCGCTGCCCCTTGTGTGTTTAGAATTGTGCACATTGAGGACGCCACGGACCAGGTGATTGCCTGATCGTGGCGGCGGCCGAGAGCCCGTCGCCCCTCAGGTGGCCTAAACCGTAGGTGAGCTGGGGCCCGACCGCCTTCTTTGTGAACCCGAACAGTTGCAAGGGGCAAGACCCCGCACACACCTGCCTGCCGGCGGATGAGGGGCGGCGTCGACTTTACGCACGAAAACAGCGCCAGCTTCGCCGTCTCACCACTTGATGCTGACGCCGAGATTGCCCTCAAGGATGCGCCGCTTGTCGCCGCCGAGATTGGTGGTGTAGTCGCCGGTGGCGAAGAGGCTGACCTTGTCCGTCACCTTGGCGGTCACGCCGCCGCCGAATTCGAACGAGGTCGAGCGGCTTTCGGTCAAGATGTCGGTGGTGTCGAAGTTGACGTGATCCGTGCCACCGAAACCGTGCCAGAGATTGGCCTTGAGGTAAGGTTGCAGCGCGGTGCTGTTCAATGTCGTCTCGCCCTGCAGGCGCAGGCCGAGGCGTCCGGTTACGTTGTCGTCGAGATCGAAGGAAACCGACGCGAAGCGATCCTCGGCATCGTCGAGCGATAGATGCTGCCAAATCAGTTGCGCCTGCGGTTCGAGCGTCCAGCCTTGCGCCAGCGCGATCGGGTAGCCCCCTTCCAGCGAAGCGGTGACGCCGGTTCCCTTGACATCGATGCCGATGTCGCGGGTCGAGGTCGCATCGCCGCTGAAAAAAGTGGCCATGACGACCCCGTCCAGGTACCAGCCCCCGGGACCGATACGGGTCCAGTAGCCGCCGACGCTGGTGCCGCCGAGATCGATGTCGCCGACGCCCAGATCGTTCTGCCCCAGCGCCTGGCCGCGCACATCGCCGTTCATGCTGGCATAGGCGATGAACAGGCCGGCACGATCGACGCCACCTGAAGCGGTTTCCTGGCCAAACACGTCGAAGCCGCCCTGGAACCCGAACAAGGTGCCGTCGAACGACGGCGAAACCGTTCCCGACCAGCCCATCTTCGCGTCCTGGCCGAAGATACGGCCCCAGACCGGAGAGAGTTCGGTGTTTGACAACAGGCTCTGTTCGCCTCGCCGTTCATGGAAAGTACCAAGTGTCGTCATCGCCAGATGCTCGGCCACCGGCGGAACCGCCGAATAGACCGGGACCTCGACACGGTAGAGCAGGATCTCCTCCCCTGCCGCGGGCGTCGGAAGATCGGGCACCGCAGTCGGGACGGGCGGGGGC
>NZ_VFUK01000007.1:0-334467 GCF_006440835.1 Mesorhizobium sp. B2-5-11
ATCGAGAAGCGCGAGGTGCCGTCCGGCATCAGGCCTTGCCCCTGCGTGGCGCGGATGGCGGTGCACAGATTGGTCTTGCGCGACAAACACGACGGGCACTGCCGGCATTCGGGCGTATAGAGCGGGATCACATGGTCGCCCTTTTTGACCGAGGTGACGCCCTTGCCGACATCGACCACCACGCCGGCGCCCTCGTGGCCGAGAATGGCCGGGAACAGGCCCTCGGGATCGGCGCCCGACAGCGTGAACTCGTCGGTGTGGCAGATGCCGGTCGCCTTGATCTCGACCAGCACCTCGCCCTCGCGCGGACCGTCAAGGTCGACCTCCATGATCTCAAGCGGCTTTCCGGCAGCAACGGCAACAGCGGCGCGGGTTTTCATTTCTTTCTCCCAAACTTGCTTGCCGGGACGATCGATCGCCCGGCGTTGCGATAGAAATCATGCGGCCTTGGCCGGCCCCGCCGGGAACACGCCCGACATCACGGTAAAGCCTTTGATGCGTTTGACACGATCGCACCAACGCCGGATGGCGGGATAGTCCTGGCGCGTAATGCCGCCCTCCTCCGACAGCATGATGTAGGGAAAGCAGGCAATATCGGCGATGGTCGGATGATCGGCCGAGCAGATCCAGCCGCGGCCCTGCTGCTCGCCGAACCACAGATGCTCGTCGAGCATACGGAACAGCCGGTGCGCGCCGGCGCGTGCGGCATCGATGTCGAAATCGTAGAACAGCGCGTCGTGCAGGCGGGCGGCCGACGCCGTCGAAGTGATGCCGTCGGCGAAGGCCAGCCACTGGCTGATCTCGCCGAGCAGGGCCGGTCTGTTCCGGGGATACCATGTGCTCGACGGATCGTATTTCGACGCCAGGTAGACCAGGATCGCCTGGGCGTCGCGCAAGATCAGCCCTTCATCCTCGATGACCGGCAGCTGGCCAAGCGGATTGAGCTTCAGGAACCATTCCGACTTGTGTTCGCGGCCGGGGTAGAAGTCGACCGGCACTGTCTTGTAGTCGATGCCGAGAAAACTCATCAGCAGCCGCAGCTTGTAGCAATTGCCCGACAGTTCGTAATCGTAAAGCGTGATCATCGGGAGTTCCTAAATGTCGAGCACGAGGCGTGCCGATTTGGCGCGCGAGACGCAGGTCATGATCCTGGTTCCGGCTTTGCGTTCGGCATCGTTGAGGTAGACGTCCTGATGGTCCGGCTCGCCCTCGATCACGGTGGCGACGCAGGTGCCGCATGCGCCCTGCTCGCACGACGACGGAACATCGATGCCATTTTCGCGCATCACCTGCATGATCGTCTTGCCGGCCGGCACCTGCAGCGTGACGCAGGAGCGCGCCAGCGCTACTTCGAAGCTCGAACTGTCGTCGATCTTGTTGGTGTTCTTGAAATATTCGAAATGGATGGCGGTATCCGGCCAGCCCTGCTCGGCGGCGATCTTGCGCGCGGCTTCCAGCATCGGTCCGGGACCGCAGATGTAGAGATGCATGCCGTTCCGGTAACCGGCGAGAATCCCCCGAAGCTCGGCGCCGGTCGCGTCCGGCGACAGCCCGAGATGCGGCTTCAGCGCATCGCCGAGATGCTTCAGCCGATCGGCGAAAGCGAGGTGTTCCTCCCCTTGCGCAAAATAGTGCAGCTCGTGCGCCAGCTCCTGGTTCTTCAGCGCCTGCGCCATTGCGAGCAGCGGCGTGATGCCGATGCCGCCGGCGACGAACAGCGTCTTGATCGCGTCACGGCGCAGCGGGAAATTGTTGCGCGGCTCGGAGATCGCCAGCACGTCGCCCTCGCGGACTGTCTCATGCATGCATTTGGAGCCGCCCTTCGAATCCCGCTCCAGCTTGACGCCGATGATGAAGCTGTCGGTTTCACCAGGGCCGTTGGTGATCGAATACTGCCTGATCTCGCCATTGGGCATATGGACGTCGATATGGGCCCCAGGTTGGAACGTCGGCAGGATGCCCTTGATCGGGCGGAGCTCGAAACCGGCAACGCCGTCGGCCGCCTGCCATTTCCTGGCCACGCTGACGCGCAGCGCCGCCTTGCGGCCATGCGCGGTCACCTCGGGCATTTCGGCGAGTTCGGCCGACACCCTTTCGTAGATCGGCTCGATCGGCGCGGGCGCCGGTGCGTTCGCGACGTCGCGCTCGACCTCGTCGCGCAGCTTGGAAAGCCGCTCATTGTGGTGGCGCAGGATGGCGATGCGGGCGGCTGCTTCGACCTCCTGATCGAGCACGCCACGGATCACCGAACGGTTTGAATCAACCGGCTGCACGAAGAACACGCCGCGCGTCTCGGCACCACCATCGTGCGAGTGCAGCGCCACGGCAAAATCCCGCGCGGCCTCGATGATGGTTTCCGCGCCCTCGCCTTCGATCGCTGCGTTGGGCTGAAAGCGATAGGCCTTCAGCCCTTCGACGACCTTGTCGGCCGGCGCGTTGACCGCGATGCCGCGCAAGGCGAGCAGCTTGCCTTCGGTCAGCGCGGCAACATCCGGCACCTCGCCGCGAGGCTCCTCGGAGGACCAGACCAAGCCGTAGCGCTCGACCCCGGGGAAGGTGCGGTTGGTGATGGTGCGGGCCGGCGCGTCGGCAGGATGCGCGGGAATGTAGGTGCAGCCGGCGGTGCGGTTCGAATAACGCCAGCCGTGATATTGGCACTTCAGCTCGCGCCCGTCATTGATGCCTATCGACAGCCTGACGCCGCGATGCAGGCAACGGTTTTCCCAGATGTTGACGTAGCCGTCATCGGCACGCCAGACGGCGAATTCCCGGCCGAGCAATTGACCATGGAAAACGTGGCGGTACGGCAAATCATGGGAAGCGGCGATCGGATGCCACTGGCTTCTGGCTTCTTCCAACATCAATCGTCTCCAAGAATCTCGTCAGGCCGCAACCGGAATGACACCGTAGGTCACGCCCTTCTGGCTGAGCCAGCGCCGGTAGGCGATGGCCGACTTATCGGCCCGGATGGGCGTTTCGGCGCGCGGATCGAGCGGCAGGCGTTTGGGCACCTGGTTTTCCAGGATCGGCTTGTCCTGGCCGAAGATCGTCTGCTGGAAGCGCTTGATCACCTTGTCTTCATTGTCTTCGTCGAGCACGCAAAGCAGCATGTGGGCGCGCACATGCTCCTGGTCGACCGGCTGCAGGAAGATGGCGATGACGTCGCGCCGTGCCTCGTCGACCGGGCTCGATTTATAGAGCACGGAGCAATAGGGGTGCGGCACGCGATAGACATAGTCCACGTCGGCGCCGCCACCGGAAGCGGTCGAAGCCATCGGCTGGAAGAAGCGGCAGCGCGTGGCCAGGATCTCGTCACGGTCGACGGATATCTCGACGTCGTATTCCTTGACTTCGGTATGCGGCTCGACGCCGAGTATGTCGGTATGCACATAGGGAAAGTGGCCCATGTCGAGAAAGTTCTCGATGGCGCGCGGTGCCGAGACGTTGACGCCAAACGTGGCCGCGTTGAGCTTGCGGCGGTCCGGCTCTTCATATTCCGGGATCGGGAACAGCTCGGCCGGTGGCGAGCCGAGCGAAGTCCAGACATAGCCGTAGGCGCTTCTTGCCGGCAGTCTGTCGGCGCCTGGAACACGATCCACCCCTTCTACATCGGGACGTGAGCGCCAGACGACGGGCTCACCATCCATATCGACCGCAAAACTGAGGCGCTCCTCGAGCAGAACGGTGTCCTGGACAGCGCCGGGAATGGTCTCGGCGATCGCCCCTACGGGATGCCAGAGATTGAGGATCACAGGATCCGAGCATTTTGTCATCGTTTTATCCTCTGGAAGCCCTCAGACGTCATCAGGCTTGTGCCGGTATCGCGCCATAGGTGACGGCCCGATCACGCAACCAGCGCCGGTAGGAAACCGACACGGCATCGGCACGGATCGGGGTCTCGGCACGTGGATCGAGCGGCAGGCGCTTGGGTACCTGGTTCTCCAGGATCGGTTTGTCCTGGGCGAAGATCAATTGCATGAAGCTGCGCACCGTTGCCGCCTCCATGCCTTCCTTAAGATAGCAGAGGTAAGGATGCGCGATGCAGTTTTCCTCGTCCACCGGCTGCACGAACAGGGTAATGACGTCGAGCCGGTCCTTCTGGATCGGGTTGCTCTTGTAGAGAGCCACCGTGTAGGGCCGAATCACCTTGTAGATGTAGTCGACGACAAAGCCTTCCTTGGCGGTCGGCGAAGCCACCGGCTGATAGAATTTGCATTCGGTCGCCAGCACCTCGTCCTGCGCTGTGATCTCAACCTTGTACGGCGCGACCTCGGTGTGCGGCTCCTCGCCGAGCCAGCCGGCATGAATGAAGGGGAAATGCCCCATATCGAGAAAATTCTCGACCGCGCGGAGGCCCGACACCTTGACCGCGATCGAACCGCCGCTGACCAGATGCCGGTCTGCCTCATTGGCCTCAGGGATATAGATGATGTCGCGCCAGGGCTTGTCCAGGCAGGTCCAGATGAAGCCATAACGCTGGGCGCTTTTCAGCGTGGCGCCCGTATCGCTGCGAACGACTTCGATCTTGTTTGAACACTTGTAAACGGAGAGAGCGACCCCAAGCAGGCATGTGGCAAACCGCGTATCCTGGCTTAGCGATTCCTGATCCGCGACGATGTGCCAGTCGTTCAAAAGCTCGCGGTCAACGCAACGGGTTGCCATCGGCTTCCCTCCCAACTCGGCTAGCCCTTCACCATGAACCTAGCCCGACGTTTCGGGATGACGAAACCACAAGATTGGATACCAATCAACATTTTTTTGTCGTCCAAAATCCTTTTTTGTGTTGACAGATTATGATGATTGAATTCCGATATGAGAAAGCTGAACCTGGGATATGTCGTGTCCTGACAAGGCATGTCGCCATCACGAAAGCCCGCTGATCATGACGTCGAAATGGCGGAGAACCATGCCTTGAGCAGCCGTTCCCAGACCATCGCGGATACGCTGACCCGCGCCATCATCGACCATCGCCTCGTGCCCGGCTGCAAGCTCGGCGAACGCGAACTCTCCGAAATATTCAACGTGAGCCGCATCGTGGTGCGCCAGGCCCTGATCCGGCTCGCCGATGACGGGCTGGCCCAGATCGAACGCAACCGCGGTGCCTTCGTCGCCAAGCCGAGCATGCAGGAGGCGATGGAGATCTACGACGCGTTGACGCTCGTCGAACAGGGCGTCGCAGCACAGCTCAGCGATCGCCTCGGGCCGGCCGGCTGGGCTGAGCTGCGCCAGCATGTCGAGCGCCAGCGCCAAGCTGTTGCGGCGGGCAACGATGCGCTGGCCGACGTGCTTGGCCAAGAGTTCCATACCGTATTCGTACGCCTCAGCCGCAACAAGGTCATGCAGGAAATCCACGCGCAGCTGGTGCGCCGCACGACGCTGCTGCGCTCCCTCATTTCAGCCGATTTCGACTATTGCAATCTGCTGGACGACCACTCGCGGGTCGTCGACCTGCTGGAGAAGGGCCGGCTGAAACCGGCCATGGACCTGATCGACACCCACCACCGCGCGGTGGTGCGCGGCTACATCATGGATCGCGCAGTGTTTCCAGAGATGACGCCTGCCGAAGCGCTAGCGCCCTATCTCGACGGCAAGGCCGACGGCGCGACTGTGCCGCTGCGAAGATTGTCGAATGCATCCGGCGGCGGCGACGCGGCAACGCATCTCCACCTCCATATCCCCAGAACAGACCGGGCACCGACAAGCCGGGCATCAACAAAAAAGACCAACAGAGGGCTACCATCATGAAGAAACTGACGAGACGTGAATTCCTGAAACACAGCGGCGCGGCCGGCGCGGCTCTTGGCGCGGGAGCGCTGAGCACCATCGCACAGGCGCAGGAGGTGCTGAAGATCGGTGCCGTCTACGTCTCGCCGGTCGCCGAGATCGGCTGGACCAAGCAGCACAGCCTCGGCGTCGAGGCCATCAAGGCCGAATTCGGCGACAAGGTCGAGCTCACCGTCATCGACAACATCTTCATGCCGCAGGACGCCGAGCGTGTCTTCCGCGAACTGGCCAGCGCCGGCAACAGGCTGATCTTCGGCACAAGCTTTTCGCATGGAACGCCGATGCAGAAGGTGGCGCCGCGCTTTCCCAAGGTGGCGTTCGAACACTGCTCAGGCATCGTCCACCTAGCCAATCTGGGAACCTTCGAAGCGAAATATTACGAAGGCACCTTCGTCGCCGGCGCGGCGGGCGGCTACATGTCCAAATCGGGCAAGATCGGTTTCATCGGCGGCTTTCCGATCCCCGACATCGTCGGTCCGGCAAATGCGCTGCTGCTTGGCGCGCAGAGCGTCAATCCAAACGCGACCTGCAACACCATCTTCCTGAATTCCTGGTTCGACCCGGGCAAGGAGAAGGAGGCGGCCAAGACGCTGATCTCTCAAGGCTGCGACGTGGTCTGCTCGATGACGGACACCGCGACCGGCGTACAGGTCGCCGGCGAAGGTGGCGCCTGGTCGATCGGCTATGCCAGCGACATGTCGAAATTCGCCTCGGGCAAGCAGCTGACCTCTTTCGTTCTCGATTGGACCAGCGACTATGTCGGCGCAGCCAAGGCCGTGGCCGCCGGTACCTGGAAGCCGGAAGTCCGCTGGGACGGATTGGCGGCCGGGGTGGTGAAAATGGCCCCCTACAATGAGGGTATCCCCGCCGATGCGCGCGCCAAGCTCAAGCAGCTCGAGGCCGACATCGGCAGCGGCAAGCTTCATCCCTACGCCGGGGAGCTGAAGGATCAGGACGGCAACGTCAAGGTTGCCGCCGGTTCGGTTCTGGCCGATGACGACATTCGCGGCATGAACTGGTTTGTGAAGGGGATGATCGGCAGGCTGAGCTGATCACCGTAAAAGTGCCGGGAGACGCCCAAGTCCATACCTTCGGCGTCTCCTTGCCTGGTTCCCGTCCAACCTCGCTTCACGCCACGGCAGGACCCGCCATGCATCCGCGACTAGAACTGCGCAACATCTGCAAGCGCTATCCCGGCGTCGTCGCCAATGACGATGTGTCGCTGTCGATTCAACCCGGCGAGATCCATGCCGTGCTGGGCGAAAACGGCGCCGGCAAATCCACCCTGATGAAAATCATCTATGGGGCGACGCAAGCCGATTCCGGCGAGATCTTTTGCGACGGCAATCCGATCGCCACGCACACCCCGGCGATGTCGCGCGCACTCGGCATCGAAATGGTCTATCAGCATTTCGCGCTGTTCGAATCCGTTTCGGTGGTCGAGAACATAGCGCTCTCGGCAAGCAGCGCATACGACCTGCCTTCGCTCGCCGACAAGATCCGCGATCTGTCGCGCCGCTACGGCATGCCCATCGACCCGCATCGCCAGGTGCACGACCTGTCGGTCGGCGAGCGCCAGCGCGTCGAGATCGTGCGCTGCCTGCTGCAGGGGCCGAAACTGCTGATCCTCGACGAGCCGACCTCGGTACTGACGCCGCAGGCGGTGGTGAAGCTGTTCGAGACGCTCCGCCAACTTGCCGCCGAGGGCTGCAGCATCGTCTATATCAGCCACAAGCTCGACGAGGTCCAGGAGCTCTGCGACACCGCCACCGTGCTGCGCAACGGCAAGGTCACCGGTACCGCGCGTCCGAAGGAGACGACGTCGCTGGAGCTTGCCCGCATGATGGTGGGTTCGAAGCTGCCTGAAATGCATGTCGGCCCGCCGACGCCAAGCGACAGACCGGTGCTCGAGGTCAACAGACTTACGGTGAAGTCCCGGGATCATTTCGGCGTCGACCTGAAGGACATTTCTTTCAAGGTGCATGGCGGCGAGATTGTCGGCCTGGCCGGGGTTTCCGGCAATGGCCAGGCCGAGCTGATCGCCTTGCTCAGCGGCGAGCGCACGCATGAGCGCAGCGACGCCATCCGGATTTGCGGAACCGGCGCAGCCCGCCTTCGCCCGCACGAGCGCCGCAAGCTCGGCGTCGCCTTCGTTCCCGAAGAGCGGCTCGGGCGCGGCGCCGTGCCCTCGCACACGCTGTGGGAGAATGCGGTGCTGACCGCGCACCGCTTCGGCACGGTGCGCAACGGGCTGGTCGACCGGCGCCGGGCCAAGGCGTTCGCCGCCGGCATAATCGATAGGTTCAAGGTCAAGGCCAACGGGCCGCAGGCGACCGCGCAAAGCCTGTCCGGCGGCAATCTGCAGAAATTCATCGTCGGGCGTGAGATCGCGCTCCAGCCGAAGCTCCTCCTGGTGTCTCAGCCGACCTGGGGGGTAGACGTCGGCGCGAGCGCCTTCATCCGGCAGACCATCGTCGATCTCAGCCGCGCCGGCGCGGCGGTGCTCGTCGTCTCCGAGGAACTCGACGAGTTGTTCGAGATCTGCGACCGGCTGCTGGTCATTTGCCAAGGGAAGGTTTCCCCGCCGCTGGAGCGCAAGACGACCGATCGCGAGGAGATCGGACTTCTGATGACGGGCCGCGGCATGAGCGACGGCGCATTGGCGAACGGAGGTGGCAACAATGCGCTTCAGGATTGAACAAAGGCCGGAGCCCTCCTCGCTGATGCGCGTCGCCGCGCCCGCACTGGCGACCCTGTTGACCGTCATCGTCGGATCGATTTTCTTCGCCTCCCTCGGACATGATCCGCTGGCGACCCTCCATGCCTTCTTCATCGAGCCGCTCTCTTCCATGAACGGCCTGTCCGAATGGCTGCTCAAGGCCTCGCCGCTGATCCTCATCGCTTGCGGGCTGGCGGTCGGCTTCCGCGCCAATGTCTGGAATATCGGCGCCGAGGGCCAGTTCACCATGGGGGCAATCGCGGCCAGCGGCGTGGGGCTTTTCTGGCCGAACCCCGAAAGCGTGCTGCTGTTGCCGCTGATGTTCATCGCCGGCATGGGCGCCGGCATGGCCTGGGCGGCAATCCCCGCCTTTCTGCGCGCCCGCATGAACACCAACGAGATCCTGGTCACGCTGATGATGACCTATATCGCGACGCTGTTCCTGTCCTATCTCGTGCACGGACCGTGGCGCGATCCGGCCGGCTTCAACTATCCGCAGACGGCACTTCTGCCGACGGCGGCCCTGTTCGAATCCTTTGACCCCGCCTATCGGCTCAACCCGTCGATCTTCATCACGGTCGTCGCCGTGCTCCTGATGTGGCTGTTCACCGACCGCAGCTTCCTCGGCTACAAGATGTCGGTGAGCGGGGCTGCACCGCTTGCCGCCCGCTATGCCGGCTTTCGCGAATCGGCTGCGGTCTGGATCGGACTGCTGGCGGGAGGTGCCGCGGCCGGCATCGCCGGCATGGCGGAAGCCGCCGGGCCGCTAGGGCAGCTCTCACCTCAGATTTCACCAGGCTACGGCTTCGCGGCCATCATCGTTGCCTTCGTCGGACGGCTGAACGCCTTCGGCATCGTGCTTGGCGGGCTGTTGATGTCGCTGCTTTTCCTCGGCGGCGAAGGTGTGCAGATGACTCTCGGCCTGCCTTCGGCCCTGACGCGGATCTTCCAGGGCATCCTGCTGTTCTTCCTGCTCGCCGCCGACTTCTTCATCTTCTATCGCGTTCGACTGGTGCGACCCGTCCGGGACACGCATGCGCTGGAGACGGCACGATGAGCGGATTTCGGGTCGTGCGGGAGACAGCCTGATGGATCTGTTCATCGCCATCTTCACCGGCACCGTCATTGCCGCCACACCGCTGATATTCGCCGCGCTCGGCGAGCTCGTGGTGGAGAAGTCGGGTGTCCTCAATCTCGGCATCGAAGGCATGATGCTGATGGGCGCCGCATTGGCATTCTGGGCCGTCACCGCGGGCTATCCGATGCCTGTGGCGATCCTCGCCGGCGCGTTGGCGGGTGCGGCCGCCTCGCTGCTGTTCGGCGTTCTGGCGCTGACGTTCCTGACCAACCAATATGCAGCCGGCCTGGCGCTGGCGATCTTCGGTTCGGGCGTCTCTGCCTTCCTCGGGCGCGGCTTCGGCAGCGAGCCGATCGAGGCACTGCGCCGCCTCGACATCCCCGTTCTGTCCGATCTGCCGCTGATCGGTCCGCTACTGTTCCGCTTCGATCCGATGGTCTATCTGGCCCTGCTGATGTTCGTCGCCATCAGTTGGTTTCTCTACCGCACGAAAGCTGGCCTGGTGCTGCGCACGATCGGCGAGTCGCCGCAGACGTCGCATGCGATCGGCTATCCCGTGATCAGGATCCGCTACATGGCCGTGCTGTTCGGCGGGCTGATGGCAGGCCTGGCAGGCGCCTATTTGTCGGTCGCCTACACGCCGCTCTGGGTCGAGAACATGACTGCCGGCAAGGGTTGGATCGCGCTTGCGCTGGTGGTCTTCGCCACCTGGCGGCCGCTGCGCATCCTGCTTGGCGCGTGGCTGTTCGGCGGGATGACGATCCTTCAGTTGCAAGGTCAGGCGCTGGGGCTGGACGTGCCATCCGAACTGCTCTCGGCCCTGCCTTATCTCGCCACCATCATCGTTCTGGTGCTGATCTCACGAAACCGTCAGATGCTGGCCCTGCACTTCCCGGCCTCGCTGGCAAAACCCTTTCGCCCGACGAGTTGACCTTCTGCGAAATGCTACTTCCCTTGCTGGAGAAGGCTCAAGTCGATCTCGGTAATATGCCAGCGACCCAGATTGGCGGTATAGAGCTTGTCGCCCTTGAAGGCGATGTTGGTGGGGTGCGCCAGCGTGGTTGCGGCGGAATCCTCGATCAGCACTTCGAGACCTTTGTCCTTTTGCCAGCGATAAATACGGCTGGGCTCATAACATGAGATGAACAATGAGCCGTCAGGCGCAAAGGCCACTCCGTCCGGAACATTGTGCACGCCCTCGACGACGATCTCACGAGCCCCCGCCGATCCGTCAGCAAGGATCGGCACATAGCTGATGCAGGGTGCGTCGCTTTCCACGACATAGAGGCCGTTGCCGTCCGGCGCCATCGCCATGCCGTTGGCGAACGACATCGCCTCCCGGCACCACAGGCCGCCCTCGCCCGTCTTGAGATCGTAGCGGAAGATGCCCGAGCGATTGTCCTGGCCAACGCTGTCCGAAACGAAGAGCCAACCCCTCGCCTCGTCGACGATCGGGTAGTTCGGCACGCGAATGCCGGCCGACGCGAAGCGCTCCATGCGCGCTGTCGCGGCATCCCAGCGGAAAATCGCGGCATGCCTGAGGTCGCAGGCAAAGCAGTTTCCCGCGCTGTCGAAAGCGATGCCGAGCAGAAAACCGTCGGTGCCGCCCATGCGCCCGACCGAGCCGCCATCGGCGGCCAGCCGCAGCAGGTCGCCGGTTTCGGTGCCACACCAGATCGAGCCATCGCGGTGAACGGCCACGCCCTCCGGATGCGCGACGCGCGGGCTGGTGAAGATGCCGTCGAAGAAAACGCGCGCGGCTGACATGTCGAGCAACGGCTTGGCCATGGGATCTCAGCTTTCGACAAGCGCCGTCTGCGCGGCGATGCAGCGTTCGACCATCGCGCGGTCGGCTTCAAGAATCTCGGCGATCAGCGCGCCGCGCTCCTTGGCGCTGACGAACTCCAGACGGCGCAGACCGAGCGGGTCGATGCGGTTTCGCAAGATGGCGAGCGTGCTGTCGGAAGGCAGCGAGACCTCGCGGCAACAGGCGTCGAACGACACCGCAAATCCGGTGGCGTCACGGATTTGCTGCTGCGTAACGCCCGGCATGGTTTCGATGACGATCAATTCCCTCGAAGTCTCGTCGAGCCGGAAGACGCAGAGATCAGTGAAGACCAGCGCCCTGCCGGTGCGATAGCCCATCGGCTCGCGTTCGGCCGCCGTCAGCAACCCCCGGGCGGAACTGACGATCTCGACCTCGTCCACCAGCGACTGGATCGAGTGGCGGGGGATGTAGAGCAGGTAATCGCGGTGCATGTTGGCGACATCGGCCATGCCGCCTTGCCCCGGCAACCGGATGAGGCCGCCGCTTGGTTTGCGCAGTGCGATCGTGTTGACGCGGCCGCGCCGGTCGACCTGTGCCGCGCCGACGATCTCGTGCGTCACCGCGCCGGCCTGGTAATAGGTCGAGTAGGTATCGTCGCCGCCGGCATGCGCGACGGCCGTTTCGCAATCGAGGCTTTCGATCAGCGACAGGATCATCGGGCTCGGCGCGATGTCGAGATGGCCGCAGCTCATCGTCGCGATGATCATATCCGGCGCGTGCGTCGCCTTGGCCAGGCGATAGGCGACATTGGCCAGCGGCGAGACGGCACCCGCGCTGGCGAAGCTCTCATTGGTGAGTTCGGCGGCGATGCGGGCGGCGATGATCTCGTCGACGGATGCTTTCTCTTCGGCGCGCGCAAGCGCCGGCATGGCAAGCACTGTGTCAGCTCGAAGCTTCGCGGCTCTTTGCAGCGACTTCGGCACGCCCTCGGAAGGCGGGCGCAGATTGTCCGCCAAAGGCCTTTGCCGGTCGGCGAACGCCTCCGACAATCGCTGATAATCCGTGACGTAAAACGGCAGGCACGAGGCCGGATAGGCGCCGGCCGGCGCCAGCGCAATCGCCGAAACCTGGTTGCGGGTCAGCACGCTCTGGCGGCCGTCCTGGCGCAGCGTCCCGCCCGGCACGATTTCCTCGACCGTGACCAGCACCTTGCGCGCCGCACCCGCCATGGCGAAGTCCAGCGCGCGGGGCCCGATGATCTGCACATTGCCGCTTTCATCGGCGCGCTGGGCATGGACGACGAATGTGTCGAGCCGCAGCGGCGGGATGAATCCGTTTTCGGTACCGGCAATCGGATCAGGTCTGGCGCTCGCACCCGGCACGCGCGCCAGCATGCCCGATCCCAGCGGAAGCTGGAACGGCATCGAGGGCAGGTTCTGCTGCGCCGCCCGCAGCGCCTGGATCATGGCCAGCGCCGTCCAATCGCGAACCGGTATCGCGCCGCTTTCGGCGGCTGCGCGAAATTTTGGCGGCAAGCCGAAAATGTCGAGGCTGGAGAAACAGAGGTCGATCTCAGCCACGGCATGCGCTTCGAGCAGCAGTTCGAGGGGCAAGCCGCCGGCCCAGCAGATGTAATGCAGATCCTTGACGCCCGACCGGGCTATCGCACGCAGCAATGCGATCGGCAGCCGGGCGAAATGGTGGCCGCCGACACCAAACGATTCGCCATGGCCGACCATCGCGGCCAGTCCTTCGACATCCGTGAAGCGCGGCCGGTTCGGCTTGACCAGGGACATTGCGGCACGGTTCGTCACAGCGCGGATGCCTCGATGCGATAGCGGGTCACGAACTGTTTTTCAGGCGAAAATTCCTGCGCCGTCGCAATGCCGGATTGCGCGATCGGATTGTCGGCCAACGCTGTCGCCGGGCCGAGCCCGAAGGGCGAGCAGATCGGCTCGATGCCGATGGCGACATGGCGCCCGTTCCAGGGTGCTGCTTTGCGGCCACGATTGGAGTACCAGAGCAAAAGGCTCGGGAAATGCTCCTTCTGCCAGGAAAGTTTCACGCGGTACCCGTCCGCATGATTGGCGAGCGCCACCGTGCCATCCAGGCCCTCGATCTGCAACAATTCCTCCGTGTCGGCCACCAGCGGCGGTCGCGAAGCATCAGCCATGCCGCCCGCGCGGGCCGGTACGCTCGACAAGTCAGTGAAGGACGCGTTCCGGGCGAACAGTTCAGCGCTAGTTTCGACATCGTGTGGATAGGTGCGACCGTGATCGAAGGAACCAAGTTCCAGCGCGGCGGCGCCGATCTCCGCTGGCAGCCGGAACACCGGATGCAAGCCGATCGGCAATCGGCAGGCATGGCGAACGACGATCTTGAATTCAACGTCGACGGCTGGCATCGACGGATCGGGCGTCACCGTCCGCTCGACACGCCCGACCGGGCTTCCGGCTGGATAGGCGAGTGTCAGTGACAACGATCCTTTGGCGCTCTCGCGCCATTGCCAGTCATGGTTGGAGCTATGGCCATGGGCTTCCTCGCCCTCCTCCGGCGAGCCCATCACCCGAGCCCAGTCCTCGGGCCATCCATCGGCCGGCACCGAATAGCCGAAGGGCACGCAGGGCCATTCGCCGCGCAACTTGCGCAGGATGCCTGGCAGCGCTTGCGCCTGCGGCTCGTTCGACCACGGCGCAATGTGCATCGGCGAAACCTGCCGACCGTCCTCCAGAATGAACGTAACCGGCGCCAGCATCGCGCCAAGCCGCTGGACAGTCAGCGCGCCACGCGCCCAGCCCAATCCGCGATAATCGTCGCCCGCGTTCACGGCCCGCCCTTCTTTGCCTTTGTCGTGCTCCGCTCGGCGAACTCCTTGACGCGCTGCTGGCCGATCTCGCTGCGATAGAGCTCACCCAATATGTCGCGCTCCATGGTGAGCCCATCGTCCAGATCACCGGACACGGCATGCGCCGTCAGCGCCTTCAGTCCCTCGATTGCGGCAGCAGGCTCGGCGGCGATCATTTCTGCCAGTTCCAGCGCGCGCGGCATCAGCCGGTCGACCTCGACGATCTCGTTGACCAGACCGGCAGCGACGAATTCCGAGGCCGGGACGATGGCGCCGGTCATCAGCAGGAAATTGGCGCGGTTGCGGCCGAGCTTGGCCACGCTGCGTTGCGTGCCGCCGCCGCCGGGGATCAGCCCGAGCTTGATTTCCGGCAGGCCGAGCTTGGCGAATTGGTTGGCGATGACGAGGTCGCAGCACAGCACCAGCTCCATGCCGCCGCCCAGCGCGAAGCCGTTGACCGCCGCGATCACCGGTTTGCGGTTGTTCTCGATGGCCGCGTACATGCGCATGCCGGCAGCTTGGAAAATGTCGAATTCCGGTCCGGTCTGGGCGGCGTATTCCTTGATGTCGGCGCCGGCCATGAAGCCGCGCCCTTCCCCTGTCACCACGATCGCCCCGATGCTTGCATCGCCGGATAGCGACTCGAAGGTTTCAGTGATCTCGCCTTGCATCAGCCGGTTCATGGCGTTGAGCTGATCGGCGCGGCGGAAGGTGACGATCGCGACGCGGCCCGCGGTTTCGACCGTGAGTGTCTGGTAGGCGCGCATCGTCAGGCGGCGTCCACGGTCATGTCACCGGACGCCTCCAATGCGGCGATCTCGTCCTCGGAGAGGCCGAACTCGGCCAGGATCTCGCGGCCGTGCTGGCCGACCAGCGGCGCCGGCCGTTCTATGGTCGCGGGCGTCTCGCTCATCTTGACCGCCGGGGCGACCACCTGCACCTTACCGCCGCGCGGATGGTCGTAGCTGGTGATCATGCCCATGTGCTTGACCTGCGGGTCCTCAGCGGCGCGGCGGATATCCTTCACCTCGGCGCACCAGATGTCGGCTGCCAGCAGCCGCGCCAACAAATCCTGCGTGGCGAATTTCCTGGTCTCGGCATTCACCTTCTCGAAGACTTCATCGCGCTTGTCGAACAAAGTCTTGAGATCGTCGTAGACGGCAAGCTGCGGCGCCTCCAGCACCTCGTAGAGCGTCTTGAACGGGCTCATGGCGATCGACACGTAGCCGCCGTCGCTGGTCTCGTAGATGCCAAACGGCGCCTGCATGCCGGGATGGCCGATCCCGGAATTCGGCCGCACGAAGTCCTCACCAAGGTTGAGCACCGCGACATATTCCTGGTTGAGGTGCGCCAAGAGGCCGGCCAGCAGGTTGACCTCGATCTTCTGGCCCTTGCCGGTCTTCTCGCGATAATAGAGCGCCGACAGGATGCCGTAGACCATGTTCATGGCGCCGATCTGGTCGGCGAGGCCGGCGCCGGCGGGAACCGGGGCTTGATCGCCGCGGCCGGTGTTGGCGATCAGCCCTGCGAGCCCCTGGATCAGCATGTCCTGGCCGGGGCGCTCGACATAAGGCCCTTCCTCGCCATAGCCCGAGCCCGAGCAATAGATGATGCGCGGATTGACAGTCTTGAAATCCTCATAACCATAGCCGAGCTTGGCCAGCACGCCTGGGCGGAAGTTCTGCACCACCACGTCGGCGCTTTTCGCCATTTCCATGATGATGGCATGCACCTTGCGGCTCTTCAGATTGAGCGCGATCGAACGCTTGTTGCGGTTCCAGGCGAGGAAGTTCGGGCTCTCCGAGCCGCCGACCCATTTGGCGAAGAAGGTCATGCCACGGAACATGTCGCCGGCGCCGGCGCGCTCGATCTTGATGACATCGGCGCCCATGTCGCCGAGCAGCTGGGTAGCGAACGGCCCCTGCAGCAGATGGCTGAAATCGAGGATGCGGACGCCTTCGAGGGCCTTGTTCATGTCATGTCTCGTTTCAAAATTTTCAAAGCAGTTCGGGAACGTAGCGCGGCGCCGCCGTCAGCCCGCCATCGACGCGCAGGTCGGTGCCGGTGGTGAAGCCGGCGGCATCGGAGGCAAGATAGACGGCGGCCTCGGCCACTTCCGAAGGCTCGCCGATACGGCCGAGCGGATGCATCTTGACCCAGGCCTTGGCAAGATTGCCGCCGATCTCCTTGATGAGTTTGTCGTTCATCGGCGTGTTGATGGTGCCCGGCGAGATCGAATTGACGCGGATGTTCAGCGGCCCGAATTCAACCGCCATCTGGCGTGTCATCGCCATGACCGCGCCCTTGGCACCGGCATAGGCGGTCCAGCCATCAAGCCCGATGTGGCCTTGCGCGGAGGCCATGTTGATGATCGAGCCCGATTTCTGCGCGATCATGTGCGGCAGCGCGTATTTACAGGCGCGAAACACGCTGGTCAGGTTGACTGCTATCAGCCGGTGCCACTGCTCGTCGGTCATCTCGTGCACCGGCATGCCGCCAATGGCAATGGCCGCGTTGTTGACGAGGATGTCGAGGCGTCCCGTCTTTTTGACGGCACTGTCGATGAGGCCTGAAATGTCGGCCTCCTGCGAAACGTCGCAATGCAGATAGTCGGCGCGGTGGCCGGCGGCGCGAAGTGCGGCCGCGAAATCCTCACCAGCGCTGTCGGCGATGTCGCCCAGGAAGACATGCGCCCCTTCGCGCGCCATCGCTTGCGTGATCGCGTGGCCGATCCCGTCGGCCGCACCAGTGATGACGGCGATTTTTGCTTCAAGACGAGCCATCTTCAGCCTCCATTCGCACGCCGGCGTTTCGCTTCATCAAGGGCGACCGCGGCAATGATGATCATGCCGGTGATGACCAGCTGCCACTCGGTCGGCAGGCCAAGCCCGCGCAGGCCGTTGGACAGGAATTGCAGGATCAGCACGCCCAGCGCCATGCCGGTCAGGCTGCCGATGCCCCCCGCAAGGCTGACCCCGCCGAGCACGGTGGCGGCAACCACCTGGAATTCGAAATTGAGCCCCGCCGTATGCTGTGCCGAGCCGACCCGCGCGGCCAGGATGATGCCGGCGACCGTCGCCAGCAGCGCGCTGATGATGAAGCAGATGAACTTGACCCGCCGCACGTCGTAGCCTGCAAGACGGGCCACTTCCTGATTGCCGCCGACGGCATAGATTTGCCGTCCGAACGGCCGGTGCTGCATCATGTAGGCGAAGGCGGCGAGCAGGACGATGGCGATGACGGCCGAATAGGGGATGACGTTGAACAGGCGGCCATCCGACAGCGCGATGAAGCTGTCGAGGCTGGCATCGTCAGGGATCGCCCGCTGACCAGTGTAGAGATAGACGCCGCCGCGCATGATGAACATCGTGCCCAGCGTCACGATCAGCGAGTTGATGCCGGCATAGGCGGTGAGATAGCCGTTGACGACACCGATGATCAGCCCGAACAACAGCGCGCCGCCGACGCCGAGCAGCAGCGAATTGGTGTCGTTCATGATGATGATCAGCGGCAGTGCAATGGTCGCCAGCAGCGATCCGATCGAAATATCGACCTCGCCGGAAATGAAGACGATGGCGCAGCCAATGCCGGCGGTGAGCGCGAGCGAGGCCTGGCCGAGCACATTGGTCATGTTGCGCACGGAGAAGAAATTCTCGACGGTAACGGAGAAGAAAGCCAGCACCAGCACGAGGCAGACCAGCAGCGCCAATTCCTGCCGGGCAAAGAGCCGCGCCAGCATGGACGGCCGGGCTTTCGCGGAGACTGTATTCACAACGCTCATGTCTTATCCGATCGCCGCATTGAGGATCTTCTCCTGCGTGGCTTCGTCGCGCGGCATGATCGCGGTCAGGCGGCCTTCGCACATCACCGCGACCCGGTCGGCAAGACCGAGCAGTTCCGGCATCTCCGACGTCATCATGACGACAGCCAAGCCTTCGCCGGCGAGCCGGTCGATCAGGGCGAATATCTCCGACTTGGCGCCGACATCGATGCCGCGGGTCGGCTCGTCGACGACGATGACCTTGAGGCCGCGCATCAGCCAGCGCGAGATCAGCACCTTCTGCTGGTTGCCGCCAGACAGGTTCTTCACCTCTTGGAACAGGCTGGGCGTCTTGATGCGGAAGCGGTCGACGTAATCCTGCACCGCTTTGTGTTCCCTGGCCTTATCGACGAAGCCCATGCGGGCGAAGGCGCCGAGCGAGGCGAGGCTGGCATTCTGGTAGACAGGCAGCTCGCCCATCAGCCCTTCGCTCTTGCGATCCTCGGTGAGCAGACCGATACCTAACCTGACGCCGGTGCGCGTATCGTGCGGCGAGAGGCGCTGGCCGTCGACGGTGATCGTGCCCGAAGTGATCGGATCGTAACCGACGATCGCCTTGGCGAGTTCGGTGCGACCGGCGCCCATCAGCCCGAAGAAGCCGAGCACCTCGCCGGCGCGCGCCTCGAAGGACACGCCGTTGAGCTTCTTCGCCGTGCTGAGCTTGTCCACTGACAGGGCTACCTTGCTAGCCGGTGCGCCACGCTTGCGGGGAAAC
Source organism: Mesorhizobium sp. B2-5-11 (assembly GCF_006440835.1). Taxonomy (NCBI): domain Bacteria; kingdom Pseudomonadati; phylum Pseudomonadota; class Alphaproteobacteria; order Hyphomicrobiales; family Phyllobacteriaceae; genus Mesorhizobium; species Mesorhizobium sp. B2-5-11. Next base: position 18,730 of record NZ_VFUK01000007.1, read on the forward strand.
AGATTTTCGATGCGCCGGCCGATCATGTCCTGGATCAGCGTGTCGTTGGTGTGCTCGCGGATCGGCTTGGTCGAGATGTGGCGCCCGTCGCGCAGCACCGTCACCGTGTCGGCGATCTCGAACACTTCGTCGAGCTTATGGCTGACATAGACCACCGCGATGCCGAGGTCGGCAAGCCGGCGGATGACGGTGAACAGCAGCGAAACCTCGTTCGGCGTCAGCGAGGATGTCGGCTCGTCCATCACCACCACGCGGGCTTCATGAGCGAGCGCGCGGGCGATCTCGACCATTTGCTGCTGGCTGACCGGCAACGAGCCGGTTCGCGCCGCCGGATCGACGTTGAAGCCGATGCGGTCGAAGAGCGCGGCTGAATCGGCGCGGATCTTCTTCCAGTCGATGGAGCCGCTTCTGCCGGTCGGATAGCCTTCCAGGAAGATGTTCTCGGCAACGGTGAATTCGGAGATCAGCGCGATCTCCTGGAACACGACCTTGATGCCTTGCTTCAAGCTGTCGCGCGGCGACTTGATGTCGACCTCGCGTCCGTGCATGCGGATGGAGCCGGCATCCTTGCCGTAGACGCCGGCCATGATCTTGATCAGCGTCGACTTGCCGGCGCCGTTCTCGCCCATCAGCGCATGGATCTTGCCGGGCTCCAGGGTGAAGTCGACATTGTCGAGCGCCACGACGCCGGGAAAGCGCTTGCCGATGCCGCGCAATTCCAGCGCCGGCACATCGGTATCGATGGCCGCGCCTTCGCCAGGATGCAGGAAATCAACGGACATTGGCTCTGTTCCGGATGATGTCGAGATAGGTTGCCAGGATGATGACGATGCCCGGCACCACCATCTGCAAATCCTGGTTCCAGCCGAGGATGATGATGCCGTTGTCGATCACCTTCAGCACCAGAACGCCAAGCAAGGTACCGAACAGCGAACCGCGGCCACCAAGCAGGCTGGTGCCGCCGAGGATGACGGCGGCAATCACCGTCAGCTCGAAGCCACGGCCGGCGGTCGGCTGGCCGGCATTCATCAGCGACGACAGGATCATGCCGGCAACACCGACGCACAGGCCGGTGACGACGAAGGCCAACAGCTTGAGCCGTTCCGAGCGAATGCCTGACAGGCGCACCGCCTTTTCATTGGCGCCGACTGCGTAGAGGTAGCGGCCGAGCGTGGTGAAGCGCAGCGTCACATAGGCAACCACGAAGATCAGCGCCGCCAGGATGACGGGAACCGGCACGGGGCCGACATAACCGGCGCCGAGATCGGTGAAGCTTGCCAATTGGTTGTGGTTCTGCACCGCCTCGCGCGTGAACAGATAGACGCCGCCCTGCAGTATCATCATCGTGCCGATGGTGGCGATCAGCGAATTCACCCTGAGCCTGGTGACGACCAGCCCGTTGAACAGGCCGACCCCGCCGGCAAAGGCGAGCGCCGCCAGCATGCCGAGCGTAAGACTATGGGTGGAATTGAGCACCGCCATGCCGATGCAGCCGACGAAGGCGAGCGACGCGCCGACCGACAGGTCGACCTCGGCGGTGATGATGAGCATGGTCATGCCCGAGGCGACGATCAGCACCAGAGCGCATTGGCGCAGGATGGCGATGATGTTGGCCTCCGAATAGAATTGCGGCGCCGCGATAGAGATGGCGATGCACAGCACGGCCAGGATTGCGCCCAGCACGAGTTGGCTGCTGCCCAGAAGGTTGCCGCCGATGAAACGCTTCGACGCGGAGGCCTGTGTAAGCTCGCTCATTTCAGTCCATTCCCGGCCGTTTGCCTGGTCCCTCTGGAACCTGCCGTGTCGAACCCGGCATTTGTCTTGGCCACCGAAAGGTCCTGGCCGCCTGCCCTTCCCGCAACACGGGAAGGGCGATATCGGCCGGCCTTATTTCTTCAGGTCGGCGGAGGTCTTCATGCACTTTGCCGGCGGCTGCAGCGCGTTGACGGCATCCCATTTGATGGTGCGGGTGGTGCCGTCATAGTCATAGAACTTCTTCCAATCGTCGCCGTTCATCGGCGCGGTCGGGCTGACGATGTGCTCCGGCACTTCCTCATTGTTGAAAAGCTTCACCGCGGCATCGATGGCGGTAAAGCCTTCCTTCTCGGGGAACATCGCGGCTTCGATGCGGTAGGAAGGCTCGTTCTGCATCGCGTTGATGAAGGCAAGCCCTTCGCCGCCCGTGCCGACCGTCAACAGGCCATCCTGCGACTTGCCCGCCGCTTTCCAGGCCTGCAGGCCACCCAACGAAGACGAATCGTTGATGCCGTAGATGATGTTGATATCGGCGTTCTTGGCCAGTGCCGCGGAGGACACTTCGAGAGCGCGGTCCGGATTGCCGCCGCCGTCGAGATCGTGGACCATGACCGCATCGGGGATGATGGTCTTCAGCCCGTCCATGAAGCCGTGCGAGCGCAGCACGGTGGCGGAAAGCAGCGGCAGGCCGACATTCATCACCTTGGCAACGCCGCCGAGCTTTTCCTTGGCGTATTTGCCGGCCTCGACGCCGGAGAAATAGCCGGTGTCGTAGTCGCAGATGGCGACCATGGTGGTCATGCCCTTGACCGGATTGCCTTCCAGCACGACCGGCACGTTGGCGGCCTTGGCCTGGCGCAGCAGCGGCACCACGCCTTCTTCGTTCACCGGGGTGATGATCAGCACGTCGACGCCCTTGGCGATGAAGTCTTCGGCCGCGGCGACCTGCTTGGCTATGTCGAGATTGGCATCCTGCACCTCGACCTCGATGCCGAGTTCCTTGCCGTGAGCCTTCATGCCCTTGATGACGTTCTGATACCACTCATGGGTGGCGTAGTTGGTGACGTAGCCGATGCGCTTGGGCATGTTCTCGGCATGCGCGGCGGCGGCGCCGAGCGCCAGCACGGCGGCGGACGCAAACAGGATTGACTTGGACCAGAGCATTTTCTTCTCCCAGATTTATCGCTTTTGTTAGTCGCTGAACGGATAGTCCCGCCGTTCCGGGTCGGCACGTAAGGAGTTGGTGGCTTCGCCCCAGCCGAGTGCCGCCGATATCTTCTCGGCGGCGGCGCGGGCGCGTTCGAAGACGGTTTCGCTGTCGAACCGCGCCGCCTTCTGCGGCAGCAGCGGCACGGTTAGCGCGGCGATGACGGCACCGGTGTGATCGTGCACAGGCATGGAGATGTTGGTGCAGGCCGCAACGGCCAAGGAAGCGCGCATCTCGTAGCCGAGCCTGGCGACCTCGTTCAGCCGCGCCTCGATTTCGGCCCGCGTGCCCTGGCCCTCACCGGCGGCCACGATGCGCTCGACGATGCGGTCGCGCTCGGCCCGGTTCGAATGGGCGAGCAGCACGGCACCCGAACTTGTTTCGAGGATCGGGAAATGCGACCCGAGTGCTACCGAGTAGCGCATCGGCAGCGGCGAATCGATCTGCAAAACCACCAGTGCGTTCTGGCCCTCGCGCACCACGAGATGGCAGCTCTGGTCGGCATTGGCGGTCAATTCGCGCATCACCGGCAGAGCGCATTCCACCAGCCGGTTTACCGGCGGATGCATGTGCGCCAGTTCGAACAGCTTCAGCGACAGCCGGAAACGGTCCGATTGCGTGCGAAAGATATAGCCCCGTTTCTCCAGCAGAAGCAGGATACGGTAGATCTCGTGAATGGAGCGGCCGAGGCCGGTCGCGATCTCGGTCTGGGTCAGCGTTTCGGCGCTGGAGGCCATGAATTCCAGAACGTCGAGCGCCTTCTCCACCGCCGGCACGCGATAGCCGTTGCGGCCGCTTTCGCCCTCGTCGAGCGTCTCGGCAACGCTGGCGGCCATCAGGCGACGCTCCGTTCCGGCTGGACTTGCCTGGTTTCGCGGTAGAGGCTGTTGACGTGGCCTGCGAGTTCGGTCGCCGACATGTCACCGGCTATGGCTGCGGCGGCATGCGGCGCGCATTCGCGGAAGAAGGCGATGAAGCCCGGATGGGTCGGACGCAGATAGGACGAGGCGATCGTCCGCAGCGTCGAGCCGAAGAAATCGCCGGAAAGACCATTGACCCCGGCATCCTTCCAGGCAGCCAGCGAACCCGGTTGTCCGCCAGACTTCACATAGTCGCCGCGCTGGTATTCGGGCGAGCACAGGAACAGTGCGTAGTCGATCGCGGCCTGCTTGTGCTTCGATTGGGCGCTGACGCCGATGCCGGCACCGCCGAGCAAGGCGCCGGCGGCTTGCGGGGTGGGCACGTCGGCGAAGCGCAGATGGGGCCTGTCGGGTTTCGAGGCGTAATTCACATAGCCGAAGGCGAACGGCACGTAGACAACGTCGTCATGCGCGATCATGTGGTCGTAGCAGCGGATCGGATTCCACTTCGACGAGTCCGGGTGCGAAAGCGCGACAAGCTCGCGCAATTGCGCAATCGCCTGCTCGACCATTTCCTTCGCGATGAATTGCTCGCCATCTTCCTGGGGACGGCCAAGCGTCAGAAGCAGACACATGGCGTCGGTCGGCACGAAGGGCAGGCCGAGCCACTTGCCGTCGCTGCGCGCGCGCCGGCCAAGCTCCAGCACGTCCTGCTGCGTGCCGGGCACCGGGCCGTAGCGCTCCAGCAAATCCGGCCGATAGGAGGCGACCTGGCAGGCGGCGTCGATCGGCAGCGCCCACTGGCGGCTGTTCTTCTGGTAGGAACGCCAGGACGCCCCGACTGAGTCACGTTCGAAGAAATGGATCTGTTCGGCCGACAGATAAGCGTCGAACGGGACCATCAGTTCATCCTGGGCGATATCGCCGATGAAGGGATGGTCGAACACGACCAGATCGTAAGTGCCGAGCACCGGACCGAGGGCGCCCTCACCGAATTCATAGAGGCTGCGGCGGTCCCATTGGATCTCCAGGCCGGGATGCGCGGCGCAATAGGACTCGATGCTGGCGTCCAGCGGACCCCAGCATCGTCTATGATCCCACGCCAGTCCGCGCAGCTTCGTCATGCCACTCAAATCCTCCCGGCACCGGCAATAGCCGGCTCGCCATCGACACTAGCACCATTTTTCATATGCGCAACTTGTTTTCATTTGCGCAAAAAGCGCACACATCCTCCCGACTGGCCGATGCATCGCTTCAAGCCAGATCGAAACGCTCCACGGCGCGCATGATGCCGCGCAGTTCAGCCAAACCCTTGAGCCGTCCGATAAGCGAATAGCCGGGGTTGATCTTTTTCTTGCCGATGTCGTCGGCAAGCAGATGCCCATGGTCCGGCCGCATCGGGATCTGCCAGTCGGCCCGGCCTTGCTCGCGGCGGCGCTTTTCTTCCTGCATCAGAGCCAGGATAACGTGCGCCATGTCGGTGCCGCCTTCGAGATGCTCGGCTTCATAGAACGAGCCGTCCTCCTCGATGGTGATGTTGCGCAGGTGGACGAAGTGGATGCGGTCAGCGAATTCCTTGACCATGGCGACGATGTCGTTGTCGGCGCGCGTGCCATAGGAGCCGGTACAGAAGGTCAGTCCATTGGCGGGACTGTCGACGGCGTTGAGGATAAAACGCGCGTCCTGCGCCGTCGAAACCACGCGCGGCAGGCCATAGAGCGAGAAGGGCGGGTCGTCGGGATGAATGCACATGCGCACCCCCTCCTCTTCGGCCGCCGGAACAATCTCGCGCAGGAACCAGGCAAGGTTGTCGCGCAGTTCGTTCGGCCCGATCGAATCGTATTCCGCCAGGGCTTCGCGAAAACTGTCCCTGTTGTAGCTGCGTTCGGTCGCCGGCAGGCCGGCGATGAGATTGCGCTCGATCCGGTCGATCTGCTCCGGCGTCAGCGTCTTCAGCCGCTTCTCGGCCTCGGCGATACGCGCCGGCGTATAGCTTGCCGCACCGTTCTTGCGCTGCAGCACGAAAAGATCGTAGGCCGCGAAATCGATCGCATCGAAGCGCAGCGCATAGCCGGTTGTCGGCAGGCGATACATTAGGTCGGTGCGGGTCCAGTCCACCACCGGCATGAAATTGTAGCAGATCGTCTCGATGCCGGCCTTGGCGAGCGCCCGGATGCTGTCGCGGTAGTAGCCGGCATAGCGCTCGCGCTCGGGCGCGCCGATCTTGAAGGAATTGTGCACCGGAATACTCTCGACGACCGACCATTTCAGGCCAGCCGCCTCGATGATCCGCTTGCGCTCGAGCACATCGGCCTCAGGCCAGGCGCGGCCGTCATAGATCTGGTGCAACGCGGAGACAACGCCGGTGGCGCCGGCCTGCCTGACATGTTCAAGCGTCACCGGATCATCGGGACCATACCAGCGCCAGCACTGTTCCATGAAGCCTCCTCAGGGTTGGCGGCGACCATATTGTCGGACCACAAGCCTGTCAACAGAACCTTTCCGTCGCCATACAGTTGATTTCCTGTGGATCGAGCCCTAGGGTGGTCCAACAAATAGCAAGGAGTTCTGCGGTGGAACAGGCGAGCCACGATTCGATGGAGGCGGCAGACGAAGCCGGGATCAGCAGTTCCGCCGTCGACCAGACCGTGCGGCAGATCCTCGACCTCATCCGCAATCGCGCCATGTCCATCGGCGATGTGCTGCCCACCGAACGGGAGCTTGGCGAACTGTTCGGCGCCAGCCGCAACACGATACGCGAGGCGCTGCGCACCATCCGAACCTATGGGCTGATCGATCCCAAGCCGCGCGTCGGCGCGGTGCTCGCCGATCGCCAGAATGTCGCGATCCAGAATTTTTTCGCCGCGCAAATGGACATATCGAAAACGTCCTTTCACGACATACAAGGATTTCGCCGCATCATCGAAGTGAGCGTCGGCGACCACATCATCCTCAATGCCAGCGCCGCCGAACTTGAAGCCCTGGACGAGGTCAATGGCCTGATCGAGACCAGCAAGGATGTCCAGGAAGCCGCGCAACGCGATTTCGATTTCCATCTGGCGCTGATGAAGCTCGCCGGCAACCGCATGCTGGTGCAGACTTATCAGTTCCTGTCGCCGGTCATCCTGCACATCATGACCGTCGGCAAATCCATCCGGCCGGTGCTGAGCGAAACACGCCACGCGCATGGCGAGATCATCGCGGCGCTGCGCGCGCGCGACCGCATTGCCTACTGCTACCTGATGAGCCGGCATCTCGATTTCGGCTTGCGCTTCGTTCCCGACGACCTCGAAAACGCCCGTATGTCGGCGGCAAACCCGGTGCATCCGGGTCCGGCATCTTCCAAGGATTTGCATCATGTCTGATTTTGAGAACAAGGTGGCGCTGATCACCGGCACGACCGGCATCGCGCTCGCCACTGCGAGTCGCCTGGCGCGAGGCGGCGCTGCGATCATCGCCTGCGGCATCGACCGGGCGGCCAATGCCGCCATGCAGGAGAGCCTCGCCAAGGCCGGAGCGAATGCGCTGGTGCAAACGGTGGATGTCTCCGTTTCCGACCAGGTGCGCGACGCGGTCGCAGCGGGCGTCGCGAGGTTCGGCGGCATCGACATCATCGTCAATTCGGCGGCGGTCCACCCCTACGGCACGGCGACCACCACCGACTGGGAAACCTGGAACCGGGCGATGACGGTCAATGTCGGGTCGATCTACCTGACCGCGCATTTCGGCATTCCCGAAATGATCCGCCGAGGCGGCGGTGCCATCGTCAATGTCGCCTCGGTGCAGGGGTTCGCCTGCCAGCAGAACGTCGCCGCCTATGCCACGACCAAGGGCGCCATCCACACGCTGACGCGTTCGCTGGCGCTCGACTATGCCGCGGCCGGCATCCGGGTCAATTCGGTCAGCCCGGGCTCGATCCGCACGCCAATCCTCGAGAAGGCAGCGCGTGGCGACAATGGAAGCGACGCCGATGTCGAAGAAGCCTACAGACGCTTCGGCGCCGCCCATCCGCTCGGCCGCATCGGCGAGCCGGAGGAAGTGGCGGAGCTCATCGCTTTCCTGTGTTCATCGAAAGCCGGCTTCTGCACCGGCGCTGACTACAAGATCGATGGCGGCCTCACCGCCGGCATCGGCGTCAAGTAGGGTAACGCGGATGAAGATCGGACTTGGCCTCTATCGCGATTCGCTGACGCCGGAGAATTTCCGCTTTGCCCGGCAGGCCGGCGCAACGCATGTCGTTGCGCATCTGACCAACTATTTTCGCGGCCGCGATCCCTCGCTGTCGGCCGGCACCGAAACGGATGGCTGGGGCGATTGTTCAACGGATGGATTGTGGAGCTACGAGGATTTCACCGGACTGGTGAAAACCGTACGCGACAACGGCCTGGAGATCGCCGGCATCGAAAACCTGTCGCCGCGCTTCTGGTCCGACGTGCTGCTCGGCGGCCCCGATCGGTCGAGGCAGCTCGACGGCCTCAAGCGCCTGGTGCGTGACGCCGGCCGGGCCGGCATTCCCTGCATAGGCTACAACTTCTCGATCGCGGGCGTGTGGGGCTGGCAGCGCGGGCCATTCGCGCGCGGCGACGCCATGTCCGTGGGGCTCGATTTGTCCAATATCGATCCCGACCTGCCGCTGCCCGACGGAGTGGTCTGGAATATGCGCTACCGGCCGGGCCGAGCCGGCGCCGCGCCTGTCAGGGTCTCGCAAGAAGAACTGTGGGAACGGCTTGGCGTCTTTCTGCGCGAAATCGTACCGGTGGCCGAAGAGGCCGGCGTCGTGATGGCTGCGCATCCGGACGATCCACCCGCCGAGGCGCTGCGCGGCACGGCGCGCCTCGTCAACCGGCCGCAGAAATATGATCGGCTGATGGATATCGTCGACTCGCCCGCCAATGGGCTGGAGCTCTGCCTCGGCTCGCTGCAGGAGATGCCGCAGACCGAGGAGATCTACAGCCATGTGCGCCGTTTCGCGCGGCGTGGCCGCATCGGCTATATCCATTTCCGCAATGTGCGGGGCAAAGTGCCGAAATATCACGAAACCTTCGTCGACGACGGCGACATCGACATGGCCGAGATCGTGCGCATTCTGCGCGACGAGAATTATCAAGGCGTCATGATACCCGATCACACGCCTGAGATGGCCTGCGACGCGCCATGGCACGCCGGCAAGGCCTTCGCATTGGGCTACATGCGCGCACTGGTGCAGAACGCCGACGCGCTAGGCCCGGTACGAAGCCGGGCACCCGACATGGCAGCGGAGTGAATAGGGGACGCACGACTGACATTTTTCGAGCCCGAAGGCGCCGCAAAAGCCCGCTTTCGATGGAGAGCGGGCTTTTGTTAGTCGGCTCGGTTCCTAACTCAGGATAGCGACGATCTCATATGAGTTCGGATCGACAATAACAATCCTGCCATCGGCCAGGAGGAAATATTCATAGCTCTCATAGGCAGGAACGATTTCGACGATCCGGTGCGGAAGTCGATGCAGCCGCACCTTCTGCTTCGGCACTTTCACGCCGACCGAAATGTCCACGTCGAGGTTCGAGACCGGTTCCACCTTCGTCTCGCGGATGACGTTGGTGATTTCGGTCTTCTGCTCGACGGATATATTGTTGATTGAAGCGGTTGAACTCTGGTCGGTAGTCGTACCGGCCTTGCCCTGCGCTTGCTGATCGGTAGTCGTACCGGCCTTGCCCTGCGCCTGCTCATCGGTCTTCGCTCCGGCTTTGCCTTGCGCCTGCTCGTCGGTCTTCATGCCGGCCTTGCCTTGCGTCTGCTGCTCGGTGCTGCCGCCCTTCTGGCAATTGGCCGAGCCGGCTGCGCAAGTGTCTGCCCCACCCGATTGGGCCGCTTCGCCCGACTGCTGCTGGGTCTGCGCGATTGCCGCCCCACATCCGAGGGTAAGCGCTAACATGCTGGTGATCAGAGTGGTTCTCATGGGAAATCTCCTAGGATGGCAGTCCCTTCGCGGCAAAACTTTGCCACCCCGTGATTGTTCCACCGAAGGCTAATATATTCCGGAGCGGATGGAACTGCCGGCATTTTGCGAAGTTCGGCGCATAGGGCGCACCTGCCGAAACGCCGGTGGCGTCGTCGGCTTGGCGCCCTGCCCAACATCTGATGGAGACAGAAGTGGAAAAATATCTACTGGGAACGGCAGTGGGCATCCTGTTTCTTGCGGGGGCCGGAGCGGCCGCGGCGCAAGATGTGGTCATCCAGCCGGAGCAAGAAACCGTTATCAAGGAGTATGTGAAGAAGCAGCCGCTGGCCTCGGTCCAACTGCCCGGCGTGGAACTCAATGTCGGATCCACCGTGCCTGATACGGTCGAACTTCATGAAGTTCCCGATGTGAAATACCGCTACGTCGTGGTCGACAATCGAACAGTTCTGGTCGACCCGGAAACCCGGAAAATCGTCCAGGTCCTTCAATGACCGCATGTTCCAAAGCGCCCGCCCCGGCATGCGTCGAGGCGGGCGACCTGTGTCAGGTTTCTGTTTTCATGCATGTCTTTGTTCCAAACCGAGGCGTTTTGGGCGACATGCATGAGCATGGCTACGACTGCAGGTCAAATGCGATGTTGCGATGCTTTTGAATTGCTGAGCTGGCAACAATGTCCGCCAGTTCTTTGTCGGAGAGAGTGCATTCTGGCAGTTCGTAACGGATGGCTGACACCGCCTGCGCCGTGGAAATTGGCCATTCGAGATTTCTGCGGGAATTGATGTAGTGATCGATGGCCCGGATCAGTTCCTTCGAGGTCATATCGATCACAGGCATCGGTTCCTCCTCCTTATTTCCCCGTTTTTCTCACTGTGTTGACGGACACCGAAACCTGCCATCACAATTGTTAAAACGGCAGACGAAAAAGATGTCGATTCAGGAATAGGGGCTGGCGGTGGCTTTGGAGTTCACCTCCGCTGCATCGGTGGAAATATAACTGGGAGTGCAGCGGGTTGCGGTGTAGTGTCCCAAGTGATGGCCGCCGCAAAGGGAGAGTGCTTGCACCATGGACGGGGAAGCGGCGAAATCAGCCTTTCTGGGCGGGATTCGCGTTTTGATCGTGGAAGACGAATATTTTCTCGCCGATGACCTGCGTAAGGCTCTGGTCACACAAGGGGCGACAGTGCTCGGCCCGGTCGCCACGGTCGAGCCCGCAATCGAATTGCTGAACAGCGGTCAATGCGATTTTGCGATTCTCGATATCAACTTGCGCGGCGAGCAGACATTCGAGATTGCCCGCGAGTCGTTGGCGAAAGGCGTTCCGATCGCCTTCGCCACCGGCTATGATCAGACGGCCATTCCAGCAGAGCTCGGCGGGATCAGGCGATTTGAAAAGCCTCTGGAATTCGGCAGCATTGTCGAGTTCGTTGCCGCGACGGCACACGATACGCGATGAACGAGAGAAGCGAGCCGGCGGTTGGCCTGAGAGCGAAGACCGCGCGGCACCCGCTTATCCGCAAGCTGTCCAATTTCACGGTCCTGTCCGTGGAAGAATGCGACGCCATCGAGAGCGCGACAACAAAGGTCGCCGAATTCGCCGCCGGCGATGACGTCATCCAAAGGGGCGACCGGACAGGCGGGGTCAACCTGCTGCTCGAAGGATTTGCCTGCCGCTACAAGATTCTCGAAGACGGTCGGCGACAGATCCTTGCCTATTTGGTGCCGGGCGACCTTTGCGATCTTCACGTGTTCCTGCTGCGGCGCATGGACCACTCGATCGGTGCTCTCAGCCGCTCCAAGGTTGCGGCGATCCCGCAGAGCGCCATCCTCGGCTTCACCAACAGCTATCCCAATCTTACGCGTGCGCTCTGGTGGACCACGCTGCTCGACGAGGCGATCACCCGCGAATGGGTCGTCAACATCGGCCAGCGGACTGCTTATGAGCGGATGGCTCACCTTTTTTGCGAGCTGTTCCACAGGCTTCACGCAATTGGTGAAACGGCCGGCAAGAGCTATCCCCTACCGGTAACCCAGGCGACCCTGGGCGATACGCTCGGTCTTTCGAACGTGCACATCAACCGTACGCTTCAGGATCTCAGGCGCGACGGCCTCATTTCGTTCAACAACGGCACTGTAACGATCAAGAACCTGGCGAAACTGGAGGCGGCGGCCTTTTTCAATCCTGATTACCTTCATCTGTTGGACGTCAGGGAGCCTTTTGCATGATCAGGCACGGCCTCATCGAGTGGAGCGCAAAAATGAAACATCATAGGGAACCTGGCCTGCTTCTGCCGGTTCGGCGTGACCGGAGGCGGTAGCGAGCGATGGCCAAGCGCGATTTGATCGGCGGATCGGCAGGTACGATCGATCCGCTGGGCCGCTGCGATCGCCCTCCATATTTCCGCCGACAGCGGCGGCATTAATGCTCCTGCCGGCTCGACGGTATCATTTTCGCCGGCTGAAAACCCCGCGCGGCGGCACGAAAGCCAATCCTGGGCGCGTGAACGCGAGCCAAAGGCCGACGAGACGATGCGCTTGGCACCGCGCATGATCGATGAACGGTTGAAAGACTGACAGGTGGCTGGAAAAAGACCTCCCAAGAAAGACGTCACGGGTACATTCTCCCGTCCGCAAGGTGTGTCCGCCGAAGAACGCGATGCTTCCGCGTCGATGCGGCTCAGTCATGTCGATGAACAGATGGACGAACGTGACGATCATATCGCCCGGCTCGAAGCCGAACTCCAGGTCACACGCGACCGCCTCCAGGCGACGAAGGCATTTGCCGCCGAATTGCAGCACCGCGTTCGCAACACGTTGAGCATTGTCCGTTCGATCGCTCGCCGGTCGGTTGAAAACAGCAACAATGTCGAGGACTATGCCTTTCACCTCGAGGGCCGCATCAATGCGCTTGCACGCACGCACAATGTGCTGATGCGATCGGCCTCGGCCACCGTGCAGCTTGACATGCTTGTCCTTGACGAGCTTGCGTCCCAAGGCGGCCGGACGGAAGATCAGTTCACCATAGATGGCCCGGATATTTCCTTGTCCGGAAAGACGGCGGAGACCTTGGGCCTGGCGTTCCACGAACTCGCCACCAACTCGATGAAATATGGCGCGCTGTCGGCAGCCGACAAATCAATCAGCGTAAGCTGGAAAGTGGGTGGCACGCCCGCCAGACAGGAGCTGAAGATCCGCTGGATCGAGGACCTGCATGGTCCGGCAGCAATACCTGCGCGACGCGGCTTCGGATCCGAGCTGATCGAAAAGGTGGTGCCCTATGAGATCGGCGGAGCTGGCTCGCTGCGCTTCACCGATGCCGAGGTGATCTGCACGATGGATATCCCCCTCTCGAACGAAATTCACCCCAGCAGGAGCCTGGAGGACCCGCCCGACGATCTCCAGCATTGAACACCGACACTCCTGCGCCGAAAGGCGGCCGGGGCCAGGAGCGTGGAGTTGGAAGGGGCTGACCCAGCACCGACCGAGGTGGCGCAACGGCCCTGGGGTCTGCCGAGTTGCCGCCGCACCAGCCTTCAAATTCTCAAAATGATGGAACTTCAGCGACAACAAAGAGTTCGGAGCGCGGCGACGGCGAGCGCGCTGTCGTGATCTCGCGACTCACCTTGAAGCGGGAGGAACCTGGATCAACAGGAGCTGACCATGAAGTCCCATACACTCGAACAACTACACGCAATCGCGGAAGTTGATACGGTGTGCCCGACAATGACGCGGAACCAACGCCTGGAGCGCTGGGCAAGTCTTCTTGAGCGTCATCCTGAACGGCGCCTCGGAGCGCTTCCGGGCACCGAATATATGAGCCCCGACATGCGCGAAAACGCCTACTGCGTGCAATCCCCCATCAGCGTCGCGTTCGAAGATCCGATACTGCGGGCGCAGGGTCTGGAAGGCGACACCTATGGCGAGGCAAAGCGCTTTTTCGAACTGTCCAACTGGCAGTTGCACAACATCGTCTGCGATTGCCACGTCGGTGCGACCATGAAAGCCGGGTGGGTCGCCGTTCGCGTGCGCGCCGCCATGGGCGAAGGTTTCAATATCTTCGCCAGGCTCAGGGCGCTGCTCGGACGTTGACCGAGACGCCATCTCGAATGCGTCGACGGAATGAACAGTCGGTCGACGCATTTTTCCTCCTTGGCGGCAAGTGACGTCGCTTCAGGAGCTTCGAGGCTCCGACCCGCTGCCGATGGTCGGATCGGGCACCACCGGACCGCGCTCGGCTTCCGATCCTTCCGCCTCTATTTCCTGCACGGCCTGGTCCCAATGCTCCTGCTCTCGGCCCGGCGGGCGGCCTTCGCGCTCCCAGATCTCGTAGGCTCGTCGCTTTATGAGTTCTTCCTTGTCCATTGGAAACTCCTCCTGCGTGCCCCAATCTCCGGCAGGCCGCTTTGTTCCCTCCGGAAACAAAGGCAACGCTTTTGGAGCGATCCGGACTAGCCGCACCGGAGCGACACGGAACCCTTGGGGGATTAGGCCGTTTCCGAGCATCGGCGCAGTGGTGGATGACTTGGGAATGCCCGCCGCTCGAACTCTTGGCGACGAACACGCCAATGATGTGCCTGCGCCACGCCTTGCCGCCCCGTGTGGCCTCGGCCAATCAAAGCCTTGCAGCGGGACCCCAAAGGGTGGGCGCGGCGCAAATATTGGGCTTGAGATCATGACTATTGTCTTTTCGGATCGTCGCGAGGCAGGACGCGTTCTCGCTGATAAGCTCGGCCACTTCGCAGCGCGCGATGATGTCACCGTGCTGGCGCTGCCGCGCGGCGGCGTGCCTGTCGCCTACGAAGTCGCACAGGCATTGAAGGCACCGCTCGACGTTTTCGTCGTGCGCAAGCTCGGCGTTCCCGGTTACGAAGAGTTGGCCATGGGCGCAATCGCGACCTCCGGCGTACGCGTCCTGAACGACGAGATCGTGGAAGGCCTCGCTGTGCCGGCCCACGTCATCGATGCGGTCACTGCCAGCGAGGAGAGGGAGCTTTTACGCCGCGAGCACCTCTATCGCGGCGAGCGGGTACCGCTCCTTGTGGAGGATCGAATCGTCATTCTCGTGGACGATGGGCTCGCCACTGGGTCGACCATGCGCGCGGCGGTCAGGGCGCTGCGCGAAAAGCGGCCTGCCCGTATAGTTGCGGCCGTTCCGGTCGGCAGTCCCGACACCTGCGAGGCGATGGAGAGCGAGGCAGACGACGTCGTCTGTGCGACGACGCCGCAGCCGCTCATCGGCGTCGGGCGCTGGTATGAAGACTTCTCCCAAACCAGCGACGACGAGGTCCGCGCCCTTCTCGCCAAGGCGGGGCGACCAACCGCACCGTCCGGCCGCGATGCGCCGCAGAATACGGCAAACCGATTGCACAAGCACGTCGTTCGGCTCTCCGGAGACGCGCGAGACTACGACGAGCTCTTGGCGGCGATCGGCGAGGCGCGCTTTGTGTTGCTCGGTGAAGCTTCGCACGGCACACACGAATTCTATGAGGAGCGCGCGCGGATCACGCGGCGGCTGATCGAGGAGCAGGGTTTTGCCGCCGTCGCTGTCGAAGCCGACTGGCCCGACACATACCGGGTCAACCGCTATGTTCAGGGAACAGGCGGGGATATCGACGCCGAAGAGGCGCTCGCCGATTTCCGACGCTTCCCGACCTGGATGTGGCGGAACAGGGTCGTCGTCGATTTTGTCGAATGGCTGCGCCGGCACAATGAAGCGCCCGGCAAGGGCAATCCGAAAGTCGGGTTCTATGGGCTCGACCTCTATGCCCTGCATGGCGCGATGAAGGCGGTGCTGCGCTATCTCGAAAAGGCCGACCCGGCCGCGGCGGAGATCGCGCGTCGCCGCTATGCCTGTTTCGATCATTTCGGCCCTGACCCGCAGGCTTATGGCTTCATAGCCGGCAATGAGGTCGACAAATCTTGCCAGGAGGCTGTGGTCGCACAGCTGGTCGAGATGCTGAAGTGGCGCCCGGCGAAGGCCGAGCCACGCGAAGGCGCCATCGCGGACGAACTCTTCGCGGCGCAGCAAAACGCCCGCCTGGTGAAGAATGCGGAGGCCTATTATCGCGCCATGTTCCTGGCGCCCGAATCGACCTGGAACCTGCGTGATCGGCACATGGCCGAGACGTTCGACGCTCTCACCGCTCATCTCGGCCGGCTCGGGCGATCGCCGAAGATCGTGGTTTGGGCGCATAACTCCCATCTCGGCGACGCCAGGGCGACAGACAGGAGCCTGCATGGCGAGATCAACCTCGGACAGCTTATCCGCGAAAAGCATCAGCGCGACGCCTTTCTCGTCGGCTTCACGACGTATCAAGGAACGGTGACGGCGGCATCGAACTGGGACGGCCCCGCGGAGCGCAAGGTTGTCCGGCCTGCCCTAGCGCGCAGCTATGAGGCGCTGCTGCATGCAGTCCCGGCTGATCGCTTCCAGCTGGATCTGCGCGGCGACGGCGAAGCCCTGCCGCGACGGCTCCTGGAGCGCGCGATCGGCGTCATCTACCGCCCTGAGACCGAACGGGCCAGCCACTACTTCCATGCCGACCTTGCCGCGCAATTCGACATGCTGCTGCATTTCGACGAGACGCGGGCGGTTGAGCCGCTGGAGCGCAGCTCGCAATGGGACGCCGGCGAGCTCGCGGAGACCTATCCGTTCGGGGTTTAGGGCCCGATCCAATTGAATTGGAGATCGCCATGGTCTCAGTCCTGAAGACAAACGAGAAGGCCGTGCAGGTTCCCGCCGGCGGCGCAATGCTCGCAGGCAACCTGTCGCTGCCGCAGGAAGCCCGTGGGCTCGTCCTCTTCGCTCACGGCAGCGGCAGCAGCCGGCACAGCCCACGCAACCGCTATGTGGCCGGACGGCTGAACGAGGCGGAACTCGCCACGTTGCTCATCGACCTGTTGACGACCGAAGAGGAGCGTATCGACCAGATTACCGCCGAGTTGCGGTTCGACATTCGCTTGCTCGCCGATCGCCTGGTTCAGGTCACCGATTGGCTGCACATGTCCGAGGAAACGTCGGCGCTGCGCGTCGGTTATTTCGGCGCGAGCACAGGGGCTGCCGCGGCGCTGATGGCTGCGGCAGAGCGCCCGGATCGAGCGGTCGCCGTCGTCTCGCGCGGCGGGCGTCCGGATCTTGCGGCACCTGCCCTGCCCCACGTCCGGGCACCAACGCTGCTCGTGGTCGGCGGCGCAGACACGCAGGTGATCGCGCTCAACCGTTCGGCGTTCGCGGCGCTGCGGTGTGAAAAGGAGCTGGCCATCGTGCCGGCTGCGACGCACCTGTTCGAGGAGCCCGGCGCGCTGGAAGACGTCGCGGACTTCGCGATCCAATGGTTCCTGCGCCAACTGCCGGCGTGAGGCCAAAGCCATCGCCCTCGACTCATCCGAGAGCCAGATCGATTGGGCCGTCGGCGCATTAAGAGTCATTCCGCGGAGACGTTTCCATGACAGTCAAGGTTCTGCAATTTCTCGCCATTGTCATTTCGGCCCTCGCGCTCATCCCGGCAGGGGCCCATCTCGCCGCTCTTCCCAACAAGATATCTCTGCCGCAGCCGGAATATTTCACCGTCCAAGGCATCTATTACGGATGGGCGATTCTCGGTTTTCTCTGGCCTGCCGCGCTGATCGTGAATGCACTGCTGGCGATCTCCGTGCGCGCACAGGCTTGGCCGTTTTGGCTCGCCCTGCTTGCGGCGCTGTGTTTCGCGATCATGCTTGCGATCTTCGTTGTCTGGACGCTCCCCGCCAACCAGGCGACGCAGAACTGGGCGACAGTTCCTGCAAACTGGGAAGCGCTCAGGCAGCAATGGGAATATTCTCATGCGGTAAATACCGCGATTGTATTTGCAGCACTCTGCCTCGCGACGCTGTCGGCGCTCTCGTGGCGTCCGGCCGGCCCATAGATCCTCGCGGAGAAAGTCTCTTTTCCTCCGGATCATTTGCGCCATCGACGCGTTAGGTTTTCTGGAGGTCGCGACGTCGCACCGCCACCAGTCCCGCTGTATCCAACGAGGAGAAAGCGATGCCGGATAAGAAAACCATCGAGAAAGCGAAAAAAGACAAGCGCGAAGGTAAATCGCCCACCACGCAGGCTGGCGAATTCGTGCATGAGGAGATCGAGAAGGTCCGTCGCGGCAAGCACGGTGCGCGCTCGACCAAGCAGGCGATCGCCATCGGCCTTTCGGAGGCGCGCCGCGCAGGCGTCGACCTGCCTCCGCCCAAGAAACGAAGCGTCAAGGAGAGCACCCGCAAGAGCGCCGAATACGCCTATGAAGTTGGCCAGGGCGAACGCAAGCCAAAACGCCGCCCCAAGGTCTCGAAGGCCGTTTCCGAGGTTCTCGAGCACGAACCCAAGAGCACGGCATCCCATGAGGCGCTCTCAAGACAGACCAAACAGGCGGCGTCGCGCCGGACGGATGAGGAGCGCTCGGCCGCAGCCAAGAAAGCCTCGGAGACGAAGGGCGCTGCCGGCCGGTCCGCCGCCGCACGCAAGGCGGTCCACACCAAGGGTGCTGCCGGAAGAAAGAAAGCAGCGCAGAAGGCCGCCAGCACGCGTGCGGGCCAAAGCTAGAAGATCGAAAACCCGCTGCGCGCTCTCTCCAGCCGGCTGGTGACAGGTAGCTGGACCGCAGCCAGCCTCAAGCGATGCGCACTATGGCGGCTGGGACAGTGCGATTGTGTGAGATGCGGCCGTCCTTGTCTTTGTCTCGATCCGGCGGGAACAACGGCCCGTGTTCAAGGTTATGGAAAGCTGCACCGGTGGTGGAGCTTTCATGACAACCTTAGGGAGACGAAAACATGGCGACTGCGAAGAAGGCGGCGACGAAAGGGCTGGAAGCCCTGTTCCTCGACGGGCTGAAGGATATTTATTACGCCGAAAAGAAAATACTAAAGGCGCTGCCCAAGATGGCCAAGGGTGCCGAGTCCGAGGAGGTCGCGGCGGCGTTCGAGAAACATCGCGTGGAAACCGAAGGCCAGGTCGACCGCCTCGAACAGGTGTTCGATCTGATGGACAAGCCAGCCCGCGGCAAGACCTGTCCGGCAATCGACGGCATTCTCGAAGAGGGGTCGGAGATTCTCGACGACTATAAGGGCGACCCAGCATTGGATGCAGGACTGGTCGGAGCGGCACAGGCGGTCGAGCACTATGAAATCGCACGTTACGGCACGTTGATCGCGTGGGCTGAACAGCTTGGCAAGAGCGACGCGGTCAAGCTCCTGAACGAGACGCTCAAAGAGGAAGTGGCAACCGATGAAGCGCTTACAGGCTTAGGCGAAGGCGGGGTCAATGAGCGCGCTCTTGAGAAAGCCGCTTAGCCGCGGGGCGGCGCGGCGCTAGGCGCCCGGCAGCCTTCCTGTCCAGAGCGGGGTGCGTTCGAGTTGAACTGCGGGTCCTGCTCTGGATTTGGCTGCCGGGAACCTGCCTCGACAAAACAGGTTGTCAAATCATCGAACCTTACAGGAGGATCCGCGAAATGCCGGAAGACCTGTCTCGCGAGGAAGAGCAACGCGGTACCGGAAAGCTCATCACCTGGAGTGTCGTGATCGCCGCCGTGTTTTTTATTGGCCTCTTGGCCATATTCGTCCTCAAGCCGCTTATGACGGGATCTTAGGATCCTTTCGAGCCGCAGCGCGCTTGAGCCGCGCCGGAACGTGCTCGCAAGCAATTCGATGACCGCAAACAATTCCGGCACGCTTTGCGATGCGGCGGTGATGCGATCGAATGTTCCTCGAAAGGAGTGCGAACCATGCCCCTGACGCTCAGTAGCCCCGCCTTTGCCGACGGCGGAGAGATCCCCGAAGCCTATACTCGTGACGGCAAGAACGTATCTCCGCCTCTGAAGTGGGCCGGGGTACCGGACGGCACAAAGAGCCTCGTCCTTGTCGTCCAGGATCCCGACGCGCCGAGCGGAATGTTCGGCCATTGGGGGGTGTTCAATATTTCGCCGGAGGTGCAGGAGTTGCCCCAAGCGGAAAGCGGCAGACCGGGTCCACAGGCCCTCAGGCAAGCGCGGAACGATTTCGGTAACGCCTATTACGACGGCCCTGAACCGCCTGCGGGCCACGGTGTCCATCACTACCACTTCCGGCTGGCGGCGCTCGACACGCCGAACCTTGCTATCCCCGCAAGCACGGGCGTGGAGCGTATCTGGCAGGAGGCGCAAAAACATTTGCTGGAGCAGGCAGAACTCGTCGGAACCTACGAACGTGGCCGGTAATTGAAGGCAGATTGATCCGGGCGCCGTCGTCCACGCGCGGAACGGTTCTTCTCCTTGCCGGTTGTGAGGGAAAGGAGACGTCCCATGTTTGAAAGCGTCATGTGGTTGATCGTCGTCGCCGGCGGGCCATTGTTGCTGCTCGTGTTGCTGGCCTACGTCATTGTCACTCGACGTCGCCGCGGTCCCGCAGAACGCAGAGAAAGCGATCGAGCCACCGATCGGCTCTATCATCAGGACAAGGATTGATTGTAGCTACTGTGGCCCACAGCAAACTCGATCAGCGGTCCAAACATCCCTCGCACATGTCCCGAAGATCAAATTTCGGGCGAGGCACCCACGCCGGCCTGGCTGCAAAGTGCCCCGCCGCCCTGGCAGGCTTGTTCTTCAGGGCCGGTTTATTGCCCTGCCGCCGTCGCGCTCAGGGACATAGTCGCCCGCGTTGACGTCAAAGCCGGTCCAGCCATCCGCCTCGTAAGCCCTGCGGCGTTCCATCACGTCAACCGAGCTGGACTGACCCAGGATGTCCTCGGCTTCCGGAACAAGCCCATCGTCCACCTTGGCCGTCACCAGCGTACCGCCACGACGTACGCCCTCTGCATAGACATTTGCATCGTTTTCGGAAACGCCCGAATCCGTCAGAGCGCCAATGATACCGCCCGCCGCACCACCAGCCACCGCGCCGGCAACCGCCCCGGTGGCGGTAGCGGCAAGCCATCCGGCCGCAACCACAGGTCCGACGCCCGGAACGGCCATGACGCCCAACCCTGTCAGCAAACCGCCGGCGCCACCGACCACGGCCCCTATCCCTGCACCGCTCGCGGCATCTTCAGCGGCTTCGGAACGATCTCTCTCGTACCAGCCATCCGAGTTGTTGGCGATGATGCTGATATCGGAATGTGGCACTCCGGACGCTTCCAGTTCGCCGACCGCGTCGGCTGCGTCGTCGTAGTTGTCGAACAGTGCAGTTACGGTTTTCATTTTGATATCTCCTGATCGGGCTCATTTGCTGTCGGCGACGACGTTGCCCTGATAGTCGAGCCCGACGGCGACACTTTGGCCTGACTTGGTCGCCTGGCCGCGCCAGATGCCTTGATCGTCCTTGGCAAGCTTCGACACATTGGAATAGCCGGCATCCTCGATGCGGCTCTTTGCCTGGGTCTCGGTGAAACTGTTTGCGCCGGGCACCAGGGCCGCGGCATTGGGCGTGTTCGTGGTTTTCACAGCGGGCGTTGTCGCTCCCGTGATGGAGTCCTGGCCGGCGGCGATCTTTTCGATCATCTGCCGATGCATCTTCAACGTATCGACCGTCTGCTGGGCGAACGTCTTGAGGGCCGCGTTGTCGCCGTCGCGGGCGTAGCTTTCAAACAGATTGACGGCATCGGCGTGCGCCTTGCGCTGCATGTCCACATAGGCCGGATCGATTGGCGGCTGTGCGTTCTGGAGCTTATCCAGATCGGCCTGATGCTGCGCATCGAGCGCCGTCGGCATCTTCAACTTCTGTTCGCCGGCAATCGTTTCCAGCTTGGCGTTGGCCGCGCCGTGGTCCCGGATCATCGTCTGCGCGAAATTCTTGATGCTTTGATCCTGGGCCTTGTCCTGGGCAATCTTGCTTGAGTCGACTTCGAACTTGCCGCCGACGGCGGCCTTGTCGACGAAATCCTGGGCGCTGTCGGCAGCAGCCAAAGCAGGCATTGCGATAAGCATGGAAGCAGCGGCGAGCGAGGCAAGAAGGTGTCGCGTTTTCATTGGCTTTGTCCTTGTCGATGCGCGAACTTACGATGCGCCCTAACAAGCCAGGATGGGCTTTGTTCCGGCGCCGTGCGATGCGCTGCAAGCGCCTTCGGACAGGCCCCACAGCCGGCCAGGAGACCTTCAACATCGGGACCGCGGCGCGGAACAAATCGGCGGCTGCGAGATTTGATTTTAAATGCGACCCATGAGCGTCAATCTGTCGACCGAGCGAACTTGCCGAATTGGGTTCCGAGGAGAGTTCATGGCCAAGATTTCAAATTCCACACCTGCCGCAGCCAGGGGAGAAGTTCAGGCCGGAGCCACACGGGACAAAACGCCCGGATTCGATCCTGCAGTTGCCCCGTTCGAGACCGACGCCGAGGCGGCGGACACGCAGAACCCGGTCACTGAAGCAGGTCCGCAGCGTTCTCTCCGGCCAAAATTCGAAAACGATGCCAGCTTCGCCAACGCGATGCGGCCGGTGGAGAACGAGCCCGAACTGCAGCCCCGCAGCAACTGGCCGCTAATGGTGATTGCGGCCGTCGTACTGATAGCGGCCGCGGTGTTCCTGGCAGCCAGCCTGCTGCGGTAAGGCGCATCATCCTGAGTGCAGACAGCATCAGATAACCCTTGGCTGAGTTCGAGCACTTTTCGCGCGGCCGTCCGCCTGGGTCGTCATCGATCCTGCCTCGCTCGTGGATGAAATTCGGGCGCGCCCTTCATGCCGGAAAGTTCCGTTGTCGAACACAGCAGCCTCGGCCGTGCAGGATCGGAGATGTCGAGCTTGTCCCAGGGAATACGGTACAGGCCGTCGCGACGGCGCAGCCGGAAGAAATCCAGCACCGCCGTACCGATGGTCGAGGCCGAGAGACGCTCGAAAGCGGCGTAGATACCGACATGGAATTCGGTAACGACGAAGTCGTCGCCGGCCGGTTCGGCTCGTATCTCCTCGATATAGCCGATGCTTTCGCCTTGCCGCGAGAGAACGCGTCGTCCGGCCAGATGTTCGAGGTTGACGGTGGACATCATCAAGCTCCCGGAATGCGTCCGATGACATGGTCGCGCAGCCAGTCCTGCCAGGCGAAGATCGAGGTTTCGCGCACATCGATATCGAACTGGATGTCGACGCCTATGTCCTGGACCTTCTTCCAGGCGATCCGGTGCGGCTTGCGATGGCGTTTGCCGCCCCACGCTGCCGCGAGCTGCGTCATCCAACGCCCTGGCCGTACGCCGAGGCGACGCGCCAAGGTGACGGAGCCGAGCTCGACCGCGATGATCCTCGGCGGCTTGCCCGGCCGCAACTCCGCCACCAGCCCGTCGATCTTGCCGATCTTGACCTGCTCGCGGTCGACGATCTGCTTGTCGAGGATGTCGCGCAGCAAATCCATCACGTGCCTCCGAATATCTGCAGGGGAATGGTCACCACGGCGAGCACGAAACCAAGCCCGATGATGAAGATCACCGCGGCATTCGAGACAATGCCGTTGCGGTGCTCGCCGACATAGCGCTTGTCGTTCAGCAGGAAAAGGAAAGGAATTACCGTCAGCGGCAGGCTGGCGGCGGTCAGCGCCATGGAAAAAATGGTGAGCTTCAGCGGATCGAGCCCAAGCATGATGGGGATGGCGGCCAGAAACAATGATACCGTGTAGACGGCACTGAAGCCAGGATCGTCGCGTGGCTTGAGGTTTTCGCCCCAGTTCCATCCAAACCCTTGCGCCACCAGATAAGCCTGTTGCAGCCCAACCTCGAGTGCGGCGCCGAAGCAAGCGATGGCGAGCGAGGCAACGAACAGGACGAAGCCCCAGAAGCCGAATATCGGGATCAGCATCAATGGTAATTGATGATAGTCGTCGACCTGATCGATGCCGTGCGTTGCAAGCACGAGCGCGGCCACCATCAAGACGCCGATCGAAATGGTGCCGCCAAACGCCATGCCCAGTCCGGCGATGGCCTGATTGGTTCCGAGATAGCTTCTGTCCCACTGGTCCTCGATAGCCCCCGAGGAATAGAACATGAACAGGTAAGGCGATATCGAAGCGCCAAGAATGCTGACCGCCATGTACCAGTAATTCGCCGCGTCGTGGGCCGGCAGTGTAGGCACCGCGCCGGACGCGACAGCTGTCCAATCGGGCTTCAGCATCACCGCTGCGACCACGAAGCACAGCGTCACGAGGCCGAGTATCGACACGCCTTTCTCGATCAGCCCGAACGTGCCTTTCCACAGCAACAGCCATGCCATCAAAGCCACGGGTAAAGCCCACCATTGAAAGCCAATGCCGGTGGCAAGTTCGAGCGCGATGGCAACACCACCGATCTCGGCGGACAGCACCATGAAATTGACCAGCAGGGCGGCAAGCAATGGCCATAGCGAAACGTTGAAGCCAAATCGTTCCCGGATCCCGTCAGAGATCGTGTGATGGCTCACGGCGGCAAACCGGCCGGCCATCTCGACCAGAAAAATGATGCAGATGGTGCCGAGAACCACCGCCCAGATCAGCTGAAACCCGAAGGTCGCACCTGCCTGGGCTGCCGTCGCCATCGATCCGACTTCCAGGAAGCCGCCAACACTGGTGACGATGCCCAGCGATATTTCCAGGAGCTTCTTCATGGCTTCGGCGCGAAATATCTGAAGTAAGCGGCGGCCAGGGAGCGCGTGGCCGTCCGAATATCTTCCTGAGCCTCCTGCACTTGCGGGCGGCGGTCCGCTTGCACTCCCGCCTGGGCGCGGTTCACCGCGATCGACAGGTCCTTGACCGCCTCCGCCAACGCAGCCTGCTCGGCAGGTTCAGCCGTAGTGGCCGATCGGATCTTCGCGTCGATATCGGCCAGTGTCGTGCCGGCCGATTGCAGCGTGCCCGAAGCATATTTGGAAGGGGCAGCTCCCGCCGCCCAGGCATCAAGCGTCATTGATACGGTCTGCGCCGTCGAGGCGGCAGTTCGGGATTGCTGTTCGATCTGGTCCGAGGACGAGCACGCGGTCGACATGGCCATGAGCAACAGCAGGCATGCGCTGTTGCGGCCAAGGCGACGACCGCTAAGAATTAGATCCGGCGTTGGACCCGCCACACGAATGACCTCCCCCACCAACGAAAACCATGTTCGGCGTAAGTTTTGATCTAGCGCGCCCGCCCTCCCCGTCAACCACGATCGAGCCCAGCACGGAGTGCAAGCCTGTCGGCCGCGGCAGGTGCCAAGCGGCAGCGACGGGGACCAGCTCGAGCGGAACAAAGGATCGGCAATCGGATTAACGAGGAGGCGGGCGGTTCGACTTCCATCCTGATCGCCGCGCCGCCCGAACGATCGACTGGCAGGGAAGGACCCCTCGATGCCCCGTCTCATTGCCTGGATAGCCATCGTGGTGATTGTGCTTGTCGCGGCTTGGATATGGTTCGGGCGCGATACATCGGGCAGCGGGGGCGGCAGCCAGCCGGCGCCTCACGCGATAGACCAGAACGGGTAGTTCAGTCTGGATGATCCTGCTCGGCGGCGCTCCGGGTGCGCTCGGCTTTGTACTCGTGGATCAGGCCCAGAATCTGAGCCTTGACCGTCTCGCGCGCCTCAGGTTGGACGAAAGGCATCAGCCGTTCGACAATTTCGCCGACCGTCTGCGGGAGATCCGCGGCGGAATCGGTGAGTTGGCTGCCATGTTCGTAGACATTGTCCGTCAGTTTCTTGTCGAGGTCGGATAGAAATCCCATCATCGCACTCCCCATCGCTGCCATGCCCGCTCGCTCAATGGCCAGCCCGGCAGAAATGTTCCGCACAAGGATGCTGGCATTGCGGACCGGCGGGATATCCGACGCCGGCGGCTGGAGGGGTGCTGCCGCGCGATCCGTGTCAACGCCATGTCGTCTGGCCCGGATCTCCTCGCCTGGCCTTCGACGGGATCAGTTTCCCGGCATTGGCCCGCAATCCCCTGACGAGCTCTTCCAGATAGGGAAGCAGTTCGAAAAGCAGGATCACGGCCATCACGCAGGCAATGTAGGTCACCGGCAGTTGCTGCGATTTCCAGACAAGTTCGAAGCGCGCGGTTTCCGTCCCTGCCCCGAACAAGGCGAGGAACTGTCCCCAGTGGAGGGAAATGACGCTGACCAGCCCCATCAGCGGGATCATCTCCAGGAAGCTGTGAACGTGCTGCTCGATCGGCGTGACGGTGCGGGCGGTGGTGGCGTAGCTGACGTCCCACATCGCTGTCGCCTCGTGGACGAAGAAGGTGACGATCATGACGAGAATGATGAGAGCATTCACGTCAAGAAACATGGCGGCCAGCAAAGGTATTCCGACCTCGGCGAACATCAGAAGGTGGATCAACGACTCCTTGGCGCCTGTCGTCGATTCGATGTGAGAGGCGCGACGGCAGATCCAGTCGGCAAATCCGGCGGCCAACCAGACCGGCAGCAGGAAATACATCAAGATCAGCACGGTAGGATCTGACAGCATGACATCCTTTCGCGCGGGATCCCGTTCGAGGTCGCTACTGCTGCCCCGGCATTTCGGTGTTTTCCTGGGGATTTTTCCGGACACCCGCGGCTGGCGAAGTATCCGTCGGCGCGTTACCGCCCCGGTTCTGTTCAGGCGCCCGCTTCAGTGGCGAGGTATGCCAGCCCATGTCGGCATAGAGAAATCCTATGAGGAAGCCGATGATGATGATGGCGGCTATCACGAGCGAAAGCACTGCATTGCGTCGCACCATTGCCAGGCTCCCTTCCCAAGCCGAACAGCCGATCACGAAAATAGTTCCACAACCAGCCGCGATCGCTCCTCGGTCGCGTCGGCTTCGACACGCAAGATTCGACGCCAACCCTGCACGGAGCCGCGGGAACAATCGGTGACGGGCGAGGTTCGGTATTGGTTCTTCAAGGACGATCTCGATGAAACCTGCCGTAACCGACCGTATCGAAACAAAAAAATACAACCATCCCACGGGCGGATGGGGATCCCTGAGGTCATTGGTCCGCAAGGCATACGGCGAAGGCCTGCTGATGTCGGGCATATGGAGCACGCTGCTCAAGCAGAACAAGGCCGATGGCTACATGTGCGTTTCCTGTTCATGGGCCAAGCCGGCCGATCCGCGGCCCTTCGAGTTCTGCGAAAATGGCGCGAAGGCGACCATGTGGGATCAGACGAAGCTGCGTTGCGGCCCCGATTTCTTCGCACGACATACGGTCACCGAACTGCTCGACTGGCCGGATCGTGACCTCGAAAAACAGGGCAGGCTTACGGATCCCCTGCGCTACAATGCCGTAACCGACCGCTATGAACCGGTTTCCTGGGATGACGCGTTCCTCGAGATCGGGATGGAGCTTCGGCGGCTCGATCCGAAATCGGTCGTCTTCTACACATCCGGCCGGGCCTCGTTGGAGGCTTCGTTCATGTATCAGCTCTTTGCGCGTATCTATGGCTCATCGAACCTGCCCGATTCTTCCAACATGTGCCACGAATCGACCTCGGTCGGGCTGCCCGAATCGATCGGCTCGCCGGTTGGAACCGTGCAGCTCGAGGACTTCTCCCAGTGCGACATGATGTTCTTTTTTGGCCACAACACCGGGGTGACGGCGCCGCGGCTGCTGCATCCGCTGCAAGAGGCTCGTCAACGCGGGGTGCCGGTGTTCACCTTCAATCCCTTGCCGGAAAGGGGGCTGAAGCGCTTCAAGAATCCGCAAGATCCCCTTGAGATGCTGTCGCCGGGGCCCGGCACGAAGATGTCCAGCGACTTCTTCCAGGTCCGCAGCGGCGGCGACATCGCCGCCATGACCGGCATCGCCAAGGCGGTACTGGCGCTCGACGACGCGGCACGGGAACACGGGAATCCGCGCGTCCTCGACGTCGATTTCATTGCCGAGCACACGGATGGTTTTGCCGAATTCGAGGCTTACTTGCGGGCAGCCAGGTGGGACGAAGTCGTCAGGCGCTCGGGAATTGCGCAGGCGGATCTCGAACATGTCGCCGAGGTCTACAGCCGCTCCAATGCGGTGATCGGCAATTACGGCATGGGTTTGACACAGCACCGGCACGGTACCGAGAACGTCCAGATGCTATGCAACCTGCTGCTCATGCGCGGCAACATGGGAAAGCCCGGCGCCGGCATTTCACCGCTGCGTGGCCATTCCAATGTCCAGGGCCAGCGCACTGTCGGCATATCCGAAAAGCCCGAGCTCGTCCCGCTCGACAAGTTCGCCCGGTTCTATGATTTCGAGCCGCCACGCGAGAAGGGTCTCGACACGGTCGAGGCCTGCGAGGGCGTCATCGCCGGCTCGGTGAAAGGCTTCATCGGACTCGGCGGCAATTTCGTTCGCGCCGTTCCCGAAACCGGCCTGATCGAGAAAGCATGGCGTCGGCTTGGGCTGCATGTCGAAGTCGCCACCAAGCTCAACCGCAGCCATCTGCTGCCAGGGGCGGTGACCTATCTGCTGCCCTGCCTGTCGCGGCTGGAAAGGGACCATCAGGCGAGCGGCGACCAGACCGTTTCGATGGAGGACTCCACCGCCTGTATCCACGGCTCCTTCGGTTCGCGTCCGCCGGCTTCACCGCATCTGCTTTCCGAACCGAAGATCGTGGCGGAACTGGCCAAGGCCACCGTATCGGGGGTGAGTTCGATCCCGTGGGATAAATGGGTCGCCGATTATTCCCTTATCCGCGATGAGATCGAGCGTTGTTACCCGCAGCATTTTCGTGAGTTCAACAAGCGGTTCCTGACGCCGGGAGGCTTTCACCGCGATATCAAGGCCTCGAAACGGGTCTGGGAGACGCCGAACAAGAAAGCCAATTTCAAGCTGCCGACGACGCTTGAAACAGACCCGGACATCGATGTTTCGGGTCACAATGTGCTGACGCTGATAACGGTGCGCTCCAATGACCAGTTCAATACCACCGTCTATGGGTACAATGACAGACTGCGCGGCATACACGGCACACGCATGGTCCTGTTGATGAACGAGGCCGACATTCAGCGGTTCGGATTGAGCGCCGGGCAGGAAATCGATCTGGAAACCCATGCCGATGATGGCGTGGAGCGGCGGGTTCGAGGTTTGCGCATCACCCCTTACTCCGTGCCCGAAGGCAACTGCGCCGGTTATTATCCGGAACTCAATCCCCTGGTTCCTCTGTGGCACCGGGCCAAGAAGGCTCACGTCCCCGCCGTCAAATCGGTACCCGTCAGAATTGTTGCCAGGGAACCCAGAACGAGAAGCTCGGCGCGCCACTAAAGCAATCCAGGAAAAGTGTGTACGGCTTTCCGGGGAAAAGCGCGGTGCGCTTTCCCTTAGGAATTGCGCAAAAACAACAACACAGAGTGGTTAGCCGTTTCCGCAGACGATGAACTGCTCTATGGCGGTCCCAGCCTGTGGGCCAGGCCGGTAGCTAGCCGCCAGCCGGCTTAGGGGATGCCGGCTGGGCCGGTTGGGTGCCTTGCTGATCTCCGCCGGTGGTGGTTTGTGGGGTGGGGTTCGTGTCGGTTGTGGGGTTTTTGTCGACCGGCTGACTGTTCGTATCCGCTTTGGATTTGTCGGGATCGGGATTGTTGCACCCGGCCAGACAGACCAGTGCCAGCATCAGCAACACGGCTCTCATATCGATACTCCTTCGGTGGGAGATGGCGAAGCAGCCTGCCAAGCTTCCATCCGGTCGAATCGCACCGAAAGCCCCTGCCTGGCCGCGCTTTTGGCCAACATGCGATCCAGTTCGGCATCTTCGATGGGGCTGCGCATCACCTCACGAATGGCCCTGCAAGCCAGCTCCGTCGACACGAAATCATATCGCCTGCTCCTGGTCAGCACATATTGCTCGACAAGCATTTTCACACGCCGGAGCGCGATCTTATCAGCATGTTGCATCATGTTCCTCCTGCATGCGCCGAACTGCGGTACCAACCCGTTGTTCCCGCCCGAATTCCGAAAATCCATCGCCCGGCCAAGAGCAGAAGTCAGACTCCCGGCGGGCGCCGACCGGACGATACCGATCCACGGAACAATCATCTCCTCTGCTGGTTCGGCCGGCACGACGGAGGAAATCATGACGGATGCAAAACTCGCAGTGGTCACCGGCGCCTCGAGCGGCATAGGCAAGGAACTTGCGAAACTCTGCGCGAAGGACGGCTACGATCTCGTCGTTGCGGCTGATGAACCGGCAATCCAGCAGGCCGCCGAGGCACTCGGCTCACATAATATCGCAGTCGAAGCCGTCGAGGCCGATCTCGCGACCGTCGAAGGCGTGGATCGGCTGATCTCCCGAATCGGCGAGCGTGACATCGACCTGCTGTTTCTCAACGCTGGACGCGGGCTCGGCAATGGCTTCGTCGACCAGGACTGGGGGAAGATCCGGCGCATCATAGACACCAATATCACCGGAACGGTGTGTCTCGCGCATGAACTCGGCGCCAAGATGGCTCGCCGCGGGCGCGGGCGCATTCTTTTCACCGGGTCGATCGCCGGTTTCATGCCCGGGACTTTCCAGGCCGTCTACAACGGCACCAAGGCATTCATCGATTCCTTCGCGATCGCCTTGCGTCACGAATTGCAGGACACCGGCGTCACGGTGACCGTGTTGATGCCCGGCGCCACGCAGACACGCTTCTTCGAACGCGCCGAGATGATGGACACCAAGGTCGGCACCGACGAGAAGGACAATCCGGCCGACGTTGCCAAGGCCGGCTACGAAGCGATGATGACTGGCGAAGAACAGGTGGTCAGCGGCTGGAAGAACAAGCTTCAGGTCGCCGCTGCGCATGTCACGCCAGCGGGTACGCTGGCCGAACAGCACCGCGAGATGGCTGCGCCGGGCTCGGCGTCCCAGGACTGACCGGCGGCATCTTCGGCGCCACGCACGAGAAACGCGCGTCTCACCAATGAAACGCACCCTCGAAACTCAGGAGCAACATCGTGAAAGCCCTTACATGGCACGGCAAAGGCGACATACGCTGCGACCAAGTGGCCGATCCCGTCATCGAGGATGACCGCGACGTGATCATCAAGGTTACCTGCTGCGCCATATGCGGCTCCGACCTCCACCTGATGAACGGTTACATGCCGAAGATGAAATCGGGCGACGTGCTTGGCCACGAGACGATGGGCGAAGTGGTGGAGGTTGGTCAGGGCCATTCGAAATTCAAGAAGGGTGACCGGGTGGTGGTGCCGTTCAACATTTCCTGCGGCGAGTGCTGGTTTTGCCAGAACGGGCTGTTTTCGCTTTGCGACCGCTCGAATCCCAACGCAAAACAGGCCGCCGAAGCGATGGGTCAATCGCCGGCCGGCCTTTTCGGATATTCGCATCTTGTCGGCGGCTATTGGGGCGGACAAGCGGAATATCTGCGGGTTCCGTTCGCCGATGTCGGTCCGATCAAGGTGCCGGAGGGAATGGAAGATGAACAGGTGCTGTTTCTCTCCGACATCTTCCCGACCGGCTACATGGCGGCAGAGAACGCCGGCATCGAGCCGGGCGATACGGTCGCGATATGGGGTTGCGGCCCGGTTGGCCAATTCGCCATCCAGAGCGCGTGGATGCTCGGCGCCGGCCGCGTCATCGCCATCGACAAGGTGCCGGAGCGGCTGGCCATGGCGCGTGAACACGGCAAAGCAGAGACGCTCGACTTCAGCAATTCCAATATCTACGACGCACTGATGGCGATGACCGACGGCCGCGGCCCGGATCGCTGCATCGACTGCGTCGGCACTGAATCCGACCCCGGCGCCAGCGCCGACGCCATGCTCGACAAGGTGAAGGCCGCCGTCTATCTCGGCACCGATCGGCCGCATGTGCTGCGAGAGG
This sequence comes from Mesorhizobium sp. B2-5-11, assembly GCF_006440835.1. Taxonomy (NCBI): domain Bacteria; kingdom Pseudomonadati; phylum Pseudomonadota; class Alphaproteobacteria; order Hyphomicrobiales; family Phyllobacteriaceae; genus Mesorhizobium; species Mesorhizobium sp. B2-5-11. Next base: position 50,203 of record NZ_VFUK01000007.1, read on the forward strand.
CGATCTATTGCTGCCGCAAGGGCGGCACCATCTCGGTTCCCGGCGTCTATATCGGCCTGGTCGATCACATCCCGTTCGGCGCCGCGATGAACAAGGGGCTGACCTTCCGAATGGGCCAAACCCATACCCAGCGCTATCTCGAACCACTTCTGGCCAAGGTCCAGAATGGCGAGATCGACCCGTCTTTCGTCATCACCCACAGAGCCGAGCTCGAAGCCGGGCCGGACCTCTACAAGACCTTCCGAGACAAGCAGGATGGTTGCATCAAGGTGGTTATGCGGCCGCATGGCTGAGATGTCGCAATTCCAGAGGCAAGAGCTGTCTCATTCCCGGCATCCGTTGGACGCCCGCCCGATCGGCATTGGCAGTTCGGAACTTTCTGTTGTGTCGGCGATTGACCCGCTGAGTTCGGTTCGGAAGAAGGGTGCCGCCATGGCCAACGAGAATTCTCGCTCGAAACCCGTTATTCGGTCTCCGAACACCGATGGTTTGCCACACCCGAGGCGAGACGCCGGTGATACGGACGCAGGGGCGAAATCGCCGACGCCGAAGACTGCCGGAGGATCTCACCCTTCAGCCCCTCCCCTGGACAATCCCACAGCCAATCGAAATGCCGGTCGTCCCCGGCAGCCCAGCACGACTCCGCGACCGACGGACAAGCCCTTGGACTGATCCTGTGGCGCCCTTCGAGTGCCCGTCAACGCGAAACGTCGCGCAGCGACCCCAGGTCGGCCAGCGCAGCCAGGATAGCTGCTTCAGTCGCCGGCTTGGGCACGAATTTGCAGTCGCGAAAGGATGCCGGTAGGTCGCGCGCGCCAAATCCCGTCATGAGGGCGAAGGGAACACCCTGCGCCTGCAATGTCTCCGCGAGGGGCAGGCTCGTTTCACCGTTCAACTGAATGTCCAGCAACGCCATGTCGATCTTGTCCGAGCCGACGAGACGAAGCGCCGCGGCTACCGAAGGCGCGGGACCGACCACCTGGTAACCGGCGCTACGCAGGACTAACGCGGTGTCTTCCGCGATTAGCCATTCATCCTCGACAACCAGGACGCGCGGTCCGTCGTTCACGACCCCTCCTTCCGGTTAACGGGAAATGCGATCTGAACGTTGAGGCCTTCCTTGCGAAAAACGGTTTCGACATGGCCGCCAAGCCTGTAGCCGATCTCTCCCTGCAGCAGCGTGAGGCCGAAGCCGCTGCCGACGGGTTCATTGACAGGGGGACCGTCCTTCTCGCGCCAGGTAAGCGTGAACATGTCGTCAGCGATCGACCACATCACCACCACCTTGCCACGAGGTTTGGAAAGAGCGCCATATTTGGCCGCGTTGGTGGCCAGTTCGTGGACGGCCATGCTAAGGGAAAGACCCTGTTGCGGTCCAAGTTCTATCTCCTGGCCGTTCAGTTCGAACCGTTCAATGCCAAACGGCTCGAGCTCCTGGTGAAGCAGCTCGCTGACCGAAGCTTCCTTCCAGCTTTTCCGGCTCAACAATCCATAGGCCCGCGACATCGCATGCAAGCGTCCGATCAAGGCTTCCGCGAATTCATCCTTCGACACGGATTTCTCCCGCGTGCGGCTCGCAATGCTGACGATCACCGCCAACATGTTCTTGACCCGGTGGTTGAGCTCAGAGATGAGAACCTGCTGATGTTCTTCCGCCTGAGCCAGAGTGGTGACGTCGACCAGTGTCACGACCACACCCTGAACGCGGTTGCTCTTGTCCCGATAGGGATTGATATGGACCATGTGAAACCGCCCGGCGCTGTCGCGCGCAAGGTGGTGGTTCAGGGTCTCGCCTGTCTCGAACACCTCGGCGATATGCTGCTTCAACTCGGGATACTCCAACTGGCTCGACAGGTCCGTCAGCGGCCGGCCGACGTCGGAGGGTCGCAGACTGAAGAACGACGAAGCCGCGGGCGTGAAGGTCCGCACCACTAGATTGCGATCGAGGAAAATGGTCGCGATCTCCGTGCTTTCGAACAGGTTGCGCAGATCGCTGTTGGCGTGATCGAGTTCCTCGATCTTGTTCGTCAACTCGGCATTGATAGTGTTCAGTTCCTCATTGAGCGACTGCATTTCCTCCTTCGAGGCCTCAAGTTCCTCATTGGTCGACTGGGCCTCCTCGTTGACAGAGACGAGTTCCTCGTTGGACGATTTCACCTCTTCCAGTGCGGTCTCATATTCCTCGATCGTCGATTGCAGGCGCTCCCTCGCATCGCGCAGTTCTCGCTCCAGATCGGCGGTGCTGTCGGTGTCATGGCTGCCGCCTTCGTCTGTGCGGATCTGCGTAGGTCCCGACGGTTCGAACAGGACGAGATAGAGCGGCTCGCCATTGTCGCGTTCCGCCAGCGGCTCAATGGTGAGCTTGATCGGCTGGATCCGCTCATCATCCTCCTCGACCGTGAGATTTTCCCGTATGACGGTCCGGCGCGTCGACGTCGCTTCCCGCAGCGCGGCGCGCAGGTCGAGTCGCAGCCCACGGCGCGCCATTGTCAACAGTTGCCGGCTGGGAATGCCTTGCGGCGCTTCGAGATATTTGCCGGTGCGAGCTGAGTAGTAGACGACATCGCCCTCGGCGTTGACCAGCACATGCGGGGGGGCGAAGCGCTCCAGCACCTGCGCCTCGACCGCCTGGCGTAGGGGATAACCGGCGGCTCCCTTCCTCAAGCCAGTGCTCTCGGACGGGAATGCGCCTGAACGGCCATCGCCGATCAGGGCCGGCAGCCTGACATGCGGCGAGGCATGCTCCCGCGCCTGGAAGATGCGATGTTTCTTGTCGACGGTAGCGAACAGATCGTCGTTCTGTCCGACGCTCTCCGAGGTGCCGAGGAAAAGATAACCGCCGGGCTTCAGGGCGTAATGGAAAATAGGAATGACCCGGTTCTGAATGGCGGGGCCGAAATAGATCAGCAGGTTACGGCACGACACCAGGTCCATGCGTGAGAAAGGCGGGTCGCGAACGACGCTGTGCGGCGAAAAGATGCACAGCTCCCGTATCTCGTTGCTGATGACATAGGTGTCCCCGTCGCCATTGAAAAACCGCTGGCGGCGTTCGGGGGAAAGTCCCTGCAGCAGGGCTTCAGGATAGCGCCCTGCCCGCGCCACCGCCAGCGCCGGTTCGTCGATATCGGTCGCGAATATCTGGATTCGCGGAACGACCGGGAGCTTTTCCACATGTTCGCGCAGCAGGATGCCGATGGAGAACACCTCTTCGCCTGTGGCGCAGCCGGGAATCCACACCCTGATGATGTCGTTGGCGGTCTTGCCTTCGAAGAGTTGCGGTACGATCTTTCGCTCGAGCAGTTCGAAGGCCTCGGGATCGCGAAAGAAGTTGGTGACGTTGATCAGCAGGTCGCGAAAAAGGTTCATCACCTCGCGAGGGTCCTTCTGCAGCCATTCCACGTATGCGCCAATGGATTGCATCTGCGCGATCTGCATGCGCCGCTTGATGCGTCGCAGGAACGTCTTGGTCTTGTAGCCCGAGAAATCATGGCCTGAGTGGCTGCGCAGGATGCCGTAGATCTGGGACAGGACCTTTTCCATACCCGCCGTGCGGACGCTATCCTCCTCCGCCAACCCATTCAACGCGTCGAAGCCGCGCGTGAAGGCTTCCAGTTTCGTGCCGATCTCCTCGGCGGGCGCGGCTATATCGATAAGTCCGCTGGTGATGGCGCTCTGCGGCATATCGGGGTTGCGCGGGCCGTAGCCGTCGGAGATCTGCGCAACGGTGAGCCCGCCATGCTCCTTGATCGCCTTGGCGCCCAAGGTTCCATCGGAATCTCCGCCCGACAGGATGACGCCGACGGCATGTTCGCCCTGGTCTTCGGCCAGTGCGCTGAAGAAGATGTCTATGGGTTTGCGCTCCTGGCTGAACCCATTGGGCCGGCGCAGGCGCAGCATTCCCTTGTCGATGGTCATGGTCACGTTCTGCGGCATGACATAGACGTGGTTCGGTTGAACGACCATGCCGTCCGCCGCGATTTCGACCGCCATTTCGGTGTAGCGGCCGACGACCTCGTGCAACAGGCTCTCTCGCTTAGGGCTGAGATGAGTAATGACGACGAACGCCATGCCGGGCTGATCGGTCATCCCCTTGAACAGCCCTTCCATCGCCGGAATCCCGCCGGCGGACGCGCCGACGCCCACGATGGGAAATCTTTTCGCCTGGGCTGTCACTGGAAGTTCCCCTTTCGGCACCTGTGTGCGAAATCACTTATGAAGCAGGCTGGACAGCAGGTAAGCATAGGCGCGGCGGAGATACGGAACAAGTCGCGACGGATGGCGTTGAATTTGGAGTTCACGTGTTCAATGACCAAACGTCCATTCTGAAACAAAGCTCCCGACGCACATGGAGTCAACGGCGTGGAATTGCTCGACGATTTCGGCCGGGCTCGTGCCGAAACGCCGGCAGGCTCGGCCAGGGAGACTGTTTCCACGAGATACCGGTCGAGAAAGGATGACGAGGTGCGCGATCTGCAAGGGGTGCATCTTCTGATCGTCGAAGACGAATGGATGGTAGCCGGAGATCTCGCCCGCTATTTCAGCAATATGGGTGCGATCATCCTGGGACCGGCAGCGACGGTCGAACAAGCATCATTGCACACTGAATCGGCCGAGGCTGCCATCCTCGACGTCAACCTCAACGGGCGACGTGTCTTTCCGATCGCGGACGAACTGATGCGCCGCGGCGTCCCGTTCGTGTTTTTCAGCGGTGACAGCGATATCGCCATTCCCGAACATCTCCGGCATGCCAGCAACCTGCGAAAATCCTCGGGCAGCGGGGCTGTATTCAACGCCCTTTTCCCGCCGCAAGGCCCGGCTGAGGCGAGCGGCTTTGTGCCAAGTTCGCCGGATGACGTGTTTTCGCTCCTGCCCAAGCTCAGGCTTGCGGCACGTCTGTTGCTGGGGGATGTGGAAGCCTCCGACCGGCTTGTCGAAAGGACGCTCGAGCGAGCGATCCGTGACATCGACCAAAGGCGGATCGGCCAGTCCACCGAAGACTGGCTTAACGCCATCATGCGCGATTTGGCAAAGTCCGGCGGCGCAAGGCTTCTGAACTGAGCCGAACCAGGTTTCCGATTGATCGCCAGCCGGCCCTCGGTCAGCCCTTTTGGTCACGCTCGACGAACTTGTTGAAACGGCTGGTTTGCCCGCCGCCGGTGTTGGCCTGGTAAAGAAAAGCCAGACGGTTCTCATCGAATATCCGAAAGAACTCGTCCCATTCGACTGGTTCGAATGCCTCCTCGGGCTCGCCGAAATCGATCCGCAGGATGCCGCCCTCGCCCTTGGTTCGCACCACTGCCGGCCGGCCGTTCCGCTCCTCGGCCCATTTGCGAATCTCCTCGTGATTGGTGGTCGTCTGCGATTGCGACATCGAAATCTCCTTTGGGCCTGCTCTCTCGCCGCGCATGCACCGCGGCAACTGTTGAGCGTCCTAACAGCACACGGCAGGCAATGTTCCAGCACCCGTCGCGTGGTGCGATGCGCCTGCTGTCGAATGAAACCGCCAGGAGAACTTTGTTGATGCGCAGGGAACAAAGCTTTTGCCGAGAAGTTGGGGGCGCCGAGGTCACCAGTCCGAGGAGTTGTCGTGAAACGTATACTGGTCACAGGGGGCTGTGGTTTCATTGGTCGCCACGTCGCACAAGAATTCGCCGATCACGGTTATTCGGTTTGTATCCTAGATGCATTGCTGGATCAGGTGCATGCAGGCGAAGCGGTTAACCTTCCCGCTGGAGCCGAACTGATCAAGGGCGACGTGCGCGATCGCGAAGCCGTCACCAAGGCGCTGAACGGCGTCGACGGGGTGATTCACCTGGCTGCGGAAGTCGGCGTCGGCCAATCCATGTACGAGATCGCCCGCTATGTCGGCGCCAACGATCTCGGCACTGCAACACTGCTCGAGGTGTTGATCAAGCACCCGGTCGAGCGGATCGTCGTCGCGTCCTCGATGAGCGTCTACGGCGAAGGTCTGTACGCCACGCCCGACGGCCGGCGCGTCGGCAACGCCCGGCGCAAGGCCAACGACCTCAAAGGCGGACAATGGAATCCCTTGTCTGCGGACGGTGAACCTCTCTCGCCATTGCCGACAGACGAAGAAAAGCCGATCGATCTCGCCTCCATCTATGCATTGACGAAATATGCCCAGGAACGCGCCGTGCTGATCTTCGGCGAAGCCTATGGCGTCGATGCGGTGGCGCTGCGCCTGTTCAACGTTTTCGGCGCCGGACAGGCGCTTTCAAACCCCTATACCGGCGTGCTGGCCAACTTCGCCTCGCGTCTGGCCAACGGCAAGCGGCCGATGATCTTCGAAGATGGCCAGCAGAAGCGCGATTTCGTTCATGTACGTGACGTCGCCCGCGCTTTTCGCCTGGCGCTGGAGCAACGCCAGGCAAAAGGCCACGTCATCAACATCGGAAGCGGCCGGGCTTATGCGATCCGCGATGTCGCGCGCCTGCTGGCCGAGGCCATGGGAACGCCGGACCGCTCGCCCGAGCTGCTCGGCAAAGCGCGTTCCGGTGACATTCGCAACTGCTTCGCCGACATTTCCAAGGCGCGCGAACTGCTGGGTTTCGAACCAGGGCGGCAGTTGGAGAATTCCCTCGGCGACTTCGTTTCCTGGGTGCGCAACACGATTGCCATCGATCGCGGCGCCGACATGAAACGCGAGCTCGAAGAACGCGGGCTGGTGTCATGAAGCCGGGTAGACGCAATCGTCGCGAAGCACCTGTCGCCATCGTCGGCGGCAGCGGCTTCATCGGGTCCAATCTCGCCGACAGCTTGTTGTCGGACGGCGAGCCGGTGCTGGTGATCGACAATCTCAGTCGCCCCGGTGTCGAACAGAACCTTGAATGGTTGTCGCACAAGCATGGAAGCCGCCTCACCGTGGAAACTGTCGATGTGCGCGACGCCAACGCCTTGGCTTCGGCCCTCACGGGGTCGAAAGCCATATTCCACCTGGCCGCGCAGACCGCCGTTACCACCAGCCTGGTTCGGCCGGGCGAGGATTTCGACATTAACCTTAGGGGAACTTTCAACGTCCTGGAGGCGGCGCGACAGAGCGGCGAACGCATCCCGGTGATCTTCGCCAGCACCAACAAGGTGTACGGCAGCCTCCCCGACATCGCAGTTCGCCCGGAGGGCGAGCGCTATGTGCCCTGCCACCCTGCGATCCGCACCGAGGGTATCGGCGAGGGCCGCAGCCTGGACTTTTGCACACCCTATGGCTGCTCCAAAGGCGCGGCCGACCAGTACGTGCTCGACTACGCCAAGTCCTATGGCTTGCCGACTGCGGTCCTGCGGATGAGCTGCATCTACGGTCCGCGCCAGTTCGGAACGGAGGACCAGGGCTGGGTTGCGCACTTCCTGCTTTGCGCGCTTTCGGGGCGGCCGATAACCATTTACGGCGACGGCAGGCAGGTGCGCGACATCCTGCACGTCTCCGATGCGGTTGCAGCCTACAGGGCCGTGCTCGACCGGATCGAGACGATCACGGGCCAGGCGTTCAATCTCGGCGGCGGACCGAAAAATGCGCTCAGCCTGCGCATGCTGTTGAGCGAGATCGGTACCCTGACGGATCGAGCACTGTCGATCCGTTATGAGGCAGAGCGGACGGGCGACCAGCCCTTCTTCGTCGCCGATACCAGGAAGATGCAAACCACGCTTGGCTGGACGGCGCATGTTTCGTGGCGCGAAGGCATCCGCGACCTCGCCGAATGGTTGCAGCGTCACCGGCTCGAACCCCACGCCGAAGCCGAGAGGTACGTCGCATGAAAATCGCGTTGGTCAACCCATTCTGGACCTACGACGACAGCATCTATTTCGGCTGCCGCCAACCGCATCTACCCCTGGAACTCGGCTACTCGAAAGCCTTGCTCGAACGGGCTGGCCATGAGGTTCTGATGCTGGACGGACAGCTTCAGAAGCTTGACAATTCCAGCCTTTCCGAACGGGTGGCCGAGTTCGCGCCGGCAATGACGGTCGTCACCACCGCGCCGACCTATCTGTTCTGGCGCTGCGCGCCGCCGGAATTGCGCGTGCCGGCCGATTTTCTCAACCGTCTTGCCGGGCGGGGCGGGCGCACCGTCGCGGTCGGGCCGCATGGCTCGGCGACACCGGCGCCAACGCTGCGCAAGCTCGGCGTCGACATCATCGTGCGCGGCGAATGCGAGGAGGTCGTGGCCGACCTTGCACGGCGCGATGATTGGAGTGCGGTGTCGTCAACCGCCTACTTTAGCGAAGCAAGGCTGATCTCGAACGGCGGCGTCCACGCCAGTTCGTTCATCGACCATCCGCCGCTCGAATGGCCATCGGACTGGATCGCCGCGCACGCGCACCACCATCACAGGTTCGACGACCACCAGGTGGGGTTCGGCGCGGAAGTCGAGGCGTCGCGCGGCTGCCCTTACAATTGCAGCTTCTGCGCCAAGATGGATTTCCGCGATGCCTATCGCCGCCGAAATCACGAGGCGGTCGTGACGGAAATAGACCGGCTGATCGCCCAAGGTGTCGGCTATATCTACTTCATCGACGAGATTTTCCTGCCGCAGAAAGCCTTGCTGGAGGCACTGGTCGACCGTGACGTGAAATTCGGCGTACAGACCCGCATCGACCTGTGGAAGCCCGAGTTGCTGGAATTGCTTGGCGCGGCCGGTTGCGTGTCAATCGAAGCGGGCCTCGAAAGCCTGACGGTGGAGGGCCGGGCCATGCTGGCCAAGCGCTGCCGCCTGGGCACGGAGGAACTCGCCGCGCTGCTCGTCGATGCAAGACGCCATGTTCCGTTCGTCCAGGCCAATCTGATCGGCGTGGTCGAAGATGACCCTGCCCTGGTCGACTACTGGCGAAACCACCTGATCGACAACGGCGTATGGGCCAATGAGCCGGTACCGCTCTATCCCTACCCGAGTTCGCCCAGCTATCGCGAGCTTTGGGGCGAGCCCGATGACATCGCGTGGGAGCGCGCGCATGAACACTATCTCGCCTCGTTCCAAAAATTCAGCGACATCCAGGAGAAGCGCCCGCGTCCGCTGGCGGAACTGGAGGCGACATGTTGCGGACACTGACCCCGCGTTCGCGGCGCATCTTGATGACGGTCGATGCCGTGGGCGGCGTGTGGCGGTACGCGCTTGATCTGGCGCGGGAATTCGTGGATGGCGGGGACAGCGTTTTGCTCGCCGGTCTCGGTCCGGAACCATCCACGCAACAGGCCGAAGAAGCACAGTCCTTGGCGACACTGAGCTGGCTGAACACGCCGCCGGACTGGATGACCCGCAATGCCAGCGACCTCGATGCGTTGCCGGGGGAGCTGCATGCGCCCATTCGTGACCACGCCATCGACCTTGTTCATCTCAATGCGCCGACGCAGGCAGTGGGGCTCGATGCGCCCTGCCCTGTCGTGGTGGTCTCGCATTCCTGCGTGGTCACATGGTTCCATGCCGTCAAGGGACAGGCGGTGGACAGCGCATGGGACTGGCAGAGGCAGCGCAACAGGCGCGGCTTCGACAGGGCCGACGCCGTCATCGCGCCGAGCCACAGCCACGCCGGCATGCTCGAAACCTGCTATGGACAAATCGCGCATCTTAATGTCGTCGCCAACGGCGCCCGCCCGGTAGCGAAAGCCGAAAAGCGTCAACCGCTCGTCTTCGCCGCCGCCCGCTGGTGGGATGAAGCCAAGAACGCCGCGGTGATCGACCAGGCCGCGTCGATAACGCAATGGCCCGTCTTTGCAGCCGGTTCCACGCTAGGTCCGGACGGCCAGCGCGCCGGCTTCAGCCATGCCGTCGCTCTCGGAGCGCTACCGCATGATGAGATGCGCTCCCTGATGGCACGCGCCGGAATCTTCGTGTCGCCATCGCTCTACGAGCCGTTCGGCCTGGCGACGCTGGAAGCGGCCATGTCGGCGACGCCGCTGGTTCTATCCGACATCGCCACCTACCGCGAGTTATGGGACGGGGCCGCGTTATTCTACGACGCGCGCGACCCGCACGACCTCGCCGCCTGCATCAACCGTCTCTCCGCGGATGCGCAGCACAGGCGGGAGCTCGGACGGGCAGCCCTGCGCCGGAGCCGCAGGTTTTCGCTGGCGAGGCAGGCAACGGCCATGCGCGACGTCTACGACAAAGCGGCCCTAGCGATGGCGGAGCGCTGATCATGCGCTTTCTGTTTTATACCCATTCGGTCGTTTCCGACTGGAACCACGGCAACGCACATTTCCTGCGCGGCGTCATGCGGGAGCTGGTCGCGCGCCAGCATCAGGCGATCGCGCTGGAGCCGGCGGACGGCTGGAGCCGCTCGAATCTGCTGGCCGAGAAGGGCTCCTTCGCCATCGAGCGCTTCAGGAACGATTTCCCCGAGCTGATGCCGGTGACCTACGATGCCGGCTTCGACCACGAGGCCTGGATCGCCGATGCGGACGTGGTGGTCGTCCATGAATGGACCGAGCCGGACCTCGTCGCGCGCCTTGGTCGCGCCAGGGCCAACGGCGGCAACTTTATCCTCCTGTTTCACGACACCCACCACCGCGCCGTGTCGGCGACCGAGGCGATCTCGGCGCTCCGGCTGGAGCATTACGACGGCGTCCTCGCCTTTGGCGAAGCCCTGCGCGAGAGCTACCTGCGCGCCGGGTGGGGCAAACGCGTCTTCACCTGGCACGAGGCGGCTGACGACCGCCTGTTCAGACCGCATCCTGAGATCCGCCCGACCTCCGATCTGATCTGGATTGGAAACTGGGGCGACGACGAGCGTACCGCGGAGCTCAAGGAATTTCTGATCGAGCCGGTGCACGAACTCGGCCTCGATGCCACCGTTCATGGCGTGCGCTACCCCAGGCAGGCGCTCGCCGATCTCGCAGCCGCCGGCCTGCGCCATGAAGGCTGGATCGCCAATGCCGACGTGCCGAAGGCGTTCGCAGCGCATCGTGTCACGGTGCATGTTCCGCGCCGCCCCTATCGGGAAGGCCTGCCCGGCATTCCGACCATCCGCGTGTTCGAGGCGCTCGCCTGCGGCATTCCGCTGATTTCGGCCCCGTGGTCCGACACCGAGCAACTGTTCAGGCCAGGCGTCGATTTCCTGTTCGCGGACAATGGCTCCCAGATGCGGCGACACCTCCGGGCCGTACTCGGCGACGCGGATTTCGCTGCCTCCCTGGCGGCGTCTGGTCTCGAGACCATCCGCCTGCGGCACACATGCCGGCACCGCGTGGACGAGTTGTTCGGCGTGCTCGCCGAATGCGGACCTCAACACATCACCAATCCGACCGCCGCAAAGGAAGCTGCTGAATGAAGATCGCTTTTTATGGATCGAGCCTGTTGTCGTCCTACTGGAACGGCGCCGCTACCTATTACCGTGGGTTGCTCAAGGCGCTTTCCCAACTCGGCTACGAAATCACCTTCTATGAACCTGACGTCTATGACCGCCGGAACAACCGCGACATCGAGGCGCCGGATTGGTGCGCCGTCGTCGTGTACGAGGCGACCCAGCACGCGCTGATGCAGGTGGCGGCGTGCGCCGCCGAGGCGGATATCGTCGTCAAGGCGAGCGGCGTCGGTTTCGAGGATGAGGCGCTGCTGCGCGCCGTGCTCGATCACGCGCATCCTGACGCGCTCGTCGTGTTCTGGGACGTGGATGCTCCAGCGACGCTCGGCCAATTGCGCGATGAACCGGACCATCCGCTGCATGCCGCGCTGCGGCAAATCGATCTTGTGTTGACCTATGGCGGCGGCGACCCCGTGGTCTGGGCCTATCGCGCCATGGGAGCGAAGGAATGCGTGCCGATCTACAATGCGCTCGATCCTGAAACGCATTATCCAGTCGCCAGTCAGGCGCGTTTTGCTTGCGACCTCGCTTTCCTCGGAAACCGGCTGCCGGACCGTGAGGCGCGCGTCGAGGCGTTTTTTCTCGATCCGGCCAGCCGTTTGCAGGAGCAGCGTTTTCTGCTTGGCGGATCGGGCTGGGGCGGCAAGCCGCTTCCCGCCAATGTCAGTTGGCTCGGCCACGTCGGCACCCGCGACCACAACGCCTTCAACGTCACTCCGAAGGCCGTGTTGAACATCAGCCGCGACAGCATGGCCGCAAACGGCTTTTCGCCCGCCACCCGGGTTTTCGAGGCGGCGGGCGCCGGTGCCTGCCTCATCACGGATGCGTGGCTGGGCGTCGAACTGTTCCTGAAACCCGGCGAGGAGATCCTGGTCGCGCGCGACGGCGGCGATGTCGCCGAAATCATGCGCACCTTGACCCCCAATCGGGCAAAGGCGATCGGCGCGTCCGCGCTGCGCCGCGTCCGCGGTGAACATACCTACGCCATGAGAGCGGCCGTGACCGATACGGTCTTGAGGCGGCACTTCGAGCGCGGGACCGTGGAGGCGGCGTAATGACCAAGCGGCTCAACATCGTCTTTCTCGGCCTGTCCCTCTCCTCGTCCTGGGGAAACGGCCACGCCACGACATTTCGAGGCCTGCTGAAAGGCCTGCATGAACTCGGTCACCGCGTGACCTTCCTGGAGCGCAACGTGCCGTGGTATGCCAATCACCGCGACTTGCGCGATCCCGATTTCTGCACTCTGCGCTACTACGAAACGACGCAGGAGTTGCAACAGGACTGGGCACGATGCTTGCAACAGGCCGATGTCGTGGTCGTCGGGTCCTTCGTTCCGGAGGGGCGCGCGGTCATCGACATTGCCGTGGCGCTCTGCAAAGGGGCGCTCTGCTTTTATGACATCGACACGCCGGTGACCCTGGCAAAGCTTTCGACGGATGAATGCGACTATCTTAGTCGGCGGCAGATTCCGTATTTCGATGTCTATTTCTCCTTCACCGGCGGGCCGACGCTTGGCCGACTGGCGCAGGATTTCGGTGCGCGCCGTGCCGAACCGCTCTACTGTTCGGTCGATCCGCAACGGCATCACCGAACCGCCGACCCAGTCGGCTGGGACCTCGGTTATCTCGGCACCTACAGCACCGACCGGCAGGCAACGCTCAACGCGCTGTTGCTCGAGCCCGCACGGCGCATGCCGGAGCGCCGTTTCGTCGTCGCCGGCTCGCAATATCCGTCCGACATCGTCTGGCCTGAGAATGTCGAACGAATCGAACATTTGCCGCCGGCCGACCATGCCGCATTCTATAGCCGCCAGCGCTACACGCTGAACGTCACGCGCAGATCGATGATCGCCGCCGGATGGTCGCCCAGCGTACGGCTTTTCGAGGCTGCCGCTTGCGGCACGCCGATTATCAGCGATCGCTGGCCGGGTCTCGACAGCTTCTTTCCTGCTTCGGCGATCCGCACGGCCGACAAGGCGGATGACATCGTCGATATCCTGCTCAGGGAATCCGAGCGCGCCCGGCTCGCCATGGCCGGCCGGGCGCGCGAACTCGTCCTGGCAGCACATACCGGTGCGGCCAGGGCCCGCGAATTCGTGTCGCTGCTGACACGACCGAGAGCGGCGATGATCGATCTCGATATCGGAACCGCAGCATGACTGAAAGACAGGAGAAAACAGCGATGCGGCAAACAAGAAAAGCGCGAAGGGCGAAGACAGTGCTTGTCGCCGGTGGCGCGGGTTTCCTCGGCTCGCATCTTTGCGAAACGTTGTTCCGCAACGGCTGGCGTGTGATCTGCGTCGACAATTTCCTTACCGGCCGCATGGACAACATCGTCTCGATCATGGACCAGCCGCGCTTCCGGCTGATCGAGCAGGATATCTGCCGGCCGCTGAACCTCGGCGAGCCGGTCGATCGCGTTTTCAACCTGGCATGCGCTGCTTCGCCGCCGCGCTACCAGGCCGATCCGATACACACGACACGCACCTGCGTCATCGGAACGCTCAACCTGCTCGAACTCGCCGCCCGCAACAATGCGCGATTCCTGCAGGCGTCGACAAGTGAAGTTTATGGCGACCCGGAACAACATCCGCAACGGGAAGACTATGTTGGCCATGTGAACTTCACCGGCCCGCGCGCCTGCTACGACGAAGGCAAGCGCACCGCCGAAACGCTTTGCTTCGATTATCTGAGAGCGGCAAAAGCCGATATTCGCGTGGCTCGCATCTTCAATACCTACGGTCCCAGGATGGACCCCGCCGACGGCCGCATCGTCTCGAACCTGATCATGCAGGCGCTTGAGAAGCGCTCGATGACGATATTCGGTGATGGGTTGCAGACAAGGTCCTTCTGCTACGTCTCCGATCTGATCGAAGGTATGATGCGCCTGATGGATCTCGATCTCAATCCCGGAAAACCCGTCAACCTTGGCAATCCCGGAGAATTCACCATCATGCGACTGGCATCCATGGTGAGGGACATGACCGGAACCAAGTCGGATCTGAAATTCCTGCCCTTGCCGCAAGACGATCCCCGCCGGAGGCAGCCCGACATCTCGCGTGCGAAGGCGCTGCTCGGCTGGACGCCGAAAGTGCCGCTCAGGCAAGGGCTGATGCAGACGATCGGATACTTCTCCAATCTCGAAACCAGCGGGATCGACGGCCGGATGACAGCTATTGCGACAAACGCAAGATCGGGCAGGTTGCAGAACCTTCCGGCCTGAGGCCAGGCCGCCGCAGCCACGTGTTCCGGCATGACCGCTCAAGCACGGTCATGCCTCCTGCCGCACTTTTGCGGATTGCGCGGAACATCCTGGCAAGCTCGGGGTTTGACGATGAGATCCCGCTATGGAGAACGGACCTGTGCAACCCAAACGATCCGCAAAGGATATCGAGCAGATTGCGGAAAGAGAGACGGCTGCCTTTCTGCGACGGGCCTCCATCACCTATCTCGAGTGCTGCGTCAGCCTAATGATGACGCATCTGCAGCGCGAGGAAGTGGCCACCATTCTCGAACGCGAAGCGGACATGCTGCGGAGACTGGACTGATCGTCACGGCCCGGACCTCTCCAGGAAGCGTAGCAGCCCTTTCTTGTACCGCGTTGCCGCAGCTACCAGCCTTGGCTTCTCCGGGCCATGCTCGGATCGGGCAGCAACGTCCCAGAGTCCCAGTTGAAACGCCAGGTAGCAAGGTTCGAGACAGTCAATGAGGCCGGTATCGATATTGAGCCGCTCCCCGGCTTCCATGCGGTGGACCAACGTCGCTAGCTCGCTGTCGGAAAATCCATATTCGACGCGAGCGCCGGCAATATCCCACTCTATGGGCTGGCAGCCGATCAAATCATGTCCCCGGCAGTGATCGACGGCATCCGTCTTGATCAACGTCCCGTCGGCACAAACGAGAAACTCCCACGGGTGAAGCCTTCCGTCGATCTCGACCCGTGGCAGCGCTTGCGCATGGGCACGCTTCGAGAACCAGTTCCGCAGCTCCGCCGCGCGCCGCTCACCCAGGGCTTCGGCGCCATTGTGGACGGCCATCTCAGCGAGTTCCGGCAATCCAGCACCCAGTTCCGGAGTTCTGAGATTGGCCGCACGCCAAGCGAGATAGTGCGCGAGCTCCGCGACAAGCCTGTCTCTGGACAGGTTTGCCTGATCCATTGTCTTTCCCTCGATCCACCGTTCAACCAGAAAACCGTGACAAAGCCCGACGATCTGCGGTCCGAAGCCGGCTTCGTGCAGCATCTCCGCGGTTTGCATCTTGCGCTGCCCGGTTTGACCGAGGCCGGCAAATTTGACGAGCCACCGATCGCGTCCCGCGGACGCCAGGAATTTTCGCCGCTCGATGCCGCGTTGACTCGGCGGCCAGAGCCTCTCCTCGGCGTAGTGGAGGTTTCGCCACTCTCCAGCGGATATTTCGGTCAGGGCCAATTGCGGGCTGCCGGCAGCCTCCGCCACCCAATCGCGTAGCGTCGGCATTTGCGCGCCGCCCGGGAAGGTGCGTTCGAAGGCCCGCGCCACATGTTTTCGGCAACCCGACCATGTCTCACGAACCTCCTTAGAGGCTTCGGCACCCGGGCCGCCGGAATGGCTGGGGAACAGGTGAATGCGATCCCTATCGATGCCCAGCCGCCGCAGCCATGCGACGACGGAGTGCATCGAACTGCCCGACAGGCCGGGGCCCTCGTCGACGACAGCGAAGCAAGCCGACGGCTTGCCCCTCCAGGCGCCGATCAATTCCGGGTCGGCGTTGACATACCTGCGGAAAGGATGGCCGATCGGGCGCACGCTGATGGGTGCCGGCGCGTCGATCGCCGCGGCGACCAAGGCGGCAAGCCCGAGGCCAATGCTGCGGATGCCGATGACGCATGTATTCGCGTCGAGGCCTGATGCCCGCCCCGCGCCGAGGTAGCTTTCAGGATAGAGCGCATAATGGGCGTATCCCTCGGCCGTGCCGGTAAGAACCTTGCCCCGGCAGTCGAGCGCGGCCAGCATATGCCTCAGCACGGGATCGACGGCGCCAGTCACTGTGAAGCCGCTTCGCCAGGACCTCGCCACTTCCGCCGCAAGGCCGACCAGCAGCTTGGCACCTTGCCGCTGCCTCGGCGAAGGGGTGTCCCCGCCGCGGGCCTCGAACTCGACATCGGCCTGTGCCTGGACCAGTTCCGAGACCTTGACGAACAACCCTACCAGCGCAGCGTGGCGTTGAATGCCGCAGGGCCTGCAATCGAGGCTTTCAGCCATTTCGCTTGCAGCCTCGCGAAGCTGTCGCGCGTCTTCCGTTCGTTTGTGGTCGCCGTAGACGATCATCCATTGATTCCAAGCTCGCCGTGCGCCAACGCGGCATGCGCGGCTTTGATCCATCCTGCCGCGCGCAATTTTTCCACATGCCAAGGAACATTCCGGCAAGCTGACGGTTCGGGCCCAGGAACTTACCTTGGACAGCACAGGACGGCAGTTTCGTGGGATCGAAGAAAGTTCGTGTCGGTATCGTCGGTGTAGGCAATTGCGCATCCTCCCTGGTGCAAGGCCTTTCCTATTACCGAGACGCAAAAGGCAATGAGCCGATCCCCGGGCTGATGCATACCGATCTCGGCGGCTACCACGTCGACGACATCGAGGTCGTCTGTGCGTTCGATGTCGCCAAGGGCAAGGTCGGGTGCGACGTGGCCGATGCGATCTACAGCGCCCCGAACAACACGTTCCGTTTTGCCGATGCGGTTGCAACCGGGGTTCGCGTGGAGCGTGGCCCCACGTTGGACGGCATCGGCAAATATCTGCGCACGGAAATCGAGGAAGCGCCGGAGCCGGTTGCCAATGTCAGCGAAATCCTGCGGAACAGCGGTGCCGATGTGCTGGTCTCGTACCTGCCGGTGGGGTCGGAGGAAGCGACGCGCTTTTATGCCGAATGCGCCCTCGAGGCCGGCTGCGCCTTCGTCAACTGCATACCGGTTTTCATCGCGTCACGGCCCGAATGGCGCCTGCGTTTCGAGGAACGCGGGCTGCCGCTGGTCGGCGACGATATCAAGAGCCAGGTCGGCGCGACAATCGTGCATCGGTTGCTGGCCAATCTCTTCCGCGAGCGCGGCGTCCGCATCGACCGCACTTATCAGTTGAACTTCGGCGGCAACACCGATTTCCTCAACATGCTGGAACGCGAGCGGCTGGAATCGAAGAAGATCTCGAAGACGCAGTCCGTGACCAGCCAGTTCGATGTTCCCCTGGAGCCGGGCAACATTCATGTCGGCCCCAGTGACCATGTGCCATGGCTCACCGATCGCAAATGGGCCTACATCCGGGTTGAAGGCACGACCTTCGGTGGAGTGCCGCTCAACGCCGAACTCAAGCTGGAAGTCTGGGATTCGCCCAATTCGGCCGGCGTGGTCATCGACGCCGTGCGCTGCGCCAAGCTGGCGCTTGACCGCGGCATCGCCGGCGCGCTGACCGGTCCGTGCAGCTATTTCATGAAGTCTCCGCCTGAGCAGTTCACCGATGCCGAAGCTCGGCAGCGCACGCTCGCATTCATCACAGGCAGGGACGAGCCTATGCTCGATGCCGCGGAATGACGACGACCTTCTTCCTGATCCGGCACGCGGCACACGACAATGTCGGCTCCTATCTGGCCGGACGGATGGGCGGAGTTCGCCTTGGCGAATCCGGCAGGGCTCAGGCGGCGCATCTTGGCCGCCGCATGGCCCGCGAGCCGATTGCCGCTATCTGGTGCAGCCCACGCGAGCGCACGCAGGAAACCGCCAAGCCGATCGCGACTGCCTGTAATGTCGGCGAAATCGCGATCTGCGCCGAACTCGACGAGATCGACTTCGGCATCTGGTCGGGAAAGACGTTCGAGGAGCTGAACGGCGATGCCGGCTGGCAGGCGTGGAACAGCCGGCGGCAGGAAGCAAGCACCCCAAGCGGCGAAACCATGCTGGATGTCCAACAGCGTATCGTCTCGCTGATGGATCAGGCTCGCGAGCGGCATCAGAATCAATGCGTCGCGCTGATCAGCCATGCCGACGTGATCAAGGCAGCCATCTGCCATGTGCTTGGTCTGCCCGTCGGCGACAGTTTTCGCTTCGATATCGACCCCGCCTCAATCACGACGATCGTGTCCGGAGACTGGGGAGCAAAGCTCATCCGTCTGAACGAACTTGCCTGACGAGGACTTGCCGGATGCAGATGGTCATTTTCGGTCTCACCGTCACGTCTTCATGGGGAAACGGCCACGCCACCCTGTGGCGTGGCCTGATCCGCGCGCTGGCCCGGCACGGCTGGTCCATCACCTTTTTCGAGCGCAACACCCCCTACTATGCCGGTGCGCGGGACCTCGATCAACTGGATGGCGGCAATATCGTGCTCTACCCCGACTGGGAGGACATCCGGAGGGTCGCGGAGCAGACGATCAAGCAATCCGACGTCGTCATCATTACCTCCTACTGTCCCGACGCCGTGGACGCTTCGCGCCTGGCGCAGCAGGCATGCCGCGGGCTGCGCGTCTTTTACGACTTGGACACTCCGGTCACTCTGGCGCGCCTCGATCAAGGTGAACGCCCACCCTATTTCGGGCCCGAGGGCCTTGCCGATTTCGATCTCGTCCTGAGTTACACGGGCGGCTCGGCAATCGATGCACTCAAGTCGGTCCTCGGTGCACGCCACGTGGTGCCGCTCTATGGCCATGTCGATCCCGACCAACACCGGCCGGCAGTACCTAGGCCGGAATTTGCGGGCGATCTGTCCTATCTCGGGACCTATGCGGCAGATCGCCAGGCCGGCGTCGAGAAACTGCTGGTCCGTCCGGCCGCACTCCTGCCTGACCACCGCTTCATCATCGGCGGTGCACAATATCCACAGGAATTCCCGTGGAGCGACAACATCTTCTTCGTCAGGCATCTTCCGCCGGCAGATCATCCAGCCTTCTTTTCGTCGTCCCGCCTGACGCTGAATGTGACGCGCGAGGCGATGGCGCAAAAGGGGTGGTGCCCTTCGGGCCGGCTGTTCGAAGCAGCGGCATGCGGCGTGCCGATCGTCACCGACACCTGGCCGGGCCTCAGCAGTTTCTTCGAACCCGGTAGCGAGATCCTGCTGGCGTACGACACAGACGACGTGATCGCGGCGCTCAAACTGCCATCGCACGAGCTCGATGCAATTCGAAGCCGTGCGCGTGAACGGGTTCTGGACGAACACACATCCACGCGGCGCGCGGCGGAACTGGATCGCATCCTGAACGAAGCCTTGCAGAGGTCGGCCGGCGAACCGATGAAGGAAGCAGTCTGATGTTGGGCATCGTGCCCGCTGCCGGACGCGGCAGCCGCATTCAACCACTCGGCTTCTCGAAAGAGCTGCTGCCGGTCGGGAGCCGGATCGATGGACAGACAGAGCGCCCATGTGCCGTAAGCGAGTACCTGGTGCGGCGGATGGTGCGCGCCGGCGTCGACAAGGTCTGTTTCATCATCGGATCGGGTAAATCCGACATTCTCGAATACTATGCCGCGGGCTACGGAGCGGCGACCGCTCTGTTCGTGGTACAACCCAACCCTGTTGGCCTTTGCGACGCCATCTTCCGGGCAGCACCCCTCGTCGCACCGGACGAGACGGTGTTGATCGGGCTTCCCGATACGATCTGGTTTCCCGAAGACGGCTTCTGCCGTCTGCCGGACGACCGGCTGTCATTCCTGCTCTTCCCGGTGGATCGGCCGGAATTCTTCGATGCCGTGGTTCTCGACGAGGAGGGCCGGGTGCGGGAAATCCAGGTCAAGCGGCAGGACGCGGCGACGAACTGGATATGGGGCGCGTTCAAGATGCCGGGCCATGTCCTGCACCAGCTCGCGGCACTCTGGCGCGAGCGGGATTGCTATGACGAATATATCGGCACGTTGATCAACGCCTACCTGACGGCGGGCGGTCAGGCGTATGGGGTGAAGGCAGGGGCCGCCTACGTCGATGTCGGCACTTTCAACGGTTATCGCGCGGCCCTTCGGCTGCTCGACGACGATGCTGCGTCCAAACAGCACCGGCCCACGATGATCGCGCCTACGGCACATTCGCATGCCGTTCCGGGCGAAGGAGCTTAGCCATGCTGCATTCCCATGCTGAAATCCAACGCCGTATCGATGCCCTCGGCCCATGGTTCCACAACATGGAACTGGCCGGCGTCGAAACTGCTCCGGACCATTTTCTCGGTAACTACCCGCTGGTCAAATGGCGCAAGTTCGCCTATGCCATTCCAGCCGACCTGTCCGGCAAGTCCGTGCTCGATATCGGCTGCAATGCCGGTTTCTATTCCATCGAAATGAAACGGCGCGGCGCCGGTCGCGTCCTCGGCATCGATTTCGACGAGGCCTATCTGGCACAGGCGCGCTTTGCCGCCGAGATCGCGGACTGCGACATCGAGTTCCAGAAGCTTTCGGTTTATGACGTCGGCGCCCTGCGCGAGACATTCGACATCGTGCTGTTCATGGGGGTTCTTTACCACCTGCGCCATCCCCTGCTCGCGCTCGACCTGATCCGCGGGCATGTCGCCGGCGACCTGATGATCTTCCAGTCCATGCAACGCGGCAGCGCCGATCTGCCTGCGCTTGAGCAGAATTATCATTTCTGGACGCACGACCTGTTCGAGCGGCCGGAATTTCCGAAACTGCATTTCATCGAACATCGATATGCCGACGATCCGACCAATTGGTGGATTCCCAACCGCGCCTGCACCGAAGCGATGTTGCGCAGCGCCGGCTTCGAGATTTTTTTGCACCCCGAGCAGGAGGTTTATTTTTGCCGTTCCGCCGGCGATCCGGCCGGCGGCGGCGCCGTCTACCCGTCGAAAGGACAGATCCATGATTGAAGCCGCGATGATCTGGAACGAGCCCAACAACAAATCGCATTGGGATCCCGAGCTCGACCCCGATTGGAGCCGCTTCGCCGCCATGGCAATGTTGTCGGCGGATGCGATAGCGTCCGAGAACCCGGCCCTGACCAAGGTGCTCGGCGGCATCTCTCCGATCGACCCCGGCTTCATCACGCGCATGAAGGAACTCGGATTGCTGGACCACGTCGATGCCGTCGCGGTGCATGGCTTTCCGCTCGACTGGAACCTGTGGCAGATCCAGGAATGGCCACAGAAGATCGGTGAGATCGCGGCCGTCACCGATCTCCCGATCTGGGTCAGCGAAGTTGGCGTATCGACCTTCGGCGCCGACGAGATCCAGGTCTGGGGCCTCAGGCGCACCGCTGAATTGCTGCTCGGCAACGCTCCGCGCATCCAGTGGTACAGCCTTTATGATCTCCCGCGCGAATGGGAAGCAACAACGCGCCATCGCGAAGCGGAAGGCTCCTCCTACTATCGTCACTTCCATATGGGGCTGCTGCGCCAGGACGGCACGCCAAAACCGGCACTGGAGGAATTCCTGCGCCATACGCCCGAGATGGGGCTGGTGCAGTGGTTTCATTTCGAGGACCCGCGGCTGGACGACGCCGTCGCCTGGATGAAGCGGCTCGGGGTCACCAATATGCGGACCGGACTTTCCTGGGCCGACAGTTTCAGGCCGAATGCATTGAACTGGTTCGACCGACAGATGGAAGCGCTCGCCGATTTCGACGTGACCGTCACCTTCTGCTTCACGCCAGAGCATCGCGGGATGATGCCTCACCACACCAGTCCGCCGCTGGTGCCGGAGGAATTCGCCGAATTCTGTGCAACCATGATCCGCCGCTACGCGCCCGGCGTGGCTTCCACGTCGAAGCGGCGAGCCTCGGCAGCGTGAGGCTCCCATGCATCAACCGTCGGCAACCCTGGGCGAATTCGCGGCCCTGTTGACGGGCAGTGACGCAGCACATGGCTCCGCCATCATGGTCGTCGTCGCGCATCCGGACGACGAGACAATCGGCATCGGCGGGCATCTTGCCGGACTGCGGTCATGCCGCATCGTCCATGTCACGGACGGGGCACCACGCGATCTTGCCGACGCGCAAGCGCATGGTTTCGAGACATGGCAGGACTATGCCGATGCCCGCCGTGCGGAACTGACGGAAGCCTTGGCCGCGGCCGGCATATCGCCATCGGGCCTGACCGCTCTTGGCTATCCCGACAAGGAGGCTGCGGCGAATCTCGTGGCGCTCGCGCAGGAACTCGCCTGCCTTGTTTGCGAACCCGACATCCGCTTCGTCTGCACACATCCTTTCGAGGGAGGCCATCCCGACCACGACGCGACCGCTTTTGCCGTTCACGCGGCCTGCCATCTTCTGCGCCGTGACCGCCGGCCCGTGCCCACCATCATCGAAATGGCCTTTTATTCGGCTGGCCCGGACGGCCCGGTATTTCAGGATTTCGCCAGCGGCACCGGCAGTGATTGCATAGAGGTCTGCCTGACCGAAGCGGCCTTTCAGCAAAAGCAGCGCATGCTGGCCAGCCACCTGACGCAGCAGCGGACGCTGGCGCCGTTCTCGACCCACACCGAGCGTTTCCGGCTGGCGCCGACCTATGATTTCCTGAAGCTGCCCAACGATGGCAGGCTCTACTATGAATCGCTGCCGCTGGGTTTCGAGCCCGGCACCTGGCTGCATGCAAGCGCCCGTGCTCACGAGGCGCTCCGGCTCGACCAGCCATGACGCTCACAGTGCTCAATGTTGCCTATCCTCTCGCGCCGGTGGGACCGAACGCCGTTGGCGGCGCCGAGCAGGTGCTGTCAATGCTCGATCAGGCCCTGACCCGCGCCGGTCACCGGTCCATCGTCATCGGCTGCCAGGGTTCCAGTGCAAGCGGCATTCTGGTGGAAACGCCCGCCGAAGCCGGCGTGCTCGACCAGTCAGCAAAAAACCGGGCACAGGAGTCCCATCGCGCCGCGATCGCCGCTGCCCGCGCCCAATGGCCGATCGACGTGGTTCACCTGCATGGCATCGACTTCGACGCCTACCTGCCTGCCGACGGTCCGACCCTGGTGACGCTTCACCTGCCGCTCGACTGGTACCCGGCCGGGGCGCTGCGCCCAGGGCGCGACGATCTCTGGCTTCACGCCGTCTCGTCAGCCCAGCAAAGAACCGCACCGCCGGACGCAAGCTTGGTTGCCCCGATCCCGAATGGTGTCGATATCGACGCGCTGAACCAGCCGCGGCCCAGGGGCGACTTCGCCGTCGTGCTCAGCCGCATCTGCCCGGAAAAGGGCATACACCTGGCATTGGATGCCGCCAGGCAGGCTGATGTGCCGCTGGTCATCGGCGGGCGGGTCTATCCTTACGAGACGCATACCCAGTACTTTCGCGATGAGGTCGAACCTCGCCTCGATCGTCGGCGCTGCTTCCTCGGTCCGCTCGGCTTCGCCGCCAAGCGGCGCTTGCTCAATGCAGCACGCTGCCTGGTCGTTCCGAGCCTCGCCGCCGAGACCAGTTCGCTGGTCGCGATGGAAGCACTCGCCTGCGGCACACCGGTGATCGCCTTTCCAAATGGTGCGCTTCCCGAAGTGGTCGAGCACGGCAAGACCGGCTTTATCGTCAACAATGTCGACGAGATGGCGCAAGCAATTGTCGCGGCACCCAGCCTTGATGCCGAGACGTGCCGAAGCGAGGCGCGCCGGCGGTTTTCGCTCGAGCGCATGGTCTCGTCCTACATGAGCGCCTATCTGGCGCTGGCCCGGCTCGGCGCCGACCGCAGGCGTCTCGCCGCGGTGCGGTGAAAGAGCAGATGCTGCGCAGCGAGATCATCGGCGATCCAGAGCAATTGCATGCACTGGCGCCGCACTGGTGGAACCTGTGGGAGCAGAGTTCGTCGGCGACGCCCTTTCAATGTCCCGCCTGGCTGCTGCCGTGGTGGCGCACATTCGCTCCGGGGGAGCTGGCGACGGTCGCCATCTGGCGCGGCAACGATCTGGTGGGCCTGGCGCCGCTCTATCTCGAACATGGCACGGAAGGCTCGAAACTGCTTCCGATCGGCATTTCCCTCAGCGACTATCTGGACGTGCTGTGTGTGCCCGGCAGCGAGGCCCAGGTCGCCGCTGCCCTTGCAGAGAAGATACTCTCGATCGAGTGGTCGCAGTGGATCCTGCCGGATCTGCCGCAAGGCAGTGCCGGTCTGGCGATCGAACATCCCGAATTGAAAGCCGATGGACTGGTCGGCCACGCCGTTTGTCCCGTGCTTGCCACCGACGGCGATGAAACGCTGGCGGGCTGCGTCCCTGCCCGGCGCAGACGCCAGTTGCGCCGGGCGCGCCGCGCCGCATCCAGACGCGGCCGGGTCGAGTTGTCGCCGGCACGAGGCGATCCTCAACTGTTCCTCGACCACCTGATAGGCCTGCACGGGGCGCGCTGGGCCGGAAACGGAGGCGGCGTGCTGGCCGACCCCGCCGTCGAGCAATTCCACAGGTGCTCGCTTCCCCTGCTCGACGCTCGAGACCTGACCCGATGCTGGGTGCTCGCCATCGACGGCAAGCCAATCGGCGTCTACTACGGATTTCACCATCGCGGCCGTGCCTATGCCTATCTTGGCGGTTTCGATCCTGCCTATGCCGAGGAAAGTCCAGGCGCGATCCTGGTCGGCCACGCAATCGCCGAATCGATCCGCGAAGGTGCGCGCGAGTTCGACTTCCTGCGCGGCCAGGAGCCGTACAAATATGGCTGGGGCGCTGGCGACAGGTGGACGATGCGAAGGACTTGGACGCGGAAATGAGACCATGGTTTCGATGGAACCAACATCCGTGCGCCGCCGGATAGCGGTCAGGCTGGCGGTCGAGGGCTGTATGGCGGACGCTGTCAGTGCCGAGGCCGTCATCGCCAGGCTGGCGCTGCATCTCCACCCAGGCATCGGGGCAGTCGAATTGGCGGAGATCGTGGCGGAGATCGATCCGGTCGATACTCGAGACAGGGAAAGGCTCCAGCAGATAGCCGGGCTGCTTCGCCGCGGATCGGAGGTTTTTGCCACGTTGCAGAAAACGGGTTCTGCCGTTCGTCACGAACGCGACGACGACGAGACGGATGCAGATGTCGTGACGCGGCTGGCCTCGGGCTTTGATGCCGCGGCAGCGATTTCCCGGGTGGCGAGTGTCCAGTTGGCTTCCCTTGGCGATGAGGAAAGGCTGGCAGCCACGACCGACGAAATCGTTGCATGGCTGACAGCGCAAGACTTCACCGGTGCTGGACGCAGCATTCTGGACATCGGTTGCGGCATCGGGCGTTTCGAACGCGCGCTGTCGGCATCCTGTGGGCGGGTCGTCGGTATCGACATATCGTCGAGGATGGTCTCGATCGCCCGTGAGCAATGCGCAGCGCTTGGCAATGTAGAGTTGCGGCGGACCTCAGGCCTGGATCTGGCGGAGTTCGGCGACGCGAGTTTCGACTGCGTTCTGGCGGTCGACAGTTTCCCCTATCTGGTGCTAGCCGGCGTGGCGGAGCGGCATTTCGGCGAAATTGCGCGCGTCCTCAAAAGGCCGGGCAGGCTGGCCTTGCTGAACTACTCATATCGCGAATCACTGTTTTTGGACCGCTCCGATATACGTCGCCTGGCGCAACGTCACGGATTGCAGGTCGTCATCGATGGCGAAAAAGCGTTTCGGCTGTGGGACGGCGACGCCTTCCTGCTTGCCGGCGTGACGGAACATTACCAGCCAATGCCAGTTCGGGCGTCGAACACAGCGACGCTGAAGAGCGGCGCCAATTCGAAGGAGGACAGCATGGCATCCGGCAGCAAGAAACATATCGGCCGTGGCAGCCACGGCAAAGGGGCCGGCGCCGGAGCAATGACCGAACTGGCCAAGGACAAGATCGAAGAGAATGCCGTTTTATCCAACAGGGACAAGAAGCAGCACAGCGAGGAACGCGGCCTGGACGGCAATCAGATCAAGTCCGATCAATATCAGGATCATGCCGCAAATCGATTGCCGAAGGACTGAAAGCGCCGCAGTGGATCTGTGACCTCGGCAATCGAGAGTGGAAGAAAAACCTGTGCAAGGGCTGCCGGCAACGGTTTCGGCACCGGGCATCTCCTTGTAATGGCGGTTGCTTGTCATCACAATAGGATGACGGACTGCCATCCATCCAGCCAGGGAATACGATGTCTCGTTCGAGCGATGATAGAATGGACCCGCGCGCAGGAATGGCGATGGATCAGGAGATTGCCTCTCTGCTGATCGCGATCGAGCAGGAAAAGGTTCCTGATCGCTTGACCAGACTGGCGATCGAACTGCAAAACGCGCTCCTTGCGAAACGCCGGCGCGACATAAAGAACTGACTATCTGCGGCTGTCGGCATCGATATCGATCTGCCCGTCCGACAGATGATTTCGTCTTTCCATCAGCGTCTGCAGCGAACTCTCCCCCAGGAACTCAAGAACGGCGGCGCGGGCACGGTTGAGCCGGCTTTTGACCGTTCCCACCGCACAGCCACATATCTCGGCCGTCTCCTCATAGCTGACACCTAGGACGCCGATCAGCATCAGCACCTCGCGCTGGTGTTCAGGGAGCCTCTGGATGGCGCCGTGAACTTCCTTGCTCTGAACGGTCCATTCCTGTGTGGCTTCCGAAATCGGCCTCGAGGACGCGCAGTCGAGCAGGCCAGGCGCTTCCCTGGCCGCGACCTTGACCCGGGTGTAGTAGGTGTTGCGCATGATGGTGAAGAGCCACGACTTCATGCGCGTGCCGGGTTCGAACTTGTCGATGTTGGCAAGGCCCTTCGTCAACGTCTCCTGCACCAGATCGTCGGCATCGTCGGGGATACGGCAGAAGGTGCGCGCGAAAGCCCGTAGCGCGGGTATCAGGTCAACGATGGAAACTTCATGGGTTTCCTGGTCGGCCAAAAGATAGCCTTCGCCTGACAATGGTCCAGCTCCCAGAAAGAAGTATGAATGCAGACCCCAGCTAAATGCATGGACGTTTGTATCGTTCCGGGCGTTGAAGACAACTCTCCAGAAAATTCTGATGCGGCCGAACGATCCTGCTGCGGCCGCGCCCCCCTTGCGCGCCGTCCACCAGCGTGTTCGCGCTGGCTTAGGATAGGCGCGACGCGCCGTTGTGCGGGAACAAAGCCATGCACCGGCAGTTCGGCGCCTTGAGCCAAGTCAGCCCACGGGCGTCAATCGAGGAAAAAATCATGGCCAAATCCGCACACCGTTCAGCTCCCAAATCGGCGCGTATGCACGATCAGAATGCCGCGCGCGGAAATGGCGGCGAATTGCACCAGATCGCGGAAGCCGACACGCCTGTTCTCACGACTGCCCTGGGAACGCCTGTCTCCGACGACCAGAACACATTGCGGATTGGCGAGCGCGGACCGTCTCTGATCGAGGACTCCCACTTTCGCGACAAGATCTTCCACTTCGATCACGAACGCATCCCGGAAAGGGTGGTGCATGCCCGCGGTTACGGCGCTCATGGCTATTTCGAGACCTACGAATCGCTGGCCAAATACACGCGTGCCGACATTTTCCAGCGCGCCGGCGAAAAGACGCCTGCCTTCGTGCGGTTCTCGACAGTTGCCGGCAACAAGGGCTCGTTCGACCTCGCCCGAGACGTGCGCGGCTTTGCCGTCAAGCTCTATACCAAAGAAGGCAATTGGGACCTCGTCGGCAACAATATTCCCGTGTTCTTCATCCAGGACGCCATCAAATTTCCGGACCTCATCCATGCTGCCAAGCAGGAGCCAGACCGGGCTTTCCCGCAGGCCCAGACCGCACATGACAATTTCTGGGATTTCATCAGCCTGATGCCGGAATCGATGCACATGGTCATGTGGATCATGTCGGATCGAGCGATACCGCGCTCCTTCCGTTTCATGCAAGGCTTTGGCGTCCATACGTTCCGCCTCGTCAATGCCGACGACGAATCCACATTCGTCAAATTCATCTGGAAGCCGAAACTCGGCATGCAGTCGGTGATCTGGAACGAAGCGGTCAAGATCAATGGCGCCGATCCCGACTTCCACCGCCGCGACCTGTGGGAAGCGATCCAGTCAGGAAACTTCCCGGAATGGGAGCTGACGGTGCAATTGTTCGACCAGGATTTTGCCGACAGCTTCGACTTCGACATCTTGGACGCCACGAAGATCATCCCTGAAGAGATCATCGAGCCAATCCCGGTCGGGCGGCTGGTGCTCGACCGCATGCCGGAGAATTTCTTCGCCGAGACCGAGCAGGTTGCATTCATGACCCAGAACGTGCCGCCCGGGATCGACTTCTCCAACGACCCGCTTCTGCAGGGCCGCAACTTCTCCTACCTCGACACCCAGTTGAAGCGGCTGGGCAGCCCGAACTTCACCCATATTCCGATCAACGCTCCGAAATGCCCCTTCGCACATTTTCAGCAGGACGGGCACATGGCCATGCACAACCCGGTCGGCCGCGCCAACTATGAGCCGAATTCGTGGGGCTCGGGTCCCCGCGAGGATCCGCAACGCGGCTTCCGCTCTTTCGCCGACGCCGAAGAGGGGCAGAAGGTGCGTCTGCGGGCGGAGAGCTTCGCCGACCACTACAGCCAGGCGCGGCAATTCTTCAACAGCCAGACAGCGCCGGAGCAACGCCATATCGCCACGGCGCTGACATTCGAATTGAGCAAGGTGCAGGCACCGGCGATCCGCGAACGCATGGTGGCGCATCTGCTGAACATAGACGAAACGCTGGCGACTCAAGTCGCCGACAAGCTTGGCATTCGAAACATGCCCGACCCCGCCGAGGCCGCCGTCCCGCCGCGCGACGACCTGCCGCCGTCTCCGGCTCTCAGCATTATCGAGAACGGCCCCGACAGTTTCAAAGGCCGCAAGGTCGGCGTCTTGCTGAGCGACGGGGCCGACACGGCCCTTTTCGAACAACTTCGCTCGGCCATCGAAACGGAAGGCGCGGTCATGGAGGTGATAGCGCCCAAGGTGGGCGGCGTCGAGGCCGCAGACGGCACCCACATCGAAGCCAGACACATGATCGACGGCGGTCCGTCGGTCCTGTTCGACGCCGTGGTACTGCTCCTGTCCGAGCCGGGCGCCGAGTTGCTGGTCAAGGAGGCAGCCGCGAAGGACTTCGTGTCGGATGCCTTTGCGCATTGCAAATTCATCGGCTTCACACCGGGAGCCGCGCCTCTCCTGGCCAAGGCAGGCGTCGCAGCCGATGCCGATGAGGGATTGATGCGGCTGGACTCCGCAGCCTCCGCCAACACATTCGTGCAGGCTTGCCGCGAGCTGCGGCTGTGGGCCCGGGAAGCGGCCGTCAAGCTGTGACGCTATCGACCGGCACGGATTCCCGTCCGTGAGCGGCGGTTCGGCCAGCGGGATTCCAGTCGGTGCGGGCTAGGGGCGGTCTTGCTCCTTGGCCTCCCGCTGTTTTCTCAGCACTTCGTCGGTTCCGACCAGCTTCTTGGCTCCGCCTGGAATGGAGGTGGACACCACTGCTGGCGGGTCGCTTGCGGGAAAGGAATCTTCCAGACCGGCCTGCAGCTGATCCTCCAGCGTTTGCGGCTCTTCCGAGCGGCCGGGGGTTCTGCGGTCCTCTATCTTTTCCAGCGGTTGCTTCTTATCCGGCGATTCGTTCGCGTTCCTGATCCAGGCATAAAGCTGTTCGATCGCGAATTCCTTGATTGCCTCGAAATCGGCTCGATCGTCCTTGGTCGCCTCGATCTGATCGACCATGGCTTTCTCGAACCGGGCAAGGCTATCACCCCCGCAGGCCCGGGAAAGACGCAACAATGCCTCATGCAGCATCATCGGGGCGAAACGAGCCGAAGCCTCGAGTCTCAGTTGCTCTAGATGCTCTTGAGTGGCGGCTTGGAGCTTTGACATGGACAGCCCTTTCTCTCACACGCATTTCAACGAGAGTTGACCGTGGATGTTCCACTGCGCCTGAACGTCCTTCCGCGCCGGCGAACTACATGAACCAGGTCGCCACCAGTCCCGCGGACGCCGCAAAGACCGCTATGGTCGTCACGCCGCCCAGAATGTTGGTGGCCCTGCTGTTGACCTTGTCGCCCATGATCTTGCGATTGTTGGTCATGATGAGCATGAGAAGCAGCAGAGGTGGCGTCGAAAAACCCTGCACGATGCCGGACCAGACCAAGGCTTTCATCGGGTTGAAGCCAAAGAAATTGAGACCCACCGCCACCAGGGTGATCACTCCCGTCGCGATGTAGAATTTGGGCGCATGCCGGGGCTTGGCGTTCAAGCCATTCTTCCACCCCATGGCCTGCGCGAAATCGAAAGCGGCGCCGGCCGTCATGACCGGCACCGCCAGGAAGCCGACGCCGATCACCCCGGCCGCAAAGAGAATTCCGGCCGCGTCGCCCGCAAGCGGCCGCAGCGCTTCGGCCGCCTGCGCTGCCGTTTCGATCTGGGTATGCCCCGCCTCGTACAGCGTCGATCCGGTCGAAAGGATGATGAAATACATGATCAGGTTGGAAAAGATCATGCCGATCAGGATATCGCGCCGGGACCGGCGGAGTTCACCCTCGGTGGCTCCCTTGCGCTCTTCGAGGCTCGTCCTGCCCTTGGCGATCTCCTCCTCCACCTCCTGATTGGACTGCCAGGTGTAGAGATAGGCGGACAGCGTCGTGCCGATGATGGCGACGATGATGGACAGATATTCGCGGCTGAACTCGATTTTCGGCAGCAAGGTGCCGCGCAGCACCGAGACCACATCCGGCTTGGCGAGCACAGCGGAGACCACATAGGCGAGCAGGGCCAGTGCCAACCATCGGAATATGTTGCGGATTAGCTTGTAGGATCCGAACATCTGCAAGGCAAGAATAATCATCGCGACACCGATGACGACCGAGTTTGAAGGCAGCGGAACGAACAGCACGACAGCCGCCGACATCGCGCCAAGGTCGGCGGCTGCCTCGATCGTGTTGCCGATCAGCACGCCCACCAGCACGGACCACAGCAGCCAACGCGGATAGAAATCGGAAATGACCTTGAAAAGACCACGGCCCGACACCTGGCCAAGTTTGGACGAGAGATAGACGACGATGTACATCATCGGGAGAGTGACAGGAGCCGTCCACAAAAGGTCGGGCCCGAACCGGGCTCCGGCACTCGCATAGGTGCCAATGGCCGAGCAATCGTCGTCAGCCGCCCCAGTGATCAGTCCGAGCCCGAGAGCGCGTGTGATGCCGCCGTCTTTTCGCTCTCCCTCGCTTCGGCCGGCATCGTCAGCTGCTCCACTCATGGGAGATGCGTGTCCAACGAGGCCACACGGGAAAAAATCATGTCGATTGTTCCGACCAAGTGCCGATGCCGAGATTGAGGTTCGAACCTCCGGTCAAGCTTTTTGTTCCTGTGGAAGCCAACCGCCAATGAAACGCAGCGCCCGCCTTGGCCGTTGATGCGGCTGGAGCCGCATCGCCTTGAAGATCGACATGGATATGCCTGGGGCCGACGGTCGAAAAGAGTGCGGTGAGGCTCTTCACCCGCACCTTCCCCTAGCCGGCCTGATCTATGGCGGGGCGGCGCTGCTCATGGCGACCCTCTGGATCCGGGAAAGCGGAAAGCGGCAGGCCCGACACGACCTGCGTGCCGTCTGACACCGAAGAATCGAAACAAAAAGCCAACCGCGGGGCGATCCACAGCCGCTGTCAGGCGGAACCTCGTCCCGGTAATTGCGTCTCTTCGCTGACCTGCTTCCGCAGTTCCTCACGCGCGCGTTCCACCTGGCCCTCGCGCGCGGATTGCGAGGCGCTGCGCCCCGACCGATCCAGCCTGTCCAACTCGTGCTCGACCGTTTGGCGAGAGCCCTCCGCCGGATCCTCTTCCGGATGGCTGTCCGCAGCCTGTTCCTGCCGCGTCTCTTCCCTGCCTCGGCGGTCGTTGCGCGTCGCGTCCTGGCTGCGATCGTCCTTGCCTGCGACGCTTCGATTTCCGCCGGCCGTTTTGTCTGTGTTGCTCATGGCTAGTTCCTAAGTTTCGCGGCGTGGAACCGTCCGATGCGCGTCCCGCGCCTTTGCCTGGAGAAACGGACATATCCGCCATTTGGTTGCGCTCCCGGCGCGCAAGCATCGGCCCGGCGCCAATCGCATGGCGGAGAAAAGCCGGCCATCGTTGCCAAGCATCCTTTTGCAGCGATTCGCGTTATCGCCTTGGCATCCATGGGGATTTCACATGGCAAGATGCACGGGCCCGTCCATCCGCCTGCGGCAACGGCGGCAATGGCCCATTGCGTCCGCCTTTGCACGTCCAGCTCGAAGCACGTCCGGCAGCCGTCTTCCAGGCGTCCTGAGATGGCTCGGCCTCGCGTCGACAGTGGTCTCGGCACCGGTCCTGAGCGGGTGCAGCGGCTGGCAATCCGCACTCCATGCACATGGTGCGAATGCCCGTGCGATTCTCGATCTCATCTGGTCTTTTGGCGCGGTGGCGGCGATCACCTGGGTGCTCGTCATGCTGGCCCTGGCAATGGCGCTTCTCCATCACCGCGGGGCGCAAGCAGCGTCCCCCCCGCTAGGCATCGACAGCCATCAGGAACGCCGGTTTGGCCGCGCGGTCGGAAGCGCCGTCGCGGCGACCGTGCTGGTTCTCGCCGCGCTGACGATAACGAGCTTTTTCGCCGGCAAATCCATCGCCTCGATGAGCGGAAAGGAGACACTCACGGTCCGCATCACAGGGCATCAATGGTGGTGGGAGATACGCTATCCCAAAGATGATCGGTCGCGGATGATGGTCACGGCGAACGAAATCCATGTCCCCGTTGGCGAGCCGGTCAAGGTCGAGCTCGATTCGACCGATGTCATTCACAGCTTTTGGGTGCCAAGCCTCGCCGGCAAACGGGACCTCATTCCGGGCCGGCCAAGCGAGATCACGCTCATTGCCGACCGGCCCGGTATCTATCGCGGCCAGTGCGCCGAGTTCTGCGGCTACCAGCATGCTCACATGGCCGTCACCGTCATCGCGGAAAGCCGCGAAGCGTTCGAGGCATGGCGGTCCAGACAAGACGCCGCCGCCATCGCGCCTGCCAGCGAGGAGGAACGCCGCGGCCAGCGGGCTTTTCTTTCCACCGGTTGCGCGCTCTGCCACACGCTAAGGGGGACGCCGGCCAAGGGAGCGGTCGGGCCCGACCTTACCCATCTCGCAAACCGGCGTGCATTGGCCGCCGACACGCTGGCCATGACACCCGGCGCGCTCGCCGCGTGGATAGCCGATCCGCAATCCATAAAACCCGGCGCGAAGATGCCGCGCATTGCTCTCAGCGCCGACGATCTTCGTGCGGTCGTCGCCTATCTTGGAAGTCTTGAATGAGTGGCGTTGCCGGGAAGACGGCTAGGCAAAAACAGGAAGCGGCCCTGAAAGGCATCCGCGACACCGGGCTCGACGAGGCAAGACTGCACGACTATCTGGCGCATGCCTGGCGGACGCCGAACGGCCTCTATGGTTGGCTGGTCACGGTCGACCACAAGCTGATCGCCCGGCGCTATATGGTGACGGCCTTCCTGTTCCTCGCCCTTGCAGGCCTGTCGGCACTTGCCATGCGGTTCCAGCTTGCCACGCCGGAGGCACGCCATATCGGCCCCGATCTCTACAACCAGCTCTTCACCATGCATGGCACGACGATGATGTTCCTGTTCGCCGTACCGGTTATGGAAGCGTTCGCCATCTACCTGGTGCCGCTGATGATCGGCACCCGAAACGTCGCCTTCCCGCGGCTCAACGCCTTCAGCTACTGGGTCTATCTCTCCGGTGGGTTGATGATCTGGATCGCCTTCGCTTTCGACACCGGCGCGGATGCCGGCTGGTTTTCCTACGCGCCGCTCGCCGGACCTGAATATGGGATCGGCAAGCGCCCCGATTTCTGGGCGCAGATGGTGACCTACACCGAAGTGTCCGCACTCGCGGTCGCCGTCGAGATCATCGCGACTGTGTTCAAGCAGCGCGCCCCTGGCATGTCGCTCGATCGCATCCCGCTCTATGTCTGGTCAGTCCTCGTCATGGCTTTCATCATATTGTTCGCCATGCCCGCGGTGATGGTGTCGAGCACCATGCTGATCCTCGACCGGCTGGTCGGCACCAGGTTCTTCGACCCGGTGGCGGGGGGCGACGCACTGCTCTGGCAGCACCTGTTCTGGTTCTTCGGCCACCCGGAGGTCTATATCATCTTCATTCCCGCGACCGGCTTCGTCTCGGCTATCCTGCCAAGCTTCGTGCGCCGTCCGGTCTTCGGCTATCTCGGGATCGTGCTGTCGCTGATCGCGATCGGCTTTCTTTCCTTCGGCCTGTGGGTGCACCATATGTTCGCCACGGGCCTGCCGCAGCTCGGCGAAAGCTTCTTCACCGCCTCCTCGATGATGATCGCCATTCCGAGCGGCATCCAGATCTTCTGCTGGATCGCGACGATCTGGGGCGGCCGGCCGATTTTTGCCACGCCGCTGCTTTTCGTGCTCGGCTTCATTTTCACCTTCGTGATTGGCGGGCTGACCGGAGTCATGGTCGCCTCGGTGCCGCTCGACCTGCAGGTGCACGACACTTATTTCGTCGTCGCGCATTTCCACTATGTGCTGGTCGGCGGCGCCGTCTTCCCCCTGCTCGGCGCCGTCTACTACTGGTTTCCCAAGATCACTGGCCGCATGCTGTCCGAAAGGCTCGGCCGCTGGAATTTCTGGCTTGTCTTCATCGGCTTCAATCTCACCTTCTTCCCGATGCACATCCTTGGCTTGCAAGGCATGCCGCGGCGCGTCTACACCTATCCGCCGGCGAGCGGCTGGGGCGGCACGAACCTGTTCATCAGCATCTCGTCGCTGGTGGTGTTCGCCGGCTTCGCGCTTCTCGTCCTGAACATGCTGCTCAGCCTTCGCAACGGTCGCCTCGCGGGAGACAATCCCTGGGGGGCGAGCACACTGGAATGGGCAACGACGTCACCGCCGGCTTCCTACGATTTTTCGCGCCTGCCAGTGGTGACCCATCGCGAGCCGCTCTGGGCCGAACCCGACATACTCCCGGTGGTCGAGGGCCTGCGCGTCGATGCGCGCGAAGTGCTTGCCGGCACGGTCGCCGATGCGGTGCCGCAACTGCGCGTGCCATCGGCCGACAATTCGATCTGGCCGCTGCTCTCGGCCATCGCCGTGGGTGGCGCGTTTCTGGGCTCAATATACACGCCATGGGCGGTGGTCTGGGGCGCGATACCGGTCTCGATCGGCTTTATCTGCTGGTTCTGGCCGAAAGGCGAGCCGGAGGACGAAGAATGAGACACCGGCCAACCGTCGACGTCAGCCACCTGCCCACCTATGATTTTGGATCGGCAAGCCCGATCTGGTGGGGAACGGTGGCCTTCATCGCCCTTGAAGCAACCGGTTTTGCCCTGGCGATCGGTACCTATTTCTACCTGGCTGTGCAGGCGCGGCATTGGCCGATCGGAGCGCCGGCACCCGATCTCCTGCCGGGCACGGCAATATTGATTATTCTGCTTGCCAGCGCCGTCCCCAACCGTCTGATCGATCTTTGGGCGCGGCGGCAGGACCTTGTGAAGGTGCGCATCGGCATCGTCGTCATGTCGATCGCCGGAATTCTTCCCCTGATCGTGCGCATCTGGGAATTTCCCGCGCTCCGGATCTCCTGGGACCAGAACGCCTACGGGTCGATCGTCTGGCTCCTGCTCGGCCTGCACACGACACACCTCCTCACCGATGTCGGGGACACGATCGTGCTCGCGGTTCTCATGTTCACCAAGAAAGGCAACACCGGACGCCACTTCAGCGACGTGTCGGACAATGCCTTCTACTGGGACTTCGTGGTCGTCTCATGGGTCGTGCTCTATCTCGTAATTTACTGGGTTCCGAGGATGTAACATGCAGGCGATCCGCACGGGCGTTTCCTGGGCAGGCATGGCCACCGGACCAACGGCGTGGGCGATATCGCTGCAGCTCGACTATTCAATCGCATATTGGCAATGCGACGCCGGGTTTCGGCCCACTGTTCTGTTCTCGCTGACAGGCGCCGCCGTCGCGGCGCTGGGCGTCCTGTCGTCATGGCGCGCCGTTCATGATCCAGGGCACGGCACGAGCCCGCCCCTGAAGGCGCGCACGCGCGCGTTTCTGGCCAGGACTTCGGTAGGCATCGGGGCCCTGTTCACGCTCGTCATGCTGGCGCAAATGGCGGCCGGATTGATCTTCAGCGGATGCGAACTGTGACTGTGCAGCGGAGCCGACGAGCGGTCATCCGCCATGGGCAGCGTTTGCGGTGGCCTGCTGCGAGCGTTCCGTTCCTCGCCGTTCTCCTACGTGTAGTCGCGGCCGTCATGGCGTCGCTGGCGCCTGGCACGCCGCTGCGGGCGAACGAGATCCAGAAAGGCGAATATCTTGCCCGAGCCGCCGATTGCGTCGGCTGCCACACGTCCAATCCGAGCCGGCCTTTCGCCGGAGGCTATCGGGTGCCGACGCCGTTCGGCGATGTCTATTCCACCAACATCACACCGGACCTCGACACAGGCATCGGGCGCTATTCCGCCGACGAATTCGTGCGAGCCGTGCAGAAAGGCGTCAGACGCGACGGGGCCGATCTCTATCCCGCCATGCCATATGACAGCTTCGTCGGGATGAATCGCGAGGATGTGCTCGCGATCCGAGCCTACCTGCTCACGACCGCGCCGATTTCTCAGCCGCCGCCGCCAAACATACTGCCCTTTCCATTTAACCAGCGCTGGACGCTCTAGTTGTGGAAACTTGCCAACCTCCACGCCGGCGGCTTCGGACCAAATCCAAGCCGAACCGGCGCATGGAACAGGGGCGCCTACCTGGTGGAGGTGCTTGGCCACTGCGGCGCCTGCCACACTCCAAGGAATACGACGTTCGGCATGGATGAAGATCGCAAGCTTGCCGGCGGCAGCGCCGGTATCTGGCAGGCGTTCAACATCAGCGGCGACAAGATCGCGGGCATAGGCGGCTGGAGCGATGAGGAGCTGTTTCGGTTTCTCAAGACCGGCGCCATGCCTGGAAAGGCATATGCGGGCGGTCCGATGGCGGAAACGGTCATGAACAGTCTGCAATATCTTTCGGACGACGACATTCATGCCATCGTCGCCTATCTCAGGACCGTGCCCGCCCAATCGGGAGACGAGAAGCGGCCGCGCTTCGCGTGGACCAATCCGCCCGCAGCCGCCCGCGATGCCGGGACGAAGACCAGCGTGGAGGGCAGCGGGGTCGCGGTGGGCGACGATCTCTACCGGTCGCTCTGCTCGGGATGTCATGGCCTGAATGGAGGCGGATCGGCGGATGGCACCTATCCATCACTGACCAACAACAGCACTCTCGGCGTAACCTCGCCTGAGAATGTCGTCATGACCATCCTTGAAGGCGTCAAGGCAGGCGGTGTCGCGGGCCGCAAATCGATGGCGGCCTTTGACGGCTGGCTGGACGACGGCCAGGTGGCGGCCCTTGCAAACTATGTGACAGCGCGCTTCGGAAACCCGCAAGTCAGCGTCACGGCAGCCGATGTGCGCCAGATGCGGGCAGGCTCGACGACAGAGCAGACGGTGCTGGTTTTGGCGGCCCAGGGGCTGGTGGGGGGCGGCATCGTATTTGTGCTTGGTCTAGCGCTTCTGCTCGCCAGACGCCTTGGCCTGAGAAGGCACCAGAGGCATCTCACATTCGTGTCAAGGGGCAGGCCATGAGACGGTGTGCCGAAGCGTGGCGGACCTGTTCCGCCTTTCCGTGCAACGATGAACTGCCTCAGCTTGATATCTCGACCGAGCCCTTCTGAGAGGAACTCCCGGCAACGCCGCGAGGGGCCCGAAAAACCTCCGCCAGCCAATCAATGAACACCCTGATCCGCGAAGACAGATGGCGGCTCTGGGGATAGAGCACGG
Organism: Mesorhizobium sp. B2-5-11; assembly: GCF_006440835.1. NCBI lineage: Bacteria > Pseudomonadati > Pseudomonadota > Alphaproteobacteria > Hyphomicrobiales > Phyllobacteriaceae > Mesorhizobium > Mesorhizobium sp. B2-5-11. The sequence goes on from NZ_VFUK01000007.1 coordinate 88,236, forward strand.
ATACGGGTATCGGCGGTGGTGGGAAGGCTTCCAGTATCGGAACCAATTGCCCGGTGGCGATCTGATGCTCTACGCGATAACGCGGGACCTGTATCAACCCGAGCCCGGCGACGCCGGAGGCCGTGTAGATTTCGGCGCCCCGGACGACGATATCGTAGGGTAGTGGAACCTCCCTTGCCGCGCCGTCCATCTCGAATTCCAGCGGGTACGGCTGCCCTGTCGCGGAGGCGGTATAGGCAACCATGTGATGGCCGCCGAGATCATCCGGTGTCGAAGGGACGCCGTAACGTTCAAGATAGGCTGGGCTCGCCAGGGTGAGTTGCTCGAATGCGGTTATTCGGCGACCGATCAGAGACGAGTCGGACAGCTCGCCGGCTCGCACGACGCAATCGACGCCTTCAGTGATGAGGTCGACCATCCGGTCGCCTTCGCTGAGGCTGAGCGAGATGCCGGGATAGCGCGTGATGAACTCGGGCAAGGCGGGCATGACGAAAAACCGCGCGATGGTCCCCTGCATATCCACACGAAGCGGACCCTTGGGTTCAGCATTCCTGAAGACGCTCTCCACCTCATCCAGGTCCGCAAGGAGCCGGATGCAGCGTTCATGGTAGAGTGCGCCATCGAGCGTCGGCCTCACATTTCGGGTTGTCCGTTCGAGGAGCCGAACGCCGAGATCCGCTTCCAGGCGCTGGATCGCATGAGTGGCAGTGGGCCGCGGAACCTGCAGGTCCCGCGAGGCCTGGGCAAAGCTCCCACGCTCGACGATCCTGACGAAGAGCCGCATGACGTCGATACGATCCATGACCATCTCGTAGTCGATTGTTATGGTTTTTGAAATGGTGATGTTGAAATCGGCTTTCTAGTGCTGGTTTTAAAAACGGCTACCTTCACACCATTCAAGTCCTCAGATCGACAGGAGTGAAGATCATGCCTTTCGTCAATTTCAAGGTCCCCGAGGCGGCGCTGAACCGGGCCCAGAAAGAAGAGATCGTCCATCGGGCCACCGCGATGCTCGTGGAATATTTCTCCGAGGCCGCTCGGCCGCATACCATGGTCCTGATCGAGGAGGTCAAGGACGGCGGTTACGCCCGCGCCGACGAGGTCTTCGTGATCCCGCAGGAATATCGAGCGAAGGATTGATATCGGCAACAACACGGCAAAGGAACAACCACAATGACCACCTCAACGAATAGGGTTGCAATCGTCACGGGAGCCTCTCGCGGCATCGGAGCGGCCATCGCCCGCCGGCTGGCGAGCGACGGCCTCACGGTCGTGGTCAACTATGCAGGTAGCACCAAAGCGGCCGCCAAGCTGGTGGATGAGATCGAAAAGGCCGGCGGTCGGGCCACCTCCTTCCAGGCCGATGTCAGCGACCCGCAAGCTGTGAGACGGATGTTCGATTCCGCCGAAGCGGCCCATGGCGGCGTCGACGTGCTGGTGAACAATGCCGGCATCATGAAGCTCGCACCGGTCGCTCAATTTGATGATGCGACTTTCGATCAGACCATCGCGATCAATCTCAAGGGCACGTTCAACGGCCTTCGCGAGGCGGCGAGGCGCCTGCGCGACGGCGGCCGCATCGTGAACTTCTCGACCAGCGTCGTCGGACTCTATCAGCCGACCTATGGCGTTTATGCGGCCACCAAGGCCGCGGTCGAAGCGCTCACCCACATTGTGGCGAAGGAGTTGGGATCCCGCGCCATCACGGTCAACGCGGTTGCGCCGGGGCCGGTGGCCACCGAGCTTTTTCTCGAAGGCAAGGATCAGGCTACGCTCGATCGTATCAAACAGATGAACCCGCTCGGCCGTCTGGGCGAGGTCGACGACATCGCGCGCGTCGTCTCCCTGCTGGTTGGACCGGACAGCGGCTGGATCAACGGCCAGATCGTCCGAGCGAATGGCGGGGTCATCTGAGGAACAGGATCATGAAGCAAGTCCGGCTCGGATAGGGGAAGGCTTTCCGTGAACGGGCTGCCTCGGACGGAGGTCGACAAGAGCGGCCTGATGGTCGCATGCCAAGGAACCCGATCGCGCCGTCCTCGTTGGGCAGGGATGCAGACCCACGCGCGCTTCATCATGCCGTCAACCGCGGCCACAAATGCTCGACATCGCCTTTCTGGAGGAAGGCGCGAAGCATGACACAGCGGCTTTGCTGCTGCACGGCTGGCCTGACGACGCTACCACCTGGGTTTCTGTCGCCGAGAGATTGTCCAGGGCCGGAATTCGCACCATCGCACCATGGCTGAGAGTTTCGGTCCGACCCGCTTCCTGTCGGATTCCTCGACAAGTCTCTGGATACGGAGGACGAGATGATTGCGAACTGGACTCTGCCTGAACGCTTCATCTACCGCGGTCATGCGATCGCCTGGGGCACGCTCGGCGAGGGACAGGCTGCGATCCTCCTGCACGGCTCGCCATTTTCCTCGCTGGTGTGGCGGCGAATTGCACCGTGGCTCGCGCGGCACCGTCGGGTTTTCTTTTATGATTTGCTGGGTTTCGGGCAGTCCGACAAGCCGGACGCCGACGTCCTGCATGGTCTTCAGAATGGACTTTTCGCGGCGCTGGTAAAGCACTGGGGTATAGAGCGCCCGGACGTCGTCGCGCATGACTTTGGCGGGTCTGCCGCGCTGCGCGCCCATCTCATGGACGGCATCGACTACAGCAGCCTGATGCTGATCGATCCTGTCGCAATCAGCCCGCAGGGATCCGCGCTGGTGCAGGCGGCCAAGGTGCACCAAGACGTTTTTGCCGGTCTTCCAGCCTATATCCATGAAGCCGTCCTGCGCGCGTATATCGGTGCCGCAGCGAAGCACAAATTGCGCGAAGAGGAGATGCGGCTTTATCTCCAGCCTTGGCTTAGCGAGGAGGGCAAGAAGGCGTTCTGGCGCCAGGTGGCGCAGATGGACGACAAGTACAGCGAAGAGGTCGAGGACCGCTACGGTGAAATCCGCTGCCCCGTGAGCATTCTTTGGGGCGCCGAGGATGAATTTATCCCGTTGAAAGATGGTGAAGAACTCGCGCGGCGCATCCCAAACGCTCCATTCATTGTCGTACCGGATGCGAAGCATCTTGTTCAGGAGGACGCGCCAGAGGCTATCACCGCAGCCGTTCTCGACTTCTGGCACCGGGACGGCGCGCGTCACGATGCAGCGCGGACGCCGCCGTTTTCCGAGCCTCGAAGAACGGCCCGGGCAGGCCCGCAGGCCGGAGCGAATAGATGAGCTGAAGCGTATCGGCGATGTCTGTGACTTGACGGTCGATGATCGATCGCACCGCCGTCGCCACGCAGGGCCTGCGAAGAGTGCGCTCGCTGTCAGCATTCGCATCCAGGAAGGGGCCGTCTGCACTGGCCCGCTTTGGTAATTTAGAATGTGTCGACCAAGGGACGAACGAAGCGCTCGAAATCCTTGTCGAGCGGCCAGAGCGGGCGCGGCGCGTGGATATAGGGGCGCCGCTCTGCCCGCGGCGTTGCCAGCGCGCCTGCATCGCAGACGATGACCTTGCCCGATATCGGCTCGAATGCCGCCCGGAAATGCTGCATCGATTTCAGGACCAACACGCGGCGAGCCGTCGGTTCTATCCCGAAAGCGCGCAATTGCTGAAGGTCGACCATCTGCTGCGCTTCTGAAACGACCAGGACTTCGATCCCGTCGACGTCGATTACGGCGGTGGGGCCGAAACTATGGGTGAGCCCGCCCTGAATCGGTCCGTCGCCGACATAGGCGCCGTCCGAAAGCCTAGTCAGCACACCCGTCACCGTCAGCGGGCCGCCGCCGAAGTTGGCGTCGCCCTTGCCGCCAATCGTCACCGTCACGGTTTCGCCTTGCCGGTGACGGTGCAATTCATTTGCCGCTTGAGGATCGATCATCGGCGCGAGTACCGCACCCTTTACTCCCGCATCAAGCAGGCCCTTCAACAGCGCGGTCGAGTCGCCGTAGGAACCGGCGCCGGGATTGTCGGCGTAATCGGCGATGACAAGTGGCTTGTCGCCGCGCCAGGCATGCGCCTCGGCAGCAGCCTCGTCGACCTCGATGAAAACATTGCGCTTCCTGGTACGGCCCTGCCAGATCTTGTCCGCAATTTCCTCTGTCACACGCATGGCGGCTGGCTTGGCGCCGGGATCACGGCTGTCATAGGTTGCGAGCACGGTGGGACCGACGCAGGACACGTCGGCGCCCGTGAAGGCTGCATTGACGGAAACCGCGAGCAAGCCCTCGGCCTCGGCCTCGCGGGCGCGGTCATAAAGGGCCAGCGTCTCGGGAATGTCGGTGCGGCCGGAATTCGCTTCGTCCAGCATCGGCACATGCGCCCTGACGGTCCGGGGCGCGATTTCACCTTTCATTGCGCGATCCAGGATACGGGCGGCATGCGCGCCGATTTCGCGCATGTCCACATGCGGATAGGTCTTGTAGGAGACAAGGATCTGCGCGTCCCGGACCATGTCTTCCGACACCATCGCATGAAGATCGAGCGTTACCGCGATAGGAATGTCCGCTCCAAGTTCGGCCCGCAGAAGGCCTAGCAGATACCCTTCCCCGTCCGGGCAAAACTCAGGCACCATCGAGCCATGAAGTCCAAGCAGCACTCCGTCGAGGCGGCTCTTGTTCGAACGCGCTGCCTCCAGGATAATACCGGCGATGTGGTCATAGGCAGCTTTCGTCACCCGCCCCCCGGGCACGGCATGTGCCGAAATCGCGTGGATCACGTTCCAGCCCGCCGGTTCCGCCACATCCATGAATCCGGCAAGTTCGGTATTGGCGTTGCGCCGGGCGTGGATCGCGTCGTCGCCAAGGAGAAGCGTGTCCACCTGAAACTGCGGCAAGTCGGTACGGAAGCGCGAGAACGTATTGCTCTCGTGCATGAATTCGCAGGTAAGGACATTGAAGGTCATGGGCAATTCCTATTGCGCGAGACGCACGCGATGACCGCGGCCGATCTCGACAAGCTCGCTTGACTCGGGTTCTTCGTCGGGGTCCGGACGGCGCGAAATGTCGGGCGAAAAGCGGGCGGCGTCTGGGACGAAGGCAGCATCCGGCAAGGCGCGTGCCCCGGTCAGGATCGCGTCGGGATCGGGAACCGAACCGATCAGGCGACGCGTGTAGGGATGCGTCGGGCGGCTGAAAATCGAATGCCAGTCACCCTCTTCCACCACGCGGCCGAAATACATCACGGCAACCCGGTCGCTGACATGCTCGACCACGCTCAGATCATGGGAGATCATGATGTAGCTCAAGCCCAGCGTTTCCTGCAGGTCCATCAGCAGGTTGATGATCTGCGCCTGGATGGACACGTCCAACGCCGACACCGGCTCGTCCAGCACCAGGATCTTCGGATCGAGCATCAACGCCCGCGCGATGCCGATCCGCTGGCGCTGCCCGCCGGAGAATTCATGCGGATAACGGTCAGCGTGATCGGGCGTCAGGCCGACGCGGGTCAGCATCTCGGCGACGCGGTGGCTGGCCTCGCTTCCCCTGGCGATTCCATGCAGGGAAAGCTGCGAGGACAGCATGCGACCGATGGTCTGGCGCGGATTCAGCGACGCATACGGGTCCTGAAACACCATCTGAGCGATGCGCGCGCGCTCCTTGCGGGCGGGAGCGCCAGGGCCTGCCAACGGCTTGCCCTGGAACAGTATCTTTCCCGAAGTCGGCTCCTGCAGGCCCATCACGGTCAGCGCGGTGGTGGATTTTCCGCAGCCGGATTCACCGACGATGGACAGGCACTCTCCGTCGTTCAGGGTCAGATTCACGCCCTGAACGGCACGAAGCGTCCGCTTTGGCCCCAACAGCGAGCGACGCGGCAGCGGGAAATGGACGTTGAGGTCGCGGATTTCCAGAAGAGGCTGGTTCATGCGGTCGCCTCCAGACCAAGGCCGCGCGGCGTGGTCAGCGTCGGTGCGTCGCGTCCACGCTCCTCGCTGCCCACGACCTGGTCCAGTTCGGTCAGGCGGGCGCGTCCAACCAGCGTTCGCGACCCCAGGCGAGGGCGTGCCGCGAGCAGGCCTCGGGTATAGGGATGCAGCGGATTTTCGAACAGAGCCTTGGTGTCCTGCTCCTCGACGAGCCGCCCCCGGTCCATGACCCCGACGCGCCGGCACATATTGGCGATCACGCCCAAATCGTGACTGACCAGCAGCACGGCCGTTCCTTCAGCCGTGCAAAGCTCGGCAAGCAATTCCAGGACGCCTGCCTGGACCGTCACATCAAGTGCGGTGGTCGGCTCGTCCGCAATCAGCAGGTCGGGACGGCAGGCCAGTGCAATGGCGACCATGACGCGCTGGCGCATCCCTCCCGACAGTTGATGGGGGTAGGACAGGGCGCGTTCCTCGGGCGCCGGCACACGAACACTTTCCAGTGCCTCGACGGCTTTCCTGCGCGCATCCGACCACCCGAAGCCCCTGTGAACGACGAACATTTCCGCGATCTGACGGCCAATCGCCATCAGCGGATTGAGCGCCGTCATGGGCTCTTGAAACACCATCGCCATACGGTCGCCGCGCAGACGGCGCCTGGCGCGGCTGCCAAGCTTCAACACGTCCTGGCTCCGGAAGAAGATCGAGCCGCCGGTCACCTCCAGCGGGCGTTTAAGCAACCCCATCACCGAAAGGCCGGTGATGCTTTTGCCCGAACCGGATTCGCCGACAAGTCCGTAAGTTTCCCCAGGCAGGATATCGAAAGACACGCCGTGAAGGATTTCGTTCCGCTTGCCGACGCCGATGCGCAAGTCGCGGATGGACAGAACAGGGTCGGGAAGAATGCCGCTCATGCCTGCCTTATCCTCATATGCGGATCCAGCATGTCGCGCAGCCCGTCACCGAGCAGATTGAAGCCAAGGACCGTGGCGAAGATTGCGAGGCCGGGGAACAGCGAGGCCCAGGGGGCGGTGCGGATCAGTTCGCGCGCGTCGGTCAGCATGTTCCCCCAGCTCGGCTGCGGTGGCCGGATGCCGACGCCGAGGAAAGACAGTGCAGCTTCCGCCAGAACCGCGCCGCCGATGCCAAGTGTCGCGATGACCAGCACCGGACCGACGATATTCGGCAGTATCTGCGTGCGCATGATGTTGGCGTCGCTGAAGCCGGCCGCCCTGGCGGCCTGCACGAAGCCCTGATTCTTGAGCGACAAGGTGGAGCTGCGGGCGATGCGGCAGGTCCAGGACCAGTTGGTCAGGCCCAATGCGATCAGGAGACTTGGCAAGCCGGGTCCCAACACCGCCATGATGGCGAGCGCGAAGACCAGGGATGGGATCGCCAGCATGACGTTGGTCAGCCCGTTCACCAGGTCGTCCCACCAGCCTCCGAAATAACCGGCCGAAACCCCAAGCGCCATACCGATGCACGAGTTGATCAACTGCGAAACGAGGCCGACGGTCAGCGACACCCTGGCGCCGTAGAGGATACGGGAAAAGACGTCGCGACCCTGCCCGTCCGTGCCCAAAAGATGGTCCCAGCTCGGCGGCATTTCAGAATTCATCAGGTCGGCGTCGAATATCGGGTTGTACGGGGCAATCCAGCCGGCGCTGACGGCTGCGGCGACCACGAGCAACGCCAGCGCCAGGCCAAGGGCGAAATTGAAACGCAACCGCATGGATCAGGCCACCTTGATGCGCGGGTCGATCATGGCATAGGCGATATCGACCAGCATGTTGATGACAAGGAACCACAACACGATCACGATGACCGTACCCTGAACCACGGGAATGTCGCGTGCCGACACGCTGTCGACCAGAAGCGACCCGATCCCTGGCCAGGAAAACAGTTTCTCGATCACGATCGCCTGCCCCATGAGCGAACCGATCTGAAGGCCAAGCGTGGTCAAGATCAACACCAGCACGTTGCGGGTGACGTGACTGCGCACCAGACGCGGTTCGGTCAACCCTTTGGCTCGCGCCGTTCGCACGAAATCCGCGTTCATCACGTCCAGAACGCCAGCGCGGGTGGTTCGCGCCAAGAGCGCCATCGGCGATACGCCGAGCGCGATGGCAGGCAATATGATGTAGCGGATGCCGCCGGGCTGGTAGCCGAAGCTCGGCAGCAGACCGAGCTGCAGCGCAAAGACGTACATTAGCAGCAAACCTAGCCAGAATTCGGGAACCGACAGGCCGGAAACCGCCAGCATCATCGTGCCGGTGTCCAACACGCTGCCGGGCTTCAGCGCGGCCAGAAATCCCAGAGGAATACCGACTGCCGCGGCAAAGCCCATCGCCGCCAGCGCCAGTTTGATCGAAGGCCAGAGCCGCGGCTCGATCACGTTCCACACCGGTTCGCGGGTGCGGTAGGAAATTCCAAGGTCGAAATGCGCCAGCCCCCACAGATAGTCCCACAGGCGGACCGGCAGAGGCTTGTCCAGCCCGAACTGCTCGTTCAGATGCGCCATCACATCGGCATTCGTGGCGTTGCGCCCCTCCGACATCAGGCTCGATATGAAGCTGCCGGGGACGACGCTGAACATCACGAAAATGATCAGCACGACCGCCAGCAGGGTCGGGATCATCTGCAGCGTGCGACGAAAGATGAAGCGCGACATCCGCGAATCCTGCCTTTCAACAACTGGGCGCCATGCGGCGGGCGAGGAGTGGGCGCCATGCGGTGGGCGGGGCCGTACAAACCGGTCCCGCCCGCCAGCCATGCCATCGCGCTACTTGCGTGATGCGGGTGCGCTGTCGTCGATCCAGATGTCCTCGTAATCCTGGATAGCCAGTTCCGCGCCGTTCGGCTTCAGCCCGTGGACCCATGGCTGGTAGGCCATGACGGCCTTGTTGTAATTGAAGAACCAGACCGGAGCCTCGTCCTGCAGCAGGTTGTTGGCTTGCCTCAGAAGATCGTTCTGTTTGGCCGGATCGGTTTCGTTGCCTGCCTGCTCGATCAGCTTGTCGAAGTCGGCATTGTTGAACTTGACGTAGTTGCAGGCGGTTTGCGATGTCTTCGAATAGAAGCAGTTCAGATATTTCAGTGGATCCGGGCCCGACGAGTTCGACCAGATAAAGGCATCAAAATTGTCGGACAGGATCTTGTCGGACAGGACCGAGCTTTCCACCGGGTCGGTCGTCACGGTGACGCCCACCTTGGCCAGCATCGGGATGATCGCCTCGACGATCGGCAGGCCCCAGCTTTCGTTCGAGGTCGCGGTGACCGAGAACTTCAGACCGGTCTCGAACCCTGCCTCCTTCAGCAGTTCCTTGGCCTTTTCCGGATCATAGGCATAGGGCTTGGCGTCCTTGTCGAAGGCCGGCGATGAAATCGGCAGCCAGGAGACCGCGGGATAAGCCTTGTTCTTCAAGAGCTTCTCGACAATCAGGTCCTTGTTGATCGCATAATTGATCGCCTGCCGGACGCGCTTGTCCTTGAATGCCTCGACCTTCGGATTGAAGCCGATATTGCGGGTGTAGACTTCGGCCACCTCAAGGATGTGATCCTTCAGCGCCGGATCCTGGCTGTAGGCCTCATACTGCACAGGGCCGAGAACGTTGGTATCGATCTCCGCGTTGCGGAAGGCGACGTCGCGAGCCGAAGCTTCGCCCATCAGCATGATGTCGAGCTTGTCGAGATGCGGCTTGCCCTTCTCATAATAGCCGTCGAACTTCTCCAGTTCGACCTTCGAGCCCGCAACGTAATTGGCGAGCTTGAACGGGCCAAGGCCGTTCGGCTTGGAGGCCAGCTGATCCTCCGGATAGTCCTTGGAGTAGATCGGCGCATAGTTGGACATCAGGTTCCAGCCCGGATCGGCCAGGTTGATGAAGGTGATTTCGATGGTCCTGTCGTCGATCTTCTTCAACCCGGAAATATGATCGGCCTTGCCTGCCTGAAATTCGGCGACGCCGGCGATCTGCAACATCTGCTCGGCGCCCGGCAGGGCCTTCTTGGGATCGGCAAGACGGTTGTAGGACCAGATCACGTCATCGGCGTCGAGCTTGTCGCCATTGTGAAAGGTCGCTTCCCGGAGCTTGTAGGTATAGGTCTTGCCATCCGCCGACTTCTCTACCGTTTCGGCGAGGTCGAGCTCAGGCTTGCCGCTTTCCGGGTTCCATTTGTAGAGGGAGCGGTTGATCGCTTTGGCCACGATCTCGTCTTGCGTATGCGGTGTCGCCGTGATGTCCAGCGATGTGATGGAGTTGCCATAGGGCGCGGTGAACACCAATTTCCCCCCATCCTTCGGTGTGGCGTCCTGCGCCAGCGCGGCGGTCGCCGTTCCAAGCGCAAGCGCCGCGATCAAGCCAAGTCTGTTCAACATCCCTCAATTCCTCCCTGTGGTTCGTTGTTGATTTCCTGTCAGAGACGGGCCCAACCGGCATCCCGCCTCAACTTCCTTCATAGACGATGCGCCCATCCAGAATTGTCATCTCACAGCGCGTTTCACGCAGGATTGTCTCCGGTGTGGCCGTCAGGAGGTCGTTGGAGAACACGGCGATGTCCGCGAGCATTCCAGGCTCCAACCGGCCCTTCACCATTTCCGCGCCCTGGGAGTAGGCACCGTGTTCGGTATAGGCGCGCAACGCCTGTTCGGACGTCAGTTTTTCGGAAGCGTCCATTACCGTGCCCTTGTGCGTCTTGCGCGTCAGCATGGCGTAGAGGTCCGGGAAGGGATTGGGCGAACAGACCGGCGAGTCGCTGCCGGTGGACGGCTTCATGCCGAGGCGATCCCAGGTTCCGATCGGATAGGAGCGCAACCCGCGCTCCGGCCCGAGAACAGAGACGTAGGCGTCGCCGAAATCATAGATGAAGGCCTGCTGCGGCGCAGGCAGGATGCCTGCCTTCAACATCCGCTGATTGATGGCATCATCGGCATAGCCGCAATGCTCGATCCGGTGCCGGTGCTTGTGATCCGGCCTGGCGGCGCGCACACGTTCATAAGCGCGCACGAGCTGGTCGATGGCGGCATCGCCAATGCCATGGCAGACCATGGTGTAGCCCATTGCGGTGTAGCGGTCGACCAGTTCGAACAATTGAGCGTCTGGCAGCATCCGGACACCGAAATTGTCAGGCTGGTCAATATATGGCTGGCGCATCCAGGCCGTGCGTCCGCCGGCCGAGCCGTCCGTGAATATCTTTACGCCGCCTATGCGGAACATGTCGCTGCCGACCCCGGTAACGAGACCCGCGGCATGGCAAGGCTCGACGATGGACGAACCGGGGTCGCCCAGAAGTGTTGCCCAGACCCGTACCGGGAGCCGGCCGCTGCGCTCGGCCTCATGATAAGCCTCGATCTCGGTCATACCGTCGATCTGGCCAGTGGCCGCGTCCATGCAGGACGTTATGCCGAACCGCAGAAGGTCACGGCCCCCCGCTTCGATAGCATCGAGTATCTCGGCGAAAGAGGGTGTCGGCTGGACGTCGTAGACGAGGGTCTGGGCGTTCTCAGCCAGCATTCCGGTCAGTTGCCCGGCCTCGCGCCCGATGAGGCCACCATCCGGATCTGGCGTGTCGACATCGATTCCCGCCAGCGCCAGCGCCAGCGAATTCACGACAGTGACATGGCCGCAGGCGCGCGTGACCGAAACGGGATGATCGGGTAGGGCGGCGTCCAGCTCCTTCACGGTGGGCATCAGTGCGTCGGGATAGCGGGTCTGGTCAAAACCGCGCGCGGTCACCCATGCGCCTTTGGGCGTTTCGGCGGCCCGTGCCCGCAGCGCAGCCATCAGCGCGTCGCGGGTCGGCGCGGCATCCGGCGTCGCATCGACCTTGCCACGCAGGAGCCCCGTCGAGATCAGATGCAGGTGCGCATCGTTCAGACCGGGCATTGCGAAGCGCCCGGCCAGATCCACGACCCTCGTGCCCTTTCCGATCAGGGGCTTGATATCGGCGTTGGAGCCACTGGCCACGACCTGGTTGCCCAAGACCGCAATCGCCTCCGCGATCGGATTTCCGTAACCGGTCCAAATCTTGCCGCCATGCAAAACGAGATCGGCTTGGTTCTGCGAATTCATGCTGCCTTTTCTTCTCCCCCGGCGTTCACGGACGTCGCCGACATAGATTTGACTTTGAGTGGCATTCCGTTTCGTGTGCGGTCAGATTCTTCTCCCGCGCTCGACGTCACGTTCCCCTGCCACCGGCTCCAGTTGCCAGCTTTTTCGTTTTGCAGACGTTGGGGCGTCGGCGATCACAAGGCCAATTCGGTTTTCGCAATCAAGCATGCAAAATTTGCATAACATTGCAATTATAATGAAATATGCTCCCATTGCGGCTGGATCAATGCTCGAACGCAGTGGAGGAGAGGCCGCGTGGAAATCAAATGGCTCGAAGATTTCGTGACGCTTGCAGAAACCTCGAGCTTTTCGCGGGCAGCCGAAATCCGCAATGTCACCCAGTCGGCCTTCAGTCGGCGCATCAAGCAGCTTGAGACGTGGCTCGGAGCACCGCTCATCAGTCGTGCCACCATGCCGGCCGAACTGACATCGGCCGGACGCAATTTTCTTCCGATGGCGCAAGACGCCATCAGGATGTTCTATTCGGTGCGCGAGTCTCTGCGCCCGCCTGCGGAACAGGGGCTTGTACGCTTTGCGGCCCTTCACACATTGACCATCACGTTCTTTCCGGTTTGGCTGCGGGAGGTACAGCGGAACACTCGCACCTTCGGCACATCCTTCATGGCTGACAGGGGTGGCATCGAGGCGAACCTGGCTGCACTGACCGATGGCGAAACCGACTTCTTCCTGACCTATGCGCACCGTGAAGTGCCGTTTCACCTGGATCGCGACAAGTTTTCTCATCTGGCTATCGGATCGGATCGGCTCATCCCGGTCGCGGCGCCGGAACTGCGCTTCGACAAGTCGACCGTGCCCGCGGCGGGCATTCTGGACAGTCCGGAAACGGCAAAGCGAGCTTTGCCCTATCTGGGCTATGGTTACAGCTCTTTCTTTGGTGTCGCCCTCGGAAAACTGTTCTCGAAGCACTCGCCGTTCCGGCGTCAGACAGTGCATGAAAGCACAATAAGCGCCGGACTCAAGGAACTTGCGCTGACCGGCGCGGGCATCTGCTGGCTGCCAGAAAGCCTCGTCGAGAACGACATCTCCAATGGAGCCCTTGTCATCTGTTCGAATGACAGCACATGGACGCTCGATCTCGAGATACGATTGTATCGCAGCTCGGAGAAGACGCGAAGCACCATGGTAGAGGCTCTTTGGCAATCATCCAAGGCGCTGGCGCAAACGTCGAAGCCCGCCGCACCAGCCGCAGGCACAGCGACCTTCAGCTCTTCATGAAGCGGAAGGCGCGCAGCACCTCGAAATAGTCGTTCGATGCAAAGGCGACGGCACGTGGCCCGTGCCGGCGCACTCCGGGATACCAGGAAGCGCGATAGGCATCGACGGGATTGCTGAATTCGATGATGATCTCGACCCTTTCCGGCATTGACGGCAAAGCTTGCCGCGCCCTGTCGCGCAACGCCCTTTCAACGCCCTCGCATATTGCGCCGCGCGCCGCCGCAGGCGCCAGGGAGATGGTGGCCGCGCCGATGCCTTTGAGGGTTTCGACAGTGGCTATCCCCGGGACGAGGGCTCTGGCGTCCGCGCAAATGCCTTCGTCGCCGGAAAGAAATACCGAGCGCACGCCATAGCGCGCGGCGCACAACGCATTCAATGTGAATTCGGACGCTGTTTCGCCATTCAGGATCAGCCGCGATATTCGCAATGTCGATGTGTGTGCAAGCGGGTTGTCCTCGACGCCGGCCTTGGAATGGTAGCCGGTATAGAGCGCGGCATCGAAGCTTTCATCGATCCCGAACATCATTGCGTCCGGATGTCCCGACCAGCCCCTCACGATGCGCGCGAAAGGCGGCATGCGTTCGAGAATAAGGTTGCGCCCGCTGTCATGCGCATCCTTGATCATGATTTCGGTGGCGCCAGCGGCTCGCGCTCCTTCGCAGGCGGCCAGGACCTCCCCGGTCATCAGTTCGCGGAATTCCCTGTGGTCGGCATGCGTTCTTTCCGCCTCGTCCCAGGATTGAATGCCCGCGGTGCCTTCGATATCGGCCGAAATGAAAATCTTCATGCTCAAAGGGGCTCCTTCAGCCAGTCGGTCAACGCCGGAATCCTGCGTCTATTTCGTCCAACCACGCCTTGCGCGGCGCACAGGGCGTTCAGAACGGCCTCGACCGTGGTTTCCACAACCGCTTCGAAAACGAGGTCGATGTATCTGTCATCGACACGCGAAATCGAAATGAACGGTGAAGGCGAGACGTGCGGCAGAGGATCGGCGGTCGTGAAGGCGATGGCGATATCGCCACTGCCGTGTCCCCAATACGAACCGAGGCGGGCAATGCCGGCGCCGGCCCGGCTGGCGGCACGGTTCAATTGCCGGTCGTCAAGAGGAATATCCGTGCCGAGAATGATGATGATCGACCCGCTTTCAGGCTCGCCGAGCCCTTTGGGATCGGCTCTGCGGCCATCCGGGAGGACAAGATCCCCTGCCCTGCCGAAATTGGACAACACCAGAGCGCCAAGCGTGAAGGCGCGAGACCCGATCTCGACAGACCTGGACGCGCTGCCGATACCCGCCTTGAAGCCAAACGACGTCATTCCGGTGCCGGCGCCGATGCTGCCCTGTTCGACCGGACCGGCGCTCGCGGCATCCAGCGCCGCTTCGGCGTCATGCCGGGTGACCGCCATTGCCTGAATATCATTGATGCCGCCGTCGTTGCATTCGCAAACGACGGGATTGACCGTGCTGGTCTTGCGCCCGATCTCCGGGTTGGCGGCAATGGCACGCTTGATCAGCGCCTCCGCACATGGTGCGACCGAGAACGTGTTGGTCAGAAGGATCGGCGTTTCGATCGTGCACAGTTCGGACAATTGCATGAGCCCGACGGACTTGCCGAAACCGTTGATGATATCGACCGCCGCCCTGACCTTGGATCTGAACAGGTCGCCGCCATGGGGCAAGACGGCGGTGACGCCTGTCGCAAGTCCGTCGGCGATGATCGTCTTATGGCCGACCAGGACACCCGGCACGTCCGTGATCGCATTGTTCGGGCCGGGCGGCAGCCGCCCCATGCAAAGGCCTAAACGCCGTGCCGCGCCCATTTTCACATCCCACTCATCAAGCAAGGGCCGCTCTTCCGGCCGCATGCCCGTTCATCTCTGCAAAAGCTGTCTGGACGTAAATTTCCTGCAGGCGGCGTGTCAATGGACCAGGTTGGCCGTTTCCGATCCTGTGGCCGGCAATACGGATGACGGGGGTGACCAGGCTCGAGGCGGAGGTCAGGAACGCTTCCGCCGCCGAAAACGCCTCCTCTGGCGAGAACGCACGCTCTTCAAACAAAATGCCCTGGTCTTCACATAGACGCGCCACTGCTCGCCGCGTACAGCCGGGCAGGATGGCTTGAGAATTGGCGCGAGTAATGACACGGCCGTCGTGCGTAACGATGAAAGCCGTCGCCGATGCGCCCTCGGTCACCTGTCCACCCTCGACAAACCAGACATCATCGAAGCCTTTCTCGCTTGCAGCATGCTTTGCCAGAACCTGCCCCAGCAGCATGACAGTCTTTATGTCGCGCCGCGCCCAGCGCGGATCAGGCGCCAGGTCGACGGCGACGCCTTCGGCCTGAGCCTTGGTTCCTACGAGTTTGCGGGCGCTTGTGAAGGCGACCATGGTCGGCTCAAGATCATCGGGAAACAGGAAATTGCGCTTGGCTTCGCCGCGCGAAATCTGGAGATAGACCGTTCCTTCATCCAATCCGTTGAGCGAGATCAGTTCCAATTGAATGGCTTCTATCTCAGGCAGCGTCACGGGCATGGGAATACATATCTCGGCAAGCGACCGCTGGAGACGATTGAGATGGAAATCATTGTCTATCAGCCTGCCGCCCATCACGGCGGTCACCTCGTAGACCGCGTCTGCAAAGAGGAACCCCCGATCGAAGAGACCGATGCGCGCCTCGTCTTCGGGCATGTAACGCCGATTGCAATAGACTTGCGCCACTTTGGCCATCCTCGATCCCAGCATCAACTGACTGCTCGATAAATGCCAAGGCAGGTCGGCAAAGACCAATTCAAAAAATGCAATTCGGTATGCCGATACCGTCAAAGCGCAACGGGCACTCCCTGCGACGGCCGCATGATTCACGCCACGAGACGGCGCAGGTCGCTGAATGGTTTCCTTTAATCCCGCGGAGCCGAACGGGGGCTTGGACGACGCATCGTTGACCTCCCGATATTGACAGGTCGCGGCCATCGATTTAAGTTCGCGTTAGTGGCTACTAACGCGAACTACTGGACAGCGCTCGGAGATCCGACAAGGCGCACGATCTTCGAACTGCTGGTCGAACAGCCCTGTTCGGTCAGCGGACTTGCTCGTGCCCTGCCTGTAACCCGGCCGGCCGTCTCTCAGCACTTGAAGATACTCAAGGCTGCCGGGCTTGTGGCCGACACGCGCTCGGGCAAAGAACGCATATACCGTATCGATCAGGATGGGCTGGCAGGCCTGCGCGCGGAAATCGACCAGTTCTGGAGCAAGACCCTGGCGGGCTACAAATTAGCCGTCGAGTATCCAAAAAAGGACCAAGTATGAGTAAGGACCCTGCACTCGCGCCCGTAAGGCATTTCGTCGTTGTCGAGGCATCCATTGCGCGTGCCTTCAAGGTTTTCACCGAGGATTTCGGGAGATTCAAACCTCGAGAGCACAATCTTCTTGCCGTTCCGATCGCAGAAACGATCTTCGAACCCCGGGTCGGAGGGCACGTTTACGACCGAGGTGTGGATGGCAGCGAGTGCCGCTGGGCTCGTGTGTTGGCCTACGATCCGCCCAGCCGGCTGGTTCTGAGCTGGGACATCAGCCCTCGGTGGCAGATCGAGACCGACCCGAACAAGACGAGCGAATGGGAGGTCCGGTTCACGGCCGAGACCGAGAACAGAACCCGGGTTGAGATCGAGCACCGGCATTTCGAGCGCCATGGGGAAGGCTGGGTAGGCGTGAGGGGTGCAGTTGATAGCGATCAGGGCTGGCCGCTCTACCTGCAACGGTTCCACGACTTGTTCAACCATCGGACAGCCTGACAACCGCGTTGCAGTTCATGGGGTATGACTCGCAAGCACCGTATCGCCCACTGAGATTCCAGGAGCAGAGACAATATGGAAGTCTATTGGTTAAGCATCCTCGGCGTGCTTACGCTTTGTTTGCTGTCGGTGGTGTTGGCAGTCTATTCCGGTTCGTCCAAGGGATTTGCAGGGGTGCTTTCAGGACCGGTAGTCCCGGCGGACGACCACAACCCGCTCTACAGGATCGACCGCGTCCACATGAACTCGGTTGAGGCGCTGGCGCCCTTTGTCGTGCCCGCGGTGCTGGCGATGATGGTTGGTGTTGGACCGACCACATTGGCGACGCTTGTGGGGCTGCACCTGGCGATACGCCTGATTCATCTGGGAATCTACCTACGTGGCGGAAACGCCGCAAAGGGAGGCAGTGTCAGGACGGTTCTGTACGTTTCGGGAGCGCTGGTTACGCTTGCCCTTATTCTTGTGACTGGATGGGCAGCACTCCATTGACGCGTTATCGGCAGTTATCGGAGGCTACATCCGTTATAGTCCGCGTCCGGCATCCCCGTTCGGCAACAGCGCCACCGTCTCGGCCCAGGCAACTTTCGGGACCATTATGCGGTTTTTTTCAAAAAGTGCCCTAGCCGCTCCAACCAAGGCATTTTTTCGTTGCAGCCGATCGGCATTCTCCCACCCCCATCGGTCCCGCTGTTATGTGTTATTTTTGCTACATGTCGCTGCTCATGACTGGGAAAACCCATTTAGAGTCGCCTAAATTAATATTCGCTCACGTATTTTCTGAATATATCGGGTAATTCGGCAATGGTGGGCCTGGGGTTGGCCCGCTTATGCGCCTTGAGGAAGGCGTTGGGGAAACGGGTGGGCTAAATGAATAGAACTGGCATGTCGGCCATAGGCAAGCGCCTTGGTCTTTTGATGGCGGCTACGATGCTGACTTGCGGGGGGGCGAACGCCCTCACGCTCAAGGAGGCCGTGGCGGTAGCGGTCGAATCCAATCCGGAGATCGGCCAGGCGATAGAAAATCGCGAAGCGATCGAGTTCGAATTGCGTCAGGCAAAGGGCCTCTATTTGCCCAGCGTCGACCTGCAGGCGTCGGCTGGCGCTCGCCGTCTCGACAATTCGTCACGGCGCGCACTCTCGATAGAGGACGACGCGCTTTATCCGGCAGAAACCGACCTGACCGTTTCGCAGACGCTCTATGACAGCGGCGCAAGGCGCGCAGAATTGAACCGCCAGGCCTCCCGCGTCGATGGCGCGTCGTTTCGAGTGCTGGAACGGTCGGAATTCATCGGCCTCTCTGTTGTCCAGGACTACCTCGAATACATGCTCCAGGCTTCGATTGTTGCCGAGGCAAAGAAAAACCTGGGCTTCCATCAAGCAATCCTCCACGACATCCAGGAAGGCATTGCCGGCGGCGGGTTGAACGAAGCCGACCGGCAACAGGCTGAGGAGCGGCTGTTCGCGGCCAAGGCCCGCATGCAGGAAGCGTCGGAGGAACTGGAGGCCGCGCGGATACGGTTTTTCAAGACTGTCGGCAAGCCGCTGACCAATGCAGCGAGGCCGGCTGACGTGTCCGGCACGCTGCCAAGGTCGCTGGACGATGCCTTGGGCCTTGCGCGCGAGAGCAACCCGCGCGTCCACATGGCCAACAGCGATATTGCCGCGGCGGCCTCGCTGGTGGACGCGGCGCGCGCGAAATACGGCCCTTCGATCATTGCCGAAGGCTCTGCCCGGGCGGGCTACGACATTGACGGCGACAATGGAGACGCATCCGATCTGCAGGCACGTCTGGTGTTGCGCTGGAATCTCTATCGGGGCGGCATCGACAAGGCCAATGAGCAGGAGCAGATCCGCCGCACCAGCGAGCAGCGGCTCGCGATGCACCAGGTTCTCCGAGAGATCGAGGAAGCCGTTCGCACGTCATGGGATCGTCGCTTCCGGCAGGCCGATCTGGCCAAGACCCTGAAGCTACAAGCAGTCTCCAACGAAAAGCTGGTCGCGTCCTATCGCGAACAGTTTAAGGTCGGTCAGCGCTCGTTGCTCGACGTGCTCGATGCGCAGAACACGCGATTCAACACCGCGACACTGGCCGACACCGCGTCCTACGCATCCCTTTTCGCGCAATATCGGCTTCTGGCGGCGACCGGGCAGTTGCTGAAAACGATGGACGTCCACCCGCCAAAACAGGCTACGGCATACGCGCGGACCGAGTTCGCCGCGCCGGAAACGGCCGACACCGAAACCTATGCGCGCACGCCCTCGGAACAGAAAAACGACGTGCCGTTCGATATTCTGGCACCGGTCAGGAAAAAATAGGCGGGCCTAAGGATCGATCGAGAGTCCCCGCGGGCGGATCGTGAACCAGCAACCCAACATTCTGTCACCGAAAGAGGCTTTCAAGGCCTGCTTTTCGGCCGTCGCCGCATATCTCGGCCGCCCCAGCGCCGAAACCGTGCTCTTTGCCGGCGTGCCGCTGGCGGAAACGCGCATCGACATCGACGCGATCCGGCATCTTGCCGAGCGCGTCGGCCTTGAAATAACCGAGTTCAGCCATCGCGACTTTGTTCGGGGGCGCATCGACCTCCCCGCGATCGTCTTTCGCGTCAGCCAGCTGCCGGTCGCGCTGCTGGCCGATGGTGAAGCCGGCGAATATTTCACCGCTCCCCAGGAGGACGGGCGCACCACGATCAGCCGGTCGGAACTGGCCAACAGCTATATCAGCGGCGGTGCGTCCTTCTCGATCACCTACGCCAACGCGACGGAGGCCATGAGCGTCGGCTCGGCGCCGAAAATCGAGCGGCGACATTGGCTGACGGGAACGATGGGGCCGTTCTGGCGCACCTATTCGAAGGTTGTCCTGTCGGCGGTGTTCATCAATCTGCTCGCCATCGCCTCGCCGATCTTCACCATGAACGTGTACGACAGGATCCTGCCGAACAAAGCGATATCGACGCTCTGGGTGCTGGCCATCGGCATCGGCGCGGTCATCCTGTTCGACCTGCTGCTAAAGACCTCCCGGGCATCGCTCATCGACTATGCCGGGCGCAAGGCGGATCTGCGCATTTCATACATGCTGTTCGAGAAGGTGCTGAACTCGTCTCTGGCGGCACGGCCGGGCTCGACGGGCGAATACGCAAATCGCGTGACCCAATATGAATTCGTGCGCGAATTCTTCACGTCCAACACCATCAGCGTGTTCATCGACACGGCTTTCGTGTTTGTTTTTCTCCTCGTCATCTATGCGATAGGCGGCTGGCTGGTCATGATACCCGCGCTGGCCTTCGTCGCGTCGGTGATCGTCGGACTGGTCACGCAGCGGCGCATCGGCAAGCGTGTGGCGGCCTCCATGAACGAGGCCTCGCAGCGCCAGGCGCTGCTGGTCGAATCCATTTCCACGCTGGAGACGATCAAGTCGCTGCGCGCCGAAGCCTACCTGTTGCGAAAATGGGGAGAGCATTCCAAAAACGCCTCCAACACCTCCGAGAAGATCAAGCAGCTTTCGGCCGCCGCCGGCAATATAACGCAGGCCATCCAGCAGCTGGTCACCGTCGCGCTGGTGGTGGCCGGCGCCTACGCCTTCTCCGAAGGACATGTCTCCACCGGAGCCATCATCGGCACCGTCATGCTGGCCAGCCGGGCTGTGGCCCCGCTCGGGCAGATCGCCATCACCTTGTCCAGATTGCGCCAGGCCATGCTCTCTTTGCGGATGGTGAATTCGATCATGGCTCAGCCGGAGGATCGTCCGGACACTGTGGGCTTCGTCAACCGGCCCATCCGCAACGGCGCCATGGTGTTCCGGAACGTCGGCTTTACCTATCCCGGCTCCGAGAACGAAGTCCTGACCGGCCTGAATTTCTCCGTGAAGCCGGGGGAGCGGATCGGCATCATCGGCCGCATAGGATCGGGAAAGACGACGATGGGGCGGCTGATCGGCAGGCTTTTCTTGCCGAGTTCCGGCGAACTGCTGCTGGACGGCATCGACATCCGTCAATACCACCCCTCCGAGGTTCGCGCCGCCGTCGGCATCGTCGCGCAGGCGAACGATCTGTTTTCAGGCACCATCAAGGAAAATCTTTTGATGGCCTGTCCGGAGGCGACCGATGAGCAGATCGTCGAAGCGGCCAAGGCCGCCGGCGTCGACGATTTCGTCTCCCGCCACCCGCGTGGCTATGACATGAATGTCGGCGAGCGCGGCACCAATCTCTCGGGCGGCCAGAGACAGACGATGGCGATCGCCCGGCTGTTGCTGACGAAACCGAAAGTCGTCTTCCTGGACGAGCCGTCCGGCTCGATGGATCTGGCTTCCGAGCGTCAACTGATCAAGCAGCTCAAAGTGGCTTTCGATCGAAACACCACGCTGATCGTCTCGACGCACCGCTTCAGCATGCTCGAACTTGCCGACCGGCTTATCGTCATCGAGCAAGGCAGGATCGTTGCCGATGGACCAAAGGACCAAGTGATACAGGCGCTGCAGAAAAAAAGCACCTGAAGAACGAAAACTATCAAAGTATTCAATGCGTTGGGGCCGTGGGAAATGCTTGCAAGAGAAGACCGGCCGCCGCTCTTTGCGTCGGCGTCCATATTTATCATAGGTGCACTCTTCGTGTCTTCCGTTGCTTGGGCGTCCTTTGCCGAGGTGGATGAAATCGCACGCGGCGACGGCAAGGTCATACCTGCTTCCAAAACGCAGATCATCCAGGCCAGCGAGCCGGGCGTCGTCCAGGAAATTGCCGTCAAGATCGGGCAGGTCGTGAAGAAGAACGACCTCATCATCCGCCTCGACAATACGTTCAACACCTCCAGCCTTGGCGAGCAACAGGCCAAGGCACGGGCATTACAGACCCGCATTGCACGGCTGAAGTTCGAGCAGAGCGGCGATCTGCAAGGCGAATTTCCATGTCCAGCCGAAATCCAGAAGGTCGCCCCGGAAATCTGCGACAACGAGCAGAAGCTGCTCGTCGCCCGCCGCGACAACTTCGAAGTCAAGCTGTCGGTTCTCAAGTCGCGCCTCGATCAGCGCGAGAAGGAATTGGACGAGGCGACCGCCAATTCCGATCGCCTCACGAAGAATCTGGTCGTCAGCGACCAGGAGGCAAAGCTGGTCGAAGCCATGGTCAAGAAAGGCCTGATGGCGCGAACCGAGCAACTCCGGGTCGAACGCGAGCAGACCGAGCTCAATGGGCAGCTGACGCTTGCTGGAGAAACCACCAAGAAAGCCAAATCGGCTATCACCGAGGCCCAGCTTCAGGTCGACGAGCTCGGCCTGCAGCTGCAACAGGAGGCGCTGAGCGACCTCACGCAGGCGCTGGCTGACCTCTCGGTGGTCGATGAAACCATTCGCGGCGCGACCGACAAGGTGGCCCGCACCGACATCCGTTCTCCAGTCGACGGTATCGTCAACACGCTTGACATCAATACGGTTGGCGCCTTCGTGCAGCCCGGCGCGGTGGTCGCCGGCATCGTTCCGACTTCGGAGACCTTGCTGGTCGAAGCGCGGGTTTCGCCCCGCGACGTTGCCTTCATCCGGCCGGACCAGGAGGCGCTGATCAAGGTCACCGCCTATGATTTCTCGATCTTCGGCGGCATCGAAGGCAAGGTCTCGAACATCACCGCCGACAGTCTCGTCGACCAGAAGACAGGCGAGCCCTATTATCAGGTGCGCGTCGCGACCGACAGGTCGACGCTGACGCGGGATGGCAAGACCTATTCCATCATCCCGGGCATGATCTGCTCCGTCGACATCAAGACCGGCCGCAAGACGATCCTGACCTACCTGCTGAAACCCATCAACAAGGCACGAGAGGAGGCGATGAGTGAACGATAGCGCCACGCCTCCCGCTGTTCTCGAGCGGTTGCTCGTGCCGATGGCCACGGAAGACCTCGGCATGGAGTTCCGGGTTGTCGCGCGCCGCGGCATCCGCCGCGGCATCCGCCTGGAGCGGACGTTCTGGACGTCGCTCAGGCAGATGGCGGAAAGCCGCAAATGCACGATCGGCATGCTTGTCGATGAGATCGCCGAGAGCCAGCCTCCGGCCGGCAATCTGACGTCGGCGATCAGGGTTGCCTGCATTCGTGACTTGACGGAAGAAAACCTGACGTTGAAGAGGCTTGCGTCGATCAGGACGATCACCGCGATACTGGTCGCCTGCCCCTCGCCCGCCTTCGCCCTTTCATCGTCGAAAAAGATCCTGACCTTCAACGCTCCGTTCCAACAATTGGTAAAGCGCCAATTGCCGACGGCGCCGAGCGATGACGGGCGTCAGGATCTCAGGCTGGCGCTCGATCTCAACGTGGCGGACATCTTCGCGCGGCTGGATGCCAATGGCGAGATTCCGGTCGCCAGCGGGTTCGTCATCGGCGCCGGCGAACGCCGATATCGCGGCCAATTGAATGCCGTGCGAGCACCGCTGGTCGGGCAGGACCTGCTGATGGCATTCGTCAGCGGCTAGCAGCAGTTCCAGGAAAAGTGCGAAACGCTTCCCGGGAAAAGCGTGTAGCGCTTTCCCTTGGGAATTGCGCAAAACAAAGAGATAGAGCGGTTCGGCGTTTTCCATAAAAGCCGGCGAACCGCGGTTGCTCACCGACGGGCAAGCGCTCCAGAAGCCGTGTCGGGCTGCAATCCCTCGCCGGGCGCGACGCCTGCAAAACCGCCCTTGATCTCCGCGACCTGCGCGCTGCCCGATCTCGAACCATGGATCCAGGCTCGGTCCGTGCTGAAGGAATAAAGCGGCACATAATCGGGGAGATCGCTGTCGCGCAGCACGGTGTTGTTGAGGCTGTCGAGAATGAACACGCCACTTGCCGTGCTTACCGACAGGACCGCATGGAAGAATCCCCGCCTGCGATCCTGGAGAACAACCAACGCCATGCTTTGCGCGGGGATGCCGGCCCTCAGCAGCGCCGTCATCTTCAGTATGACGAAATCCTCGCAGTCGCCGGCGCGCTTATCGAGCACCTCGGTGGGCTTTGCCCAGTAATCGAGCTTGCCATAGATGACGCTGTCCTTCCTGTAGGCGATCAGGTGATTGATGCCGCTGTTGACGAATGACAGTTTCTCGCTGAACCCTTTGCCCTGTGCCGACGAGATCAGCCTGGCAAAAGCCGCGCTCTTCTGCTCGCAGGCACTGCCCGCCGAGCAGCCGACAATTGCCTGGTAGACCGGTGCCCACCGCGCGGCGACGGGAAAGTTATGCATGGACAACGCGACCGAGCCGAACACGCCGGGGATAATCGTTGCCGTCTTGATGGGATCAATTCCGACATTCGCAGGCGCCGGCGCAACGCCCGCTTGGGCATCGTCGATCGTGTAACTCATGGAAACCAGGTCGGGCTGGTATCCTACCGCCGATCGCCAAGGCTGGAATCTTTCCAGGGAAACGCCGCCCAGGCTGGGCGGCATCCGCACGTCTTCAACAAGCCCGCCGACCGAAGCGGTGTCCTCTAAATGGACGCTCGCGAGCGATGGCTGCGGCAGGCCTGCGAGGCTGATCGTCAGCAAGAGTAGCTTGAGGCCGGCTGTTCCCGGCGCGGTTTTTTCTTTTTTCATAACGCCCACCTTTTGACTGTGGACGGTATCGATCTTGTCTCAAATTATTGACAATGAAGGTAGATAATGGCGACGAAACTTGTTTCCCCTATTTTTCGTAAAATTTTATTTGAATTTATACTTCTATTTACCATGCAACCGGGGGCGAGGCCTCATCCGCACCGGCACATATCGACTTATATAACAGAATATATGCTCCCAGTTTACCACGCGTAAAAAATGCCATTGTAGGCATATAATGGTATATAAAGTAGATTGACGGACGGTTGCAAAGTAATGGTTGCCGCTGTCTCTTTCGGGGAAATGCCGGAGGGGTACAAGCAATGACCATCAATAACGAATTGGACGCCGTTTCGGGTTCGTGGGACGAGCATTCCATGGCCAGTGAACGTCACGACCAGACCTCGCCGGCAGAGTTCCAGGTCGCACAGGCGGCTTCGACGCAACAGGCCGCGCCGGCAGCGGCCGAACCAGTGCCGGTCGATGTGGGCAGTGGCGCGCCGGCGGAAGCACCCGCGGAGGCGAAGGCCCAGGCGGCAGCCGCGCCCCACGAATACGTCGCCGACGCCGGCAACGTCGTGAAGCTTCCGGCGAACGTCTCGATCGACAACATCAAGGTTGACGGCCACAATCTCGTGCTCGAACAGGCCGACGGCTCGGTCATCGTGATCAAGGACGGCGCGCTCAACGTGCCGACCTTCGTCCTTGGCGATGTCGAGGTGCCGCGCGTCGCCTTGATCGCCGCGCTCGAGGCGAGCCATGTGGATGTCGCCTTCGGCGCCGATGGTTCGATGTCGGCTGGCCCTGGAGGTTCGACCTCGAGCGCCGGTGGAAATTTTGAAATTCCTCCTGGCGGCATCGGCGATGGATTTGATCTTTCGGCGCTCTTGCCGCCGACCGATCTGCAGTTCGGGCAGGCCGAGAGGCGGGAACTGTTCCTTCCCAATGCGAACCCGGAATTTGGCGATCTCACCGTCCGCGTGTCGGAAGAAGGGCTTTCCGGCGCAAACCCGGACGGCGATCCCGGCTCACCCTTCGACGAATCGAATCTTTCGGTGATCAACGGCAGCTTCGGCGCTACGGATCCCAATGGCGATCCGCTGACCTACGGCCTCGGAGTGCCTGCCACGACGCTTACCTCGCACGGCACCGACGTCGTGTGGGAACTGGTCGATTCGACGCATCTCGTCGGCAGGGTCGGATCGGACGTCGTGATCAGCGTCACCATCACGGATGCGAGCACGGGAACCTTCCAGATCGCCCTGCTCGGTCCCCTCGACCACCCGCTGGCCGGTTTCGAGGATGACCTCTCCATCGTCGTCCCGGTTACCGTGCAGGATCCGTTCGGCGGCTCGGCAACGGCCAACATGACCGTGATCGTCGAGGACGACAGCCCTGCCCTGACGGTGGGCAACACGGCAGCCAGTTCCGCGGTGCTCGATGAAACCAATGCCGGTTCGCCGGCCGGCTTTCCGATCGATGTGACGAGCGCCAACCCGATTATTTCCGTTGCATCCAATTTCGGTGCCGACGGCGCCGCCGCCGGCGGCGGCATCGCCTATGCGCTGGGCCTGACCGGCAATGTCGCATCGCTCGATTCGGGCCTGAAGACGGCCATTGGCGATTTTGCGATCACGCTGCTGCAGACCAATGCGACGACGGTCACCGGCACTTATCAGAACGGCGGCACCCACACCGCCTTTACCATCGTCATCAACGGCAATGGCACGCTTACGGTCACCCAATACGCTCCGCTGGAGCACACTGTCGATGGATCGAGCGCTGCTGCCCATGACGACGTGCTGACCCTCTCGGGCAAGATCACAGCCTCGGTGACCGTCACCGACTTCGATGGCGACAGCGCATTCGGCGGTGCCCAGATCGGCGGCGCGATCCAGTTCCACGACGATGGACCTTTGGTAACAGTCGTCGCCGACGCCGGCGCCGTGGTCTCACTCGACGAAACGCAGGCCTTGAGCATGGCGGCTGCGATCAACACAGGAACCATCGTCAAGGGCGATGATCCCGATATCGGCGGTACCGGGGCGATCACCTCCGGCACCAGCAACGGCGCCCTGGTCAATGTGACGGCGCTGTTCGGCGGCGACGGCCCGGCGGCAAGCACCGCCACCGTCTATCAGCTGAGCGTCACGAACGCCGTTTCCGGCCTGACCGTCACCGACGGCTCAACGATCACCTTGCAGACGCTTGCGAACGGAGTGGTTGTCGGAGTCGTGCAGGGCGGCGCGTTCAAGGGCGAGGCCGCGTTCGCGCTGTCGATCGATCCGGCCACCGGCAAGGTGACCGTCGAGCAATATCTGTCGCTCCACCATTCCGACACCGGTAATCCCGACGACACGGTTGCACTCACCGCCGGCTCGCTGGCCGTGAAGGTCACGATCACGGATAGCGATGGCGACTCCGCCAGCGCCAGCGCCGACGTCTCGGGCCAGATCAGTTTCGACGACGACGGGCCGAAGGTGACGGCTGTCGCCGCCACCGGCGTTACGGTAGCGCTTGACGAGACGGCGACCACGAGCACCCCGGCTGGGATCGACACTGGTACGGTCACCAAGGGCGAGGATCCCGATGTCGGCGGCACCGGCGCGATCGCGCACGGCACCAGCGACAGTGCCTTCGTCAACATCACGGCGCTGTTCGGCGCCGACGGTCCGGCCGTTTCGGGCAGCACCGTCTATGCGCTAAGCGTCACCAATGCGGTCTCCGGCCTTGCCGTCACCGACGGCTCGCTGATCACCTTGCAGACGCTGGCCAACGGCGTCGTGGTCGGCGTCGTGCAGGGCGGAACGTTCGATGGCGATGCGGCGTTCGCGCTGTCGATCGATCCGGCCACCGGCAAGGTGACCGTCGAGCAATATCTGTCGCTTCATCATTCGGACGCCTCCAATCCGGACGACACGGTGGTGCTGGGCCTGCATTCGGTCGCAGTGAGCGTGACCGTCACGGATGGCGACGGCGACACCGCCAGCGCCAGCGCCGATGTCTCGGGCCAGATCAGCTTCGACGACGATGGTCCGAGCCTGACCATCTCGCAGCCGAACGGTGCCTTGAACGGCCTGTTCCTGGACGGCTTCGTCCCCAATGGCGACGCCTGGGGTGCGGGCAGCGGCACCACGACCGGTCCCGCCGGCGCCTGGACCGTCACGGCCTCGCCTTACGAGGGCGCCAGCAGCATCGAATTGCAGAAGGTCGGTGACGGCTATCGCGGTGCAGACAGCCCGACCAACAGCGTTATGGTCGACCTCGAGGCCAGCCCCGGCAACATCCAGATCTCGCAGACGCTGCATGGCCTCAGCGCCGGCGAATACCGCATCTCCTTCGAGATCGGCGCCGCCAACGACACCAGCCTCCTACACAGCGCCAAGCTCGAAGTGCTGTGGAACGGCGTCTCGGTCGGAACCTACGATCCCACGTCGGGCGTCATGCAGACCATCGCCATCGACGTCACGGCGACGGCCGGCGACAACTCACTGACGTTCCGTGAAATCGGCGAACAGGGCGACAACACCGGCACCTTCCTTGCCAACATCAAGGTCGGCGACATCATCGTTATCGACGAGACCGCAGGTGTCGATGCCGATTCCGACGACACCACCGATCCTGCCGTGGCGGCCCTGTTTGCCGGCGTCAATGCCGGGACCGATCCCGACATGCCGCTGCACCAATATGCGCAAGGCAGCGGCGTCGTGAACGCCACGGCGCTGTTCGGCGCCGACGGACCGGCAGCGAAAGCTTCGCTCGTCTATGCGCTCACCCTTGCCAGCAATACGGGCGTGGATTCCGGCCTGAAGACCACCGATGGCCACGCAATCTCGCTGTTCAACGACGGCAACGGCCACATCATCGGCGTCTATGACGCCAACAACAACGGCGTTACCGCCACCGACAAGGTCGCCTTCGCGCTGCATGTCGATGCCGCCACCGGCCAGGTCGCGGTTGCGCAATACGTCTCGCTCCACCATCCCGACACCAGCAGCAACGACGAGGGCATCGCGCTCGGCGCCGGCTCGGTCTCGGTCACCGTCACGGCGACCGACGGCGACGGCGACCACGTCACACAAAGCGCCGACATCTCCCAGACCATCGTCTTCGAGGATGATGGGCCGAAGGTCCTGAGCGGCCATGCCGCGCCGGTGACGATCGACGAGGACGACATTGCCAGCCTGCTGTCGCAGGGAACCTCGCCCTATGACGGGTCCGGCGACGGTTCGGGCACGGAATTCCCATTCGGTGCGGCGATCGCATCCGGCTCGCTGAACGGGCTTGTCGACTTCGGCGCCGACGGCCCGGCCGCCGGCGGCGGTTTCGGCTTCACCGGCACGGCGGCCGCAGACCTGACGGCCATCGGGCTGTCGTCGAAGGGCGTAGAGCTGAGCTGGGCGGTCCAGGGCAACACGTTGGTCGGCTTTGTCGACAGCAACCACAACGGCGCTTACAACGGGCTTAGCGACCGCACCGTAATGACGGTGACGCTGAATGCCTCGAGCGGCGCCTTCGTGGTGCGCCAGTTCGACCAGCTCGACCATGTCGCACCGGCGGCCGGAACATCGGACCAGAACACCGGGCTGCAGACGCATCTGGGCGGCAGCAGCGTGGCTGGCATCGACCTCGGCTCGGTGTTCCAGGCCAAGGACGGCGACGGCGATACGGTGACGCTGACCGGCAAGGCGACGGTCACCGTGGTCGACGACGTGCCGCAGGTGTTCATCGCCGCGACAGGCGTGTCGGTCGTGCATGACGAGACGGCGGGCAACCAGAACGACGACACCAGCAGCGCCTCGGTCGCGCACCAGTTCGATTCGCTTGGACTGGGCCCGGCAAGCCTGGGCTATGCGCATGGCAACCTGCCGGTGGTGCTGTTCGGCTCGCTGCCCGGCACGGACGAGCCGCGCGCGGCCGTGCTCAGCCTTGCGGTTGCAGAGCCAGGCACCGATTCGGGCCTGAAGACGACCGACGGGCACGAGATCTCGCTGTTCAAGGAAGGCAATCTGATCGTCGGCCGCGTCGACAACAACAATGGCACACCCAACGACAAGGGCGCTGTCGCCTTCGCGGTCTCGGTCGACCAGACCGGCCATATCTCGACGGCACAGTATCTGTCGCTGCAGCATCCGCTGGCCGGCAACGGTTCGGGCGGCTCTTATGACGAGCCGGTCAACCTGTCCGGCAAGATCAATGCGGTGGTCACGGTCACCGACTTCGACGGCGACACAGTCAGCCAGTCGCTCGCCATCGGCGCCAAGATCGTCTTCGACGACGACGGGCCGAAGGTCCTGAGCGGCCATGCCGCGCCGGTGACGATCGACGAGGACGACATTGCCAGCCTGCTGTCGCAGGGAACCTCGCCCTATGACGGGTCCGGCGACGGTTCGGGCACGGAATTCCCATTCGGTGCGGCGATCGCATCCGGCTCGCTGAACGGGCTTGTCGACTTCGGCGCCGACGGCCCGGCCGCCGGCGGCGGTTTCGGCTTCACCGGTACGGCGGCCGCAGACCTGACGGCCATCGGGCTGTCGTCGAAGGGCGTAGAGCTGAGCTGGGCGGTCCAGGGCAACACGCTGGTCGGCTTTGTCGACAGCAACCATAACGGCGCTTACAACGGGCTTAGCGACCGCACCGTGATGACGGTGACGCTGAATGCCTCGAGCGGCGCCTTCGTGGTGCGCCAGTTCGACCAGCTCGACCATGTCGCACCGGCGGCCGGAACATCGGACCAGAACACCGCGCTGCAGACGCATCTGGGCAGCGGCAGCGTGGCCGGCATCGACCTCGGCTCGGTGTTCCAGGCCAAGGACGGCGACGGCGATACGGTGACGCTGACCGGCAAGGCGACGGTCACCGTGGTCGACGACGTGCCGCAGGTGTTCATCGCCGCGACAGGCGTGTCGGTCGTGCATGACGAGACGGCGGGCAACCAGAACGACGACACCAGCAGCGCCTCGGTCGCACACCAGTTCGATTCGCTTGGACTGGGCCCGGCAAGCCTGGGCTATGCGCATGGCAACCTGCCGGTGGTGCTGTTCGGCTCGCTGCCCGGCACGGACGAGCCGCGCGCGGCCGTGCTCAGCCTTGCGGTTGCAGAGCCAGGCACCGATTCGGGCCTGAAGACGACCGACGGGCACGAGATCTCGCTGTTCAAGGAAGGCAATCTGATCGTCGGCCGCGTCGACAACGCGAACGGTACGGCCAATCCCGGCGGCGCCATTGCCTTCGCGGTCTCGGTCGCCCAGACCGGCCATATCTCGACGGCACAATATCTGTCGCTGCAGCATCCGCTGGCCGGCAACGGTTCGGGCGGCTCTTATGACGAGCCGGTCAACCTGTCCGGCAAGATCAATGCGGTGGTCACCGTCACCGACTTCGACGGCGACACAGTCAGCCAGTCGCTCGCCATCGGCGCCAAGATCGTCTTCGACGACGACGGGCCGAAGGTGACGGCTGTCGCCGCCACCGGCGTTACGGTAGCGCTTGACGAGACGGCGACCACGAGCACCCCGGCTGGGATCGACACTGGTACGGTCACCAAGGGCGAGGATCCCGATGTCGGCGGCACCGGCGCGATCGCGCACGGCACCAGCGACAGTGCCTTCGTCAACATCACGGCGCTGTTCGGCGCCGACGGTCCGGCCGTTTCGGGCAGCACCGTCTATGCGCTAAGCGTCACCAATGCGGTCTCCGGCCTTGCTGTCACCGACGGCTCGCTGATCACCTTGCAGACGCTGGCCAACGGCGTCGTGGTCGGCGTCGTGCAGGGCGGAACGTTCAATGGCGATGCGGCGTTCGCGCTGTCGATCGATCCGGCCACCGGCAAGGTGACCGTCGAGCAATATCTGTCGCTTCATCATTCGAACGCCTCCAATCCGGACGACACGGTGGTGCTGGGCCTGCATTCGGTCGCGGTGAGCGTGACCGTCACCGATGGCGACGGCGACACCGCCAGCGCCAGCGCCGATGTCTCGGGCCAGATCAGCTTCGACGACGATGGTCCGAGCCTGACCATCTCGCAGCCGAACGGTGCCTTGAACGGCCTGTTCCTGGACGGCTTCGTCCCCAATGGCGACGCCTGGGGTGCGGGCAGCGGCACGAACACCACGGGCACGGCCGGAGCCTGGACCATCGAGGCCTCGGAAACCCACGGCGCCACCAGCGTCGAACTGGAGAAGGTCGGTGACGGCTATCGCGGCGCCGACAGTCCGACCAACAGTGTTATGGTCGACCTTGAGGCCAGCCCCGGCAACATCCAGATCTCGCAGACCATGCTGCTCAGCGCCGGCGAATACCGCATCTCCTTCGAGATCGGCGCCGCCAACGACACCAGCCTCCTACACAGCGCCAAGCTCGAAGTGCTGTGGAACGGCGTCTCGGTCGGAATCTATGATCCCACGTCGGGCGTCATGCAGACCATCGCCATCGACGTCACGGCGACGGCCGGCGACAACTCACTGACGTTCCGTGAAATCGGCGAAGCAGGCGACAACACCGGCACCTTCCTTGCCAACATCAAGGTCGGCGACATCATCGTTATCGACGAGACCGCAGGTGTCGATGCCGATTCCGACGACACCACCGATCCTGCCGTGGCGGCCCTGTTTGCCGGCGTCAATGCCGGGACCGATCCCGACATGCCGCTGCACCAATATGCGCAAGGCAGCGGCGGCGTCGTGAACGCCACGGCGCTGTTCGGCGCCGACGGACCGGCAGTGAAAGCTTCGCTCGTCTATTCGCTCACCCTTGCCAGCAATACGGGCGTGGATTCCGGCCTGAAGACCACCGATGGCCACGCAATCTCGCTGTTCAACGACGGCCACGGCCACATCATCGGCGTCTATGATGCCAACAACAACGGCATCACCGCCACCGACAAGGTCGCCATCGCCCTGCATGTCGATGCCGCCACCGGCCAGGTCGCGGTGGCGCAATACGTCTCGCTCCACCATCCCGACACCCACAGCAACGACGAGGGCATCGCGCTCGGCGCCGGCTCGGTCTCGGTCACCGTCACGGCGACCGATGGCGACGGCGACCACGTCACACAAAGCGCCGACATCTCTCAGACCGTCGTCTTCGAGGATGACGGGCCGAAGGCCGTCGGAACCGCCTCGATCACGGCGAATGTCGACGAAGACGGGCTTGCCGGACACAACCCAGATGCCGGCAGGCCGGGTGAGACGGGAGCGATCGGCCTTTCCGCGACCGTCACGGGCGCTGCCGGCGCGCTGACCGCGCTCGTCGACTTCGGCGCCGACGGCCCGGGCGCCCAGGCGTTTCATCTTGCCTCGACGGCCGTGCCGGCGGATTCCGGCCTTACGTCGCAGGGCGCGCATGTGCTCATCGTATCCGATGGGAGCACCTTGCATGGTTATGCCGAGGCAGGAAACGGCGCCGGCTTCTCGGCCGGCGATCGCGAGGTCTTCCGGCTGACCGTGAAAGCCGACGGCTCCTATGTCTTCACGCTCAAGGATCAGATCGATCATCCGGCGCTGGACGGCCAGGCCAGAGACAATGGTGAAAACCAGCTGACGAGCCCGATCGATCTTTCCTCGTATATCGTCGCGACCGACGGTGACGGCGACTCCATCTCCCTTGGCACCGGGACCTTCCTGATCCAGGTCCTCGACGACATTCCGGTGCAGACCAGCGCCACCGTCTCCGGCAATGTCGGCGAGGACGCACTTTTGCTGGCGAACTCGAATGGTCATTCCGTCGGCAATCCCGACGGAGATGGCCTCGGCACGGTCGCGACCGGTTCGCTGAGCTCGCTGGTCTCCGCCGGGGCGGACGAACCCGGTTCCTTCTCGCTGATCCAGAACCCCGCTGGCTTGCCGGCGGCGACATCGAAGGGCGAGGCGATCGTCTACCACGTCGACGGCACGGTGCTGACCGGCTATGTCGAGAGCGGAACACCCGGCCTCGATGCGGGCGACCGCAAAGTCTTCACCCTCGATGTCCAGCCGAACGGCACCTACACCTTCACCTTGCTGGACCAGATCGACCACCTGCCGAACTCCCCTGCCAACGATGACAACCAGAAGCTGGTGCTCGACTTCACACATGCGCTCCAGTTCACCGACGCCGACGGCGACACGATCGCGATCACCGGCGAGACGACGACCACGACAGCCACAACAGGCATGAGCCTGCATCCCGGCCATTACGACACCTACACCGTAGGCGGGGTTACGTTCGATGGACTGACGTTCAAAGAGAATCCCGGTTCCGCGCACGATTTCAACAACGGCGCCGGCGGCGATTCCTTCAACGTTTCGGGTCAGGGCGTCGGCATCGGCGACAATCATATCCATGACAATGAGGGCTTCATCTTCTCGCGGCCCGGCACCGACGCGGTGAGCTTCACCATCAACGGCAACGGTTCGGGCACAATTTCCTGGGAAGCCTACAATGGCGCCGGCGTGCCGGTTTCCGGCAGCTCCGGTTTCCAGATAGGAACGATGACTGTGCCGGCCAACGGCTCAGTCGTCACGATCGACCCGGCGGGCACGTTCGACCATCTGGTGATCCGCTTCGATCTCGACAGCGGCGACAAGATCCGCGCCGAAAATTTCCTCTATACGTCGACCACCACCACCAGCGGCGGCGTCTTCACCATTGGCATCGAGGACGACATTCCGGTAGCGCTGAACGGCAGCGCCAATCTTCCGACCGTCTACGAAGACACGCTGACCGGCCTGTCGAGCGGAAATTCGGAAGGCGGCAGCCAGCCAACCTCGGTTACGTTTGGGGCATCGGCCTTCGTCCCACTGCTTTCGATCGGCGCTGATGACGACGCGACTTTCTCCTTCAACGTCGAAAAGAATGGAACTCAGGCGGGCGTGTCGTCGGGGGGATCGGCGGTTCATTTCGTTGTGGGTGTCGATGCCGTCGATGGCGTCGCGGCGGACGGTCGCACCGTATTCACGATTGCGGACAACAACAACGGCACCTTTACGCTGACGCTGCTCGATCACCTCGACCATAGCCTCAATTCCGGCGACAGCGGGACGATGGCGATCGACATCGGCTCGCTCTTCAAGGCGACCGACTTCGACGGCGACAGCGTCAACCTGGCCGGCACGTTGAACATTGTGGTCGAAAATGACAGGCCAGTGATCGTTGCGGCGGAGACCACCGTGGCGGAAAGCACCGCAGCGGGTTCCACAAACGCATTCAACGCGGCCTCCGCGACCGGCTCGCTGGGAATCTCGTGGGGAGCCGACGACGCCAATCCCAACAGCGGCATTCACGACCGCTCGGTTGCCTTCAATCCGGCGTTGGCCGGCGTCCAGGCTGGCCTGACGTCCAATGGCGATGCCATCACCTACACTCTGTCCAGCAACGACACCGTGCTGACGGCGACCGCCACGCACAACTCGGTCATCCGCACCATCTTCACCGTGTCGATCAACGATCAGACGAACGGCAACTATTCGTTCAACCTGCAAGACAATATCGACCATCCGGCTGGAGCCGACCACAATGGCAAGGCCCTGTCCTTCGGCTTCAACGCGACGGATTCGGATGGCGACAGCACGTCGTCCGCCTTCATCGTGCATGTCACCGACGACATTCCGGTCGTCACCAGCCCTGCGGGTACGGGCAATGTGTCGGAGAGCCTGCTGCCCCTGGTACAGCCGACATCCGGCGATCTCAACATCGACTGGAATGCGGACGACAAGGGATCGAGCCATCTCGAATTCGCGCGCGGTCCCGGCAACACTCTCATGGCGCCCGAAGAGCTGACCTCGGGCGGCGTTTCGCTGGACTACACAGTCCGTCTTGCCGCCAACGGCGTCGATGAGGAACTCGTCGCCTTCAAGCAAGGCGACACCGTATCCAATCCCGTCTTCATGGTGACCCTGAACGGCGTGGGCACCCCGACCTTTGTCTTCACCCTCTGGCAGCCGCTTGACCACGACCACACCGGCGGCAGCGACGCCTCGCTGCCGCTCGGCTTCACCATCAAGGCCGTCGACGGCGACGGCGACTCCGTCACCCAGAGCTTTACGGTCAATGTCGCGGACGACGTGCCGACGGCGTCGATGAACGCACAGGTTCAGCTTGATGACGATGCGCTGGCCGGCAATGCCGGCGGCACCGGCGATGTCACTCCCGACACAGCCCACACATCCGGTACGCTTGGTCACACCTATGGCGCCGACGGCGCCGGTACGATGCTGCTCACCGGTGCAACGCTGCCGGCTGCGGGCGGGTTCTCGGTGACCTCGAACTCGGGAACCGACCTGATCATCAGCCAGGTGCAGAACAGCGTCGTTGTCGATGTACTGAAGGTGCATCTTGCCGACACTACGTCCGGCGCCTACACGGTCACGCAGCTTCATGCGATCGATCACCCTGCCGGCGGCGACGAAAACGACGTGGCATTCACGGTCGGCTACACGACCACCGACCATGATGGCGACACGGTACCCGGTTCGCTGACGATCAACGTCGATGACGATACTCCGATGGCTTCGAACTACACGGGAGCGGCCTTCGCCGAGGGCAGCGGCGCGCACGACATTGGCGATGCGGTGATGCTGCTGGGCATCGGCGCGGGCGCCGACGGGTTGCAGGGAACGCTGCAAGGCCTGGCCTTCACCAACCAGGGCACGACCGGCGGAACGCTGTCGATCGACGGCGCCGGCCATCTGATCTACACCGCGCCGGCCAACGTCACCAGCGCCAGCACGGTGACCGAGACCTTCAGCTACATGGTCAGCGACAAGGACGGCGACACGGTCACCAGGCAGGTGACGTTCGGGGTCTCCGACGGTGCGGGCCCGGTGGCGGGCGCTCCGATCACGCTGGCGCTCGACGACCAGAACCTCGCCGACGGCTCGACGCCGGGTGCGACGAGCGACCATAACTCGATCACCTTCACGCCGGGTTCCGACGCGATCGCCTCGATCGCCTTCGGCACGGACCTAGGCGGGCTGAGCAATACGAACCTGACCTGGGAGCGGATGTCCGACACCCAGATCGTCGGCAAGGACACGGGCAGCGGCGTGACGGTGGTGACACTCGACCTGTCGGTTGCCGGCAATGTGGCGGCGGTGACGGCGACGCTGAACGACAATTACGACACGCATCCCGACATCACTCTCGACGATCTGGTCGACCTCGGCCATGTCGGCGTGGTCGCCACCGACACCGACGGCACCCAGGCAACGGGCACGGTCAACGTGACGGTGTCGGACGACGTGCCGACGGCATCGGCGGAGGCCTCGCAGGCAGTTGCGGAAGGCGCGACGGTGACGGGCACGCTGGACTTCGTCACCGGCGCCGACGGCGCGATGGTGACGCACATCAACGGCACGGCGCTGACGTTCGGCCTCAACGGCTGGACTGATGCGATCGACATCGGCGCGGGCACCATCAAGGTGAAGGCCGACGGTTCCTATTCGTTCACGGCCGATGCCTCGGTCAACAATGGCGGCGGCGCCGTGCCGGTCAACGCGACCTACACGGTCACGGACGGCGACGGCGACACCTCGACGGCGGGGCTTGCCTTCACCATCACCGACGGCGCAGGCCCGGCCGCAGGTGATCCGATCACGCTGGCGCTCGACGACCAGAACCTCGCCGACGGCTCGACGCCGGGTGCGACGAGCGACCATAACTCGATCACCTTCACGCCGGGTTCCGACGCGATCGCCTCGATCGCCTTCGGCACCGACCTAGGCGGGCTGAGCAATACGAACCTGACCTGGGAGCGGATGTCAGACACCCAGATCGTCGGCAAGGACACGGGCAGCGGCGTGACGGTGGTGACGCTCGACCTGTCGGTTGCCGGCAATGTGGCGGCGGTGACGGCGACGCTGAACGACAACTACGACGCACACCCCGTCATCAATCTCGACGATCTGGTCGCTCTGGGCCATGTCGGTGTGGTCGCCACCGACACCGACGGCACCCAGGCCACCGGTACCGTCACCGTCACCGTCTCCGACGACGTGCCGACGGCGCACGCCGATACCGACAGCACGCTTGCGGGCACTGCGACCGGCAATGTGCTTACCGGCGTGGGTACCACCAACTCAGGAGCGGACGCGCTTGGAGCCGACGGCGCCTCGATCACGGGCGTCGTGGCCGGAAACGTCGGCACACCGATCGTCAACGGCACAGGTGTCGGAACCAGCGTTTCGACCGCGCTTGGCACGCTGGTTCTGGGCGCCAATGGCAGCTACACTTATACGGCCAACGCCAATTCGTCCGGCACGGACGTGTTCTCGTATACGCTCAAGGACGGCGATGGCGACACATCGGTCACAACCCTGACGATTTCCGTCATCAACAGCTCGCCTTCATTGACGGCCGCGACATCAGCGACAAACGATGCGGCCGGCGATGACAATATCGTCAATTCCAATGTGGATGCTTTCGTCGCGCAGAACCAGACCGGCTCGATGAGTTTCAACTTCGGCGGCGACGGAGAGAACGCAACCACGCCATTCGCTTATATTTACGATGGCGGCCTGGGTTCGGCTGTCGCTTCGGAAACGATCATCGCCGGTCAGAAGGTCTTGACGCTGACGAGCGCGGCCTGGGTGCTTACCCTCAATGAGGTGACCGGCGCCTATTTGTTCACGCAGACCGCAGCCTACCAGCATGACGCGGGAGCTACCACCGACAGCGGCATCGTCACGGTCACCCTCACTGACGCAGATGGGACCACCGCGGCCAAGACCTTGACCATGACGATCGGCGACGATGTTCCGACGCTTGGGACCATCGACCACGGCACGGTGTCGAACGAAGCCAACATCTCAATCACCGGACAGTTGCCGATCGACGGCGGCGCCGATCACCCCCTCACGGCGAGCCTCGCGGGCAATGCCGATCCGGTTGGTCTGACAGTGGGTGGAAACGCCGTTCACTACTATGTCGATCCCACCCACCCCGAGACCCTGGTGGCCTATACGGGCTCCGACCACTCGCAGAACAACGTCTTTACCCTGACGGTCGATCCGACCAGTGGAACCTATAAATTCACCGAGCTGACACCGCTCGACACGTTCCACGCAAATACGCTGATCGGCGGCTCCTCATTCGGGTCCGGACCGCATGACTATCAGCAACTGACCGCCAGCGGCGGAGCACAACTGTCGATCGTCAGTGGTTGGGATACCAGTGGTTCGTTTGACCTCAATGCCTGGATGGCCGCCGGTGGGACCACGGCCACAACCGGCATCGTGTTCGACCAGGTCAACGGTTCCACTGGGGGTTGGGGTGTCCAGAACGCCAACTTCAACAATGGGGAGTTG
The DNA here is from genome assembly GCF_006440835.1 of Mesorhizobium sp. B2-5-11. Taxonomy (NCBI): domain Bacteria; kingdom Pseudomonadati; phylum Pseudomonadota; class Alphaproteobacteria; order Hyphomicrobiales; family Phyllobacteriaceae; genus Mesorhizobium; species Mesorhizobium sp. B2-5-11. Next base: position 127,047 of record NZ_VFUK01000007.1, read on the forward strand.
CTCAGATTCGATTTCGGCAGTGTGACCGATTACGATGGAGCTGGGACGTTCGCTCCGCCAGCGGCCGCGTCGACAAATGTGACGGCCGCGACATTCAGTTTTGACGCCGCCGACGCCAACTCGATGGCCTATGTGATCCACTACACGGATGGATCCATCGCATCCGCCAAGTTCCAGCCTTCGGCGGCCGGAATTACCATACCTTCCAGCACGAACACGAAGTTCATCGACTACATCGAATTCTACGATATCAGCGCCAACAACAACAAGGTTCAGCTTGTCAGCGTCACGACTGTCGATAACAGCGGAACCAAGGACCTCACTTTCAACGTGACGGTCACCGATCACGACAATGACAGCGCTACTGCTACGATCGGCGTCACGGTCGATGGCGATCACACGTTCAACGCTGCTGCCAGCGTCAACAACGTCCTTGCCGGCGGATCGACCGCGGATACGTTGATCGGAGGCACGGGCAACGACTTGCTCATCGGTGGTGGCGGCAACGACACGCTGACCGGCGGCGCAGGTGCCGACCAATTCCGGATGGCGACCAACACCGGAACAGACACCATCACGGATTTTGCTGCGGGGACGGACAAGATAGGCCTGCTGGACGCCGGCATGAACGGCAGCGGCAGCGTCAATTTCGTCAACACGACGGGAACGTCCGCCGCCGCTGTTCTCAATGCCGCCGACTTCGCCTTCCGGGGTTCGATCGCCGCGATCACCGCCGCGGACTCCGCACACATCATCCAGATCACGGCGATGCAGACCCCAACGCAGATCGCCGCGGCGACGGTCGCGGTGGCAGCCAATGCCTATGTGCTCGTCTTCAATTCCACGACTCTCCACGGCGAATTGTGGTTCGATGCCGATTGGAGCACCGTCGGTGGTCGTACCCAGATCGCAACATTCAACAATATCACTTCACTGGGACAGCTAACCGCCATCACCAACACGGACTTTGTCGTCCACAACAGCACAGCCGACCCCATCATCCTCGACCTAAACCATGATGGCTTCGCCTTCTCGGACGTCAGCCACGGCGTCCAGTTCGACATCAACGCGGACGGGCACAAGGATCAGGTCGCCTGGAACACCTCGAATGACGGCATGCTGGCGGTCGATCTCAACCATGACGGCAAGATCGACGACGGCACGGAACTGTTCACGCCGAGCTTCGGCGGCGGCAAGTTCGCCAGCGGGGCGGCGGCACTCGCCTCGCTCGATGGCAATCATGACGGCGTCATCGATCACAATGACGCCGCCTTCGACAGCCTGCTGATCTGGAAGGACGCCAATACCAACGGCGCCAGCGATGCCGGGGAATTGTCGCACCTCGCGGATAACGGTATCGTCTCCATCAGCACGGCGGCCAGCCCGGCCGTGGGCGAAATCGACGGGCAGACCGTGACAGGCAACGGCACGTTCCAGATGGCGGACGGCACCACCGGCAACTATGTCGAGGTCGAACTCGACACCTCGCTCGGTGCCCCCGCACAGCCGACCGTCGCCTCCGACGGCACGAAGACCTTCGCCATCGGCTCTCTCGAGGTGACCGACCTGATCGCCGACTTCCATGACGGGGCCAAGGGTGACCAGATCGATCTTACGGCATTGCTGAAGGGCCTGGCCGGCGTCACCGATCTCGAAGCCGGCGGCTTCGTGGAGATCGCGCAGTCCTCCGCCAATGCGGCGAACGCCGAGGTCAAGGTCGACACCAATGGCGGCGGCGACAACTATCACACGGTGGCGGTGCTGGAGAACTATACGTTCCACAGTGCAGCCGAAGCAGTCAAAATACTCTATGACGACAGCCATGGTACCAAGCAGGACGTGGCCTAAGGGGCGAAAGGAACGGGGTGAGCAACATGAACAGAATCTTGCGGGTGGCTTTCGGGGCCGGTCTGCTGTCGATCTTGTCGACGGGCCTCAATGCCGCCGACATCATCGAAGGACCCACGGGCGATTATTGCGGTGTCGTCGGCACCTCCAACCTGGTGCTGAACGACAACATCGTCGATCTCAGGGATCAGGTGGTGAAGCTGATGGACGAGTCGGTCGCCGTCGCAAACAGCTCGGAGTGGATCAATTCGTCCCGGCCGGTTTTCGTCTGGGCCTCGGAAGCCAAGGTCGCCTGCGGCATGGCTTACGGCTATCTGAAGACGAACTACAAGGACGAGGACACGCTCAACAAATGCGAGTGTTTCCACGATCGCATGGTCGAGTACATGCACTGACCGGATAGGCAACCTGCGCCTGTTGGCCACCATGGCAGCGGACGGATCAACTCCTGAAGGCGATCGCCGCAACGATCGCCCTGGCCGGCATTGGCCAAGTCGTCACGCTGGCTTGCGCCGACCGGCTGGAGCAGCCTCCCATGGCACAACCTCCGTCGTCCGGCTCGGCGCAGCCGATCCCATTGTGACGCAACCGCAGTGTGGTCTGCGACAGACATTCAAGGCGTTCGCGAGCTATCAGCCGACCGTGCCGTTGCCGATGGCGACGTTCGGCGTTTCCGCGTTTTCGTCGGACCGCGATACCTTCTCAGGGCAAGCGCGACGGGGGCGCTGAGGGCCCGGCTCTTCGGCGGCTGAAGAAAAACAGGACGGCACGACCAGTTCGCCGTAACATGCGTCGGAGACCAGACCGGGAATAATAAGCCGGCGGTGAACAGGGTGGGACAATCATGGAAGCTGGCCGACGGGTCCGTGGGCTGAAGATTTGGGCAACCGCCTTCGCGCTCGCCGCGGTATTGTCGGGCTGCCAGTCGAAGGGGGGCGTTACCGAAGCGCTCGATCCGGCGGCGATTGCCGCGCCTGCCGGGCAGGACGGCGCCGCGGCCGCCGGCCCGGTCGAGGCAACCCAGTCGCTGGGTACCGGTTCGACGAAAATTACCATGCTGCTGCCGTTATCCGCCCCGGGAACGGCGGGGGAAAATGGCCGCAAGATGCTCGATGGCGCCAAGCTCGCGATGACCGATATCGGCAATGGGTTGCTTACGCTGACCGTGGAGGACACCAAGGGCGACAACGCACAGGCCGGCAAATTGGCGCTGCAGGCCCTGACGACCGGCACGAAAGTCGTCATCGGCCCGACCGAACTGCCGGCAGCGCAGCATATCGCCACATTGTCGGGATCGAAGCGGCCGCCCGTATTGGCGCTTGCCAACAATTTCGCGGGCGGCGCCGGTGTTTATGCCGTGCGCCTCAGCGAAGCGGACAGTGCGGCGGCGGGTGCCGCGGGCATCGCCGCGAAAGGCGGAAAAAAATTCGTATTGTTTGTCGCGGGTGGCTCGAACGCCAGCACGGTCGAGAAGCGGGTCGCCAACAGTCTCAGCATCTATGGCGCGACGCTCGCCGTCACTGTTCCATATTCGGCCGGCGACAGCGCCGCCAAGGCGGTCGACGAAATGGCCTCGCTCGTGGACACTCCCGACGCGGTCATCATTGCCAGCGGGGAGGCCAGCCCCTCGCCTATACTTGCCGCCCTCAAATCAAAGGGCATTGCGAGCAAAGCGACCTCCGTCGTCGGAACCAGCCGTTGGCTGGAGCATCCCATGGACCCATCTTTCGAGGGAGCCTATATCGCAACGCTCGATCCGGGCGAAACCGGGCCGATCGCCGACCGCTTCAGGACGACATACAATTATCCGGCCGACGTCAACGTAGCCTACGCTTATGATATGGTTGCGCTGACTGCCGGAATTGCCAGCGCGGTCGGACCTGACGGTTTCAGCAAACAGGTGCTCGAAAATCCGAGCGGATTTCGCGGATCGACCGGCCTGTTCCGCTTTCGCGCCGATGGATCCAGCCAAAGATCGATGCCATTCTATCGGATAGAAAAGGGTGCGCTCAAACTGGTTGCCAAATCGACCTCAGGGTTCTGACCGTCCGGTAACGAACGCTGTGCTGGCCCGCCTGGTCATTACGGTCGGAGGCCTCGAGCTGCTGTTCGGGATTGCCCTGATCATGCATGCCGGAGCCTTGCTTGCGACCGACAGGCCTGCCCTTGGGACTCGTGTCGAGAATGCCGGGCAACCAGCCCGGTCGCAGACGACTGTTCTCGACGGAAGATGGCGAGAAGCGCGCAGGGTTGCCGAGGGCATTGTCGCGCTGCCGTCGATTGACCTGCCCGAGATCGAGCGGATCGAAGCCCGGCCGCCGCTCGGCGACCTCGGCCTCGCCGTGCCCCCTAAAACGCCCATGCCAGATGACTGGCGCGAAACCCTGCTCTTCCGGCCAATGGCAACGTCATCGGCGACTTTCGAATCCATGGGACGCAAAGTGGCCGTCAGTGGCGTGGCCAGCATAGAACCGGAAGCCACCTGCTCGTTTCACGATGTCCGCTGGTCCTGCGGCCAGCGCGCACGCGCCGCCCTCAATTCCTGGCTGCGTGGACGCGCGCTGAAGTGCTTCATGCCGCCGGAGATCGAACGTTTTGCCATTGCCGCGCCGTGTAGCCTTGGCAAGCAGGATGTCGGCGCCTGGCTTGTGTCCAACGGCTGGGCGATCGCGCTGCCCACCGGCATCTATGGCAAGGCGCAAGCAGTCGCCGAGGACGCGGAGGTGGGAGTTTTCGGCCCGCCGCGATAGGCGAAATCGATTCACGATTCGCACATCGATCAAATTGTATGGTTTGCCGCAACTGAAATTGCGCATGCCGGCGCTATGCTCGCCGATCTGACAGGAGATTGGTAATGGCACAAGCCGAAACGACCGCCACCGAGCCGGTATGGAAGGGTGTCGCGTGGCTCGCCTTCCTGGGGACCGTTGGCAGCCTTGCCCTCTCAGTGGGCCTCAATTATCTGCTGTTGTTCAGCGATGTCTTGACGCCGTTCGGGCGCAGCATGGTCACTGCGGTGCTGCTGCCTCTGATCATCGGTCTGCCGCTTTTCGTATTGATCGGCTTGAAGCAGGCCCAGATCCGCGGCTACCGGCGGGAGCTCAACAGGGCCGAGACCTATGACAGGGTGACAGGCTGCCTGAACGGCCCGGTTTTCACCTCGATGGTCGAGCGGCGCGCGGCCAGGCCGTCAGCGCCAGGGCCGCGCGCCGGCGCCTTCCTGGTGATTCATGCCGAACACCTTCGCTCCATAAATCTTCGCTACGGTCCAGATTGGGGCGATGAGGCCTTGCGGCTCGTCGCCTCGGCCATTCAGTCTGCGGTCCGCAAGGAGGATATGGTAGGTCGCATAGGAACATCGATGTTCGGGGTCTTTCTTTCAGGTACGACCGAAGCGGAGGCCGCGGAAATTGGCGAGCGCATTCGGGCAAGCGTCGCACAGGTCTATTTCGCTCCCAAGGGGACCGAGGACGTTCTGGCGATCAGCCTTGGAAGCACCGTGTTTGAAACCGAGCTTGCATTCGAGGACATGTTTCGCTCAGCGGAAGCGCAATTATCCGCCCGCGCACCTGCCGAAACGCGCCCTGCAGGTCTCCAATAGCCCGGTGTAACGTGACCGAAGCCAATACCTGGCGGCAAATCGACGTTTGGACACATTTCTAAAGCTCAGCGAGCAGGGCCGCTCGACAGGCACAAGCATTTGATCGATCTCGTTGCCGGAAACCTCATCGGCGCGGAAAGAGAACCTCGCCCATTCCAAGCACCGCGTTGTCACCGCCATATTTATGTGGTGCGCTCCCCAGCAGCGGCCGTTTCAAAATGCCTTCTGCGATCAGATGACGATCGATGATGATGGCAAAAACGCTCTCCGGCGCGCCACACTCGACGAAGCTCGGTGACAGATGTCCTGGCGCGCGATCAAGAAGGATCGAACCGCGACGCATCAGGTAGCCGGGCATTTCACCGATGCCACCGGCTACCACCAGCGTGCCTGCGATCATGCGGCTGCCGGCATAGTCGCCCGAGCCTTTCAGCACCGAGATCAGACCGCGCCGCATCCGGTCCGCGGCGAAGGCGCCCGCCCTGCCCCTGACGATCAGCACGCCGCCATTCATGCCGGCCAGTTCGCCGACGAGCGGAGCGCCAAGGTGATCGCCGGCATTACCTGTTATCTCCAGCCTGCCGCCGCGCATGCCAGAGCCGGCGTGCGGCCCCGCATTGCCTTCGATCGTCAGCTTGCCGCCGCGCATGGCGCGCCCGGCCTGCGCGCCAGTATTGCCGATCACGCGAACCGATCCACCTCCCATGCCTTGCGCCACCCGGTCGAGGCGCGCGCTTCCACCTTCGAAGACGATGCTTAGCGGATCGCTGCCGGCGAGGCGAAAAATGTCGGCCACCTTCGATCCGTGCTTCGACATGCCGATTCGGATTTTTTCGATATCCCGTCTTTCGCTCCCAGCAAGCCGCTCCGGCGTCAGCGGCGACAGGTCGAGGCGCTCAGGCGGTTCGGCAACAAGAGTGAAGGTCAGCGCCTTCATGGCAACATATCCTTCAGCGAATAGATGAACTTACCGAGCTTGCCGCCGTAATTGCCGGCGCCGATGCGAACCGCGCCTTTCTTCGGTCCGATCTGGATGACGGCCTTGATGCCGGCCTTCATCGCCGCGGCAACGGCATCATTGGTCTCACCATCAATGACGATTTCCAGGACGGCGTTGATGTCGGGGCCGAGCTCACTCGCAACCACACCGCGCAGTGTCGGCGCGTAGGCTTCGTTGGCCGAGGCGATCATGCCCTTGTATTTGCCACCTATCTTGGAACCCGAACGGGCGATGCCGCCCGGGAACGGCACGATGGCACCGGGCACCATTCCGATCGCGGCGACCGCGGCCTCGGCCGCGACCAATGCGTTGGCGCTGCTTTCGGCCATGACAAAGAAATTGCCGCCGCCGACGGCTTCCTTCGTCAGTCCGGTTGTTGCCTCGCAGAGGAATTCACCATCCATGACGGGAATGCGCCAGAAATGCCTGTCGCCGATCTTCTTGGAAAGTTGCCAGCCGTCGCCGAAATAACGCAGTGCCGAACCGAGCTTGAGCTTAGCGCTGCCCTCCAGCCCGGCAAAGCAGGCGGAGCCCGGCGAAGTCAAAACACACTGCCCGACGCGATTGAGCAGTTGCTTCTGCAATTCATCGGTTCCCATCGCGAAGATCATCACGCGGCAGCCGGGCCGGCCATCCGGGGTGGCTGACGGCGGCAGGTCGGCATCGATTGCCGCTTCGCAGCCGCAACCGATTACCGAGGTGGCGAAGCCGGTCATCGTGATCGCCGCCTGCCGTGCCCATTTCCGGTTCGGCGCGGTGATGATGATGGCGGTTGCCCGCATCCCAAAGGCTTCGGCAAAAGTATCGTCGATCGTTACGCCATTTACGCTCACGTTCGGCATGGCACCTCGCCGAATGGCTGTTCACGCGCAATCGCGGAATCCGGGAAATTGAACCAATCCAAGGACAGGCCGTAGCGCTGCTGGTGATAGTCCTCCAGACGCCGCACCATCGCCTTGTCCACAGGTGGATTAAGCCTGAGGGCCTTGCCCCAGCGGTAATGGATGACCTCCCCGTCCTGCACGACGAGATCGCCATCCTTGAAAACATACGCTGCCCGTCCGAGCATTTTCGCAATACTTTCGTTCCTGCGATAGACAGCGATGTCGGCGATCGCGCCGACGCCGAGATGGCCTCGATCCATCAACCCGAGCAGCCTGGCCGGCGCTGCACGCGTCATGATGGCGATTTCCTCGAACGTGTATTCGCGGTCGATTGCGGACAGGGTAGAGAGCGCTAGGGCGGATCGTGAAAGTCCAGCGGCCATTTCGGTGCGCGCTTCCCGCCTCATCAGCAGCTCGAACAGAGCCGGATAAGCGGTAAAGGGTGCACCGTTGGGGTGATCGGTGGTGAAGAACACACGCCAGGGATCGTCGATGAGGAGAAAAAGCTCGAGCCCGATCGCCCACTGCATCGTGCCATAGAAGTCCTTGCCATAGCTGTAGGGCACGATGCCGCCGCCATTGCCATCCCCGTCATGAATGACGGTCTTTTTCGGATGCGCGCTGCCCCGCGCCGAGAACTGCCGCATGACGTCGGAGGAGACCGTGACCGTCTGACCGAACATCACCTGACCGATATCGATGGTGACTTCCGGCGTCGTGTTGACCAGTTCGGCAAGCCGCGCGGCAGCGGAGGAAAATCTTCGCTTTCCTTCCGTGCCATAGCCATAGAACTGGAGGTGGGCAAGGTGCAGCGGCTGCCCATCCGCCGCCGCAATCGTCGCGGCCGCCGTGTCCGCAGATCCGGGAATGCCCAGATTGTTGCAATGGACATGCAAAGGATGCGGCAGGCCAAGATTGTCGACGGCGGCCTGCAGCGTCTTGACGATGTTGCGCGAGCTGACGCCGTAGGAAGGCACCACATCGTCCAGCGCGAACGTGCGTGCGTTTTCCTTGAAGGCGGCCGCTGCACCGGCGTTGATCACCTTGACCCCGAGCGCTCGCGTCGAGGCGACCGTCCAGGCGACGTAGTCCTCGATCATTTGAGGTGTGGCGGTGTCACGGATCATTGACAGCAGGAAGTCGTCGTTGCCGAGAATGGCGAGCGTCGCCTTGTCGATGATCGGGATGTCGGCCAGCTCGAGATGGGTGTGGAGTGCAGATCCCGGCGACATCGCCGGTTCGACGACCGTCGTGAAGCCCATCTTGGCGTAGAGACAGCCGGTCTGGAAGGTCGACCAGCCGGCATTGGAGAGCGGCGTGGTCGCCGGTCGGGCCTGATGGGCGGCATGCTGTTCGGGCAAGAGAAGCCGCGCGGTATTCACGTTACCGCCGCCAATGTGGGAGTGGATGTCGATGGCGCCCGCCATCACGATGCAGCCGGCGGCTTCGATGGTCCGGTCGGCCACCCCCTCAGCCGGCGCCGCGACGATCTTGCCGTCCTTGATCCACAGGTCGCCCTTGCCGAGACGGCTGTTGACGGGGTCGACGATGTCGCCGTTGGCAATTTTCGTCAGCATGGCAATGCCTCGGCGAAAACCCGACTGGCGACCAGGCGAATGATCGTCGCGGCGGAGGGCAATTTCGAAGCAGCGCGGGTATCAGTCGACTTCAGCGAGCCGGTACGGCTGGAATAGACAACCGCATCGTGATCGACTCCAGCTTCGCCAATGGCGATGGTGACCGCGGCGCCTGTGACCGGCTCTTCCGTTTTAGCCAGCGCAATCAGTGCCATGCGTCCCCTTTTTCTCGGGAGTTGGGCAACCGTGGCGGAGATCCGCAGGTGCAGGTCGGCTTCGCCGGCGGCGATCATGCGCGCCACATCGTAACGCCAGGGATCGAATTCCGGGAAGCCCCGCGCAAAGCCCGTGCGCAATGGAAAACCTGTCATCCAGGTCGAGGCGAGCACGCTTCCCCACCCGTTTTCGCTCGCGGGCAGATGAAGACCAGATGCACGTGATTTGCGATTGAGATCGGCGATCAGCCCCTGCAGCATCTCCAACGCCAACCCATCGGTCGCATGGCCTGAAAACAGGAACACGGGAAAATGCGCAGCCGCCAGAGCCTTGGCGAAATCGTTGAAGTTCGACACCGGTCGCGATGTTTGCCGCCCCTTGTACTGCGCCCTCAGCGCCGCCAGCGTGGCGCCGAGGCTAGCCTGGCCACAGGAAAGGAGCGTTGCCTTGCGCCCGTTTTTCAACGGCGGCGCGGACACCCCGTTCGATCCCACCAGGAAGAACTCGCGCTCAATCCCGGTCGAGAGATCGGGCCTGGTCGAGAGATCGGGAACCGTGCCAGCGAGTTCGGTAACAAGATCATGATGGGTTTGTGCGAGTTCGCCCACGATCACCACGATATCGGCACGCCGGCGCGTCTCCCCAGGGGCGACGGTCATCGCGCCCCTGTCGGTAAAAAGCATGGTCTCTCGGGCAAGTGCCGCGCCGTCGGTGTGATCGTATGCCGCGCCAAGCCGCTCGGCCAGCGCGATCGCCGCCCTCGTGCCGTGTATGTCCGTATCAAAGCTGAAAACCGGGCACCGGCTTGACGATAACAGCGACGCGGCATGCGCAGCCGCGCGCTCGACCAGCGCTTCCCGGTTGCCTATCCAAGCAACCGCCATTCGCTACACTACTTTCTGGTGCCGGCCCGATCCTAGACGAAACTGGATTGGCCGTGAACCCCGCTTGCCAGCAGATTAACGAATGTTTTCATACGCTATCAACAAACTCCGACCGCGCTTAATCATATTTGATGTAAGCGAAGCGTTGATCGGTCGCCGGAGTTCCCTCCAGCGCTCCGCCTTCCTTGGCCGGCTGCCACTGGACAACGTCCTCGATCTTTCTCGCCAACTCGAAGTCCTTGTCGGTGATACCCTTCGCCGCGTGATTCATCAGGCGTACCTCGACCCAGGCATAGGAAGCGGTGATATCGGGATGGTGCCACGCCGCCTCGGCGAGATGGCCAACCGTGTTGATGACCATCAGCGTCGACTTCCAGCTGTGGGTCTTGTATTTGCGCCGGATCCAGCCGTTTTCGTAGCGCCATTTCGGCAGCTCTTTCTCAAGCCGGTCGGCAATCTCGGCATCCGAATAGACCTTCTCCTTGACCGTTTCGCTCATCTCGACCTCCCCTAATTGCTCGGTCCGTCAACACGACAGGCCAAGCAGAAACATGAATGCACTCTCTTTGGCTTGCTCCCTCGACGAAAACAGTTATCATCGTGTCGGGCACCTAAACTTCCATGATGCATCCATGATGCACCCATCGGGGGGCAGATGTCGAATTTTGTTACCGTACGAGTGCCCGCTCGCCTTCACCTTGGCTTCCTCGATCTCAATGGCGATGCCGGACGTCGCTTTGGCAGCGTTGGGCTTCCGTTGAGTGAACCCGAAACCGTTGTCACCCTGTCGCGGTCCGGCGAGACCATAGTCGAAGGTTCCGAGAGCGTTCGCGCCGGTGAGCACTTGTCGACGCTCTGCAGGCATCTCGGCATTCGCGGCCAGCACCATTTGGTGATCGAACAGTCGATCCCGAGTCACGCCGGCCTTGGGTCCGGCACGCAGATCGCCCTTGCCGTCGCCTCTGCATTGCGAACGCTCCACAACCTGCCTCTCGATGTCGCCGGCGACGCGACCCTGCTCGAACGAGGCGGCCGATCTGGAATCGGCATCGCAAGTTTCGAAGACGGCGGCGTGATTGTCGACGCGGGCAAGGACGAGCGTGGCGGACCGCCTCCGGTCGTGGCGCGGCTGCCGTTTCCCGAAGAATGGCGCGTCATCCTCATCCTCGACCATGCCGGGCATGGACTGCATGGCGAGGCCGAGGTCGCGGCGTTCCGTTCACTGCCACCCTTCCCGACGGCGGGCAGCGGCGAGATCTGCCGGAGGGTACTGATGGGTATCATGCCGGCCTTGGTCGAGCGCGATCTTGCGGCATTCGGCGCTGCCGTCACCGCGATACAGATGCTGATCGGCAGCCATTTCGCTCCGGCGCAGGGCGGTGTGTTCACCTCAAAGCGGGTCGAGATGGTCGCTCACCGTCTCAATAAAGCGGGCGCCGTCGGGATCGGCCAGAGTTCCTGGGGACCCACAGGGTTTGCCTTCGCGCCGTCGCATGACGCCGCGCTCAAATTCGTCGGCGCGGTTCAGAAGATAACCGTTGAAGACGGCCTTCAGATCAAGATCGTCAAAGGCAGGAACTCCGGCGCGAAGATCAGTTCGACCGGACTCGGTCTCGTCGGCAGCTGACGCTTCAGATTCCAAGCAGAAAGGCGAGAAATGGCCCGCAAACATATCCTGCATATGCTGACGCCGTTGAAGCACATGAGCCCGTTCGACGTGAACATGGCGCTCGACGCTGGCTTCGACAGCGTGGTCCCCTATGTCGATGTCGATCTTGGTGAGGTGACAGGCCTGGTTCAGGACGCGATCTTTTCGCGCCCGCCGGATGCGGGTGTCGATACCGGCATCTTTATCGCCGGGAAGGATGCTTCGTTGGCGCTCGACATGTTCGATGCCGCGAAGAAGGCGATGGTGCCGCCTTTCCAGGTTTCGGTATTTGCCGACCCGGCCGGCTCGTTCACCACGGCCGCGGCGATGGTGGCCAAGGTCGAGAAGGCGTTGGAGAAGAAATTCGAGCGCGGGCTGAAGGACACGAGGGTGGCTGTTTTCGGCGCCACCGGCGTGGTTGGCTTCTGCACCGCCGTCATCGCGGCAAGGGAGGGCGCCCGCGTCACGCTTGTCGGCCATGACGGCATCGAAAGGGTGAAGCAGATCGCTGCCGAGATCAAAAGCCGATTCAAGATCGGTGTCGATGCGGCTGACGGATCGACCGATGCCCGGAAAGCCGATCTGGTCGAAGCAAGTGAGGTCATACTGGCTTGTGCGAAAGCCGGCGTCCAGGTGGTTTCAAAGGCCCAGTTGAGAGGAAGCGGCTTGCTTATCGCCGCCGACGTCAACGCGGTCCCGCCCGCAGGCATCGAAGGATTGGCCGTCAATGCCAATGGCGACCCGCTAGAAGCGGCAAAGGTCGTCGGGATTGGCCCGCTTGCCATCGGCAACGTCAAATATAAGGTCGAGTCTGGCCTTTTCAAAAGAATGATCGAATCCGAAAAAACGATCGCGCTCGATTTCCAGGAAGCGTTTTCCCTTGCACGCGAGATTGCCAAATAGCGCCAGATCTCTGCTGATCGCGGCGATTTCAGGCCGGGCATTGGCCATGGCTGCGCGGCGTGCGGGCTACCGTCCGTTGGTCGCTGATTTCTTCTGCGATACCGATACGGTTGCGCTGGCAGAACGAACGACCAAGCTGCCGGGCAACCTACAGGACGGCATCGACGGCGAGCGCATCATCGAGACGCTTCGGGACCTGGTCGGCGAAGACCAGCCGGTCGCCGTCGTCCTGGGCTCGGGTTTTGAGCGGATGACGGAGACTGTCGACGCCGTCGCTCGCCATTTTCCGCTTGCCGGCAATCGCGGCGCGGCGATCAGCAGGATCAAGGACCCGCAATTGCTGGCCGCGGATTGTGCCGAACTCGGCATCCCACATCCGGAATTCCGGTGGGATCGACCGCCTGAGCCAGACAGCTGGGTGGCCAAGACCGTGGGCGGCGCCGGGGGTGGGCATATCAGACAGGCGGCCGGAGAAAGCCAGACCACCGGCCGCTATTTCCAGCGTTTCGTCGCCGGACGCAGCATCTCGGCCCTGTTCGTCGGCGACGGCCAGGCCGCGCGCATCGTCGGCTTCAGCCAACAATGGACTTCCCCCGTCTCCACGGCGCCCTACCGCTATGGCGGGGCCGTGCGGCTGAGACGCTTCGACCGCAAGCAAGCGGCGGTCATCGGCGGCTGGCTTTCAGCCCTGACGCGCCGTGCCGGCCTGGTTGGATTGTGCAGCGCCGATCTCATTCGCGGATCGGATGGCTACAAGCTCATCGAGATCAATCCGCGGCCAGGCGCCACGCTGGACATTTTTGACGAGGCCGACGCGCCGCTGATCGACGCACATCTGCGAGCTGCAACCGGCGGAACTTACCGTTTGCCATGCTTCGTCGATTCGATGGCTTCAATGGTGACCTACGCCGCGACGCCAATCGCGCGGTTTCCGTCGATTGCGTGGCCCGAATGGACCGCTGACCATCAGTCGCCCGGCACCCCTCTGATTGCCGGCGACCCCGTCTGCACCGTCTTCGCGCGCGGTCCGAACGCCGATTTGACCAGGCGGCTCATCAAGGGGCAAGCCCGCCGGTTGCAACGCCAATGGGAAGGAGACCGGACATGAAAGACGGTTCGGCATTCCTGAACGACAATGCACAGCGCATCGCTGACGGCATGATCAGCGACGCCGAACGGCTGCGGATCGCCGCTTCCAAGGGAACCTTGGGCGAGCTCCTTATCGATGTCGGCGCCAAGGCGCCCGGCAGCGTCGAGGCCGGGCTGCGCATGGCGGAGGCGGCGATGGGCGGTCTCGGCAGCGTTTCGGTGTTTATGGACCGCACGGAGCGGAAATGGCCGTTCACCGTCGAGGTGCGCTCGTCGCAGCCGGTACTAGCCTGCCTAGGCAGTCAATATGCGGGCTGGAACCTGTCTGCCCAGGACTATTTCGCCATGGGATCGGGACCGGCGCGGGCACTCGCCCGCGTCGAACCCCTGTTCGACGCGCTTTCCTATCGAGACACCGCATCGTCCGCCGTGCTTATCCTGGAGACTGCCAAACCGCCTCCCCCAGCAATCGTCGAGAAAGTGAGCAAGGCAACCGGACTGGCAACCGACAAGCTCACCTTCCTCTACGCGCCGACGCAAAGCCTTGCCGGCAGCCTGCAGATCGTTGCGCGCGCGCTCGAGGTTGCCCTGCACAAGGCCAACGATCTCAAATTTCCGCTGGAGAACGTCGTCGACGGCATCGGAGCGGCGCCAATCCCCGCCCCCCACCCGGATTTCCTGACCGCCATGGGCAGAACGAACGATGCCATCATCTATGGCGGCAGCGTCCAGCTCTTCGTAAAAGGGTCGGCAAAAGAGGCCAGCAACCTCGCGGAGAAACTTCCGAGCCGCGCCTCACGGGACTACGGTCAACCCTTTGCCGAGATCTTCAAGCGGTTCAAGGGGGATTTCTATGCCATCGATCCACTGTTGTTCAGCCCGGCCGAAGTGATCGTGACGGCGATCGAAACCGGCGATACGTTTCGCGCTGGCCGGCGTGATCCAAAGATGCTCGAACGGAGCCTCGGTTAGCATGGCGGCGCAAAGAGACCCGTCCGTCATCCGCCATATCCGAGGCACCACATGATCCCTCGCATCCTGATCGTCAGCGACAATTCGGACACCGGCTCAAGTGGCCTCGCGGCAAGGCTTGGTCGACGGGGCGCTATTGTTGCAACCGTGCCGCTGGCGGCGATCGCGTTCGACACCGGCAGCCCGGGCGGACTTTCGATCCCCGGTTTCGGCGGTGCGCTGCCCGATGCCGTGCTCGTCCGTTCGATCGCCGCAGGATCGTTCGAAGCGATCACCCGGCGCCTCGGGGTACTGCACGCGCTGAGCCGGCTGTCGGTTCCCGTGTGGAATTCGGCGCAGGCGGTCGAACGCTGCGTCGACAAGTCGATGACGACTTTCCTCTTGAAAAATGCTGGCCTGCCAACGCCACCGACATTCGCCGTCGAAGGACTTGCCGCCGCCAAGGAGATCGCGGCGCAGGAGCTTCGGGAGGGACCGCTGGTGCTGAAACCATTGTTCGGGGCGCAAGGCCGCGGGATAAGGCTGATCCGTACGCTCTCCGACCTTCCCGCCGCAGACGAGGTGAACAGCGTCTACTATCTCCAGCACTATGTGTCGCGCGCCGGCCCGCCCTTCCGGGATTTCCGCGTTTTTGTCTGCGCCGGCGAAACAGTCGCGATGATGAGCCGCAGCAGCGACGACTGGATCACGAACGTCAACCGGGGTGGCGTGCCGGAGCCGGTTTCGGGACCTGGCAAGGCTGAGCTGGCATCGCTGGCTGTCGCCGCGTCAGCCGCTGTCGGCGCGGATTTCGCCGGCGTGGACATCGTGCGAGCCGACGATGGCAGCTTGTTCGTACTCGAGGTGAACAGCATGCCCGCCTGGTCAGGACTGCAATCGGTGGTCGCTGTGAACATCGCCGAGGCGATCGCCGATGCCCTGCTGAAATTCCTGGCCGACCGCACCGAAGCGACCGCCGCGCCGCGGCCCTTCCGTTTCACCGCGCCGGCGAATTCGTAACGGAGCGGCAGGATGGCGTTATCGCGTGAACGCCTCCGGGCTAGCTACAAGGATGCCTGCCGGATGGAGATCGAAGCTCTGAAGCCGGGCAATGTCCACCTGTTCGCCGACGGACACGGCATGTCCGCCGCCCAGTTCATGATGAGTGCCGAGGTTTCGTCCGAGCCGCTGACCGATCCTCGCCTCTCGGTCGGGCAGCGCATGCTGGAGGCGGTGCGTGCGACACGCCTGGCGGTAGCAACCAACACCAATCTCGGCATCGTCCTCCTGGCGGGGCCTCTGATAGGCGCCGCCGAAATGAGGAGTGGCAGCTTGCAGGACAATCTCGACTCGCTGCTGCGCGCGTTGAGCATGGACGATACCAGGGCAGTGTTCGAGGCGATCGCCATGGCAGCGCCAGGCGGCCTGGGAGATGCCGCGAATGATGTGCGGCAGGAGCCGAAGGTTCATCTCTTGGAAGCAATGCGGGAGGCTGCCGACCGCGATATGATCGCCCGCCAGTATGACACCTGTTTCGGCGACGTGTTCGGGGTAGGGCTGGCCGCGTTGGTAGGGGCGCTAGCTCGCGGAGAAAGCGGCATGTGGCCGACCGTGTTCGCCTATATGGCGTTTCTCGCAGGCTTCCCCGACAGTCACGTGGTGCGCAATCACGGAATTGAAGTCGCAAATCAGGTGCGACAGGACGCTCTTTCCGTTCAGGCGACGCTCCATGCCAACGGCGACGAGCCGTCACGCATTCGCCTGCTCATGGAGTTCGACCGCCGGCTGAAGGCGGACAAAGTAAACCCCGGCACCTCGGCCGATCTGACCGTGGCTACTCTTTTAGTCCACACTCTAGGCACTCGCTTGCATAATCGCGGCGTTGGTGCTTGACTTCCAAAAGCGGGAGCTGTGCTTCCGCGGCTATCTAGCCAACCGGTCCGGGCAATCCGGGCGCTGCCAACAAGGATAGCTGTCCATCGAGCGCCTGCTCGGTTGCAGCGTCCGTGGACATCATAATTGTGTCTTGGAGGAAATTGGCATGGCAAAAATCTCGAAGGTAATGGTCGGTGAATCGCTGGTCGGGGACGGCAACGAAGTCGCGCATGTCGACCTGCTCATCGGGCCGCGAGGGAGCGCAGTCGAAACGGCATTTTGCAACGCGCTCACCAACAACAAGGACGGTTTTACCTCGCTTTTGGCGGTGATCGCGCCCAATCTTCAATGCAAGCCCAATACGGTGATGTTCAACAAGGTCACGATCAAGGGCGCCAAGCAGGCTGTACAGATGTTCGGCCCGGCGCAGCACGCCGTTGCAAAGGCAGTGCAGGACAGCGTCGCGGACGGGACAATTCCGGCAAACGAAGCGGACGACGTGTTCATTTGCGTTGGCGTATTCATCCATTGGGACGCGGCCGACGACGCCAAGATCCAGAAATACAACTACGAGGCGACAAAGGAGGCCATCCAGCGCGCTATCGCAGGAACCCCGACCGCCGCCGAAGCCACCGCTCAGCGCGACAACGTCAAGCATCCGTTCGCGGCCTAGACAAGAGACAGCCCCGCACAGGAAAAGCCATCTTCCGAAACGGATGGTCTGTTGCGCCGGCTGAAAAGGGTTCTGGGCTTTTGAAGCGACACTCCCGAAGGGCGCCCGCCTTTCGGGGGTGAGGAGCAACTGTGATCAGGCGCCGAGCGACGCCAGGTGACTAGGTGTGAGCGTGGCGTTGTGCAGTGAGGTTGCGACCAGCGCTGCGGCGATGCCCATCGCTGACAATGCGTGGATATCGTTGTCATCGCGGACGCCGCCGGCCGCGATGACCGCGCGACTTCCCGCCTTGACCTTGACCTCCTCCAGCCGCCTGAAGTCCGGGCCGGCGGCCGCACCGACTTTGGTCAGCGTCATGACGATCACCTTTTGCGGCCAAAGCTCGGGCTCAGCGAGAAGAGAACGCGGTCCGCAAAAATCATCGCCAAAGAAGTCAAGGGACAGGATGAGATCGGGATGATCGCGAAAATGCCGGAGCAGCACATCGTCCTGCTGCGATTCGGAGCCCAACACGGGGTGCACCGAACGTTCAGCAAGCGCCGCCAGAAGCGTTTTCCTGTCTGCTGCGCCGGCATCGACCCAGAGCTCAGGCGGCTGCGTCATCGCCCTCAGCCGGGCAAGTGCGTCACTGTTTGGAGACCCGCCTCCGATGGCGTCCAGATCGGCGATGTAGAAGGTCGAAAAGGGATAAAGCGTGCGCAACCCTTCGGCGACGGCGAGGACATCGGAACTTCGGCTGAGCGGCGTAACGATCGGCCGGTAGCGATCGCGTTTTCCTTGCTGGGCGCGAACCACCTCGCCGCCTTTCAAGTCGAGAACCGGAATGATGCGCAACGTTTTTCTCGCCGACCAACTGCTGTCATGAAAGCTTGAAGTGTGGAAAAAAGAAAGAGCATCATTGCGGGCTTCGACATTGGCGGCGCGCATCTGAAGGTGACGCGCGCGCAAGGCGGCCGCATCGTCGGCGCGGTAACGATCGCCACGCCGCTTTGGCAAGGGTTGCATAGCCTGACCTCGGCCCTCGACGAAACAGCCCCGATCTATGCGAAAGCCGATCTCAACGCGTTCACCATGACGGGCGAACTATCGGACATCTTTGCGTCCCGCGATATCGGCGTGACGACGCTGCTGGGTCAGATTTCCAATCGTTTTCCCACAGGCGAAAAGCTGATCTATGCCGGATCATCCGGCTTTGTCGAGGTCGAGCAGGCAGCGCGGCTGAGCACTGATGTCGCCTCCGCCAACTGGCACGCGACAGCCTCTTTGGTGGCAAAACTGGCCGGCGATGCCCTGTTCGTCGATATGGGCTCCACCACCACCGACATTATCGCCATCAAGGACGGCGCCGTCGTCAATGAGGGCTACACCGATGCCGGACGGCTTCTGACTGGCGAACTGGTCTATACGGGATTTACCAGGACATTTCTGTTCGGCGTAGCCTCGTCTGCTCCTGTCCATCGAAGACTGACGCCATTGATGAACGAGTATTTCGCCTCGATCGCCGACGCGCACCGGATCCTGGGTGTGCTCGATGAGGAGGACGACATGCACCCTTCCGCCGACGGCAAGGAAAAGACCGTCCACGGCTCAATCGCGCGACTGGCGCGCATGGTCGGGCGCGACGCCGCTGAACTTTCGCCGCCGGAATGGGGTGAAGTCGCACGCTGGTTCAGCGAGCAGCAATTGCGGAAAATCCACGACGCAGCATCCCTGGTTGCCTGGGGTCTTGCTCAAGATGTTCCGATCGTCGGCGCCGGAACGGGCCGCTGGCAGATCAGGCGGCTGGCCGAGCGCATGGAACGTCGCTTTGTCGATTTCGCCGACATCGTCCCCGCCCATGACGCTGTTCGCGGCGAGGCCAGCCGCGCCGCACCAGCATCGGCGGTGGCGCTGCTGGCTGGATATCGATCACAAGCAGCGTAGCGGCGCTCGCGCCGTCATGCTCACGCGTCCCCGCTGCTGGACCCTTTGGCGGCCAGGTGATCGCTGACACGCTGCATCAGCCAACCCCAGGCTTCCCGTTCGTCGGCGCCGGCTGTCTTTTCGATAGAGATCGAAAGATACGCGATCTCGGCCTCGATCTTGTCGCGGGATAGCATGCCGAGCCGGCTGACCAGGATGGCCAGTTCCAGAACAGCCGCCTTGGCGCGGTTAAGGCCGGTGAAGGGCGCATGCATTTCCTCTCGAACCACGCGGCAGAAATGGCGAGGGCGCACGCCATCATCGTCAACGCTCTCGACTTCGAGAACCGAATGCGCCAGCGCAGTCGCCAACCGGGGAACCAGAAAATCTTCAAGGGGAACGGTCGGCCAGTCCTTGCGCCCGGTCAGGCATCCAGCGAAGACGCGCACGTCGTCGGTGTAGTTGGCGATGGCGAACGGCACCGCCGCCAGATTGTCGAGCGTAACCGAGGGACGAAACGGTGCGATGACCCAGCCGTCTTTTTCGGAGATTATGCCGATCGGCGCGATATGGACCTTTCCTGTCTTGTCGACAGTGGTGATGATTGTCTCGCGAATGTAAGGCACCTAGCCCTCCTTCTTCGCGCGAAGCGTTTCGCCCGGTTTGGCAAGACGGGTACGGTCGGTTTCGGGAGCCGGTGCGGCAACGCCCCATGCGAGCGGCTCGTCCTGAACATAGCGCTTGCCGAGGCGCCACGCGATCTCGGCCTTCGTCAGTTCCGCGCCCAGATAGAAAGCATGCGCACCATCGGTCTCCACGCCAAGTCCGGCGAAGAATTCGAACGCATCCGTGGCAACCGCGTGCCCTTTGCCGTTGAAAATATGAATGCCGTCCTCCGCTGCCGCGATACGGTAGTTGGCGTCGCGCACCTCGGCCGCCAATCCAGCGATATCATCGGTCGAGGCCGTGAAGGGCTTGCGATCGTGGATCTGCAGCAAGCCTGGGTGATAGCTACGCGGCAGTGCACCGTCATTGCGGGCGGCGAACATGATGCGACGGGCAATGTCGTGCTCCTCGATCGTCCGCACCGTGTGAGGGCTGACATGTACGGCTAGCACGTTTCGAATCCCGAGTTCCGAGCAGAGCCCCGTTAGAACGGCCGTAACGCCAGAACTGTCGGCGTCGGTAAGTTCGGTGAGATTGCCGGTGCCCATCAGCAATTCGATCTTCGGCCAGCGGCGGCGCGCCTCGATGAAGCGGCCGAGCGATTGGGCGAAGCCGAAGTGGATCGGATCCAACACGGGATCGGCGATAAAGGAAATGCCAGCCCTTTGCGCCGCATCGATAGCGCGGCCAAGCGAATCCAGATCGCCGGGGGCGGACGGGATCAACACTGCCGTAGCCCCATGGCCGAACACTAACGGCAGCGTGTTCTCGTCGAGGCTGAGAAGATAGTCCGCACCGGCGCGTGCACCGATCGACAGTTCGTCCGCGCTGGCCGAATCGACGCTGACCTGAAATCCTTGTGCCTTGAGCTCGCGCACAGCCTCCGACAGCAACGGAAATGGCGTTTCAGGCAGGCAGCCAAGATCGATGACATCGGCGCCGGCCGCAGCTAGCGTCCCCGCCCGCAGCGTGAGCGCTTCGATCGACAGCATTGGCGCATCGACGATCTCGGCGAAGATGCGCATATCGTGACGCGTAAGATCCGGCGGCTCGCCGACACGGCCGAGAAAGGCCGGCAGGTCCGCGATCTCGTCAGGACCGCGCGCAAAGGGCACGCCGAAATGGTTCGACAATTGCTCGATATCGCCGCGATAGCGCCCTGGCAGGATAAAGCGGTCAACGGCGTTGGGCGCGATGAGACGCCGCTTTATGATGTCTTCGGTCATCAGTGCGGCGACCTTGACACCTATGTCGACCACCTCCCACGAAAACTCCGTCTCGCCCAGACCGGATAGCAGCTTTTCCAACCGTGCCCTGGCCAGATGTCCCGTGAGAAAGACCAGCCGCTCAGCCATGGCCGGACAGCTCGGCCCGGCGTTGCTGAACCGCCGCGTTGAGGTCCGCGAGCGACTCGACGACCTGGGTTCGTTCGAACCCCTTCAGCCGCTCGGTGTTTTCCAGGTCAATCCTGCGCGGATAGACTTTGACCAGGCCATGCGGCGCCATGGTTTCGAGTTCGGGTGCGGTGTCGCAGGCAAAGACGATGATCGGCACGCGGCACTTTCCGGCTTGCGCAAAGACGTTGGTGGCAAGCGTATCGGATATACCCCAGACGCATTTGGCAACCGTGTTGGACGAGGCAGGCGCCACCACGACCGTGTGGTAGACGCCGTGGTAAAATTCGCCGACGGGAATGGCGCTCGCCGTCTTGTCGTGCAGCACGCGCGTCGTCTCCGGAAAATCGAGTTTGAGCTTGTACATGCGCAGCACTTCATTGGCGGCTTTCGACACGAAGACATCGCAATGTTCGAGTTGGCGAACAAGTGCGAAGCTCTCCGTGAAAAAATGCCCGGACCCCGTCAAAACCCACGCCCAGCGCGGCACGTGCAGCTTCACCATCGGCTATCCTGCCTTCTTTGCCGAGCGGGTCGAAGCCACAATCCCGATGCCGGGCAGCTTGCCCGATGCGAGTAGCGCGCCCGCCTCGGCGGCATCCTTCGGACCGGCGAGACGGAAATCGATGCCGTCGGGCAGCATGGCGGCAAAGCCTGGGTCGACAATGCCCCTGGCCTTCAGGCTGTCAGGGGTATCGTCGTCGAAGAATGCATCGGTCTGCTTGATAAGCAACAGCGCGTTCGCGCCAAGCTTCCCGCCAAGCCAGGCAGCCAGGGAATCGGAGGTAATGTCCCAAGAGGCCGGAAGGTCCGGTGCCGGCAACGCAAGTGACGACGGCAGCCACACCGGAACCTTGCCTTCGTCCAATGCTCGCACAATCTCCTCCAGCGATCGTGCCGGCGTCAGTCTTTCGTCCCGATCGAGGATGATTTGGCCGAACTGCTCCATGGCGAGGATCGCCATGGCATGTGCGGCGGTGTCGGAAAAATCCATGCGGGTCTGCGTCTCGCGCACCTGATCGGCAAACAGGCCGCCGCCGGGCACGATGACGATCGGTAACCTGGAACCCGCCAGCGCCGCGATCCAGCTCGTCATTTCCGCCGCATGGGCAGTGCTGCCGCCAAGCTTGACGACGGCCCGCCCGAGGACGTCGGAGCCTTGCTGGCGCGGCCGGGAAACACTGCCTCTGTCTTTTCGGCCGGCAGAGCCGGAGGCGACACCGCGTCCTGCCGATTGGCGCTTGCGTTCGATCTCGACGCCGACACCGCCAGGCCCGAGCTCGAGTTTTTCCACCCTTACCGTGACGCGCACGACGCGCTGGTTCTCCAGAACGTGCGCCGCCACTTGCTCGGCCAAAGCCTCGCTGAGCTGAATGTGCCCCCGCGCGACGATGGTGCGAATGCCATCCATGATGATGTCATAGGAGAACACATGGCGCATGTCCTCGGGATGGTCGGTGACTTGCAGCACGTCGGCGATCACATCAAAGCGCACCTTTTGAGTATGACCATGCTCGAAGCTGTAGGCACCGATCTGGACCGGCAGAACAAAATCCCGCACGAAAATCCTGTCCGTGCCCAGTGTCGGATCGGTGCCCGGCGAATAGCCTCTCGCTGCCAACAGGCGATAGTCGATGCTCGATTTACCGCCCGTCCCAGGCTCTGCCGGGACCAATTCGCGAATCTGCGAGACCGCCTCGGCGCTGATTGAACCCGCGCGGTCGGCATGGCCACACAGCGCGCCGCGAAAGCCGAGGAAATCGGGAGCGAAAGGCAATAGACGTGGAATATCCGGGGCTTCGAGCGATCCGCTCAGGCCAACCATCAGACCGAGCGACTTGGCTCGATCGACGAATCCCGGAATCCGCTCCGGTGGCAAATGGTCGAGCAGCCGGCCCTTTCCCTTCTGCGCGGTATCAACCATCACGCCGTGGAAGCGGTGCCTGCCGAATACCGGCAGGAGCTCGAAGTCCGGCGCCAGATCGGCAAAGAGCACAGCGATCAACTTCGTTCGCGCGGCCAGCGGTTCGAGCGCCTCCGCGCAGGCAGGGATGTGAGCCGATGGGAAAAACCCGATCTTGACATAATCGACGCCGGTCGCCGCGATCTCTTCAGCCTTGGCGCGGATCGTTTCGGGTTCCATCGGCAGGTCGCCGCAGACCGCGCTGACCGGAGCCCGACCAGCGATGAACGAAATCGTTCGGCGGATGGTTTCCGTGGGTACCGCGCCCAACGCTCCCGCCTTCGGATCCTTCAGATCGACGATGTCGGCGCCGCTCGAAAGAACGATCTCCGCCTCTTCGATGCCGGTGACGCTGGCCAGCATTCTGGTCATTTGAACAGTTTCTCCAGTTTGGAGGACAAGATCTTTTGTCCTTCGTCCGCTTGATTCTCGCGCACGTCGCGGATGACATAGCTGCGAACGACCTCGAAATCGAAGATGGCAATCTTTTCAGCCGCCATGGCATGTTTGTCAAAAAGACACCGAGCCAGGGCAGACGCGAAAAGTCGTCCGATAGGGTTTGATAAATTTTGCGGGTCGGCTAAGTTGACCATGGGCACCTGGACTTGGCGCTGCTCCGACACCCGTCGGACCTCAGCGCAAGAATGGGTAATTACTATCGATGACGAGCGCGGTGCCGGGCACTCTCGCCGCCTTTTTGTGCTTTTTTTCCCTGACCGTCAACGCTCCGGGCGCGATAGCCCAGGAAGCGGCGGCGAAGCCGGAAAAAAAGGTCACTGAAATCAAGATAGGGTATTTGCGGGCCTACGCGCCGCAATTGACGCTTTCCATGCTCGACCTGCCGCCGCGTGATGAAGGTGTCGCCGGCGCCACTGTGGCAATCGGCGATAACAACACCACCGGAAAATTCACCGACCAGAAATTCAGCCTCGACGTGACCGAGATCAAACCCGAAGCCGACGCGGTTCAGGCATTCGAGGACCTGATCGCCAAAGGTGACCACTATGTCGTCGCAGACCTCTCGGCCAAACAATTGCTGTCGATCGCCGATATAGCCCGCGACAAGGGCGTGCTGATCTTCAACATCGGTGCCACCGACGATAGCCTGCGCGAGGAGGACTGCCGCATCAATGTTTTTCATATCGCGCCGACGCGCAGCATGCTTGCCGATGCGCTGGCGCAGTATCTCATGGTGAAGAAGTGGCCGAATTGGGTGCTGCTCTACGGCTCGCATGAGCAGGACCATCTCTACGCCGACGCGTTGCGCCGCGCGGCAACCCGTTTCGGCGGCCAGATCGTCGCCGAGAAGGAATTCAAGGACACCGGCACGGCCAGGCGTACCGACACCGGCGCCACGCAGATACAGCAGCAGATTTCCGTATTCACGCAGGATCTGCCGGAGCACGACATTGTGCTTGTCGCCGACGAAAGCCAGGTGTTTGGCACCTACGTGCCCTACCGCACCTGGACGCCGCGGCTGGTCGCCGGCACGGCCGGGCTTGTTGCATCGTCGTGGCATCCCGCCAGCGAGCAATGGGGCGGCATCCAGATGCAGAGCCGCTTCCTGAAGACGACGGGCCGGCGGATGCTTTCCAAGGACATGTCGGCGTGGACAGCAGTGCGTGCCGTCGGCGAAGCCACCACGCGCACCAAAGGCGACGATGCCAAAAAGATCAGTGACTACATCCGGTCGGGCGATTTCTCGGTTGCCGCCTTCAAGGGACAGAAGCTCACCTTCCGCAAATGGAACCTCCAGCTTCGCCAGCCGATCCTGCTTGGCGACACCAAGTCGGTCGTGTCGACATCGCCGCAGGAGGGCTATCTCCACCAATTCTCCGAACTCGATACGCTTGGTATCGATCAGCCGGAAACGAAATGCGTCCTCAAGTAGGGCCAAAGGGGAGGAATTTGCGTGCAGACACGAGCTTGTGCATTCGCCATTCTCGCGGCCGGCCTCACGGCCAGCCCGGCATCGGCCTATACGGCCTACGTTTCCAACGAGAAGGACAACACGATGACGGTCGTCGACACGGCCACCATGCAGGTGGTGAAGACCGTCGAGGTCGGCCAGAGGCCACGCGGCATCACCATCTCGCATGACGGCAAACTCGTCTATCTTTGCGCCAGTGACGACGACACGGTCGAAATCATCGACACCGCGACGCTGCAGATCGTCGGCACGCTGCCATCTGGCCCCGATCCCGAATTGTTCGTGCTCTCGCCTGACGGCAAGACGCTCTATGTCGCCAATGAGGACGACAACCTCGTCACCGCCATCGACGTCGAGAGCAAGCAGGTCATGGCCGAGATTCCAGTCGGCGTGGAACCGGAAGGCATGGGTATCAGCCCTGATGGCAAGACCATGGTCAACACCTCGGAAACCACCAGCATGGCGCATTTCATCGACACTGGCACCCACGATGTAACCGATAACGTACTGGTCGACACGCGCCCGCGCTTTGCCGAATTCAAGCCGGACGGCTCGCAGGTCTGGGTCAGCGCCGAGGTCGGCGGCACCGTCAGCGTCATAGATAACGCCAAACGCGAAGTGGTGAAGAAGATCCAGTTCGCGATTCAGGGATTGCGGGCTGAGACCATCCAGCCGGTAGGCATCGCCATCAGCGCCGACGGCAAGAAAGCCTATGTCGCGCTCGGCCCGGCGAACCATGTCGCCGTGGTAAATACCGACACCTACGAGGTCGAGAAATACATCCTCGTCGGCCAACGCGTCTGGCACCTGGCCTTCACACCCGACCAGAAAACGCTGATCACCACGAATGGCAACTCCAACGACATCACGTTCATCGATACGGCGACCGACGAGCCGGTCCAATCGCTCACCGTAGGCCAGCAGCCTTGGGGTGTGGCCATTTCGCCCAAATAGCAGACATTGATCAAGGGGAGGATCGCGACATGAAATTTCGCCATAGGTTTATCTTCGCCGCGCTCGCCGGATTTGTGCTTGCTCCGATCGGCGCAAGCGCGGATGACGCAACGCCAAAACCCTCGCGTGCCAGCAAGAACCTGCCGGAATTGATTATCGGCTCGGCCGATTCCACCTATGCCGTCAATCAGAAGGATTTCGAACTGATCGCCGGCCAAGGCTATCGGTGGAAGATCACCTCCAAGGGCGGTTTCGAATACAAGTTCGTGACCGACCTGTTCCGCAATGTGTGGATGGACCAGATCGTCATCGACGATCTGGAGGTGCATATGGACGGCGGACCGGCCTGGCTGGAATTCGACGACGCGGGAACAATCCAGGTGCAATTCCACACAGTTCGCCCGGGCGAATATACCTGGTCGGTTCCCGACCTCGCCGACAAGGGCCTGAAGGGCAAGATCACGATCAAGTGAGACCAAAGGCAATCAGGCGCGCTAGATAGCAGTGCGTCCTGCCAACGCGTCCTGAAGGAGCGATCCGGGCATGCAGCATGTGAGAACAAGCGGACCGGGAGACGAGGCGGCGGCGCTCGACGTCAGTGCCGTCAGCCACTCCTATGGACCGAAGCGGGCACTCAAAGAGGTCTCGTTCTCGATCTTGCCGGCGACGTTCACCGTCCTGCTCGGCCTCAACGGGGCCGGCAAGACAACACTGTTCTCCCTGATCAGCCACCTCTATGACACGCGTCACGGGTCGATCCGCATCTTCGGCCACGACATCCGCAGCGCTTCGGGCGAAGGGCTCAGACGGGTCGGCATCGTGTTCCAGGCGCGCACGCTCGACCTCGATCTCAGCGTCTATCAGAATCTTTCCTACCATGCCTCGCTGCATGGCATTGGCGGACGCGAAGCCCGGCAGCGCATCGCCGCGCTGCTTGACACAGTCGACATGCAGGGCCGCCAGCATGACAAGGCACGCAGCCTCTCCGGCGGTCAGATGCGGCGCATCGAGATCGCCCGGGCGCTGCTTCACCGACCTTCCCTGCTCCTGCTTGACGAAGCGACCGTCGGCCTTGACATCGAGTCGCGTGCTGGCATCCTCGCCACCATCCGCAAGCTCGTCGAAACCGATGGTATCGGCGTGCTCTGGGCCACGCATCTGATCGATGAAGTCGACGATACCGATCATGTCGTCGTGCTGCGGCGGGGTGACCTGGTCGCCAGGGGCAAGGTGTCGGATGTCGTCCAGGCAAATGGAGGAAATTCCATTCGCGATGCCTTTTCGAAGCTCAGCCGCGTCGACGAGACGGGCATGGCGGAGACATCGTCATGAGCGCTCCTGCGATGCCCGGAAAAGTCGTCGGCATCAAACCGGTAGGGTCTGAACCATTCGGCCTCCGCCACTATCTCATTTGCCTGAAAGGCATCGTCCTGCGCGAGTGCCTGCGCTTCCTGCACCAACGCGAACGGTTCATTTCCTCACTGGTGCGGCCGCTCGTCTGGCTGTTCATCTTCGCCGCCGGCTTCCGCCAGGTGCTCGGCGTGTCGATCATCCCTCCTTACAAGACCTATGTGCTCTACGAGGTCTACATCACTCCGGGTCTGTGCGGCATGATCCTGCTGTTTTCCGGCATGCAGTCTTCACTGTCGATGGTCTACGACCGCGAGATGGGCAACATGCGCATCCTGCTGGTCAGCCCATTTCCGCGCTGGTTCCTGCTGATGTCGAAGATGTTGGCCGGCGTGGCCGTATCGATCGTGCAAGTCTACGCATTTCTGATCGTCGCCTGGTTGTGGGGCGTCAGGGCGCCGCCGCTCGGCTATCTCTACGTGCTGCCGGCGCTGTTCCTGTCGGGCATGATGCTTTGCGCGCTCGGCATGCTTTTGTCGTCCATGATCAAGCAGCTCGAAAACTTCGCCGGCATCATGAACTTCGTCATCTTTCCAGGCTATTTCGCGTCGCCGGCGCTGTATCCTTTGTGGCGTATCCAGGAGGCAAGCCCCCTGCTCTACAAGATCTGCCTCGCCAATCCGTTCACCTATGCCGTCGAACTGATCCGCTTCGCCTTCTATGGGCAGATCGACTGGCTGTCGCTGGGCGTCGTCGCCGGTTGCACGCTGTTGTTTCTGGGCGGCGCCATCATTGCGTACGATCCTTCGCGCGGCCTGATGACCCGCAAACAGGACACGGGAGGAAACGGCTGATGGCGCGAATGAGACTTGTGCACACCCTGGTTCTGGTCGCCATGCTTGTCCCGATGGACGCCAGGGCGGCAAACACCGATCCCGACTGGCCCTGCATGCAGCGCAAGGTGCCGCAGCTCTCGCTCGGCCAGATCTGGAATGGGCCGGAGCTTCCCCCGGCGGCGAAGGATTGGTCGAAGGATTCGGGCGTCTCCGCGCTGGTCGAGGCGGTGGCGGCCCGACGGACGCCGATTGCCGAAGCCCAGAAGGAGATCAAGGACTTCGCGGCTTCCCTGCCGGCGGAGCAGGTCGCACCAAAGATGGCGATGCTGGTGCAGGGAATGTTCGATCACATGGACGCCGAGCGTTCGCACGTGATTTCCGGCATTTCCCGCTATGCCCACAAGCAGCTCGAAATGGCGGCTGAATTGCGCAAGGAAGCATCCGACGTCGACGCCCTGCGTGCCAAAGCCGACGCCGATCCGGACGAAGTCGAACGGCGTGCCGACCAGTTGAATTTCGCGACGCGCATTTTCAACGAACGTGTCCAGTCGCTGACCTATGTCTGCGACGTGCCGACGATAATCGAGCAGCGGCTCTATCAATTGTCCAGGACCGTCTCGGAAACGCTCGGTCGGAAGAAATAGACCTTCAGTCGACCTTGCGACGGATTTCACGTCTCTTGGCCGGCGACACGTCCGGCGTCTCGCTCCGGTCGATTCCGAACGCCATCCGTCGGTCATCCCGCTCAGGAATCGGGATAAAGCTTACCGAACAGGGGCAGATACATCGCGCCCTTGCGCATCAGGAAGTCGTTGAACGTAGCCATGGCCGGCGAGATTGCGTGATCGGTTCGTATCACCGAGAACCACTGTCGGCGGATCGGCATGCCGACAACGTCGAGGATGACGAGCCGGCCAGCTTCGGTTTCCGCGGCGATCGTGTGGGCAGAAATGAAGGCGATGCCCAGACCAGCCATCACCGCCTGCTTGATCGTTTCGTTCGAGCCCATCTCGACGCCGAGTTCGTCGATGCGGCCAGGCACGTCGCTCAGGAATATTTCCAGCGAGATGCGGGTTCCGGAGCCGGGCTCGCGAATAAGGAAATGCTCCTCGGCAATGCGCTCTTTGGAGATATCGCGCGCCGCCGCCAGCGGGTGTTCGGGCGGCGCGATGATGACCAGCGGGTGATCGCCGAAGACCGAAGCACGCACCGGTACCTCTTTCGCCGGGCGCCCCATCAGCGCGATGTCGATGTCGTGATTCTTGAGGTTGTCGATTGTCTGGGCACGATTGCCGATGGCAAGCCGCATGTCGATATCGGGATGTTCCTTCATGAACGCAGCCATCAACCGCGGCGCGAAATACTTGGCGGTGGAAACGACGCCGAGCCTCAAGCTACCCGTACGAACGCCCTTGATGGCGTCGATCTTGTCTTCGAGCAGACCGAGATGCTCCTCGATAGCTTGCGCTGCCTCAACGACGGCCAAACCTGCGGCAGTGGGACGCATGCCGTCCGACGTCCGGTCGAACAGAGCCAGTTGGAATTCTTCCTCCATTTGCCGCAACTGAATTGTCAGTGCTGAAGGAGACAGACCTAACGCCTTGGCCGCACTCACAATTTTTCCGTGCCTGATGATGGCCTGGATGGTCTTGAAATGCTTGAGCGTGAGGTTTCTCATGTCTCATACTAAATTATTTTTAGTACCAACGTAAAGTTATTGAATTTTACTTATCAAGTGTCGTTTGTTTTCATTCCCCCGATCCAGCCGATCCGAGGAGACGCGGCTGGATCGGGAGGTTACGATGCCAGCGGCAACGCTCGACGCTTTTCTGAACTCCTATCTCGGCCAGCCGGACGAACTTCGCTCCGCGGTCGTAACGACTGTCCGTCAGCTGACACAGGCCGCCAGCAAGATCCGCAATACCATCAATCAAGGTGTGCTCGGCGCCGCCTTTGCCGGGACCCGTGGCGCCAACGCCGACGGCGATGTCCAGAAGGATCTCGACGTCTTCTCCGACGACATCTTCCTCGACGCCATGCGCCACGCTCCGGTCGCGCTCTACGCTTCCGAGGAGCTGGAGCAGCCGGTCCTGCTCGACAGGCAAGCACCACTCGCCATTGCCATCGACCCGCTCGACGGCTCTTCCAACATCGACACCAACGTGTCGATCGGAACGATCTTCTCGCTCCTGCCCGCAACTGGCGCGCCGGATGCCGATCCGGCCGCCTCTTTTTTGCAGGCGGGCGTGAATCAGCTAGGCGCCGGTTTCTTCATCTATGGGCCGCAGTTGGCGCTCGTCCTGTCGCTCGGCAGCGGTACGCATATCTTCGTCCTGTCGGCCAGGCTCGGCACCTTCGTCCAGGCATACGAGAGCCGGATCATTCCGCAACGCACCCAGGAGTTCGCCATCAACGCCGCCAACTACCGGCACTGGGACGAGGCCGTGCGGCTCTATGTCGACGACTGCCTGGAGGGCACCGAAGGACCGCGAGAGAAGGATTTCAACATGCGCTGGATCGCCTCCCTGGTCGCCGACTGCTACCGCATATTGATGCGCGGCGGCGTGTTTCTCTACCCCGGCGACCGGCGCAAGGGCTACGGTCAGGGACGGCTGCGCCTGGTCTACGAGGCCAACCCGATTGCCTATCTCATAGAACAGGCTGCCGGTGCGGCCACCGATACGATCAACCGCATCCTGGACATCGAACCCGACAGCCTGCACCAGCGCGTGCCGATGGTCTTCGGGTCGGCGCGGGAGGTCGCGCGCGTCACCCGCTACCACACCGAGCCGAGCAACATCGGCGAACGAGCGCCGCTGTTCAGCCGCCGTGGCCTCTTCAGAGCCTGAGCAGCACCATGTCAGCCAAGCACCCCATCATCACCATCACCGGCTCGTCGGGCGCCGGCACCACTTCGGTCAAGCGTATCTTCGAGCTGATCTTCCGGCGCGAGAACATCGAGGCCGCGTTCATCGAAGGCGACGCATTCCACCGCTACGACCGCGCCGCGATGAAGGCAAAGGTGGCCGAAGAGGAGAAGGCCGGCAATCCGAACTTCACCCACTTCCATGCCGCGGCCAACGAACTCGGGATTCTCGAAGAGGTGTTCGCGGAATACGGCCGCCGGGGATCCGGAAGAACCCGCACCTACATCCATGACGAGGAAGAGGAAAAGCAGTACGGCACGCCACCGGGAAGCTTTACCGAATGGCGCGAGTTCGGTCCCAGCGACCTGCTCTTCTACGAGGGGCTGCACGGCTGTGTCGTCACCGACACGATCAATTTGGCGAAGCATGCGGATCTCAAGATCGGCGTCGTGCCGGTCATCAATCTCGAATGGATCCAGAAGATCCATCGCGACCGTTCGACACGCGGCTATTCCACCGAGGCGGTGATGGACGTGATCCTGCGCCGGATGCCCGACTATGTCCGCTACATTGTCCCGCAATTCTCGCAGACCGCCATCAATTTCCAGCGCGTGCCGATCGTCGATACGTCCAACCCCTTCATCGCGCGCTGGATTCCGACGCCTGACGAATCGATGCTGGTTATCCGCTTCGCCAATCCGCGCGGCATCGATTTTCCATATCTGCTGTCGATGATCCACGACTCGTTCATGTCGCGGCCAAATTCCATCGTGGTGCCAGGCAACAAGCTCGACCTTGCCATGCAGCTGATCCTGACGCCGCTCATCCTGCAATTGATCGAACGCAAGAGCCGTGTGTCGTGAGGAGGACGCCATGACCAGCCAAACAGCACTAAAGCCTGCCGCCGCCGCCGTCGTCTCGGAGCTCGACATGGCGAACGCCATTCGCGTGCTGGCGATGGACAGCGTCCAAAAAGCGAATTCGGGACACCCCGGCATGCCGATGGGCATGGCCGATGTCGCAACGGTGCTGTTCAACCGCTTCATCAATATCGATCCTTCCAGGCCGGGCTGGCCCGACCGTGACCGTTTCGTGCTTTCAGCCGGCCATGGCTCGATGCTGCAATACGCGCTGCACTATCTGCTCGGCTATGAAGACATGCAGATCGAGGAGTTGCAGCGGTTTCGGCAACTGGGCAGCCGCACGGCCGGACATCCCGAATATGGCCACGCGCTTGGTGTCGAGACCACCACCGGCCCGCTCGGACAAGGCATTTCCACGGCGGTCGGAATGGCGCTGGCGGAGCGCATGCTTGCTGCCCGCTACGGTGCCGATCTGGTCAACCATCATACCTATGTGATTGCAGGCGACGGCTGCCTGCAGGAAGGCATCAGCCACGAGGCGATCGACCTCGCCGGCCACCTGAAGCTTTCCCGCCTGATCGTGTTCTGGGACGACAATGCGATCTCCATTGACGGGCCAACCTCCCTGTCCACGTCGATGGACCAGCCGGCGCGCTTCAAAGCCGCCGGCTGGGATGTCCAAACGGTCTCCGGCCACGACATGGAAGCTGTCGCCGCGGCTATCGAGGCGGCGCGGCAGTCGGATCGACCGTCGCTGATTGGCTGCCGCACTGTAATCGGCAAGGGCGCCCCCAATCTCGGCGGTTCGGAGAAGACGCATGGCGCGCCGCTGGGCGAAGCAGAGATCGCCGCGACCCGCGAGAACATCGGCTGGACCTTCGCGCCGTTCGAGGTGCCGGACGACGTGCTTTTCGCCTGGCGCGAAATTGCCGGCCGCGGCGAAGCGATGCGGGGTGCGTGGGAGCAGCGGCTTGCCGCCTCGCCGCAGCGAGAGGCCCTCGAGAACGCGGTCGCCGCCAGACTGCCCGACGCGGTCTTCGAAGCGCTCGATGCCTTTCGCCGAGAGCATGTCGAGAAGGCAACCAAGGTGGCAACGCGAAAAGCTTCCGAAATGGCGCTGGAGGTCATCAACGGCGCCACGGAATTGACCGTCGGCGGCTCGGCCGATCTGACGCACTCGAATCTGACGATCACCAAGGGCATGAACCGCATTGCGCCGAGCGATTATGCCGGCCGCTATATTCACTACGGCATTCGTGAACACGGCATGGCCGCCGCCATGAACGGCATCGCATTGCATGGAGGCTTCGTGCCCTATGGCGGTACGTTCCTCTGCTTCGCGGACTATGCGCGTGGTGCGATACGGCTCTCCTCGCTCATGGGCCAGCGCGTCATCTACGTGATGACGCATGATTCCATCGGCCTCGGCGAGGATGGCCCAACGCATCAGCCGGTCGAGCACCTGGCGATGCTGCGTGCCACGCCGAACCTCAATGTCTTTCGCCCAGCGGATATCATCGAAACGGCGGAATGCTGGGAACTTGCGCTGAAGAGCAGGGATCGGCCGAGCGTGCTGGTGCTGTCGCGCCAGAACCTGCCGATGCTGCGTGAGGCGCACAGCGACGCGAACCGCTCCAGCCAGGGCGCATACATCCTGCGCGAGCCAGCCAGGCACCGTGCCGTCACCCTGATCGCAACCGGCTCGGAGGTCGAGATCGCGGTTGCCGCCGCCGAAAGGCTGGAGACCGAGCATGGCGTCGCCGCCGCGGTCGTCTCGATGCCATGCTGGGAGCTTTTCGAGGAGCAGGAAAGCGCCACCCGCAAGGCCGTTCTCGGCTCCGCGCCGCGCGTCGCGGTCGAAGCGGCGGCCCGGCTGGGCTGGGACCGCTGGGTCGGCGAGACGGGCGCTGTCGTCGGCATGGCCGGTTTCGGCGCCAGCGCCCCTGCCCCCGATCTGTACCGGCATTTCAACATAACGTCCGAAGCGGTTGCTGCGGCGGCGCTGAAGCTCATCATCTAGGAGGACCCACAATGGCCCGCATCACCCTTCGCCAGCTTCTCGACCATGCCGCCGAGCACGGCTACGGCGTCCCTGCATTCAACATCAACAACATGGAACAGGGCCTCGCAATCATGGAAGCGGCCAAAGCCTGCGACGCGCCTGTCATCATCCAGGCCTCACGTGGGGCCCGGTCCTACGCCAACGACGTCATGCTGGCCAAAATGATGGAGGCATTGACTGAAATGCATCCGACCATTCCGCTGTGCATCCATCAGGACCACGGCAACGACGAGGCCACCTGCCTTTCCGCGATCCGCCACGGCTTCACCTCGGTGATGATGGACGGATCCCTGATGGCAGATGCCAAGACGCCGGCAAGCTATGCCTACAACGTCGCCGTAACCGAACGAGTCACACGCATGGCGCATTGGGTCGGGGCTTCCGTCGAAGGCGAACTGGGCGTGCTCGGATCGCTGGAAACCGGCCAGGGCGAGGCCGAGGATGGCCACGGCGCCGAGGGCGCGCTCTCCCACGACCAACTCTTGACCGATCCCGATCAGGCGGTCGACTTCGTGGCCACAACCCAGGTGGACGCGCTGGCGATCGCCTGCGGCACCTCGCACGGCGCTTACAAATTTACCCGCAAGCCGGACGGCGACATACTGGCCATGCAGGTGATCGAGGCGATCCACGAGAAGCTACCCAACACGCATCTGGTCATGCATGGCTCTTCCTCCGTGCCACAGGAACTGCAGGACATCATCAACAAATATGGCGGCGAGATGCCCCAGACCTTTGGCGTCCCGGTGGAGGAAATCGAGCGCGGCATCCGCTACGGCGTGCGCAAGGTCAACATCGACACCGATTGCCGCATGGCCATGGCCGGGCAGTTCCGCCGCGTCGCGACGGAGAATCCGCGCGAGTTCGATCCCCGAAAATTCCTGAAGCCCGCCATGGATGCCTTGCACGATCTTTGCCGAGACCGCTTCGAGCGTTTCGGCACGGCGTCCAACGCCTCGAAGATCAAGGTCATCGCCATGGACGAGATGGCCAAACGCTATGCCGCGGGAAAACTCGCGCCCCATATCGCAACCGCGAAAGCCGCCTGAGCAACAAACAGGAGACCTGTCATGAACAAGATCGATATGCTGCCAGCGGGTACGCTCAAGGAAGGCAAGGAACGCTACAAGTCAGGGGTCATCCCTTACAAGAAGATGGGCTACTGGGAGCCGGACTACAGGCCCAAGGAGACCGATCTGATCGCGATGTTCCGGATCACGCCGCAACCCGGCGTCGACCACGAGGAGGCAGCGGCCGCCATCGCCGGTGAATCCTCAACCGCGACTTGGACCGTGGTGTGGACCGACAGGCTGACAGCCTGCGAGCTCTACCGCGCCAAGGCGTTCAGATCCGAGCCGGTTCCAAACACCGGTCCCGGCACCAAGACCGAGCAACAGTACTTCGCCTACATCGCCTACGACCTCGACCTGTTCGAGCCGGGCTCGATCGCCAACCTGACCGCATCGATCATCGGCAACGTGTTCGGCTTCAAGGCGGTCAAGGCGCTGCGACTGGAAGACATGCGTATCCCGGTCGCGTATCTCAAAACCTTCCAGGGACCCGCAACCGGCATCGTGGTGGAGCGTGAGCGGCTCGACAAGTTTGGCCGTCCGCTGCTCGGCGCGACGACGAAGCCGAAGCTCGGCCTGTCAGGCCGCAACTATGGCCGCGTCGTTTACGAGGCCCTGAAGGGCGGCCTCGACTTCGTCAAGGACGACGAGAACATCAACTCGCAGCCCTTCATGCACTGGCGCGACCGCTTCCTCTACTGCATGGAGGCGGTGAACAAGGCTTCAGCTGCCACTGGCGAGGTCAAGGGCCACTATCTCAACGTCACCGCCGGCACGATGGAGGAGATGTACGAGCGCGCCGAATTCGCCAAACAGCTTGGCTCCTGCATCATCATGATCGATCTCGTCATCGGCTACACGGCGATCCAGTCGATGGCCAAGTGGGCACGCCGAAACGACATGATCCTGCACCTGCACCGCGCCGGCAATTCGACCTATTCGCGCCAGAAGAACCACGGCATGAATTTTCGCGTCATCTGCAAATGGATGCGCATGGCCGGCGTCGACCATATCCACGCCGGCACTGTGGTCGGCAAGCTGGAAGGCGACCCGCTCATGATCAAGGGGTTTTATGACACGCTGCGCGAGGAGCGCACGCCGCAGAATCTCGAGACCGGGCTGTTCTTCGATCAGGACTGGGCCTCGCTCAACAAGGTGATGCCCGTCGCCTCGGGCGGTATCCATGCCGGCCAGATGCACCAGTTGATCCATTATCTCGGCGAGGACGTCATCTTGCAGTTCGGTGGCGGCACGATCGGCCATCCCGACGGCATCCAGGCAGGCGCGACGGCCAATCGCGTTGCATTGGAAGCGATGATCCTGGCCCGCAACGAGGGACGCGATTATTTGCGCGAAGGAACCAAAATCCTCGAACAGGCGGCCAAATGGTGCACCCCGCTGAAGGCTGCCCTGGAGACCTGGAAGGATGTCACCTTCAACTATGAATCGACCGACACGGCCGACTTCGTGCCAACCGCAACGCCCAGCTTCTAGAAGAAAGGAACCGTCGCCATGATGACCAATCCGGGAAACAAGGTCACGCAGGGACAGTTCTCGTTCCTGCCCGACCTGACCGATGAGCAGATTTCGGCGCAGATCAAATATGCGCTGAAGAACCACTGGGCCGTCAGCGTCGAGTACACGGACGATCCGCATCCGCGAAACACCTATTGGGAAATGTACGGCAACCCGATGTTCGATTTGAGAGACCCGGCGGGCATCCTGCTCGAAGTCAACGCTTGCCGGAAAGCCTGTCCGAACATGTATGTCCGGGTAACCGCCTTCGATTCGACCAAGGGATGGGAAGCGCCGCGCATGTCGTTCATCGTCAACCGGCCGCCCAGCGAACCCGGGTTCCGGCTGCTGCGCCAGGAGCGTGACGGCCGCAGCCAGGGTTATTCGATCGTGCCTTATGCGACCGACAGGCCCGAGGGCGAGCGGAGCTAGCTGAGCCATGCTGGACACGATAGCAAAGGGCGCTGGCGCGCAGGACGAATCGGTTGATCTGCAGGCCGAGTTCGAAGCGTCCAACATCGACGAGGTGATGGACAAGCTCGATCGCGAACTCATTGGCCTGAAGCCAATCAAGAACCGCATCCGCGAGATCGCGGCTCTTCTCCTGGTCGACCGGCTTCGCCGCAAGTTCGGACTGACGTCGGGCGCACCGACGCTGCATATGAACTTTACGGGAAACCCCGGCACGGGCAAGACCACCGTGGCGCTGAGGATGGCCGAAATCCTGCATCGACTCGGCTATGTCCGCGAAGGCCACCTGGTCGCGGTGACGCGCGACGATCTCGTCGGCCAGTATGTGGGCCACACCGCACCCAAGACGCGCGACGTGATCAAGCGTGCCATGGGCGGCGTGCTTTTCATCGACGAGGCCTATTACCTCTACAAGCCCGAGAACGAACGCGACTACGGCCAGGAATCGATCGAGATCCTGCTGCAATGCATGGAAAATAATCGTGACGACCTGGTCGTGATCCTTGCCGGCTACAAGAACAAGATGGATCGTTTCTTCGACAGCAATCCCGGCATGCGGTCGCGCATCGCCCACCACCTCGATTTTCCCGACTACGGCGTCAGTGAGCTGAAATCGATCGCCGGGATCATGCTGGCGGAGCAGAATTATCGCCTCAGCGAGGCGGCCGCCCAGGCCCTCGAAGAGTATCTTCCGATCCGAATGAGGCTGCCGCATTTCTCCAACGCGCGCTCGGTGCGCAATGGGCTGGACCGGGCGCGGCTTCGCCAGGCCAATCGGCTTTTCGCATCGCGAAGCCGTGCCCTGACCAAGGCAGACCTTATTACCATCGAGGAATCCGATATCCGCGGCAGCCGCGTATTCGCGGAAGGGAAGCTCGAAGGCGAACCGGAGACGAAGACGCGCTGAGGGCGAAGCCGGCTGGCGGGCGGCGACCCGACACGGAAGACAGAAATTGGAGACGACGACCATGGTCACCAGGACAATCATCGCGCCCTCCGTGCTTTCCGCGGATTTCTCGCGGCTCGGCGACGAGGTCGAAGCTGTCGTTCAGGCGGGCGCCGACTGGATCCATCTCGACGTGATGGACGGGCATTTCGTGCCCAACATCACCTTCGGTCCGCCGGTCATCAAGGCGATCCGTGGTCGAACGGACAAGATCTTCGACTGCCATCTGATGATCGCGCCGGCCGACCCCTATCTGGCCGCCTTCGCCGATGCCGGTTGCGACATCATCACGGTGCATGCCGAGACTGGACCGCATCTCGACCGCTCATTGCAGGCGATCAGGAATCTTGGCAAGAAGGCCGGGGTGTCGCTCAATCCGTCGACGCCGGAGAGTGTCATCGAGTATGTGCTCGACCGGCTCGATCTGGTGCTGCTGATGACGGTCAATCCAGGCTTCGGCGGCCAGGCTTTCATTTCAGCGGTCGTCGAGAAAGTCAGACGGATCAAGGCTTTGGTTGGCCATCGCCCGATTGACATCGAGATCGACGGCGGAGTCACGGCCGAGACCGCCCCGCTGGTCACCGCGGCTGGCGCCAACGTACTGGTCGCCGGTTCGGCTGTATTCAAGGGATGCACCGAGGCAGCCTATCGTGCCAATATCGGCGCCATCAGACAGGCGGCCGATGGCGCGATCCGGAAAGCCGCGTAAACCGTTGTCGGGGAGACGAACATGGCTGCGGTCCCACCTGTATGCGATTTCGGCTGGCCCGCCATCGATGCCGTTTTGCCCGGCGTCGACGGCACGTCGCATTCCATCTTCGGTCACGCCGGCCCGAATGGCCTGGTCGTGGCCTTCATCTGCAATCACTGCCCTTATGTGAAGGCCGTGATCTCTCGCATCGTGCGCGACGCCAATGACCTCAAGGCCGAAGGTATCGGCTTCGTCGCCATCAACTCCAACGATGCCGACACCTACCCGGACGATTCCTTCGACCACATGAAGCGCTTCGCCGTGACGAACGGCTTCAGCTTCCCTTACATGCACGACGAGGCCCAGACTGTAGCGCGCGACTACTCAGCGGTGTGCACTCCCGATTTCTTCGGTTTCAACAGCGAACTGAGACTGCAATACCGCGGCCGGCTGGACGCGTCGCGACGCGAATCTGGACCGCTCGGGCTGCGACGCGATCTGTTCGAGGCGATGAAGCAGGTTGCTCGAACCGGGGATGGTCCGTTCGACCAAATCGCCTCGATCGGCTGCTCGATCAAGTGGAAGGATGCTGCATGAATGTCGGCGCGGGTAGGTCGCTTCGACCGCCGAAGGCGATCCTGTTCGACCTCGACGGCACACTGGTCGATTCGGCGCCTGATATAACGGCCGCCGTCAACGAGTTGCTGGCCAGCCGCGATCTGCCGCCGTTGCGCCTGGACCAGGTCAAGGCCATGATCGGTGGCGGCGTCAGGAAATTGGTCGAGCGGGCCTTCGCGGCGTCGGGAGCGCCGCTCGTCGGCAACGCGCTCGATGAGGCCAACCGCGTCATGGCGCCGATCTACAGCCGACATCTGACCGGCCTGACAAGACTGATGCCTGGCGTCAGGGAGGTTCTCACACACTTCTACGCGAAGGGAATGGCCATGGGCGTGGCGACCAACAAACCGCAGTTGGCGACTCGCGAGATCCTGCTGCATTTCGGACTGACGGAATATTTCCGTGCGATCATTGGCGGAGACGCGGTGACATGCCTGAAACCCGCGCCCGATGCTCTGCTGCTGGCGCTCGCCCAGCTTGGAGTCGACCCCTGTGACGCGCTGCTGGTCGGAGACAGTGGCGCCGACGCAGGCGCCGCACGCGCCGCCGGCATGCCCGTCATTCTGCTGCGCGGCGGATACACCCATTTTCCGGTTGAAGAGCTTGGCGCCGACCAGGTTTGCGACAGCCTTTTCGACCTGCCTGCGGCGATGCAGGGGCTGCAAGCCGGTGCTTGATCGGGGCGAACGCCGGCCGGACGCAAGTTCGAACGGCCGGCGGCGCCGCTATTTAGAGAATTGCTTCAAATAGGCGATGACGTTGGCGATGTCTTGGTCCTGCTTGAGGCCGACGAACGCCATCTTCGTTCCTTTGACCATGGCCTTGGGATCGCGAAGGTAAGTCGTCAGCGTGGGTTCGTCCCATTTGACGCCGGACTTGCCTGCCGCGACCATCGCTTGGGAGTAACTGAACCCCGGGTGTGTGCCAGCCGTCCGGCCGATGACGCCGTTCAACGACGGGCCGACCTTGTTCTTGTCCTGGTCGGCGACATGGCAGACCTTGCATTTGGCGAAGACCTTCTCACCCGCCGCGGCATCCTGTGCCTGGGATTGGCTTGTAATGAAGGACACAGCAAACACGACTGCGAAAAATGCGATTGCGCGCATGGCATTTCCTCATGGATCGTCTGGGTGCCCTGGACGATTTTGCGCATGCCGATCTTTCATCCATTGGCATGCACCTTACGCGGTGGGGTGGAGTATCCGCTTTCCCTTTGTGAAGCGGCGCCGCGCGAATCGAAAAGCTAGTTGGCGTGGGGTGAAAGTCAATCGTATAAAGGTATAGAGGCTTGGGTACCCAGGGTACCGGTATTCGTCTTTGTTGACGGCTATCGGGCGAATGCGTAGCTTCAAGACATCCGGTTTCTCCACTGGCACCTCGGGAATCCGGCAACTGGCGATTTTGTCCAGGCTCCTCATTGGGCCGGACCAGTCGAGACAGGCGTCCCGGAGCGCAAGAGGTGCTAAATGGATATGGTCGATCTCATATTAACGGTGTGCCTCAGCACCAATCCGGGCAATTGCCGAGACGAACACCTCTATTTCGAGAGCCGCGGCTCTCTGCTCCAATGCATGTTCCTTGCACCCAGCGAGATCGCGAAATGGTCTCAGGAACACCCGGCCCTCAAGGTCATGCGCTGGAAATGCGCCTTTCCGAGCAAGGAACGAGCGATCTGATTGACGTCCTGGAGCCCGGGGAGGAGGTGTCATGATGATTTCACGGCGCAACACGCTGCGTCTGGCGGTTCTCGGCACGGTCGCTGCTCTTGCCGCAAGGCCTGTCTTTGCAGCAGCCAGGATTCGCGTTGGTGTCCTGAAGTTTGGAACCGTGAGTTGGGAACTCGACACGTTGAGGCAACACAAATTCGATGTGGCGAACGGGATCGATCTGGAGATCATCGATTTCGCCGGGGAGGACGCGACCAACGTCGCCTTGCTGGCCGGTGCGATCGACATGATCGTCTCCGACTGGTTGTGGGTCTCGCGCCAACGGTCGGAAGGCGGCGACCTCACATTAGCCCCCTATTCGACCGCCGTGGGGGCGATCATGGTGAAGGAGGGGTCGCCGATCCGGACGGTCGCCGACCTCAAGCACAGGAAGATCGGCGTCGCCGGCGGCCCGCTCGACAAGAGCTGGCTCCTGATACAGGCTCTGACCAGACGCGACTACGGGGTCGACCTGTTGGCAACCAGCGACATCATCTTTGGCGCGCCACCGCTGATTTCGGAAAAGGCCATGCAGGGCGAACTCGATGCGGTGCTGAATTTCTGGCATTTTTGCGCCCGTCTCGAGGCCAACGGCTTTCGTCGATTGATGGGCGTGAACGATGCGGCGCGTGCGCTCGGCGCCTTGGGACCTGTGTCGGCACTCGGTTACGTCTTCCACGACCAATGGGCGAACGAGAACCCGGAGGCCGCCAGGGGCTTCGTCAGGGCCTCCGCGCAAGCCAAGGACCTGCTGGCCAGATCCGACGAGGAGTGGCTGCGCCTGGC
Source organism: Mesorhizobium sp. B2-5-11 (assembly GCF_006440835.1). Lineage (NCBI taxonomy): Bacteria > Pseudomonadati > Pseudomonadota > Alphaproteobacteria > Hyphomicrobiales > Phyllobacteriaceae > Mesorhizobium > Mesorhizobium sp. B2-5-11. The sequence continues at coordinate 168,786 of NZ_VFUK01000007.1, forward strand.
GCCGATCATTCGCGCGGAAGGCAAAGAACTGGAAAAACTGCGCGACCGCTACCGCCAAGGCATCCCCAGGCGGGCGGTCGCCGAGGAAGCGGCCGACGCCGGCAAGCTCTATCACGTGCTGGCGGCGATCGGTGGCGCGAAGCTGGTCGGCAGCGCGCCCGAGATGGCGCCCGGCACATTCTGGCAGGACCGCACGGAATGACCGCACCGGAAACCAGCAACGGCACGCGAGGTGCCCCGACGAGCATGTCCGGGCGATCCAGCTTGGCGACAACGCTGATGCCCGCGCTGACCGTGGCGGTTTCCTTGCTCGGGCTTTGCCTGCTGTGGAGCCTTGCGGCGAGTGTCTGGCGGAGCCGTGCCCTCCCGGGGCCGGGACAGGTCTGGCAGGTGCTCCTCAGGGAGGCTGCGAGCGGCGACCTCTTCTATCATCTCGGCGCGACCCTCGGCCGGGTCGCCGCGGCCTATATCGTCGCGATGATCATAGGATCGGTCATCGGCGTTCTGCTCGGCAGCTATCGTCGCGCCGACCGCTTTTTTAACCCATGGGTAATTCTATTCCTCAACATCCCGGCGCTGGTCGTCATCGTCCTCGGCTATATCTGGTTCGGACTTAACGAGGCCGCGGCGATCGGCGCGGTGGCGGTGAACAAAATCCCGAATGTCGTAGTGACGATGCGTGAGGGCGCCAGGGCGCTTGATCCGAGCTACGCCGAAATGGCCACTGTCTATCGCTTCGGTCCTCTCGATCGCATCCGCCACATCCTGCTGCCGCAATTGCAACCCTATCTTGCCGCCGCGTCACGATCCGGCATCGCCCTCATCTGGAAGATCGTCCTGGTCGTCGAACTGCTCGGCCGGTCGAACGGCGTCGGCTTCCAGATCCATCTCTATTTCCAGCTCTTCGACGTCGCCGCCATTCTTGCCTACACACTGGCTTTCGTGGCGGTGATGCTCGTCATCGAACTTCTTCTGGTGCAACCCGTTGAACGACATGCAACCCGTTGGCGCCGTCGTCCCGCTTAGGGTCGATATCGCTGAAAAGACTTTCAGGTCCGCGCAAGGCGTCTCGATCACGGCGCTTCAGGACCTTTCCTTCGAGGTCCGGCAAGGCGAATTCGCCTGCTTGCTGGGACCGTCGGGCTGCGGCAAAACCACGACGCTGCGTATCCTGCTTGGGTTGGACAAGGATTTTTCCGGATCCTTCCAGTTGCCGCAAGGAGGCTCCAACCGCATTGCGGCCGTGTTCCAGGAGCCGATCTTGCTGCCGTGGCGAACGGTGGAGCAGAATGTCAGGCTGGCCTTGCCGAAAAGCTTGAGAACGAAGAACCTCGACGGTCTGTTTGAAACTCTCGGCCTCGCCGGCATGCGCTCGCTCTATCCTGCGGAACTGTCGCTCGGCCTTGCGCGCAGGGCAGCACTTGCCAGGGCCTTCGCTACCGAGCCGGCGATGCTTGTCCTGGACGAACCGTTTGTCTCGCTCGACCACCAGACCGCCGAGCGGCTTCGTCACCTGCTTCTGTCGGTGTGGTCGGCACGGCCTACGACCGCCTTAATGATAACGCACGATCTGCGCGAGGCGCTGATGCTGTCGGATCGCATCATCGTGCTCGCGCCGCGACCAGCACATGTGCTGGGCGTGTTCGACGTGCGGTTGCCTCGGCAACATCGCAATTCACAGGTGATGAGCGACCTTCTGCGGTCGTTCCGGCAAAGGTTCCCGGGCGTCACCTGAACGCCCTGATGGCGAATGCATATCGGAGGACCCCATGTCGATTGATCGGCTACGACGCAGGGTTGTGAGTGGGTTTGCCTGCACCGCCGTCAGTGCTGCCTTGCTGCCGTGCTGCCTCGGACGAGCCGCCTTGGCCGCGGCCGGCGGCCTGCGGTTCTCGGTCCGCCAAATCGCCGACGGCGTCTTCGCCTTTCAGGGCGTGGATGAATTGATGACTACAACCAACGACGGTGCGATCTGCAATCTGGGGGTCGTCGTCGGCACCGATGCAGTTGCCGTCGTCGACAGTGGCGGCAGCCTGATCGAGGCGCACGCCTTGCTCGCCGCGATCGGAAAGATAACCGCAAAACCGGTTCGCTTCCTGATCAACACCCACATGCATCCCGACCACATTTTCGGCAATGCGGCATTCCGGGAGATCGGCGCGACCATTGTTGGCCATCGCAATCTGCCGCGTGCCCTCGAGGCGCGTGGCGCGTTCTATCTGCACAATTATCGCGAACAGGTCGGCGAGGCGCTTATGAAGGGAGTCGAGATCGTTTCGCCGGCGATGCTGGTTGACGATCGCCTGGAACTCGACCTCGGCGGGCGCATGCTCGAACTGCGGGCATGGAAGGCTGCGCACACCGATAACGACCTGACCGTCTTCGACCCCGAGACCAGCACGCTCTTTGCCGGCGATCTCGTGTTCATGGGCTCCTTGCCGACGCTCGACGGATCGCTGCTTGGCTGGCTCCGCCAGATGGATGCGCTCGCCGCGATCGGCGCCGCGCGCGTCGTTCCGGGTCATGGTCCGGTACCGGCCGACTGGCCGCAGGCGCTGGCAGGAGAACGGCGCTATTTCGAGATTCTGGCGCGCGATATCCGCAACGCGATCGTCGACGGGACGCCGCTCCGAGAGGCCGTCAAAACCGCCGCCGGAAGCGAACGGGGCAAATGGCACCTGTTCGACGACTACAATGAGCGCAACGCAACAGCTGCTTTTGCTGAACTCGAATGGGAATAGACCACACCGACATGCGCCAGAGATCATGAAGTGGGGCGATTTGCCAACGCGTCGTCAAAGGCATATTCTAAATGCCAGCCTGGGCACCACCTCTGTTGCATTGGTGGAGGCATCGAAATGCAAAATCACGCTTACGCGAGCAGGCAGTTCGCCTTGTCGCTTGCACCATTCTTGGCCGCAATCATCTTGACCATCGGTACGCTGTTCGGCGTCTCCTCAGCCGCCAACGCACAGCAAACAACGGCTTCTTCGGAGAAGATCTGGGAAGACTTGAAAGGCGACGTATTCGGCGACCGAGCTATTCTGGTCGATACCGGCGTGGTCAGGATCGAAGCGCCAAAGCGGGCGCAAGATGCCGCCATCGTGCCTGTCGACATCTATGTCGACCCAGCCAAGGCGCCGGACGGCATCAAATCCGTGACCTTGATCATCGACGCCAATCCTGCGCCGGTGGCGGCAACGTTCCAGATCGGCAAGGACGCCGGGGTGACACATCTGTCGACACGCGTGCGCGTCAACGATTATTCCTATTTGCGTGCCATAGCGGAGACTCAAGGCGGCCAACTCCACATGGCTCAGACCTTCGTCAAGGCGTCAGGCGGCTGCTCCGCCCCTGCGGTCAAGAACCAGGACGAGGCCATGGCGACGATGGGGCAGATGAAGTTGCGCCAGTTCCCACCCCAAGAGACGATGAGCAAGGCAGAGGAGTTGCAGTTGATGATCCGCCACCCGAACAATTCGGGCCTGCAGCGGGATCCACTGACCCAGTATTTCATTCCCGCGCATTTTGTTCAGAAGCTGTCGATCTCGCAGGCCGGCCGGCCGATCCTCTCGATGGAAGGTGGAATATCGATTTCGGAAGACCCCAATTTCCGATTCGATTTCACGGCGCACGGCAATGGTGAAATCCAGGTCGAAGCGATCGACACGGATGGCAAGGTATTCCGCAATCAGTGGCCGCTGGAGAAAACGGGGCTCTGAAGTCTCGAAATACGGTATGCCGCACTGCCACCGCGATGGGCACGCTTGATCTTTAGAAGCAACGCACGTCGGCTTCAGACTGCGCACGCTTCAGCTCTGTACGGGCTGCCTTCGCCGGTGCGCTTTCGCGAAACAGCCCCGCGTTTTCCCCCGTCGTCAAAGACATGCTCTTGAAGGTCTCAGCCGTCTCATAGTGGTCGTAGGGAAGGATCGAGGCGATAACGTCGATCGAGCAGGAACAGCTTTCCAGCGCCTGACGCGTCTGGCCGTTCGTTCGCATGCAGCCGAGCACGTAGTCGACAACCGTTACCGTGGGATAATCTCCCGCAGCACCCGCCGGGTTTGCGATGGCCAGCGTCGCGGTGAAGAGCAGCGGCAAGGTCGAAAATCCAACATATCTGATCATGAGGAACCTCCGGTTGGTCCGGGTTCGATGCGCCCGGACGGGATCGGCGTGCCAGTTGGCAACGCGCCGTAAAGCCAGTCAAGCACCCATGAGTTCCGTATACGACCAAAGGAGGAAAGGGCTGTCCACGAGCGATAGCTGCGGATGACGACTTGATCACCGGCTCCGCGCCCAGGCTCCTACGACCGCTTCGCATCTCGCTCAATACCGGGCAACGGCGAGACTTTTTACATGCCATCCAAGATGGGCGCCGATAAACATTATCAAATAACCTTGTTGTATATTAAGATCAAAAGATCGACTGTAAGCCTACCTTAATACCGTTCTCGGTCTCCACGGAGGCGTAAAACACTTCATATTAATCTTGTAGTTCTGTTCATTTCTGTATATTGCAGTGCATCATTTAGAATATTGCGGCGCAACAATGCACTAGGCCTTTTTTGCTTGCCTAGCCTTTTGGGATGACATAGCCTTTCCCTGTTTCCGGCTTCAAGGGCGTCACCGTCATTAGGGAGCGGCGACAGTCTTTCGTAGGCCAAAGTGAGGTGGGCAGTAACGGTGCCCTCTGCACATCTGGCTTAGGTCGTGACACGCTGCCGGAAATATTTCCCCCCCGTGAATCGCTTGGGCGAGCCCTTGTGGGCCTGACAGTCGATTCATCACTGTGAACCCCGGGAGGAATTCGGATGCGTGTACTTACGAAAGCTACGTATATTCTAACCACTGCGGCGTTTCTGTCGCTCGGCGCGGCCTATACGGCGTCGGCCAACGAGGATCTTGCAAAGCTCGCTTCGGATGCGAAGAACTGGGCGATGCAGACGGGTGACTACGCCAACACCCGCTATTCCAAACTCAACCAGATTACTGCGGATAATGTGAAGAACCTGCAGGTCAAATGGACCTTTTCCACCGGCGTGCTGCGCGGGCATGAGGGTGGACCGCTGATCATCGGCGATGTGATGTATGTCCATACGCCCTTCCCAAACAATGTCTTTGCGCTCGACCTCAAGAATGACGGGAAGATCCTCTGGAAATACGAGCCCAAGCAGGATCCGAATGTCATTCCGATCATGTGTTGCGATACGGTCAATCGCGGTGTTGCCTATGGTGACGGCAAGATCATTCTCAATCAGGCCGACACCACGGTCGTCGCCCTCGATGCAAAGACCGGCAAGGTCGTCTGGTCGGTCAAGAATGGCGACATGACCGACGGCGGCAAAGGCGAATCCGGCACGGCTGCCCCCGTCGTGGTCAAGGATAAGGTACTCATCGGCGTGTCCGGCGCCGAATTCGGCGTTCGCGGCTGGCTGGCCGCCTACAATCTGAAAGACGGCAAACTTGCCTGGAAAGCCTATTCGGAAGGTCCCGACGCCGACACCCTGATCGATCCCGAGAAAACCACCCAGCTGGGCAAGCCGGTAGGCAAGGATTCCGGCACCAACACCTGGGAAGGCGAGCAATGGAAGACAGGCGGCGGCACGACATGGGGATGGTATTCCTATGATCCCAAGCTGAACCTGGTCTACTACGGCACCGGCAATCCCTCGACATGGAACCCGGTCCAACGGCCTGGCGACAACCGCTGGTCAATGACGATCATGGCCCGCGATGCCGATACCGGTGTTGCCAAATGGCTCTACCAGATGACCCCGCATGACGAATGGGACTATGACGGCATCAACGAGATGATCCTCGTCGACGGCATGGAGGTCAATGGCGCCAAACACGACGTGCTGGTGCATTTCGATCGTAATGGTTTCGCCTACACCATGGATCGCGCCACCGGCGAGCTTCTCGTCGCCAAGAAATACGATCCAGCGGTGAACTGGGCGACGGAAGTCGTCATGGACCCAAAGAGCGAACAGTATGGTCGCCCGCAGGTCGTGGCGAAATATTCGACCCAGCAGAACGGCGAAGACACCAACTCGACGGGTATTTGCCCGGCGGCGCTTGGAACGAAGGATCAACAGCCGGCTGCCTATTCGCCGAAAACCGGCCTGTTCTATGTTCCGACCAACCATGTCTGCATGGACTATGAGCCGTACAAGGTAAGCTACACCGCCGGTCAGCCTTATGTTGGCGCCACAGTGTCGATGTACCCGGCACCTGGCGGCGACGGCAGCATGGGCAACTTCATTGCCTGGGATGCGGCCAAGGGCGAGATCGTCTGGTCGAAGCCTGAGAAGTTCTCCGTGTGGTCGGGCGCGTTGGCGACAGATGGCGACGTCGTCTTCTACGGCACGCTCGAAGGCTACATCAAGGCGGTCGATAAGGACGGCAAGGAACTTTACAAGTTCAAGACCCCGTCCGGCATCATCGGCAACATCACCACGTACGAGCATGACGGCAAGCAGTACATCGCCGTTCTGTCCGGCGTCGGTGGGTGGGCAGGTATCGGTCTGGCAGGCGGTCTGCTTTCGCCTGACAACGCTGCTGCCTGGCATGGCGCCGTCGATCAGGGCCGTGCGCAAGGCGATCAGTCCGCGGTCGTTGGTACCGCTGGTCTGGGTGCCGTCGGCGGCTACGCGGCACTTGCCGACTATACGACGCTGGGCGGTCAGCTCACCGTCTTCGGTCTCCCGGACTGACGGGCGGGGAACCTTAAGCACGCCTCAGGTCTTGTTGGACCGGAGGTTTGAAAAACGAGAGCCCGGATCATCCGAAACCATGGCCGGGCTCTCGATGCGGTTGCACCCCCGACACACCGATCAATGCCGGCCACGGCAGCAAAACCGTGTCCACGGCAAATGAAGGAAGCGTTTGAATGTCCGTTCGCATTGTAATTTCGGCTTTCGTCCTGGCTCTGCTGCCTCTGGCAAGCTCAGGCGTGGCGTGGGCCGAGGACAGCATGGAAAAAGCCAAGGCGGTGAAGCAAGAAGGCGGCAAGTATTTGGATGCGGATGGAAATCCGACCTACAAGATCGAGAACGGAACCGTCGACTGGTACACGTTCAGCGGCTACCGCCGGTATCACTCCGATTGCCATGTCTGTCACGGACAGGATGCGACAGGTTCGAGCTACGCGCCGGCCCTGGTCAACAGCTTGAAAACCATGGACTACGCCACGTTCCTCTCGATCGTCGCCGAGGGCCGCAAGAATGTCGGCGGCGGCAAGGAAAACGTCATGCCTGCCTTTGGCGACAACAAGAACGTCTATTGCTACCTGGACGATCTCTATGTCTACCTGCGCGCGCGCGCCGATGGTGCGGCGCCACGCGGCAGGCCGCCCAAGCACGAAGACAAGCCGCAGGCGGCGAAGGATGCCGAAGCATCCTGCATGGGCGGATGACATGAACGGCTGCGGTGCATTGAAGCTGCGCGTCGTTCTGCCGATTCTAGGCGCGCTGGCCTTGTTGCCATCGAACGCGCAGGCGCAAGGCGCCGGCCTCGGCGCGGCGGGAGAACTGGTCGATCCCGACATTCTGCGCGTCTGCGCCGATCCTTCGAATATGCCCTTCACCGACAAGAGCGGCGAAGGCTTCGAAAACAAACTTGCCGAACTGGTAGCCGCGAAAACCGGACGGAAGTCCGTCGCCTATACCTGGTTTCCACTTGTCACCGGCTTCGTTCGCAACACGCTGGGGGCCAACCGATGCGACATCATCATGGGCTATGCCCAAGGCGATGAACTGGTGCAGAACACCAACGCCTATTATCGCTCCACCTATGTGCTGGTCTACCCGAAAGGCAACGATATGGAGGGCGTCGAAACGATCGAGGATCCCAAACTCACGGGCAAGACGATCGGGGTTGTCGAGCGCACGCCGCCAACCGCCAACATGGCCGCCAACAAGCTTCTGCGGACCGCCAAGATCTATCCGCTTGCGGTGGATACGCGTGTCACCCCCTCCATGGGGGAGGTCATGATCAAGGACATGCTGGCCCACAAGATCGACGCGGCGGTCCTGTGGGGACCGATGGCAGGCTACTATGCCAAGCAACTTGGAGCCGATGTGGCGATTGTTCCGCTGGTAAAGGAAAAAACCGGCTCGCGCATGTCCTACCGCATCACCATGGGCGTACGTCCGTCCGACCAGGAATGGAAGCGGACGCTCAACCGGGTGATCAGGGAAAACCAGGCGGAGATCAACAGGCTCCTGCTGAGTTACAACGTGCCGCTGATCGACGAACACGACAAACCGATCACCCAATGAAGGGAAGGGAGGCTGTTTTTTTGCTGGTCGCTGCGAGCCTTATGGGTCTGGCCGAACCGACGCGGGCTGGCGAGATCGCCGAACCCAGGGGGTATCGGATGGACGACTATCGGGCGCCGGTGCCGCCGACGCTGCAAGGCGCCAGGGTGGTGACGACGGCGGAAGCTGAAGCGCTGTGGCGAGCGAAGAAAGCAGTCTTCTTCGACGTGATGCCGAACACGCCCAAGCCGACCAATTTGCCGGCAGGAACGATATGGAGAGATAAGGTTAGAAAGGACATTCCAGGCAGTACATGGCTGGCCAACGTGGGATACGGCGCTATTCCGCAAGAGACCGCCGGCTATTTTCGCCAAGGCCTCGAAGCCAAGGCCGGCACGGACAAATCGCGAGCGATTCTGTTCTATTGCATGACGAATTGCTGGATGTCCTGGAATGCCGCCAAACGGGCGATCGAGTGGGGCTACAGTTCGGTAATCTGGTATCCTCTCGGGGCCGATGGGTGGGAAGGTTCAAATCTTCCGCTGGAGGTGAAAAGACCATATGAAACGAACAATTGAAGGAAGGTTATGCAATTATTCCCGGTAGTTTTGCTTTTCGATTTTTCAAAACCTACTTTTTCGTTTGTCCATTTTGAGACGTGATGGACGAGCCATTGCTTCGGTGCCCTGCAATGGTTGGCTAACAACAGGGATCGGTCCCTACGGACTGGTATAAGAGGAGAAATGTCATGAAGAAGAACTGGAAAAAACCGACCATGTGCCAGGTTGCTGCGGGCATGGAAATTTCTCGGTATCTGCCTGCCGAAATTACTCCCAAGAGGTAGGCCGCAGAGGTGCGTGTCCCTGGCAACAGGGGCACGCATCCCCGCAAGGGTTTTGGCGAAAGGTTTTGACGCGTGTAGGGCGCGCGCGGCACTTTTCAGGGCTGCAAATTGCCTGCTGGTCAGAGAAGCCGCGGGGCGGGCATTTTCATGCGTTTGAGGATCATCGGATCGGCGGCAGGCGGCGGCTTTCCGCAATGGAATTGCAATTATCGTCTCAGTCGTGCGGCCCGCTCCGGGATGGCTGGCGTGCATTCACGAACCCAATCAAGTGTCATCGCCTCGGCGGATGGGGTCGGCTGGGTCCTTTTCAATGCCTCACCCGACATTCGCCAGCAGATCGCGGCAACGCCAGAGTTGCAACCTGCGGGCGACGCGCCGCTGCGCTCGACCCCTATCCGCGCGGTGGTGCTGACCAATGCCGATGTCGATCATATCGCCGGACTGCTCAGCCTGCGCGAGCGGCAGCCTTTCGCCATCTATGCAACGGCGCAGGTTCTGGCGACGCTGGAGGCGAATTCGATTTTCAACGTTCTCGATCCGGCGGTCGTGCCGCGGCGCATCCTGCCGACAGCGAAAGAATTGGTCATCTGCGATGCCGAAGGCAGCGAGACCGGCGTGATGATCGAGAGCTTTCCGGTGCCTGGAAAGATAGCACTCTATCTGGAGGACAAAGACCATCCGGATGCCAATTTCAGCTCCGACGCCGGTGACACGATTGGAGTCCGAATTGCGGGTATCGGCAGCCGCGATTCTGTCTTCTACATCCCAGGCTGCGCGCGCATCGATGCGACGCTGCGCGCGCGTCTTTGCGATGCAGCCTGTCTTCTGTTCGACGGCACTGTCTACACCGACGACGAGATGATCGTCGCCGGCGTCGGTCAGAAAACCGGCACGCGCATGGGGCATCTGGCGATTTCGGGAGACGCGGGTTCGATCGCCAGCCTGGCCGATGTGAGGCTGGGCCGCCGCGTCTTCGTCCATATCAACAACACCAATCCGATCCTTGACGAGAATTCGGCCGAACACGCGGCGGTCAAGGCGGCAGGCTGGGAAGTCGCAGGCGACGGCATGGAGATGGAATTTTGAACGATTTCCGCGATGCGGCCAAAGGCGGCCTGTCCACGAGCGATCTCGAAGCCGTGCTGAGGCAGGTCGGCGCCGAGCGCTACCACAATCATCATCCCTTCCATCACAGGATGACCAGCGGCGCGCTGTCGAAGGCCGAGATGAAGGCCTGGGCGCTGAACCGTTATTGCTACCAGGCTGTCATCCCGCGCAAGGATGCCATGATCCTCGCACATGCCGAGGATCCGGCGTTTCGCGCCGCCTGGCGCAAACGTATCGAAGACCATGATGGCGAGGACGGCTGGAGCGGCGGTATCGCGCGCTGGCTGCATCTGGCAACCTCGCTCGGCCTGGATGCCGAGGCCGTGAAGAGCGAAAGGCTGGCACTGCCGGCGACACGGTTCGCCGTGGGGGCATACCTCTCCTTTTGCACCAACCGAACGCTGTTCGAGGCGGTCGCGTCGTCGCTGACCGAGATGTTCTCACCGCTTATCATCGGCGAGCGCGTACCGGCGATGCTGGCCAAATACGATTATATCACCGAGGATACGCTGGCCTATTTCAAGCAACGGCCCGAACAAGCCTCGCGCGACGCCGACTTCGCCCTCACCTACGTGCTCAGCCATGCTGATACGGCGGAACGCCAGCAGCAGGCAATAGATGCGCTGGTGTTCAAATGCGATATACTCTGGGCCATGCTTGATGCGCTTCAACACGCCTATGGCGAGCCGGGAAACATACCGCCCGGCGCCTTCCGCCCCGAGGCAGCCCCATGATGATGCTGCGCGAAAGAGCCTTGGTGTCGCTGGGATCGATACCCTTCCTGCCGAAGCACGTGCGCATACAGTACGATTCCGTGCGGCAGGCATTCGCCGTGCTGTCACCGGAGAGAATATTCTGGCCGAACGATATCAGCCTCGACATATTGCGGCGCTGCGACGGACGGTCCACGGTCGGCGAAATCATCGCCGGCCTTGCCACGGATTATGAGGCCGAGGAGGAGGCCGTGGCGGCCGACGTCATCGCCTTCCTGCAAGAGTGGTCGGACAAGCTGCTGGTGAAGCTATGAACACGCCCCTCCTCCCTCCTATCGGCATGCTGGCGGAACTGACACATCGCTGCCCGCTGCAATGTCCTTATTGCTCCAACCCGCTCGAATTGCAGAAGGCCAATCGCGAACTCGACACACAGACCTGGCTCAGCCTGTTCTCGGAGGCCGCCGATCTCGGTGTTCTGCAGGTGCATCTGTCAGGCGGTGAGCCGACGCTGCGCCGCGACCTCGAGCAATTGATCGCCGGACTTTCAGCGCGCGGCGTCTATACAAATCTGATTACCGCGGGCGTCGGCATCGCCGAAGGCCGCATCGAAGCATTTGCCGAAGCCGGGCTCGACCATCTGCAATTGAGCTTTCAGGGCGCACGGCCTGAGACCACCGAACGCATCGGCAACCACAAAGGCAGCCACGACAAGAAGCTGGAGACGGCACGCCGCGCGCGAGCTGCCGGCTTGCCTCTCACCATCAACGCGCCGATCCATCGCCATAACATCGAGGAGGTACCGGAGTTCATCGATCTTGCCCTTTCGCTGGACGCGGAGAGGCTCGAGATCGCCAACGTCCAGTACGCTGGCTGGGCTTTGATCAATCGCGATCAGCTGATGCCCGAGCGTGCAGCAGTCGACCGGCAGGCGGAAATCGTCGCGGAAGCACGCGAGCGGCTGGCCGGCATTATCAACATCGATTTCGTGACACCAGACTATTTCGCCATCTACCCCAAACCGTGCATGGGTGGCTGGGCGCGTGACGCGTTCATGGTGGCGCCTGACGGCACCGTGCTGCCGTGCCATGCCGCGCAGACGATCCCGTCGCTCAGCTTCGAGCGTTTCAAACCACACACCCTCTCCTCGATCTGGGCCGATTCGCCGGCGTTCAATGCCTTCCGCGGCACGGACTGGATGCAGGAACCCTGTCGCGGCTGTGAACGACGCGAGATCGACTGGGGCGGTTGCCGCTGCCAGGCGATGGTGATCGCCGGCGATGCCGCCGCAACGGATCCGGCTTGCGCGAAGTCGCCGATCCACGCGCGCATGGCGATGCTGATCGACGAAGCCAAGCGTACCGCGACAGTTCCTTCGGAGGACGAACCATTCACCTACCGGCGTATCGGCGTCGTGACCGAGCCCGCCTGACAGGTTCTTTCATTCCGCCGTATTCTCGCGCTCGCGCACTGCGTCGGCGAAAGCCAGGGCATCGCGATTGATCCCGACATTGTGCACACGAAAAATCGAAGCACCCTTCAACCGCAGGATGACGCTGGTTGCAGCTGTGCCAACGTCCCGCCCTTCGTCGCTTTCGCCGACCAGGTGATGGGCAAGCCGCTTGCGCGAGGTGCCGACGAGCCATGGAAAACCAAGAGCGCGCAGTTCGCCGAAGCGAGCCATGAGTTCAAGGTTCTCCTCTCCGCTCTTGGCGAAAGCGAAGCCTGGGTCCAGCACGATGCAGTCGTCCGGAATGCCGGCGTTGCGAGCGATCTCCAGCGATCTGTTCAGAAACAGGAACTGGTCGGCGATTACATCGGCCAATTTTTCCCGGTCGCGCCCGGTGTGCATGATGACCAGGCCAGCGCCAGCTTCCGCCGCGACGTGCGCAATGTCGGGTTCGCGCTGCAGGCCATGTACGTCGTTGACGATATGTGCGCCCGCCGCGACCGCGAGACGCGCCGTCTCGGCCCGATAGCTGTCAACCGAAACGATGCAGTCGCCGTCCGACGACAGCGCCTCGATGATCGGGAGGATACGCGATTGTTCCTCAAGCGCCGAAACGCTGCCGGCGCCGGGCCTGGTGGACTCGCCCCCGACATCAATGATCGCCGCGCCCTCGCCGATCATACGCCGTGCCTGTTCGAGTGCCCGCTCCGGCCGATCGAATTCTCCACCGTCGGAAAAACTGTCCGGCGTAACGTTCAAGATCCCCATCAGTAACGATCTCGCACCAAGATCGAGATACCGTCCATGAGCAAGTTGCCAACGGTTCATCGGGCGAGCGCGGCGAGCATCGACGCCACGCCTCCCTGGTGATCGCTCGGACATAGTCTGCCGGGTGCATTCTCGCGAGGGATGCTGAGCTCCATGCCACGCAATACCGCAGTTGGTGTCGTGGTCATCGTCATTGTGGAATTCGCGTCGTATTCGATCTTTCGGTCGCCCAGGCTATCATAACCCCACAGTGCGAGAAGCGAATGTTCGGGCGCCGCAGGGTGTGCGAAAGCCGCCGAGGAAGGAACCACGGAGATGGCAATGGCAATTTCGATTTTCGGCTGGTGTCGTCAGTTCGGGCCAGAGATTAACGGAGCCATCGCTGCATAGGCGTCTGCCTCAATGAGTATGGACGGATTCACTCATGCGCAATATGTATGAGGATTAAGCCTGCCGTGGCGCTCACATTTTTGCCCGCGTCGCTAAGGCAAGTAATGCTCGTTCAATGACGCTGCTAACGCCGCCCGCCTAAGTGTCGATATCAGGGGATCTGGTCAATGACCGACAACAAGTCAGACGTTACCAAGGATTGGCAAGCGACGCAGGGCCAGAAGTCCTCCGCCACGCGTCTTCGTCTTTTCGCCGCACTCTCGTGGATCGTCGCCATTGGCGGCGAAATCTACGGGATTATGCTGCTTCGCCAGAACAAATTCGATCAGGCACACCTGCCGCTGATCATCGGCCTTCTGGTCGGCATCGCGATTTTCGCAATCGCCGGCAACTTGCTGTGGAAGGCGGCAAACAGGCACGATCCGGCCCGTGCATCCGACACGGCCAGGTTCTTCTTCCAAAACCAGCTCGGCGCAATCATCACGCTGATTGCCTTTCTCCCGCTGGTTTTCCTGATCCTCACCGACAAAAACATGGATCCGCAGACCAAGAAGGTTGCCGGCGGCGTCGGCGCTGCGCTGGCCGTGCTCGCGACGGTCATGGGGATCAGCTTCAAACCCCCGTCTGTCGAACAATACACCCAGGATATGAACGCATGCGCAGCCCAGATCAAGTCGGGGCAGCCCACCACCGCCTGTTCCCCCGACGTCGCCGCTCAGGCGCAGGCGATCGCGACGGACACCGCGGCGGTGGCGGCGGCGACGCGAGACGCGAGCCACCCCGCAGGCCAGGATGTCGTCTACTGGATCGCGCCCGAAAACGGAGCCGCGAAGTCCACCGAGCCGCATGTTTTCCACCTCTGCGAAGGCGTGAGTCCGCTGAAGGACAAGACCGTGAATAGTGGCTCCGTGACGGAAGCCTACGCACAGAACGCCGTCCGCATCACGAAGCAGATCGATATGGAACGGAAGCAGTGCGGGTTCACCGCCACAACCAGCACCAATTGAACCTGCCTGCGCTCGATCGCGTCCAGCCGTTGGTCTTGTCGAGAGAATGGCGCGCAAGCGCAGATCAGTATCGACTCGCCGGAGCAACGCTATTGGGCATGGCTCAGAGCCCTAGCAGTCCGGCATCGCGTTGCTTGCCAACAGTGACGGCCCGATGTCTCGGTCGAGCGTAAAGCGCTCGCAACGCTCGCCGTCGGACTCATCGATGAAGCTCTCGACATGTTTGAATCCAAGCTTCGCAAATATCCGCACCGAGGCAAAATTGCGCGCCGCCGCTTCGCCCGTCACCCGTTCAAGTACCAGAGTTTCGAAAGCGTAGCGGAGGACTTCGCGCGCCGCCTCGCTGCCCAGTCCGTGCCCCCAATGCGCACGCGCGAGCACAAATCCCAATGCGGCTGCCTTGGCGTCGGTTGCGCCGAAGGACAGGGTTATTGTCCCGATCGCTTCCGAAACTCCTACTTGATCTATGGACCACTGGATCGCCGTACCGTCAGCGAAACGCTGACGCGAACGGGCGAACCATCGCTCGCCCGCGCTTATGTTGTCGGGAACAGGATCGCCGGCAAGAGAGGCGGATTCGACATCCGTCGCGCGCGCAAACCATGCCGGGATATCCCGTTTTCTCGGCGCCCGAAGCACGAGCCTTGGTGTCGTGAGCTTGGGAAATCGGACAGTTTCCATCGAAGCATTTTCCACCTGAGGCGGCGCCAATGATAGCCGGAAAGCGGCGATCATAAGCAGCCGGCAAGCCCCCCGAAAAGCCGTCGGCAAGGCAGGCCGTCAACCCGCCAGGCGTCAGTCGCGCGATATGGAAAGTCCCGCGAGAAGCGGAGCGTACGCGGCGAGCCTGCGGGATACGAATTCCGTGAAGAGCCGCACGCGCTTCGTCTTGCGTGTCTCCCCCTGCGTGAGAAGCCAGAGCGTTCCGTACATGTGCAGGTCGGTACCCGGCACCCTCACCAGCAGGGGGTCGGCATCTCCGACGAAGCACGGCAGTGTCGTGATCCCGAGCCCTTGCCGTACCGCAACGATCTGTGCCTCGGCGTCCGTGGTCCTGAATGGAACCTCCGTGGTGCGAACCTCGCCCTCGCGAGCCCAGTCCGGAATTCCATGAATGCTTATGACGATCCACCGGACGGGATCGGGCGCGCCCGCATGCCAGGCGGCAAGTCGATCGCGGGACATATAGACGCCGCCGAACAACTCTGGCCCCTTCAGGCCGTGAAGATTGAGCGGCAGGGTTTTGCGGTCATAGACGACGCGGATCGCCACGTCGGCCTCTCGGTTGGTCAGATTTGCCAGCTCCCCGGACGACAAGACGTCCATCTCGATGTCCGGATGCAGACGCGCGAACTCGGCGAAATCAGGCATGAGCAGGTGTGTCGCAAGGGTCGGAGCCAATGTCACCCGCAGAAGCCCGCGCACGCTCTGGTCGCGCCCGAAGACGCGTGTCTCCAACTGGTGCGACGACGCTTCCATCTGGTTCGCGAGCTCGAGCACCTCCTCGCCCGCAGCCGTCAGGCGGTAGCCCGAAGGCAGCTTTTCGAACATTTGCGCCCCGAGGCGTTCCTCGAGCTGTGCAACGCGTCGTAGCACGGTCGAGTGGTTCACACTGAGGCGCTCGCCGGCGGCCCGCACCGAGCCTCCGCGCGCCACGGCCAGAAAATAGCGAACATCATCCCAGTCGATCATGGCGCGATCCCGCACCGCGCGGTGCGCTTTCCAAAGCCCGTATCCAACGCAGTCGTACAGCAGTGTGGGCGGTTATCATAGCTTATGTCGACGAGCGCGGCCCAATTCCGAACGACGGACACCAATTCGTCGCGGCTGGCGGCAGTCGTCCGACCGGATCGATTTTGCACCACCGATGTGCGCACTTCCGCACTCAAAGCCTGACCCCTGCAGACTTATTTCCAGGCTCTCGGGGTTCTTCCCGAACGATCAAAGGCAGAGCCTGGAAGGAAAAGTCATGGGAAAGCTAAACGGGAAGGTTGCAGTCATCACCGGCGGCGCTACCGGCATCGGCCGCGCCGCGGCAAAGCGCTTCATCGAGGAGGGCGCCTTCGTCTTCATCTTCGGCCGCCGGCAGGAAACGCTCGACGCGGCTCTGGCCGAGCTCGGGCCAAATGCCCGCGCGGTGACGGGCTCGGTCTCGGATGAGGCCGACCTCGACCGACTCTACGCGACGGTGAAGGCCGAGCGCGGAACCCTCGACATCGTCTTCGCCAATGCCGGGGCGGGAAGCCAGCTTGCGCTCGGCGAGATCACCGCCGAGCACATCGACGAAACCTTCGACACCAATGTGAAGGGTACGATCTTCACTGTCCAGAAGGCGCTGCCGCTGATGGGCCAAGGCGGTTCGATAATCCTGACCGGATCGAGCGCCGGCACCACGGGCGCCCCGGCAATGAGCGCCTACAGCGCGAGCAAGGCGGCAGTGCGCAACCTCGCGCGGACCTGGGCGGAGGACCTGAAGGGCACCGGCATCCGGGTCAACGTGCTGTCGCCCGGGGCGACCGCGACCGAACTCGCGAAAGAAGCGCTGGGCGAGGAGGGCCAGAAGGTCTTCGCCGCGATGACACCGCTCCAGCGAATGGCTGATCCGGCGGAGATCGGGGCCGTCGCCGCCTTTCTCGCGTCGTCGGACAGCAGCTTCATGACCGCCAGCGAGGTCGCCGTCGACGGCGGCCTTGCGCAACTCTGAGGCGCCACGCCCGGCCGGCACTCCATTCAATTAACCAGCGCCGTTGAGGGCCGGGAATCGACATCAACACGGATCGGAGAAGTATTATGAGCTATGCAATTGTAGGATTCGGCAAGATAGGCCAGGCCCTCGCCCAGGCCTTCGCCCGTAAGAAAATCAAGGTGGCCGTCGCGAGCCGCCGGCCGCCCGAGGCATTGGCGCCGCAGGCTCGGGCGATTGGACCCACGGTCATTGCCAAGTCGCTGCGGGATGCGCTCGAGGCCGACACAATCATCTTGGCGGTCCCGTTCTGGGAGCATCGCGAGGTCGCGAAAGCCCTGCCGAACTGGGAAGGCAAGACGGTCATCGACGCGATGAACACTTTTGGAGTTCTCCCCGAAGAGCTGGACGGTCTGCCGTCCTCCGCCTTCGTCGCGAAGGCGTTCACCGGCGCCAAGCTCGTCAAAGGGTTCAATCACCTGGCTGCGGCCACCCTGGCTGCCGATCCGATCGTCGAGGGCGGCCACCGGGTCGTCTTTCTGTCTGGTGACGACGAGGACGCGACCGCCGCCGTGGCGGCCTTGGCCAAACAACTCGGGTTCGCACCCGTCAAGCTGGGAAAGCTCGACGAGGGTGGCGCGCTTGTGCACGCACGCGGCCGCACTTGGGGCCACCTCATCTTCCAGGATTTGTTCAAGAAGGAGCAGTAGTCAATCTACGACCGCGTGATCAACGCCGAGACCTGGTCGCGCGCTAACTTCTTCGAGCAGCGCGCGACCGAATATTTGAAGACCACAAGGTCGCGAAGGCTGGCGTGGGATTGACTGCGTATGGGCGCCGTTCGAAGAGCGGGGAGCGGCCAAGCGTGCGCCATGCGGCGGCCGCAATTGGTCGTAGAGCTTTGGGCTGCGGACTGACCGATTGCGCCGGCAGCAATGCCATGCGGCGGCGCGAAAAGGCACTTGGTTGCTGGGCAACGCCCTAAAAGGGCGGAAGTACCGCGGTCAGTCTAATGATCCCTGACCAGCTGCATGAAAGCCTCTATCGGACGTAGCGTTTGGCGAACCTTCAGACACGCCGCGAAGGATTGCGTGAACGGCTTGTGATCCGAGATCGAAAGCGCCGTCAAACGATCGTCCGGAAGGTACTCGGTCCTGGAAACAATACCGGCGCCAAGGCCGGCGGCGACAGCTTCACGAACGCCGTCGCGTGGAATTTCCATCACCACATTGGGCCGCACGCGATTCCTATCGAGTACCTCTTCCAGTGCGCGCCGTGTCATCGAGCCCGGTTCGCGGAAGATCAGGCGCTGCCCGTCCAGTTCCTCCAACTCGATCTGCTGGCGCCCGCCCCAGGGGTGGTCGCGATGCACGAAGATGATCACTTCATGGCTGCCGAGTTGGACAAGATCGAGACGCGGATCATCATAGTCGCGGCCGATGATGGCGACGTCGACCTCGTAGTTCAGCAATTTGTTATAGATGACATCGGAATTACCGCTCTCGAGGAAGACCTGCATCAGCGGGTATTTCGCGTGGAAGGCACTGAGCAGTTCCATGACAAAGAACGGGCCAACGGTGCCGACGCGCAGCTTGCCCGATATCTGGTTGCCCTCGGCCTGCAGAATGCCGACCGCCTGCTCCTCCAGCGAGAAGATCTGGCGGGCAACGATAAGCAGCGCTTCGCCTGCGTCGGTGAGCTTGAGGCCGCGCGGCGAACGCAGGAAAAGCTGAACGTCGTATGTTTCCTCCAGCGCCTTCACTTGCGTCGTCACCGTCGGCTGACCGACACACAGCAGATCGGCCGCCTTGGTGAAACTCAGTTCGCGTCCCACCGCATAAAATGAACGCAGCTGGCTGAAATTGACGAAATGCAGCTTGTTAGAGCCACTCAACCCGTTTCTCCTCCCTGCGGAACGCTTGCGCCAACCGCATGATCCCTTCGGCTATTTCCGACCGCTCCTCCAGCAGATCGCATAGGACCGTGTAGTGGTTTTTGTCCCGCAGCGAAACCAGTTCGGCATGCTGGCCGGCTGCACGCCAATGTTCGACGAACTGTCGCGACTGCCCCGCAAAGTCCGATGTTTCGGCGGCCCCGACAAAGGCCGTCAACGGGCAAGCCATCGGCCGGCGGCGTATCGGGCTGAGTTTTGCGGCTCGCTCCTGATCCAGCTCCAGAGCCGCATTGAGCGACGTTTCCACCAGAGGCTCGAGATCGAAGATGCCGCTGATCGGCGCACAGGCCGCGAGCGCCACATTCGCGGCGTGGCTCGTCATTGCCAGCATCGCGGCGAGATGCCCTCCCGCCGAATGGCCAGTCGCGATCCAGAACGGCGGCGGCGGCCGGAGCGCTTCCAGGACCATTGGCAGGCAGCCGCGGACGCTTTCGACGATCTCCGCGACGCCGGCAGCCGGCGCAAGCGGGTAGTTGAGCAGCGCCACCGAGAAACCACGCGGCACGAGCGCCGCCGCGACGAACGAATAGCGATCCTTGTCGAGGCTCTGCCAATAGCCGCCGTGAACAAAGACGACCAGCGGCGCGCCGTCACTTCCTGGAAACAAGTCGAAGATCTGGCGAGGATGCGCGCCATAGGGCACGTCGCGGCGGCATGGAAAGGAAGCGCGCGCTGCGGCGCTCGCCTCGTCGAACCGGCGATAAACATGCTCGCGCTCCGGATAACGGTCGCGGAAGACGTAGCCGGCTTCATTGGCAAGCCCCATGCCGCTCACTCGAAGTGGACGACACTGCGAACAGTTTCTCCCGCCCGCATCAGGTCGAAGCCGCGATTGACCTCATCGAGCGCAAGCGTGTGGGTGATCTGCCGGTCCAGATCCAGCCGACCCTCCATATAGAAGTCGATCAGGCGGCCGAGCCCGCTGCGCCCCTTGACGCCGCCGAAATAGCTGCCGCGGATGCTCCTCCCGTAACGGACACCGACCGGCGGAAAGCCCAGTTCCGTACCTGGAGGCTCGACACCGAGCAGCACCGCCGTACCCCAGGCAGGCTGGCAGCAGTCGAAAGCTTGGCGCATGACCGGGACAATGCCGGTGCATTCGAAAGCCACGTCGACGCCGCCGTCCGTCAAGTCGCGGATCGCCTGCACGACCTTTGCGCCTTCGCGGCCGGCATTGACGAAGTCGGTCATGCCGTAGGCTCGGGCAAGCGCGTTCTTGCGATCGGTGACATCAATGCCGATGATAGTCTTGGCGCCCGCCAACCGCGCACCCTGCACGACATTGATGCCGATGCCGCCCAGGCCGAAAACGGCGACGGCGTCGTCTTCGCGAATTTCGGCCAGCGCGGCGCCCACGCCGGTAGTGACGCCACAGCCGAACAGGCAGACTTTATCAAGCGGGGCATCCGGCCGTATTTTGGCCAGTGCGATCTCCGGGACAACCGTATAACGAGACAGTGTCGATGTTCCCATGAAATGATGCACGGGCTGGGTCTCGAATGCGAAACGCGACGTGCCATTCGGCATCACGCCTCTGTCGCGCGTCGGCTTGATCGTCCAGCAGAGATTGGTGCGGCCGCTGCGGCACATCCGGCAATGCATGCACTCGGGACCGTAGAGCGGGATAACGTGATCGCCGGGTTTCAGGTCGTAAACCCCCTCGCCCACCTCGAGCACGCGACCCGCGCCCTCATGGCCCGGGATCAATGGATAGACACAGGTCGCGTTGACGCCTTCCAGCGCGGTCAGATCGGTATGGCAAAGGCCGGAAGCGACAATCTCGACCAGTGCTTCACCATGGCCGGGCGGCGCCACCTGGACCTCTTCGACGGCCAGTGGCTTGTTCGGCTCGAAACAGATCGCGGCGACAGAGCGGATCACAATGCCAGCCTTTCAGGCTGAGCTGCGCCAAATGCCGCAAACCCCTTCCCTGCGAGTTCGGCAGGATTCAGTCGGCCGCCGGTCCTGATCGTCTCGCGAGCGATGCGGATGTCGCGTCCGCAGGCGACGCCGATAGCGCCGACAAGACGCTCCGCATCGGCAAAGTAGGCGAGATAGGTGCGGTCGCCCGGCCTGCCGCGCTCATAGGCGGGTTCCCGATCGCCTGGTATTCCCGCAATCTGGATGTTCAGGTCGTATTGGTCGGTCCAGAACCACGGCACCTCGTCATATGACGCCGGGGTGCCGCAGATCTGTGCGGCGACGATGCCGCCCTGGTCTTCGGCGTTCTTCCAGGATTCGAGCCTCCAGCGCCTACCGAACAGACGATTCTCATGGGAGGCGACGTCCCCGGCGGCGAAGATATCGGGATCGCTGGTCTGGCCGAACTCGTTGACCACGATGCCGTTGTCGACGTCGAGCCCGGCATCGCGGGCGAGCTGATCGTTCGGTGTTCCACCGATGCCGACAAGCACGACGTCGGCCTCGATCTGGGTGCCATCGTTCAGTCGGAGCAATGTCTTGCCACCCAACGGCTCGGAAGCAGCGACCTGCCTGCCGCAGAGAATCCTGACGCCCGCCTGCCGATGAACGCCCGCCAGCCATTGCGACATATAAGGCGGGAGCAGCCTGCTCAGCGGACGATCCGCTGTTTCCAGCACCGTCACGGTCGCACCGCGCTTCACTGCGCTCGCCGCGACTTCCAAACCGATGAGCCCTGCCCCCACCAGCACCACCGAAGAGCCGGGCAGGATGCGGTCGCGCAAGTCGAGCGCGTCCTGAAACGAGCGGAGATAGGCGACCCGGTCCGCGACCGGCTCCAGCGATTCGATGCGGCGCGGCGAGAGCCCGGTCGCGAGCACCAGCTTGCGGTACGACAGCCCGCTGCCATCGGCCAGCATCACCGCCTTGGCCTGCCGGTCGATGCTGGTCGCCTCGGCACCGAGATGAAACCTGACACCGAGCTCGCTCCAGCGAGCCGGCGGCAGAAGATAGGCGTTCGCCGGAACCTCGGCCGCGGTCAGCACGCTCTTCGATAGCGGCGGGCGCTCATATGGCAACTCGTGTTCGATCCCGATCACATCGATCGGGCCAACGAAGCCACCGTGCCGCAGCCGCTCGGCGGTACGACCGCCGCCATGTCCTGCGCCGACGATCACCACGCCGGCCGTTCGTCCCAAACCAGCCACGGCCGATCAAGCCTCCTGGCCGGCTGGTGCGGCGCCGGGACGATCGTTCTTCAGCACTTCGCGGATTATCTCGCGATGCACCTGGATGTATCCCTTGCTGACGCATTGCAGATGCGGCGAAACCTCACTGTGAAGGTCGCCGAGCGCATGGAACGGCACGGACGAGGCCAAGTGGTGCTCGGCGTGGAACGGCATGTTCCAATAGAGCATCCGCAGGACCGGATTCGCCAGGGTGGTGCGGGTGTTGGCGAGCAGGTTAGGGCTTTCTTCCGCACCGGTATGCTCGGCCATGCGTATGGCGCGCAGCACCGGTTCGCCCATGATGCGCGGTAGCAGCCAGTAGACCAACGCGATCGTGCTTCCGTAGTAGATCGAGAAGACAGCGACGACGACGTAAGCCAAGACCAGCAGCCGGATCTCCAACATCACCTGCTTCCAGACGGATTCCGGCAGGAATTCGCGCTCTTCTTCG
Organism: Mesorhizobium sp. B2-5-11; assembly: GCF_006440835.1. Lineage (NCBI taxonomy): Bacteria > Pseudomonadati > Pseudomonadota > Alphaproteobacteria > Hyphomicrobiales > Phyllobacteriaceae > Mesorhizobium > Mesorhizobium sp. B2-5-11. Next base: position 191,563 of record NZ_VFUK01000007.1, read on the forward strand.
GTGAAGCGCCCGATCGAGCCACGCCATAGGGTACCGGCGAGCTTGGGCCAGAAGGACAGGCCGAGTATCTGCCCGAAATAGTCGCGCAGCGAGGTGGGGAACGGCACGATATCGGGATCGTGGTCCTCGTGCTGGGTGTAGGTATGGTGCGCGGCATGGCGGTATTTGAAATACAGAAAGGGCCGGAAGGTGAACGCGGCGACGGCGAAGCCAATGAGGTGATTGATCCAGCGCGAGTGAAAGGCCGTGCCGTGCGAGCATTCGTGCAGCGGTGCAAACAACAGCACGATAACGACGCCGTAGACGAACATCGCCGGTATCTGGAGCCATGGCGTGCCTGACGACAGATAGACGGCGAGAGCGCCAAGCACCAACGCGCTGATGTGCACCGCGAGCCGGACAAGGCCCGGTCCGTTGGTGCGCGTGCGAAGCCTTTTCAGCTTGTCACGCGAAATGATCTCGGGTCCCGTCAGCGGCCAAATCTTGCTGCCGATGCCGCCGATGCCCGCATAGCTGGCAGAATTATCGCCCTGCATGCCGATCCTCCTTCAAATTAATCGTTATCGAGGAGACCTACCGACCCGGATGGGAAATAGAAAATTCATTGTTTCCATACCGTTATCGATCCTGCGTTCAGGCGACGAAACAATGAGCTATCGCCTCGGCCGAGAATTCCTTGCGCTGGAAATGCCCGGTTATCCGACCACGGCTCATGACCAGGATACGGTCGCAAGCGTCCATCATTTCCTGCAGCTCCGTGGTGAGCAGCAGCACCGCTTTGCCTTCATCGGCAAGGCCCTGGATCGCACGCCAGATCTCGAATTTCGCGCCGACATCGACACCCCGCGTCGGATCTTCGGCGATTACGATATCGCCGCCGCGCGCAATCCATTTGCCGATGACGATCTTCTGCTGGTTTCCGCCCGAGAGCTGGGAAGCGGGCTGCGACAGGCCGCTGGCCTTGATAGCAAGCTTGCGCACCAGGTCATTGGCTGATGCATTTTTCCGTCGGCGCTTGAGAAAGCTGCGGCGGCCAAAGCTGCGCAGGACCGTCAGCCCGAGATTGTCGCCGACGCTCATCGGCAGGACCAGCCCCTCACCCTTGCGGTCGGCCGGCATGAAGGCGATGCCGGAAACGATTGCATCGCGCGGTGAGCGAAACGCCACGCTCTTGCCGTGCACAAGAATTTCCCCGCGGTCGATCGATGAGGCGCCGAAGATCGCACGCGCGACGGCTTCACGCTGGCAGCCAAGCAGGCCGGCGATGCCGACGACCTCGCCGGCACGCACCTCAAGGGATATGTCGTCAAACACCCCGGCCTTGCCGATCGCCTTGGTCTCCAGGGCGACGGAACCTTGCCGGCGCTCCTTGTAAGCGCTCTGGCCCGGCTTGTGCTCGCGCCCAACCATCAGAGAGACGAGCGCCGTCTCGTCGAGGTCGGCAACGTCGCGCGTGCCAACGACACGGCCGTCGCGCAGCACGGTCACGCGATCGGCTATGTCCAGCACCTCGCCGAGCCGATGCGAGACATAGACTATGCCGAGGCCACTTGCCTTCAGCTTGCGGATGATGGCAAGCAGGTGACCCACCTGATCATCGTTCAACGAAGCGGTCGGCTCATCGAAAACCAGCACTTTCGGCCGGCTTGCCAGCGCACGGCAGATCTCGACGATCTGCTGCTCGTTCAGACTGAGTTCGCCGACCGGACGCGAGGGATCGAGGCTGACATGGATTTCGTCGAGGAGTTCCCGCGCCATGCAGTTGAGCGCCGCCCGGTTGTTGCGGCCGAGGCGGGCCGCGGGCTCGCGGCCGAGGAAGATGTTCTGGGCGACGCTGAGGTTCGGGCACAGCACCAGTTCCTGGTGGACCAGAGACAGTCGGTTCGCCAACGCGACCGTCGGATCGCTTAACACGACCGGCTGGCCATCGATGCGGATCTCCCCGCTGTCCGGCGCGATCAGGCCGTTCATGACCGACAGCAGCGTCGACTTGCCCGCGCCGTTCTCGCCAACCAGTGCATGCACCTCCCCGGCCTTCAGGTCGAAGGTGACGTCGGCCAGCGCGACCACGCCGGGAAACGTTTTACGGATCGACTGGACCTCGAGCAGCGGGGTATCCATCGCTGTCATCCCGAATGGTATTGGTTGAGCAGGGCGCGATGACGATCCATGTCGCCACGCAAATTCTGATAAATCGAGGACCAGACCTCGAAGAAATCCTGGTAGCGCTCGTGCAGCTTCGGATCCGGGTCGATTGTCTCCTTGATACGCACGATGCTTTCGAGGGGCTCGATCGGCGACTTGTATATGCCAGCCGCAACGCCCGCGAGGATGGCGTCGCCGATGGGCGCTGCTTCGCCGATGTCCGGCACCTTGAGCGGCAGATTCACGACGCTGGCGGTGATCTGGTTCCAGAAACGGCTCTTGGTCGGGCCGCCGTTCAGGATCAGCCCATCGACATTCACGCCGGCCTGATTGGCGATACGCACGTTCGAGTACAGGTCGAATGCAACGCCTTCGATAAGCGACCGAATGAAATGCGCGCGCGTCGTCGTCGGGCGCACGCCGAAGAAGACACCCGCGGCGCTGCTGTTCCAGTTCGGCGACAGCGTATTGCCGAGATACGGCAAATAGAGCAGACCGTCGGAACAGGCGGGCACATGCTTGGCCTGCTCTGTGAAAAGATCGAAGACATTGTGACCCATGCGCTCGGCCAGCCGGAACTCGGAATCCCCGAACTGGTCGCGAAACCATTTCAGCGATGCGCCGGTGAAGGCCATCGGCCCGTCGAACATGGTCAGGCCGGGCAGTACGTGCGGCCATTTCAAGATGCGATATTCGTGGACGTCCTGCTCGGTCGGGATCATGATGCCGAGGTTCGAGCCAGTGCCCATCGAATAATAGGCCTCGCCGGCCTTGGTTACACCAACGCCCAGTGCCGCCGAGCTGATGTCGGTGCCGCCGGCCGCCACGATGGTGCCGGGGCGCAGTCCGGTCTCTTCCGCCGCCTGCCTGGTGACTTCGCCCACCACCTCGTGAGACTGGTATAGGCGTGGGAATTTCTCCAGTGGGATGCCGATCGCCGTAGCAATGGATTCGTTCCAACGCTCCTTCTGGTACTCGTACGCATAGGCCAGGCCGGCGTCACCGGTGTTCATCGTGAAGTTGCCGCACATGCGGTAGGTGCAGTAGCCGGATGGCGACAGGAACTTGTGCGTTGCGTTGAAGATGTGGGGCTCGTGTTTCTTGATCCACAACGCCTTGGGATCGATGAACCATGGGGCGACGCGGTTACCGTTGTTCTTGTTGATGGTCGCCTCGCCGACGCTGCGGCGAATATCCTCGCATTCTTCTTCCGAGCGGGAATCCATCCATATCATCGCCGGACGCAGCGGCTTGCCCTGATCGCTGACCGGCAACGTGACGCCGACCAGGCCAGACAGCGCGATCGCCGCGATGTCGTCGGAAAACCGGCCCTGCTCCAGGCACTGCCTGACGGCTGATACGACCGCCCCCCAATAGTTCGAGGCTTCCTGTTCCGCCCATCCGGGGAACGGATGGAACAACGGATGCTCCTGCGAGCCGAACGCCACCACCTTTCCCGTGTTGGTATCGAGGATCGCCGCCTTGACGTTGGTCGTGCCGATGTCGATGCCGAGCGTTAGATGTCCGCCCATGAAATGCCTCTCCCCATTATGGATGTGTCTTCTTGCGGCTCATCTTCGACAGGCCGACCGATGCGATGAGTGCGATGCCGACCGCCAGGTTCTGATACCAGGTGCCGACGCCCCAGATCGCCAGCAGGTTCAAGCCGGCGGCAAAGGCAACGCTGCCGAGCAACGTGCGCCATGGCGACCCGACGCCCCCTGAAAGCGCTGTTCCACCGATGACGGCGATGGCGATGGCCGTCAGTTCGTAGCCTGCCGCAAGCGGTGCGTCGACCGACTTCAGCCGCGCCGTAAAGACGACGCCGGCAATGGCGGCGCAGAGCCCGCTGATGACGTAGGCCAGCAGTACGTAGCGATCCGTCTTGATGCCGGCATAGAGTGCCGCTTTCTCGTTGCCGCCGACGGCGTAGAGGCGAGCGCCGCGCACAGTTCCGTTGACGAAGGCGATGAGCGCCAAGAGCACCGCGAGGAAGATCAGGAAGCTCACCGGCATACCGAGGATCTTGCTGTCGCCGATCCAGCCATAGAATGGCGCCTTGAGGTAATAGGGATGGCCGTTGGTGAGCACGTAGTTGAAGCCGCGCAGCGCGGTCAACGAGACCAGCGTCATGATGAAGGACGTAACCTTCAAGTAGGCAACGCCGACGCCGTTGATAGCGCCGGCGATGATGCCAGTCGCAAGCGCGATCAGAATCACCGGCACGATCGGCCCCGCATAGGTGTTGCCGCGCACCAACCAGCGGCTGCCCAGCATCGGCCCGATCTCCGCCATCACGACCACGCCGACAATGATCGAAAAGATCATCAGCGCCGCCACGGAGAGGTCGATGCGGCCGGTGAGCAGCACCACCGTCATTCCGAGCGACAGCAGTCCGATGACGGCCACGTTGCGCATCAGGTTTTCGAGATTCAGCGCGGTCAAATAGTATTCGGAGGTCAGCGCGCCGACCAGGAAGATAACAGCGATCAACCAAACGATCGGGTCGCGGAGCAGACCCTGCGGAAATGGGGCTGCACGGGACGACGACGGACCGGACAGTTCAATGGCACTCATTTCGCGATCCCCCGCTGCCGCATGCCGGGCAAGACCACCGCCAGGATGACCGCCGCGGTTACCACCTGCTGCAGGTATATGCTGACGCCAAACTGGTTGAGGAGGTTGTTGACGATACCGATGATGAGGGCGGCAACCAAAGTGCCCGCGATGGAACCTGAACCGCCGGCGAGTGCCGCGCCGCCCAATACCGTCACCGCCAGCACCGAAAGCTCCATGCCTTCAAGCCCGGCAGGATTGATGTAGGACAGCCGTGCGCTCTCCAGCATGCCGGCGAGCGCGGCACAGGCGCCCGAGATAATGAAGACAGTGGTGCGTACGCCTACGACATTGATGCCTGACAGCGCGGCGGCCCTGACGTTCCCGCCGGTGGCGTAGAGTTCGCGACCGAAGATCGAATACTTGGTCAGCGCGATCGCGGCGACGCCGAGAACGACAAGCAGCACGACCGGGACCGGAATGCCGGCGATATTGCCACGGCCAAACCAGAGGTAAGCACTAATGGCTTCGGGATAGAGCGCCTGCCCGCCGGACGCTATGTTGGCGAGCGCGCGACTTATCCCCAGCATGCCAAGCGTAGCGATCAGCGACGGAATGCCCAAGACGGCGACAAGCACGCCGTTCATCAAGCCGACGACCAGCCCGGTGAGAAGCGTAGCGCCGATGACCAGCACCGCCGATCCGGTCGGAATCAGCAGCCCTCCCACGACACAAGAGAGGATGGCCGCGCCGGCGACGGAAAGGTCGATCTCGCCGGTAATGACGACCAGCGTCATGCCATAGGCCATGATGCCGATCGCGGCCACAGCCAGCAGGATCACGTGGATATTGGCAAGGGAAAGAAAGGACGGCGCGATCACCTGCCCGAGGATGACGAGAGCTGCCAGCACCGCCACCCGGCTTATCGCTCCGATGCTCAGATGCCGACAAGCATCGGAAGGCCGTGCCGGCAACGCGGGCTCGACCACTTTTGTCTCAAGAGTATTCATCGTCATGACGCACTCGCCTGCCTTGGATCAGCAACCGCCGCCCCTCCCGCGAGAGGGCCGGCGGTCGTCCTGGGAGCGGATATCAGCCCGAGACCTCCGGGCCATATGCATAGGGCCATTCGTCGGGCGTCAGCGTCTCGATACCTTCGATGTTCATCTTTTCCTTGGTGATCATCGGCAGGTTCGGCGTCATGATAAGCTTGGGCGGCGCTTCGTTGAGGCTCGCCTTGGCGCCGATGTGCATGACGACGGCGCGGATGCCGATGTCGCCGATCAAGGGCGTGTAGGGCGATACCATGTCGATATTGCCGGCCTTGATCTCCTTCAACACCTCGCGGGCGTCGTCGTTGGCGAGTATCATGATCTTCTTGCCGCCCGGCGCGCTGTTCAGCCGGTTGGCTTCGCGGATCGCGTCGAGCGCACCCATGGCCTCCTCGCCGCCGGTGTTGAACGACACCGAGATGTCCTTAAAGGCCTGGAGGGCATCCGCTGTCGATTTGAACGCCAGCGTGCGCTGGCTGTTGGTGTGGTAGTTGGCCAGCACCTTGTAGCCGGCCGTGTTGCCGATCGCTTCGAGGAAAGCACCGGTACGGATCGAGTCCGCGGTGCTGCCGAGATCCTTGCGATTGAATATGATATTGCCGTCCGGAGCAGCATGCTTGAGGTAAAGGCCCTGCTGGAGACCGTTTGCATAGAAGTTGCCCAGAACCTCAGAGCTGATCTGCTCGGACGAGGTGCGGCGGTCGAGGCTGACGACCGGAATGCCCGCGGCGATGGCATGGTCCACGGGCGGGCCCATCGGCGCTTCACGGTTCGGCCACAGCACGATGCCATCATATTGCTTGGCGATCCACGTATCGATCACCTGACCCATCTTGTTGTCGTCGAACTCGGCGTCGATCACCTCCAGTTCGATATTCGGATGGCGCTTGGCTTCCCAGGCGGCGGTGTCGGCGAGGCTGATCAGCCAGGGATGGTTGAAGCCATGGAAGACGAGGCCGATGCGATATTTCTTGCTGGCGTCCAGCACCAGACCTTCAGGCAGCGGCAGATAATCCGTGAAAGGCGCCTTGATCTGCAGCTTGCTGTAAGGGCCGACGAAGCTGGCGCCCATGCCCGGCTTCCAGACGAATCCGCCGGCGAGGTCCCCGACCGGATAGACGTCGAGATAGTCCCGGAAACCGTCCTTTTCGAACAGCGCACTGACGTCGGCATTCGATATGCCCGCCTTGGCTTCGTCGGAGTATTTCTTGATCAGGCCATTGAGAACGGCGTGGACGGAGTCTTCGGCGAAGGCCGGAACTGTCGTCAGCGGTGCAGCAGCGAGAACGGAAAGCGCCGCGGCTGTCTTCAGCAGATGGCGACGTGATAATTTCAGCATTTTAGGTCTCCTCCCATATTTTGGTTTCAGCCCGGGATATGTCCCGACAAGTTCAAGTCACTCCTCCTTCCACCAGGATGTGGACGTAGCCGTCCGACACCTTGGTTTCGTAGGTCTTCAGCCGCTCGGTGACGGGCGGTGAAAGCGGTGTGCCGGTGGGGATGTGGAACAGTCCCTGATGCAAAGGACACTCCACCGTCTGGCCGTCGATATAGCCTTCCGAAAGGAAGGCGTGGGCGTGCGTGCAAATGCCTGAAGTGGCGTAGAACTTGCCGGCAAGATTAAAAATGGCGATACATACCCCCTGGTGCTCGATGCGCGTCGCATCGTCGACGGAAAGACTGTCGGCACGGATCGCCTGGATCCACTGCCTGCTTTCTGGATTAGTCTGCGCGTCCATGCGCCTCCCCATATCCGTTTTGTTTCGTTTATTTTCGTTCTCTTTCCTTCGCTCGCAAATTCATTGTGGGAATAGAGATATCGATGAACCCCATGCCGAGTGATCGACCACAGGCAAGCAAATCGCCGAAAATACAGCTGCATGGCAGCCGGACGCGGCGATATGTCAGGCACGGAGATCTATCGGAGAATTCGAACCGGTCGTGCCCGAGACGATGCGCCAAGCGCCAATCTGGTGATCAGAAATGGCCCTCACGGTCCATTGCGATGCCTCACGCGCCAATTTGCTGTCGGGGATCTTGATCCTGGAAATCACGTTACCATTCATTATTCTGCTCCATCAATTCTCGAGAACGGCCTGGGGCGTATTCCGAAAGCTGATGGCCATTCGGTTGTAGCTGTTCATCAGGCTGATCGCGATCGTCAGGTCGACGAGCTGCTTTTCATCGAAGACGGCACGCACGGCTTCATAGGCGGCGTCCGGAACCCCGGTCTGTGCAACATTGGTCACGCTCTCGGCCCAGCGAAGCGCGGCGCGCTCTCTCTCGCTGAACAGGCTGCCGCCTTCCTGCCAGGCTTGCACCAGCGCGATCTTCTCGATCTTCACGCCCTTCTTGACGAGGTCACGCGTGTGCATGTCAAGGCAATAGGCGCAGTTGTTGATCTGGGAGACCCGCAGATAGACGAGCTCGACCAGTTCGGCAGGCAAGCCGCTCTGGAGAACATAGCCGTAGACGGTGCCGAGCGCCTTGGCGCCGCTCGGGGCGATCTGGTTGTAGTCGAGCCTCTTGGCCATCGTTCCGATCCGTTCAATTGAGGGGAGTAGTGAGGGCCTTGTCGTCGGAATCGACGACGAAGACCGCAAGCAGCTTCGCCGGCCTGGTCTTGCTGGCGTTGCGGCTAACCGAATGGGTTGCGTTGGGCAGCTCCGACCAACTCTCGCCCGCTTTGTAAATGCGGGTCTCGCCATCGTTCACCTTGGACTCGATCTCGCCCGAGACGACATAGGCGAAGATAAAGGCGGACCTGGCATGCCGGTGCGGCTGGGAAGCGGCGCCCGGCGCATAATCGACCTCGACCACGGCCATCGATTTGCCGGGGATGTTCGGGATCACCTGCTCGAACTTCGGCGTGACCGTCTCCGATTGGTCGTCCTGCGCCCAGGCCGGCCCGACGATGGCAATCGCGGCGCAGGCGGCGGTGAAAATGGCACGAATTCGCATTGGCATCTCCTTGCACGGATAGATGCCGGCGAATCGGGCCAGGAAAAAGCACCAAGAACGCAAAAAAATCGTGTACTGAGGCTTCATGAGCAAGCCGCTGGACCTGGATTTGGACCGCGCCGCCAAGACTTCCCTTGCGGAGCAAATTCGCAAGGGCGTGGCCGTCGCAATCGAGGAAGGCGCGCTGGAACCAGGCGCACGGTTGCCCTCATGGCAGGACCTGGCAGCACAGCTGGGCGTCGCGCGCGGCACTGTCCGGACAGCCTATGAGAAGCTCGCGGCCGCCCAGTTGATCGAGGCAACGCCAGCCGAGGGAACGCGCGTCGCAAAGCGCCCCCGCGCCGTCGCGAGATCCGAGCCGGTGCCGGATGAAGGCTCCTTCATGCGGATTTATCAGGAGATGACGCAGGGTCCCGGCATCTTCCAGATGGGCATCCCCGCAAGCGATATCTTCCCCGCCACCTTGTTCGCGCGGATACGCGCGCACGCCATCCGCGCCGAAGCCGCTGCCGCCGCCCTCTACCCCGATCCTCGCGGCGAACTCGAGTTGAGGCGGGAAATCGCTGGCTACCTCGCCGTAGCACGGGGCATCATCTGTCTGCCGTCGCAGGTCATTATCACTGGAGGTTTCGGTGCGGGGCTCGGCCTGGCGCTATCCGTTCTGAAGCTGGCGGGGGAGACCGCCTGGATCGAGGAGCCCAGTTTCCCATGGACCCGAAAGGGGCTCGAACTCGCCGGTTTGTCTCTCGCTCCGGTCCCGGTCGATTGCAACGGCATCGATCTCGATGACGCACTGTGCCAGCATCCGACCGCGAAGCTTGCCCTGGTCACACCGGGTCAACATGCGCCGCTCGGCTCGACCTTGTCGCTCGAGCGGCGCCTGCGCCTGCTCGAATGGGCAGCTTCGACCCAGGCCTGGGTGATCGAAGACGATTATCTGAGCGAGCTTCAGCTGACCGGCAGGGCCGCGCCGGCGCTCGCGTCGCTCGACCGCGACGGGCGCGTCATTCACATCGGGTCCTTCAGCAAGACAATCAGCCCGACCCTTCGGCTGGGTTTCGCGATCGTGCCGGCCAGCCTCGTATGCGCTTTCGCTGAAGTCGCGGCGTGCTTAGCGCCCGCCCCGGGACCGGCAGTGCAGCTCGCGACCGCCGAATTCATGCGGGAGGGCCACTATATTCGCCATCTCCGCCGCACGAAGCGGGCCTATGTCGCAAGGCGCGCGACGTTGCTCGAGCAGCTTTGGGCGAATGTGAATGCCGACCAGATTGCAACGCCGGGCCTGGCCGTGCTGCTGAAGCTGCCGAGGGAAATATCGGACATTGCGGTGGCGCGCGAGGTTTCGGCCTTCGGGATGTCGCCCGCACCGCTCTCCGCGTGGTATGCGTCGCCCGCCACTGCCGAATCCGGCCTCTTGCTCGGGGTCGCCACCACGCCGGGCAAGAACCTGGCAAAATCCTGTGATCGGCTCTTCGAGGCGATTAGGCGAATCGACGGCGGACAGCCGATTTGAGACTGCTCCAAGTAAGACGTTGCTAGGCAGCGACACTCGTTGAAACAAGCGACCACTGAACGAGGCCGTCTATGGTAACGCGAATCTTCGCCGGCAGCGCCTTTGTCTGCGGCCACAGGACGCTGATCGGCAGTTCGCCGCCTGACAGGCCCTCCAGGACAATCTGAAGGGCCCCGTCTTGAAGATCGCCTTCCACCATCCATGACGGAAGTTGCGTCAGACCGTGTCCTGCCTTAGCGGCCATTAGCACCGTCTCGAAATCCTGCAGTTCATGCTTGACTGGGACGGCCTGCCGCGCTGTCGAGCCGTCGGGTTGCTTCATCAGCCAGGCGATGCGGTTGCCTTGCCGTCGTCCGACGATGCAATCGTGTCCGGCAAGATCGCTCCAGGATCGCGGAACGCCCCGCCGTGCGAGATAGCCAGGTGCTCCGACTATCACCGTCTGCTGGACCCCAATCTGTCGCGCGACGAGGTCGGTCGAATCCTCAAGATTGCCGATACGCACGGCGAGGTCGATGTTTTCGCCGATCAGGTCGACCCGCCGGTCGGTGAAGCTGACATTGAGGTTCAGCGCCGGATAGCGTTTCGCAACCCCTAACAGTACGGGCATGACGTGCAGTCGACCGAACGCCGTCGGGAGATCGATGCGGACTTCGCCGCCAGGCGTGTCCCGCGCGAGCGCGAGGGCGCTCTCGCCACGCTCAAGTTCGTCGAGTGCCGCGACGCAGTGCTCCAGCCAGGCCTCTCCGGCAGGCGTCAAGGTCAGGCGGCGAGTCGTCCGGTGGAGCAGCTTGGAGCCCAAGCGCGCCTCCAGACGCGACACCGCCCGGCCGATCGCGGACTTGGCCATGCCCATTTCCGCCGCAACCGCGGTGAAACTACCGAGCCGAATAACGGCTACGAATTCGGCGATGCCATCGAAACGCGAGTTCATCCGCCTATTGTAGCTTCAGACGCAATAGTGAGTCCACCAGGCCGGCACTAATCTGCTGAGGGGTATCCTTTATATCTTCTGGAGCTTTAATTCTCCACAGGAGCCGCCCCATGCCCTCTCTATTCGATTCCTTCGATCTAGGTCCCGTCCACCTCACGAGCCGCATCGTCATGCCGCCGATGACGCGCACCCGCACCTCCGAGGGTGCTCTTCCGACAGATGGCGACCTCCCGAACGAACTGACCGTCAAATATTACGGTCAGCGAGCTAGCGCCGGCCTGATCATCTCCGAAGTCAACGACGTGGATCAGTCCAGCCACGGCTACGCGCGGATTCCCGGGATTCACTCCGAAGCCCAGAAGCAGGCCTGGCGCCCGGTGACCGAAGAGGTTCATCGTCAGGGCGGCACCATCTTCATGCAGCTGTGGCATGTCGGCCGACTGGCGCATTCCTCGCTTCTGCCGAACGGCCAGGCGCCAGTGGGCGTGACCGCGGAACAGGCCGTCGGCTCAGAGGTGTTCGCCCATGGCCCGGACGGCCGGTTGCGCTTCATGGCGGCAGAGACGCCGAGGCCGCTCAGCACCGAGGAAGTGACGGCCATGGTGGGAACCTTCGCCAAAGCCGCCGCCAATGCGCGGGAGGTCGGGTTTGACGGCATCGAGATCCATGCCGCCAACGGCTATCTGATCGAGCAGTTCATGAACTCGGTGCTCAACACCCGCACCGACCGCTACGGCGGCGGCAGCATGGAAGATCGTGCGCGCTTCCTGATGGAAGTCGTCGACGCGGTCGTGGCGGAATTCGGCGCGGGACGCGTGGGGGTTCGCCTCTCACCGTTCGGCAAATATGGTTCAATGCCCGCTGATCCGCTCGTCGAGGAGACGTTCCTGTACATCGTCGAGCAGCTCGGGCGCCGCGGCGTGGCCTATGTCCATCTGCTCTACGAACTGCTGCCCGACGGCAACATGGAATCGGCCACGTTCGAGGCGCGCCATCTCGACCATGACATGCTCGCCAAGGCGCGAGCGTCGTTCCCCGGCGCGTTCACATGGTGCGGCGGCTTCAATGACGTCGAGCGTGCCCAAGCCGCGCTCGCTACCGGGCTGGTGGACCTGATTGCCTATGGCAGGACGTATATCGCGAACCCGGATCTCGTCGAGCGTCTTCGGAGCGGCTGGCCATTGGCCGTAGCGGACCGGTCCGTCTATTACACCCGCAATGGCGAGGTGGGGTACACGGACTTCCCCACCTATTCGAAGAATGGCGCCGCAAGCAGGGCCGCCTGACACGACGATAGGCCGAGCAGGAGTCCGGCGCAGCGCCACGCACTCCTGCCGGTCGAGACGACCTCCATAGGTTCCGGCGGAGTCGCCCTGTGCCCGCGCAGATCCTGGATCTGGGTGCGCCTGACCGCCCTTCTTTCACGACAGGCAGAAACATCATGACAAAGCGAACATTTCTCGTCACCGGCGCCAGCAAGGGCATCGGCCGCGCGCTCTCGGCGCGGCTCGCCGCCGACGGTCATCACGTTGTCGGCATCGCTCGTGGCGATGATCCAGCGGACGAGCTTGGCGTGAAGGCCATCGCGAAATGGAAGAGCAGCCCGCCTCGAGGCCATTGGCAGGAGGCGGGCGTGAGGATTAAATATTCGCTTGTGCTAATATAAAAATGACGTAACGTAATGTCCGGCATCTTGAGGATGCGCAACCGTGGGGGAGTACGATGAGAGTTGCTATATTTTGCGCGGCTATCATGATCGCTGCGACTGGTGGCACCATTGCCAAGGAAAAGAAAGTGGTGGTCGGTGATGCTGCGGCCCTGTGCTCTACGAAGCATTCGACCAAGAAGCCGGTGAGAGATCTGGACTGCGGTTTGACTGGCACGGCCAAAATGCCGGATGGAGCAACCCCGGAAAAGCCGCGCCTCGGATACGACACCGATCCGTGGATGGTCATTGGCTTTTAAAGCTGGCTGCAGATAGCCGCCAACTTGCGGCGTGGCCGATGGTCGCCAGGTACTTGGAATGACACTCGTATCAAATTCCAGTACAACCAAACGAATTACCGCAATCCACCAGCAATCCCCAATTGCCGTGAGCCCATCGGGCGCTTGGCGAATTGGGACGATGGTTTCGCACGACTACCTGCCGACAAAGTAGCTATCTGCGTGCCGATTGTTGCTGATTATCTATGGAATGTTTTACTTTTGTTTTCAGCACGTTACGTCGCGGGTTTCGGCGACGTTTGAGTGGGGGTCAGTAATGATCCGGTGGTGGGCCGAACTCGACGATCCTGCCACGATGCATGACAGGGAACCGCTCGCCAAAATGGGCGACGACGGCAACATGGCATGGTGCACCGGCTTGCATACGATCTGAGGCATCACGTTTGCACTCACAAAAAGCTTGATCTCGGCCCTGCGATATTCATGGATGAGGCGTAGGTGTAATAGTTGTGGTAAGGGAATGACGCTTTCTTTTCATGGAGATTGCGATGAGGGAGAGAACAATTGAAAGCGGCCTCAGCCCGCAAATGCAGGAGGCCATTCCGATAATTCGACGCGTTTTCAGACAACATGCGCCGAGGCGGCTTGAGCTTGAGCTTACTGCTGGAAAAGAGTGGTATAATCATTCCCGCTGGTCCCTGCATCATTCCGGCAATGCGGTTGATATTAGGACGAAAAAGCTGGCGGATCGCGGGACCGGTATGTTGTCAATCCTTTTAGGATACTTTTTGCAGCAGGAGCTTAACTCTGAACTTGGCAAGGCCAAGTATTTAGTCCTGGTGAACGATCAAGGGCCTATGTTTCCGCATATTCACGTTCAGTATAATCCAGGGGCCAGAATGAGCACACCCGGGGACTATGACGGCAAGCGACGGCGAGCGGTCTAGCAGCCCAAAGGAAACTCCTTTGCGTGCTTGGTTGCCTTTTGCACGCAAGCGCGGACAAAAGCCTCGCCGCGCTCTTTGCGCCATGCCGTGGAAGACATCCTTCAATCCACCGCGCGGATGCAAAGCCGTTTGATGCGCCGGTACCATCCGCCCAAATTACTCGAAGAAATAAGTAAAGCCCCCGTCGGAGGCTCCGACGGTCACCTTCGTCATCTTTTCACCGTCAAGCGACCGGTTGAGCACGCCGCGGCTTAATTCCGGCAGAAGCGTGTTGGTTAAGATGGCATCGATCATCCGCCCGCCGGATTCGATTTCCGTGCAGCGTGCCCTGACCAGATCGATGACGCCGTCGCCGATCACCAGTTCCGCGCCACTGGTTGCACGCAGCCGGCGAGCGATCCTGGCGAACTGATGACGGGTGATCGCCTCGATCATCGAATCCGACAGCGGGTAGTAAGGAATGGTTACCACCCGTCCAAGAAACGCCGCCGGAAAAACCTTCAGCAACGGCCGGCGCAAGGCCGTATCCAGATCTTCGAGGCCGGTCCGAACCGTGCCGTTCCTCGTCCGGTCCATGATGACTTCAGAGCCGACGTTCGAGGTGAGCAGGATCAATGTGTTCTTGAAATCGATGCGCCGCCCTTCGCTGTCGTCCATCATGCCCTTGTCGAAAACCTGGAAGAAGATTTCGTGGACGTCCGGATGCGCCTTCTCGACCTCGTCGAGCAGGATCACCGAATAGGGTTTGCGCCGAACCGCCTCTGTCAGGATGCCACCCTTGCCGTAGCCGACATAGCCGGGGGGCGCTCCCTTTAAAGTCGAGACAGTATGCGCCTCCTGAAACTCCGACATGTTGATCGAGATCAGGTTCTGTTCGCCACCATAAAGCGTCTCCGCCAAGGCCAGCGCGGTTTCGGTCTTGCCGACGCCGGAGGGGCCACAAAGCAGGAACACCCCCACCGGCTTTTCCGGCGCGCCGAGCCCGGCGCGGCTGGTCTGCACACGCTTGGCGATCATCTCCATGGCATGCTCTTGGCCAACCACGCGCTCGCACAGAGTGGCCGCGAGCCGGAGGGCTTTTTCGGTCTGGCTCGACAGCATGCGCCCCGTGGGGATGCCGGTCCAGTCCTGGACCACCGCGGCCACGGCATTTCGATCAACCGAGGGCAGGATCAGCGGCGCCTCGCCTTGCGCCTCGGCCAGTTCAGCCATGCGTTCGCGCAACCGGGTAAGATCGGCGACCGGATCAGGTGGAAGTCCATCGGCAACAGCCGTTTTCACTTTGGGATCGGATGCCTTGTCCTTGGGCGTTTGGATCTCAGGCAACTCAGACTCAGAGGCGTTGGCATCCGCTGGCGTTTCCATCGCATCGAGCGGCATACCGTCGCCGCGCAGTCGGGCACGCAATTCGAGTATCTCGGCAACTAAAACTCTTTCGCGGTCCCAACGTTGTTGCGCGGCAGCCAGCGCGACCCCTGTTTCGGCAAGTCCGGTGTCGACCCGTGCCTGCCGTTCGGTCACCTCGATCCCGATCGCCGCCTCACGATCGATGATGCCGTGCTCGACCTCCAGCGCCTGGCGCCGCCGTATGATATCCTCCAGCTCGGCCGGCGTGGCATGCTGCGAGATTGCGACCCGGGCGCAAGCGGTGTCGAGAAGGCTTACCGCCTTGTCGGGTAGTTGCCGCGCCGGGATATAGCGGTGTGACAGGCCCACTGCCGCCTCGATCGCCTCATCCAGTATCTGCACCCGGTGGTGCTGCTCGAGAACTCCGGCCACCCCGCGCAACATGAGAACGGCCACAGCTTCGGAAGGCTCGTCGATCTTTACCACCTGAAACCGACGGGTCAGCGCCGGGTCTTTTTCTATGTGCTGCTTGTATTCAGCCCAGGTCGTTGCCGCGACGGTACGCAGTTCACCGCGTGCCAGCGCCGGCTTCAGGAGATTGGCCGCGTCGCCGGTTCCAGCAGGGCCGCCTGCGCCGATCAAGGTGTGAGCTTCATCGATAAAAAGGATAACCGGTGTTTCGGACGACTGCACCTCGTCGATTACAGCCTTAAGCCGTTTTTCGAACTCGCCCTTTACGCTTGCCCCGGCCTGCATCAAACCGACATCGAGCATGCGCACGCTGACGCCCTGTAGCATCGGCGGTACATCGCCCTGGGCAATACGCAAGGCGAAGCCCTCGACGACCGCGGTCTTGCCTACCCCGGCTTCGCCCGTCAGGATCGGGTTGTTCTGCCGCCGCCGCATCAGCACATCAACGATCTGCCTGATCTCGGGGTCGCGGCCGACGACGGGATCGATCTTGCCGTCGCGGGCGCGCTGGGTCAGGTCGGTGGCGTATTTCGCCAGCGCCGAATCCCCACCCGGAGCCCGCCGTGGCATCTCCGTTGCGGAGACCGTGGTCGAGGTGCCAGCTTCGAGTGAGCCCTCCATGACATCGGCGAACCGCGCGATCACCGCGTCGGCGTCGATCTCGTCGAATGCGCCGCTGATCTTCGACAGCAGGCCTTCTAGGACCGGGGTCTTCAGGCAAGCGAGCAGAATATGCGCGCTGCGGACTTCCTCGACGCTGAACTCAAGCGTCGCCAAGTTCCAGGCCTCCTGGATGGCATGAAAGATGTGGTCGGAAAATTCCTCGATCGATGTGGCGCCGTATGGCAGCTTGTCCACGGCGCGGGTCATATCGGCCGTGAGCCGGCTGGCATCCACTCCCGCATCGGCGATGATCATTTGCACGTCCGAGCGATCGGAAAGCACCAGTTGCTCGATGAAGTGGACGAGTTCGACGTAAGGGTTGCCGCGCAGCTTGGCGGTGTCCGCGGCTGCCTTGAAGGCGCGCACGCCGACAGGATTGAGCTTGCCGACCAGTTCCTTACGCTTGAAGCTCTGTGACGACCGGCGCTGTTCCATCGAACCTGCTCCTGCAATCTGCCAGTCGACAACCTGCCACATAAGCCGTCGCTTGACAAAGCGCCCGATGGACGGCGTCGCCAAGGCCGTTCGCGGGGCCGTCAGCCTTTGGAAGCCCGAACCACTGGCGGCAGAAGAATTCGCGCATCCGTGTGGTGTATTTTGCCGATTGGGTTCGGCAGTCTCGCCAAGCCATCCCATAGCGAACACGCGGTGGTCAGCTTTCGTTAGCTTTTAAGCAGCGGCTTTAATTGGCGTACGGCACATCAGTGTGGTAACCTTGGGTCAGGTGCCGTTGAGGGCCGGTCGCTGGGGGTCTGTGTGATTGATGTCGCACTTTGGCTTACTCCGCTCGACGGTGAAAATCCGTCAGGGGAGGATTTGCGCAACGACCCGGCCTTTCATGAGCTGGAGCGACTGACGGAACAGCAGAAGAAAGTCGAGTTCCAAGGCAGCAAAAACACTGAAGTCGACGTTCCGATAGACTGGCCTACCGTGCTTACCAGGGCTGAAGAGCTGCGGTCTCACGGCCGTGACCTGCGCCTTCTCGTCATTGTTACGCGTGGACTGGCCAACGAGCATCGGTTGGCCGGCCTGGCTGCCGGCCTGACCCTCATCGCGCAAACTGTCGATCAGCATTGGACGACCATGCATCCGGCCCTGCGGTCCGGTGCCACGCCGCGCGAAGCAGCCTTGCGCCGCATCAATGCGCTTACCGACCTTCAGAACGGCCAGGACGGTCTACTCAAAGATTTGCGGAAAATGACATTCTTTGCGCCGCGCGCCATTGGGCCGATCCTGGGCGCGGATCTGGAGAAGGGTTCGCTTGACGAGCGGGTCATGCTGCAGGAGGCTGCTTCGGGACTGAATGCGGCCGAGAAGGCGAAGCTGGCAAGCGAGCACAGCCAACTGGTGAACCGGGTGCGCAGCGCATGCGCGGCGCTGATTGATCAGGCCGGGCCAGAAATGACGTTGCTCATAGCCGACGCCCGCGCCGCGATCGCCGCTCTCGAGAGCGTCGAAGCCGCCTTTAACTCCCGCCTCGAAGGCGCTGGCGCCACGCTTCCCGAGTTAAAGCGGTTTCTGCAGCGTCTGCTGACGACCCTCGAACGAAACGCGACCGGTGCCACTGCCGCGAACGGCCTCGCAAAGCCGGTCGCGACGCCAGCAGAACCGGCAGCACGTGTTCGCAACGGCGATGGAGCCGATACGATGGCAAGCGTGGCAAGCTACGCAGAATCCGGCGACAGCGGCCTGCCCGACCGGATCTCCTCGCGCGACGATGTCGTCAAATGCCTCGATCTCGTCGTCGCCTTCTATGACAGCACCGAACCGTCCAGCCCGATCCCGCACCTGGCGCGGCGCGTGCGCCGAATGGTGCATATGGATTTCGTTGAACTGATGGAAGATCTCGCCCCGTCGGGACTGAAGGAATTTCGGCTTCTTGCCGGCGTTCCCGATGTCAAGAAGACGGCACAGAAAGATGAAAGGTAAGACACATGCCAGCCGAAAGCAAAGCCAAGGTCATCGAACGAAATCGCGCGCCACGGGTGCAGATCGCCTATGACGTGGAAACCTACGGCAGCCCGACGACGATCGAACTGCCGTTTGTCATGGGCGTGATGGCCGACCTTTCCGGTGCTTCGCAAACCAAGGAAGCGTCAAAGTCGGTTCTGGACCGCTCCTTCGTCGAGACCGACGCGAACCGCTTCCCCAAGTTCATGGAGGCGCTCGGACCCCGCGTCAAAGCGCGGGTGAAGAACACGCTGCCGCAGGCCGAAGGCCAAGAGCGCGACGAGGAACTGGCGCTCGATCTCACCTTCACCAAAATGGGCGATTTCGCCCCCGACAAGATCGCCGAGCAGGTTCCGCAACTGGCCGAGATCCTCAAGATGCGTCGTCAGCTCGAGGAATTGCTGGGCTTCATGGATGGCCGCGTAGACGCCGAAAAGCGTATCGCGCAGTTGCTGAACAACGAGCCACTTCTTGGCAAGATCGCCAGCCAGGCGCTGACTGACGACGACAAGGCGGGAGAATAAACCATGGCCGAACAGCAAAAGACCGCCACCCTCGCCGCCGAGGCCGAAGCCATAGACCTTGGAGAATTCAGTGGACTCCTCGAAAAGGATTTCAAGGTCAAGAAAGACGACAGCGAGAAGCTGCAGCAACTCGTGCGCAATCTCGCGCTCGCAGCGCAGTCCCGTTCCGACACCACAACCATCTCGTCCAATGCCATCAAGTCGATCAAGTCGCTGATCGCCGGTATCGACAAGATGCTGACGGCTCAGGTCAACGAGATCCTGCACGCGCCGGAAGTGCGCGAAATGGAAGGCACATGGCGCGGCCTGTGGTACCTCGTCAACAACACCGAGACCGACCAGAAGCTTAAAATCCGGGTGATGAACATCTCCAAGGAGCAGCTGGCCGACACGCTCGAAGACTACGAAGGCCAGATGTGGGATCAGAGTCCGATCTTCAAGAAAGTCTACACAGACGAATATTCGATGCTTGGCGGCGAGCCGATCGGCTGCGTGATCGGCGCCTACGAATTTTCCAACCACCCGCGCGACGTCGGTCTGCTACGCAACATCTCCGGCATCTGCGCTTCTGCGCATACGCCTTTTATCGCGGCCGCCTCGCCTCGACTGTTTCGTATGGATAGCTGGCAGGAATTGCCGAACCCTCAGGATCTGCAGCAGATCGTTTCCAACCCGGCCTATGCCTCCTGGCAGTCGCTGCGCGAAAGCGAGGATGCTCGCTACATTGGGCTGACCATGCCCCGCGTCCTGGCCCGGCTGCCATATGGCACGGACACCGTTCCGGTGAAGGGCTTCACCTTCGAGGAAGAGGTGCAGGGCGATCACAACAAGTATGTCTGGATGAACGCCGCCTTCCCGATGGGCGTCAACATCAACCGCAGCCACAAGCTGTTTGGCTGGGGTACCCAGATCCGCGGCGTCGAGAACGGCGGAACGGTGCTTAATTTGCCGGTGCACAGCTTCCCGACCGATGATGGGTCGATAGCGATGAAATGCCCCACGGAAGTCGCCATTGATGACCGGCGTGAGGCGGAACTCGCCAAGCTTGGCCTGATGCCGATCCTGCACCGGAAGAACACGGATCTTGCGGCTTTCATCGGTGCCCATTCGTTACAGGACGACGAAACGCGCGCCGGCCGACTGGTGGACCCCGATGCGCAGTCTAATGAGCGGCTGAGCGCCAACTTGCCCTACTTGTTCCCGGTTTCGCGCTTTGCGCACTATCTCAAAGCCATAGCGCGAGACAAGGTCGGGTCGTTTAAGGAACGCTCCGACATGCAGATCTGGTTGACCGAGTGGATCAACCGCTACGTGCTGGCCAACCCGGCCTTTGCCGACGACAAGGCGCGCGCCAAGCGCCCGCTCGCCGCCGCCGAGGTCCAAGTGGACAGCGTGGAGGGGCGGCCGGGCTACTACAACGCCCGCTTCTATCTGCGCCCGCATTACCA
Source organism: Mesorhizobium sp. B2-5-11 (assembly GCF_006440835.1). Classification (NCBI taxonomy): domain Bacteria; kingdom Pseudomonadati; phylum Pseudomonadota; class Alphaproteobacteria; order Hyphomicrobiales; family Phyllobacteriaceae; genus Mesorhizobium; species Mesorhizobium sp. B2-5-11. The sequence continues at coordinate 212,018 of NZ_VFUK01000007.1, forward strand.
GCTGGAGGGCATCAATGCCTCGCTTCGACTGGTGTCGGAACTGCCGTCCGTTAAGACTTGATTGCAGCAACAACAATCTTTTTTTTGACAATGGTGGAGAGAGACAATGCCAGTAAAGATTGATGGTTTTCTGAAGGTTCCCGATATCAAGGGCCCCAGCACCCGCGACGGCCACGATGATGAGATCGAAATCCATGGCGTCGACTACAAGATGGTCGCACCCTATGACCCGAATTCGCTCTCACGTCGGGGGCGCGTGTCCATGGGCATGATCAAGTTCATCAAACACTACGACAAATCTTCGCCTTATCTCAAGAAAGCCTTGTTCGAGAACAAGGCCCTCGATGAAGTGGTGTTCTCGGCACGTCGGACGATCGATGGCGAGACTAAGGATTATCTGGTCGTCACCCTCACCGACGCCTCGATCATGGAATACGACATGTCGCAGGCCGAGGATGAGGAAGACCTGATCCAGGAAGAGGTCAGCTTCGCCTACAAGAAGATCAAGTTCGTCTATGACGGCAATGATGAAGCCGAAATGGATGTCTATGTCGGCAAGTGAGGGTCGGCGACCCGACGCTGGCAAGCAGCACAGTACCGGCAGCTTGCGGGCAAAAAGCGAGGCCGTCCAGCCGTCGCTTTGGGATCGCCTCGTCAATGACCTGCCTGGTCTGACCTCGGAGATAGACGGGCTGCGCCATGTCTTGCTCGACGAGCTTGGCGCCGACCGTGTCGACGCCCTCGTTGGCGCCAGCGCGCGGGCCATCGACGCTGATGCCGAACTCACAGCCGAGCAAAAACGGCGTCTGCATCGATTGGCCTTTCAGACCCAGCATCGGGTCGAGATCGAAAGTCGCGGCGTTGTGGTGTCAGCCCGCGTGCTCAGAGAAGCAGTGCGGCGTGACGTCGAGGCGCTCTTCAATACCGAGCGCTTCGAGGCCACGCCGCTCCTGTCCGATCTGGAAAATGAACAGGTATCGGACAACCCACCGTCGCTCGCAGATTTCCCGGAGGTGCGCCGGAGCGTGGTCAATTACGGCGTCCCCTCCTTCTCGGGCAGGTCTTCGCGCGACTTTGATCGCGATGTGCTGGCGCGTGAGATCCGTGCGGTGCTAGCCACCTTCGAGCCCCGCCTCAAGGAAAGCGCAACAAAGGTCACAGTGACGCTTGGCGACAAGACCGCGGGCCTCAAGATCGAGATTGACGGTGTGCTGATCATAACCCCGACACCGGAACGCATGCGCCTGCGCACTACGATCAATCTCGATAACGGCGCGGCGCGGACCGAAATCAGGGACGCCTGAGATGGATCGGGTCTTCGTCGAATATTACGAGGAGGAGTTGACCCACATCCGCGGCCTTGCGGCCGAATTTGCCGATATGCATCCAGCGGTCGCGCGCAACCTTTCCCTCGACACGGTCCCCTGTCCGGACCCCTATGTTGAGCGGCTGCTGGATGGCGTGGCTTTCCTCGCGGCGCGCACCCGGCTAAAGGTCGACGCCGAGCGTTCGCGATTTTCGCGCAGTGTGCTCGACGTTCTTTATCCCGATCTGGTCACCCCGGCGCCGGCAACGGCGATGGTGGTGCTCAAACCAGGCCAGCAGGTCCAGACCATGCTCGACGGCCACGTCGTCAGGCGCAACACCCGGCTGGTTTCCAGCCTGCGGCCCGGCCTTTCGACGCGCTGCACTTTCTCGACCGCGCAAGAGACGACCCTGTGGCCGATAGCAATCACTTCGGTCAGCTATTTTCAGGACCGCAGCGCGTTGGCGGCGGCCGGGATGGCCACGGTCGGCGGTGTGCGCGGCGAGGCGGCGCTCCGCATCACGCTGGCCCCGACCGGAAAAGGCAAGCTCCACGAATTGACGCTCGACCGGCTCGATATTTATTTTGCCGGGCGAACCAAGGCGCCGCTGCTATTCGACGCGATCTTCGGCACTTGCTCAACCGTTGGCGCACGCGCTGAGGGCAAGACCAACCCGTTGTCGCCCTTGCCAGCGCCCGAAATGGTTGGCATCAGCGACGACGAAGCCTTGATGCCGCGTACCCGCCCGACATTCGAAGGATATCGCCTCCTGCGAGAATACTTCATAATGCCCGAGCGCTTCCACTATGTGCGGGTTTCGGGGCTACAGCCTGTCGTGCGTCGATGCGACGGAGGGCTTGAGATCGTCTTCCAATTCAGGCGTCCGGTGCCAGAGTTGGCCGATCTGACATCGGCCGACTTCGAACTTTTCGCAACGCCGATCATCAATCTTTTCGAACGTGAGTGCAACGTCGTCGAGATCGATGCGCGTAAGACACGCCAGGTTTTGCATGCAGACCGCACGCGGGCGCGCGACTTTGAAATCTATCGGATCATTCGTGTTGAGGACGCCGACACCGAAGGCAACGACGCCGAAATTCCGGAACTGTTCAGCCTGGGGCAGAACAGCGGCAGTGGGTGGGTCTACTCAACCGAGCGGCGCCCTCGGCGCGCGACCGAAGACGAACGGCGCGACGGTCTAACGCGCACGTCATACACCGGCGACGACGTTTTCCTGGCCGTATCGCGACCGCTCGCTAGCCCGGCGTACCGACCTCTGAAGCGTCTCGACGTCGTAGCACTGTGCACCAATCGTGACCTGCCGATCCTCGATGACAATCCCACATTGACGCTTGAGGCCGGCGACCCGGTCGAAATCGTCAGGCTCCTTGGAGCCCTGCGTCCACCGCAGCCGGCGATCCCCGCAGCACTGCCCACAGGGGCCGAGGGTGAATCGCGCGCCGACGATCTCGCCTGGCGGCTGGTGGCACAGCTCATGCTTAACTTCCTCAGCCTTGCCAAGGAGGGCCGCGGCGTCGACCCGTTGCATGCGCTTCTCGATATCTATGCCGACCGAGGCGATCCCAGCCTGGCTCGCAATGTACATTCGATCGCCCGCATCGACTCGCGGCCGGTCGTGGAGCGGCTTCAGATCGAGGGGCCGATGTGCTTCGGACGCGGCACCGAGGTTACGTTGCATGTCGATGAATCCATCCTGGCTGGCCAAAGCACTTTGCTGCTTTCGGCTTTGCTGGCGCGGCTGTTCGCCCGATATGCCGGAATAAACGGTTTCGTGCGGACCCGCACGCGGCTGCTGCAGAAGCAGGAGGATGTGCCATGGCCGATGACGCCCGGCAATCGCTCCCTGATCTAGACAAGCCCAGCCCAAACCCCGCTGAAGGTCTGTCCGAAGGGTTCGACTTTTTCGAATTGCTGCGCCGTCTCGAACAGCAAAATGCCGTGTTCGGCCATTCCGGCCGTCCCGACCGTGAGCCGGCAAGGCTTGGCCAGCATGTGCGCCTCGCCTTCTCGGCCAGGGACCTGGTCTATTTCCGCGAAGCCGACAACGGCAAGCCGGCCCGGGTCACGATTGCAAATCTGGGTCTCTTGGGCCCCGAGGGTCCAATGCCGCTGCATCTGACGCGCTGGGTGCTCGACCGGCTGTCGCAGCGGTGGTTCGCCGGGGCCAACGCACAGCTGACCAGCGACACTACTTTCGTCGATTTCGTCAACATTCTGCAGCACCGCATGATCGCCCTTTACTATCGGGCGTGGGCGGATGCGAATCCGGCCGTTCAGGTTGAACGCGCGGTCGGTGGCCGGGTTCGCGCCATGCTTGCGGCCATGGCCGGTATCGGACTTCCCGGCACCCGAAACATCGATCTCGACATGGTGAAGCTTCGCCAGGCGGCTTCGCTCGCCAGCCAGGTCGAGGGCCCGGAACGACTGACACTGTTCCTGGCGGAAGCCTTCAAGGTGCCGGTAAAGATCAAGGAATTCGTCGCCGCCTGGACAATCATACCAGCAGGCCTCCAGACCCGCCTCGCAAAATCCTTTGCTGTGCTCGGTCGGGGGGCGACGATCGGCCCACGCGTTTTCACCCGCCAAAGCAGGATCGAACTGCGGGTCGGCCCTTTGAAGTATGATGATTTCAAGACATTCCTGCCGGGCAGCCAGCGGCTCAAACTGTTCCAGCACGCGGTTCGCGACGTGGTCGGAGAATCTCTCGATGTCGATCTGCGTATCGTGCTTGCGCGTGAAGCAGTGCCGCCGCCCCGTATTGGAGCGGTGCAGCTCGGCCGAACCGCCTGGCTTGCGCGACCCGCTGAAAGGGGAGATGCTGATGATATGCGGCTGCGCACAATCGTCGGATGGCGGCCGGAAATGGCGGGGGGCGCGGCATGAGTCTGCTGCTAACGCTAGAGCAAGGGCCACGCACCCAGGCGGTGCGGCAAACTCGCCTGGACGAAGGTGAGCTGGTGATCGGCCGCAGCGCCGATGCAGGCTGGCAGATCGATGATCCCGACATGTTCGTTTCACGCGCTCACTGCAAAATCTCTGGCGGGCGAGATGGATATTTCGTCACCGACACATCGAGCAGCGGTTTGTTCATAAACGATTCCGATAGCCCGCTTGGTCCAGGCAAGTCCGCACGCCTTCAAAGCGGCATGCGGCTCAGGCTGGGCGATTACGTCGTCTGTGTCGACCTGCAGATCGCGGCCGCTCAATCGCCCGCAGTCATCCAGCCGGTCCCAGAACGTCTGCCAGCGGCATCGCGGGCGCCGGTAAGCATCGGCCGCGATGACTTCTTTTCCGCCAAGGTCGAAGAAGCGCCGCAACGGCCTCGACCTGCTGATCTGCCGAACCCATTCGAGCAGCCGATCCCAGGGGCGTTCGAGCGCGCGTCCTCCGGCCAGCGCAACTCGCCTGCTTTCGACGACCCGTTCAGCCTCGATCCGGTTTCAACGCCGGTGTCGAAAAACGCCGCCGTTTATGTCGAGCAGGGCGGGGTGGGCAGCCGGGCGGATCCATTCAGCCTCGACCGGCCCCCCCCTCCCAGCCACGGAGCTGAATCCGCAGCGGGAAAGCTGTCCGACTTCAACGATGATTTTGGTTTCGGACCGGTCTCCTCGCCCAGTTCGACAAATAACTCGGCCTCGACCGGCCAGCGCGAGCGCATTGCCCAACGGCCACCATCCGCCAATCCCTGGGATATTCCCGCGCAACCGGCCGATGTCCTGCCTCCAGCGCGCATGGGTGCTGCTTCCAAACCTGCCCGCCCGCCGGCAAGCGCGCAGCCCGCCGAGATGGCGCTCCGCGCCGCCTTCTTGCGCGGCATGGGCGTCGAGGAAGCCGATTTCCCCGGGCGCGACAGCATCGTGGAAATGGAGAAGTTCGGCCGCGAATACCGGCTGATGATGGAAGGGCTGATGCAGCTTCTGCGCAAGCGGGCCGAGGAGAAAGGAAATGCTCGCGTCGCCCAGACAATGGTCGGTGCTTCCGAAGTCAATCCGCTCAAATTTCTGCCGACGGTCGACGACGCCATCGTGACGCTGGTCGCTGAGCGCAGCCCCGGATTTCTCGCCGGGGAGGCGGCAATCGCCGATGCAGTTCGCGATCTCGCGCAACATCACGTGCGCGCTTGGCGAGGCATACAGGCCGCTTTGCGACGGATGATCGATCGTTTCGATCCCGCAGCGATCGAGGACGAGCTGAAATCGAATTCGGCGATCGGCACCCTGCTTTCGGGCGGGCGCGGCGCCAAGCTGTGGGAGCTCTATCAAAAACGCCATCGCGAAATCGCCGAAAGCGCGGAAAAAAGCTTCCTTGGCGAAATCGGCACTGATTTTCGAGATGCATATGAGGAGGAGTAAGCCATGATCGACCGACGTGAATTGATGATTGCCCTGGGCGCGACCGGGCTGGTTGCAGCGTGCCAGAGCGGTCCGCCAAAGCCGTCGGTGATCACCGTCAACGTGACCGGCGGGGCCGGCATGAATCCGGGGCCAGGTGGCGGCGACCGGCCGGTGACGGTTCTCGTGATGCGGTTAAAAAGCACCGGCAAATTCAATTCCGCCGACTATTTTGCGCTGCAGGGGGATGCCGGCAGCGCACTCGCAGGAGATCTTATCGGTTCCGACCAGATCGCCGTCGGGCCCGGAAAATCCGCATCCAAGACCATCACTGTCGAGCCGGACGCGACGGCTCTGGGCTTCGTTGCACTGATCCGCGAACCTGGCGGCAGGAACTGGCGGACAACCAAGTCGGTGTCGCCGGGATCAAAGTTCACCATCAATGTCACGTTGGGCAGCGGCGGCATCTCCGCCTAGCAGCCAAGGTAAGGGAGCTCAATGCAGAGAGTAGCGGCATGAGCGATGCAAACAGGGTGCTATGGTCCGAAGGACTTTTCCTGCGAAGCCAGCATTTCCAGCAGCAGGATCGTTTCTTCGAGGCGACGGTGCGCGGCGCGTTGCAGGCCGGACAACTGCATACGTTCGGCTTTCGACAGCTGACGCTGGACCAGGCATTGCTGGAATCCGGCCAGGTCGCGATCCTGTCGGCCCGGGGCATCTTCCCGGATGGGACACCTTTTTCCATTCCGGATTGGATGGACGCGCCGCGACCGCTGCCGGTCACCCCCGAGACGGGCGCAGGGCCGGTGCTGGTCGCCTTGCCGCTGGAGCCTCCCGGTGGTGTCGGCTTCGATCCGGCACACGCCGCCGCCTCTGGAGCGCGATATCACGGGCGGATCGTTTCGGTGCGCGACGCTGTCCAGGGCGGTTCGGATCCTGAAGAAATAGAAATCGCCCGTCCGCAGGCGCTGCTGCTTGCACCTGGCAAGTCGGTTGGTGGCTACACCGCCTTGCCGATAGCCGACCTCAACGGAGTTCGAGCCGATGGCGGCGTCTCTCTGGACGAGACCTTCCTGCCACCGGCACTGGTTACCGGCGCGGTGGCCTGGTATCGGCAATTGCTTCTGGAAGTTGTCACCGGCCTCGACCAGATCGCCGAGGCGCATGGCAAGATGGTCATGGGCGGGCCTGGGCGCAGCGTCGAAGATCTGTTGATGCTCAATCTCGCCAATGCGGCGCGTCCGCGTCTGGCTCACATGCTGGCGCAGGATGTCTTCCATCCGGCCGAGCTTTACCTGGAACTCGCCGGGCTCGCCGGTTCGATGGCAACTTACGGATCGAGCGCGCGGCGGCTGGGCGAGTTGCCCGCTTACGATCACATGGCGCCCGGCCCTGCCTATTCGGCGCTGGCGGACGCGCTGCGCTCGCTCATTCTCAGCCTTCGTTACATCGAGCCGAAATCGCGTGCGCTGCCTGTCATGCGGCACTCGACCAATGTCTGGAAAATTCGCATCGACAACCCAAAGCTGCTGGTGGCCAGCCGCATCGTCATCCGGGTCGGCTCGGAGCTGTCGGAGGATGCCCTGCGCAAGATCTTCGTCAATCAGGCGACCGTCGGCTCGGCCGACGAGTTCGAGGGCCTGTGGAAATCGCGCTTGCCCGGCATTCCGCTAAAACCGCTTCATTCCCAGCCACGCGAAATCCCTTACGACGGCGATCGACTGTGCCTCGAATTGGATCAGAAAAGCGAACACTGGGCCTCGCTGCTCGACGCACCAGGCTTCGTCATCGGTGTTTCGGGCGTGTTGCCAAGCGAGCCGCAGGTGGACTGCTATTCGGTGAACAGGTGAGATCATGAGCCGCGATGATCCTTTCGGACTGTCGGAGGATCGCGAACGCACTCGCATACGATTGAGCGGCGCGCCGATGCCAAGGCCCATGGCGCCACTTTCGCCGGGCGCACTGGTAAAACGCTCTCGCACCCACCCGAACGCGCTTGTCAACGCCTTTGCGCCCTTGCTCGAGTTCGCCCCCGAGCTCGAAAGCGCAATGCCGCCAGACAATCCGGAAGTCTTGCGCACCCGTTTGCTCGAAGAACTGGTTCGGGCACGCGACACGGCTATGTCGACGGGGTCCTCGATGGAGCGAGCCGACCAGGCAGCCTGGGTGGTGGCTGCGTTGCTCGACGATCTGGCCCTGAACACGCCTTGGGGCGGGGCCAGCGCCTGGCCGCGGCAGCCGCTCGTCGTCATGCTGCGCGGCGATGTCGATGCCGGCACGCAATTCTTCACGCGACTCGACGAACTGGAACGACATCCTAACCGGGACCGAGAATTGCTTGAACTGCAGTACCATTGCCTGGCGCTCGGCTTCCGTGGCAAATATCGCGTGCCCGGCCGCTCAGGCGACCGCTCGCTCAATGCGGTTCGCGTGGCGGCGGCCCGCTTCCTGCGCAATGCCGACGCCGAAGGCGCGCCTTTAGCGCCAAACTGGAAAGGTGTCATCGCCTCCGACCAGCCGCAGCGCTTCATCGTGCCGATCTGGGTCATGGCGCTCGGTGCTGCGGTTGCAGCCGCGGCGATCCATATCGGGCTGTCGATGGGACTGAGCAGCCAGGCGGTCGAGCTTTCCGCACTTGTTCGTGCCCTGCCACCGCCTGCCCGCGGCGACATCACCCGCGCGTCGCCCAAAGTCGACGCCCCGCCACCGGAAAAAGTGGATTTTGCGCTGTTGCCGGAATTCCAGGCGGGGGCGCCGGCCGAGCTCAAATCTGCTCTCAGCGGCACGGAGAGCGTTTCACTGGCCAAGCTGATCATCCAGGCCTCCAACCCCGAACTATTCCAGTCATCGCGGCCACAATTGACCGATGGTTTCGAACCCTTGATCGGTTCGATCGCCAAGGTGATCCTCGCCAATCAGGAGCTGATCGGAAACATCACGGTGGTCGGCCATACTGACAGCGTTCCTTTGCAAAAGACCAACCCGCTGTCGACCAACCAGCGACTATCCGAGGCTCGCGCCCGGACGATTGCCGACATGCTGGTTCAAAACGGAGTGCCGCAGGATCGCGTCCATTCGGAGGGCCGGGCTGCCACCGATCCTGTGGCCAGCGACAGCACGCGCGAGGGGCGAGCCTTGAATCGCCGCGTCGAGGTGCTCGTCGAAAAGAGGCTGTGAGATGTTCATCCTGCGCTTCCTCTGGGCGGTCCTGACATCGCGCTGGCTGTGGACGCTGATCGGCCTGACGCTGCTATCCCTGGTTATCTGGATCTTCGGTCCGATCGTCAGGGTTGGTCCCTACGACCCCTTCGCCTCCGAAAATGTGCGCATCGTCATCATCGCGCTGCTGGTCATCTTCTGGCTGGTCTGGCTGATCGTTGCCCAGCGCCGGGCGATCCGCGCCAACCGCATGTTCGTCGCCGAGATTGCCGCGCCAGCGGTGGAAAAGCCGCTCAGTCCAGGCGAAGAGAACGTCGCCGCCGTGGGCGCCAAGTTCGCCGAGGTGATGACCGAACTGAGGCGCCGCAAGCTGGGCGGGCGCAAGTTCCTGCGCGAGATGCCTTGGTATGTGATCGTCGGGCCGCCGGCCACCGGCAAGACCACCGCCTTGCGGCAGTCCGGACTGAATTTTCCGATCGACCTCACAGACGACTTGCAGGGGGTCGGTGGCACGCGCAACTGTGACTGGTTCTTTTCCGAAAACGCGGTTCTAATCGACACCGCCGGCCGCTATGTCCAGCAGGAGAGCCAGCCGGATGTCGACGCGGCCGAATGGCTCGGTTTCCTCGACCTCTTGAAGAAACATCGCGGCCGCCGTGCGCTGAACGGCGTGATCGTCGCGCTTTCGATCGACGTCCTTTCCGAGGGCGACGAGGCCATCAAGGCGCACGGGCGCAAGATCCGCCGCCGGTTGGCCGAGCTCAACGACCGGCTTGAAATCCGCCTGCCGGTCTATCTGATGCTGACCAAGGCCGACCTGATCAAGGGCTTCGAGCCCTTCTTCGGCGGCCTGTCGACCGCCTCGCGCGAACAGGTGTGGGGGACGACGTTCGCGCTGGATGCGCGCGTGGATGGCAAGACCATCGAACGAGAAATCGCGACGCTGGCGACCGAACTCGAGCGGCGCCTGGTGACGCGCCTGGAGGACGAGGACAAACTCGCCGCCCGTGCCGAAATCTTCAGGTTTCCCGCCCAACTGACAAGCTTGTCCGAACCGATTCAGGTGCTGGTCGAAGCCATGTTCGGCGAAAGCCGGTATGAGGAGGCTGCCTGGCTGCGCGGCCTCTACCTGACATCGGCGACGCAGGAAGGGGCGCCTATCGACCGGCTGACCGCCGCGCTGTCTTCCTCCTTCGGTCTTCCACCGCGGCGCGCCCTGCCCGCATCTCGGGTCGAGAAACGCAGCTTCTTCCTGAAGAACCTCCTCACTGAAGTCATCTTCAAGGAAGCAGGCCTCGGTACATTTGACCCACTGGCGCAACGCCGCCGAGCCTGGATCTGGCGCGGCGCCGCTGCCGCATGCGCTGCGGCGGCGTTGCTGGCAGGCGGCCTGTTCACCTGGTCCTATTTTGACAACCGCCATGCGATCTCGGCGCAGGCAGGCCAGTTCGAAGCGCTGCAAACGCCGCTGACCTCCGCTGCCGCAACCCCGGCATCGGTGGAGCGGCCTGCCATGGACGGCGCGCTCGAGGCGATGGACGCGGTCGCAAATGCCCGGACAGCACCGCCGGGCGCTGCCCACGATCTGCTTGGCCCATCGGCCTCGGCGGAACTGGTCAGGGCACAGGCCGACACTTATGACCACGCCCTCCGCAACGTGCTCGAGCCCCGGATGGTGGCCCTGCTCGAGGCGACGATGTGGCGCCAGATCCGCGATCCCGACTTCATGCTCGGTGCGCTCAAGACCTATCGCATGATGACGGGCCTGTCGCAGATGGATCCAGACTACGCCCAGAACTGGTGGGTGAACAGTCTGCCCGAATTCGCGGCCGCGGCGCCATTTCCGACAGCCGACGCCGAAGAGCATCAGCTTGCCGCGATCCGCCGGATGACGGTCGACGAAAGCTATGTCGCGCCGGACCAGGCCCTGGTTGCCGAAGCTCTGAAAACGGTCTGCACGATTTCGTTGCCGGCGCGTGGCTACAAGCAGTTGTTGGCCGATCCGGCAGTGGCCGGGCTGAAGGAGTGGATACCGGCCAATTTCGCCGGCCCAAACGGCGGCAAGGTGTTTGCACGGCGTTCGGGCAAGACATTACGCGTCGGCATTTCGGGCGCTTTCACCTATTCCGGCTTTCACGACGTCATTCTCGACCGCATCGACGATGTCGCCGCCCAGGCGGCGCTCGATCGTGCGGTTTTCGCCGGCGGTTGCTCGGAAAATTCCGAGACATCCGTCTCGGCGCTGTCCGAGGATATTCTGAAGCTCTACTACGACGACTACATCGCGCAATGGGACAGCTTCCTGCGCGACACGAGGCTTGCATCATTGACCGATCTCAATGTCGCCGGCGAAAATCTGAAAGATCTCTCGAGTGCTGATTCAGCGCTGAAGCGGCTGCTTACGGCGGTCGTTCAGGAGACAGAACTGACCCGTTCCGACGAAGCGCCTGCCGACGACAAGGCGGCAGCCAAGGGCGCTTCGAAACTGCTCGGCAAGCTGGGCAAGCTGGGCAAACTGGCGACGTCGGGTGCGAAACTACTTCCCCGCGCGGGATCCGCCAGTGAGGTGGACCTGACCGGCAATCTGGTGGCCGAACATTTCAAACCGCTGAAGAGCACCATCGCAGAGGTCGACGGCCAGCCACCGGCGCTGGATGCTGCCGTTGTCGCACTGACCGCGCTTTCGAACGTCCTGCAAACGGTCACCGCGAACCCCAATCCACAGGACGCCATCAAGAAACAGGGGGGCCTTGCCGAACTGACGGGCGCGGTGGCAAGGCAGGCCCAGATTCTGCCCGATCCCATCAACAGCTGGTTGGGCGGGATAGCCGGCGACACCAGCAATTTGACTCAAAAGGCGGTCACTTCGGAACTCAACGCCATCTGGCGGGCCGACATACTGCCTTTCTGCCAGGCGGCGCTGAACAATCGCTATCCCTTCAGCGAAGCCAGTGCGGTCGACGTCAACGTGCACGATTTCGCCCGCCTGTTCGGGCCGGCCGGGCTGATCGACGGTTTCATCAACGACCACCTGATCAATTATGTCGACACGACCGGCGAGCCTTGGAAGTGGCGCGCCGATTTCGGCCTCGACCCTTCGGCGCTGGCGGCGTTCGAGCAGGCCAGGCACATCCGCGACGATCTTTTCCCCGGGGGTGCCGGACCGGTGATGAGCTTCACGCTCGAACCGAAGGATTTGTCTCCCAACCTCACGCGCGTCACGCTCAATCTCGATGGCCAGAGCCTCGTCTACTACAACAACGCAACGCGGCCGCAACCGATGACCTGGCCCGGCAAGGACGGCACCGGGGTCATTTCGCTCGCTTTCCAGCCGATCGACGGATCGCCCGAAATCATGCTCAACGAGACCGGCAGCTGGGCATGGCTGAGGATGCTGCGCAGCGGCCGCTTCGCCGGCACGGCGCTGACTGACGTCTACACTCTGCGCCTAGGCACGAAAGGCATGTACGCCGATTTCGAGCTCAAGGCCGCCAGCGTCGAAAACCCCTACAACCTCGAAATGTTCAAGAAATTCACATGTCCACCGCAGATATGAACGCGCCCGGCTTCTACGGCAAGATCCCGGCGACGGGGGATTTCGTCGCTTGGAACCTGCCGCGGACTTTTATCGACCGCTGGGACCGCTGGATGTCGATGGAATTGCTGGCGCGGCCGGATGAAGGTGAGTTGGACTCGCGTGTCTGGCGCTTTACCATGCAGCCCGGTATTTTTGGTGACCTGCCCTGCGCCGGCGCATGGCGCATGAGCGAGGACCGTGTCGGGCGCCGATACCCCTTTGCCATTGTGCGGCTTGGACCGCCACCGGAGCCTACCGCCAGATGGTTTGACGAAATCGCCGCCTGCCTTAACGGCGCTGTGGAAGGAAACTGGTCAACCACCAAGCTAGCAGAGACGCTGGCCTTGCTGAGAGAGACGAGCACGGGCGACGCTTCCGCCATAACGTTCTGGTGCGATGACTTCGACGTCATCGAGTTTAGCTTCGCTGATATCCACGACCTCGCCGACAACGCCTTGCCGAAGCTGCGCGCCACCAAGCCCGCAATCGAGGATGTCTGACGATGGGCTTTACTGCCTTCGCTGAGAGCATGGGCTTCTTTCATAGGGGAAGTGGTGGCAAGGGCATTGCGCCAGGCGACGTGACATCTGTCTCAGCCCTCTTCCGCCAACGGCGGCGCTCACGCCCCTTCCGGCCTCAACGCCGGCGCATTCCCGCGACCACGGCTGCCGTCCTCAGGCCTGTTTCGGACGCTATCTCGAGCATCGCTGCAGACCCCGGCGCATAGTTTTGTCGCATGCCGTCCGCCGCCAGCATCAACGCCAGCGCACCTGCCGCAGCACCAACCTCGCCGACGGTCATCGCCGGATACGCCGTCGGGGTCAATTCTCGCAGCGTGCGATAGAAGCGCGGGTGCACAACCAGTTGCTCGAGTGCGCGATGACGCTCGCCGTTGGAATTGCTGACGACAAAGGAAATGTCGGATTCCTTCGGCCCGTTGCTCGCAACCGCCGCGCGCAACGCGCTCAGCATGGCACGGCCCTGACTGAAACGGTCGGAGAGGACACTGTCTTCCTCGCGCGCGACGCCGATATTGACGACAGCGGGAGCAACTGCGCCATTACCCTCCGGCGCGCTAGTCAGCCTGACGAAGGCCGCCGCTTCGCCGGGGACCAGACCCTGAGCGCCGTCCGACGACTTCAGGCGCCCGCTTTGCCGCAGTCGGTCCAGGTCGACGTCGTTGAGGAAACTGTCGACCCCGCCCAGGATGATCTGTTCGACACCCGGCCTGCTGAACAAGTCTGACGCGCGTTCAAGCAGGCTGATACTGGCCGCCGCGCCGCCATCCACCGCGATCGACGCCGGATGGAAGCTGCCGCCGCAACCTAGCATCACGGCAGGCAGAAAATCGACAAACGGTACGGTCGCAAAAGCCGGATGGCTGCGAAAGCTCTCAGGCGGCGAAATGACGAGCGCCGTCGCCGCCGCCGCGAACGGCCCCGAACGGAGTGCTTCCATGATGGCCCGAACGGCCATGTTCACCAGCCACTCACCATCGGTTTTGCGCAGTTTCCAGGTCGTCGGTACGCGTGCGGCGATCTGGGTAGCGGGGAATGGCTCGACCACGATTTCATTGAATGCCGACAGGCCAGCGCGAATGGCCGCCAGTGTCTGGCGCGCGTTCAACCCGGCGGCCGTGACCGCGCCCGCGCCCGCGAGGTAGACCGGCGCCTTCACGGTTGCCATAACGGCCGGTCACGCAATGTCCCGTTGCCGCCATAGTGGCTGAAATACTGCTTGCGCTTGCGCTTCGCCGCGAGCAGCGCGGGCGTGACTTGGCCGAAAACGATTGCACGCAGCGCGGGCGCGTTGCGGCGGGTGAGGAGCGCGATGCGCGATTTCAGGGTGATGCGCCAGAGGTCCGGCTCGATGATGGCCGTGTCGGCCACAAACTCGCGCTCCTCGACCCGGTCGGCGAAGAGCAGGCGGATCGGCGCGATGACACGCGGCATCCGGAAATCCCAGCAGCCGGACGGCGTCAGACCGATGAGCCGCACGTCTTCGCCGCCGACGATGCGCGGCAGGTGCTGGTCGGGGGGCGTGCTCATGTGGTGCCGCAGATCGAAATCCTTGGGCGGTAAGGGCCACTGGTTGTCGATCCAGGCCTGGTCGTAGGTGCCCGCATATTGGAGGCGCTGCCGCCAATTCCTGCCAATCGGCCCGAAGCCTGCGGCCCTCGGCCGATCCTGCGGGCCGCGGAACATCTGGTCCGGATAGGTGATGTTGGGCGCATGTGTCCTGACGGACGGGTCGGCCGAGACAGCATGGCGAAAGCCGATGCCGACTGGGTTTTCGGCATCGGCTGCGGCGGTAGTCATGCCGCCAAAGGCGCGTTCATAAATGACCGGCATGGTTCGGAAAGGGTGCGGCTCACTGTAAGCGCCCGCGTCGTAGATGCGGTCCCCGATCACATGTAGCACCTTCTGCAGGCCGTTGACGCGAAAGCCGACCTGCATCTCATGCGCCGGCTTGCCCTTCGGCGAATAGGCGGTGCCGTTGACGACGATCTCGGAAGCCGGCTTTCGCGGGGCGATGTCGGCGTCATAACGGTTTGACGATAGGCCCGGCACGCCAAGCGGCACATCTCCGAGGATCACGGGCAACTGAGCCGCCGCAATGTCCAGCCTGGCGTCCCGTTCTGGCGCCTCGAAGCTCGCCGAAAACATTGCGACGAGCACCTCCTGGCCGTCCGCGTCATGCTGGACATGGGTCATGGCGCTGAATGGTGTTCGGTTCTCGACCTCGACATCGAACGACATGGGTCACGTCCAGTTGCCGTTCTCGTCAAGACCGATCGGCCAGTACGGCATACACGTTATCAATTGCACATAATCCTCGTGCTTTTCCTCGACCAGCCATTGCAGCATCGCGACCTGCGGGGGTACGCGATCGGCCGCGGGCAACGAGCGGTTGACCTCGTCGAATTCGAGCCAGTAGTTGCGAAAGAACCAGACGACTTCGGGCGCCGATGCTGGACCGGCCAGACGCTTGTCGAATGCCAGGTCAACCGCCTCGTCGTGGTCATAACCTTCCTCAACCAAAGCCTGCACGTTGCCCTGCCACCAGTTGTCCGCGACCTTGTACGCAACCTCGAAGTTGGCGATGTACTCTGCGTACATTTCCCTGTGCTGCTCGGTCGCTTCGGCAATCGGCTTGGCTTTGCCCTGCTCCGGCACCTGGCCCGCGAGATCGTTGGGCGCGTTCAAAAGCTGCCTTACGCCTTTTTCGATGTTGTGGACGACCTTGAACGCCATGTCAGCAATACTCCCCGCCTGGAGACAGGCCGACCGGAACGAAGACGAGAAAGCTCATGATCTCAAAGAGATCAGGAGCCGCGGTCTTGAGGTCGTTGACCAGCAAATCGACCGGGAGCGCAAAGTCTACGTCATCTGAGTCGTCATCGGACCCCCAATCGCCCTCCTCCGGCGCGGCGTCCGGCTGCTTGTTTGTTTCGTTCTCGCGGTTCAGTTCGAGGATGCGCAGGTAATAAATCCGGACGACCTCAAGCACTCTGGGATGCGCAACGGGACCCATCGGCCATCGTTGTTCGAACGCGTTGAGGGATTTTGCGTCCTGCATTTTTTCAGGACCGCGCCCAGCGCGTTCCCTCCACCAGGTCATCACGGGCGGCACAATCTTGCGGAGATCGGCGACATATTCAGCCTGGAGATCGTCGTATCGCGCGTTCATCGATTGTGCCTCTCATCTCCTGCTCCTGGCTACCTTCGCCTTAACCTTCGAGCCCTGGCTCATGTAGTGCTCTTCACAATGCGGTCGGGCGAACTTCGCCTTGCGCATCATCTCCTTGAATTTTTCCACTCCGAGATGGCAGCCGCCCTTGTCCCATGCCTCGTTCAGCGGGGGCTGGTGGTCGTGGGTGCGATACTCCTTCTTTTCCCATGAGCCGTCCGCATTCTTGGTCCATTGCTTCTTGCTCTTCCTCCTCCCCCTCTTTTCCCGATGGAATGGGGCGGTGCCGGTTGCCCTCTTGCCCTTGCATTCCCAGCAAGGCTTGCCATTGACCGCGTTGCGCTGCTCGGCCGAGCGGCCCGGCCGGCAGGCCTGACTATAGGGTTTGTTCTTCGGGCAAGGCGTGTTGTACAGGTCACCCAACTCGGCCCTGAGCGTCGTTAATGCGCCAAGGGTCGTGCAATTCGGCGGAGTGCACATGGTGTTCTGCAGCACAGGATCGCCGTGCCGGCAAACGCCCTTGCCTTCTACCTTCACCGTGAACGACCACAATGTGAAACTGGCCTTGCCCTTGATCTTGTGCGTCACCACGCCCGCGCCGAGACCTGGCGTCGCCGGTTCATTGCCGGTGGACATCGAGCACTCGGAAACGTTTTCCAGTGCCGTCGGATTGCCGCCATCCGCTTTGACGCTCTTGCTTCCCTTGATCAGGTCCTTGGCGAACGCCATGTTGACATAAGGCACCGGAACCGGCCCCGCGGGTGGCGGGGGCGGCGTCAAGCAGACGTCACCCGGCGCGATCGCCTGGCCGTTGCTGCCCTTGTGGAACCACCCCATGTTTTCCGCGAACACCGTGCAGGGCATGCCTTAGGCCTCGGCTGGCGTGGACGCCTGACGCATGGCAATCAGACCATTGTCGGCGAGGTCGTAGATGTCGGCAAAAGCCAGTTCCCTCACTTCCCAGTCGTCCGTCCAGAAGGCTATGCGTTCCGGCGACGCGCCATAGCCCGGCGGCGGCAGTTCCACGATGCGCTGCTGTAGCCGCGACGGCGGCCAGAAATCGTCGACGCATCCCGCGATCAGCCGCGCCATTTCATCAAACCATCGGTCGGTAGCCTCCGGCGGTGGGCCGAGTCGAACGATCGCAAACGGATAGCGCCGGCCGGCCCTGTCTTCGCTCATGCGCCAGACGCCCGCATTTGGCTGGTCGCCAAAGATGCCCGCACGGACCGAGAAGCGCCATATGCGCGGATTGAGCTCGCCCGTATCGGGCCTGTCACGCAGTTCAATCGACATCCAGCGGTCCCAGCGGTCGGTGAGGACGCGCGGCAAATTCCAGGTGATAAAGTCACCTGTCGAGGGGATCTTGCCGAAAAAACCTGTCGTCATATCTGCGCCGGACAGGAGAACTTCTTGAACATTTGCAAATTGTAGGGGTAGTCGATACTTGACGCCTTGAGCGTCAAGTCCCCGTAATAGCCTACTGCCCCTACCCGCAGGCTGTAGACATCCGCGAGTGATGTCGCGGTGAACCGCGCCGTCCGCAGCATTCGCAGCCACGCCCAACTGCCCGTGTCGCTCACCATCATAACCGGCGAGCCGTCGACGGCCTTGTTGTCGCAAGCGGGCGCTGGTTCGTCATTGCAGCGCATCAGTTCGGTTTTGCACACGATTGCCGTCACCAACCACGTGAGGGCGGAGTCTGCGCTCAACAGATCCTTGAGGTTTTCCCTATGAGCCGAAAGGGCGGTCAACCGGGCCAGCTTGACGTCGGGCAGGAAACTGTCCCACTGCGCGTAATAGAGCTTCAGTATATCTTTCGACAACGCGGCGGCCGAGGTCTTGGCGTTGTCGAAACAGCCGCCGGCAAAGACCGCGTGATCCAGCGCCGCCAAATCCTCGGCTTCCGCAGCGCGCACCAATGGAAAAGAGTCGGTCATGTCCCCCAACACCGCCCAGAGGGCCTATATCATAACAATAATAACAAATTTTTGGCGCGAAAGGTGAATTATTGTTCCAGGAGGTGCCATCACTTGCTCCCCTGCATACCCGAGGAGGACCATCCCCTATGCGCCTGAACGAACAGCTATATTTTTGATCCCAGGCCTTGATGGTGCATCCTTAGTCAAAGGAAGCGCTATGGGCCACATTCTGCCTGGGAGCGCCTCGACGACAGAGGCGGCCCGTCGAGCGATACAGCACGGTCAAGAGAGGCTGAGGGCGCTGCCAAGCGCCACGGGATCAAGCAGAAGACCACCGGCAACGGCGCTACCGAAGGGGCGATGGCGCTGATGGTGGCGGCTGACGTTTTGTGAACGACTATGCTCTGGGGCCGACCGCTGAACTCGCGCGTTGTTCGTTCACATCCAGGCCGGGAACCGGCGCGTCCGGCGCCAATCGATTAGGGGTGTATCCGGATTGGCGAGTGCGGCGCGTATTGCGTCCAGCCGAAGCCTGCGCATCGAATGGAAGGTCTCGTGATTGCTCCCGCCGCATCCCCCGTCCCACCACGCGGACACGCGATCGGCGACCGGAAGCGGGCTGGCGGTCAGGGATTCAAATTCCTTGCCGAGCGCGGCCGCGTCTGTCGTGAACAGGTCGGTATCATTGAGATCTACCTCGAACAGATCGCGCAACGCCAGCCCGGCGGCGAAGACAAGCTCTGGCTCACGCATCTTGGCGATCAGCCACGGCATGACCGACCGGTCGCCAAAGAGGCCGATTGCCGCTGTCGCAGTGGCGCGCAAGGCAGGCTGCTTCAGACGGTCCTGCAGCCAGCCCTTGCCGGCCTTCAGGGGCGTCGTCAAAAGGCGCATCTCGATCGCTGCAGGCGCGAGGGCCGGCTCTGCCAGTACGATCTGGTCAAGCACCGGGTGAGCCGAGCGCGCTTGACCAAGAAGGCAAGCCGCAAGTGCGGCGATCAGGCGTTCCTTCGACGTGTGGCCCTCGAGTCCTCCCAGCACCGTCGGAAGGACGTCGCGCCGCTTGAGCCCGCCGGCAAGCCGAAATGCACGCCTGCGAATATTCGAGTCCGGATCGCCCAGCAAATCGCCAAGGCGGGTACCGGGATCGACGCGATGATGCCAGAGTGCCGCGAGGCCGAGGCCGCGCAGCCGCGCATCGCGCGCGTCCAGCCATTCCGCCACGAACGAACTCAGATTTTCGCGCGGCGTACGCGCTATCGCGCCGGACAGGCCCGACGCGCCATCCTCGCCCAGCGTTCCCGCGGCGTCGACCACCGAGGTAACTGTTTCGGCCTCGCCCCAATGCAACGCCAGCACGCAGAGCACGAAAAGCTCGCCGGGCTCGGCGTAGTCGGCGAAATGCGCCTGAGCCGCCTCCCAGCCGGCCTTTCCGGAAGCCATTAGCCCTTCGAGATTTGCATTCAGGCGCTGGTCGATACGGCCGATATCGGTTTCGCCCAGGATCGGACCATCGATTTCACGTCGTCGACGGGACCAGAGGAAAGCCGCGTCGCTGGCGTGCTGGTCCACCATGGCAGCGATAGACGCGATCCGCTGCATCGTGAACGCCTCAGTTGAGATGGATGGCTCCGCCACGGATGCGGTTGGTGCCGCTTGCGTGGCTCGTCAGTTGGTTGCCGCGAATTGTGATGCGCCCATCCTTCTCTAGGATAATCGATGCCAGGCCGCAGCGCAGTTCTATCCGTTCTTCTCCGCTGATGACGACACGGTCGCCTTCGCGGACAACTGACAGTTTCCTCTCCTTGTGAGCTGGATCGACGATACGTCCGACGACCAGCGGCCGCATCGGGTCGCCACCTTCAAAAAGCAACGCCAGTTCCGACCCGATCGACGAAGTGTCCAGCTCGGTCAGACTGCGCGCCGCAATTGCTGTCTCACGTGGATTGCCAACGAAGACAACTAGCGGCGCCCCGTCTGCGAAACCAATCAGCAGGCCGATCACGACGCCGTCGATACGATCCAGCACTTGCATGATGATGCCCTCAATTGTTGTGGATGTTGCTTCCTTTGACGACCACGTCGCCACCGGCCTTAATGTTGATCTTGCCACTGCCCTTGATCGTAATGTCCTTGCCGTCGGCAACAATAGTACCGTCCTTTTTCATCGTGATCGACGCGTCGCCGCATTTGAGCGTGATGGAGTCGCCGGCTTCGATCACCAAATTCTTGCCCACCTTGATCAAACTGTCTTCGGCAATCTCGATACCGCTGCCCTTGCCGACCTTGAGAGCATGCGCTCCACCGATGTCAGTGGCATCATCTGCGCCGATCTTGGCTGCTCGTGCCTTGCCTATCTGGGAAGACTGTGCGCCGCCAACAGCGAAACTCTGGTCGGCGCCAACATTGACGCTCTGCGCCGCCGCGATGTCCCAGCTATCCGACGCGCCGATATCGTGGCTCTGCGCCGCGCCGACAGTGACCGACCGTGTAACACCGATGGTGTTCATCTGTGCCCCGCCGACAGAGCGGGTCTCCGCGGCGCCGACGGTGTCGAAACGCGCCGCCTTCACGGTAACGGTCTGGACAATCCCCACGGTCTGAGAATGATTGGCGTCGATGTTTTCCGTCGAGTTCGACACGACATGGATGGTTTCGTTGGCCATGACTGTCAGCGAGCGGTTGGCGCCCACTGTCTCGGTGTCGTTCGAGCCGATGTTGGTGGTCTGGTCGACGCCGATCTTGACCGTCTTGTTGTTGCCGACGTCCTCGTCGAGGTTGTGGCCGACGGAGTGTTTGGCGTCGTGGTCAATGCGGTCGGACTGATCGTGCTGGACCAGCTTTGTGCGGTCATGCTTGATCAGAAGGTTGTGATCCTTCTGCGCCTGGAAATTGACCAGTTCGGAGCCGGCCTTATCCTCGAACATCAGTTCGTTGTAGCCGCTACCGCCTTTGGAAGAATCCGACTTCCAGCCCGATTGTGTGGCGTTGCCAGGCAGGCCGTAGGGCGGCATCTGCGAGGCATTGTAGACCCGGCCGGTGATAATCGGCAGGTCCGGGTCGCCTTCGATGAAGTCGACGATGACCTCCTGGCCGATGCGCGGTATCTGGATGAACCCCCAGCCACTGCCGGCCCAACTCTGCGACACCCGTACGAAACAGGAACTGTTCTGGTCCTTCTTGCCGACGCGGTCCCAATGAAACTGGACCTTCACCCGCGCATATTTATCGGTGAATATCTCCTCGCCGGATGGACCGACCACCGTCGCCGTCTGCGGGCCGCGCATGATCGGTCGTGGCGTGGTCCGCGGCGGGCGATAGGGCAAGGCTGTCGGCGCCACACCGAGGACCACTTTGAAACTCTCGCTTTCGACGTCGGCCTGGGCTCTATAGCCGGGGTCAAACAGCCTGTATTCGGCGCTGACCACCAGATATTCCTGGTTCTGGTCTTCGCGCGGAAAACCGTCCAGCTTGAACGTGCAGCCGGAATACAAGCCCCGCACGGTGCCGGCCGCGGCGATGCGCTGGTGCAAGGCCTGGATCTCCTCGCGCCGGATCGAAGCCAGGCTGTCGCCCCGGCTTACTTCGAGATGCGCGCCCGGCTGGCGGTAGTTCTCACCCGCGGACAATTTGTGACTGAACGGCTGGGCCGACTTGGCCATAAGGTCGGCGCCCGGCTTCTTGAAATCATAATCGGTGTGGGCATAGGCGCCTGGGCGCACCGAGCTGCCCGGTATCCATTCGGTGATGTATTCGACGTCGCGCCGGGAGCCCTGACCTTCAAAGTTATAGAGCACTTTCTCGTAGCCCGGCGCAGGCTTCAGCTTGCTCATCGCGTCAGCCAGGACAAGCGTATGCTTGCCGTCATCGTGCTCGAAGAAATAGAAGATACCTTCGTGCTCCAGCAGCCGCTGCACAAAGTCCAGATCGGTCTCGTCGTATTGCACGCAATATTCACGCGCCGGATAGGACCCTTGCAGGCGTAGATCGAATTCGGAGATGCCGTATTTCTTGAAGACATCCTTGACGATGTCAACGACGCTCTTGTTCTGGAAAATATAGCAATCTGTGGTGTTGCCGAGAAACCAGAGCCACGGCCTCATGACGGCCTCGTAGTAGGCTAGCCGGTCCTCCATGCGGGTGAGCCGAAACTCCGACACGATTCCACTGAGCCAGCGCTTTGGATCGGATTCACCTTCGATCGAGACAGGCCCGCCCAGCATCTTCAACGGGTCGATATCGGAGTCTGTGCTCACGAACCCGACCGTGTAGGCAAAGCAACGGCTGATCTCATCGCGTCCGACAAGATGCGTGAAGGTCAGCAAGTCGGAGCCAACCGGTGTGCGGACAACGGTGGCACGTTCATTCGGCATGGGTCGAGCCCCCTCCTGGACGCGGCCGCCAATGTGATGGATTTGAAGTTCCCGCTATATCAACGGTGTCATTAGCGGTGTTACGTTCAGGAACTTTCCAAATCCGCCACGCCAGGCCATGCTTAGCCTACCACATGTTTTCCCGCTGACCAAAGAGGACGGGCGGGCGACAGAATCTTACCCCTCGACTCGTCGGCTTGAAACGCCGCTGTCCTGTTTTGCCTGCAAGCTGCTAGAATGTTGGAGTATCGATCAACGATCGACGGCGATCTTGGATGTACATCAGTCTGCGGATCAACAATGTCGACGCCCTGCTCGCTGGCACCTCGACCAGCTACGTGGCGCGTGATAGCGGCTTCGAAATCGGGCGCGATGCTTGTGACTGGACCTTGCCCGACCCCGACAAGTTCATCTCGGGTCGGCACTGCGAGGTTCGATACGAGGCGGGCGCGTTCTGGCTGTACGACATCTCGCGCAACGGGACCTTCATCAATGGATCGAGCCAGCGCATGAGTGGCCCGCATCGGCTGGTCGATGGCGACCGGATGCTGATCGGCCGCTATGTCGTCTTGGTATCGGTCGAAGAAGAGCGCGCCACGGCAGACCACCCCAGCCGCGATTCGACACAGCGGGAAACGCCGGTCGCGACAGGCCGGCCGCTGGAGTTCGGAGATGGGCCTTTCTTCGAGCCCGCGCAGCAACGGTCGGCACAGCGCATTTCCGCGCCGACATTCCCGTCGCCCGCCCTGCCCTCAACCAGGGACGAGGTGCTGCGGGAGATCGCGATCGCAGCCGGCATTTCGCCGGAATTGCTTCAATCGCGCGACCCCCATGAAGTTGCCGCCGAAATCGGCGCGGTCTTGCGGGACGTGGTCGAGGAGCTGACCCTGCTGCTGAAAGCACGCGCGGCCGCGAAAATGTTGGCCAAAAGCACACAGCGAACGATGATCAGCGCCGCCGACAACAATCCGATGAAGTTCGTTCCAGGAACCGACGACATCCTGGAAATCATGTTCGCCCGGCGCAGGACCGGCTATCTTGATGCCAGGCGCAGCATCGAAGATGCGTTCCGCGATCTCAAGACTCACGAGTTTGCCACTTATGCCGCGATGCAAACCGCGCTCTCCCGGCTGCTTGACGACCTGTCGCCCGAGGCGATCGGCAGGAAACTCCCGCCTACCTCGTTTACGAGGAAGAAGAGCCAAGCCTGGGACGTCTATGTCGCGACATGGCGGACCATGGAGGAGGCACATGAAAACGGCATGCTTGATATATTCCTGGCCTATTTCAGCGAGGCCTACGCCAAGGCCGGCAAGCAGAAATAGGAGACCCCAGGAAGGCACGGCCCCGGGAAACGTATGGCACATGGCCAAAAATGCATGGCACGGCAGTCGGCGAAGAAAAGTCTCGCTGACGCCGGCGGCCGGTTCCAATCGACGATTTCTGAGATTACGATCGCATAAGACAGTTCGCCAAGCGGGTAAGACTCATTAAGCTGGGGGTCTGCGGCAAATGTCATGCCACGGCGGGATAGCATCTTCTAGCCACTGCCACGGCCGGCAGCGGCTGTTTTTCCTTTACCCGACTGGAAACCGTTCTGCGCCCATCTCACCCCATCGCCGGCGCCCCGCCTGCACGGACGATCTGCGATGAGTTCGGAGGACGACCCCTTCGGCCCGGCGGGCAAGACGGTCATTCGCGCAAATCCGCGGAGCAAGCAAAAATCGACGCTAATTCCCGAGCTGCCCGTCGCGGACCGAGGCCAGTCCTCTCCAATCAAGGATTCGACGGTGTTCGATCCAGGCGGCGGGCGGTCGCCAGGCTGGGCATCCGGAACCGTGATTTATCAAGGTGGCCCCGGCGATGTTGGGGCGCCGGCAGGCTCTGCTGGAACTGCGCCGGCGACAGGGATCGAGCAGGAAAGCCTATTCAACGCCGGGAGCGGCATCAAATACGCCGCGGCAAACCCCATTCTCGCCGCGGCGGCACCTTTGCTGATGCTGCTCGGACAGTTCAGGCTCTTGCCCGTTGAAAGACAGGCGGCGCCATTGGCGCAACATGTCACCGAGGCGATTGAGAAATTCGACCGGATAGTTGAGAAGTCAGGGGTTGCCGAAGAGGATGCCCGGATCGCGAAATTCGCCCTCTGCGAAACCGCCGACGATCTCATCGGTAACCTGCCCTGGCCCAGGAATGACGCCTGGGCGCCACACGGGATGCTGCGGCAATTCTTTCACCTCGAGCCCACCGGCACCGGCTTCTACGAAGCGCTGAACAAGATCCTGGCCAGTCCCGAAAAACACTACGATCTGCTCGAACTGATGCATGCCTGCCTGTCGCTGGGTTTCGAAGGCCAGTATCGAGGCGTGACGCGACAAGACAACAATCTCGAACGCGTTCGTCGCGACGTCTACGAGACGCTTCGCTATTTCAGGCCGCGTTCCAGTGGAGACATCTCGCCGCATTGGCAGGGCGTAGCGGCGACGATGGCGCAGTCCTCCGCCCGCCTGCCGCTTTGGGTCGTCGCGGCAGCGGCGACCGCGTTGCTGACAGCGGCGTTCTTCGCATTGCGGGTCTTCATAACCAATGAAGGCGAGGCGGTCGCGGGTGAATTGCTGGCGCTCGACCCATCAACACCAGTCGTCATAGAACGCGCCAGCGTGGCGCCGTTGGCTGAGCCGGCGAAAGTCACCCCACCAGCGGCCACCGCGCAGATTGATCGTATTCGTGCGGCATTGGCCAAGGATCTCGAAGGCGGCGGGCTGACCATCGGCACCAAGGGCGACTTCATCGTCGTGGAGATCAACAATCTCCTGCTGTTCCAGTCCGGCAGGGCCGAGGCGAGGCCGGAATTCCAGCCCATTGCCACCGACATCGCCGCGGCTCTGGAACACGAGCCTGGACCAATCCGGATCGTCGGCCACACGGACAATGTGAAGCCACGAAAGTCGAGCGCGTTCAAATCCAATTTCGACCTTTCCGTCGCCCGGGCGAAGGCAGTCGAAGTGTTGATGGCAGTGAAATTCAGCGATCCCTCGCGACTGACGGTCGAGGGTAAAGGCGAGGACGAGCCAATCGCCGACAATGCGACACTGGATGGCCGCGCCAAGAACCGCCGTGTCGATGTGATGATCCCCCGGGAGGAAACACTGTGAGCACGGCCCGCTGGAACCACCCATGACGCGTTGGCTGTTGCGGATATTCAGCGTGATCGCGCTGGTCGGCTTCGCCGCGGCAGTGTGGTTTGCGGGGCCATTGATCCGCTTCACCGAGATCCGGCCGCTCGGACCTGGGTGGCTGCGCGCGACGATCATTGGTGTGATCCTCGCGCTGCTGGCGCTTTTTTACGCGCTGCGTTTCTGGAAAGCGAGGAAGGCGCAAAAAGCGCTCGAAGCCGTCGTTGCGCACAATGACGACCGCGATGACGATTCTCGGGTGCTCGAAGCGCGGATGAACGAGGCCGTGGCGGCGCTCAAACGGTCGAGCGGCAAGCGCAACTTTCTCTATGAGATCCCCTGGTACGTTGTCATGGGCCCGCCGGGTGCCGGCAAGACAACGGCTCTGGTCAATTCAGGCCTGAATTTTCCGCTTGCCGGTTCGGGGGACGCCCAACCGGTGGCCGGTGTTGGCGGAACACGTGCCTGCGACTGGTGGTTTACCGATCAGGCCGTGCTGATCGACACCGCAGGTCGTTATACGACGCAGGACTCCAATCCCGAGATTGACAAGAAGAGCTGGCTCGCATTCCTGTCACTGCTCAAGAGGTACCGCACCAGACAACCGATAAACGGCGTCATCCTGGCCATCAGCCTTGCCGATGTGATGAGCTTCGATGATCAGCAGCTTGATGCCCACATCGTCGAGATACGCAGCCGCCTGAGAGAAATTCACGAGACGCTGAAGATCCAGTTTCCCGTCTATCTGCTTTTCACCAAGGCCGATCTGGTTTCAGGGTTCACGGATTATTTCGGCGGTTTCGACGAGGCGCGCAGACGCAAGGTATGGGGCACGACATTCCAGACGGCGGAGCGCGATAGGAACATGGCCGCCGCGGCTCCTGCCGAACTCGATGGGCTGGCGGAACGACTGGCGGACGAGATGGCCGACCGCCTCCAGGAAGAGGCTGATCCGGTCACGCGCATCTCCATCTTCGGCTTTCCGGCTCAGTTCGGCGCGCTGAGGGGGCGCATAACCAGTTTTGTCGCCGGTCTATTCGACCCGTCCCGCAGCCAGGTGAACGCCAGCCTGCGTGGACTCTATTTTTCGTCAGGCACGCAAGAGGGAACGCCCATCGATCAGGTGCTGGGCGCAATCGGCCGCAATTTCGGGGGCAATTCCCGCCCGCATCTTTCCGGAACCGGCAAAAGCTTCTTTTTGCATGATCTGCTGACGGACGTCATTTTTGCCGAATCCGGATGGGTTTCGTATGACAAATCAGCTGCGAGGCGGGCGGCGGTGGCCAGATTTGGCGGCCTCGGTACGATAGCGCTGATCGCTGCTGCCGCACTCGGTACGCTCGCTCTGAGCTTCGCGGCCAACCGCTCGCTGATCGCGTCCGCAACGGTTGCCATGGGCCAGTATCGCGCGACGGCGGAAACGCTGCTCAAGGCAGCCACGGTTACCGATGTCGACCTTGAAAACGTCATCGGCCCGCTCGACCAGTTGCGCGACCTGCCGGCCGGATTCGAAGCCGCTGAGCTAGCGACACCGATCGGGGAGACGTTCGGCCTCAGTCAGCGGGAAAGACTTCTTTCCGCGTCCCGGACCGCTTATCGGAAAGGCCTGGAACGCATGTTGCGCTCGCGCCTGCTGATCCAGGCCGAGCGAACGATCCAAGCCAAGATGGGCGATCCCGCCGCACTCTACGTGCCGTTGAAAATCTACCTGATGCTTGGTGGCAAGGCGCCGAAGGTCGATGACGCGCTGATCGTTTCCTGGATGAAGCAAGATTGGGAAAAGAACCGATACCCGGGCGAAAACAACCGCGAGGGACGAGCGCACCTCGAAAAGCACCTGCGCGCCATGCTCGCCTTGGACGACGCCTATGACCCCGTTTTCGAACTGAACCAGCCACTTGTTGAAGCCGCACAACGCTCTCTCGAACGCATGAGCCTTGCCGATCGAGCGACCGCTTTGATCAAGTCGGCGATCTACGCGGCGGCGCTGGAGGACTTTTCCATTTCCAAGCAAGGTGGTCCCGAAGCGCAACTGCTGTTCGAACGTATCGATGGCAGCGATCTGGCGGACCTTCGTGTTCCCGGTCTCTACACCAATGCCGGCTTCAACAGGTTCTACCTTGCCCAACTCTCGCGCGTTGCGCAGATGCTCGTTGACGAGCAGTGGGTTCTCGGTGGTGGCGGAGAGCAAGGCGACATCGATCAGCAATTGCTCAGGCTCGGCCCGGAACTTCTCGATCGCTACGACAAGGCGTTCGCCGCGGCGTGGAACAGCGTTCTCGACCAGTTGAAATTCAAGGCGATGCTGACAGACAAGCCGCACTATACCGCGCTTTCAGCCGCTGCCTCCCCCAATTCGCCGATAAAGCGGCTGTTTTCGGCGATCGCCAACGAGACGGCGCTGACACGGGACCCAGGTGACGGTCCTGGCGCCGAGACAGAATCCGCGGCTCAAAACCAGCAACGCAGCGCCGCAGAATTAGCCAAGGGCTTAGCCCGTATCGGCATACACATAGCCAACGGCAAATCGCAAATCCGCGCCGGCGCACAGCCCGCTGACGTACAGAACTTGAATCCGGGCGCGAACATTGAAGCGCGATTCAAATCATTCCAGGTCCTGGTGAACGGGCCCACCGGACATCGCCCGATCGACGCACTAACCCAGAACTTCAGCGACATCTATCAAAGCCTGCGACTGGCCACCGAAGTTCCTTCGCAGGTGGAGCGGCTCAACGGTAATCTGCAGCTACAGATTGCCACCCTTCGCGCCAATGTCTCGCGTCTGCCCAAGCAACTCGGCCGGATGGTCAACACGACGGCAGATGAGTTCGAAGGTAACGTCGCCGAAACCTCGGTGACAAACTTGAACCAGATACTCGACCAGACGGTCACAGCCCCCTGCGAGGCAGCGATCAACGGCCGTTACCCCTTCGACGGGAGCAGCACCGAGGATGTCGTCATGACCGATTTCGCGAAGCTGTTCGCCCCAGGCGGACTGATGGACCGGTTCTTTGCACAAAATCTGGCCTCGCTGATCGACATGACCGGCCAGGACTGGCGTTGGAAACAGGATACGCGCTTTGGACGCAACTTGTCGAAATCGACCTTGAAGGACTTCCAGTTGGCTGCGGAAATCCGCATTGCCTTTTTTCCATCGGGCGCTTCAGTACCCTCCGTCAGCGTCACCTTTACACCCTTCTCGCTGCATGGCGATGCCGACATGGCCGTACTTGATATCGATGGCCAGACCGTTCAGAGCAACCAGACCGGAAATGGGCCGAGCACGGTGACTTGGCCGACCGGTACGGCTACCCCATCCGCGAGCCTCAGCCTGACGCCAGAAATGCCGGGGCGCCAGTCCGCCATCACGTTCGAAGGGCCGTGGGCCTTGACGCGGCTTCTGAGCAAGGCGGCTATCACGGGCAACGAGGGCAGCATGCAGGCCCGCTTCGTGATCGGCGGGCGCGACGTCACCTACACGATCCAGACAGGGTCCGGCACCAACCCCTTCCTGCTCCCGGCCCTTTCCGGGTTCACCTGTCCCAAGGCGTTCTGAGATTGAGATGATCCTGGGCAGTAAGCCGCAGAAGCGCAAAACCAGGCACACACATATTTTAGTTTTCGATACTCTAATGTTTGAGCCTGTGGCAAAGTGGCACGAACGCGCCCGAAGGTGCGCCGCGGAGGACGCTGGGTGAAGCGTTTGGTGGCAAATTGAACAATGTCGCCCTTCCCATTGAAAGCTTCGGCGTGAGCCACAGAGGCTGTGTGCGGGAGCTCAATGAAGACAACTACCTGGTCGAGCCCCAGGCTGGCCTGTGGTTGGTCGCCGACGGGATGGGTGGTCACGACGCCGGAGAAGTCGCTTCAGCCAGTATCGTCAATCATCTGGCAACGATCGGGATTGCCAGCTCCGCACCGGATCTTCGGGCGCGCTTCGAAGACAGGCTGAGCAGGGCTAATGCCGAGATCCGCCGCATATCCCAGTCTCGCGGGATAACAATCGGCTCAACTTTTGCCGCCCTGCTTGCCATAGACGGGCGGTTCGCCTGCCTCTGGGCTGGTGACAGCCGCGTCTATCTGATCCGCGAGGCCTCGATCTCGCAAATATCGAAGGACCATACCGAGGTTCAGGAACTCATCGATAAAGGCATGCTCACCGAAGCCGAAGCGCTCACCTGGCCGCGCCGCAATGTCATCACGCAGGCAGTCGGCGTCAGCGACGAGATTGTCATCGATTTCCAGCAAGGTGAAATCCTGCCGGGGGACATCTTTGTGCTGAGCACCGATGGCCTGACGGCGCATGTCACCGATGCCGAGATCAAGGCTGCGACAGTGTCCGCGACACCTCAGTCGGCGTGTGAAAACCTGCTGGAAACGGTTCTGGCGCGTGGCGGAACAGACAATGTGACCATCGTGCTTGTCAGGGTCGCGGGCGGATACGATAGCCAGTCGCCCCGTCCAGCTCTGTACAAAGCGCGGGGGCGGGGCTGATGAGCGCCGACGACAAGACGCGGATATCGCCAGGCGCGGCCAACACTGCCGTGGGCACGCAACTGAGCGGTATCTACGAACTTGACGAGCGGATCGCATTCGGGGGCATGGGCGAAGTCTACCGGGGCCACAACATCCAGACCGGCGACCATGTCGCGATCAAGATCGTTTTGCCGGAATTCGCGCGCGACCAAACGATCTTGTCCCTGTTTCGCAAAGAGGCAACTATCCTGAACCACCTGTCGCATGACGCGGTCGTGCGTTATCACGTCTTCACGATCGATCCGGGGATCGGTCGTCCCTACCTCGCCATGGAATTCGTCGATGGAGCGTCGTTGTTCGACATCATGCGACGTGGGGCGATGCCGACGGGAGAGGTACGAAAGCTGTGCCATCGCCTCGCCTCCGGTCTAAGCGCCGTGCACCAGGCCGGAGCAATACACCGCGACCTCTCGCCGGATAACATTATTCTGCCGGGGGACCGGGTTGACCGTGCGAAGATCATCGATTTCGGCATCGCACGCTCGGCGACGGTGGGCGGAGAGACCCTGATAGGCGGAAGGTTCGCGGGAAAGTACAACTATGTTTCGCCCGAACAACTCGGGCTCTACAGCGGCGACGTCAGAGAGCAGTCCGACATCTACAGCCTTGGGCTGGTATTGGTTGCCGCCTTGCGCGGCAAGCCGGTCGATATGAGCGGCTCGCAGTTCGAAGTCATTGAAAAGCGCCGGACCGTGCCTAATCTCTCCGATATCGATGACGATTTTCGCGGCATTGTCGAAGCCATGCTTCAACCGGATCCGCGAGACCGGCCCGTCAGCATGGCCGAAATCGCCAGGATGACACGTGACGACAACGAGGAGACAATCCCGCCGACTTCCCTCACACCCCGCGTTAGGCCGGGTTTGCCGCCGATAGGGCAAGCCGCTGCTCCAGCCAGCAAGAATGAGGTCGAGCGGCACGACGACGCAGACGCGACGGGTTCAGGTAGGCCGCGCTTCGTCCAGCATGTGCGGCCCGCGCATTTGTCTGGACCGCCGCGCCCGCCCCCCCTCGGCGCTGCACGTACGGCCATGGCCGAGGTGCCTGGCAAATCCACAAGGACCCGAACGATCGCGCTCTGTGCCTTGGCGGCGCTAGCCGTGGCCTCTGGAGGCGGCCTTTATCTGGGCGGCGTCATGACGCCCGCGACGCCGACTGTCGGCAAGACGTCGCTTTCCGCGGCAGAGCCAGCAAAGCCCACGCCCCAAACGTCACAGCCCGCCGCTACGCAGGATGTAGCGAACGCGCCCGAGCCGCCAAAGGTTGTTCCGCCGGCGCAGCCGGAAACGCAGGCCGGCACACCGCCCGCCGAGGATAAGCCACATGCTGTGGCAGCTCAAAGACTGCCGTCGGCCAAGCCCGTCGACATACCTCTACGAACCGAGGCGCCGCCGAAGCCAATCGCGACGAACGCGCCGCCGCCCGAAAGGGCATCGCCGGCAATCCAGCCCGACACGACGGCCAGCGATAGGCAAAAGCCGACTTCACCCGCTACGACCGCTCCAACCCCGCCAGAAGCCGAAACGGTCCAAACTCCGCCGCCGGCTGAGACGGAGGTTGTCGAGACCAAAAAGCCCGAACCACGGGCCAGCCCGCCGGCCGCCCCAATCCCGGAACTGAAATCGAATGCAGGTCCAGCGGTGGATGCCAACGGCAACAGCCAGATTTCTGCATTGCCGACAGGCAAGCAGCCGAACCAACGCGTTGTAGCGTTGAACGTGCCCAAACCAGCGATCCCCCCGGCGGTCGACGATATCGCTCAACGCGTCGCCTGGGTTCGCGCCTTCGGCGGCGGCGACTGTTTCTATGCCGCCGTCACATCTGCTACCGACAAGGCCGCCGCAATCGAAGGATTTGGCACGGCCGTCCAGCCATTCGAACGCATGCTCGGCGATTTCCAGGCAAAATTCCATGTCGAGCCAGACATCAGCGTCCGCCTCATTGAGCCAAGCCAATGCGAGGTAACCAATTTTCTGCGCTTTCTGGGACAGACCGCGGCCGACCAGCCGCAGCTTGTTCTCGACCGAACATCCGTGCCGAACGGTACGCCGATTAGCGGTACATTGGTAACGCGCAGAGGGCTCATCTCCAGCGTTCTGCTGATCGACCACAAAGGCATGGTGTTCAATCTCGACGACCGCATCGTCACGGGGTCGGACAAGGCGACCTTCAGGATCCCGATTGGTCTCGGCACGGCCGATAAGGCTGCTGGAAAGTCCGTGCCGCAGATAATACTGGTGATCACGGGCCCTCGCGACATTCAGTCGGCTGCCTTCTCCGATCCCACGCCAGCTTCGGCGCTGTTGCCCAAAATCATCGAGGAAGTCGAGACCGACGGATCTCGGTTCTCAGCCACTGCCAAGTATTTCCGGCTCGGCGGATAGCGTGGGCCTAGCATGGAACGCCGCCGCTGGTGTTTGACCGCTTGGTCTGCCCTGCCCGAAAAGCAGCAGGTCCGGTTCCAGCCCTATCTGCCCCGAGGGCGCGCATGAAACTCGCGATCATTTTGGGCGCTCCCCTCGCCCTGCTGTTGTCCAGCCAAGCGCGAGCCGAGTTCACGGTCTGCAATCAGACACTCGATGTCGTCAATCTCGCCGTCGGCCAGAAGGTCGACAATGCGGACCAGACCGATGGATGGTGGACCATCGGCGCAAACCAATGCGTGAACGTTATCCGGGAGGAACTGACCAACCGCTACGTCTACATCTATGCAACTGACGTGTTTGGTCATGCCATCCTCGCCGGATTGACCGAAATGTGCATCGAACGGCGACGTTTCTCGATCCGCGGCAGTGACGAATGCTGGCAGCGCGGCCACATCACCGCCCGGTTTCTGGAAGTCGACACCCTCGAACAGGTGCGGTGGACCTTCTTCCTGACCGCAAGCAATCCGTGACACACCATATCGACACGAGCTTCAGACAGAAGAAGCAGGCGCGCGCCGCCCTTCGCAGGCGCACGCTATGGCGTAGGTTGATGGTGGGTTTGACCTCGGCTGTGCTGCTTTGCGTGGCCGCCGGTTTTTACCTGACCGCGGACTATTGGGCATTCGGCGACGAAGACGAGGAGTTGCATGCAGTCGAGGGGGCGGACGATGTGCCGGCCGACGCATCCGTCTACGTGCCAGCGCTGATCGATCTGGCGGGGGACCCGATGTGGATCACCCTTGCGCCAGATGCCGGCGCCGCAACCAAAGGCCGAGTGGTCCCGCGTCCGGCAGAACTCGATCAGGCCGACGTTTCTCCCCAGCTCGAAGTCCTGTCAGACGTCATGCTGAGCGCCAGCGAAAAATTCATGACGACGATACCATCGACGCAGGAGGATTTCGCATTCTTCCAAGCACAACGAAAAACCGCTGCCGCGCCATCGGGCGATCTGGAGAACGATCTTCAACCCTCGCCTCCCGCCAGGGAACTTGAAGCGGCTTCCGGTCAGAAAGCCGACAGCGACGATCCCGAAGCCGGATGGGGTGAGACGATCGATGCAGGCGATGCAGCCCTGCCGGCATTCCAGAAGACCGAGATCGAGAACAACACGAGCGTCGTAGCCGTCACCAATGAGTACCAGCGATTCGCGGCGACCGAAGACACGTTCGTGAAGGTTCTCAATGATCGCAGTCTGGACAGCGTAGCGTTGGATGCGCACTTCTCCGCGCAGGATGCCAAGCTGGCAGGCGAGGCCCTGAGCGCGCTTTTCCACCGGGACGGCCTGGCAGCGGGTTACGTCGTTGCGATGCGAGGGTTCAGGCCGACGCGCGACACGAGCGCAATGTCCCTGATGCAGGTTTCGATCTACGCCAAGAACCTGTTCGTCGGCACGCTGACGCGCAACGGCGCGGGCGCCTTCGTGTCGGGTGTTGATCCCTGGGTTCGCGAAGATCTGTTCAACTATTCGGGCGCACAGGAAGAAGGTACGCATAAACGACAGTATCGTCTGCTCGACGCCATCTATTCGACGGCAGCCCGCAACAATGTTCCAACCGGCGTGATCGGCGAGGCGATCATGTATCTTTCGAGAGGACAGGATCTGGACGCCTTTGCAAGCGAGGACCAGCGTCTGGTGATGATCTATTCACAGACGCCCAGGGGCAAGGACGAGGGCGCGGGACGGGTTCTGTATGTGGGCGTGCAGGGGAGCGAGAAAAGCCTCGACTGTTTTGTCTTCCAGCAAAGCGACGGCCAGTTTGCGTGTGTTACAGGTGACGATCAGGTACGCTCGCTGACAGTCACCAACGGCATGGTCACGCCGGTGAATGGCGTCATGACCTCCACCTTCGGACCACGAAAGCACCCCATTCTGGGGACCGTGCGCATCCATAAGGGCGTCGATTGGGCGGCACCCGTCGGCACGCCGATCGCAGCCGCCTTCGATGGCGAGATCACCTTCCAGGGCGATGGGGGAAGCTACGGCAATCTGGTCAAGATCTTGCACAAAAACGGCCGCGAGACGCGTTATGCGCACATGCAGAAATTTGCAATCGAAGCCGGCGTCGGCACCAAGGTCAAGGCAGGCGACGTCATCGGCTATATCGGCACCACCGGATTATCGACCGGCCCTCACCTGCATTTCGAGCTTTACCAAAACGGCGAGGCGATCGACCCCTTGGGCACGGTTACCGCGGTCGCATCGAACGATTCCGCGGTCGAAACGCTCACCGAGCGCATCGTTCACGTCGAAAGTGGCGGTAGCGCTCGCGCCAAGAATCCTAATTCTTCCGCGACGGGCGCCGGCCAGTTCATAACCAAGACCTGGATCAGGATGATGAATACCTACCGCCCGGAGCTTGCACGCACGCTGTCGACCGACGACCTACTCGCCCTGCGCTACGACGCCACGATCTCGCGAGAGATGGTGCGCAACCTGGCGCGCGAAGGCGAGGCCTACCTGCGCCAGCGCGGCCACCAAATCACGGCCGGCCGGCTCTATCTCTGTCACTTCCTTGGAATGGAAGGCGCGCATCAGGTTCTGTCGGCATCAGGTTCGGCGCAGCTGAGCGCTGTCCTGGGGTCGGCCGTCATCCAGGCCAACCCGTTCCTCACCGGCAAGACAGCCAGCTACGTGGTGGACTGGGCCGAAAGAAAAATGGGCCAGAAGCTGACTCATCTGGCAACCGACGCCGGGTCACAGACAACGACCACCGAAATCCGTCAGACGTCGCCGGAGTTCGAAAAATACAAACAGGCCATCACTGCTCTCATGGGCTCGATCCCAAATACGCTCTGAGCGTCAGGTCTGGCATGAGTTTCTTGCGCAGAAGGGTTCCCCCTCGGTTTGCCGCGCAGTTTCGACGGTTATTGCGTTTTTATCCGCATTTCCACGCGGCGGTTGGCAGGATCGTACGGGTTGGCGTTGCGAGGGTTCTTCTCGCCCATGCCGACGGCGTTGATGCGCGCGGCCTCGACACCGCTGGCCGTCAGGAAAGCTGCCACCGATTTCGCTCTTCGTTGTGACAGACCTTCGTTGTAGCGCAGCGTGCCCGTCGCATCGGTGTAGCCTTCGACGACGAAGTTGAACGTGCTCAGCCGGTTGTCTTTCAAAGCCTTGGCAAACTCTTCGAGCTCAGCGCGCGCGGTTGCGTCGAGTTGGGCCGAATCCAGCCCGAAATTGATCAGCATGTCGAGGTTGGATCTGCCTTCCTGCTGCCCATTGGTGTTGCTCTTGTTGCACTCCTCTTCGGAACCGACACAAATTCCTCGAGATTTGCCAAGATCGGCTGCGCCGGCAAAAAACTTCACGATGTCTTCTGATTTCCGAGCCGGATCGGCGGAAGCATGGTTCGAGAAAAACACGACCGCCAACACAAAGGCTGAACGACTCCACTGCATAGCGCTCCTCCTGTTTGAGTATCCGATTTTGATCGATCGCGAACATATCAAATTCCAGCGCAATTGTCTGTGGCCAAACGTTGGAGGTGCGATCATCGCGACTGTTTTGGCCGTGGCACGGCTTGAGACTTGACCCGCGCCGTGCCTGAGGCTTGAGTGGCCAAAGTTCCTCGATGAAAGCGCGGCGTTCATGGCCCATGGGCTCCGATTCAAAACGGCACGGGATCTTTTCGCAGCTTGTCCCGCTATCACCAGGGACATGCGCACTCCTCCGACCGAACAGCACTCGATCGCGTTTTGCCGCGACCTCCTCGCCGGGCGCATTCCTGAGGAAGCGATTACATTTTGCGCCTACCTGCTTCCCGAGCGGGCCGCGGTCTGGTGGGCCCACGAATGCCTAAGCCATCTGAGCGACCTCTTCGATGAGACCGATCACCGGTTGCTCGGTCTTGTCCGCGACTGGGTGAGCGAACCCGACAGCCCCCGCCATCGAACAGACGTCAGAGCCGCCGCGGCAAAATCGCCAACAACCCCGGTCGGCTGGATTATCCTAGCTGCGGGATCGCGTGAAGATCGGTCAGCCGTGGCCGCGATGCCGGCACTGGATTTGCAGCCTTCTCCTGCTGCCTATGCAATCAATGCCGGAATTCTGGCCGGTCTGGCACGCGTGGCGCTCGTGGACCGCTTCTCGGTGCTGTCGGCGTTCGTCGAAATCGGTATCCAGATGGCCGAGATCGAGGCCCTCCACCAGTCAACGGATGCATCTTAGGGGCACTCGCCCACAGGACCGGCTCCCACAGAACTGGAGGACGCCCTCCGTCCCGCCTACTTGCAACCGCCTTGAGCCCATTTGGCGAGCGCCACCTTGAAGCGTGTCCCAAGCGGATGCTGCAAGCGCAGAACGGAGACATCGTTGGCGGCGAAATTCTTCGCCTGATCACACAGTCGGGTCTCGTTCCACTCATGGCAGCCGTCGCAGTGCTTGCCCTGCCATACCGAATTGTCGAGGCCCTCCACCGGACTGAAGCGTGGCTCGCCTTTTATGAGCTCCGCAATACTCTTCCCATCGATTTCGGGGTCACCGAAATCGATGGGAACGTCGAAAAAGATCGGGTCGTCAGAGGCGAGTTTTGGGATTTTCTGACGGAGCACATTGAGTGCGAGTTGGGCGTCATTGGCGGAGCTCGACGGATTAGCAGTGGCATTGCGCGTATCCGAGCCGCCTTGCGGTCCGGGAACGCCCGCCTCACCGACGATCAGCGGTGCGTTGAGATCAACCTTGTGCAGGACGACCTCGGTGGTCAGCGAGACGTTGCTCCAGGGGCGCTGCTTGCTAGCGGTTGCCTTGAACACATCGGCGGTAACACGGTTCATCGCCTCAGTGATGGACACATTTGTCTCGCCAATGTGCGCAAGCAACGCCGAGGTGAACGGCGAATGTTTGCCGGATCCGTCGTAGGCGACCTGATTTGGACTGGTGGCGAACGCGACAAGCGTACCGGCACCGCCATTCTCGATCGAGATTTCCGCAAGGCCGCTTTTTGCTCCCCTGACGCCGGCGGTCTTTGCCAGCACCTCGGCTAGAGGATTGTCGCGACAGGCGTCGAGGAAAATAAGCCTTATGCTGGTCTCGCGAGACATCTGTCGCAGAACGAAATCGACAGGCACCGCCTCGAAGTCGAGCGAAGTCTCGTCCTCCAGGGCGGCATCGATCGGAAGAAGATAGTTGCTGCCTGAAACCTGCAAGCCATGGCCCGCATAGAAGAAAAGCGCGATGTCCGCCCCGCGCACCTGCTTTGCGAACTGCGCTATTGTCGTCTGGGTCTGCAACTTGGTCAGATCGAAGCCGGAAACGACTTCAAAACCAAGATCTTTCAGGCTTTCGGCGATGGCTTTGGCGTCGCGCACCGGATTGGCGAGTGTCGGGGCGTGCAGATATTGGGAGTTGCCAAGTACCAGCGCTGTACGGCGCTCGGCATCGGCTGCCGTCAAAGTGAAAAGCAGCGCAACTGCCGCGAGCCCGATTGCGCGCAGAAGGCTACTGCGACGGGCGATCAGATCGAAACCCACCGGGACAACAGATCCTTCCTCAGTTGACGAGCTTGGTGGCGGAAAACTCGATCCGCCGATTGAGCGCCTTGTTCTTCGGCGTGTCGTTGCCGGCGACTGGGCGTTCCTCGCCGTAGCCGGTCGCCGTAATCTGCGTGCGCGGAATGCCCGCTCCAACAATGGCGTCGGCCACTGCCTGGGCCCTGCGCTCCGATAAGCGCTTGTTCTCTGCAACCGGTCCATCGGCATCGGTGTGTCCGGAAACTTCGACCTTTAGGCCTGGGCATTTGCTGACGACACCGACGACCTCAGCGAGGAGCGGGCGGCTTTGGGCATCGAGCCGCGCGCTCGCGGGGCGAAAATAGATCGCCCCGGTACGGGACAGCACCGCAAACCTGTTGAGGCATTCCTCATCGTTGAAGTTGGTCTTCGTCGCATCGGTGGCGACGGGCCCGACCTCGGTGCTTGCCGCAACGGTCTGGGCGGGGGGCGGCTTGCTTCCGTCGGCCGTGAACACGAAATCGAACGACACCGATGCGGTAGGAACAATGTTGGTCACACTGGCCGCCTGTTGGAGTTTGTCGACATTGGGCAATAGACCGAAGTCTTCCACATGCACCGCGACAGGGGCCTCCGAGGCGACCGACACCATGGTGTCGCTGACCATGGTCACCACGACGTTGGCCTCAAGATCCTTGTCGACCCCATGCAGGTTGAGACGGAATGGAAGAACCGCCTTCATACGTCGCTTGGTGGCGAGGTCGGCAAATGCCGCCGGATCCACTTTCGCTGTCAGTTCGGCGGTTGGAAACTTGTAGGTCTCAAAGAAAAGGAACCGCATCCGGACATTGCGCAGGTCGACCCCGGTATCCACTGAGTTGAGGTCAAAGGAGACCTTGGCGTCGCCGGTCGAAGTAAGGCTGCCGGAAATATTCCTGATCTTGTTGGTTTCGACGATCGTGTTCTTCTTGACCGACTGATAGGTGAGGACCGAAGCGGTCGGATCGAGCGCCCAGTTCGTCTGCGCGTTCGCCGTTCCCAGTCCGGGCAAAAACAACACGAACAACGAAACGATCAAGCCAAGCGTCTTCGCGGCGACTCTGCTTCTTGACCGTGCTTTGCGCCAGACTCCGAGAACTTCGAACATGGCTCCCCCTGCCTACGACAACAGAACCCCGTATCGACATCACGACCATGCGGTGTCTCCAGAGAGCATAGAGCACTTGCTGCCAATTGGCGAGCATCCCGGTTGGTGTGTTTGGCCAGCCCGCGATCCCGGCATCGCGATACCGCACCTTGCCTGAGTGCGGGGGATTCGAAGGTCCTGCTATTCCCATCCCAAAGACGTCAGGAACTCAGCGCGGGCGCGGATGATCCGCGGATCGAGGAACCGCTAGAAAGCTATCTTAAGTCCGAGCTTGGCGCCAATAGTGGAGCTATCCGACGAGGCCTTACCACGGACTTCGCCGTTGACGGTCGTCAACTCCGAAACTTTCAGGTTGAACCCCGTCGATAGCGCCACGGAAAAATCCGCATCGTCGAAGGCGATCGTCCTGGTACCGATCTCGGTCGTGTTCTTGTAACCGAAACGCTGCTGCAATTCGCCACGCGCATAGGGGCTGAACACCATACCGTTGCTCAGCGTGTAATCGCCATAAATGCCAGGCTCGAACTTGATGGCGCCAAATGAAAGCCGGCTCTTGCCGAACTGATTGCCACCGCTGTCAGTGTAGGGATCGCCGCGGAATGAAACACCAAGCAGGCCGCCACGCAGATCGAAACGGGTGCGTTCGCCCAGCGCGAAGATGTGGCCGACAGATCCCGTGACCGCGTAGCCCTCGGTGTCATAGCTGCCGGTGGTGTCAAGCACCCCGTTCATCACGTCGCTTCGGCCGAAGAAACCGGAGGCCGAGACCAGCGCGTAATTGTAGTCCTTGCGCAACAGTGCGTAGCCGCCGAACAGTCCGGCCTTGTTGTTACCTTCCCCTATGGCATCAAATCCCTGGAAGGCCCCGAGATTGACGTCAGTCGAGGCGTAGCCGGCGAATACACCGATGTTCAGGCCATACTCATTGTCGAACTGGAAATGCTTGGCGGCATTGAAGTCGAGGCTGATGGCGGCCGAAAAATCATTGGCATCGAAGCTCGGGCCCGGGCCATTCAAGCCGCCGCCACTGATGTTATAGCCGTCATGCTCGGTATGAGCGAACTGGCCGGAAGCAAAGACCCCGAAGCTCGAAGAAACCGGTACCATTCCAGGTCCGGATGCAGGCGAAAGGTGGAGGTCAGCATCGATCGCGTCGCGATTTATGCCGTAGAGAGCGTCGAGTGCCACCTCGACCGCGCCCGCGTTGGTCGCGCTGGTCGGCGCCGCCGCAATACCGAAACTGGCCGGCGTGGCACGCAGGAACAAGCCGCCATTCGGGCCGTTCACGATCTCATAGCTGAAAAGCGAACCCGGCGTGCCGGAAATGCTTCCGAGACGGAAGGTGCCGGCAACCGGTCCGCTGGCCGAGACGATGATCGGGATATTGGTCACTTGGGCGAATTGGGGGGTGCCCAGCAGATTGATAATAATGGTGCTGGTGCCGGCAGCCGAAAACGCATTGGCAACGAGTTGATCCGACCGTAGCGTCTGTTGGTTGATGTCGAGGCTGATGGTGGCGCTGTTGAGGGCGAGGCCGCCGAGCATCAACACGTCATCGGCGACACCGTCCATCATGTTGATCAGGGAATTTGTCGCGATGATCGAACCCGGCATAGTGACGTTGCCGTTAATGAACAGCGTTGAACCGTTACCGAGGTTGAGTTGGTTTATGCCCTGCGTGCCACCGCTGAAGCGAAGGGTCGAATGGTCGGCCGAAAAATTGTCGAAGCCGGCAAAGTTCTGGCTCTTGCCGCCGGCGGCAAGGTCGGTGTCGACGACTGTGCCGTTGGCACCTGTACCGCTGAATAGCACCCCGTCGCTAAGGATGAGCGGCTCGACGGCGCCGATATGATCGATGGTTAGCGTGTTGGGTCCAAGGCCGGTAATGTCACCCTCGATCGTGCCACCCGACAAATGGACATGTTCGGCGTCGATGCCGCCCTTTATGTCGCCGCCGAAGACCGAGACGCTGTCGAAGCCTAGGCCGCCGGTGATGTTGCCGCCTGACGTGGCGCCTATGGTTCCGCCGTTTATGTTGACGGTGTCGTCGCCGTCATTGCCGAATATGCTGCCGCCAATGGTGGCGTTGCCAGCGACCATTATCGTGTCGTTTCCGGCAGCTCCGTCGAGGTCGAGGTCGACCGCGGCACTGCCGCTGACGCTGACCCGGTCATTGCCAGCCCCGGCATCCAGGGCATCAACTGTGCCCCCCGCAATGATGATGGTGTCATTGCCATCGCCCCCGGAGAGAACGCCGACGGTCGGCGCGCTGAAAAAAATTCCCTCCTCGGTAGTGAGGATGCCGATCGATAACAGGTCGTCACCTCTGCCGCCGGTCACATTGCCAACCTGTGTACCGTCGCCGAATATCACGGCGCTGTCGGCACCATCTCCAAGGTCAATGTCCTGAATACTGCCGGCCTGAATGACGACCAGGTCATCCCCGGCCCCGGTATTGAGATTGGCCGCGACGGTTGGGGCGTACGGAACCCCCAAGAAATCCCCATAGAACATCTCAAACCGGTCGTTGCCGCCGAGGAGTTCGATTGTACCGTCCGCCGGCTGCAAGGAGGTCGACCCTCCCGCAGGCAGGCCGCCTACACCGGGTGTTGTCGCCGCTTTATCGGTCAGGAGGCCGCCAAAAATTCTCACGACGTCGTCGCCATTGCCGTCGTAGTCGTTGACGATGACTTCCGACGAGTTCTCGAACCCGCTAAATCGGGTGGTGAATACGCCATCGACGTCCTGAAAATCCCCGGTCGTCGTGCAGTTCACGGTAACCGATGTCGCCTGGAAGGGAGTGCCGCCGCCGTTTGCAGTAGCGGAGCAGGCCGCCGCGCCAGACACTTGGAACGTGGACGCCGCCGCTAAGGCGAGCAACGAGACTCCCGTCAATCGATAGGCCTCGCGCGACACTCTCATTCGACCCCACCTTAGAGAAATCGATACCGTCACAAATCAAGGCAATTAAATAGATCAACGATCCATCTCATGGGATCGTTGACTGCTTAACCGGCACTGTACGCGTCGCGTTGCTGGGCGGCAATGGTTTGGCGTTCGTTCTCAGGAGACTATAAGGCTATCTGTGGCGACAAGGACACTATCGTAAACTTAAATGAGCCTGTCAAAAGCAGTGGCCAAACTTCAAAGG
This sequence comes from Mesorhizobium sp. B2-5-11, assembly GCF_006440835.1. Lineage (NCBI taxonomy): Bacteria > Pseudomonadati > Pseudomonadota > Alphaproteobacteria > Hyphomicrobiales > Phyllobacteriaceae > Mesorhizobium > Mesorhizobium sp. B2-5-11. Next base: position 254,282 of record NZ_VFUK01000007.1, read on the forward strand.
CATCTTTAAAGATCAGAATAGGCCGCCGAAACAGTCAGATCCCCCGCATGTGCAATCTTGCGATGGTAGCTTGCCCATATTTCGCCACCACACTGCTCAACCCAGCGGTAACAGAACGAGAAGTCGGTAGGGAGGTCCAGTTCCGGCGTCACAATCTTCGCAAACGGCGTCAGGAAATTCTCGAACTGAGCGGTGTACTTGCTCTTTCTGTAACGAGACCGGTCCACCGTCTCGGGTAACTTCTCGATTATGGCCGTCACGCAGTCGCGGGAGACCAGAAAGATGCCCGTGCCGCATGACGTTACCCGGACAAAGCCTTCTTGCTCTTGCCGAGGTTCGACGACAGTTCCGATGAACTCCAGGCTTTGCGCAAAGGCTTTGTCGAAGGGCAGTGTCGAGAGGGAGTGGAGTTTGCGCAGATCGATCCGGCGCCGCGGATACAGGGTGCCGACGACTTGCTTGTCCAGCGCCAGCATCGCCGCGATAAGATCAGGTGAAAAGCCCATGTCACTGTCGATCATCAGAATGTGGCTGCAATCCGATTTATTGTAGTAGAAATTCGTGAGCAGATAGTTCCGCGAAAATGGAATATCCGTGTACTCGATTTCCGACAGCGTGAAGGCGTATTTGGACAGGCTCTTATGAGTTAAGGCCGCGAACAGGCTGCGAACGAACACGCTTTTGTAGGCGGCTCCATAAACCGGCAGCGCAAGATTGATCTTGGTCGGCATCTTGTCCTCCACAGTCCAATGACTGATCGCATACAAATCCCTTTTCCCTATCTTTGACAGGATTCTTGGTATAAATTTTGGTGACCTTCGCCGGTATGAGGGCAGGCGCTCAGGCTGATTGTGGTTGCGTCGTGGTGCGTTGGGAAGTTGCTGGACCAAGATTGAGGCAGGCCGGAGCGAGCATGCTGATATGACCCACTGCAACAGACTTCTGTTTCGTGTCCCACTGTTTCTCATTTTTCTGCTTCTTGGCTCAGCTGGTGCTCGCGCCGCGGTCGAGCCGACCGCGGCGCCGCAGCCACGCAACCGGCTAGCGATCGTCATCGGGAATTCGAACTATCAAAGCAGCCGACTTGAGCATCTCCCCAATGCCGCAAATGATGCCGCAAAGCTCTCAGAGAGCTTGAAGCGGCTAAATTTTGAGGTCCTGACGGGCACCGATCTTTCGACCCAAGATTTTTCCAGAATCTTTCGAGAAGCTGATGCAAGGCTGCCTACCGTCAGCGCAGTTTTGATTATCTACGCCGGTCATGGCGTGCAGTTGAACGGCGAAAACTACCTGCTCCCGGTCGATACGCCCGATCCTGAAAGCCTGGAAAAACTCACCGCCACGGCCATCAAGCTGAATGATGTGATCGCGCGGTTCGCGCGCCGCGACCGCCAGACGTTCATATTCCTGGACGCGTGCCGCAACAATCCGCTCGGTGCCGGTGCCGGCAATGGTCTGGCGCAAGTTGAAGTCGGTGAAAACACGTTCGTTGCCTTTGCCACCCAGCCAGGCAATGTCACGGCCGATGGCGGCGGCGAAAACAGCCCGTTCACCATTGCGCTGCTGAAGAATCTCGAGATCCCCGGGCTCAGCATTTCGGATATGATGATCCGCGTCCGCAACGAAACCGAAGCGTTGACGGTTGGCCGTCAAGTGCCGTGGGATCAATCGAACCTGCGTGAGCAGTTCTATTTCACGGAGCAACAGGTACTCGATCCGGGACAGTTGAGCGCAAGCCTTTCACGCATCCTTGCGGACCCTGCGGCAAAGAAGAGATTGCAAGTCGAACTTGCCTCCAATGACCTGCAGACCGCCGTGCTAATCGTCGGACAGACGTTGCGGTCGGTCGAGATTCCGGCACCGTCCGCCAGTTCACCGGAGCCGGTTGGCACACAGGTCGCCAACCTGTCTCCGACCGAAAGGGTTGAGGACGCTCGCCAAAGCGTCGTCTCCGGTCTCGAAACGCTCATTGTCGGCGCATCCATGGGCGAGGCGGACAAAGACAAGACAGCCGATCTTGCGCGCAACGTTCAGACCGAACTTCGTCGCTTGGGTTGCTACCGGATGCAGATTGATGGAGATTGGGGCACGGGTTCAATCCGTGCTCTCACCGACTACTACAAGAATACCAAGCAAGTCGCGGCGACGACGGAGCCGAGCGTCGGACTGCTGGGCGATCTCTTTTTGCGCTCAGGCAGAATCTGCAAGCAGCCGGTCATCGTGAAGGCCAAGCCGGCTAAGATAGCGTCGGACGCCGCCCCTTCACGAAACGGCTCCGTACGGACGACTGCGAAACGCTCGCAGGCCGCCCCGAGACGTCCCGCGCCTCCCCCACCGGACATCAGTGGCGGCATAGGCATTGGTGGTGTGTTTTAGGTTGGACCACGTCGCGTCAGTCCATCGCGGCGCAGCTTGCGTTGACGGCGGCAGAGGTGCGCTGAAGTTTCCGGCGCTACGTCTGCTGCGCGTATGGACGATAGCGAGCCGGTCAACAATGGGCCGCGCTCGAGTTCCAGATCAGGTGCTGCAGCCCAATAAGATGCGCGATCCTAGGATATGCTGGCGTAATTGTTCATTCATATTCGGTGGCTCAGTACAAGGTAGATAGCGGGGACTAACATCAACCAGCCCCCCATTCCCAACACCACCAAAATCGCCACGCGCTCGGTTCGCCTGACAAGGTCGGCAATGTTTTCCTCGTTCGTCAAAGAAACAGCGTCCAGTAGCGCAGGCGCATGATCATCGTTGTCATTTGCCGGTTGGTTTGCGTTGCCACTCTCATTGGTTCTCTGGATCGATGTCATTGTCTTTTGCTCACCAAACATACTGGAAATAGAGGGCCCGCCAGCCACCGAAGCGGCTTGCGGGCCCTATCAGCACAGGAAGGGACGTAGCTGTGCCGATCCACGACATGTCAGCCAAGGAATATGCCGATCACCAAAAATGTGACGGCTGCGGCGAAAGTTGGCGCGAGCAACCAACGCGCTTGGCCAATGCTTTTATCCATCTGCTTTCTCCTGATTTGGAGAAGCAACTAGCCTAGCCCTAAGCCGTTCCGCCTAGTCTCAAGAGATAAGACCATTGCGTTTTGTGATCGGCCTTTGGTCTGGTCAGGATTCCGACTGAAGCCTGATCGAGGAACGTTCGGCCTGCCGACGTGTTCAGTTGCCTGGCGCACAGAAGACTTGTGCTGTCGCCGGAACAACAGGAGAAAAACCATGAGGATCCACCTTACCAGCACCGCTGCCGCGCTATTGCTTTTGGCCGGCGTCGGCGCAGTTGCGGCACAGGATGTTGTCATCACACCGGAACAGGACACCGTCGTGCGCAAATACGTGAAGAAGCAACCGCTGGCTTCCGTGAACCTTCTCGGACTTGAGCTGAATGTCGGCACGGCTCTGCCGGACACGGTCGAGCTCCATGAGGTCCCCAATGTCAAATACCGGTATGTGGTGATCGACAACCGCACGGTTTTGGTGGACCCGGGCACCCGCAAGATCGTCAAAGTCTACGACTGAGACCTAGAACGAACCCGACCTCCGCCATAGCTGGCGGCGGGTTGGGTATGTCAAATCGCCCTTCGGACAGTTGAGATAAACTCCTGAAGTCGAGACGTCGCAACCCCCTCGTGGCGCGCCTGGTGGATCTAGAACACGCGCTCAACTCGACTTGGCACAAGGTACTTACTTCCTGGTGATCCAATCCAGCAAGCCAACTTCGACCTGATCGCACCCGGCGTATTCGAGTACCAGGGTCTTAGCCAGATCGCGCCATTGACATTTGGGCGCGTATGTTCCCAACACCAAATCTTTGAACACTGCCCGGAGAACATCGGCATCGAACGCTGAGATAGCGAAGGGAACCGGGTCTGCATCCTCCCAAGCTCGGGAGGTGTCATCGCCATGGCTTTGGCGCAGCCGTTTCAGAAGCTCGCGTGATGCCGCGAGCACGCGTCGGGAGTGATCAATATCGCGCGGAAATGCGGCGCGACGTGGCAGGAAGGTGGCTTCAATAGCCGCCCGCGCAATGTCTGTATGGGTATCGAGCATCGCTGCCTCCCTTAAGCAGCTATCGGGGCTGCACCTTCTTAGGTGCTGAGCTGCGAATCTCAGTCATCAGCCCTTGCTCTCGGAGCCGAGCTGTCTTCGCATCCCGTGCCGCCCGCTCGACCTCGATCGACTCGCGCGCAACATCCGAGATGCGCTCTTTTCTCTCGTGCCTTTTTTGTCGGTGAACCGTTGCCTTCTCCGCATCGTCGCCCCGATCTGACGGTCCCGCGGTGTTGTCGCACAGAACGATTGTGGCCAGATGCGGGCGACCTGGGAGGTGTTTCACCTGCCGAGCCAGCAGCCGCTGCCGCTCGGGCTGCGACTGTTTTGCGAACCGTCTAAAAGGTTGGACATCATGGCCAGGCCAATCATCCACTTTGAGACAATAGGGCGTGATCCTGCGAACCTGCGCCGCTTTACGCGGAACTCTTCGGATGGGAATTCGAGATCGGCGGATCGGTGTCGCCGCTTGTTCCCGACGCACTATGGCTTCCTTGCCCTGCCTCCGGGGCTCAATCGGTAGCAGGGGCGTTGGAGGCGGGAGGAATTTTGATCCGGATGTAGTCCCGCTTCTTGGACGTGGTGCGCTTTTCAGAGCCCCCTTTAGAAACTCAATTTCCAAGGCTTGCCGGCCTACCAGCCGCTCCAGCGCTGCAATCCGCGCCTCATAGGTCTGCATTGTGTCGGCCGCCGCCACGTCTTCGTCGAAGGAGCCGGCCTCGTATTTCTGAACCCAGATGCGGATCAGGTTACGCGGCAGTTCGTGCCGCTTGGCGAGACCATGCAGCGTCTCGCCGGACAGGAACTCCTGCACTACCTGACGTTTGAACTCGATGCTGTGCGTGCGATAAGCCACCATGGGCTTCCATCCTTCGAAAGCCCGGCTTCCAAGTCAATTCTGCTTGTTCATCCTGTCCGGCCCGAGGGGCGCACTCCACACATGGGTCTCATTTAGCCGGTATTTGCACCGTCATGACGCAGAGAAGCTCGAACAGGAGGGTGGCACCGGTTAGCGCGGTGACGCCCGAAGGATCGAGCGGCGGCGAGACTTCGACCAGATCGGCGCCGATGATGTCGACGCCGGCCAGCGCTCGGATCATCTTCTGGGCCTCGCGCGTCGTTATGCCGCCGATCTCCGGGGTGCCGGTGCCGGGGGCAAAAGACGGATCGAGCGCGTCGATGTCGAACGAGACGTAGGTCGGCGCGTCGCCGACGATCGAGCGCGCCTCGGCCATCACCGCGCCCACGCCGCGCTCCATGAATTCCTCGATGAAGATGATCCGGATGCCGGCCTCGCGGGCGAAATCGTAGTTTTCCACATCGGAGATCGCTCCTCGGATGCCGATCTGGACCATGCGCTTGGGATCGAGCAGGCCTTCCTCGACGGCACGGCGGAACGGGGTGCCGTGATTATAGCGGTTGCCGAAGAACTCGTCATAGGTATCGGAATGGGCATCGAAGTGAATGAGGCCGGCCGGTTCCTTGGCGATGCCGCGCAGGATGGGCAGCGTGATCAGATGATCGCCGCCGACGACCAGAGACCGGGCGCCGGAGTGGTGGACGTTTTCGAAGAAGGCGCTGATCGTGTCCAGCGAGCCGGGCAGGTCGAGCGGGTTTACAATCACGTCGCCGCAGTCGCCGGCACGCACCTGTTCGAAAGGCGAGACGCCCGTCACATGGTGGACGCGCCGCACCAGGCTGGATTGGTTGCGGATTTCGCGCGGTCCATGGCGCGCGCCCGGCCGGTTGGTGGTGCCGCCGTCGAAGGGGACGCCGATCAGCGCGATGTCGACCTGCTCGGGGGTAGCCATGGGCAGGCGCATGAAGGTTGAAGGGCCGGCAAAACGCGGAACGCTGCCGGAATCGAGTGGCTGGAAATTTGTAATGCTCATGGTCTTGTGTCCTGTTGGCGCATCGGGTCGCTTGACCGCGAGGCGCACTCCGAAGGTGGTGCTATTTCTGTTGGAAGTCGGACCTGTGGGCGTCGCGCCAGGCGTTCTGCTTGCCGGCGCGCTTGGCCGCGAGGCAGAACAGGGCCTCGGCCAGCAGCCGGCCGGCCAGGATGCTGGTGGTGCCGCTGGAAGCATCGAAATCCGGCGATACCTCCACGAGGTCGAACCCAGCAAAGCCGTCGCGGGCCACTATCCTTACGCCGCGAATGATCTCGCGCGAGGTAAGGCCGCCTGGTTCGGGGCTGTTGGTTGCCGGGGCAAAGGCTGGATCGACGCCGTCGATGTCGAGGCTGATATAGAGGCGCGCGCCGTCGGCACTGGCGATGGCGCGTGCGCGTTCGGCAACCGTTTCGATGCCGAGGCGCTCGACTTCCTCCATGGAAAACACAGTGATGCCGAGCTTGCGGTAAAGCGGGGTCCATTCGAGCAGGTTGCGGGGGCCGCGCGCGCCGATGACAACGATGCGGCGAGGGGCCACCTTGTCGAGTTCGGCAATGCGCAGCAGGGGCGAGGCGCGGGTGAGGCGGTCGCCGCCGAAGGATTCGCTGAGATCGAGATGGGTGTCAAAAACGATGAGCCCGACCGGGGTGTCGCCGGCATCGGAGACCGCGCGTACCGCCGGATAGCTGATGCCGTGATCGCCGCCGATGGTCAGCGGCACCGCCCCGTTGACCAACACCGCGGCAAGCCGCGCTTCGAGGCGGGCGTAGCTGGCGGCATTGTCGCCCGGCACTACATCGATGTCGCCGGCATCGGCGACGGTGATATGGGCCAGCATGTCGAGGTCCCAGTCGAAGCTGTAGCTGCCGTAAAGAAGCGAGTATTTGCGGATTTCCTGCGGGGCGCGGCGGGTCGCGCCGCCGCGAAAGGTGGCGATGCCGTCATAGGGCATGCCCACCACCACAGCGTCGGCGGAAAGACCTGCCAGATCGCGCACATAGGGAAATGCCATGAAGGGTGGCACGTCGCCATACATGCGGGGAACACCTGCCGGGCTCAAACCTTCGCTCATGGTACGGTCCTCCGTCTTGTCGTGTCGATTGTGCCGCTGCCCTACTGGCCGGCGGCGGGCTCGCTCTGGAACAGCATGTTGCGCTGTCTCCAAGTGTCGAGGAATTCACGCAAGCGCGGGCTTTGCGGATCGTTGAAGAGTTTGGCGGGCGGGCCCTGCTCGATCACCTTGCCGCGGTCCATGAAGACGACACGGTCGGCGACCTGGGCGGCAAAGCCCATCTCGTGCGTCACCACCACCATGGTGATGCCCTCGACGGCCAGTTGCTTCATGGTGTCGAGAACCTCGCCGACGAGCTGGGGATCGAGTGCGGAGGTCGGTTCGTCGAACAGGATCACATGCGGCTCCATCGCGACCGCCCGGGCGATGCCGACGCGCTGCTGCTGGCCGCCGGAAAGCTGCGAGGGGTAGCGCTCGGCGAAATCCGCGAGGCCGACCTTGGCCAGCGCACGGCGCCCGCTTTCCTTCGCCTTGGCGGCGGGAGCGCGCTTGGAAAGACGCAATCCCAGCGTCACGTTATCCAGCACTGTCATATGCGGCCATAGGTTGAAGTGCTGGAACACCATGCCGACGTTGCGGCGCACGGAATCGATGTTCTGGTCGCTTTCTCGTACCAGTCCTTCGGCACCGCGCTTGTAGCCGAGCAACCGGCCCTCGATCTCGATCTCGCCGCTCGTATATTCCTCGAGGAAGCTCGCGCAGCGCAGCAACGTGCTCTTGCCCGACCCCGAGGGTCCGATGATGCAGACGACTTCGGAGAGGTTGATGTCGAGCGAGATCCCGGACAGAGCCGCGAATGTGCCGAAATCCTTGGTCAAATTGCGGATCTTAATGACGGGCTCGGTGGTTTCAGTGGCCATCGTTTATTCCCAATTGGTGGTTGAGCGGCCTAGAACCGCACCCGGCGCTCAACATATTTGCCGAGCTGCGCGACTGCCTCGACCAGCAGCCAGTACAGTAGGGCGGCGGCGAGATAAGGTTCGATGACCGCGTAGGTCTCGTTGACGAATTGCGTCGTGTTCTTGGTCAGCTCGGCAACGGTGATGATGGACAGCACCGCGGATTCCTTGATGAGGATGATGATCTGGTTGACCATCGGTGGCGTGATCATGACCAGCATCTGCGGCAGCTTGATATGGCGGATGATCTGCGTGCCTGAGAGCCCGGCCATGCGCGCCGCCTCGATCTGGCCTTTGGAGATCGACTGGAAACCGGAGCGGAAGATTTCGGCGAAATAGGCGGCACCATAGAAGCCGAGGCCGAAAACACCCACCGCTTCGGCACTCAGCCGGAGGCCTATGCTCGGGCCGCCATAATAGAGCACGAACAGCAGGATCAGGATCGGCAGGCCGCGCATGATCTCGATATAGGCCCGAACGGCCCAGCGCAGTGGCGTGAACGGCGTGCTCTCGAGGCAGGCGAGCAACAGGCCGATCGCCAGTCCGAGGGCTGTGGCAAGTGCGCAGATCCAGGCCGTCGTCGCCAGGCCGGCCAGCATCAGTGGTCCGTATTGCACCCATAGGTCGAAGAATTGCGCCATGGCTCAGGCCCTCCGCGCCAGCCGTTGCTCGGCCATGCGGCCGATCAGCGACAGAAGAAAATTGATGACGATATAGATGACGGCGGCGGTGATGTAGATTTCGAACGGGCGATAGGTGGTCGCGACGATCTGCTGGCTTACCCGCATCAGTTCCGTCACAGCGATGACGGAGACCAGCGATGAGTTTTTCAGGATGCTGATGGTCTCATTGACCAGCGACGGGATGACGAGGCGCAATATCTGGGGCACGAGTATATGCTGACGCCCCGCCCATTTGCGTATGCCTACCATGCGCGCCGCCTCCAGTTGCCCTGGTGGAATGGCCAAAAGTCCGCCGCGAAATATCTCGGCCTGGAAGGCGATCGTGTTCAGGGTCAGCGCGAGGATGGCCGCGAGGATGGGCGCTACATTGATGCCGATGAGCGGCAGCAGATAATAGATAATCAGCAACTGCACGAGGATGGGCGTGCCGCGCCACACGCTTTGATAGATGCGCGAAAAGCAGCGCAGCCACGTCTTCTTCGAGGTGACGCCGAAGCACAGGACGAGGCCGAGCGGCATGCCGAGGATGATGGCGACGCCCGACACCAGGATGGTCATGCCCGCGCCCCAGAGCATGATGGGCAGGTTGTTCTGGATGAGGGCGAACATTGCCAAGTCGTCAGACCTTATGGACTTGAGGCCAGGCTTGCAGCCTGTGCGTTTTTAGGCAGGCGAGGCTGGAAAGCCTCACCTTTATCCGGGCGTTGGATGCCGACTCGTCAGCTCTTGGGTTCGGGCAGAGCGTCCGTCGGCAGTTTCATGGTGAAGCCGAACCACTTTTCCTGAAGTTTGGCCATGGTTCCATCGGCGGCGAGCTTGCGGAACTGGTCATCGATGAAGTCGGCAAGCGCCTTGCTGTCGTCGTCCTTGCGGAAGGCCCAGCTGAAATAGGTCGGGTCCCCGAACGTTGTGCGGATGGTTTCGAAGACGTCGCCGCGCTGCGTCTGCAGGTAGAGCAGATTGGGCAGGGAATTCACGACGGCATCCGTGCGCCCGGCAGCGAGATCGGCATAGGCTTCATTGAAGTCGACATAGGTCTGGATGTTGGCGATCGGCGCTAGGCCTTTTGCTTTTAAATTCTCGGAAAAGGCCTCGGTGCCCTTGAGCTGTGCCGAGCCGGCCTGCGTGCCGACATTTTTGCCGCTCAGGTCTTCGGGCGTGTTCAAGGCGGCGTCGCCTTTGCGCTTGACGTAGGAGAACGACGCGTCGGCGATTGGCAGAGACAGCCTGTAGGTATCGTAGCGCTGTTTGTTAACGGTGACGGAGGTTATGATGGCATCGAACTTCTCCGTCTGCAAACCGGGCAGCAAGCCCTGGAACGGCAGGTCGAGCCGGTTCACCTTCACGTCCGGCAGCGCCTTCATGACTTCTTCGAAGAGGTCAACTCCGTAGCCTACGATCTTGCCGTTTTCGACATATTCGAACGGCGGGTAGCGGGCCTCGGACGCGATGGTGATTTCCCCCTTTGCCTTGATCCGATCCAGAAGATCGGCGGCGGTGGCAATGCTCGCCACGGCGAGCGAGAGCGACGCGGCCAACAGCGTCGAAGTGCACAGTTTCAAAGCGGATCGCATAACTTCCTCCAGTTTCGTATGTTCCCGTTTATTATGGATTATTTGGAGTCCGAGGCTTCTGTACGCGCTCAGGAATCTCGCATGCGTGACGAGCCTTAGACCTCCAGGTCGTCAGCCGGCTGCAATGCCGGCCCGATTGTTTGCTTCCCCAGTGGCATGACGGCACGGCACCATCTGGTAGGGCAGCATGGCAGGATTGAATCTTTGATAAACATGGAAGGAATAGACTATACATCGAAGTTGACGATGTAAGGCTGATACCCAACACCGTCTGAGAGGCTCAGGGAGGAGTGTCAGAATGCGTCTGTCGGTTGCCGACATTCGTGCGCTCAGGGTTTTCCGCTCGGTGGTCGAGCATGGCGGATTTACCGGAGCGCAGCTTGCTTTGGCGATGAGCCAGTCGACGATCAGTTTCCAAATCAATGCGTTGGAGGAACGGCTGGGGTTTTCGCTGTGCCAACGCGGCAGGCGCGGCTTCGAACTGACCGATAGGGGCACCGCGGTCTATGAATATTCCCATTCGCTGACTTCAGCGCTGTCGGCGTTCGAGATGCAGCTGGGCGAACTGCGCTCCAAGGCGACGGGTGTGCTACGCGTCGGAATCGTCGATGCCACCGTTACCGATTCAGCCCTGGGCCTCGATGACGTCATTCATCAGTTCATCAAGAAAGCCAGCGAAGTCGATCTGCGCATCACCATCGGCTCGCCTGAACAGCTTATCGCGGAAACCGCCAAGGGTGGGATCGACTTCGCGATCTCCCCCCGCATCAAATTGCTGCCCGGCTATTCGCAGACCGAGTTCCATTATGAAATCAACTCGCTCTACTGCAGCGAGCGCCACCCGCTGTTTTCCCGCAAGCTGGTGACAAAGGCTGATGTGGAAGCATCGCAGATGGTGGTGCGCCCTTATGCCAACAAGTCGGAATTGCAGCATTTCCCCAACGCGCATGTCGGCGCCTATGCTTCGAATATAGAGGCGCAGGCGATGTATATCCTGAGCGGCCACTTCGTCGGCTATCTGCCGGATCACATGACCGTCACGTTTAGACAGAACAACCGGCTTAAGGCGCTGCTTATTCCCGAGGCGCAGATCCGCTCGCCCTTCGTCATCATCGCGCCAAAGCACAAGAAAGCCTCGCTGTCGCAGAGGATTTTTTTTCAGGAACTGCGCAAAAGGGTGGGGAGCGCCGAAAAATCGACCGGAAAAGGGCAAGCCGCCGACGCAAAAAACAAGATGCCCAAGGTACGCGGCATGTAAAAATTCCGTTATGCATTGATCCCGAAAAGCGGGAGCCGCTTTTTCGGGATCAATGGTCTGAATGCTGGCTGCGCTTTAAAGGCGCGGCGCCTTGGCGTCGATCCGATAATGCGCTTCGGTTGGAACGCAGCCTTGACCGTTTACCGGAATGAGGTCCTGGGGGCAGGCTGAGAACGCGACGATCAAATCCATTTCCGCGCACATCGACACATAGGAGCCCGGTCCCGCCACCGGTGCCTCGAAGGTGACCGAACCGTCTTCGCCGACGGGAATGTTCATGAACAGGTTGAGCGGCGAAGGGGTTTCGGGTGGCGTCAGCCCGACCGCGCCGAGGGCCGTCGCCAGATTGTCGGTGCAGTTGTCATGGTGCCCGACATGGCCCAACTGCTGGTAGCGATAGCGGTCGCAGGCGGCGATCAGCGTATCGTGCACGCCACCCGACGTGTCCTGTATCAGGGTCAGCATCGGACGCCGCCTGTTGCTGCACAGCGTGTCGCCGTTCTTCGGGTTCACCTTGAGCATGGCTCCACGACTGTGCTCCATCGACATGAATTCCGCGATATCGTCGGCGCAGAAGGCCCAGGTGTCCACCACCTGGGTGCCGTGGGTGTTGATGACGGTGATCACCTGGCCTTGGGCAACGCGCGTCGCCACGCCCTTGCGGGCAGGAATGACGTGAACCTGACCGTTACTTGCGTTCGTTGGCATCGTTGAATTCCTTTCGTTCAGCGTCCGCGCGCTCCGTGTTCGACAAAGATATAGCCGAGAAAGTTCAGGAGTACCTGTGCTGCTAGAAAGCCGGTGATGCCCGAAGGGTCGTAAGCCGGGGCCACCTCGACGAGGTCGATGCCGACGACGTCGCCGCGCTTCACAAGGCCCCGGAGCATTTCCATTACTTCATAATACAGGAAGCCGCCATGGCTAGGCGTGCCAGTGCCCGGCGCAATCGACGGATCGAAACCGTCGATGTCGATCGTCACATAGTAGCGTACGCCTTCCGGAATGGTCGCCAGAACACCTTCGACGCCGAGCTTGCGGGCCTGGCGGACGGAAAGGATCGTCGAGCCGCGTTGGCGCGCATCCTCGTAACCGTCGCGGGCGGTCGAGGAGACGTTGCGGATGCCGATCTGGCTGAGGCCGCTGACATGCGACTGTTCGGCCGCGCGGCGCATCGGATTGCCGTGTCCTTCGCGCACGCCATGACGCACGTCGACAAAGTCGAGATGCGCATCGATCTGCACGATGTGAATGGGGCCATGTTCGCTGAACGCCCTGACGCAGGGAATGTTGATGGCATGGTCGCCGCCCAGAACGACGGGCAGCGCTCCGCGTTCAAGAATCTTGCGGACCGCCATTTCCGTATTCGCGTGGCTGGCCACGGTATCGGTATGCACGATATCCGCGTCGCCTATATCGACGATCCGCACCTTGTCGAGCGGCAGATAGATCTGGTCGTCCTCATGGTCGTAAGCGCCGGCATGACCGAAGGAAAACAGCGTCGAGGCCTCGCGGATGGCGCGGGGGCCGAAACGTGCACCGGAGCGGTACTGGGTCCCCATGTCGAAGGGCACACCCAGCACGGCGACATCCGCGTCGATCTTGTCCCAATCAAGGCAGATCGGCCGTTTACCGAAGGTGCTAAGCCCAACGAAGGGGAGATCGAGCCGCCCACCCTCATACCCGTGTCCAGACATCGAAACTCTCCCTTTCGGATAACCCTCACGCCATCCGGCAGCGACCTTCGATATGAGCCGAAGCGCTTAAGCTGGAGTGAAGCACGACAGGCCTGCGGTCTGTCTGCCTCGTGGCTAGCATGGTCCCGCCACTCCTATCCATCACGAGTATCGGGCGTTCATATCGATTTATCCGGAAATTGGCCCTATTAGGGTTAGAACAAGAGCAGCCCGAAATCGATGGAAGGAAGACTCCCGCTCCGCCGGTGAGCGCTGTCGTTCGAGCTTGCTGTGCCCGAGCAGCACCTGGATGACGCTGATGTCGACATCCTGCTCAAGCAGGTGAGTGGCGAAGCTGTGCCGGAGAGTATGCGGGCTGAGAACGTTCTCACCGCTCCCAAAGCAATATCTCTTGTCAGCCGAGATTTGACGGCCGCGTCTCGCTATTGACGCACAGCTGAAGCAGGCCTACTGGTACATATACCGGACCACTAGACCTCTTCGGATGTAAGGACGGATGGACTTACGAGCGATTCTGACCGACGACGGGAGTGCGCTTGGCGGCGTGCCGAAGCATTCGATGAAGGACTTCGTCGTCCAGAAGATCGCGACATTCATTGCGACCGGCATTCTTGACGTGGGGGACCCGTTGCCAAGCGAGCGTGAACTTGCGGGCGCTTTGTCGGTAAGCCGCGAGACGGTGCGCGGCGCGATCCTGATCCTTTCCACAAAGGGCATCCTTTCCGTCGCCCAGGGCACGCGGACAGTGGTGGCCTCGACGGAAGTCGGGGAACTCGCGGTTCAATCGGCCCGCTATCGCGACATTTCCAGATACAGTCTTGACGACGTGCATGAGGCGCGGTTGCTGATCGAAGATCAGGTGGCGCGGGCCGCGGCCGTCCGGGTTGAAGCCGCGACGCTCGAGACCCTGCAAAAGTCGATCGAGGCGCAGGAAGCGGCGATCGACGATCCCGTTCGCTTCCTCATTTGCGATCGCGAATTTCACACGGCCATCTATCGGGCGGGCGGCAATGCCGCGCTGGCGGATATCGCCGCCGATCTCTATTCCTACCTTCTCGACCATCGGCGGCGAGCAGTCGCCCAGCCTTCAAGCATCGCAACGAGCATCGCCGATCACCGTGCCATTCTTGCGGGACTTGAGGCGCGCGATTCCGAGGCGGCCGCAAGGGCCTTCGCGATCCACGAAACACGCATCTACACCACGACCAAGCAGCTTTTAACGCAATCCGCTCGAAAGGGATAAGAATAGGGGCGGATTGCCGGGCAACCATGCAGCACAACAGGAGGAGTTCCCATGCTGACAAGACGCCTTTTTGCCACCGCAGCCCTCGCGGGCGTTGTCGCGCTGACCGGCATTGCCGGGACGGCGACCGCCGCTCTCGCCGAATCCAAGGAGTTGGTCTATCTGACTCCAGGCCTTGATCTTGCCTTCTGGCGATACCTCTCCAAGGGCATCGAGAATGTCGCAACCAAGGGAGGCTACACCTATCAGGCGCTGGATTCGGGCAACAATGCCCAGACCCAGCTTAAAAATGCCAAGGACGCGATCGCCCGCGGCGTCGCCGGGATCATCATCTCTCCGACAGACAGTTCAACCGCGCCGGCCGTGCTCGATCTCGCCAAGCAGGCAAACATTCCCGTGGTCATCGCCGACATCGGCACGGACAGCGGCGACTATGTGTCCTTCATCATCTCTGACAATTATCAGGGCGCGAACGGCGTCGGCAAAGCGCTGGCCGAGGCAATGAAGGCCGCCGGCAAGCAGGACGGCAGCGTGGGCATTGTCGGCATCAGCCAGGCCCGCCTCAACGGCCAGGCCCGCACCAAGGGCTTCAAGGACGCGATGACAGAGGCTGGCATCACCAAGGAAGCCGGGCTGCAGCAGATGCAGACCTACACCGCGGACGAAACCTTCAAGTTCACGCAGGATATGACGACCGCGAATCCGGACATGAAGGGCCTCTTCGTCCAGACCGACGGCCCGACGCTGGGCGCCTTGCAGGCAATCAAGGCGGCCCGCCTCACCGGCGACGTGCTGGTTGCCGGTTTCGACGGCGTGCCGGAATTCGTGCCGTTGCTGCAGTCGGGCGAACTGGTCGTTTCGGGCATGCAGCAGCCGTATCTGATGGGCCAGGAATCGGGACGCGCGATGGTCGACCATCTCGGCGGCAAGACTCCCGAAAAGAAAATCCTCGTGCCGATCAAGATCGTGACCAGCAAGAACATCGAGCAGGAGCTTCCAACCATCAAGGAAACGGTCTTCGCCAACGAGATGTAATCGGGGCCTGGCCGACATAGGCCGTCCGGGGGCACCCTCCCCCGGACGCTTTATTCGTACCACTTGGAGTGTGTCCTCGGATGGTAGACAGCAGCAAGATTCGCGAGCCGCTTCTCGTGGCTCGTGGCGTCACCCGCCTGTTCGGGAACGCCTACGCGCTCAGCAACGCGTCGATAGCGCTCTGCCGGTACGAGATCTGCGGATTGCTGGGCGCGAACGGCGCGGGAAAATCGACGCTGTCACGGATCGTTTGCGGACACCTGCCGCCTTCATCGGGCGAGATACTCTTCAAGGGTGCTCCCTTGACCGTCGGATCCGCGCGCGACGCGCTGCGTTCCGGCATTGCCCTCGTGGCACAGGAAACCAGTCTGGCGCCCGACATGAGCGTGCTGGAGAATATCTTCCTACCCAGCTACGCGATGCCGGGCCGTCTGTCTTTCAGCCAGTTGCGACACAGGGCGCAGACCATCCTGTCGGAACTTGGCCACGACCACGTACTGCCACTCGACATCGAGGTGCGCCGGCTCTCGGCAGCGCAACGCCAACTCGTCGAAATAGCCAAGGCGTTGGCTCTCAACGCCGATCTTGTCATCTTCGACGAGCCGACGGCCTCCCTCTCGCCGATCGAGGTTGACCGGCTGTTCGAGATTATGGGACGGCTGAAAAACAGCGGGAAGGCACTCGCCTTCGTGTCGCATCGGCTTGAGGAGGTCTTCGCAGTCACCGATCGCGTCACAATCCTGCGCGAGGGCAAGACCGTGGCCGAAAGCGTGCCTACGGCGGGGCTCACGCAGGCCGACGTCATCCGCCACATGGTGGGACGCGACATCGGAAATGTGTATCGAAAGGCCGTCTCGCGAGTGACCACTAACGAGCAGCCGGTGGCTCTGGAGGTAATTGGGCTCAAAGCCCCGCCTTTCGTGCGTGACGTCTCGTTCACGGTGCGCAGGGGTGAAATTCTCGGCCTCGGCGGGCTTGTCGGAGCTGGACGCTCGGAGAGCGCCGAAGCGATATTCGGACTGCGCCACCGCAGCCGCGGGCGCGTCCTTGTCGGCGGCAAGGAGATTGCCCCCAACAGCCCTATCGCGGCAATCCGCGCCGGTCTCGGAATGGTCGCCGAGGACCGGCGGGCCCAGAACATCGTGCCCGACATGACGGTCGGCGAAAATCTCTTCCTCGCCCAGATGGGCAAGCACAGGGGTTTCGGGCGAGGCCATTCGGCGCGCCGCAAGCAGGCCAGCGAGCTGATTTCGCGTCTCGACCTTCCGACCGACCGCATGGATGCAAACCTTCTGCACTTCTCCGGCGGCATGCAGCAAAAGATCATTATCGCGCGCTGGCTGCTGATCGAGCCCGAAGTGCTCATCCTCGACGAGCCTACGAAAGGCGTCGACATAGGGACACGCCAGGCAATCTACGAACTGCTGCGCGAGGTGGCCGAAAGGGGGATAGCCGTAGTCGTGATCTCCTCGGATTTCCAGGAATTACTGGGGATCTGCGAGCGGGTCGTCGTGGTGAGTGACGGCTATACCATCGCCGACCTGCCCGCCTCGCGACTGAGCGAAGAGAGCCTGACGCTGCTCGCCGCGCCCCGAAGCTCAGCCGAGCGCAACACGGCATTCCTGCGCGATCTTGTCGCCGGCCATGGCGGCACGGCATTTTGGGGATTGATCGACGACGACCGGTTCGTCTGCCTCGCCCTCGCCGAGGGTACGCCGGGTGCAACGATGGGACTCGCGGCCGGGCATGTCTATCTTGCGCAGGAGACGGCAATCCCCCTCGCGCTTGGAAGGCGTCAACCCGGCATCGTGACCGAGAATGACGGCCGCTCTACATTGCTTGCACCACTGTCCAATCGCCGAGGGCACGATCTGGGATGGATCGGGCTCAGCCTGCCGGCCGGCTCCAGGCTGCCGGACGCCGGGGCTCTGTCGGCCCGGATCGCCGGCCTGTTCGATACACCTCAAGACGAAAAGATCGACGCATGAACGCGCCCACACGATCCTTTGCGATGCCCAGATTCGCCAGCACGCTTGAGTTCCGGATGCTCTGCCTCGCCATGGTGCTTGCGGTGATCCTGTCGTTCATCTCGCCGCACTTCTTCACCGAGCGGAACATGTTCAACATACTCGACCAATCGGTGGTGCTTGGCATAGTTGCCGTCGGCATGACCCTGGTGATCCTGACTGGCGGCATCGACCTTTCCGTCGGGTCGGTCGCGGGCGTGACCGGCATCATCCTCGCCCTACTCCTGAAGGAATTCCCCATTCCGGTGGCGATCGCGCTCGCCATAGGTTGCGGCGCCCTGATCGGGCTTTTCTCCGGCGTTCTCATCGCAGTGTTCGGCCTGGCCCCCTTCGTGGTGACGCTCGGGGTCATGGCGATGGGGCGCAGTCTCGCCTACATCGTGTCGGGACAGCGCTCGATTTCGGGACTGCCCATGGGGCTGCAGAATATCGTCTACACGAACCTGCTGGGCATCCCCGCCAACGTCATCTTCCTCATCGCGCTCTACCTCGCCACCTGGGCGTGGCTGACATATTCCAAGGGCGGGCGAACCATCTACGCGGTCGGCTCGAACATTGAAGCCGCCCGGGCGGCCGGCCTCAACACCCTCTTCTACTCGATCTTTCCCTACGTGGCGTCCGGTGCCCTTTCGGCGACGGCGATGACCTTTTCGCTGGCGCAGATCATGTCGGCTGACCCGATCGGGGGGAACCAGCTTGAACTCGACGCCATCGCGGCCGTGGTCATCGGTGGCGCGAGCCTCTACGGCGGACGAGGCACGATATTCGGCACGCTGATGGGGGTTCTGATCATGGTGATGATCCGCAATGGCCTCAACCTGCTCGGCGTCTCGCCGTTCTGGCAGGGGACCGCCATCGGCGCCATCATCATCCTCGCCTTGCTGGCCGAGCGCCTCATCACCTGGAAATCGCGCCGCGTTTGAGACCGGGAGAATCCTATGACACAGTCCGATCCTTCCCGAGCCGTCCGCCTCTACGGCACGGAAGAACTACCGGCAGAGGAGTGGCTACTGAGCGCCGGGCCCCTCAGCGTGCTTTTCGACGGCGCGAACCTGCGCGACTTCCGCATGCATGGCGAAAAGGTGATCCGCGCAATCTCGTTCGTGGTCCGCGACAAGGACTGGGCGACGCTCATTCCGAAAATCACCGACCTGGTCGTCGAAAAGGACGACGATCGCTTTCGTGTGGCCTATCGCGCAAGCGTTGCCAGCAAAGGCGAGACCTTCGGCTATGACGTGGCCATCGCTGGTACCGCGGCAGGCGTTCTGACCTATTCGGCTCGCGGAACCACGCCGACCGGGCTTCTCACGAACCGGACCGGCTTTGTCGTCCTGCATCCCATAGAGGGGATAAGCGGCGCGGCCGCCACGATCACGCACACAAGCGGCGAGAAGGCCGAGACACGGTTTCCTGTGGAGATCGATCCGGTGCAGCCGATGATGGATCTGCGTGAAATCTCGCATCGTACTCCCGGCGGGCTGGAGGTCAGCTGCCTTATGGAGGGCGACGCGTTCGAGATGGAGGACCAGCGGAACTGGACCGACGCCTCCTACAAGACCTATGTTCGTCCCCTCGCTCTGCCCTGGCCGTACAGGATCGAGCCCGGCGAGGTCGTCGAACAGAAGATCACCCTGACCGTCAAGGGCTCTCCCAAGGGTCCGTCGCGTCAGGCGGGAGGCATCGCCGCCCTGACGCTCGGCGAGGCGGCGGACGCGATTCCACCTCTCGGCGTCGGATTGCATCCCGATGACGCTTCGGCCGCATTGCGGCATGTCGAGACGCTTGCCCAGCTCGGCGTCGCCCATGTCATCTGCCATTACGATCCGCGGTTCGGCCATGATGCCGAAACGCTGGCGAGGCAGGTCGAGATCGCCGTCGCAATGGGCGCCCAACCCTGGCTCGAAGCCGTGGTCGAGCATGCCGACGATGCTGGCGCCGCGGCGGAAATAGACTCCCTGGGCAAGGTGGCCGCGAGGCTCGATCATCGCTTCACGACGGTTCTGGTGTCACCCGCACCCGATCTCAAATGCACGCTGCCCGGCAGCATCTGGCCGCCAGCGCCGGATGCGGCGAAGCTCTATGCGGCCGCGCGCGCGGCCTTCCCCGCATCTCGCATCGGCGGAGGCATGTTCAGCTTCTTCACCGAGCTCAACCGCAAACGTCCCCCGGCCGAGGCGATAGACCTCGTGACATTCACGACGGCGGCGATTTTTCATGCTGGTGACGACCGCTCCTTGATGGAGACGCTCGAATGCCTGCCGCATATTGTCAGGACCGTGCCGGCGATCGCCAAGGGCCGCCCATATTCCGTTGGGCCGTCCGCAATCGGGTTGCGCGACAATCCCTATGGCGAAGCGCCGGTCGCCAATCCCGCCAACATCCGGCAGGCGGTCAATTTCAATGATCCGCGCCAGCGGGGCGTCATGGGAGCGGCCTGGAACCTCGGCTACTTCGCCGCCTTCGCGGAAGGCGGCGCGGCGGCCATCGCGCTCGGCGCCGCGGTCGGCCCGTTCGGCGTCCTCTCCGTGCCGACGTCGTTTCCGCAGCCCTGGTTCGAAGGCAAGGGCGAGCTCTATCCTGTCTGGCACATCGTGCGAGGCCTGGCGAAGCTCAAAGGCTGCCCGCTCCGTCCGCTGCGATCGTCGGTCCCTGGCGCAGTGCGAGGAATCGCGGCGGTTACCGAAAAAGGCACCGAGCTGTGGTTATGCAACCCCTCGCCCAACGCGCTGGAGGTGCGCCTCCCCAAAGGCTTCGCGCGCGCTGCAATTCTTGACGCCTCATCTTTCGTCGCGGCATCGCGCCAACCGGATCTGCTCGATCGGCTGACGCATGACGGAACGCAAACCCTGTCGCTCGAAGCCTACGCAGTCGTGCGCGCGCTCAGGCAGGTCTGAAGCGGCATCACAAACCAGTCCCGGAAGAGAACGGAGCATCCATGCATATACTCATCATTGGCGCTGGTGGAATGATCGGCCGCAAACTCGCGGCCGAGCTTTCGCGGACAGCATCGCTTGGAGATCGAAAGATTGACCGGATGACGCTGGCGGACGTGACGAAGCCGCCGGTGCCAACCGGTGACATAGGTTTTGTCGACGCCATTGCCGCCGATATTTCCGCTCCCGGCGCAGCGCAGGATCTGGCCGCGCGCCGCGCGGATGTGATCTTCCATCTCGCGGCCATCGTGTCCGGCGAAGCGGAACGCGATTTCGAGAAGGGCTATCGCATCAATATGGACGGCACGCGCGCTCTTTTCGAGGCGATCCGGCTGGAAGGAACCCGGCGGAAATATATCCCCAGGCTGGTGTTCACCTCCTCGGTTGCTGTCTATGGCGCGCCTCTGCCCGACCCTATTCCCGACGACTACATCCTTGCCCCGCTGACCAGCTACGGCACCCAGAAGGCGATATCCGAGCTGTTGCTGGCCGACTACTCGCGCCGCGGCTTCCTCGACGGCGTCGGGATACGCCTGCCGACGATCGTCATTCGGCCCGGCACTCCCAACGCGGCAGCCTCGGGCTTCTTCTCCGGCATCCTGCGCGAGCCACTCGCCGGGCAGCGCTCCGTGCTGCCGGTGAAGGAGACCGTCAAGCATTGGCTGGCGAGCCCGCGCTCGGCGGTAGCCTTCCTCATCCATGCCGCGATGCTCGATACATCCGCGCTGGGCGCCCGGCGCACGCTGAACATGCCGGGTGTCGCGGCCACGGTCTCCGACCAGATTGCCGCGCTCCGCCGCGTGGCAGGGGCCGAAGCCGAGGCGTTGATAGACCGCAAGCCGGACGAGGCGATCGAGGCCATTATTGCCGGGTGGCCGAAATCCTTCACGCCCAGGCTGGCCACCAGTCTGGGCTTTGTGGCCGAAAGCACGGTCGATGAACTGATCGCGGTTTACCTGGCGGACGACGCCCCGAAGACCATCCCTTAACCGTTAGGGCATGGTCGCCAAAGTTCCGTGAAAGTTGAAACTGGGAAATTCCGATGCTTCTGGGCTGCATAGGCGATGATTTCACCGGGTCTTCCGACCTGGCCAACACGCTTGCCAAGGGGGGCATGCGCACGGTCCAGTACAACGGCGTTCCCAACACCGCCTCCGACCGCTCGGTTGACGCGGGCGTCGTTGCCCTGAAGACCAGAACGATATCCGCCTCGGAGGCGGTGAAGCAGTCGCTCGCGGCGTTGGAGTGGCTTCGACGCCAAGGCTGCCGCCAATATCTGTTCAAGTACTGCTCGACATTCGACTCGACGCCCGAAGGCAATATCGGTCCCGTGCTGGACGCTCTTGGCGACGCGTTGGGAGCGGCACGCGCGATCGTCTGTCCGGCGTTTCCCGCAACCGGCCGGTCGATCTACCAGGGGCATCTTTTCGTCAACGATCGGCTGTTGAGCGAATCCGGCATGGAGAAGCATCCGCTTACGCCGATGACGGATCCCGATCTGCGGCGTTGGCTTGCGCGACAGACCGCGCGCGGGATCGGCCATGTCCCCTACGATGTCGTAGCGGGAGGCGCCCTCCCGATCAGGGATGCGCTGGAGGCAGCATCCGCCAGGGGCTCTCGCTACGTCGTGGTCGACGCCATCCAGGACAAGGACCTTGTCGCCATTGGCGAGGCTGCCGAAGCCGATGTCCTGCTCAGCGGCGGTTCGGGAATAGCGCTGGGACTTCCGGCCAACTTTCGTCGGGCCGGGTTGATCGGCACGGCGGCCACGCATTGGAAGGGAATACAGGGGCCGGCGGCCGCGCTTTGCGGTTCGTGCTCGACCATGAGCCGGCGCCAGATTGCCGAGCACCGGAAAAGCCATCCGACGCGCGTTGTGGAGGTGGATGCGGTCGTGGACGGCACGGCCAATCCTGTTGAATATGCCGAGTGGGCGATCGACCGCCAGCACCACGGCTTGCCACTGGTGTTCTCGTCGGCCGAGCCCGAAGCCGTCGCCGCCGCACAGAACCGCTACGGGAAGGAGCGCGTCGCGACGGCGGTTGAAGATTTTTTCGGCGAACTGGCGCGTCAGCTTTCGGCGCGTGGCGTACGCCGGCTGGTTACGGCGGGCGGCGAGACATCGGGGGCCGTCGTATCGGCGCTCAACATTTCGTCATTCGAGATCGGACCGGAGATCGACTCCGGTGTTCCGGCGTTGAAGGCCCGTGACCCGGATATGGTGCTCGCCCTTAAATCGGGCAATTTCGGCTCGGCCGGGTTCTTCGAAAAGGCAGCCGACGTCCTTACGGGAGGCGTTCTACGATGAGCGATGAAACAAGACTCAGGGATCAGATGTGCAGCATCGCTGCGTCCATGTTCGCGCGGGGCCTCACTGCGGGAAGCTCGGGGAACATCTCCGCCCGCCTCGGCGACGGTCGGCTGCTCGTCACGCCGACAGGATCGTCCTTTGGCGCGCTCGACCCCGCCCGCCTGTCGCTCTTCGACGCTGAGGGGCGGTTCCTGGACGGCGACAAGCCGACGAAGGAGATGCCGCTGCATCAGGCGTTCTACGAAACACGCGGCGCGCGCACCGGAGCGGTCGTCCATCTTCATTCGACCCATTCCGTCGCGGTTTCGCTTCTGCCCGACATCGATCCCGACAGCGTCTTCAAGCCGCTGACGGCCTATTCGATCATGCGGCTGGGAAAGGTGAAACTGCTGCCCTACATCCGGCCCGGCGACCCGGCGATGGGAGACGCCGTGCGCGGACTCGCCGGGAAACGGTCGGCCGTATTGCTGGCCCACCACGGACCCGTCGTCGCCGGCAAGGATCTCGAAGCCGCCGCCTATGCGATGGAGGAACTTGAGGAAACGGCCAAGCTCACGCTTCTCACCCAGGGCTTGCGGCCCAAGATCCTCGCGGCTCCGCAAATTCGCGAGTTGGTGGAACACTTTGACGTGGAGTGGGACGACTGATGCAACTTTCGGCCAATCTGGGATTTCTCTTTCGTGACCTAGCGCTTCCGGATGCGATCCGCGCGGCCAAGCGGCGCGGTTTCGCGGCGGTCGAGATGCATTGGCCGTACGATACCGACGCATCGGTGGTCGCGGCGCTGCTCGCCGAAACCGGTCTTCCGCTGCTTGGCATCAACACGGCCCGGGGGGATGTTGGGGCGGGCGATTTCGGCCTCTCCGCGCTGCCGGGCCGTGAAACGGAAGCGCGCGCGGCGATCGACCAGGCGATTGAATGGGCAGCCGTAACAGGCTGTCGCAACATCCATGTGATGGCAGGAAAGGCAATCGGTGACGAAGCCTTCGCGACGTTCACCGGCAATTTGCGGTACGCTTCGAAGGCGGCGGCACGGCACCACATCGGCATATTGATCGAGCCTCTGAACCCGCGCGATGCGCCGGGCTATTTCCTCTCCGACCTTTCCACCGCACTGCGTGTGATCGATGCGACAGACGGTGCGGTAAAGGTAATGTTCGACTGCTATCACATGCAGATCATTCAAGGCGATTTGCTTAACTCGGTAAGGCAATTTTCCGACAAGATCGGCCATATCCAATTCGCCGCCATACCGGATCGTAGCGAGCCCGATCACGGCGAGGTGGACTATGGCTGGCTCCTGCGCGCAATCGCGGACGCCGGCTATGATGGTGCATTCGGCGCCGAATATCGCCCCGTCACCGATTCGTTCGGATGGATGAAGCGTTTCGACCACTAGAGGCCTGAGTGCGCGTGCTTGGCGCGGCACGCTTTCGGCCCCGGCGGAGCCGATATCCACGCCAGACAGGAGGCGCGAGAACACCCGGTCGATAGCGGATCTGCCGCGTTCGGGATGACCTAGGCTACTCGCCAAAACTCTTGGCGTCGTTCAGGCGGCGCCTGTAATCAAGCCGAAATGAGATCGCCCCACCGGGCATGACCCGGACATATAGGCCATCTCGGCCAGCAATCTTGTAGATATTCTGTGGTTCCAGCGCCTTAAGGGCGGCATCCGTCAACAACCCTACTGCGTCCTGAAAAGTACCGTCAGTACAATTTGGAGGCTCGTGGCAGGAAATTCCTTTTTCCTCTATGCCTTAGGCAAAAAACACCGTCACGAGCCTCATTGCTCCGACGTACTTAAGTCGCGGATTGGCGTATTTTCGGCGGCGTTTGAGTGGGCCTGAATCATTCCCACTCGATGATCAACCGGACCTTCAACACACTGGTTTTGCAGTCCAATTGCTGCCATAAATTTCCTAATACCGTTCCAAATACCGTCGGATTCTTACGCTGTTGAAAAGGCTACAACAATGTAGTCGCTGTCGCGGCATGCATCCTTTTGACTGCATCATTTCCGTAGCGATTTCGCAGCGCCAAACAGAATGGCGCGTGGGCGCCATTTCCGCCAGCGGATGCGGTAAGCAAACCGACACAGGACAGCGGCTGCTTGGTTTCGCATCCGTTTGGCCCACCGAGCACCGGCGAATTTGCACAATTCGACTGTAGACGACTTTGGACTATTCGCAGCCAGTTGGCGAATGGCCGCAGTCGGGCGCCGAAAGCGGATTGTTAATCAGATTGCCTAAGCGAGATAGCGAACGGATACATCCATGAGCGCCACCGCTGTGCCTCCGCCTGGCGCCCAACGGCTGTTCACTTGTTATTCAAGGCGAGGCCGAAGATGTAAGCTGATCGAAACCTATCCCGGCGAGAGCCATCAAGTCGCTTGGCAGAGCGACGTCGCCCGCCGTTTTCCCATTTTCGCTTGAGATGAATGCGATCAGTGCGCTCACTTCTGCGTTGCTCAAAGTTCCAGGCGCGTTCCTTGGCATATTAGTTTTGATGAAACTGAACAGGGCACTGACGCTGCCAGGGAACCACTTTTGTGTAAAGACAGAGCCTCTAAGGGGGGGGCCGAATCCCCCCGAGAGGTCGGCCTTATGACAAAGCACGCAGGTCGAAAGGAATTTGGTCCGACCGGCCCCAGCCTGATCGGCAGAAAAGGTAAGTGGACCTAATGTCGCCGCGTGGCCATCACCCTCGGGGCGATCGGTTGCTCCATTACTTGGCAATGCAATCACTAAAGCCGCGATTGCCAGGAGCATCGCGCCCAAACAGCGCCTGACACTCATCTCGTCAGCCCCCTTTCATTTTTGAAATGGACAGGAGGCGGGCGGCGGACCTGCAGTTTCTGGCTTTGCACGGAACGGTATTGACATCACGAAGTCGGTCTGGACGAAGTCGTCAAATACATTATTACGCGTAACCTGCAGATTGGCCGATGGGAAGCCTGGCCACGGAACGAGCGTACCGTCAACAGATTTGGCAAGTACAGCACCATCTGGCACGGGTTCTTGGTTAGGCAACCCGATCTGAAACAATCCGGTGTTCAGAGGGTTGAAAAATCGCGGTGATGCGGCTTTCTTGTCCCATCCACCGTATGAATGGCAGCTAATGCACGAGGAGTTTACAAAGCCATTCTCGATATGGGCATCTGAAAGCACAATTGGAGAGCCGGTCGTGTCCACGAAATTGACCTGCGTCCCTCCCAATTTATAGTTCTCCCAAACGGTTCCCGCGAGACTGGCTGGCATTTGCGCTGTGTCGGGATACTCCCTTCCAGGTTGGCTGGGGAGCGGCTTTCCAGCGAATATCTTGTGATGAAAGGTCGCCCAGAACCAGTTTGGAACGTCTTTCGTGAGGATGTGAAGCGTCTGTAGCCCAAAGACGACTTTCGTTGCTCCTGTTGATTGTCCAGAGCTGAGCTGCCCATTCTTCACATAGAGTACTATTGAATAGAAATTGTTTGGAACGCCCGACCCAATCTCGGCATCGGTGAATTGCACCCAAGCAGCTTTGACTTCAATGCTCTCTGGAGGGAAAGTGATCGGTCCGACCGCCTTATCAAGTACCGCCTTAGCGTACCTCGCCAATCCATCTCGACTATACAGACAATTCGTACGAATGAAGTCGAACGTCGCTTTGTTCATATATGTCTCGCCGAGACCGCCTACGCTTCCGATATAGACACCCTCTCCTGATGTATTGAACCTTGCGCTTAATGCGGCTTGTTCATGAAAACCTGGCTGCTGCCCAGGCGCCTGACCAAAAAGATGTCTTTCGTCGTTCGCATCGGTCCAATCGGCCGGGTAACTTCCGTCGTCCTTGAATACCTCGCTATCTGCTAACTTCCACGTCTCCCAAACAGAAGTGGTACCTGGCGCTCCAGGACGGCGCGAACAGTCTGGTACTCCGCGAGATTTAGGGTCTGTCGCGACCGCAGGTTGGACCAACGTAGCGAACAAATCCCAAGCGTGCTTGCTGGGATTATCCATCGCATCGGTGCGTACGGGCGACGGAGGACAAAAATCGGCGGGTGTCGCAGGCGGCTGCCCTGCGGCCACCGCGGGAGCAAGCGCGCAGTCCCAACCAACAAACAATGACAAGCAAGTCGCAGCCTGCATCAATCGACGTCCAAGGACGCTGACCATAGCACTCTCCCGAAGTATTAAGTCTTGTCAGTAAAGCGCGCTGCCAAGAGCTTCCATGACCTGGAACATTAAATGGGCAACAATATATAATGCCGGACTAGACGCCAAAGCCAAAAGCGCCCCCCCTGCGGTATGACCATATCCCTCAGAGTCGATTGACGCAATACCGCTTGCACGCGACGACAAAAAGATTAATTGTCAGGGCAGAGACTATAATACAGGCACGTGCGTTCGCGACGGGCATACGTACACTTATTAACTGAGGAGAAGGGCAAGCACGTCACACCTGCGAGAGAGGCACATAACCTTGGGAGGGATTGGAATGCAGGTATTTGCTGGATTGGCTGCGATTGGCTTTTTTGTGATAGAGGTACTGTCAGTCACGCCTGCAGCGGCGGGAGGACTGGGGAATATCGAGCGCCTCCAGAACGAGGTGCAAGACATCGTGAAGCGGGCGAAACTGCCCGACGCCGATCAGAAGTTGATACTCAATTCGATTCGTGTGGACCCTCGCATCGTTGGCGGCGAGGCGGTGGATTTCAAGCAAAATGAGTGGCAGGTTGGGCTTGTAAGGGCGGTCGCCCCCGATCCACAACGGTTCCTGTTTTGCGGCGGGTCGCTTGTGGCGCCAGGCTGGGTCCTAACGGCGGCGCACTGCGTCGACAACTTCATCGTGAACAAGAACCCAGCCGCGCTAGACGTCGTCGATGGCACGAGTTTCCTGCCTGCTGGCGGCGAGCGTCTCAAGGTAACCAACATCATCATCCATCCGAAATGGGACTCGCAGCTTAACGAGTACGATTTCGCACTACTTCAGTTGGCGCGGGACGCGAGGATGGGCCGACCGATTGCGCTGATCCCAGAGGGTTCAAGTTACCACGGGACGGCCTACGTTACGGGTTGGGGAGCGATCTTCCAAGGCGGAAATACGACGACCGACCTGCTCGGTGCAACCGTGCCCATAGTGCCGAATGATGCGTGCAATGCGAAGGACAGTTACAACGGACGAATTACCTCGGCGATGATATGCGCTGGCAAGGAGGACGGCGGCGTCGATTCTTGTCAAGGCGATAGCGGAGGGCCACTAAGTGCCGTTGTAGACGGGAAGCGCCAGCTCGTCGGCGTTGTGAGCTGGGGCGAGGGTTGCGCCAAACGCCTGAAATATGGCGTCTACGCCAACGTCGCGGTTGCAACCGTGTGGATAGCCAACACGCTGGCGCGCTGAGCTATTAGTCCGGGCTTGAAGCGAGTGACTCCGTTGACGGGACTATTCGGTTGTCACCTTGCCCGTTGATTTTAGGGGCAAGGTCAGGTGTTGCGAACGTTGGTCCGCCTAGCGCAGGACCGAGTCCGGTCTACGGCTTTGCAGCTGGATCGAGAACAAGAACAAACGCGGTTAGGAGGATCATGCAAGCCGACCGCTATTGGAGCGGACGGCCTTTGTTGAACATTTGGTTAAGCTCCTGAAGCGGAGGCGCATTGAGGTTTGATCGGGTTAGCGCGTCGGTTTCCTGTGCTGCCTTCAACTTGTTTTGTAGCGCTCTTTTGAGCGCCGCCCATTGCGCGGCATCGAGCTTCCCAGCCGATTCCGCGCTTTGGGCATAGTTTCGCACCGCCGCTGCATAGACGAGCGACGGTGTGTTCGGATCGGTGGCGACGGTGAGTGCGTAGGACGTGAATGTCGGATCATATTGACCAAGCACTTGAGCCGCCGCGGCTCGAAGAGCGGGCTCCGCCTGGTCGTTGAGAAAAATCTTGTTGCGAATCAAAGGTCGGTCTCCTGGAATTGAGCCAAGAACCGCCACGGCAGCCAGTCGCGCTTCCGCGGGCCCCTTATCCAGAAAATCCAAAAGGCAGGCACGCGAACGCGCCTCAGGTGCTTGCGTGCAAAGTTCGGCCGCTTGCTTTGGTGTGACCGCTCCATTGGCTAGGGCCTCCGCCAGCAAGGGCGAGGCTTCCTCCGCGGAGGACCTCACCAGCGTCTTTAAGGCGAGCATACCTGCCTCGGATCGACTTTGGCGAGTTGCCAGCCTCAATGCGTCGAGCGCCACCTTGTGCTGGTTTTGAACGTAGCTTCCCCATATTGTGCCCGGGTGCATCGCGGGGTCGTGATTGCCGGCGTCGTGACCGGCCATGACGACCGAGTTAGCCAAGATTCCGACTGCGGATTTTCGCACGTCTTCGACGGGATCCGTT
This sequence comes from Mesorhizobium sp. B2-5-11, assembly GCF_006440835.1. Lineage (NCBI taxonomy): Bacteria > Pseudomonadati > Pseudomonadota > Alphaproteobacteria > Hyphomicrobiales > Phyllobacteriaceae > Mesorhizobium > Mesorhizobium sp. B2-5-11. Next base: position 283,302 of record NZ_VFUK01000007.1, read on the forward strand.
ACCAACTCCGCAGCGACGGGCAGAGCCGCGTCTTCGGAAATCAACGCAAGACCTTCGAGCGCCTTGCTGCGTGTTCCTGGATCAAAATTCGTGTTTGCGGCGGTGACGCGCAGTCTTTCGATCTCGCCTGCGTTCTCCAGGAGATACGCCCTGACACGCGGATCGGGATTGGGGGGCTGGCCCAACTGGGCCAGGCACGGCGCAGCCAAAAGCCAAGCGCTAACCAAGGCGGAAACGAAGATGCGGCTGTTATTGTTGCCACCCATGTAGGTCATTTGAGAGGCCGTCCGAGATAGTCGATGTCGTCGTAGCAATATCCCAGCGCCGAGGAGGCCTGTTCGGATCCTAGGTAATCTAGCATTCTTGCTGGCGTGAGCGAAGCGGCCTCGGACTTTGAACTTATTCCGGGCATCTGATGCGACGTGGAAGGCCATCCCGATGCTTCTGCGGGATCTGGGTATCCCCAAGGCCACATCGGATCGTCGGCGTAGGTGCCCTTCCTGTATATGCCCGCATCTGGCCCGGTTCCTGGATATTTCCCCAGGGCTGAGTACGCGTCCTCATCATTCCCGCTGAACCGGGAATAGGTGGCCTGCCAGTGTGCCCAAACCCTATCCACGTTGGCATGCAGCAGGAAGAAGAGTGGGTCGGCGGGCGAGTCGGCCGTGGCAAGCCAGCCGCCCAGGTTTCGATGCACACCGCTATGGAAACTACTCTCGATTTGGCTATGGAATATCACGAACGCGCGGTGGAAGTTCGCCGGTACGGCTGGATCAAGGACGCCTTGGCTTGGCGCCACAGCTGGGTCTCGAATCAGCCGACCCATTTGTGGATCGATCCAGTCGCCTAGACCTGGCCCGCTGACGAACGGCACACCTGGCACAGTCGCTCCCATGAAATCATCGGAAAAAACATGGTCCGCAGGCTCATCGAAGCGCCAATATGGAATGGTCACACGCGGGTCGACCTGCTGGAGGCGACGTTCAAGATCAAGGAGTAGCGCTCGGTGCCATGGCAAAAAAAGTGGCGACCTGTGAATTTCAAGCTGATTGGCCGCTTCATGGATGCGAACGAACGGTTCGTAATCCGACGACGCGGCGCTGTTTTGGATATCGTGAAGCTTCTTCAAAGCGTCCAGAAAAATTTGGACTTCAAATCTCGTCAACGACTCCGCGTTTTTTCGCACCCGCACCATCACGTCCACCGATCCAAGCTCCAGGCCTAGGTCATCAAGCGCGATCACGCGCACGTCTTTGGCGCCAGTGGAGGCCTTCGTCCCCATGATCCAGAACGACGCCCATGCCCCATTCGAGGGAAGGGGCAGACTGAGAGTGGAGGAAGGAGAGTAAGACTTCTTGTCGAGGACTTCGGCTCCGTTTAGCTGGAAGGCCACATTGCCGCTGCTGTCGGTAGAGACAGCAGAGAGGGTTAGATGTTGTTGCGCTGTCGACGACTTGCTTAAGAGTCGAGCTCGCGAGAGAACAGGAGTCCAGCAAATATAAGGACTGCTATCGTGGGCGCCGTCGCCGATTTGTATTTCGACCGACTGAGCCGTTGATCGACCGACGGCGGCAATCGAGATGAGGACGCACCAGAATATTAGGCCGAGAAGAATTCGCATTGCACCCTTGCGATTGGATTGCCACCGTCGAAATCATTGCCCTGGCGCCGTCACTCGCACAACAGTCTCGGCCCCACCGTCGGCGGGCGCATTGAAAAATGTAAGGGTGGCGTCCGCAGTCGTGGGAGGCTTATCGGAAACGAACGAAAAGTTATAGGCCGAACCCCAGCGAACCGCGTTTGCGTTGGTGTCTTCGGAAGATTTGCGCGTTGACCAGATTATCTGGTTGCCTTGAATGCGGCTGTCCCAGGCGTCGTTCGACCATATCTCCCCATTCGAATGTGGAGCTTTGAATGAAGCGCTGCTCTGGTCAATCTGCTGCTCAGGCACTGCAAATGCCTGGACAGCGAGATCGCTGTTCATATTGTACACGGAATAATCGTACCGGAACTTCCCACCGGCGAGGGGCTGGGCCTTGGAGCCTACTAGGATATACGTCTTCACCCCGTTCTCATCAAGATCGACCTCGGAGAGCTGCGCCCCGTACTCTTTCCAGGCGAACAGAGCCGGCTGCATCCGCACCTCCGGGCTTTCGTTTCGCAACACCCACGCTCCAGATCTTAAGATCGGTTTGACTTCCCTATAGGTCACATTGTTACGTGCGTTACCGGCTGTCGCATCGTCGGCGGTGATGTACTGGGCCTCCACGAAATACCGCGCGCCTGGCGTGAGCAGGTCAGCTTCGTCGACGAGCAAGATCCGTTCCGCTGGATCGCTTGGGGGATAGCCGGTCAGATCTTGTGCTTTGGATCCGTCAAATTCAACTTTTGCAGAATTGGTTATTCTGCTCCGAGGCCCAAGATTACGGGGATCTGAATTGAGATCCTCAGTATACAGGTCGGAGCAACCGGGACGCAACTGGCTTCCCCCGGCCCCAGCCTGGCAGGTGCGATGCATTTCCGGTATGCCACCGCAATCGTTCTGATTCGTCGCGTAGAATCCGTGCTTGACCCAAGATTTCGCCAATTGCTCCATCCTTCCATCTGCCAAGCGATAAAAGTTGAGGGTGATGGCTGGATGATGTGTGTCCGGAAGGCGCTGCCAATTGAGTGGCGAATCCCCAATATTGCAGGAATTGGTTGAAGCCGTGAGACCGATCTTCGATCCGAGCCGGCTGTCTTCCCGAGCGTCGTCGATGAATCCCACGATCACATCCGGCCCTGTCGCGGCCGCTTTGAGGTTGCTCGACAGCAGCGAAACGACGACAACCGCGATCCCATATGCTATACGCATGACTTACTCCCGTGGGCTATTTAATATCGACTTTTAGCAGATGGTCAGCGGCGCTGACGCGCTCCCCGCCCTGATCGAAACCAAATCGCTTGGCAGCGACACGAATGAGGTACCGCTTGTTCAGCGATGCCGGAAAATACAATCTGTATTGCCTTGGTGTCAGCGTAGGGGCGGGGTTGATCCAGCGCATATGCCCCTGGAAAGACATGTCGCGGAGTACGAATATTGTCCCATCCGTGAAGACACCCCCTCCCAGGTCGCTAAACCCTAACGCCTTGGTCTGCTCGATGCTTGGAAAGTCACCACTAGCCGGCTCCGCACCATCAGAGGGTATACCGACCTCGTGTATCGCTACGTTAAAGCGTACATCATCGCGCTCAGGGACTCCGCCGAATGAATTGATATACGTCCAGTCAAGCCGGATGCGCTTTGGCGACAATTCCGAGGAACCGTCGGGATTGTCTTCAATGCCCACTGCGAAATTTTGAGGACCTGATGGATCTCCGATCCTCGTCGCCTCATCCATCGTGGACTCGGGAGTTGGAGCATCGGTGTAGGTTTTGAGGGAGCGCGAATCTCCATCAGCGTTCTCGATAACCGCGCGAAGCTTATCCCAATCAGCATCCGAGATGGGAGCAGGTTGAGGGTCGGAAACGTCATTGCCTTGCGGTTCCGCGTACATCCACGGATGAATTTTACCTGCGCCGGTCCGAAGTGCCCAGTCGGTGCGGAAACTGTTTTCCAACCCGCTGTCTCCGGCAATAGAACCGAGGCGTCCTACTGCATCCGATGCAAAGCGTCCGGTGCCGTTGTTGGTGAGTCCATGGCATGAGGTACAATTTCGTGCTGGATCTACAATCGTGAGGTCGCCATCGAGCGTGCCCCTGTGAGCTGCGGTATAGTCCGTCCCAACCACTCGGTAGGGGGTCTTCGAGTTCCGGGTACGCTCGGGGAGCAGATCGCCAAGGCTGAACGCCGCGGCCTCATCTTTGTCGCGATAACCCACGCGCGCTTGCTTGATATAGGGGGTAATGATCCTGGGTTCTTTGTTATCGTGGCACGCGGCGCAGTCGACCCTGAAAGTCGCGTCGTATGTCTTGGATGCCAGAGTCCGACCAGCAGTGTCGTTGTATCCGCCTCCTCCTGGTGCCACAGTAGGCGTACTCCAATCGAACTTTATTCCTTCATAGCTTCCGTCGAAGAACGCCAATTCCCCGCTCACCTGGTTGAAGCCGATGTAACCAAGCAGCGCATAGGAGTTGTCGTTCTCACTCCAATATTTCTCTGGTCTTAGAATCTCCGGGCCGTGGGTTTTCCTCGCAAGTGCGATCCATTCGACGTTTCCTTTTTCGATCCTAGAGAGTCTCGAAGCGGTACCGCATGGTGTTACACCGCCTGCCAGAGACGGCTTGTCGCATTTGTCGATGGTCGCCGTCCAATTTACAAACACACCGTTCTTGTCGCGATGCTCGTATTCGAGCGGAGAGCCAGATTTGGAACTGTTCGGCTTTAGTTCCGCTCGATTGCCGTCCACCTCCACATACGTGGCCCGCGTTTCGATAACTGACCCGTCAGAGCGGACAAATCGGCCAAGCGTGGTAACGTCGAACGGCGGGATCGGTCCGAAGACAGCTCTGACTTCATCGGCGTAGCGGAGGTTAATGTCTGTTTCTTTCGAAGCAGGTGCCCAAAAGATATTGCCGTTCCACCGATTAACCTTGGATGAGAAGTAGTCTCCTCTGCCCAAAAAATCCGGCGCCGCGTTGAGAGGTCGACTTGACGACCCTACCGCTAAGCGAAATTGATCAGTTATTTGTCCAAGTTTTTGATGTTGTTCCAGGAAAATTGAAAGCTGGTTGACGTACTCTAAGGTGCGAGAATCTCCCTCTGGCAACTGCGACATCGGTCTAGCAAACGGATATCGGGGCGCCTTTAAAAGTTCCCCCTCATTGATGAGAGCTTGGCTATTGGTCCGTTCGAGCGCGGCGGCGTCGAGATGTCGGATCAGATCGGGCGCGGTTTGCCGGACAAAATCGGCGAACGACTTCGGCCGCATCAGTTTCGCGTCTTGGGCCAGGGCACAGGAACCCGCCGCTGCAAAGGCAATCAGACTGCAAAGCAAGAGGCGCATGAACTCGACCCCCCCGATCGCGTCATGTATAATTGCACGAGTATACCTGGTTTAGCAATCAGAGATATGCATCCTCCCGGTCAATGTCCTGTAGCAGTGCTGGACGAGATACTTACGCGCTGTTTTTAGTGCACAAGAGCGGCTGCGCCGGGAAGGTAAGTCCAAATGCTATCTGGGCCCGCGGGATCGGCTGCAGGCACGTGAAAAAAAGCCGGCAGGCAGGAAATGGCCTGAGCACTGCGCTGCGGTTCACCGTTCGGCAGGATTGGTTTTGCGCTGGTGGTCACCCGGAATCTCGGAGCTGCCCGACGTGCTGAGCGCGGAGGAAGCGGCGCGGGTGCTCGAGCCGGCGCCAGGCATCAAGTACATGGCTGCGCTCGGTGTCGCGTATGGCCCAGATCTACACGGTCGGAGGTCACGCGTCTGAATAGGTCAGCGGCATCAATTCGAAACGCATGTTGGTCCGTGTCGAACAGGAGCATGATCGGTTCGATAAGAGTGCGGTCTAAGAGGCTGGACTTTCAGTGGGAGTTCACCTCGGAAGAACATCGAGGCTTTGATCGCGGCAGCACGAATGCGGCCCGCACCTTGCTCGTTGAGCAGAAAGCCGATTGCAGGCGATCTCTCAGGTGGTCGACTGAACCTTGTCGACCTGATGAGGTTGGTCTGCCTCCTCGATGCTGGGGGAGGCGAATTCTCGACGCATGGCTCGCATGAGGCTGTGTAATTGAGGCCTCAGTTCCGCGTTTTCCCCGAGCCGGCCGAAGGGATTGAGGGCGTCTGCATGGTTTCGGAAGTCCCTTCCGCAGTCCGCACAGTCGGGACAATCGTGTCGTTGCCTCTTGCTGATGCATGAAAATGACCACGTACCGGTGGAGGAAACCATAAAGAGCTTGCTGCACCTAGGCGCGCGTCACCAGCGGATCACGACGACTTTTTCAGTTCCATTGGCGAGTTCGACAGCCTCGGTGCCATCTTGCTTGCGGCTCTGGATTTCGCGCTCTCAACGGCTTCAACCCCGGCGGCAACGGCCGCAATGCTTCATCGACCTCGGCGACACAGACCAATGTTTCTTCCGGGAGGTCCTTGATTTGGTTTCAGCAACTGGCGAACGTTCATGGCAAATCTCCTTGGCGCTGCGGGGAGCAGATACCTGCTTTCGCCGGCGCGAACCATGGTTCGTGAGAAAAGTTCCGTTCGCCAGCGCACTGATCAAAATGCGGCGCGAGAGTATCGGCCTAGGTTAAGTTTGCTCCTCCAACCCATGCCAGTTCGCCGGCGCTTCGTGCTCGAACTCAAGGAGATCGGTAGCAGCCTTCCCCCGCCCAGAACATTCTGCTGGACGGCATCGAAGGAGATGTGCGCCGCCCACCTCCAAGTGCTCGGGTACTGCTTCGGATCTTTTCCAGTCGCAGTGGCCTGGAATCACGCGCAGTAATTTTCCAGTAAACTCAGCCTTTCGGAATACCATCCGAACCCACACCGTTAGGTCATTCAGCTCGCAGTACGGCCGATGATCCGCGCCGAAATGTCACCGTCACCGACCGAACAGGCGTTCGCCGAAGCGGTGGCAGTGATGATTTGGAGCGATGCCACTCTTGCCGAGCGGTCGTCGCAACAAGTCCACGAATTCCAGAGCTGCTGGTGCTTCACCGTTTGAGCATGGCCGAGATGCCATGCCGGATAAGAGGAACGTGTTGGGCGAACCGAAGCCCCGCATGGCGTGCAAGCCGTGCCGCCGGTCGCTCGCTTGAGTAGAGTCGGACGAGTATATTCGTAGCATGGTAGAGCGGCGCCGCCGACAGGCGCAGCCGCCTTTCGTATCTGTGCAGCATGTCGGGATCGGCAATGTCACGGCGGTCGCGACTTGCAGTCAGGATTGCATCGGCGAGTTGCTTTTGGCTGCTGAGACCGATGTTGAAGCCATGCGCTGTCACCGGGTGCATTCCAATAGCAGCGTCACCGATGAGTGCGGCACTCGGAGCCCTGAGTTCGTGCGCCCACGTGGTGACCAGCGGAAAGGCGTGGCGGCTGCTTGCCAATGTCATTTCCCCGAGACGGCCTTGACACCGCTTCGTCAATTCCCTGAGGAACAAATCGTCGTTGGAGGCAAGCAGTCTGCCGACCTCGCTTGAGGGCAGAGTGAGCAGCAACGAGGAGACCCCCTCCCCCAGAGGCAACATCGCTATCGTTTGATGGTGATCGAACCATTCGGTTGCCACATGGTGATGGGCGCGTTCATGCCGCACCCGACAGATCAGCATCGAGTGGCCAAGCCGATTGATGTCGGCGCCGATGCCGAGCAGATCACGCGTGGGAGACAGGCGCGAATCTGCGGCAACAACAAGCCTGGCGCTCAACTGCATGCCGTCAGAAAGCGTAACCACTGCTCCTTTGTGGCTGGTCCTTGCATGGACGACCGAGTGGCCGCACCGCAGCTCTGGCTGATCACGCAGCCGAACGATTTTGAACAGCGCATCGCGAATGCGGCAGTTCGGGACCAAAATTCCGAGGGGCTCTCCACACGCTCTTGGAGCATTAAAACGCAGAGCGAAAGCGCTCGATCCGTTGAGGACGCGTGCGCCTTGAAGTGGTGATTTGTCCGAAGCGGGAATGATATCCCAGGCGCCGAGCTCCCGAAGGATTCTGATCGAGGCATGAGTCAGCGCGATCTCGCGACCGTCGAACGCCGGATTCGCGAGCCTTTCCCGGGCCTGCGCTTCAACAAGTGCCACTTTGAGTTTGCTCTGGGCAAGCGAGGCGGCGAAGGAAAGTCCGACCGGCCCCGCGCCAACGACAATGATGTCGAAGCTGTTATCGGAGACGGCCATCAGCGTGGCGCCATCGGGTCGGCTCTCCAGTGTTCAGGCACGAATTGCGAAATCAAAAACGCCTTTGATGCTAGTTTAAGCACGACGCGCGCAAGCTATGGCCGCCTAAATAAGTGGCAAGCCGCCTTATCAGCGGCAGATGCTCACAAAGCCGTTGCTTGACCGCTGATGCTGGCAAGTAAGCGGTCGATCGGGCCGTTGCTGCGGCGCGATCTCGCGATCCTGGCCACGGAAGTGCTGCTGCTGCTGCTGATATTGCTGCCGCCGCAGCCTGTTCTCCAGCATCAGTAATTGGTTCTGCTCGACCAGCGCATTGCGATTGGCGGAGTTGAGGACTGGTGCCGAGGCGACTTGATCCGGCAACGTCGCCGTTCCCAGCATTCCCGACATGAAGATCGTCAATAGGCGAAATCGCGACATCTATACACTCCTGCAAACAAAACTTTGGCATACGCAGTTGCCCGGTGATGCCACCATGCCCGCAGGACCAGCGAACATGGCCAGCGTCTGACGCCGCTCTGCTGCCGTCCCGCGATGTCTTGAGCACGCGGTCAGCAGCCTCGCGTCCGAGCGCCTTGGGTTCACATCGACGGTTGTCAGTTGCGGACGCGCCGCAAGCTCCACAACGTTCTCAAAACTAGCGAGGGCTACATCGGCATGTATTAGCGAGCCATCTCGCAGAGCGGGTCGCACGCACCCTGGGCGATCTGATCGTTGCCGCCGGAGGTCGCGTTCAGCCTTTGCTCACAAGAATCCGGCCGCCGCCTTGCGCAGCCACGCTTCGGCCCACTTTTGGCTTTGGCCGTTCTTCGTGTGGGTCTTGATTCAAACCGATCGCCGAGGCGTTCGGCGGCGCGATTCGTCGACGTAGGCATGGATTCTCTCCCTGAAGGACTGGCCGATGAAACCACGCCGATGAGTAGATAACCCTGATCTAGGTCAAGCGGTGTGAGTAATCCGGCGACCGCGGTTCGACGATCACCCGCCTGCATATTGGGCGGAATGGGCGACGTAATCTTTCGAGCGACACAGGCTTTTCACAGATCAGCGTCAACCGGCGGCAGGTGAAGCTGCCTATGCAACCTCAGCAGTAGTTCCACTCGGCTTATCACCGGCATCCCAACAGTCGTCTGCAGAGCGGCTTGAATCAGCGTTCTGGCTTGTCTTCCTGGTCGACAAGGATACGCTCTGCTGCCCCGTCGAGATCTTCGTACTGACCGCTTTTCAATGCCCATAGGAAGCCAGACAGCCCAAGCCCGCCGAGGAGCAGGGTCCCAGGTATCAAATAGGCAAGCGTCCTCATTACAACTGTACCCGTCCGCCATTGTTGGAGTGTCTATCATTGGCAACAGTTTCCGCTGGTGCGTGCCGAACAAAGCCTTCCAGGCGCAATGCATTCCCGATCACCAGCAGTGATGACGCAGACATAGCAATCGCCGCGATAAGCGGAGTGGCGTGCCCTAGAATAGCGATTGGTACAGCGATGGTATTGTAGAGAGTCGCGACGGCGATGTTTTGGCGGATCAGGCTTCCTGCCTTGCGCGAGACGTCCAGCGCGAGCGGCACCGCCAGGAGGCTTTCGCGCAGGAAGACGAAATCCGCGGCGTTGCGGCCAACATCGGCGGCGGTGGCCGGTGCGATCGAGACATGCGCTGCGCTCAGCGCCGGCGTATCATTGAGGCCGTCGCCAACCATCAGAACCCTGTGCCCCACTTTCGCGAGGGTCTCGATGCGTTCGAGCTTGCCGGATGGCAGCAGGCAGGGAACGAAGTTGTCGATTCCGAGTGACTTCGCAACCTCGGCACAGGCCGCCGCGGTATCGCCTGACAGCATTTCCACGGGAACCCTGGCGTCGCTCAATTGATCGATGGCCGCTCTGGCGTCGACCCGCAACGCATCCTCGAAAGCGAAGGAAGCGACAATCATCCCGTTCTTCGTGAGAACGGTTCCGCCGTAGCCATGTTTGGCTTCGCCGCCGGTTCGAGCCTTCCATCCAGCCCATCCGCGTCGGCCCAGTCGCCAGGTGCTTCCCGCATCAGTGGCCTCGATTCCGAATCCCGGATGCTCGGTGACGGCATCGAATTTGAGCTGCCCGCCAGGAATGGCAAAGCCGGCTATGGCCTTTGAAAACGGATGACGCGAGTGCGCCGCCAGGTCGGCTGCGACTGCCAGCATGGCCGGATCGATCGACGGCGCGTTAACGAGCCGGGGCTGGCCAAGCGTCAGCGTTCCGGTCTTGTCGAACACGGCAATGTCGACAATTGCCAGGCGTTCCATGGCGGAGCCGTCCTTGACCATAATGCCGTTCTCAAACAGGCGCCGCGCGGCGACCACCTGCACGATCGGCACGGCGAGGCCAAGCGCGCAGGGGCACGTGATGATGAGAACGGCGATGGCGATCGTCATCGCCCGGTGCCAGTCGCCGGTCGCCACTATCCAGCCCAGGAATGTCACGAAGGCGGTGAGATGAACCATGGGCGCGTAGAGCGCCGAAACGCGGTCGGCGATACGGCGATATTGCGCGCGGCCGCCCTCGGCGGCCTCCATCAACCGGACCATTTCCGCCAGGAATGAATCTTTTGCGGCGGCTGTCGCCTCAATCGTCAGCGGGCCGGTAAGATTGAGCACGCCGGCCTGTACCGCTTCGCCCGGCGCTACGTTTTTCGGCGTGCTTTCGCCTGAGGCCAGCGAGCAGTCGAGATCCGACGTTCCCTGGATGATCTTGCCGTCGACGGGGATCCTCTCACCGGCCGCGATCAACATCCGCATGCCTGGTTCGATCTCGCCGACCGGCAGATAGTCGCGCGCGCCATCGCCGCGCAGCACCATGGCGCCACGCGCGGCCAGCTGAGACAGGCCTTTCACGGCAGTTCGGGCACGCTCCCGCATCACATGATCCAGCGTGCGTCCGATCAAAAGGAAGAACAGCAGCGATACCGACGCGTCGAAATAGGCGTGGTCGCCATGATTGATCGTCTCATAGAGGCTCATGGCGTAGGCGAGCGAAACACCGACCGCGATGGGCACGTCCATATTCATGCGGCCATGACGCAAGGCGTTCCAGGCCGACCGGAAGAAGATGCCGCCGGCGAAGGCGAGGGCAGGAATGGCGATCAGCGCCGAGACCCAGTGAAACAGGTCGCGGGTAGCACCTTCGGCGCCGGACCAGACAGAGACCGAAAGCAGCATGATGTTGCCCGCCGCAAAACCGGCAACAGCGACGGCGCGGATCAGTTCGGCAAGCGTCTTGTCCTTGTCGTCGATCTCGGGTGCGAACAGATGCGCCTCGTAGCCAAGCCTGCCAAGCGCGGCGACGAACGGTGGCACCTCGTCTCCACGCCACCGGACCGCGACCCGTTTCGTCGACAGGTTGACGCGCGCGCTTTCGACGTGATCGAGCTTTCCAAGTGCCGCCTCGATCGTCTGGATGCAGGCGGCGCAATGAACCGTCGGCACTGAAAGGTCGGTCTGCCGAAGATCGTCGCCAAGCGATCGGCTCGCCAACCTGATTTCCTGGCTGGATGGCAGGACCCATGTGGCGCCGTTCAGATCCAGCGCCGTTTCAGCGCCCGGTGCACAACAGCTCATTGCAGAGCCCCATGAGAGATCATGATCCTGCTGACGTCGCGATAGGGTCGTGCCAGGCCGGCATCGGCGTCGACTTCGACGATCCAGACGCCGTCCTTCGGCATCTGCTGCGCTGCGAATTCCTTGCCTGAGGCGAGGGCGAGCGTGACGGACTTGTCGTCTTTCTCGTAGGCGGGATGACGAAACAGCACCTTGACGCCGTGCAGAGGAACCGGCTTGCCGGCCGCGTCGGAGAGGCTGTAGCGGACTTCGCCCCATGCGATGGTCAGCTTGCCGGTCCAACCGAGCGCGGCTTGGGCGCGGCCGGCCTCGGCCTCCTTGTTGAATTGCTGGCTCGCCACATATGTGTTCTCGACGACAAGGCCGGTCCAACTGGTGTTGGCGAGCGTGGCCATCGTCAGATTGACCGCGATGACCACGCCGAAGAAGGTGAGAATGATGGCCAGCATGTGCCTGCCGGTGAATTCGCGAGGCTTTTGGGCATTGGCGGTCATTTGGCGGCCTCTGGCGCGTTGAATGTTGCGGTGTACTCGTTCGACTCGGAGCTCGCTCTGTCCTCGACACGGAACTTGAAGGTCTGTGCCGGAGCGTGGATCTGGTCCGCCGGCTGGCGAACGAAGACCTTCAACGTTTTCAGGCGATCGGGCTCGACCGGGATGGCAAACGAGCGGCCCGCCTTGATGTCGTCCCCGACCACGCTCATTTCGCCTCCTTGCAAGCCCTGCATGGTGACAACAATGATCCGCGGCTCGGGGATCATGTTGAGCAGTTTGACGGTGTAGCCGTTGCGGATCGAGCCGTCGGACAACGTTACGAATTGCGGATTGCGATCGTGCAGCACATTGACTTCGAGCCTGTCGCGCGTCAGCAGCGAATAGAGCAGACCCAGGCCGATCAGCGACCACAGACCCATGTAGACGTAGGTGCGTGGCCGGAAGATCTTGCTGACATGGAAATGCGCCACCTTGTCGGAGAACAGGCCATCAGCGGTCCTGACCAGCGACGGGTTGACTGAACTGGAGCCGCCCGCGGTCGCCAACATCATGTTGGCGTTGTAATCGGAGAGCGTTGCGTAGGAAATCAGTCCGCGCTCTTTGCCGAGCTTGTCCATGACGCCGTCGCAGGCGTCGATACACAGCGCGCAGGTGATGCATTCGAGCTGCTGGCCGTCGCGAATGTCGATCCCCATCGGGCAGACCGCGACACAGGCATTGCAGTCGACGCAGTCGCCGACGGACTGCCCTGTCGCTTGCACCTTCTTGGCGTGACGCGAGCGCGGTTCGCCGCGCCAGTCATTGTAGGTGACGGTAAGCGAATTCTCGTCGAGCATGGCTGCCTGGATGCGCGGCCATGGGCACATATAGGTGCAGATCTGTTCGCGCATCAGGCCACCGAACGTGTAGGTGGTCGCCGTCAACACGGCGATGGTGATGTAGGCGACAGGCGCGGCGGTACCGGTGAAAAGTTCGCGAGCCAAACTAGGCGCATCGGCGAAATAGAAGATCCAAGCACCGCCGGTGGCCGCGCCGATGACCAGCCAGATCGTGTGCTTCGATAGGCGCAGCACCAGCTTGCGGGCGGTCCAGGGACCAGCGTCAAGCTTCATGCGGGCGTTACGGTCCCCCTCGACCGCACGTTCGACGACAAGAAACAGGTCGACCCATACGGTCTGCGGACATGCATAGCCGCACCAGGCACGGCCGACAGTCGAGGTAATCAGGAAAAGCCCAACGCCGGCCATGACCAGGAGGCCGGCCACATAGAAGAATTCCTGGGGCCATATCTCGATGAAAAAGAAGTAGAAGCGCCGGTTGGCGAGGTCGAGCAGCACGGCCTGATCCGGAGCAAATGGACCGCGATCCCAACGCAGCCAAGGCGTCAGGTAGTAGATGCCGAGCGTGATCGCCATCACCAGCCATTTGAAGCGGCGAAAGTTGCCCGAGACGCGCTTTGGGAAGACTTTCTTGCGTCTGGCATAATGCGGCTGGCGGGTATTCGAGGAATTTGGGGCCGAGCCTTCGAGCCGTTCAGTTCGCGTATCATTGCGCACGTGCGTACCACTCCCATCCGAAGTCAGAAGGGGATTTCGTGCCGCATCGACGAGCGGCGCAGCCGAAATGGTGTCGAGGCCCGGCTTGCGCCGGGCCCCGTCGCTTGGCAGGGGGAGGCCGAGAATAGGCCTTGCCTTCCTATTCTCCGCCGCCAAGCGAATGGACATAAACCGCAAGCTCCTTGACTTTGATCTCGCCGAGACGGCCGAGCCAGGCCGGCATGACACCTTCCTTTGGCGCGCGGACCTGGGCTGCGACCGCTGCCTCGCCGGCCCCGTGCAGCCAAATGGCGTCGGTGAGGTTGGGGCCCCCAAATTCCCTGTTCCCTTCCGCGTTCTCACCATGACAGGCGACGCAATTGTCGGAAAAGACTTTGGCACCGGATTGGATCAGACTTGCATCGGCGACCTTGCCAGAGAGGCTGACGACATATGCGCTAACCTGCTTGATCTCGTCGGCGGTGATGATGTCCCCGAACGCCGGCATTTCCGACAGGCGCGTGTCCGGATCCGAAGCGAAGCGGATGCCATGGGTGATCGTCTGCTGGATCTGCTCGGCCTTGCCGCCCCACAGCCAGTCGTCGTCGTTTAGGTTGGGAAAGCCCTTGGAACCTTGGGCGCCGGAGCCGTGGCACTGCGTGCAGTTGACCTTGAATGCGGCGCCGCCGGCGGCGATGGCGAATTCGCGCAAGGCATCGTCCGCAGCGATCTCCGAGACACTTTTCGACTTCACCGCCGCGAGGTATTTGCTCTTCGCTGCTTCCGCATCCGCCAGTTCGTTCTTGACGTCATTGCGGCTCGAATAGCCGAGAACACCCGTCGTCGCCGAATGCAGCAGTGGCCATGCGGGATAGGCGATTGTGTAGCCGATCGCCCACACGATGGTGACGTAGAAGATGGTGATCCACCAACGCGGAAGCGGGTTGTTCAGCTCGCGGATGCCATCCCATTCGTGGCCGGTGGTCGAGACCCCAGAGACTTCATCGATGTGCTCCTCGCTCATGATCACTCGTCCTGAAGCGGAATTCGGGCAGCTTCGTCCGCCAACTTACGGCTGCCGGGACGCAGGACGAAGACACTTGCCCCCGCAAAGAAAAGCGCCATGGCAACCAGACCCCAGCTGTCGGCAAACTCCCGCATAAGATTGTAATTCATGGAAAACTCCTCAGCGGTAACCGGCGCCTTCGTCGTAGTTCTTAAAATCGACCAGCGTGCCGAGCATCTGCAGATACGCAACGAGCGCATCCATTTCGGTGACCTGTTGCGGGTTGCCGTCGAAGTCGCCGATCTTGGCCTTGGGATAACGGGCCTCAAGACCTGATGTGTCGGCGTTGGGATCAGCCTGCGCCATCAGATCGGCGTTGGCGTTGGCGACCATGTCATCGTTGTAGGGAACGCCGACCCGCCGGTTGGCGACCAGATGCGTCGAGAAGTCCTTCACCTCGATCGGCGCGTCCTTCAGGAAGGCGTAGCTGGGCATGATGGATTCCGGCACAACGGAACGCGGATCCGAAAGATGGGCGACATGCCAGGCGTTCGAGTAGCGGTCACCGACCCGGGCCAGATCCGGCCCCGTCCGCTTCGATCCCCATTGGAAGGGGTGATCGTACATTGACTCGGCGGCCAGGCTGTAGTGGCCGTAGCGCTCGACCTCGTCGCGGAACGGCCTGATCATCTGGCTGTGGCAGAGGTAGCAGCCCTCGCGCACATAGATGTTGCGCCCGACGAGCTCGAGCGGCGAGTACGGACGCATGCCTTCCACCTTCTCGATCGTGTTGTCGAGATAGAAGAGCGGCGCGATTTCGACGATACCGCCGACAGTCACGACAAGAAGGGAGCCTACGAGAAGAAGCGTGGCGTTCTTCTCGATAATGGCATGTTTGTCGATCAAGCCCATTGGTTTGGCTCCCTGGCAGGCTGAATGACAGGCGCGGCACCCGACATCGGCCTCTCCTCGCGTTGACGGCCGAGGATTGTCATCGCGATGTTCCAGGCCATGATCAGGGCGCCCGAGAGATACATGGCGCCGCCTATGGCGCGCATGACGTAGTAGGGGCGCATGGCAGCGACGGTCTCGGCGAAGGAGTAGACCAGGAAGCCCTGCCCGTCGTATTCGCGCCACATCAGGCCCTGCGTGATGCCGGACACCCACATGGCGGCGGCGTAGACGACGATGCCGAGCGTCGCCAGCCAGAAGTGCCAGGTAACCAGCCGCAGCGAATAGAGCCGGTTACGGTTCCAGAGCTTCGGTACCATGTAGTAGATCGCGCCGAACGAGATCATGCCGACCCAGCCGAGTGCACCGGAGTGCACGTGACCAATTGTCCAGTCGGTATAATGGGACAGCGAGTTGACCGCCTTGATAGCCATCACCGGGCCTTCGAAGGTCGACATGCCGTAGAAGGCGACGGCCATCACCATCATGCGGATGATCGGGTCGGTGCGCAACTTGTCCCAGGCTCCGGACAGCGTCATCAAGCCGTTGATCATGCCGCCCCAGGACGGCATCCACAGCATGATCGAGAACACCATGCCGAGCGTCTGTGCCCAGTCGGGCAGAGCGGTGAAATGCAGGTGGTGCGGCCCGGCCCAGATGTACAGGAAGATCAGTGCCCAGAAATGGATGATCGAGAGCCGGTAGGAATAGACTGGCCGGTTCGCCTGCTTGGGCACGAAATAATACATCATGCCGAGGAAGCCGGCGGTGAGGAAGAAGCCGACGGCGTTGTGGCCGTACCACCACTGCGTCAGCGCGTCCTGGACGCCGGAAAAGGCGGAGTAACTCTTGGAACCGAGGAAAGAGACCGGCATCGACAGGTTGTTGACCACATGCAGCATCGCGATGGTCACGATGAAGGAGAGGTAGAACCAGTTGGCGACGTAGATGTGCGGTTCCTTGCGCTTCAGGATCGTGCCGAGGAACAGGATGAGGTAGGCGACCCAGACGATGGTCAGCCAGACGTCGACATACCATTCCGGTTCGGCGTATTCGCGGCTCTCGGTGATGCCGAGCAGGTAGCCTGTCGCGGCCATGACAATGAAAAGCTGGTAGCCCCAAAAGACGAACCAGGCGAGATCGCCGCCGAACAGGCGAGCGCGGCAAGTGCGTTGCACGACGTACAATGACGTGCACAGCAGCGCGTTGCCGCCGAAGGCGAAGACGACCCCGGACGTGTGCAGCGGCCGCAAGCGGCCGAAATTGAACCAAGGCTGAACGTTGAGATCGGGGTAGGCCAGCTGCAGCGCGATAACGACGCCGACCAGCATGCCGACGACGCCCCAGAACATCGTGGCGATGGCGCCGTAGCGGATCGGACCGTCCATATAGGCGGACGGGTCGATCGGAGCGGCCGGCTTGAACTCCGAGTTGCGCAACAAGATCCCGATAAAGGCAATAAGGGCAAAAGACAGCACCCCCATATGCTGGCGGAAAGGTCCATCAATGCCGAAGCCAGCAGCCACCAGGGCTGCAAAGGCAAAAAAGCCCACCACGACGATCGCTGTGCCGAATTTCATCGCAAATCCTGATCCCGAATCGGGCGCACGCCAAATCCGCTCGGCATCAATTGCGCAGCTGCCCTCTGCCCGCCCTGATCCATGTCAGGTGCCAGGTTTGTTTGGTAGAATCGAGTTTGCGCAAATCAGAGCGGACGTTGGGGCGGGCGGGTATGTCGAAGCGCGGCCGGCGAGCTTTGCGGAACTCTTGCCGGCTGCCTTGCTATCCGACAAGGGTCGCTGATGCTCTTGGGTCTATGCTACCGGGGTTCTCGAGGCTACAGCAATACATTGTGCTCGAACGCAGCATGTCCTGCCGCGGATTCGAGTTGGCGGCGCAGAGCCCGCCGCTTGGGCTTATCCAAACTGCCGCGGCCTTCGGCCGCCGCAACGCTGCTCCAGCCGGCCGACGCTCTCCACCCTCACATGGCGCTTGTTGTCGATCCGGATCACGCCTTCAGCTCGCAATCGAGTCAGCTGGCGGCTCACGGTCTCATTCGTCAGGCCAAGGAAATCAGAGATGTCGGCACGAGTCAGTGGCAGATCGAAGGACGCCGAGATAGCGGCCGGATCAACACTGGAATCCATGTTCAGGGCGAGCATGACAAGAAAACTCGCCACCTTTTCCGATGCCGTCTTGCGCCCGAGCGTCACCATCCATTCGCGTGCTGCGTCAAGTTCGTCCAGCGCCTGCTTGAGCAGGCGATGCTCGAGTTCCGGTGATTCCTTCACCATCCGTTCGAGGGCTGCCTTGGGGAACGAACACAGCGTGACAACGGTTGCCGCTTCCGCACTGATCTCGCTTTCGACCTTGAAGGGTCGCCCCAGAAAATCCGGTGCAAACTGGAGCCCTACGATCTGCTGGCGCCCATCCGAAAGGCTCTTCGTCAGCTTGACCACGCCTGAAAGCACATTCGAATAGCTGTTGACGGCCTCGCAGTCGCCGACCAGTTCGACTCCTGGCTCGATCTTGTGCCGCGATGAACTCCTGGCAAGCGCAGCCAAACGGTCTGGATCGAGCGCGCCGCAAATACCGCGACGCCTTCCCTCGCAAGAGCGGCAAAGAACGGGAATGCCGGCACTGTGAATGCCCTGCCGTAATGTCATGCGCTCGCTCTATCCTCTTCCAAGCACCGACAGGGTAGCAATCCAGGGTAGAAAAATCCTTGCGGCAGTTTGTCCGAGCTGCACTTGATCGAAATCAGGGCGTTGGCCGGCCAACCAGTCAAGAGTTCCAGCGGTGCACATGGTGACCACGACATGCAGTCGAAAGTAGCTTGCTCGGATTGTCGAAAACGTCCCTCGCTATACCAGCTATCCGACCGCACCGCATTTCCACGTGGGCGTCGATGCTGCGGCTTATCGTGGCTGGCTGGAGGCGCTCGGCGAGGACGATGAGATATCGCTCTACGTGCACATCCCTTTCTGCGCCAAGCTTTGCTGGTTCTGCGCGTGCCACACCAAGCAGACACGCCACTATGAACCGGTCACCAAATATCTGAGATCGCTGCATGCGGAGATCGCCACCGTCTCATGTCTCGCCGGAGGCAAGGGCCGGGTGCGTGCCGTCCATTTCGGTGGCGGCTCACCGACGATGCTCAAACCACAGGACATGGTGGCGCTCGGAGCCGTTCTGCGCAACAGCTTCTCATTTCTTCCCGGCGCCAAGATCAGCGGCGAAATCGAACCCAACGATATGGACGAAGCGCGCCTCGACGCACTTGCCGAAATCGGCATGACGAGGGCCAGCCTCGGGGTCCAGGATTTCGATCCGAAGGTGCAGAAGGCCATCAATCGCGAACAGATCTTCTTGCAGACCAAGACAGTCGTCGACGGCGTTCGGGCACGCGGCGTCGAGTCGGTTAACCTGGACCTGCTCTACGGCTTGCCGCACCAGACCAGGGAGAGCGTCTTGTCCACCGTCAGGCAGGCGCTGACGCTCGAGCCCGACCGGATCGCCCTCTTTGGCTATGCGCATGTGCCATGGTTCAAGAAACATCAGACAATGATCGACGAGGCCTGGTTGCCAGGCCCGGAGGAGCGGTTTGCCCAATCGCAACTGGCAGCTCGCGCCATACTCGACCAAGGATACGAAGCAATCGGGCTCGACCATTTCGCCAAACCGGGGGATGCGCTGGCGCTTGCCGCGCATGCGGGGATGTTGCGTCGCAACTTTCAGGGCTACACCGAGGATCGCTGCGAAACCTTGATCGGCCTCGGCCCGTCATCCATCAGCCAATTCCGACAAGGCTATGTACAGAACATGCCTTCGACCGCCGAGTATGGCCGCATGGTGGATGACGGTGGGTTGGCTTCGGTCCGCGGAATTGCTTTTTCCGACGACGACCGCGCTCGCGGTTGGATCATCGAGCGCCTGATGTGCGATTTCGGCTTCTCGGCAGTCGATTTGGTGGAACGCTTCGGCAAAGCCGGCCAGAAGCTCCTTCTTCGGTCGAGTACCGTGGCCCTCGACAAGTCGGTCCGACTTGAACTCGACGGCGATCGTTTCGTCGTACCGCTGGAAAGTCGTCCCTTTGTCAGATGCGTCGCTGCGAAGTTCGACAAATATCTCAAAACGGGAAAGGCCAGGCACTCCGTGGCAGTTTGAGCCAGCGAGTGCGTCGCGGTCCGCGCAGGGCCCATCATCGGTGACCTATTTGCCAGACGATGTTGCCCGCGCACACCCTTGTTTGACAGGCACGGTGCGCCACAATTGCACTTGACTGACTCTCTGCTTCGGTCATTCGGAATCTGAGGCTTTCAAAGACCGCGATTCGTCTGAGATGCTGGCCGTCGCCAGACCTTCTTTTCTGGCCTTGGCAAACGCTCGGTCGCCGTCCAGAAATCCCGCCAGCATAAAAGGAATGAGTTCCGCGACTGTTTCAGACTCGCCGTAAGTCTGACGATAGAGCGCAGCATAGGCGTTGAGTTCTTGGCTCAAGTCCGCGCTGACGGTGATGGTAATCTTCAAGGGCGTTCGGTCTGGAAGCTTGCCAAGTTTCAAGTTGGCCATAATCACTCCCGTTCAATCTTGTATGGCCGCAGCAAGAGATCCTTGTGCACGATGACGCGCAGTGGCCAGCCTGGTCGGATCGTTATGGTGGGCTGAACGTTGAGATTTTTCTCAGTTATGCGCTGGCCGGCTCGACTGACGTTCTGCTGGGCGGATTCGCGGATCGCCTTGACCAGATCGCTTTCATTGTCTCCGAGGCTCAATTCGGTGCCCACGCCAAGCAAGGTCGCGAGCGCAACCCCCTTGATCAGCTGCCAGGTGTGGAAATCCACCTTGTCCTCAAGCCCCGCATATCCGGCGGTGTCTGTCGCCGGCAGATTATCGATCTCGATCGAGGACCCGTCCGGCAGGATTATTCGCTGCCAGACCAGCAATGCGCGCTTTTGCCCAAACGCCACCACGCTGTCATAGGTGCCGATCAGCCGGGAACCTTGTGGAATGAGCAAGATGCTGCCAGTGACTGTGTCTTGCACATTCTCTGTGACCTGCGCGACGACGAGGCCGGGTAGGTCGGAATTGATCCCGGTAATGAGGCTTGCCGCGATTACGCTGCCAGCCATCAGTTGGTAGGGCGAGGCAGACGTCTGCAGCGCATGCGGATTGTAGATTCCGCTTGTGCTCCGCTGACTGACAAAATCCAGTTTGCGCTGTTGGTTGTTCTGATCGCCCTCGGCTGGTGCAACGGAAGCCGACCCGGCTGTCGCTCCGGATTGCGGCGCTTCAGGCCGCTGCTGTAGACTCTCCTCGCCGCCAGCGAGATCTGTCGGTTTGGGCCGATTGTCGATCCGGAACAACACTTGCGACTCGCGCGCTTCGATCGCCTGCTGGGCAAGGCGTTGATCCTCGGCGGAGACCTCCTGTCCCGGCGCAATTCCGAGTTGGCGCTGCCGCTCGAGGATGGGGCGGCCGAGATCACCGGGTAGCGGCGGTCCGAGCACCGGGGCCTTCGGCTTGACGCCGGAATAGTCCCTGGGCAGGCTGTCGAGCCCCTCGGCGGTGGGCTTGTGGTCAGGATGGTAGAGGTCTTCCGCCTGCTCTTTGAATCGCAATGCCGGCCCCTGAAGCGCAATGATCATGACGCCCAGAATGGCACCACATCCGGCGGCAGAGATCGCGACAATCACCCCCCGCCTGAAGCGCACAGCACCGCGGGGTGAGGCGCGCAGCTGCAGCTGGTCGGGATCGAGTTTCGGCGGCGCATTGGAGTGGGACGTATAGGTCATGAGCCTTTTCCCCTCACCTGCCGAAACCGGCAAAGAGTGGCATCCGACGCGGCAATTGCCGGCCGTCCATCCTTGAGATGCGCACGACCTGCTGCGGCTTGGCGCCGAGGCGCAGTTCGGCCGCGGCGAACAGGCGATCGACGATGTAGTAGTTGCCGCGCATGCGGTAGTTGACCAACTGATTGCCGCCGTCAGCACCGACGATGAAGAGCGGCGGCGCCTCGCCCTGATCGATGCGGCGCGGGAATTCGATATAGACTTTGCTGCCGTCGTCAAAGGCCCGTGTCGGTCTCCAGGGCGGTGTGTCGCCGGCGATCGAATAGCGGAAGCGGATATTTTCGAGCGCAACATTCGATGCGACCGGCGTTGCAGCGTCGGCCTGAACGTTTCGCCGGGAGAGCGCAAGGATCTGGTCTTCGCTGTAGGTCCAAGAGATGGCCGCCATTGCGGTCTTCTCCGTGCTTTGGAGCTGCAAGTGATAGGTGCGTCGATCCGTGGTGATCACCAGATTTGTGGTAAGCTCGGGCGCGAACGGCTTCACCAAAACATGGGTGCGCTGACCGTCACCGGTGCCACTGACGGTGTCGCCGATGACCCAGCGGATCGTGTCCCCGGCGGACACAGCCGTCAGCTTCTCGCCCGGCTGCAGAGCGATGTCGGTGACGCGCTCCGGCGCTGCAAAGAGCTGATAAAGCGCGCCATCGGTGAAGGGATAGACCTGGACCGCGTTGACATAGCCATACCTGGTTGGCTGCCGAGTTGCGGCCCTATTGGCATCGGCAACGCGTTCTTCAGGAGAGCGCTTGTCCTCGGCGAACTTGACTGGGTCAGGCTGCAACTGGCCGGGAAGCGGTAGCGGCTTTGGCACCTCGACGATTTTAACCGGTTTCTCTGGCGGCTTCTCGATCGACGCTGCTTTGAAGTCGGCAGCGTCATAGGCAATCTCGGGCGGCGGCACCGGCTTGGATGCGCAGGCGGACAGCACCGCTGCCGAGGCCGACAGGATCAGCGCGGCACGGAGCGATGGGGCTTTATTTGTCATTGGCGGGCTCCTTGGGGGAAACGGAGGTCGGCGCGGCACTGTCGAGCTCGCGCGACCAATCGATGGCGTTGATGAAGAGGCCGAGCGGATTCTTGCGCAGTTGGTCTGTATTGCTTGGCGGCCGGATCATAATGGTGAGGATCGCCGTCCAGCGGGTCGTGCTGGCAAGGCTGCCGCGCTCAAAGACCTGCTCGGTCCATTTGACCTGGAACGAGCTACCGGAGGCCCGCACCACGCTGGTCACCTGGACGGACACGCTTCGCGTTCCGATCTGACCGAAAGGATCGCTCGCCTTGGCATATTCGTTGAGGAAGAGCGCGGCGCGGTCGCTGGCAAAGTCATAGGCGGCCAACCAGTTCTGCCGCACCAACACCGGATCGGTGGAAACGGAACGGATATTCTGAATGAAACGGCCAAGATGCCAGGCGATCTGGGCGTCCGTCGGCTCGTAGTCCCGGATTGCCGAGGCTACGGCGCGCGCCTCGCCGAAGCGGTCGACCTCGACGACGTAGGGCACAACCCGGCTTTGCATTGACTGCCAAACGAGCCCGCCGGAGAGCCCGGTTGCCAATGCCAGGCAGCCAAGAGCCATCAGCCGCCAGTTGCGGGCCTGCACCCGCGATGAGCCGATGCGCTCATCCCACAGCTGGCCCGCCTTCTGGTACGGTGTGATGGGCTCGGGTGTCTTGCCGTAGCGTTGAACGGATCGCTTGAAGAGCATCTAGTCGTCCTTGTCGTTGAGAGAGGGATTGGCGCTACCGCCCGGTCTGTCACCATCGCGCACCGCCTGCATGGTGGCGTGGCGGTGGGCTCGCGCAGACTGCTGGGAACGCAGGCGCCTGGCCCAGCTAGGGGCAGCATCGGTGGTCGGACCCGCAGGAGTTTCGGTCATCGAGGCGATGGGAGACCCGCCGGTCGCGGTCCATGCGGCCTGGCGCCCGGCATCAGCGCTGCGCCCGAAGGTTTCCGCGGCAGATCGTGCCGCTCGCACAGCGGCGCCACTGGCGGCACCTGCCACGCCCTGCATCCCGGCAGCCACACCGGACAGGCCGGAGTCAGGCGAGGTTGCGCGCCCTAATTGCCAGGCAGAGGAAGCTGCCGAACCGATCGTGGTGCCGGCGCGAATTGCGGCAAGCCCGCCATCAGCTGCCATGCGCACCCCGGCGATCGCAGCGCCTCCGGCAACGAGTGACGCACCGGCGGCGGCCGCGGCCGTACCCAGTGCAGCGCCCGCACCAAGCTGCGGGGCACCCGAGACGAGACCGGACGCTATTCCAGGCCCGAAAACACCTAGCCCAAGCAGCGCCAGCGCCCCCAACACCTGTGACATGGCGGCGGCCAAATCCGGCTCCTTGCCTTGCAGCGCCGAAGCGAACTCGCCGAACAGCGTGGACCCGACACCGACAATGACCGCAAGCACCATCACCTTGATGCCCGACGAGATCACGTTGCCGAGCACGCGCTCGGCCAGGAACGCCGACCGGTTCCAGACTGCGAAGGGCACCAGAACGAAGCCGGCGAGAGTGGTGAGCTTGAACTCCAGAATGGTGATGAAGAGCTGGATGGAAAGAATGAAGAAGGCAATGATGACCAGGAACCAGGCCACGAGCAGCACGAAAATGGTGAGCGCGTTGCCGAAGATTTCGGGAAAGCCAAGAAGCTGGCTCGCCTGATCCAGCAGCGGCCACGCGCCCTCGAAGCCTGTGGCGGCAATACGTCCGGGCCGCAGGAGACTGTCGGGCGACAGATTGGCGGCCGAAGCGTTGAAGCCCAGCCCTGCGAAGGAGCGGTATATAATGTCGGCGAGATTCTTGAAATTGTTCAGGATGAAAGCGAAGACGCCGACATAGAGCACCTTGCGGATGAAGCGGCCGAGAATGTTGGGCTCGCCGGCGAATGCCCAGGCGAGCCCGGCTAACGTGATGTCGATGCCGATCAGGGTCGTGGTGAGGAAGGCGACATCGCCCGACAGCAGACCAAACCCGCTGTCAATATAGCGGATGAAAGTCTCCATGAAGCGATCGATGACCCCGAGGTCGTTCATTGCGCCTTCCTCGTGACAGATATGGTGATCAGTTGCCGGGATAGGCCGTGCCGGTGCCGAGGAAACGCTTTGTCGTCTGGCGTGCGGCTTCTTCGGACTGCGCCTTGCGAGCCGCATCCTCCGCCTCCGCGCGAAACTGCGTCGCGAGCAGCGTCTGGATCTGCATCTGCTGCTTGGTTGACAGCGCGATCAGTTGGTTGGTGGCCTGGCTTGCCTCAAGCGCACCGGCAGCACCCTGGCTGCGGTTGACGAGATCAGCAAGCAGGTCGCGATCGCCCCGGACGTTCTCGAGGATCTGCGACTGGACACCCATCGTCTGCCGGAACGCCTGCATGGCGCTCTGCCAGCGCTCGCGCGCTGCGCTTGCCACATCGCTGACCTTGATCGTGGCGTCGTAGCTTTCGGGATATTGATTGCGCCACTGGTCCTGCAGCTTGTCCAGATCAAAACTCAGGCCACTCGCCTGGTCCATGAGCCCGTCGATCCGCTGCAGCGAACCGGTGAGCTGGCCTACCGAAGAAAAATCCAGCCTCTGAAGGTTGCGCGCCATGTTCTGCAGCATGGTCGCCTGGTTCTGGAGCGACTGTATCTGGTTGTTGATCTGCTCCAGTGAGCGTGCCGCCGTCAGCACATTCTGGGTGTAGTTCGAGGGATCGAAGACAATGAGCGCGTAGGCTGGCTGGACATAGTCGGCCATCGGTTTGGCCATCAGGGAAAGGGTGATCAGGCCGGAAAGGAAACGGCGCCGCATCATGACGATTACTCCATGTCTGGTTGAGGGAATTGGCGGAGAAGCTCGGCGGCCCAATCGAGCCCGCGGGCATTCAGGAAATAAAAGGCAAAGCCGTCCTGTCCGCGTTCCGACAGGATCTTGTCGATCAGGGTCTGGCTGGCCGGATCGGAGGCGCCGCATAGCGCAAGCGCAATTGGACCCAAGCCCAGCTGAAACAGCCGGTTGCCGCGGCGCGATTGCAGATAATATTGCCGCTTCGGCGTGGCGCGCGCGACCAGTTCGATCTGCCGCTCGTTCAGGCCGAAACGCTCGTAGGCTTCCCGTGCCTGTGGTTCCACGGCACGGTCATTTGGAAGAAAAATGCGCTGTGGGCAGCTCTCGATGATGGCCGGTGCGATTGCAGAGCCAGCGATGTCGGCCAGTGACTGCGTGGCGAAAATGACAGAGACGTTCTTCTTGCGCAGCACCTTCAGCCATTCGCGTATACGCCCCGCAAAGAGCGGATTGTCGAGATAGAGCCAGGCCTCGTCGAGCATGAGCAATGTCGGTCGTCCATCGAACCGCGCCTCGAGGCGATGGAAAAGATAGGTGAGCACCGGCAGCACAGCGCCTTGGCTGTGCATCAGCTCTTCGGTCTCGAAGCACTGCACATCCGACAAGGCCAGCCGATCGTCGTCCGCGTCCAGCAACCGGCCGAAGGGCCCGTCGAGCGTGTAGGGCATCAAAGCGGACTTCAGCGCGTTGGACTGAAGCAAGACCGACAGGCCGGTGAGTGTGCGTTCCTGCGCTGGCGCCGTTGCAAGACTGGTGAGTGCCGACCAGATTGCCTCTTTCGCCTCCGGGGTGACGGTGACGTTCTCATGGGCGAACAGCCCGGCGATCCATTCGGCTGCCCAGCTGCGGATCGCCGGATCGTCAATCTTGCGCAGCGGCTGGAAGGCAAGCGCACCGTGGGCGCGCAGCGCGTGATGCTCGCCACCCATGGCAAGAATTGCGGCCCGGGCTGAATTGCCTTTGTCGAAGACATACACCTGCGCGCCGGCATAGCGTCGGAACTGCAGAGCGAAGAGGGCAACGAGAACCGATTTGCCGGCGCCGGTCGGTCCGACGATCAGCATGTGGCCGACATCGTCGACGTGGGTGGAAAGCCGGAACGGTGTCGACCCGCTGGTTGAGGCGAAGAGAAGCGGCGGGGCCTCTGCCTGTGTAACTTTGGCGAGATGCTCGTTCGCCGCCGGGCCGGCCCACACCGAGGAAAGCGGCATCAAGTGGGCGAGATTCAATGTGTGAACGAGCGGCTGACGGACATTGGCATAGACATGGCCGGGCAACGAGCCGAGCCAGGCCTCGACCGCATTCACGCCTTCACGGATCGTGGCGAAGCCGAGGCCATTGACGACGCGCTCGACCGCGCGGAGTTTCTCCGCAGCGGCTTGATGGTCCTCGTCCCAAACCGTTACCGTCGTCGTCAGATAGCCGAACCCGACATGATCGCCGCCTAACGCCTGGATTGCGGCGTCGGCATCGAGCGCCTTGTTTTCGGCGTCGGTGTCAACGAGCGGGACGGGTTCGCTGGTCACCACCTCGCGCAGGATGGCCACGATCGATTTGCGCTTGGCAAACCACTGCCGCCGCAACCGCGTGAGCGTCCTGGTGGCCTCGGTCTTATCCAGCGGAATGAAGCGCGTCATCCAGCGGTAGGGGAAATCCTGATTGTTGAGCGCATCGAGAATTCCGGGCCGTGTGACATTCGGAAAACCGAGGATGGTGAGCGTGCGCAGATGGTGGTTGCCAAGCATCGGCTCCAATCCGCCAGTAAGCGGCGCATCGACCAGGATGCCGTCGAGATACATGGGTGTTTTTGGCGCGGCGACTGGATGGCGGCGGGTGGAGATCGTGCCGTGGAGGTAAGTCAGCGTCCCGGCATCATCGAGTGCGCGTATTTCGGGCATGAAGCCCGACAGGAGATCCAGCACGCGGCCGGTCTCGTCCCGGAACCGCGTCAGTTCCTGGCGCCACTCTCTCTCGCCTCCTGAATGATGCGAGTCGACCAGAGCGCTTTGCGCCCGCGCCTGGCTGTCTGGCGGCGGGATGAACGTCAGCGTTAGGTGATAGCGGCTCTCGTAGTGCGCGACCTTGCCTTGAAAGGCCGCGCGCCGTTCTTCATCCACCAGCCATGACGCAGCGTCGGGGAAACGCGAGCTTGGGTAGCCCAGCGCCTCGATGCGCTCGGCGTCGAAGAACAATGCCCAGCCGGAGCCGAGCCGTCTGAGCGCATTGTTGGCCCGCGCGCAGATGCCGATGAGTTCGGCTTCTGTTGCACTCTCGAGATCAGGCCCGCGAAATCCAAATGAGCGCTGGAAACTTCCGTCCTTGTTGAGCACGATGCCCGGTGCCACCAGTGCGGCCCAAGGCAGATGATCGGCAAGTCGGTCGGCCTTGCCCCGATATTCGGAAAGATTCAGCATGCGAGCCACCCCTTCAGGCGAAGATGGCGGACGAGCACGCTGGCGAAATCCGGGTCGCGGCGGGCCGCGAAGACAGCCACCGTGTGCGCGCAGATCCACAGCACCAATCCGGCAATCCACTGCTGCAAGCCAAGCCCGACGGCCGCGGCAACGGTGCCACTGAAGATGGCCACCGCTCGCGGCGCGCCGCCGAGCAGGATCGGTTCGGTCAGTGCGCGGTGAACCGGAACCTCAAAGCCCTCGATATGGTGCTCTCCGGCCAACATCAGACGAGTGCCCCGCCGCCAAAGGAGAAGAAGGAGAGGAAGAAGCTCGATGCGGCAAAGGCGATCGACAGGCCGAAGACAATCTGGATGAGCCGACGGAACCCACCTGCCGTGTCGCCGAAGGCGAGTGTCAGGCCGGTGGTAATGATGATGATGACCGCGATGATCTTGGCGACCGGCCCCTGCACAGATTCCAAGATCTGCTGCAGCGGCTGCTCCCAGGGCATTCCGGAGCCGGCGGCGTATGCCGGAAACGTGAGAAGAAACGCGAGCGTGGTGGCCCAGAGAAAGCGAAGCTTCTTGCGCATGAAGTGACCTTTCAGAGTTGCTGGAGTTGCGGAAGCGTGAGCTGGGTGACGGCGTAGTCGCCACTGCCGTCGAGGCCAGTGACCTCGGCGATCGTCTCGATGCGGCGCGAGGATCCGCGGCCGGCGATGAAGACGATCAGGTCTATCGCCTCGGCGATGAGCCGGCGGGGAACGGTGACCACGGCTTCCTGTGCGAGCTGCTCGATGCGGTAGAGGGCGGACCGCGCCGAGTTCGCGTGAACGGTGGCGATGCCGCCTGGGTGACCAGTGTTCCATGCCTTCAGCATGTCGAGCGCTTCCGCGCCTCTGATCTCGCCGACGATGATGCGATCGGGTCTGAGGCGCAGTGTCGAACGCACGAGATCGGCGAGCGTGACAGAACCACGCCTGGTCCTCAGCGCAACGCAGTCTTTTGCTGCGCATTGAAGTTCGCGCGTATCCTCGATCAGGATCACCCGCTCGTGGCAGTCGGCGACCACGGCCAGCAGCGCATTGGCAAGGGTTGTCTTGCCCGATGAAGTGCCGCCCGCGACCAGGATGTTGCGCTGCTCGCGGACGGCTTTCTTCAACGCATCAGCCTGCAGCGGCAGCATGACCCCGTCGGCGACATAATCGGCTAGGCTGTAGAGCTTTGCGGCGGGCTTGCGAATGGCAAAGCATGGCGCCAACACCACAGGTGGCAGGAGGCCTTCGAACCGCTCGCCCGAGGGCAGTTCGGCGCTTACGATCGGATTATCCGCATGCGCTTCGGCGCGCACGTGGGAAGCGACGAGGCGGACAATGCGCTCCGCCTCGGTAGGATGGATGTGCACGCCTGTGTCGACCAAGCCTTCCCCGAGCCGATCGATGCGCAGTGCTCCGTCGGGATTGACCATCACCTCGATGATCGATGGGTCTGAAAGCGCTTTGGTGATCGCCGGGCCCATGGCGGTGCGCAGCATGGCGCGGCGGCGATGATCGGCTTCCGGATGAGAGTTCACCCTTCCTCTCCCCCGCCATTGTCTTTGCCAAGCGACCGCTTCCCGGAAGCGATCTGCCGGCCGACCTGCTCGACAAATTTGTCGAAGCGCTCCTGGCCGATGGCCTGCGTTACCCTGTCCGGGGCCGGCGTGTGGGCGTGAAGCGTGATCGAGAAGCGGATGAAGAGCGCCAGGCTCTCCATCGTCATCTCGGCGTCGCGCCTGACATGAGCGAGGTCGCGAGAAAGACGGTCGAGCCTTACCCCGTAGCGTTGGTCGAGCTCGTTCTTGCCACGCCGCTCGATGAAGGCTTCTACTGCCTTGGCGACGATCGCCGATTTGGTGGTCGAAGGATCACGACTGAGTTTGTCCAGCTTCTCGCTTAACTCAAACTCAAGCAGAAACTGGTGACGAATGCGGCGGGGCTTCATGTGGCTTGTTCCAACAGCCAGCGCTACGCGCCGGCGACGGGAACAAGCATCCTCCAGATGCCCAAAAACGCTTATCGCCCTTACCTACGCTGAGGTACGCCGTCAGGAAGCAGCGTTCAGAAGCCGGGCACGATGTCCTTGTCGTCGCCCCTTCCTTCATTGAGGCCGTAGACCCGGGCCGCCGTCGAAGTCCGATCCATGACACGTTTGTCGGCGACCGGCTCGCTATCATCGTCAACAGACTTGAAGAGATCGTCCTGCTCAGCTTCTTGAGAAAGCACGATTTGATGTTCCGGTAGAGCTGGATGGCGCTGCTGCTGGACGCCGCCCTCGTCCCCGATCGCCGCGTCGGCAATTTCGTCGCCTGCAGCCAGACGACCGTCAACGCTGCGCACCCGTCCAGTCCAGTCGTCCGTGCGGGAAGCCGGACGGTCTGCGTAAGGGCTGTCCCGCAGCACCGGGGAAGGTAGCACGCGTTCGGTAAAATTCCGGTCCTCATAATAGCGCAGCTTCTGGACGCGCAACGGCGGCAGCCCTGAAATCAGCACCAGCTCGTCGGTTTGGGGCAGCTGCATCACCTCGCCAGGAGTGAGCAGCGGTCGGGCCGTTTCCTGCCGGCTGACCATGACGTGCGACAGCCAGGGCGCCAGCCGGTGGCCGGCATAGTTGCGCATCGATCTAAGCTCCGTTGCGGTGCCGAGCGCATCCGAAATGCGCTTGGCGGTGCGTTCGTCATTGGAGGAAAAGGCAATACGCACGTGGCAGTTGTCGAGAATGGCACTGTTCTCGCCATAGGCCTTGGATATCTGGTTCAATGATTGCGCGATCAGGTATGCGCGAATGCCATAGCCGGCCATGAAGGCGAGCGCGGTCTCGAAGAAATCTAACCGCCCGAGCGCCGGGAATTCGTCGAGCATCATGAGGAGTCGATGTTTGCGACTCCTGCTTGGATCGCCCTCAAGGCGCTCGGTCAGGCGTCTGCCGATCTGGTTCAGGATCAGGCGCACCAAGGGCTTGGTGCGCGAGATGTCCGACGGCGGCACGACCAGGTAGAGCGATATCGGTCGCTCGGCATCCATGAGATCGACAATGCGCCAGTCGCAGGTCGATGTTGCCGCCGCGACCGTCGGGTCGCGATAGAGCCCGAGAAATGACATGGCGGTCGACAAAACACCAGAACGCTCGTTTTCCGATTTGTTCAGCAGCTCACGTGCCGCCGAGGCCACGACCGGATGGACCTCAGGCTTGTCGGGCGTGCCCAGGTGGTTGGTGGTCATCATCTGCTGCAGCGTCGCGGAAAAGGAACGTTGCGGGTCCGACAGGAAAGTGGCGACGCGGGCAAGCGTCTTCTCCTCTTCGGCATAGAGCACGTGCAAAACGGCGCCGACGAGGAGGGAATGACTTGTCTTTTCCCAGTGATTCCGGCGGTCCAGCGCGCCTTCCGGATCTACCAGGATGTCGGCGATGTTCTGAACATCGCGGACCTCTTGTGGACCCTTTCGTACCTCAAGCAGCGGGTTATAGCGCGCCGACCTAGGATCAGTTGGATTGAATAGAAGGCAATAGGAGAATTTCGACCGCCAGCCGGAGGTCAACTGCCAATTCTCGCCCTTAATATCATGAATGACCGCCGAACCGGTCCAGGACAGAAGAGTTGGAACAACCAGTCCGACGCCCTTGCCTGAACGTGTTGGGGCAAAGGCCATGACGTGCTCGGGCCCGTCATGTCGCAGATAGCGATCCTTCAGCTTGCCTAGGAAAACCCCGGCCGGCCGAAACAGCCCTGCCGTCACGATCTCCTGAGTCGTTGCCCACCTTGACGAGCCATAGGTCGTCACCGATCCGAGCTGTCGCGCGCGCCACAGCGAACCGCCGATGGCGGCGGCACAGCCCACGAACCCACTCGCGCCGGCGAGCGCACCGGCCTTATCGAAGACCTCGGGCGCATAGGCGTCAAAATGGTACCACCATTCAAACAGTTTCCACGGCTTGTAGATCGGCCAGCCAGCCGCAACAAACCACGGCGCGCCGAGTGGCGGCTGATGGCCCAGCATGTGCGCGCACCACTGCGTGGCCGTCCACACGCCGAGCATGACGATTGCGAATACGACGACGATCTGCCCAATCAGCAACTTCGTGGGCGTCATTGGCTTGCTCCGCTGTTTCGAACACCGGGGCAAGCATCGCGCGCCGCGATGTGAACTGAAATGCACACTACGCACGACCAGGTGCGATGAGGAGCAGCGCCGGGCTCGTCACAAGGATTAGCCGGAGCTATTAAGGCCTCGACGATAACGTCCGACTGCTCGTTCAGCCGAAGTGCATTTCTATCGAAGGGCCGTGACCATCATTCGACGGTAACCGATTTTGCGAGATTGCGCGGCTGGTCGACATCTTTGCCCATCAAGACCGCCGTGTGATACGCAAGAAGCTGTATCGGCAGCGCAAAGATCATTGGCGCGATAATCTCGTCGACTACCGGCAGCACGATCGTGTGCATCGTGTCGAGTTTCGAAGCAGCGGCCCCTTTCTCATCCGTGATGAGGATAATCCGACCGCCTCTGGCGGCCGCTTCCTGCATGTTCGAGACGGTCTTGTCGAAAAAGCGATCATGTGGCGCGATGACGATCACTGGCATGTTTTCGTCGACCAGTGCGAGCGGACCATGCTTCAATTCACCAGCCGCATATCCCTCGGCATGGATGTAGGATATCTCCTTGAGCTTCAGCGCACCTTCCATTGCCAGCGGGAAACTGGTGCCGCGGCCGATATACAGGACGTCATGAAATTTTGACAGTTCGCGCGATAGGAGCTCGACATCTGGCTTGATGCTGTTCAGGACCCGGCCCATGACGCCCGGCATTTCGGCAAGACTCGTGACGAGCGCCTTTGCCTCATCTTGCGTTGCCGTTCCACGGGCCCTGGCAGCGCCAATGGCGAGTGTGGCTAGAGCCACAAGCTGGCAGGTGAACGCCTTGGTGGAGGCAACGCCGATCTCCGGGCCGGCGAAGATCGGGAAGACGGCGTCGGCCTCCCGCGCGATGCTCGATTCCCGGCTGTTGACGACAGCGCCGGTCTTCAGCCCACGCGCCTTGCAGTATCTCAGGGATGCGAGCGTGTCGGCGGTTTCACCGGACTGCGAAATGAAGAGAGCCGCCGACTGCGGCGGCAACGGGATCTCCCGGTAGCGGAATTCGGACGCGACGTCGATTTCGACCGGCAGGCGCGCATAGCGCTCGAACCAGTATTTTGCGATAAGTCCAGCCAGATAGGCGGTGCCGCAAGCCGAGATCGCCAGGCTCGGGATGCCGGCGAAATCTATGCAAGACGTCGTGTCGGCGCGATTCCCTTCGAAGCTGGTGTGATAACCGAGCGCACGGGCGACAACCTCGGGCTGCTCATGAATTTCCTTCTCCATGAAATGGCGATACTTGCCCTTATCAGCCAGATATGCCCCGGCAAGGGAAGTCTGGCGCGGACGCTCGACGGGATGGCCATCGAAATTGAAGATGTCGACTCCTGTCTTGCCGATAACGGCCCAGTCGCCGTCGACGAGATACGTGACCGCATTTGTGAAGGGAGCAAGCGCGATCGCGTCGGAGCCCAGGAACATCTCGCCGACGCCATGACCGATCGCCAATGGGGGTCCATTGCGCGCCGCCATGATGGTGGACGGATCATCCTCAAAGAGAACAGCAAGCGCATAGGCACCCCTGACGCGCTTCAGCATGGCATGCATTGCCTCACCCCTCCCCATGCCCTCACGGCGGTATCGTGCCAAGAGATGTACGACAACCTCGGTGTCGGTATCGGTCTGGAACTCGGCGCCCGCCGCCGCGAGTTCATCCTTCAACTCGGCGAAATTCTCGATGATGCCGTTGTGAACCACGGCCACACCCTCCGCAATGTGCGGGTGCGCGTTGCGCTCGGTGGGTGCGCCGTGGGTCGCCCAACGCGTGTGTGCGATGCCGACGATCCCACTCAGCGGCTCTTCCTTCAACCTTCTCTCGAGGTTGACAAGCTTGCCCTTCGCGCGCCGGGAGTGCAGCGAGCCCTCGCAAATGGTGGCAAGGCCGGCTGAGTCATAGCCGCGATATTCGAGCCGCTTCAACGCGTCGACCAACCGCTCCGACACCGGCTGATGCCCGACAATGCCAACAATCCCGCACATGACTTCGTCTCCGAATTCTTCCCGGTAGCCTCAGTCGGCTCGAAGGGAACGCGCCAAGCGCTCAGCCTCCGTAGTAGAATTCTGCAAAACAGGTAAAATCGATTTTTGGGATAGCTGCCATCCAGCCAGCGGATAGGCGAGCATGTCTTTTGACATCCGGCGAGACGGATCGTTGATCTCGGCTCTGCAGGTCTCCTGACCTCAACTCACCCGTCTCGGAGAGTTAGTAAGCTGTCAAATTCGTCAGCGATTGGCGCAATTTGCGGCCATGTTCAGTGCTTTTTCGACCTTCGCGGCCGCGCAGATTGTCCCTGCAAGCTGTCCATCATGGGGACCGCCGCGTGTCGCGGAGAGGATGGCCCGGTGGCCGACTTAGTCGCGGAGTGTTCGGCGGTGCGGAGTTTCGGCCGCTGAAATTCAGCCGTGGCAACGTCGCCGAGTCGCCGACGCTGCCGCCGCAACCGCGCTGTGTCGATCTTAGACAAGGCCGAATGCCAGGCTCTGCCGATGGCCCTAAGGATCATTTGCATTGCTACCTTCCTCTGCTGCCCAGCGCATTCCCGTCGTCTGCGTCAGTCGATTTGGGATCGTGCATCAAAGATCGATGCCGATGCGAATCGGGTGGCTATCAGCCCCATTTTTCGCTGCCGATGCAAGCAGGCTCGGAGCACCTTGTCGAAGTCTTGCCCGGGCCGATCGAAGGCAGACCGCGTTCGTATAGCTGCGCAGGTCACGAGACGTTGGGCCCACTCCTTTGCCGACCGATGTTCCAAGAGATGCCCTCGCGCTGCACCAGGCCGGAAACCTCTTTGCCGACATGCCGCTCGAGAACCGGCCGCCATGGTACGAGCGTGAACTCTCGCGATTTCTCGATAACGGCGTATTTGCCGCTGGCGAGTTCAACTGACCGGCGGAGCGTGCCCTCTACGCGATGACCGGGCCGCGTTTCGGCATAGGACAGGCCAAGCTCTTCCGACAGTTGACCGGCAACACGGTTCAACTCCCGCTGGCGGAGGATCGAAACCATGTTGGCGCGATAGATGATCCGATCCTGCTCCTCATGAGCAAGGCCCTGCGCGATCAGCCACTGCTGCCGGCGGCTCCGCGCCTCCTGCACTTCACGGCCGAAGCCCGAATTGCGCAACCTCTCTGATGCCTCGGAGACAAGCTGGCTGTCGATCCAGGTCGCGCCGTCAAAGCCAACCTGCCGCTCCAGCGGCATCGATGAGAGCTTGTCGACCGTGACCGGCTGGGTCCTGGCCTGCTGGCGCTCGTAGGCGACGACACGATCGAGATGATCCGGCGCGATGATCCAGGTGCCGTCGGGCTCGCGCTCCACGCCCCCGATAGCGCGCCGGATTGCCTCCAGCCGGCGGACATGCGTATCGGCGAAGCGGTCGGTGGCGGCCGGATCGTGCTTCAGATGAATGTCGATGTTGTAGCGGCCGTCATGGGCAGCCGCGATTTCGACCACTGTGCGGTCAACCAGCCTGGGCTGTGTGTTCCTCGGCGTGACACGCACGATGCAGCCGTCGGGCGTCGGCTCTGTCGCCTCGCCCTTGCCGATGTCGATGTATCGGGTTTTGCCATCCACACCGTCGACGATGAGGTAATGCCGGTCGCTGAGCTCGTCGGCCAGCCCGCGCGCGACAACGCGGCCGACGACAGGGGCGGCCTGCTCGCCGGATCCATCGTGGATCACGCAGTCGGCGGCACTGCGGGCGATCCCCCTGCCCGTCAGTTCGCGATGCAAGGTCTTGATGATGTCGCCGCGTTCGCCGATGCGGCGCAGCGTCGCTTCAAGCCCGTCGTCGAGCCGCCAGCGGCGCGGGGCGATCTCTTCCGCCAGATGCATCCGCTCGAGCTTGCGCAGGCGCCCCTGGTGCAAGGTCTGTCGAAACGCGTCGCGGCTATCCAGCGAAACCAGCCCACTGTCGTCACGCAGCTGCAGCAGGCGGCGGTCGATGCTGGTGAAGCGTTCCTGCTGCATTTCCTGGCGCAG
This sequence comes from Mesorhizobium sp. B2-5-11, assembly GCF_006440835.1. Classification (NCBI taxonomy): domain Bacteria; kingdom Pseudomonadati; phylum Pseudomonadota; class Alphaproteobacteria; order Hyphomicrobiales; family Phyllobacteriaceae; genus Mesorhizobium; species Mesorhizobium sp. B2-5-11. The sequence goes on from NZ_VFUK01000007.1 coordinate 318,911, forward strand.
GCGATGCTCGATCTCGTGGTCGGTGCGCGGACCGAGATCGAGGCTGACCAGCTCGGCGGCGCGCTCGCGGATGCCGCTCGAGATGTATTCTCGCGCTATAACAAGATTCTCGCCGCGATCGTCCTTGCCACGCACGATGATGTGGGTGTGCGGATGGCCGGTATTGAAATGGTCCACGGCAACCCAGTCGAGCTTCGTGCCGAGATCCTCCTCCATCTGTGCCATGAGCCGCCGCGTCAGTGGCTTGAGGTCGTCAAATTCGATGCCGTCCTCGGGTGCGACGATGAAGCGGAATTGATGGCGATCGCCATCGGCACGATCGAGGAAGTCCTTGCCAGCGACGCAATCGCTGTCGGCGCCGTAGAGCTGGCCAGGCGCGCCGTCCCGGGTGACGCCGTCGCGCTGGATGTAGCGCAGATGCGCACGCGCCCCGTCCGCGCTCTTGCCGGCCAGCTTGACGACACGCGCCTTGACGACGACCCGGCGCTGGCGGAAGGCTGCATGGCGATCGCGTGATTTCAGCAGCGCGGCCGTCGCCCCACCCCGGCCTATCCTGCTGCCCGCGAAGCGCCCACCACGCTGGGGCCGGCCACCAGCTCGGTTGATCGCCGCCCGCACCTGGCCGGCAAAGCGTTTGCCGGCCTTCGAACCACGGGAGCCAATCTTCCCGAGCTTCGGTCTGAACTCGTCATCCCTCATGCTTGGCCTGCGCCTGGAACAGAGTCGAATCAGCCATTTGCGCTCCGAAGTTCTCCTGACGCTGGAGGGTGCCTCCGGCAAAAATGATGTGCAGACAGACACTTCGCCGGCCCTGGGAGGCGGTGCCTTTATCTTGCCTTCCGCGCCCCACCCCTTTGGACGCGTCCGGCCCCCCATTGCTAGCGTTCCGGCTCTTTGACATGTGCGACATCCCTCCCCAGCGGCACGAAGAGATCGCCGTTTCGCGCAAAAGCGCGACCACCATTTTGCGGGAAAAACAGCGAGCGCCCCGAGGGTGCATCTTGCCTGTCCGGAGCGACAGATTTGCCCTTGAACTGCTCGATGTCGGTTCGCGAAACTCCGGCAGCCCGGAGCTGCTTGAGGTAGTCGACGGTCTCTTTCGGCAGCGGCGTGCCGCGCTTCAGATGCGCCTGGTAGCGCTCGGGTCCGGCGTTGTAAGCGGCAAACAGCCCGGGGAACCCGAAGCGGTCATACATGGCGCGGAGATAGGCAGTGCCGGCCAGAATGTTGTCGTGCGGATCGTGGGGATCGGCGCCCAGTCCGTATTGCGCGCGCATGTCCTGATAGGTTTCCGGCATCACCTGCATGAGGCCCATGGCACCGGCGCGCGAGGTGATCGGCCGGCCGTGGAGCATCGTCTTGCCGCCGCTTTCGGCATCGATCACCGCGTAGATCCAGGCCTCGGGAACACGGAAACGCTTGCTTGCTTCGGCAACGAAGTGCCGCCATTTTCCAAGCTGCGGACTATGGGAGATGGCGACCGGCTCAGCGCCGGTCGAGGCGGAACAGGCGCATGGCGCGACAGCGATCATGCCAAGCATCAGGAGGGCTACTCGGTCCATAGCGGCGCGAGCCTCCCGATGATGTTGGTGGCTCGGACCGGCCCGAAATAGCGGCTGTCGAAAGAGCGCGGTGCCTCGCCGTTCAGCACGAAGAATTCGTCGTCAGCGAGCGCGCGGCAGCCGCTCCACCAGGGCAGCGGACGGCCTTGGGTGTCGGTAACTAGCCGACGTGCGACGATCTTGCCGCCGATGATGATCGCCTCGTTGAAGGCGCAGACACGTTCGTGCGGCAGCGCGGCAATGTGCTTTACAAGGGGAACGCCGTTCGGGAGATAGCCGCGTTCGGCAGCGAGGCCGGCAATGGCATCCGGTGCGCCGGCGAGCACCAGGTCGCCGCGTGCTGGCGCTCCCGCCACGACGCGATAGAGGCCAACCGGCGCGCTCGCCGAGGCGTTCCAGATCAAGAAGGGCGATGGGTTTGCAAGGGGGCCGAAGGCAACCAGGCCAAGGGCAATCGCGGTCGCGGCGATCGCCTTTGTCGCCCGAGCACGGCGCAGGCGGCTGCCGGTCAGACCGATGGAAGGAGGCCGGCTCATGAACGGCCTCCATCGTTGGAATGGGTCTGGTTATGGCGGCCTTTCGACCAGTCGTCGAGCTCGTCGATGTGGTAGCGGACGTAGCGGCCATGCTTGCGGAATTTCGGGCCGCCGCCCTTGAGCCGCATCTTTTCCAGCGTGCGCTGGGAGAGCCCTATGTAGAAGGCGGCTTGGGCTGTGTTGAGAAACGGACTGCCCTTTTTGGCGCGGGCGGCGCGTTCGTTTTCGTTGTCCATGATGATCCTCGTTTGGCTTGCGAGCGAGACGAGGATGGGGGGGCGAGGTCGTCTTGGGGACGGGCGAAGAGTTGGGGGCGAGTTTTCGCCGCTCTGTGGCAAGAGCCCCGCGCCGGCTGCGGCGCGGGGCTCCGATGAGCCCGATCAGTCGGCCGGGTTCCAGATGATGGCGTAGGTGTCGTCATCGTCCTGGCCGGCGGCGCGGCCCAGATTGGCGTAGAGCTTGCGCGGTCCGAACTCCGGCGCGGCAATCGACAGGCTCACATAATCCTTGCCGGAGGTCTCGCCGGTGCGGATCCAGCCGGCGCCAACTTCGACCCCTTGCGTCAGCACCCTGTAGTCGGGATGGTTGTCGGCGCTCTTGGCCTGGTTGGGGATGATGTCGATGTCGGCGCGGACGCTGAGGGTCTTGAGCTGGCCCTTGTAGGCGCCGTTTTCCTGCTTGTTGACGTAACCGATCGCGGTCATTTCGAAGTCTCCTTTTGCTGTCGCCGGGGACCATCCCCTGCGATGGCGGACCGTGATGGATGCGTCCGGAGCGCCTGAACCTGACAGGGCCGCAGCGCCAGCGGAGGACCCGAGCAGGCGGCTTTTTTGAAGCGGAGCGGCGCGAGGAAGCCGCCGCAGGCGGCGGGGAAAAAAGCTGCTGGCGAGGGTTTCGGGCGGCCGGACCCGTCCATAGGTCGACAAGCCAGCCGCAGGGGATGGTCCTGGCAGGGAGCATGGAGATCGTGGCGAGCGCGGTCGCTGCAGCCAAGCCAAGCAGGAGAGGATTGCGGGACTGCGGCTGATGCCGCGCCATGCCGATCGAGATCGTGCCCCACGGGTCGGGCGCCAGGGCAGGCATCCGACGGGCTGAACGACCTGCGGGACCAAGGTGGTTTGCCGGGCTGGATTGTGCCGCTGGAAACGGGGGGCAAAGGTCACGAACATGCGGCCATTGCGACCGGGGTGCGATGCCGAGCGGCGGCCATCCTGGCAGCCGCCGCCCAGCTTGACGGGCTATTGGCAGTCGAACAGGGAGCGGACCCGTGCCCATTGATCGGCGGTGCGCAAGCCGCCTCGATCCGTGTAGCTTTCGACCGGGAATTTCATCCAGCGCGGCAGCCAGGCCTCGACCTTTTGCCTGCCGTTTTCGCCGGACAGAAAGTCGCGGATGATTGTCTTTTGCGTCTTCACCTTCTCAGCGACATTGCCGTCCGCGACATGCTTGCCGCCGATTTCGGCAAGCATCGAATTGGCAATTTCCCTGTCGCGCAACAGGTCGAAGAAGGCGTCGTCCGGTTGCCAGCAAGCGGCGGTGTCGACATTGAGATGATTGCCGAGCGCCTCGATGACGGCACTGCCGGCCTCAAGCGTCTCGGCCATGACGATGCCGAGAACGCGCATCACATCATCGTCGGACAGCGTCAGCAAATGCGCAAACAGGCTTGCCGTGCCGAAGTCGCCGCCATTGCGGCCAGCGACCGCGCCACCCTCGTCCGGTTCTCCAAGCAGCGCCAGGACCTCGCGCCGCTTATCCGTGAAGGCGGTTTCGGCCTTGCAGGCTGAAAGGCTTGCCGCCACGATTTCGTTGGCGGCGCGCTGCGGCTCGGTACGCACCTGCCACAGGCTTGAGCCGGCAATCGCATGTGCCACCATCAGGCGAAGGGCTGCGGCCGGACGGTCAAGGAGCGCCAAGCGCACGATGGCATGACGGTGCAGATCGACATAATTCTGCATCGGTCCAGTGACTTCGGGCCGCGAGGGTTTGTCCGGGGTCTCGGCCTCTGCGGCCTCGCCATTGGCTCGGGCGCGGCGGGCTTGCTTGTGCGACAGCCAGCCCTCGTGACACGCGACCTCGCCGCGATGCGAGACTGATATAAAGACCTTGCCGCCCTTCTTCTTCGGCGTCTTTTCGTGGTCCCATGCGTGAAAATGTTGACTCGGTTCGAGCACGATCACTTCGCTCCATCCGGCCTCAAGAAAGGCGTTGCGCGTGGCGGCTATCGCCTCATTCTGCTTGAGCCAGAACAGGTCGGCGTCGGCAAAATAGCTTTCCTCGCCGAACAGATCGGAGACGATCAGGCCGGGATAGTCCTCGATGGCGAACAGCGCCACCTTGGTCGAGATCGACTGGCCGCCGAACAGCCATTGCTTCAATTGCCAGCCGCGCGGCGCGCGGTTGTCGGGATCGGCAAAGAGCGCCAGCCAGTCCTTCTGCTGCGCCTTCGAGGCCATGGTGAGATGGCGCACCGTCTCGGCGTCGATTTCCTCGCGGCGATAGGCTTCGCGAATCCTGGGCAGAAGCTCGCCGAGCGCCAGAATCCGCTTCACCTGATGCTCGGTGAGGCCGAACGTGGCCGCGATATCGGCGATTGTGCGACCTTCCCTGATGAGGCGGGAAAAGGTTTCCCATTGCGAGACCTCGTCGGGATCGAGGCGGGCGATATTTTCAATCAGGGAGGCTTCGAGCGCGTCGGCGTCGTCGCCATCCTCCATGATGGCGCATGGCAGCGGCGCGGCCTTGCCGCGCTCGTCGGCAACGGTCTTGGCCGCGAAATAGCGTCGGCGCCCGGCGACGATCTCGAAGGTGTCGGGCGAGCCGTTGGGCCGCACCAGAAGCGGAACAAGGACGCCGCGCGCCCGCACCGAGGGCAGGATGTCGGCGATGTCGGGCGCGCGTTTGGAATGCCGCATGTTGGCGGCGGCGATGCTCAATTGGTCGATGGAAACGTGGGCAAGCTGCATGGTCTTTCTCCTTTGCTATGGCCGAAATTGCCTGACCGCGAGGCCGCTGGCCGAGCGGCGCGACGGTTTTGCGCCGGAGGGCGCTATTGTTCCGCCCGGTCGGACGGAAGCTCGGGAAGGGAAAGCGAGAGGGCGGCGGCGGCCTGCCGCAAGAGCCCTTCGGCCTCGGTGATGTGGCCGCATAGGCGAGCGGCTTCGGCATAGACCGAGAGCGGAAACCGCGCCTTGAAATAAAGGTCGCGCTCGATGCCGAGGCCAAGCGGTCCCTTCACGGTTTGGAGCTCGGCAAGGCTGACGCTGCCGAGTTCGGGGAAGCCCAATCCGAGATCACAGAGGCCGAAGAGTGTATCGCCATCAGCATCGAGCTCGCTCAGGAGCCAGGTGGCGGCGCCCAGCGGATTGAACAGTTTCACGACCGGAACATGGTCGGCTTCGGTCTCGGCAGCGCCATTGGCGAGCAGAAGAAGGCGCAGTTCGTCAGTGATGAGGATCATTGCGGCGTTCCTTCAAAACGGTTCGTGATTGACGGCGGGTTGACCAACAGGCCGGTATTCAAGGGGTTTCCGCGCGGCCGCATCGCGCGCCGTCAGAAGCGCAAGGCTCTCGCGTAGGGCGACGAAGCGCGCTCATGCGGCGATCTCGGCATCCGCCTCGCCTTCCACGTCGGCATTGAAGCCGAGCAGGAGATCGGCGGCTTTCGAGGCATGGCTGGCGGCGCGGAAGATGGCGCGATTGTCCTCGCGCAGCACGCTCAGCCATGAGCCGATATAATCGGCATGGCGCACGGTCGGCTCGATGCCCATAGTGCTGCAGACGAAGGCTGCGCAGATTTCAGCGACCAGTTCCTCGCGCGCATAGGCCTTGGAGCCGAACGAGCCGGAGAGGTCGCGCGCAAGGCGCGTCGGGTGGCCGGTCCAGTGGCCAAGCTCGTGAAAGCAGGTCCGGTAATAGTTGATCTGCTGAAAGAAGGCCGGTTGCGGCGGCACCTGAATGAAGTCGCAGTCCGGCATGTAGAAAGCGCGATCGCCGCCGATGCGGACATCAGCGCCGGTTGCACGAATGAGCGCCTCGGCCTGCGGGATGATCTGGCGCTGCGGCAGCGGTTCGGCGGCGGCATGGAGATGTCCGGGCAGGTTCTCGCACTGCGCGACGTTGAAGACGGTGAAGCGCTTCAGGAAGGGCACCGCCTGTGGTTCGTCGCCATCGACCTTGGCGCGTTCCTTTTCGTTTTGCGGAACAAAGCGGTCGGCGTGAACGATGGTCGTGCCGCGCTCGCCTTTCCTGACATTGCCGCCAAGGGCAAGCGCCTGCCGGAAGGTCAGCCAGTTCTGGCAGGCATAGCTGCGCTCGATGACCGCGCCCCACAGGATCAGGATATTGATGCCGGAATAGCGGCGCTCGGTGGCCGCATTCCTGGGCAGGCCGAGGCCTGCCTTTGCGTTTCCCCAGGGCTTGACCCATGGCACGATGCCGCGCTCGAGCTCGGCAATGATGCGGTCCGTGATCTCTTGATAAAGGCTGGCGCCTGCGCGCCCGCCCCTGCTTGCGCCAGCCTTTCGGCTGCCGGAACGTTTGTTGGTTGAACGCATGCCCTGGTCCTCCGCTCGCCAAATCGCGCCCTCCCCCGGAAGCGGGGTGGGCGGCGAAAACGACCGGAAAGGCCCGCCGTGAAAGGCGGACCGCATCCGAAGGACCGGAACGCAGAGGAGGACCCGAAGCGCAGCGAAGGGTTGCGGGATGCCGCGGCGGGCCTAGAAGGGAGAGCCGCCCACCGCGCGCACCCGGGGACGGCCTAAAAGACAGACCACGCCGGCCGATCGGCCGGCGGCCGTGCGCAGCCGAAAGGCGGCCCAAGCCAGGGGGCGAAGCCGGATGGCCGAGACCGCCTGAGCCTTGCGAAGAAAAGCGGGCTCGGTGCACGAGCACCCGGCGCGCGCCTTCAGGCGCGCGGGATTCAGGACTGGTGGTCGGCACCGCAGCTGATGTGATACCATCGATCCTTGCGCCTGGACGCGTGGATATGGTCGACGCCGCAGAGCCGTGAATTTCCACCTCTCGGCGCCCCTTGCCGCGTAACGGGGAGAGCGTCCAGGAGCGAGATCGCGGCCGCCGGAATCTTGGGTGATAGCCGCACGCCGGGAGACGGCGCCATGTCCGGCGTCGCGCTCGCGCCCCGCGTTCCGGTCTGGTCAAGAAGCCAACCGCGAAGAAGGCGCTCAGGAGCACATCAAAACCCCAGCTCCCAAAGACGATCCCGAGACCCTCGGTCAGAACGGCACTTTTGCAGCTGTCGAAGATTTGCCTAGGCGCGGGCATCAGCAATGGAGCGTTGCAGTCGGGCCATCCCCACTTCCCCTGGGATTACTTCGTCGCCGACCACCAACGCCGGTGTGCCCTCGATATACAGATCTTTGGCGAGTGCGAAATTGCGTGTGATGGCATTTGCGATGGCTGGGTCTTGCATGTCCCGCTTCAGCTGCTCGAGATCGAGGCCCACCCGCTCTGCAACGGCTAAGGTGGTGCGCTGGTTGAGGAAGCCGGGGAAAGCCATGAGGGCGAGATGGAACGCCTGATACTTCCCCTGTTTGTACGACGCGAGCGCTGCGCGCGCTGCAAATTTGGATGCTGGCCCCAGGACTGGGAGTTCCTTGAACACAAGCTTCACATTGGGATCATTGCTGAGGGCCTCCTGTAGATCGAGAGCTGCCGCCCGGCAAACGCCGCAGTTGTAGTCGAAGAACGAGACCACAGCGATATCGCCATCCGGATTGCCCGCAATTGGCGAGGCTGGGTCGTTGAGGAGGGCGTCGCGCCGCTGTGGAATGCGTATGCGCAAGTCAGCCGCTATCAGGCGTTGGTCCTCCACACATTGCAGGTCCTCGGCCGTATCCAGATGTTGTTTCAGCGCTCCCAGCGCGAACAAAGCTAGGGCCAACAAAGCGATTACTGTGACAAGGGCGGCATTCAGCCTGGACATGGGTGGGCTCCAATCAAACATGAACGGCAGGACGCCCGCGGCGCCGGCACCCCCGGCACGTTGCGGCGCTTCTCCCGTCGCGGCTCTCCGGTCAAGCGCCGCACCCCCCGTGCCGCAATTCCCGTGCCATCGCCGCCCGCAGCAGGAGCTCACGCAGCGCTGCGCCGCGGAAAGCGTGGGCCATCGTGCATTGAAGATCACTGTGGCTCACAGCTGACTTCGTAGGCTGGGTGGCCTCGCTCGACGGGCGCACCATAAGATGGCGCAACCGGCGGCGGTTTCGCGACATAAGGTCGGGAACCGTTCAAACAACTGGCGGGGATTTGTCGGCGCTTCCTGTGCACTTTGCAGAAAATAGGTCTGTGAAATTTCACAGAGCGCGGCCACAAAACTCGAACTGTAGCCGAGTCCTCCACTGTGGCTCGCTTTGCAAGCGCTAGTTCATCTCCGGCCCGGGGAGCCACTTAATCCAGAAATGTCTTGAAACCCAAGGATTGCCCGGGTTTCCGCTTCCCCAGAGATACACCGCGCGATACACTGCGGGGTAACCGCCCGCATTGCGTACCATGCGAAGGCAGACCTTCAACACATCTGGGCAATCCTCGCTGGTACCGGATGCCGCCTCGCCGAGGTCTCAGGTCTTCGCGTTGCGGACGTGCATGTTGACCACGTCGTCCCGCACATCACGGTTGAGTGGCACGATGACCGCCGCATTAAGAATGCCGTATCGCGGCGGAATGTGCCGTTGAGAGGTCGCGCGCTGGAGGCCGCAAAGGAAGCCGTCAAGGCTGCCGGCAGCGCAACGATGCTCTTTCCGACCTACGGGCGTCCCAAAGGCGCCTCCTCAGCATCTGCTGCCTTGGGCAAGCACGTTCGGGCCTGCGTGACGGACCCAAAGGCTACCACCCACTCGCTTCGCCACCTCATGAAAGACCGACTACGCTTGGCCGGCGTCACAAAGTCGGACCAAGACATTGTTCTGGGTCACTCATCGGGCAGCGTTGGTGAGGACTTATGGGGCGACGAGGCGCGGCTTGAGGTTGCGAGACGGGCGCTTGAGAAGGCACTAATCTGACGGAACTTTCAGCGCATGACTTTGCTGGTCTCAGCGATGATTTTGGGGTTCTGCCCAATCGCAATCGTGTAACTGAAGCGCGCCACACCTTTTGCCTGCTTGTGCCTTGGCAGGCTGCGGACGACCCAGTCATAAGTGCCCGACACCATGCATCGCTCATTGGCACAGGTGACTATGACGCTCTCGTCGTGGAGATTGTATCCCCGTTCCGGCCATCGTTGGAAATAGCTTCTCTTGTCGGCGATGATCGAGCTTAGGTCCGTTGGCTTTCCGTAATAATCGACGATGCCAGCATACGAATTTTGAACCTGAGCGATCGCCAAATCTGCGTTGTCGCCATGGTGCTCGATGAGCCCCTTGATAAATGCTACCGCCGCGCTCTCTAGCTGCCGCTCGTCTGCGCTGGCTTCAGCGGGGGCCGGACTGGGCGTTGGCGACACACGCGACGTGTCAACGGACGGCGGCGTGGTAGAAACGTTGGTTACGCGCAGTTCAGCCATCTCACTGGCGGAGAGATATCGCATATCAAACCTGTCGTAACTCAATGCTACGGCCATCAACTTGGGGTCAACGCCCATCTCGGACATGTAGGACATGATATCGGCAGTTACGGCTTGAACGTTGGCCACAGCCTCGTCGGTAGACATTCCGTTCTCTGGGGCGAAGGATGAGCGATGAACACCAATAGAGCCCGGGTCGGCAACACGGCGAACGCCACCCATGTAAGCTAACGAGCAAGCCGACGCGCACTGCAACTGTCGGACTTGAAGCGTATCAAGGCCGGCTGCCCGGATCAAACGTCCAAGCTGCATTGCACTTCCGATACTGCCGCCCGGCGAGTCGAATACGACCACCCTAGCCCCACTGCTTGTGACAGCGTGGCTAAACTCATTCAGAGGTTCGTTGACCCCAAATTCACCAGAGACGATGAGAAACGGAAGCTCGCCCGGCGACGATACCGGCTTGTATTCCAGAGCCTTAGCTGAACTTGATGTGGCGACAATAACTGACGCGACAGCGAGAAACTTCACAACCGAACGCATAACCCAACATCCAAACCCACCAACCTCAACTAAGAGCCACTTAAAGATCTATTTCAAGGGGCAACTGGACCGGGGCAACTGGCGATGAGAGAACTGGTTGAAATTCAATGTCTGTTGGGAACATTAAAACGATGTGTAACCTCTACAACCTCACCACTTCGCAAGAGGCCATCCGCCAGTGGACCGGTACCTTGCGGAACATCTTGGGCAACCTTGAGCCGTCCATTGACATCTATCCCAACTGGCCCGGCCCCGTGGTCCGAAACGCTCTCGAAGGGGGCGAGAGTTGGCCTATCTCCTGAGGGGAATGCCGTCACCTTCGGAGCGAGTGACAGGCAAAGCCGATTACGGGACCACCAACATTCGCAAGACCAACTACTTTCATTGGCAGCCGTATCCGGCACCGGACGACGCTTTGGTGATTGTCGAGAAGCCCGCCACGCAGATCAAGTTTCCGCTGGGCTCGACACCCGGTGACCAACTACGTTTGCTCTAGACAGTGCGGACGCCCAACCGATGAACAGCAGCCCTCAATCCTCGGAGTCGGCGATGCGCTTCCATTCGCCGTCGCCGGTCATAAATTGGCTAAGGCGGCTGATAATGCAAATCAGCTCGACGAGACGCACCGCATCGACATCGCGCGTATGCATCGTCGGACGGCGAGTGGCGATAAGCGCCTGTAGGTCAAGCCGCAGCCTTTGTTCGTTTGGAAAGACGTACCCGAACGCTTGATTCCAGTTATCCGCGCGAAGCACGATCGCCATCAGGTCGCCAAGATCGAGATAAGAAAGCAACGCTTCATCCCGCTCGCCATTCGCCATCGCCGCCGCGCGAAGATCACGCGCCTTGTTACGGATTTCGCCCCCAACCCTCTGCTTGAACCACTGCGGTCCGCCCACCGCTTCCATCTTCTTCGAGATGAAGGACCGCAACGCGCGCTCAAAGAAGCCTATCGCGCTGAAGGCATCATTTCTGGGATTGGCCGACCGTATCTGAACGGACAGCCCCGCAACGTCCAGCAGCGCGACGGACCTACCAGCTTCCGAAGCGCCGGCCGCGAAACCGCTCTCTATGACAACCTCGATCGCACCAGTTGACGTGGTCTCGATCAGACCCGGGTCAACCTTGGCTTCGCGGTAGTGTCGTTGGCGCATTTCTGGATCGCTCCAGAAGCGGTTTGGCAGATCAGACCGCGTGTGCCAGTTGCCGAATAGCTCCTCATAGGCTGTGAAGCTTGATCTCGCCGCGAAGCCAAGCACGTCTCCAGCACCAGCCAGTGCGGAGAGCTTCAACCGGGTTGTCTGCAGCCCAGCGGACAGAGTTTCCGCTCCCAGAGCGCTCAGACGCAAGCGGCCTACCTCAGCCGAGAGGCTCAAGACGCCAGTAGCGGCCCGCTGGATTAGCTCGATTTCTTTGTTTGGCGTGCCAGTCGGCATGTGCACCGCGAGCGTACCCGTGCTAGCGAGTTGGCTTGCCCACTGGGTGGCGCGCGCAATCAATGCCATGCCAGGCGATGCCTGAAGCTCGGCAATGGTCGGCGATAGGGTCGATCCCCTTGCCTGCAGCTCGGCGAAGGTCTGCGATAGGGCCGATCCCTTTGCCTGAAGCTCGGCAATGGTCGGCGAGAACGGCGACACCTCCAGCCCGCTGATCGCCTTCGACAGGGTCGATTCCGGAAGGTTGCTGATGGCCGTTGAGAGGGTCGACAGCTCTAGCCCGCGACTCAGTCGATCGAGCGGCCCATCACTTTGGCCCGTGGCGATGTCGGATAAGCTCTTGAATTTGTCCATCGTCTTCACGCTAACGGTTGTTTGGTTCCGGCAAGTCTTTGAGCTGACCCAACGTATCATAGCGCCGTATGCGCTGAGTCGACAGTTCCCTTTGCATGAGGTCACGAGGCAGCGGGTTCACCGCTCATCCCTCCAGATGACTCGGCGCACCACTCTGATGCGGAGCGCCAAATTTCTGACGGAAAAATGTGAGCCCAGCATCGACCTGATGCAGTCTTTGGGTTTCCCTGGCGGGGTGGTCGGATCTATATGTACTTGGACGTAATGATCCGCCAGAGCATTGCTGTTGTCAGCCTCTTCGATCTTGCGCGCCGCGTTCTCACCGCTTTCTTGGTTGTCGGCACGTTCCGCTTATCGTCGTAAAAGACGATATTTCGGTCAAAGAAGGGCTTCAACATCGGATCGGCTCTGATAGCGCCAGTGATGTCTGCCAGCCAACCATGCCGAACTCCTTCGTAGGCGAGCAACCAGTCGGGACCGTCGGCTGATACGGCCTTCACCCGGCGCTCCCAATCCCGGATTGGAGCCTCCGGAGCAAGTCCGCGAGATGCCATGTCGAGAATGAGCAAGCAGATCGCTGGACATTCGATCTTCGCAAGAAGAGCAGCTTGGGCGCCCAACTGCAGCGGCAGTGCCAAGCCCTTCATGAGGAAGATCGCCCATGCAACTTCATAGTGCTCGCCGCGCTCCAAGCCGCCTTTTATAATCGACGTCAAGCGCTTGGTGATGAGACTTTCGTGTATCGTCCGCCCCTCATGGCGCATGTTGATCAGAAGCGCTGACACTAGGTCGATGTTTCTCGGATCGACCATCAGGGCTCGCATCAGGAAACTTTGCAGGTATAACGCGTCGGGCACCTTGATTTCAGAACCCTGTATCAACGACAGCGCGTAGCGAAGAGGTCGATCTACAGGGTTTTGTTTTTGTAGATCGAGAGCGACCTCACAGAAGTTTTGCAAAGCAATGCCGGACAGCTCGGGGCCTATTCGCGCCGCCACCTGGAGGGTGTGAACCCAAGGTGTTCCAACGTTGTCGACTATCCCGATAACTGTAAGCGCTGTTCTGGTGGCACCTTTCGCGCGTGGTCGTGAGGAACGATGTTCGGAGCCTTTGAGGGCTTCGACACATGACGATTTCAGAGCTTACGCTTAAATCCAGCAATCTTGAGCCCGCGCGCCGTTTCGAGGTGTTCACGGGTTCCGGTCGGCGGCGCGAATGGCTGCCGGAAGAGAAAGCCCGGATCGTGGCTGAAAGTTACGATGCCGGCGAGACCGTGAGTGCCGTGGCCCGGCGGTATGCATTGTCCCCGCAGCAGTTGTTCGCCTGGCGTCGGGCTGCTCGTGTGCCGTTGGCGGAAGCGCTGGCACCGGAACCGTTGTTCGTGCCGGCAGTGGTGCCGGCTCCGAAGCCGGAACCGACGGGGAAACAACAGCCACAACGCAAACGGAAAGCTGCCCGCGACGCCGGCGTTATCGAGTTGGAGATCGACGGCGTCGCCATGCGGGTCGGCCGTGGCGCCGACGCCAAGACGGTGGCGGCGGTGATCCGCGCGCTGAAGGCGACGTCGTGATCGGGCCGACGGGTGCGGTCAAGGTCATGGTGGCGACGAAGCCGGTCGACTTCCGCAAGGGTGCGGAGGGATTGGCGGCGCTGGTGCGAGAGACGATGGGGGCCGATCCGTTCAGCGGGGCCGTTTACGTCTTCCGGGCGAAGCGGACTGACCGGATCAAGCTGATCTTCTGGGACGGCACCGGCGTCTGCCTCTATGCCAAGCGCTTGGAGGACGGGGAGTTCCGCTGGCCAAAGGTTCAGGATGGCGTGATGCAGCTGACGGCGGCGCAGTTCTCGGCGCTGCTCGAAGGACTCGACTGGCGGCGCGTCCACGAGGCGCGCCGGACCCGTGTTCCAGCCCAGGCGGGCTGACCCGCGACCAAGTGAATCAGCCTGGATTCCGCTGTCGCGGGCTGTCGACGAATATGGTCTGATCCACTCATGGCGATGACGGCGGACCAGCTTCCCGACGATCCGGATGCGCTGAAGGCGATGGTGCTGGCGCGCGACGTCGAGAACGCCCGGTTGATCCAGATCATCAAGGAATTGCAGCGCCACCGCTTCGGCCGTCGTGCTGAGACGCTGCCGGAAGACCAGCTGCTGCTGGGACTTGAAGAAGCCGAGCAGATCGAGGCGGCCGGCGAGGAGGAGAACGAACAGGCTGCTCCCATGGAGCGTCAGGCGCGTGTCACCAAGCGTCGGGCGAACCGCGGTGCGTTGCCACCCCATCTGCCACGCACGGATATGGTGGTCGACATCGAGGACCATGCCTGCCCGTGCTGCCGCAATGACTTGCATCGGATCGGCGAGGACGTAAGCGAGCGGCTCGACATCGTTCCGGCGCAGCTGCGTGTGATCGTCGTGCGCCGACCCAAATATGCCTGCCGAGCCTGCGAAGACGTGATCGTTCAGGCTCCCGCGCCCGCCCGGCTGATCGAAGGCGGCCTGCCGACCGAGGCGACGGTTGCCCAGGTTCTGGTCTCCAAATATGCCGACCACCTGCCGCTGTATCGCCAGGCGCAGATCTACGCCCGGCAGGGCATCAATCTCGACCGCTCGACACTCGCCGACTGGGTTGGCCGTGCCGCCTGGCACCTGCGTCCGGTTCACGAACGGCTGCTGGCGAAGCTGAAGTCCTCGCCAAAGCTCTTCGCCGACGAGACCACGGCGCCGGTGCTCGATCCCGGTCGCGGCAAAACGAAGACCGGCCAGCTCTGGGCCTATGCCCGCGATGATCGGCCATGGGACGGAGCCGATCCGCGCGGCGTCGCCTATGTCTACGCGCCCGACCGCAAAGCTGAGCGTCCGATCGCTCATCTCGCGGGCTTCACAGGAATCCTGCAGGTGGACGGCTATGGCGGCTATCGCGTGCTCGCCGACAAGAGCGGCGTGACGCTCGCCTTCTGCTGGGCGCACGTGCGCCGGCGCTTCTACGAACTCGCCGCGGCCGGTCCCGCGCCAATCGCCTGCGAGGCGCTGAGACAGATCGCCGAACTTTATCGCATCGAAGACGACATCCGTGGACGATCGGCGGAGCAGCGTCGTGCCGTGCGCCAGGAAAAGAGCCTGCCGATCACCGTCGCTCTCGAGCCCTGGCTGCGCGAGAAGCTCGGGCTGATCAGCCAGAAGACCAAGCTCGCCGAGGCAATCCGCTACACGCTGTCGCGTTGGGAAGGCCTCTCGCGCTTCCTCGATGATGGCCGCATCGAGATCGATAGCAACACTGTTGAACGCTCGATCCGTCCTATCGCGCTAAACCGCAAGAATGCACTCTTTGCCGGATCGGACGGCGGCGCCGAGCACTGGGCCGTCGTCGCTTCGCTAATCGAAACCTGCAAACTCAACGGCGTCGAGCCCCTCGGCTATCTCGCCGATGTCCTCACCAGGATCGTCAATGGCCACCCGAACAGCCAGATCGACGACCTCTTGCCATGGGCCTACATCCAGGCTCACGAACTCAGCGCAGTGGCCTGAGAACATCGCTCTGATGTCCGCTGTCAAGGTTTGGAACGCAGAAGGTCGCCCGATCCGAGGAACGGCTGCTCATTCTGATGAGC
>NZ_VFUK01000008.1:0-285091 GCF_006440835.1 Mesorhizobium sp. B2-5-11
CTTGCTCTCCTTGCAAAGGGCCGAAAGTGTAACCCATCTATCCGGAATGAACTGTCACCCATCTCTCGGGAAGGGCAAAACAGCCCGGCTCACCCCGGGCTGTTCTTGTATCCGGCTGATGGCCCCCCGCTGATTTGAGAACCCTCATCACAGCCCAGCAAACACCCAAAGCCGACGCCCAAGGTCAAAAACAAATCCCGCAAAACCAAACACAATCCGCCCGCCAAAGCCCAGCCAAGCCAAAGCGACCAGGGGGGCGGGCAAGCCGGGCCACCGCACAAAAGACAGACCTGTCGCCGAAAATAATCCAGCCGGCAAAGCAATGGCGTCCGCAGTGTAAGCCGTCAACATCTCGACCTGAACCGGCGGGTGGGTTTGTCCAACCGCCGGCATAGGTGGTTCAACTCTTGATTTCGATCCGCTTTGCCTGCGCTTGCGCTTTCGCGGTCTTCGGCAATGTAACCGTCAGGACGCCGTTCCTGAAGCGCGCTTCGACATTGTCTTGCTCTACCTCGACGCCGAGCGGAATGCGGCGCTCGAAACGGCCGTAATAGCGCTCGGAGAACTGGCGCTCCTTGTCCTCGGTCTCGGACCGCTTTTCGCCCTTCAGGGTCAGCACGTCGTCATCGAGCAGGACCTCGATGTCCTTTTCCTCCATGCCGGGCACTTCGGCCGTGACACGGACCTCCTTTCCAGTGTCGGAGATCTCGACGCTTGGCCAGCGTGCGCCCTCGGCGGCAACGGAAGACAAGGATGGCAGCCCCGAACCGAAACCACGGAAAACATCGTCGAAAAGACGGTTGACCTCGCGGTGCAACGACATGAACGGATCACGTTCGCCATCGCGCAAAAGGCTGGGCACCTGTCCGCGTTCCCGGCCAAAAGGAATGAGATCACGTACGCTCATTGTCTTTCTCCTCTTTGCTTGCGTCTCCACCACCGGGCGACCGGCGTCCGGTTGGTGGAAGCCCTGACCCGAATTGCCTCACGCGGCCTGTTTTTCCACTTGCACGGGCTTTGCCGCGGATTTTTCCTTGGCTTTGGCCATGCTGGTGCCGATCTCGATCTTGCGCGGTTTCATCTCTTCGGGAATCTCACGCTGAAGATCGACGGTCAGGAGACCGTTGACGAGGCCGGCGCCGGTCACCTTCACATGGTCGGCAAGTTCGAAGCGTCGCTCAAACGGCCGTCCGGCGATGCCGCGATGCAGGTATTCGCCATTGTCCTCTCCGGCACGCTCGCCGGCGATGACGAGCATGTTGGGTTCATGCACGATGCTCAATTCGTCTTGACCGAAGCCGGCTACCGCCATGGTGATGCGGTAGGCGTCGTCACCGGTCCTGGAGATGTCGTAGGGCGGCCAGTTGTCGACGTTCGCCGTGCGGCTGGCATTCTCCAGCAGGTCGAAAATGCGGTCGAAGCCTATGCTCGACCGATAGAGCGGTGAAAAGTCGAAAGCGGTTCTCATAGCCATATCCTCCTTCGCTGAGCAACATGGGTACGAGGAGTGCCAAGGATGCGGCACTCCTTGACCTGCCGGCCCTTCCGGCGCCGGCGGAATCGATCTGGGAACTGACGGGCGTGGCGTCAAGAGGCCTGATCGAACGTCTCGTCGAGATTCCGGCGGCCCTTGACGCGGCCTGAACGGCTGACCATCTCGATCACGGATGGACGGTCGCCGGTGACGCCATCCGATTGCTTACTCGCAAAAAGACGTCAAAAAACGGAGGAAGTGATGAACGATATTCGGTTTCCCCAGCCGATTACCCTCGAATTGTCGGACGCCCCACGCAAGGTCGCCAGCAGCTTCGAGGCTCTGGAATGCCTGGATCAACAATGGCCGAAATGGGCGCGCGGACCAAGCTGGCGCGCCGCCGGCCGTGCATGCCGTGATGCGCTGGATGGCTGGCGCAGCGGGCGTGCCGCCTACAAGGCCTTCTTGAAGGCGGCCAAGCGAGCCGGCCTGACGAGGGGCCGCTCCGCTTCGCCCCAGCAATTCCGTTCCGCGGCGATGTCAAGGACGGCCCAGCCGATGGCTGTCAGAGCAGGATGACACGAATCCCATCACTCATCCTGCTCGGGAACTCTGATTTTAGGTATGCTCAATCGAGCCTTTGAGCGCGCCGCGTTGCAGGCGACGCGCTTCAGGTTTTTTGATCCGCTCAATGTGATCCGCTCAATGGATGGCAACGATGCCGTCAACGGCGCGCCATTCCGACGGTGTGATTAGACGATGATGTGCGACGCGCACGGAATGCAGCGTGCCGTCCAGTTCGCTTTCCCAATAGCCAAGGAAGCCCTTCAGCTCCGGGAAATCGGGAGCGAGGTCGTATTCCTGCCAGACATAGAGCTGCAGCAGGTTGGGGTAGTCAGGCATATGATAGTGAATCTCGGCCGTGGTCAGGCCGTAGCCATCCATCTGCAGGCGGAATTCTCTGCTGACCGCAGTCACCATATGTTTCTCCTTTCGCTTACGACCTCATGCATTCATCCTGGCGAAGTCGTGCCGGAATTCATCCGGCGTGGACCGCGGCGCCGGCACGTCGATGTCGAGCTTGCACAAGGCCTCCATGACGTGGTCGAAGGAAACCGGCCGCTCGACTCCCGGCGGCAGGCGCAGTTCCGGCATCGACTCCACCGCGCAGGCATCCGAGGCCCAAGACGACAGGATCGCCCGCTTTTCCCAGAGGTCGAGCGCGTCGTCTTCCAATACCTCGTCAGGATGTTTGAAGTGCCTCGCCGGCGAAAGCAGCCGGTCAAGCGAGGTGTCGGGCGTGTCAGTCAGGGAAGGCATGATCGGCGAAAATTTCTGTCGGTCCATCGTTGTCCTCCGTCTGCAAAAACTCCTCGATAGCGTCCAGTTTCCGGCTGTGCTTCGGCAGCGCCGGCCAGGATAATCTTGTTGGCCCTCTACCAAAATTCAAGCGGTGAAATCGTCGACTTGGTGAGAATTCCTGCATGATAACAACGCGTTGGCACTCTCGTGCGACGAGTGCCAAAATTTTTGCGCCAACCTCTTGAAACCGGAAAATTCCAAAACTAGCTCGATATGCGCGCGCGATGCCTGAACAAGGGTCGCGGCACCTCGTGCCGGGCCGATATTGCCGGTCCGGCGCGGAGGAACCTCAAAAACTGTTTGTCCTTGAAGGAGAACGACATGACGTTCCGCCCATTGCACGACCGTATCCTGGTCCGCCGCATCGAAGCCGAGGAGAAAACGGCTGGCGGCATTATCATTCCCGACACAGCCAAGGAAAAGCCGCAGGAAGGCGAGGTGATCGCCGCCGGCCCCGGCGCCCGAAACGAAGCCGGGCAGCTACAGCCGCTCGACGTCAAGGTGGGTGACCGCATTCTGTTCGGCAAATGGTCCGGCACCGAGATCAAGCTCGGCGGCCAAGACCTGATCATCATGAAGGAAAGCGATGTGATGGGCGTGATCGAGCAGACCGCGACCGTGAAGAAGGCCGCCTGACGGCTTCTTGCCAAGTTATCAGTCAACGAAAGCTGCCTAAATTGAAGGAGTGATCCAATGGCTGCCAAGGAAGTGAAATTCCATACCGAAGCCCGCGAGAAGATGCTGCGCGGCGTCGACATTCTGGCCAATGCGGTGAAGGTGACGCTCGGTCCCAAAGGCCGCAACGTCGTTATCGATAAATCCTTCGGCGCGCCGCGCATCACCAAGGATGGTGTGACGGTGGCCAAGGAGATCGAACTGGAAGACAAGTTCGAAAACATGGGCGCGCAGATGGTGCGCGAAGTCGCTTCGAAGACCAACGACATCGCCGGCGACGGCACCACGACCGCGACCGTTCTGGCCCAAGCCATCGTCAAGGAAGGTGCCAAGGCCGTTGCCTCGGGCATGAATCCGATGGATTTGAAACGCGGCATCGACAAGGCCGTGGAGGCGGTCGTCGCCGAACTGAAGGTCAACGCTCGCAAGGTGACGAAAAACGATGAGATCGCCCAGGTCGGCACCATTTCGGCCAATGGCGATCCCGAGATCGGCCGGTTCCTCGCCGAGGCGATGGAGAAGGTCGGCAATGAAGGTGTCATCACGGTGGAGGAGGCCAAGACCGCCGAGACCGAACTGGAGGTGGTCGAAGGCATGCAGTTCGACCGCGGCTATCTCAGCCCGTACTTCATCACCAACCAGGACAAGATGCGCGTCGAGCTCGAAGAGCCCTACGTGCTGATCCACGAGAAGAAACTGTCCAACCTGCAAGCCATGCTCCCCGTCCTCGAGGCAGTCGTGCAGTCGGGCAAGCCGCTGCTGATCATCGCCGAGGATGTCGAGGGCGAGGCGCTCGCCACGCTGGTCGTGAACAAATTGCGCGGCGGCCTGAAGGTCGCGGCAGTCAAGGCGCCCGGCTTCGGCGATCGCCGCAAGGCGATGCTGGAGGATATCGCCATCCTCACCGGCGGCACGGCGATCAGCGAGGATCTCGGCATCAAGCTCGAGAACGTCACGCTGCAGATGCTGGGCCGCGCCAAGAAGGTGGTGATCGAAAAAGAAAACACCACCATCGTCGATGGCGTTGGCCGCAAGGAAGAGATCCAGGGCCGCATCGCCCAGATCAAAGCGCAGATCGAGGAGACTACCTCCGACTACGACCGCGAGAAACTGCAGGAGCGGCTGGCGAAGCTCGCCGGTGGCGTCGCCGTCATCCGTGTCGGCGGTTCGACGGAAGTCGAGGTGAAGGAGCGCAAGGACCGTGTCGACGACGCGCTGCATGCGACCCGTGCGGCGGTCGAGGAAGGCGTACTCCCGGGCGGCGGCGTCGCGTTGCTCCGGGCCGCCAAGGCGCTCGATGCCTTGCCGATCGACAATGCCGACCAGAGGACCGGTGTCGAGATCGTGCGGCGTGCGATCGAGACCCCGGTGCGCCAGATCGCGGAGAACGCCGGCGCCGAGGGCTCGATCATCGTCGGCAAGCTGCGTGAGAAGAGCGAGTTCGGCTGGGGCTGGAACGCCCAGACCAACGAGTTCGGCGATCTCTACGGTCAAGGCGTCATCGATCCGGCAAAGGTCGTGCGCACCGCGCTTCAGGATGCCGCTTCCGTCGCTGGCCTGCTGGTCACCACCGAGGCGATGGTAGCCGAGAAGCCAAAGAAGGAGGCCGCGACCCCTGCCATGCCCGCCGGCGCGGGCATGGACTTCTAGGACGCTTGGAGGCCGCCCGCTCCCAGAAGTGGGAGCGGGCGCTTCCCGGGGAAAGTTTGGAGAGAGACCACTATGACCGGTATCGGTTCGGTTTCGGCGCCCACGCATCCGGCAAACGAATTTCTCGCCTACGAGGCAGAATGCAGGAGCGTGCTGGGGCCATTGTTGATGCGCGTTCTCGACATGGCCGAGTCCGAAGGCTGGAGCCGCCGTACGGCGGCGTCGACGCTGATGTTCCTGGCCGCGCAGCATGTGTCGGCAGCCTCGGAAGGCTCCGGCGGCTCAACCAGGGATGGAGGACGCGATCATCGGAGCCCCACAGCAAACGATGGACCGATGTCCGGTTGGGAAGAGGACCGACATGATCGTGGGCCAATTGCGTGAATGCCTGAAAACGTTGAGGTGGAAAGCGGCAGACCTCGTCGACGAGCTTGGTTGCCCGCAAAGCCAGGTCGCCGCCTGGCTCGATGGGCGGGCGCTTCCGCCGCTTTCCGTCCTTGCCTGGCTCGAGGCGCTCGCCAGGGCGCATAGGGCGCTACCGGCGCCTGGCCGAGGCTCGCCAGTGCTCAAGCCAAGCCCGGTCGAGCCAGCCGAGATCAGGCTCGTGGCCGCCGGAAATCCGACGACACCGGCGCACCCGCCCTATCCGCGCCGACCTGTCTTCGCGCACCAGGCTGCCCGACATGCTTCGGTTCGTTTGCCATCGAATGGAGGTTTAAATCATGGCACAGATGCGCTTTGAAGAACCCGTGACGATCTTGGTCGGAATGGGGCTTCCGGTAACGATCGAGACTGCGATGGAAGCATATGCCGTGTTGCAGGACTGGCCCGTTGCCAGCCGAAACGGCGCCCATGCCGTCGCCCTCAACGCTTGCAAAGCCGGCATTGCCGGCGAGATCGATGCGGAAACCGTGCGGGCGACCTTGATCGCCTTCGCGCGCCGCAATGACATTCTGGTGCCGAATATGATCTCGCCTGCGAGTACCGCGCCCAGCGGCCGCGCCGTGCGAGCGGATTGAGGATCTATACGCGACCTATCGGTGAGCGCCCCGGCGATCCAAAATGATCGGCCCGTCAGCCTTGAGCTGGCGGGCTGTCTCCGTCGCCTCAGGCCGTTTCGACGAGACGCGAGCGTTTCTTCTCGGCGGCCGCCAGCAACTCGACGAAGGCGCGGACCTTGGCTGGCCGGAACCGGGCCGGAGGGAAAACGGCATGGATGCCGCCGGCAGGCAACATCCAGTCGGCAAATACCGGCACGAGACGCCCCTCGGCGATATCGTCGCCGACACTGTAGTCGGGAAATACGCCCAATCCGATACCGGCGAGCACGCAGGCAAGAGCCGCCGGGCTCTTGTCGCACATGATGACCGGGTTGAGTTCGGTCAACCGTTTCTCCCTCTCTTGAAAACAGCCATTGGCCGATGCCGCGCAGCTGGGCGTTGCCGACCCAGGCAAGCGATCTTGCCTGGCGCGGGGTGACATCGGGCGGCAGGCTTGCGGCGAAGGTCGGGTTCGCCACCACGACCTGCTGTATCGTGCCCAGGCGCCGCGCCTGATTGGACGAATCCGCAAGCCAGCCGACGCGGATGCCGAGGTCGATCTGCTCGTCCACCAGATTGCTGACGGCGTCATCGAAAATCGCCTCGACGCGCATATGCGGATAAGTTCGGAGATAGGCGGCCATGACCGGCGCAACGATCTTCGTGCCATAGTCGAGCGGCGCGGTCAGCCTCAGCATTCCCTTGGGTTCGATCGCCCCGTGCGAGATCTCGCCATAGGCCGCTTCGGCTTCGCGCAGGATGATCATCGCGCGGTCGTAGAACAGGCGACCCTCCTCGGTCGGCGTGACACGCCGCGTCGTGCGCCGCATGAGCGTCGCGCCCAATTCCTGTTCAAGCCTGCCGATCTGATGGCTGACCACGGCCTTGGCCACGCCAAGCCGGTCCGCCGCCGTGGTGAACGAGCCTGTCTCCATCACCGTGGTGAAATAGACAAGCCGATTGAGATTGAGGAGTTCGGTCACATGCTTTGTCTGATTAGATCAGACAGCTTGTATTATTGGGCACCGTTTATTGCAAGACCATCACCTGCCACATGTAAGCCAAGACATTTGGCGGACGGGGCAGCCAACGCCACGGTAACGGAGACCGGACGATCGTGGGCAATCCAGAAGTGACCTACCTTTTCGATCCGCTCTGCGGCTGGTGCTATGGCGCAAGCCCGATGCTCGAAAAACTGTCCGGCAGCGGCGTGCGCATCGAGCTCTTGCCGACCGGCCTGTTTTCGGGGGCAGGCGCCCGGCCGATGGATGGCGGTTTTGCCGCCCATGCCTGGGCGAACGACCAGCGCATCGAGCGGTTAACGGGACAGGTTTTCACGCAGGCCTATCGGGACAACGTGCTGAATGTTCGCGGCACGTTGCTGGATTCCCATGCCGCGACCCTCGCGATCACCGCAGCGGGCCTGGAAAATCCCGGCCGCCGGCTGGCCGCGCTGAAGGCGATCCAGAACGCGCGCTATGTCGACGGGCGCGATATCGTCACGGTCGGCGGTGTCGCCGAGGTGCTCGCCGACGCCGGCATGGCCGATGCCGGCGAACTGGTGAAGGCGCCAACCGAAGGATTGCTGACAGCTCACCGCGAACTGGTCGGCCGAGGCCGCGCGCTGTTCCAGCGCCTGCATTCCAACGGCGTGCCTTCGCTCGCCATCATCAGCAACGATGCGCCGCGCCTCATCGGTTCGAACGCGCTGTTCGGCAGTTTCGACAATCTCCTCGCTCATATCGCGGCCGCGTGATCCCCAACCGACTCCAACAAGGATGGAAAAAGACATGGCAAAAGTCGCTCTCATCGGCGCATCGGGCGCAGTCGGTTCGCGCCTGCTCAAAGAACTCTCCGGCCGTGGCCACACGGTCACCGGCATCGCCCGCAATCCTGAAAAAATCGCGGCGCTGCCTGACGTGACGGCCAGGAAGGGCGATGTCTTCGACATGGAAGGCCTGGCCAAGCTGATCCGCGGCCATGATGTGGTGACCAGTTCGGTGCATTTCCTCGACAGCGATGCCGACACGCTGATCGCCGCGGTGCGAGCCTCCGGCGTGAAGCGCTACCTGGTCGTCGGCGGTGCGGGCAGCCTTGAGGTCGCGCCCGGCAAGCGGCTGGTCGACACGCCCGAATTTCCCGACATCTACAAGGCCGAGGCGCAGAAGGGCGCCGACTTCCTCGACAAGCTGAAGACCATCGATGACCTCGATTGGACGTTCCTGTCGCCGTCCGCCATGTTCATCCCGGGCGAGCGGACTGGCAAATTCCGCCTCGGCAAGGACACGCTTCTGGCTTCGGACAAGGGCAGCAGCATTTCCTTCGAGGATTACGCCATCGCGATGGTCGACGAGATCGAGAAGCCCGCCTACATAAAGCAGCGCTTCACCGTCGGTTATTGACTAGGCAGGCCTGGCCAGCTCGAAAGCGAAACGGCTTTCGGAGTTGGCGAGCCCAGCTGCTTCTTGTCCATCAACGTTCTAAACGTCGCCCGTCATCATCGCTCGCAGCCATGCCATGATGGCATCGAAGTCGATCGGTTTCGTCGTGTCGACGTCGAAGAGCGGGCCGCGCCGCAGCGGTTCGGCGCGCCTGGCGAGTTCGATCAGTTCGGGGATATAGGCCGCGCCTGGATGGCCGGCGGGACGCTGGCCGAGCCGGGCGCCATAGCGTTCGGCCAAAACCTCGCCCGGCGCGTGGCACCAGATTTCGAAAGTCTGTTCGACACCGGCATTCCTGAGATGATCCTCGAGCAGCTCGCGCGGCTGGAAACCGAACCAGGCGTCGACGATGAATGTGGAGCCCGCTGGGGCTTCGCCGACGACTGACCAGATCGCCTGATAGCTGGCCCGGCCGAGCGTGCGGTTGAAGGCGCGGTCGCCACCGCCGAGCGCTTCGAGAAACGGATTCTTGATCGTATCGAGCGCAAGCAACGGCCATCCCGTGCGGTCGGCTATGCCGCGCGAGACCGTGCTCTTGCCGCTGGCCGGGATGCCGTTGACCAGCACGGCGCGCCTGGCGCCGCCGGTTTGGACAAAAGAACGGCCCAAAATCGGCGCTGTCGCCCTGTCTGTTCCGGCCAGCGCCTGCAATCCCGCCCCGATCACGCCGGCCTCGTCGCCGAGCTGCGCCGGCTCGACCGGGCACTGATACCAGGGCGCCAGGGCCGGCGCGCGGCCGAGCGCCTTGTGTGCCGCCCGGCCAAGACCGCCGCCGAGCAGGACGACACCGGGGTCGAACATGGCGACGCTGGTATCGATGGCGGCACGCAAAGGCATTGCCCAGGCTTCGAGTATAGCGCGCGCCTGGACGTCTCCGGCGGCGTCGCGGGCAAAGAGCTGGTCGACCGAAAGGTCGGGACGCAAGCCGGCCCGCGCGATGTGACGGCCAAGCGCGGTGCCCGAACTGGTGGTCTCGACACAACCGCGCCGGCCGCAGGCGCAGATCTCGCCATTGACGTCGACAGTGATGTGGCCGAGCTGCCCTGCCGTTGCCCGGCCACGCACGATCCGCCGATGTTGAGCGACGGCCCCGCCAATGCCGGTGCCGATGGTGAACATGGCGACGTCGTGATGGCCCCGGCCGGCGCCGAGCGCCATCTCGGCGACCAGTGCCATGTTGCAGTCATTGTCGATGACGACGGGCTTGCCGGCCATGTCTTCCAGGCGCTGCGCCAGCGAGACGGAGGCCAGATTGACGTAGCCGCCGGACAGGACCGCGCGGCGATGCGCGTCGACGCGACCGGGAACACCGATGCCGATGGCCGAAACCTCCGCTGTGTCGAGCCGGCGCACCATCCCGGCGATCCGCGAGAGCACAGCCTGCGGGTCTGGCGCGCTCTTTTCGGACAGACGTTCGAGGATTTCGCCGGTGCCCGAAATGCGGGCGGCCCGCAGATTGGTGCCGCCTATATCGATCCCTATGCTGAGAGGCATGACGTCCTGCACGTGCCGGTGATCCAACGCAGATATCAGGCGGCGGCCTTGCGCCGGTGATGCCCGATCACCGCCTGGATCTCACGCAATCGCGGCACCGCGATGGCCTTAAGCCTTTCGCGCTGAATGTCACGATCGAGCGAGATGCAGTCCTTCCACAGCGAGCGGCCGGCGATGACGCCGGAGGCGCCGTTCTGCATGGCAATCTCGACCTGGCCGAGGAAGGTGGCGTGGTTGACGCCGGCCGAAAGCACCGCCCACGGCACCTCGCCGGCCATTCTCGTGATGTTGGCGCAGGCTTCCGGCGTTCCGGGATACGGAAGCTTCAGCACCTTTGCCCCGCACTCCAGCGATATCCTTGTGCCTTCCTCGACGAGCCAGGGGGTCTTCGCCGCATAATCTTCCGGGCTTTCGTCTTCGAGCTGATAGGTCAGGAATTCGACGACGAGCAACAAATCTTCCTGCCCGAAATCGGCGATGCATTGGCGCAGGATGGCGATGTTGTGCTCATTCGCTTCGGGCTTGTCGGCCCGCAGATACACCATGATCTTGCCGCCCGTGCCACCCAGTTCGCGCACGCGGCGCGCATCGATGCCGGGGACAAGGCGCGACAGGCGATAGCCTTCAGGCGAGACGTCGAAACCCGAGGCGTCGAGGCCGATAAGCAGCGCGGTATCGCGGTTCAGCACGCCCTCCTCGACAACCCGCGGCACCGCGCAGAGCGGGTCGAGCAGCACGCAGGACGCGGCACTTGCAAGGTAGCGCGTGATGTCGGCCTTGGTGTCGCCGAGCATGTCGTTGGTGATCCTGGCCTGTTCGGCCGGATCCGACGCCAGCAAGGTGCGCATGCCGCCGCGCTGGTCGCAGGCGATGGCCAGCATGGCCCCGTCCTTGCCGCATATCTGCTGATAGCCGCGCAGCTCCGCGGTGGTCATCTTTGTCATGGTCTCTGTCCGATGTTGGCGCTCTCTGGCCGAGGGCGCGGATCCCGTGGAAACAAGAATGTTCAGTTTTTGCCCGCCTGCCGGCAGGGGAGAATTGCCGTCTTGATGCGCCGTCCATTGCCCGGAAAAGCACACCTTGCCGGCGCCTGGGCAGGACGGCCTCAAGTTGCGAGTTCGCCGGATTTGCGCGATAACTCCCATCGGCGTATACGTGTGTAACACGTTGCTGAAAGGAATTGCAAGCTGGCTGTCCCTCCCATTCAGGATGCGACCGCATCGCGCACGATGCTGCACACGGTCGCCAAACTGCATTACGAGGCGGAGATGTCGCAGGTCGATATCGCGCGGCAGCTTGGCGTCTCCACCGCGACCATATCGCGCCTCTTGCAGCGGGCGCGGGCGGAAGGGATCGTCCGTATCGAGGTTCTCGATCTGGCGGCACCTGAGGAGATCACCGGACAGCTAATCGATAGGCTAGGCCTGCGTGACGCAGCGGTGGTCGAGACGCCGGCCGCAGGCGCGCTGACGGCGCTGGCCGGCTCGCTCGGCGGCCTTCTCAAGCAGGCGCAATTGGTGGCCGGCTCCGTGGTCGCCATCGGCTGGGGGCGCGCGGTGCGCGAGGTGATCCGCGCCGGCCTGCCGCGCATTCCGGGCGTGCTGACCGTTGCCGCCACCGGCGGCATGCAGCAGCACGCGGCGCATTTTCAGGTCAACGAATTCGTCCGCCTCGCCGCCGAGGAGTTCGGCGGGACACCGCACTTCATTCATGCGCCCTATCTGCCTTCCAGTGAATTGCGTGAAGTCTTCCTTGGTGATGCCGCCATCAGCGATGCCGTCGCGCTGTGGGACAGGACCGATGTGGCGATCGTCGGCATCGGCCTGCCGCATGCCATCAATGCACCCGAGGCGAGCGCCGCCACGCCGAGCGAGCAGGCGCTGGTCCATGCGGCCGGCGATGTCCTTCGGCATTATTTCGATGCCGATGGCGCGCTGATCGCCTGGGAAGGAGAGGGCCGGATGATCGCTATGTCGCCGGCGCAGCTCCGCGCCGTGCCGCTGGTGATCGGTGTCGCGGCGTCGCCGGAAAAGGCGACGGCCATCATCGGCGCCGCTCGCGCTCAGCTGATCAACGCCGTGATAACGGATACGAAGACGGCGCAAGCCATCCTCGCTACCCTGCCGCCGCGATAGTGCCGCCCGCCGCCCCGCCGCCGCATTCCAGTTCGCGAGGGCGATTTTACGAAATCGGTTGTGCCGCCGAGAAGTCGAGGCAATAGTTCGGCGGGACTTTGTGGAGCAGTCGGATGTTGCGTGAAAAATCCGGCGTTGCGACCCGGAAAACCGAGTTGCAATTTATTTCTGCAAAGTGTTACAAGTTTGTGAACTTGGCGTGCAATGCATGCCGGGTGCTGTGGTTCTCTGACCTCGCGGAGGCGAGGAAGTGACCGTGGCTATCGTGCCGGTCGGCTGGACCGGCTGACATATCGACTGGAGGGCGCTTGGGAGGAGCTGCCCGCGAAAAGCAAACAGGCGTTCCCGGCCGTCTTGTCCCAAGCGGACGACGGCCATTCGATGTCACTTGCAACGGCAGATCTGCCAACACAATGAGGAGGATGTCATGAAGAAGATCGTTGCCGCGCTTGCGGCTCTCGCCGTCAGCGCGACGGTGCTTATCGCGCCCGCGCAGGCGCAGGACAAGAAATACACCATCGCGCTCGTTCCGGGCCTGACCACCGACGGTTTCTACATCACCATGCGCAAGGGCGCCCAGGCCGCGGCCGACGCCCTTGGCGTGAACCTGGTCTTCCAGGGCGCTCCTGAGTTCAATCCGGTCACCCAGGTGCCGGTGCTCGACGCGGTCATCGCCAAGAAGCCGGACGCGATCCTGATCGCGCCTACCGACAAGGTCCAGCTGGTCGAGCCGCTGCGCAAGGCCAATGACGCAGGCATTCCGGTCATCACCGTGGATACGTTCATCGGCACCGGCGCCTATCAGACCGGAGCGGGTGACGCCGATTTCCCGCTGGCCTACATCGCTTCGGACAATGTGCTGGGCGGCGAAATCGCGGCGCGGGCGCTTGCCAAGGCCGTCGGCGACAAGGGCAAGGTCTACGTCTCCAACGTCAAGCCCGGCATCTCGACCACCGACCAGCGCGAGGAAGGCTTCAAGAAGGAGATGGCCAACCATCCCGGCATCACCGTTCTCGAGACCCAGTTCAATGACGACGACGCCAACAAGGCGGCCTCGCAGCTGCAGGCGGTGTTCGCGCGCAACCCCGACCTCGTCGGCGTGTTCGGCGCCAATCTGTTCTCGGCGCTGGGCGCCGCCAATGGCGTCAAGCAGGCAGGGCAGACGGGCACCGTCAAAGTGGTTGCCTTCGATGCTCCGACCAGCATCGTCGACAACATCAACACCGGCCTTGTGGATGTGGCGATCGCCCAGCATCCCGCAGAGATCGGCTATTTCGGCGTCGTCTCGGCCTATGCCCACCTGACCGGCCAATCCATCCCGGTCATGATCGGCACCGGCTTCACGATCATGGACAAGTCCAACATCGCCGATCCGAACATCTCGAAGTATCTCTATTCCGAGTAAGTCCGGACCAGCTTGGCTCTTCCCGGTGCGCCGGGAGGAGCCTGTGCCGGTCCCGCCAGGGCGGGACCTGTTTGAAGGCAGCCGCGCCGCGGAGTACTCATGACCTCGACATCACCAGCACAGCCAGCCGAGAAGCATGTCGCCCCCCAGGCTGACCACGGCGATCCCGCCAGGAGCTGGATCGCACGCATCGCCGAGGGGCGCGCCTGGCTGTTTCTCGCCGGCCTGATCATCTGTTTCGAGATCTGGTCGCGGAGCGCCTTCGGCGCCACTTTCGTGCTCAATCCGTTCAATCTTCAATCCATCGCGATTTTCGCCGTGGCGCCGCTGCTTTTGGCGACCGGGCAGACCTTTGTCATCATATCAGGCGGCATCGACCTTTCGCTGGGCTTCATCATGGGCCTTGCCGCGGTCATCGCCGCGCATGCCACCAACATGGCGGGCGCCGCCATTCCGTTGCCGTTGGCCATGCTGGCCGGCATCCTTGCCGCGGTGATCGTGGCCGGCGTGCCCGGCGTCATCAACGGCTTGCTGATCTCGCGGCTCAGGGTTCCGCCCTTCATCGGCACGCTCGGCATGTTCGGCGTCGCCCGCGGTGTCGCCTTCCTGCTTGCCGGCGGCACGACGGTGCCGGTACAGAACTCCTGGTTCGCACTGCTCGGCAACGGCAAGTTCCATGGCGTGCCCTATCTGGTGATGATCGCCGCTGTCTTCGTCGTCGTGATGCACTATCTGCTCAGCCAGACCCGGTTCGGCCAGCACAATTACGCCATCGGCGCCAATGTGCAGGCGGCGCGCCGCGCCGGCATCGACATCAGGGGCCACATCCTGCGGCTCTACGTGCTGTCGGCAATGTGCGCCGGCCTTGGCGGCGCGCTCTATGCCGCGCGCTTCACGGCGGGGGCAGCGCAGGCCGGCGAACCGCTGCTGCTCGACAGCGTCGCGGCGGTGGTGATCGGCGGCGCCAGCCTGTTCGGCGGCTCCGGCACGATCTTCGGCACCGTCGCCGGCGCGCTGGTGATCGCGGTCATCCAATACGGGCTGGTCTTCGTCAATGTGGAGCCGTTCTGGCAGTTCATCGCCGTCGGCGTCGTCATCATCATTTCCGTTCTCATCGACCAGGCGCAGCGCCGGTTCAGTGGAGCCCGTCAGGATGAATAGCACCGAGCCCCTCCTCGAAGTCCGGAACCTTTCCAAGCACTTCGGTGCGGTACGGGCGCTCAACGATTTCTCCATGGCCGTGCGGCCGGGCGAAGTGGTGGCGCTTGCCGGCGACAATGGCGCCGGCAAGACGACCCTGATCAAGGCAATATCGGGCGTGTTCCAGCCGACGGGCGGAGAAATCCTGCTCAGAGGTCAGCCGGTGGCTTTCGCCACGCCGCAGGAGGCGCGCGAAAAGGGCATCGAGACGATCTACCAGGATCTCGCGCTGGCCGACAATCTGTCGATCGGTGCCAACATCTTCCTCGGCCGCGAACCGATGCGCAAGGCGTTCGGCTTCCTGCCGGTGCTCGACCGCAAGGCCATGGCCGAGGCCGCCAGGGAGACGATGAAGCGGCTGGACTTCCACGTCAGCCGATTGAACGCGCCGGTCAGCAATTTCTCCGGCGGCCAGCGCCAGGCCGTGGCCATCGGCCGCGCCGTCTACTGGGACGCGCAGATCCTGATCATGGATGAACCGACGGCCGCGCTCGGCGTGCCGGAGCAGCGCAAGGTGATTTCGCTCATCCATCAGCTCAAGGCGCAAGGGCGCGGCGTGATCTTCATCTCGCATAATCTGCAGGACATCTTCGCCGTTTCCGATCGCATCGTCGTGCTGCGGCGTGGGATCCAGGCCGGCGAGCGCAAGATTTCCGAGACCAACCATGACGAGGTCGTCAGGCTGATGGTCGGCGGCTAAGGCCGTCGATTGCTAGCCGGCATCGCGGTTGGTCAGCGCGATGTGGCAGCAGCCGCTGCCGTGGCCGGGCGTCCAGGTGACATTGTCGAAACGCACGCCGGTCGCCTCGAACAGGCCACGGTCGAAGGCGCCGGCGATGCGGCAGAGCGTCGCGAGTTTTTCCTCGCCGACGCCGGCCTCGACCCAGGCATCCTTGAGAGGGCAGCGTTTCACCTTGAAGGCGATGCGGTCGGGCCCTCGTTCGACATCGGTCGGATACATCCGGCCGTCATCCGGGCTGACCGACAGGAAAGCTTCGCCGATTGAGCGCGCGTCGTTGGGACCGAATGCGGCGAAGGCGGCTGCGGCCACTTCCTTGCCGCGCTGCTCGATGGTCCGGGTCATTATCGCCTCGGCTCTTTCGGCGCCCAGCTCTCCGGTCAACTGATCCAGGAACAGGCGATAGAGGTCGGCCCGGTTGCGGAATGCGGAATCGAGTTCGCGCGACAGTTTCTCGGCTCTGGCTTCGGGGTCGATCATGATGCTTCCTGCGTGGTTCTTCTGAGCTTTGGTGCGGCTGCCACGAGCGCCTTGCCGATAGCCGATCGCGGCGCATCGATGACGGCGCGGGCATCGCCGCTCTCGGCAATCCGCCCGCCGTCGAGAAGGATGACGCGGTGGGCGACGGCCCTGACGACGCCGAGATCATGCGAAATGAAGAGATAAGCGATCCGTTCCTGGCGTTGCAGGTCGAGCAAAAGATCGAGGATCTGTCCGCGCACGGAAACATCGAGCGCCGACACCGCTTCGTCGAGCACGATCAGCGAGGGTTTCGTGGCCATGGCGCGTGCAATCGCCACCCGCTGTCGCTGGCCGCCCGAGATTTGATGGATGGCGCGAGAGGCGAGCTCCGCCGCAAGCCCGACGCGCTCCAGCAGGGCGGCGATACGGCGCGGGCGCTCGGAACGGGAGGCGAGCCCGTGGATACGCAAGGGATCGTCAAGCACGCGCGCCACCGTGGCGCGCGGATTGAAGGCGGCAAGCGGATCCTGAAACACCATCTGCAAGCGAGCGCGACGCGCACGCAAGCCGGCGCCGCCCAGAGCCAGGAAATCATGGCCTTCAAACTCGATCCGGCCGGCATCCGGCTCGATCAGCCGCAACACCAGCCGGGCGATCGTCGACTTGCCGCTGCCGGAGGGTCCGGCCAGCGCCAGCGTCTCGCCGGGCCCGATTTCGAAAGAAACGTCGTCGACCGCGGTAACCGTCTTGCCGCCACGGCGGTAGTGCCTGGTAAGGTTGGAAACTGCAAGCACGGGGACGCTCATGCGATCATGCCGTGGTGCAGCGGTTCGGCGTCGAGGCCGATATGGGCCTCGAGCAGCGCGCGCGTGTAGGCTTCAGTTGGCGCACTGACGATCTGTTGCGTGGCGCCAAGTTCGATCAATTCGCCATGCCGGAACACGGCAATGCGGTCCGCCAGCTCGGCGGCCAGCGCAATGTCGTGACTGATGAACAGCAGCGTCATGCCGTCTTCTTCCACCAGCCGCCGGATCAGTGCGACGATCTCGGCCTGCACGATGGTGTCGAGCGCGCTGGTCGCCTCGTCGGCGATCAAAAGTCTCGGGCCGGCTGCGATCGCGGCTGCAATCGCCACACGCTGCTTCTGGCCGCCGGACAGCTGATGCGGATAGGCGCGCAGGGCGGAGTCCGGGTCGGGCAGACGGACGCGTTCGAGCAGATCCTTCGCCTTGGCGTATGCCTGAGGCCATGTGAGACCGAGATGGGTTCGGGAGACTTCGGCGATCTGTTTGCCGACGGTCATGACAGGATCGAGGCTGGCGGACGGGTCTTGAAAGATGAAGCCGATATCGCGGCCGAGGAGGGGTGCCTTTTCGAGAAAACGGGAAGGTAGGCGTTCTGCCTTGGCACCCAACATCGACGGTCGCAAAACCCAATCGATACGTCCGTCAATCCTGGCGCTCGCCGGCAACAACCCCGCAATCGCCAAAGCCAGCGTACTTTTGCCCGAACCGCTTTCGCCGATGACGGCCAGCCGCTCGCCAGCCTTGATGTCGAGGCTGATGTCTCTCAGCGCCACCACCTCGCCGTCGTCACGGCGGTAGGTCACCGCGAGGTTGCGGATCGAAGCCAGCGCGGTCACGACAGGCCTCTTCGGACCGCCGTGGTTTCAACGATGCCTTCACCGGCGAGATAGACGCCGAGCACCGTCAGGACCAGTGCTATGCCGGGTACGATCGACAGGAAGGGCGCGGTGCGCAGCACGGCGCGGCCCTCAGCTATCATGCCGCCCCAGGTGACCCGATTGGGGTCGCCAAGGCCGAGGAAGGACAAAGCCGCCTCGGTGAGGATCGCCGCTGCCACGATCACCGAGGACAGCGCCAGCACCGGCGGCAAGGCATTGGGCAGCACCTCGCGAAAGGCGATTTCCAGCGGATGCATGCCGATGACGCGCGCGCCGGCAACGTAGTCGCGCTCGCGGATCGACAGCACTTCCGCGCGGGCCACGCGCGCGGGCCCGGTCCAGGTGCCGAGCGCTATTGCCGCCACGACGACGCCGAGCGAAGGGCCGACGACGCTGACGAAGGCCAGAGCCAGCAAAAAGCCCGGCACGGTCTGGAAGGCATCGGTGACGCGCATCAGCACCTCGTCGGTGAGGCCGCCGGCAAACCCGGCCACCGTGCCCACCATCGAGCCGATGGCCAGTGCGGCGGCGGCTGCCGCAAGGCCGACGGCAAGCGATGTGCGGGCGCCGTGGAAAAGCTCGGCCAGCACGTCGCGGCCGAGGCGATCCGTGCCGAGCGGCAGCGACCAGTCCTGGAAGGGCGGCAGCAGCGCCGGGCCGGCGATGGCTTGCGGGTCGCCCGGAAACAGCAGCGGCGCCGACAGGGCCATGGCGCACAATGCCGCCAGGAGTATGGCGCCGGCGACCGCCTCCGGCGTGCGCAGAAAGCGGCGGAGCGTGCTCATGTGCCGGCCTCGCTGGCGCCGACGCGCGGGTCGAGAAAGGCATAGGCGACATCGACGAGAAGATTGATGACGATGACCAGGACGGCGCTGACGAGAATGATGCCGAGCAGCAAGGGCGTGTCGCGCGCGGCCACTGCCTCCTGCGCCAGCCGACCCAGACCGGGCACGGCAAAAACACTCTCGATCACGACGCTACCGCCCAGCATCTGCGCCGACTGCAGGCCGAGCATCGTGACCAATGGCAGCAGCGCATTGCGGGCGACATGGGCAAGCACGATGCGGCGGCGCGACAAGCCCCTGGCGCGGGCGGCCAGCACAAAATCCTGCCGCCAGACCTCGGTGATGCCGGCACGCATCATCCGCAAATAGAGCGCCAGGTAGATGAAGCCGAGGGCTGAGACCGGCAGGACGAGATGGATGGCGATGTCGGCGGCGCGGTCGAGGCCGGCCTTGCCGGAGGCGATGGTCTCGATGCCGCCGATTGGCAGCCAGCGCAGGTCGACAGCGAAGACGACGATCAGCACCAGGCCGAGCCAGAAACCCGGCACCGCGTAGAGCGCCAGCGAACCGATGGAGAGAAAACGGTCGCGAAAACTGCCCGGCCTGGCGCCGGCATAGATGCCCAGCGCCGAGCCGAGGCCGAAGGAAAGCGCGGTGGCGCTGCCCATCAACCACAGCGTGGTCGGCAGGCGGTCGAGGATCACGTCGCGGATCGGCCGCGAAAAGGTGACGGACTGGCCGAGATCGAGATGCAGCAGCGCCCAGAGATAGTTGGCGAGCCGCGTCAGCTCCGACTGGTCGAGGCCCCAGCGATGGCGCAACAGCTCGATCATGCCGGCATCGCCGCCGGTCGAGACGATATAGGCATCGACCGCGTCGCCCGGGGCGGCTTCGAGCAGCAGGAACGTGCCGATGACGACGATCAAAAGCACGAAGATGCTGCCGACGAGGCGACGGCGGAGGAGCGCGAGGGCGCGGTTCATGCGGCCCTCGATGGGTTGGCGATACGTTGGTTAGGACCGCGCCTGGGCACCCCCCTCTGTCCTGCCGGACATCTCCCCCACAAGGGGGGAGATTGGCTGTCATTTTTGGCTTCGCCAATCCCCAACGTCGGAAAATTCGCGGGACAGACAAGTTGCCAATCTCCCCCCTTGAGGGGGAGATGTCCGGCAGGACAGAGGGGGGCCTCGTAGAACTCAACGCCTACGATGATTTCGCGAACGTTCATCCGCGAAATACTGTCACGATTCCAGATATGTGTCCGCCCAGTTCGATACCGCCCAGCGCGGATTGTTGGCGATGTTGCCGACCGTCTCGCGCGCGACGCTGATGAAGCTCCATTCGGCGACATTGATCAGCGGCAGGTCGGCGGCCACCTCTTTCTGGAACTCCTTGTAAAGATTGGTGCGGGCCGATGTATCGAGCGTCTCGGACGCCTTGGCGATGAGCGCGTCCAGCGCATCGTTCTTGTAGCCGCCCTGGTTGGAGAACGGCACGCCGTCCGGAATGCCGCTCTGCACCAGGATGGTGGTCGAGATCGCCGGGTCGCCGCGGAACACCGGCGGGCCGACGGCGAGGTCGAAAGCGTGGTCGGTGTAGACGGCCTTGATATGCGCGGCGGAATCGTTGTTGACGAGCTGGGCGTCGATGCCGATGGCGGCGAGCGCCTGGCGCAGATAGTCGCCGAACTGCTTGGTTTCGTTGAAATAGGGAGCCGGCAACAGTTTCAGCGAAAAGCGCTTGCCGTCGGCGCCCTTCTTGTAACCCGCCTCGTCGAGCAGCGCATTGGCCTTGGCGACGTCGAAGGCATAGGTCGGGACGTCGGCGGTATAGAACTGCGGGTCGTTCTTCGGCACCGGGCCGGTGGCGGTGGCGGCATAGCCGAGGAACACCGTCTTGACGACGAAATCCTTGTCGATGGCATGCGCGATCGCCTGGCGCACCTTCAGGTCGGCGAGCTCCTTGCGACGGTGATTGATCTCGACGACGAGCTGGTAGGTCAGTCCCTCATAGCCCTTGGTGATCACCTTCAGGCCCGGCACTTTCGAGATGCGGTCAAGATCGGCCAGCGGCACGGCGGAGAAGGCGGCGAGCTGGATCTCTCCTGCTTCCAGCGCGCTCGCCGCCGAAGTGCGGTCGGGCAGCACCTGGTAGATGATCTCATCGAGATAGGGCTCGCCCTTGCCCCAATAATCCGTGTTCTTCGTCAGCCGGTAGTATTGGCCGGCCTTGTATTCGGCGAACTTGAACGGGCCGGTGCCGATGGGCGCGTTGTTGGCCGGGTTGTCCTCGATCTTGCCAACTTCGTAAACGTGCTTCGGCACCACGCTGCTCAGCGCCGGCAGAGCGTTGCGGATCAGCTGGAAGGGCGTCGGCTTGGCGAATTTGAACACGGCGGTCAATTCATCAGGGGTATCGACCGCGGCCAGATCCTTGAACACGGTGCGGCCGAGATTCTGCAGCGGCTTCCAGATCTGCAGCGCCGAGAAGGCGACGTCGGCCGAGGTAAACGGCTTGCCGTCATGCCATTTGACCCCTTCGCGCAGTTTGAAGGTCGCCGACAGCCCGTCGGCGGCGCCTTCCCAACTGACCGCCAGGCGTGGTGCAAGCCCGTCCTTGCCATCGAAGGAGGCTTCGGCCAGCGTTTCGACGATCTTGCTGGAGATGAAGAAGACGCCGTTGGAGGCGACGATGGCCGGGTTGAGGTTGCGCGGTTCGGAATCGGCGGCGAGCACCAGCCGGCCACCCTTCTTCGGCGTCTGCGCCCAGCTCAAGGCCGGCATCGCGGTGGAGGCCAGAAGCATGGCAGAGCCCGCAAGCACCGTGCGGCGTGAAATCCTGAACTCCGACATCATCCTATTCCCCCTCTATCTCATATCTTGCACGGAGGCCTTTCGGGCGTTTCCATGCACGTTTGATTATGGGCCTTGCCGTGGCTTTCGCCAGAGACGGAATTGGCGCATCGTGGCGTGGCTTTGAAATTTTTGTTCGCTGGACCAGTTACGGGAGAGTGGTCGATAAACCTGACCTGGTAAGACTAGGTCATCCGATGCACCTCACATTATCGGCACCGGCGACGGCCATTCAGCTGGGCGAGCCTGTTTCTGGCTGGACCAGATGGGCGAAAATGGTGCAGATTTGACCCGAAGTCGGAAGACCTATCGGGATCGGGCATCCGGCGGTCCAGCCGATCCGCGCGGACATTCAGGGAGAGAGACAATGAACATAGCTCCGGGGAAGAGTGCCGTCGGCGACATCCCATTCGACCACGCCAGGGTCGATGGCCTGATGGAAGAGGCTGATATCGACGTCCTGCTCGCGACATCCAAGCACAACACCCAATATCTGCTCGGCGGCTACAAGTTCATCTTCTTCGCCGCCATGGATGCGATCGGCCACAGCCGGTACCTGCCGATCGTGATCTACGAAAAAGGCGGACCGGACCACGCCGCCTATATCGGCAACCGCATGGAGGGTGGCGAACACCAGAACCACCCGTTCTGGACGCCGACGCTGCATGCCGCCTGCTGGGGCACGCTCGATGCCGCCAATCTCGCTGTCGAGCATGTGCGCAAGATCGGCAAGGGCGACGCTCGCATCGGCATCGAGCCGGGTTTCCTGCCGTCGGACGCCTATGCCCTGATCCGCAAAGCGCTCCCCGACGCCAAGCTGGTCGATGCCACCGACATGCTGGAGCGCATGCGCGCCATCAAGACCGAGGCCGAGCTGGAGAAACTGCGGATCGCCTCCGAACTGATCACCGATTCCATGCTGGCCACCATCCAATGGGCGCGCGAAGGCACGACCAAGAGCGAGATGATCGAACAGCTTCGCCGCGAGGAGACCAATCGCGGCGCGCATTTCGAATATTGCCTGCTGACGCTGGGCTCCAGCCACAACCGCGCGGCGTCGCCGCAGGCGTGGAAAAAGGGTGAAGTGCTGTCGATCGATTCCGGCGGCAATTATCATGGCTATATCGGCGACCTCTGCCGCATGGGGGTTCTCGGAGACCCGGATGCCGAGCTGGAGGACCTGCTGGCGGAGGTCGAGGCGGTGCAGCAGGCGGCGTTCTCGAAGGTAAAGGCGGGTACGCTGGGTGGTGACATGATTTCCCATGCCGAAGGCGTGCTGAAAAAATCCAAGGTCGCGCCCTACACGGATTTCTTCGCTCACGGCATGGGGCTGATCACGCATGAGGCGCCGTTCCTGATGACCAACCATCCGGTGACCTATGAAGGCACCTATGCGGGCAAGCCGCTGGAGAGGAACATGGTGCTATCGGTGGAGACGACCATGCTTCACCCGACGCGCGGCTTCATCAAGCTGGAGGATACGGTGGCGGTTACCGATACCGGCTATGTGATGTTCGGGGATCGGGGTCGGGCATGGAACCGGGGTGGCATGTAACCTGCCACGTTACAAATGAGCGTGCCGGTCTCGATTGTCTCTAAGGCGCGTCGCGTCGAAACGAATTCATGCGCGGCGCTTTGCCGTTGCCGCTAAACAGAAGTCACTTTTGCGCGACAGGCACTAAACCATTCCAGTGCAGACGACTTCCAATCTTCCGTCGATCGTCTGGGTGCAGCATATGGTAAGCCCCTCGGATGCGGAGACGACGGCGCAATCGGATGCAAACGTTGACGCCCACGGACTGCCGGATTTGGCGTTGCGATGGAACCAGGAGAGTTGGCTCTGAAGCCCGGCCATGATCATAAGCAGGGCATTGATGTCACGTTGATCCGGCGAGGGCGGTGTAAAAGCGATCTTGACCAGCGGATGCTTATGGTCTTTGCAGTTGACCGTCCGTACCTGCTCGACAGTCTGGATCAAGCTCAGCGGCACGGGTATCCAGGATTCGCAGGACAAATCGGTCGAAAAGAGAAGCGTTGACGGGTCGGCGTCGTTGGCCTTGACAATACCGCCAACCGTCATGGCCGGGTTGCCATCCGGCAGGCTGCCCGTTGCGAGCTTCTCCACGAATTCCTGGGGACTGAAACGCGTCATCGCTTCTCTCTCAAGGAGGCATGCTGGACGATAGCATATCGGAAGGGCGCCTCAAAGTCGCGAGCGAGGGGAGTTCCCGGCCGGCAGCAACCTGAAATCCGGCAGTTCGCGCAATCCCAGTTCCGGCCCTGCCGGCGAATAGACGACGAACAGCTGCATCGGCCCGTCGCCGGTGTTGAGCGTCGAGTGGAAGCGGCTCTCGGGCACGTAAATGGTGCAGCCGGGGCCGACCTTCTCGACCACCGGATTGCCTTGCTCGTCCTCGACCATCTGCTCGCCATGGCCCGAAATGACAAAGATGATTTCTTCCGCGCCCGGATGGTTATGACGGGTATGGCCCTTGCCGGAAGGCAGGTCGACGACGCCGCCGGAAAAGCGGGTCGCGCCGTTCACTTCCGGAGCGACCGTCAGCGACAATTTTCCCCAGTCGAATCCGAAGGCGCTGACATCCTTCGGGTAGACGAACACCTTGCTCTTGTCGGTCATTCTCATGATCCCTTCTTTTTCTTCGTGGTCGTCTTCAGGCCGCCAAGCGTAACGGCCTTGAAATCGGCGGTCTGCCGGGCGATCGCCGCTTCCGCCGGCAGCCGCTCCATCGAGCTCGCGCCATAGAAGCCGTGCAGCCCCTTGCAGCGTTCGAGGATGTAGCGGGCGTCGTCCGGCATCGAGATCGGCCCGCCATGGCAAAGCAGGATGACATCCTTGCGCACCGAACGGGCCGCTTCGGCGATCGCGTCGATGGCGACCACGCAGTCGTCGAGCGACTTGGCAGAGGTGGCGCCGATCGAGCCCCCCGTCGTCACGCCCATATGAGCCACGACGATATCGGCGCCGGCCCTGGTCATGGCGCGCGCCTCGTCCGGGTTGAAGACATAGGGCGTGGTCAGAAGATCGAGCTTGCGGGCTTCGGCGATCATGTCGACCTCGAGCCCAAAACCCATGCCGGTCTCCTCGAAGCTCTGTCGCATGCTGCCGTCGAACAGGCCGATGGTGGGGAAATTCTGCACCCCGGAAAAACCCATCGTCTTCAGTTCGGAGAGCAGCAGCGGCATGATGACGAACGGATCGGTGCCGTTGACACCAGCCAGCACCGGCGTCTTCCTGACCACCGGCAGCACCTCGTAGGCCATCTCCTTGACGATCTCATTGGCATTGCCATAGGCAAGCAGGCCGGCGGCCGAGCCGCGACCGGCCATGCGGTAGCGGCCGGA
The DNA here is from genome assembly GCF_006440835.1 of Mesorhizobium sp. B2-5-11. Lineage (NCBI taxonomy): Bacteria > Pseudomonadati > Pseudomonadota > Alphaproteobacteria > Hyphomicrobiales > Phyllobacteriaceae > Mesorhizobium > Mesorhizobium sp. B2-5-11. Next base: position 24,762 of record NZ_VFUK01000008.1, read on the forward strand.
ATTGTAGATGATGATGAGGTCGATGCCGCCGGCCTCTTCGGCCTTGGCCGACAGGCCGGTGCCAGCGCCGCCGCCGACGATCGGCACGCCCTTGTCGATCATCCCCCTGAATTTCTTCAGTATGTCCTTGCGCGGTATTGCCGGCATGTCTTGGATCTCACTGTCTGGCGATTTCGAGGAAAGCCGCGACCGCGGCCTTGGCGAATCGGGGATCATTGATGTGCAGCGGCAGGCGTGTCAGCCGGCGCGTCGCGTTCGGCTTAATCGTGCGCTCAATGGCTTCGAACAGGGCGGCATCGGCTTGCGGGTCGAAGAAGGCGCCGCCTTCGATGTCGAGCGCCGAGACGCCTTTCTCCGGGACAAGGAAATGCACAGGCCCCTTGCAGCGGGCGAGCCTTGTGCCGATCCACTCGCCGATCTTGCGGCATTCCTGCGCCGTCGTGCGCATCAGCGTGACGTTCGGGTTGTGCTCGTAGAACAGCCGCCCGCGATAATGGTCCGGAATGGTCGCAGGCGCCCAGAAATTGACCATGTCGAGCGCGCCGACCGAGCCGACATAAGGCAGGCCGGTGCGGGCAACGGCACCGAAACGATCCTCCGTCGCCGGCAGCACGCCGCCGAACAGGAGATCGCAGACCTCAGTGGTGGTGATGTCGATGACGCCGGACAGCAGGCCGCTGTCGGCCAGTTTCTCCATGCTGCGGCCGCCGGTGCCGGTGGCGTGAAAGACCATGCAGTCATAGGTCGAACGGAGCTGATCCGCGATTGCCGTCACGCAGGGCGTGGTGACGCCGAACATGGTGAGGCCGATCGACGGCTTGCCCTCGGGCGGCGGCGGCGGTCCGGCGGCCATGCCCGATATCGCCTGGGCCGCATTGTGCAGAACGACACGCGAGAGCTGGTTCAGCCCGGCCATGTCGGTCACCGATGGCATCATGACGATGTCCGAGATGTCGACATAGGGCGCGGTGTCGCCGGAAGCGAGCGTCGAGACCATGATCTTGGGCAGGCCGAGCGGCAGCACGCGCATGCCTGCGGTGATGATCGACGTGCCGCCGCCGCCGCCGATGCCGATCATGGCGGCAATGTCGTTTCGCGATTGGGCAAAGCGAGCGAAGGCGATGCCCATGGCGGCGACGGCGATGCCGCGGTCATCGCCGGCGAGCACCGCGTCTCGCCCGCCGGGATGGTGGCCTGCCACATCCCCAGCGGCAATGTCGACCGGCACGCTCGCGGCGCGCGTTCCGACGTCGACCCGGCAGACAGCGGCACCCGTGGCGGCGATCGCGTCGGCCAGGAAGGCGAGTTCCTCACCCTTGGTGTCCGCGGTGCCCACCACATAAATGCGCTTCATCAATGCCTCCCTCTGCCGGTCCAAGTCACCCAAGGCTCAGTGCTCTACAGAGCGTCAACCTAGCCATTCCGAAAACGAGGAGGTCATTGCAATTTTTTGAGACGCGCGTATCATATTGATATGGATGTCTCACGTCAACACGCCGCAACAAGCGACGACACCGCCGGGGGACCCGAACGTGGACCGCGCGCGCGCACGAAACGGCTGATGCTGGAGACGGCGACGAGGCTGATGCAGGCAGGCGCAACACCTTCGGTCAGCGAGGTTGCCGAGGCGGCGCAGGTGTCCCGCGCCACCGCCTACCGGTATTTTCCGAGCCAGGCGGCACTGGTGCAGGCAGTGGTTAACGAGGGGCTCGGGCCGATCCTCACCTGGAAATCCACCTCTGCCGATGCCGAGCGTCGCGTTGCCGAGCTCTTCGACACGGCCATGCCGCGCATCGAGGCTTTCGAGGCGACATTCAAGGCGGCATTGAAACTGTCGCTCGATCAGTGGGCGCGGCGCCAGGCCGGTACTTTGGGAAGCGAACCGGCCTTCAAGCGGGGCCACCGCGTCGAATTGCTCCAGGACGCGCTCGCTCCGCTCAAGGGCCGGCTTCCGCCGCGCGACCTCAAGCGGCTGGCGCAAGCGCTGTCGCTGATCTTCGGCGTCGAGGTGCTTATCGTGCTGAAGGACATCTGGGGACTGGACGGTCGCCGGACGATGTCCGTTGCCCAGTGGGCGGCGGTCGCCCTGGTGCGCGCGGCGATCGCGGAATCAGTGTCCGAAGCACAGGCAAGCCAACCAACAAGGGTCACGAAATAGCAGGTATCTGGTTCTACCAGATTTGCATGCTGGTTGCCGATATTAATCTCAATGCTGAAGCATGAACAAGGCCGATGTCTATCAATGAGTAGGAAAATTTAGGAAAAACAGGCAGATAAGGCTGGAATTCGAGACTTCAAGCTGTCACCATTGCTCAAGAAAGGGCTTGACGGAGCTTCAAAATTGGTAATACCAGATCAAAGGAGAAAAGCGGATCGAAAGTGAGGGCTGCGATCCATTTCCGGACGGGCGAGGAGGCTCCAAACCGGAAGGCGCGACCAAGGGAGGAACTACCAGGGCCGGCCCCGTTTGCCGGTTCGCTTGATACGGTAGAATGCGCACAAGGGAGGAAACATCATGCGCAAGATAGTGACCAGCTTGCTTGCTGGTATCGGCTTGACACTTGCCTGCGGAACATCCGTCTACGCCCAGGACAAATCGCTCACCATCTTCTGGGCGGAATGGGATCCGGCCAACTACCTCCAGGAACTCGGCAACGAGTACGAGAAGGAAACCGGCGTCAAGATCACGGTGGAAACCACGCCCTGGGCCGACTTCCAGACCAAGGCCTTCACCGAGTTCAACGCTCATGGCGATGCCTACGACCTGGTCGTCGGCGACTCGCAATGGCTCGGCGCCGGCTCGACCGGTGGCCACTATGTCGACCTCACCGACTTCTTCAACAAGCACAAGCTCGGCGAGGTGATGGCGCCGGCGACGGTGAAGTACTACGCCGAATATCCCGGCAACAGCGGCAAGTACTGGGCCATCCCGCTCGAAGGCGACGCCGTCGGCTGGTCCTATCGCAAGGACTGGTTCGAGGATCCGAAGGAGAAGGAAGCCTTCAAGGCCAAATACGGCTACGATCTCGACGTGCCGAAGGATTTCAAGGCGCTGCGCGACATCGCCGAATTCTTCCACCGGCCGGACCAGAAGAGATACGGCATCGCCATCTACACCGACAATTCCTATGACGCGATGGCGATGGGCTTCGAGAACGCGCTGTTCTCCTATGGCGGCGAACTGGGTGACTATTCGACCTACAAGGTCGACGGTTTCATCAACTCCGACAAGGCTGTCGCCGCGCTCGACGCCTATAAGGAGCTTTACAAGTTCACGCCTCCGGGCTGGGCCAAGTCGTTCTTCGTCGAGGACAACCAGGCGATCACCGAAAACCTGGCCGCGATGAGCATGAACTACTTCGCGTTCTTTCCCTCGCTGATCAACGAGGCGTCGAACCCGAATGCCAAGAACACCGGCTTCTTCGCCAATCCTCCCGGGCCGAACGGCGACCAGTTCGCCGCACTCGGTGGCCAGGGCATCTCCGTCGTCTCCTACTCGCAGAAGCAGGACGAGGCGATGAAGTTCCTCGAATGGTTCATCAAGGACGAGACCCAGAAGAAGTGGGCGGCACTCGGTGGCTACACCTGCAGCGCAGCCGTGCTCAAGTCGGAAGAGTTCCAGAATGCGACGCCCTACAACAAGGCCTTCTACGAGACCATGTTCAAGGTGAAGGATTTCTGGGCGGTGCCGGAATATGCCGAACTGCTCCAGCAGCTCAACCAGCGCGTCTATCCCTACATGATCGGCGGCGAAGGCACCGCCAAGGAAACGCTCGACGCACTGGCCGCCGACTGGAACGCGACCTTCAAGAAATACGGCCGCGGCCAATAATCGTTCATGTCCCACGGAGGGGGCGCTCATGCCTCCTCCGTTTCTTTTTCTTCAAGCGGGAGCAGGGTCTTGGCGACCACGATGATCACCACGCTGGACAGATCTTCACGCGCGGCCGCGCGTGGCCTTAGCGATATTTCGATCCGCAATCTTTTCATCATCCCGACGATCCTGTTCCTGATCGTCTTCAACATCTTTCCGCTGATCTATTCGCTCGGCTATTCCTTCACCGATTTCCGCGCCTCGACCAACGCGCCGGCGAATTTCGTCGGGTTGCAGAACTACCGCGACCTGCTCAGCGACCCCTATGTCTGGTCCAACTTCGCCATCACCGCCAAATACGTGATCATCTCGGTCGCCGGACAGTTGCTGGTCGGCTTCGGCGTGGCGATGCTGCTCAACCGCGATATTCCGCTGAAGGGGCTGCTGACGACCCTGCTGCTGCTGCCGATGATGCTGTCGATGGCCGTCGTCGGCCTGTTCTGGAAACTGCTCTACGATCCGTCATGGGGCGTCATCAACTATGCGCTCGGGCTTGGCAATTTCGAGTGGCTGGCCGACCCCAAGATGGCACTCTACGCGGTGGCGCTGACCGACATCTGGATGTGGTCGCCCTTCGTCATGCTGCTGTCGCTGGCCGGCCTCTCGGCGGTGCCGAAGCACCTCTACGAAGCCGCCGCTATCGACCGCGCCGGTCCGTTCTACACCTTCTTCCGCATCACCTTGCCGCTGGTCGCGCCGATCCTGATGATCGCCGTCATCTTCCGCACTATGGAAGCGTTCAAGACCTTCGATCTGGCCTACATCCTGACCACCCAGCCGACGGCTGAACTGATCTCGATCCGGCTCTACAAGATGGCGTTCCAGGAATGGCAGACCGGGCGCTCCTGCGCGCTCGCCTACATCGTGCTGATCATGGTGCTGGCCATCACCAACATCTACGTCAAATATCTGAACAAAGTGAAGGAGCGCTGAGATGGCCGCCGTCCGCACTTCTTCCGAGATCGCCCTCAACCGCGTCGCAATCGTCGCCGTGCTGGTGGCGACAGTGATCTTCCTGGCACCGATCTACTGGATCGCCTCGACGGCGTTCAAGCCGCGCAACCTTGCCACCACCATCCCGCCGACGGTCGTGTTCCAGCCGGAGATATCGCCCTTCGTGAAGCTGTTCACCAAGCGCTCGCAATTGCGCAGCCCGCCTTCGCCCGAAGAATACGCGGCGGCGCCCTGGTGGGAACGCGTCGTCTTCGACGGCGGCGAAAAGATCGTGCGCGACGGCAAGGGCCAGGTGCAATGGTCGGGCTATCCGAACCGTTTCATGAATTCGCTGATCGTCGCGATCACCTCGACGGTGCTGGCGGTCGGCATGGGTACATTCACCGCCTATGGCTTCTCGCGCTTCAGGGTCAAAGGCGAGGCGGACCTTTTGTTCTTCATCCTCTCGACCCGCATGCTGCCGCCCGTGGTGGTGGCGATCCCGATGTTCCTGATGTACCGGGCGGTCGGCCTCAACGATTCCCATATCGGGCTGATCATCCTCTACACCGCCTTCAACCTGTCCTTCTCGGTTTGGCTGATGAAGGGCTTCATGGACGAGATCCCGAAGGAGTACGAGGAAGCGGCGCTCGTCGACGGCTATACGCGCATGGAAGCCTTCTTCAAGATCGTGCTGCCCGAAGCCGCCACCGGCATCGCCGCGACGGCCGTGTTCTGCTTCATCACGGCATGGAACGAATATGCCTTCGCGCTGATCATGACCAATCGCCGCGCCCAGACCGCACCGCCGTTCATCCCGAGCCAGGTCGGCTCCGGGCTGCCGGACTGGACGGTGATCGCCGCCGGCACTTTCCTGTTCCTGCTTCCTGTCGCCATCTTCACCTTCCTGCTTCGTAATCACCTGTTGCGCGGCATGTCCTTCGGAGCGATCCGCAAATGAGCTTTCGCGCCATCAACCAGAAATATCTGGAACCAGGCAGCCAGGTGCTGATGGTGCTCGGCATCGTTGCGCTCTGCCAGCCCTGGAACTTGCTGCTGCACAGCTATGGGCTGACCATCATCCTGATCGGCCTGATCGGCTTCAACATCACCTCCAAGATCGCACCGCAAGAGGAAGCCGGAACCGGCCAGTCAGGCGATCCGCAGCGAAATCCGGGAGCGCAGCATTGACCCAGATCGAGCTTCGCGGCGTCCAGAAGTTCTTCGGCGCCGTCCAGGTCATCAAGGACCTCAACCTCAAGATCGAAGACAACGAGTTCATCGTGCTGCTCGGCCAGTCGGGCTGCGGCAAGACGACGACGCTGCGCGCCATTGCCGGGCTGGAGACGATCGACGAGGGCGACATCCTCATCGACGGCAAGCCCATCCAGCATCTGAAGGCCGCCGATCGCGACATCGCCATGGTCTTCCAGTCGTTCTCGCTGTACCCGCATATGAGCGTCTACGAGAACATCGCCTTTCCCTTGCGCGCCACGCGAAAGAGCAAGAGCGAAATCGACCAGGAAGTTCGCTCGGTCGCCAAGACGCTGCAAATCACGGACCTGCTCGGCAAGAAACCGTCGGCGCTGTCGGGCGGCGACATGCAGCGCGTGGCGATCGGCCGGGCACTGGTGCGGCGGCCGAAAGCGATGCTGATGGACGAGCCGATCGGCGCGCTCGACGCCAAGCTGCGCGAGGAGATGCGGGCCGAGATCAAGCGGCTGCACATCAAGCAAGGCTCGACCACCATCTACGTCACCCATGACCAGATCGAGGCGATGAGCCTCGCCGATCGCATCGTCATCATGCATGAGGGGGTTCTCCAGCAGGTCGGCTCCCCCGACGAGGTCTATTCGCACCCGGCCAACCTCTTCGTCGCGCAATTCGTCGGCAGTCCGGTGATGAACGTGGCCGACGCGGCGGTGGCCGAAAAAGCCTCGTCGGCCTCGGTGACGGTGGGCGATGCGCCAACCGGTTTCGAATTCCCGCGCGCGCTCCTGTCGAAGCTGAACGGCCATGCGGGCGGCCGGCTGGCACTCGGCATCAGGCCGGAAGGCGTCCTCATCAGCCGTGAGGCGGCGGAGGGCTTCATGGCGGTCGAGACGCAGATCGTCGAGCCGCTCGGCTCGTTCGACATCGTCGACCTGAAAGTCGGCTCCAAGATGCTGCGCGCCCGCACCAAGAGCGGCTTCATTTCAGGTCCCGGCGAGAGGGTGTTCGCCAGGATCGATCCGACACAGGCGCATTTCTTCGACGCGGCGAGCGGCAAGTCGCTCGGAGTGAGACTCTGATGGCCCATATCCAGCTCAAGAATATCTCCAAGACGTTCGGCAATCACACGGCCCTGACCGGGCTCGACCTCGACATCGCCGATGGCGAGTTCTTCGTCCTGCTCGGCGAGACGGGCGCGGGCAAGACAACGACGCTGCGGCTGATCGCCGGACTGGAAAAACCGAGCGAGGGCCAGGTCTTCATCGACGGGATCGACGTTGCCGACTGGGGCGCCGCGGAGCGCGACGTGGCGCTGGTGCTGCAGCAATATTCGCTCTACCCGCGCTATACGGTGCGCGAAAACCTCGAATTCCCGCTGAAGCCGAAGATCCGGCGGCTGCCCGACGCCGAAATCAAGGACCGCGTCGATCGCGCGGCGCGGACGCTCAGGATCGAGCATCTGCTCGACCGCAAGACCGACCGGCTGTCGGGCGGCGAGATGCAGCGCGTCTCGATCGGCCGGGCCATCGTGCGCAAGCCGCGCGTGTTCCTGATGGACGAGCCGCTGTCGGCGCTCGACGCCAAGCTGCGCGAGGCGCTGCGCACGGAACTGAAGAACCTGCAGATGCAGCTCGGCGCCACCTTCCTGTTCGTCACCCACGACCAGATCGAGGCGATGTCCATGGGCGACAAGGTGGGCGTGCTCAACCATGGCCGCATCGTCCAGACCGGCACGCCGCATGAGATCTACAACAATCCGCGCGACACCTATGTGGCGAGCTTCGTGGGCTCGCCGCCGATGAACCTCATCGACGGCAGGGTGGTCAACGATCGTGCGGTCATGGCGCCGCTGAATTTCGAATTGCCGCTTTCAGGGGGAGCCAAGGCGAGTGCGGCGACCGACGGTCGCCCGCTCGTCTTCGGCATCCGCCCCGAGGACGTCTATCTCGAGAGCGGTGCGCCGGTCGAGGCGCGCGTCCACGACGTCGAAAACCATGGCGTGGAAAAGATCCTGACGCTGCGCGTGGGCGAGACCACGCTGCGCGCCACGGTGCCGGCGCGGACCGATGTCGCGATCGAGCAGCCGGTGCGCTTTGCCTGGAATCCGGACAAGGTGGTGCTGTTCGACAAGGGCAGCGGCGTGAGTTTGCGGCACGCCGGATGAGGCGAATATCGCGAATGCGATGTTCCGGACAGCGCCCTAAACAAAAAGCCCGCCTTGCGGCAGGGCAAGGAATCCGGGTTAACGGGTCCCTCCGGAGCCTTCGTCGGTGCGCTGTTGATGAAGCATTGAACGGAAAAACCCGCCTGTGCGGCGGGTCCCTGGCGCAACTCAGCACCATAACCAAATATCTACCATAGTTGCCTTCACCCAGTCAAGAAAAAATTCCTATCATGGGAAACTGGCACAGCGGGACCGGCTGTGGTCAGGTCTTGTCAACCCGAGTTCTGAGCCCCCGCAGCAATGTCGGCCGGACAGCCGTCCCGCACCTCTACTTCGGCAGGTAGGTCTCATAGGGCTCGGTGTTGATCAGCAGGATCACGCATTCCGTGTCCGAGAGGCAGGCGTCGTCATGCATCTCATTGGCCTTCTGGGTCCAGTAGGATCCGGGAGGCAGTTCGACCTTGCTCGCCTCGCCGCCTTCCATCTGCCAGTGCGCCCATAGGCCCTGGATCAGCACGGCGCGATAATCGGCGGTGTGCGCGTGAACAGGAGCGCGCCAGTTGCCCGGGACTTTCAGCAAGGTTCCCGCGGGGCCCTTGGCCCTTTCTCCCCATAGCGGACCGAGGCGCTGCGGCTGGTCCGGCGCCTCGGAAACATAGGGAATCTTGCTGGCCGGCAGATAGCTGTCCTCAAGGGCGAAGGCACGGCCGGGGATAGTGAGCATTGCAGCCAGCGTCAGGATTTTTAAGTGATTTGGCATCGCTTCTCCTCTTCGGGCCGACTTGCCGCCGGCGCTCGTCTGTTGGATGACAAGCTATTGCAAATGGCCAAACCGGGAATGGCATTCTGTCCGGAACACTTGGCAATTCATCCAGGCCGGAAATCGCCACTGCAAACAGCGTTGATTTAGCCTTTTCCCGAGCCGCCGCCCGCGGCGCGCAAATGGCTGGGCGCGCTGCCGACGATGCGCTTGAAGGCCCGGCTGAACGACGCTTCCGAATCATAGCCCAATCTGGCGGCGATCACCGACACCCGCATCCCTTCTTCCTCGAGCCACCGTCTTGCCTGATGCATGCGCACCCCGGCGACATATTTTGCCGGCGTCTCTCCGACGACGGCCGTGAAACGTTCGGCAAAAGCCGACCGTGAGGCGCCCATCTCGCGGGCCAGCGCTTCGACGGTCCAGTTCCTGTCAGGCTGCCGATGAATGGCGACCAGCACGCGGCCGATGTCCCGATCCTTGATCGCCGCGATCCAACCCGTGATGTCACCGGCGCTGTTCTCCACCCAGGAGCGGATGATGGCTGCGGCCAATACATCGGCCAGCCGCGCCAGCATCATGCCGGAGCCGGCCCGGTTTCTCGTCGCCTCGTCGGCCATGGCTTCCAGCAAATGCGGGATGCCTGGCTCGCCGGCCATCAGCTCCTTCGCGCGCAGCATATCCGGCATCATGGCCAGCAGTGGATGCGAGCCATCGTGGTTGAAGCGCATGCTGCCGCAGAACAGCAGCGTTTTTGCACCATGGCCGCCGTTCGAGGCGGCGTAGACATTGTCCTGCAGGGGCTCGACGCTGTAGCTTTCGAGCGGTTCGGCTTGTACACCGGGTGCGCTGGCAAGGATATGCTCGGCGCCGCGCGGCAACAGCAATGCATCGCCGGCTTTCAGTTCCATCCATTCGCCTAGTGGCGAAAGCAGCCAGCATCCGGCACGGCCGATGAAGTGAAACCGCGCCGCCTTCTGCACCGGAAAGAGCACGGCCCAAGGCGTGCCCAGTTCGCAGCGGCCATAGTCGACGCCCTCGAGGCGCAGCGCGCGCAACATCTCGGTCAACGCACCCCCCGGGGCCGGCACAGTGTCGTTGGGCGAAGTCAAGTCCATGCCGATTCCTACAGCAGTTCAGCGTCCCACGGAAACGCTGAACTGCTGTACCTCTTCGGGCAATTCCGGACGGAATTGCTCCAGCCTGGAGTCACGGCCTGGCGCTTCAGCCGGCCTGGCGGATCTCAGCATGTTCCTCGGCACGCAGGTGGCTGGGAGCCGAGCCGATGACGCGCTTGAAGGCCCGGCTGAAGGCGGCGTCCGACTCATAACCCAGGCGTGTGGCGACGACGGAAATCTTCTGGCGATCGCGCACCAGCCATTGTCGGGCCTGGTGCATGCGCACCTGGGTGACGTACCTGGCCGGCGTCTCGCCGACAATGGTGGCAAAACGCTCGGCAAAGCCCGATCGCGAGGCGCCCATCATCCTGGCGAGCGCCTCGACGGTCCAGTCGCGGTCCGGTTCGAGATGGATGGCGGCCAGAACGCGCCCGATGTCGGGATCCCTGACCGCCGCGATCCAACCGCTTGAATCGCCGCAGCCGCGCTCGACCCATGAGCGGATCACGGTGGCGGCAAGGACGTCGGCGAGCCGCGCCAGAATGCCGCCGGAGCCGACGCGCTCCATCGTCACTTCACGCGCCATCGAGTCCAGGAGATGCGGAATACCCGGCTCATAAGCTTCGAGTTCATGCGCGCGCATGACATCAGGCATCATGCCGAGCAGGGGATGCAGGCCATCGATGTTGAAGTACATGCTGCCGAAAAACAGCAGCGTGCCCGGACAGCGACCATCGGGGCACATGGCTTCATTGGACATGCAATAGACGTTCTTGCAGACTTCTTCGGCCGCGTAGCCCTGGATCGGCCAAGCCTTCGTGCCCGGTTCGCTTGCCAGCACATGCGCTGCGCCACGCGGCAGCAGCGCCGCGTCGCCCGCCTTGAGCTCGACCCACTCGCCCGAGGGCTGCATCAGCCAGCAGCCCTTGCGGCCGATGAAGTGGAATCGCGCCGCTGCCTGGGCCGGAAACTGGATGCCCCAAGGCTCCCGCATTTCGCAACGGGCGTAGTCGACGCCATCGAGACGCAGCCCACGCAATATGTCGGTCAGCGGATCGCCAGTGGTCGGAATTTTGGACGAACGGTCAAACATAATGGTGTTTCTAGCATGGAAACTCCAGGCCGTCACTCCCTATGTTGCAGTGCAGCCAAATGTTGCGCTGCAACTTCATCGGAGACTGACCATGGCCGAACCCGCGACGGGCGTCGTCGACGCCGCCCTATTGAACACTGTCGATCAGGAGGAACGAACCGAGCCGGCATGGGGCGCCGTCGTCTCGCTGGCGCTTGGTGTTTTCGGTCTCGTTACGGCGGAATTCCTGCCCGCCAGCCTGTTGACGCCGATGGCGAGCGATCTCGGCGTCAGCGAAGGCGTTGCGGGACAAGCGGTCACCGCGACGGCGATCGTCGGCGCCATTGCCGCTCCCACGATGGCGATCATGACACGGCGCATGGATCGCAGGCTGGTGATGTGGATGCTGACCGCGTTTCTGATCGCCTCGAACCTTTTGGCCGCCTTTGCCTCATCGCTGCCCATGCTTCTGCTTGCCCGCGTCGTGCTCGGCGTTGCGCTGGGCGGCTTCTGGGCGATGTCGGCGGCCATGGCGTTGCGGCTGGTGCCGATGCGGTTGATGCCACGCGCCATGTCGATCATCCTGACCGGCGTTTCGCTGGCCACCGTCACCGCCGCCCCTGTCGGCGCCTATGTCGGTGATATCTGGGGCTGGCGCACGGCTTTCATGATCGCCACGGTCGTCGCCGCGCTGGCGTTGTTGGTGCAGGTGGCCACCATTCCGAAACTGCCGCCGATGGGCGTGGCAAGTTTCCGCACCTTGCTCGAGGTGCTGGAGCGCCCGTCGATCAGGGTGGCGCTGCTGGTCGTGCTGCTGGTCGCTTCGGGGCACTTTGCCGGCTTCACCTATGTGCGCCCCTTCCTCGAGAAGATCCCGATGCTCGGCATCGAGACAATCTCGCTGGTGCTCCTGGCCTATGGCATAGGCGGCTTCTTCGGCAATATCGCCGGCGGCATCCTGGCCGAACGCAATCTCAAGGCCGCCGTCGCGCTGGCACCCCTGCTGATCGCAGTGGCCGCCGCCTTGATGCTGGTCTTCGGCGCCTCGCCGGCGATCGCCGCCGCCGCCGTGGCGGCCTGGGGCTTTGCCTTCGGCGCGGTGCCGGTCGGGCTGCAGACATGGCTGGTGCGGGCCGCGCCCGATCAAGCCGAGAGCGCCGGCGGCCTGATGGTCTCCACCTTCCAGGTGGCGATTGCGCTCGGCGCCGTCTTTGGCGGCCTGCTGGTCGATCATGCCGGCGTCGCCAGTGCCTTCGCCTATTGCGGCGTGGCGACTTTGCTGGCGGCAGTCGTGGTGTTTCTGCTCGGCCCAAAACGCGCCGAGTAGGCTCTCCCGACAAGCATCCCTGACTTGCGCAACGGCCCGAGAACCATCATGGTTCTCGGGCCGTTGCCTTTGCGATGGCGGCGTCGCTGACAGGCAGACGCGGCAGGCTGCCGGCGAAACTCAGGCTGAACGCCCATCGAAGTCGAAGATCGACAAGGCGGACGGATCGACATCGGTGACACAGTTGACGTTGATGTAGGCGCTGCGTTCACTCCCCTCGCGCACATCCTCGGCGAAAGGATGGATGCCGCAGGTGCGACAGAAGCGGTGCGCGATGGCGCAGTTGCCGAATGTGTAGGTGCCGATCTCGTCGCTCCAGGCCAGCACCCGCAGCGCCTGATGCGGAACGGCGCACAGCAAGGCGCCCTTGCGCGAGCAGATCGAGCAATTGCACCGCACGGCTCCGGTCAGTTCCGCCTCGAACTCGAAGGCGACCTTGCCGCAATGACAGCTGCCTTTGTAGAGCATCGTTCTCTTCCTTGCGTCCGCCAGGGGTGCAAAACCGCCCGCGCCGGGTTAAGTCTCGGCACGCCACGCGCCGGCTGCTAAGCTTAAGACGTCCCAGAGGTCCGGAGTCCGACACCGAAGATGCAATCCGTCCGCGATCACCTGGAAACTACCCTTGCGCGTCTCGCCGCCCGTGCCGGTGAAGAACGTGTGTTCACGAAACTCTATATCGAAGCCGCGCGAGCCGCAGCCGATGCCGCCGACGCGCGGCGGAGGGCCGGCGTGAGGCTCGGACCGCTCGACGGAACGATCATTTCGATCAAGGACCTGTTCGATGTCTGCGGCGAGGCGACCACGGCCGGATCACTGCTGCTCAAGGATGCTGCGCCGGCAATTGGCGACGCCATGATTGTGCGCCGGCTGCGGCAAGCCGGCGCGGTGATCATCGGCAAGACCAACATGACCGAGTTCGCCTTTACCGCCATCGGCGACAACCAGCACTATGGCACGCCTGGCAACGCGACCGATGCCGACCGCATTCCCGGCGGCTCTTCCTCCGGCGCCGGCGTTTCCGTCGGCGAGGGGACGAGCGAAATCTCCATCGGTTCCGACACTGGCGGATCGATCCGTATTCCGGCGGCACTTAACGGCGTCGTCGGCTTCAAGCCGACGGCGCGGCGGGTGCCGCTCACAGGCGCCTTTCCACTGTCGGCCACGCTGGACTCGGTCGGCCCGCTCGCCCGCACCGTGGCGCAATGCGCCGCAGCCGATGCGGTGATGGCGGGCGAGGACTTGGCGCTGCCTGCGCCACTCGCCCTTGCGGGGCTGCGCATCGGTCTCCCGCGCGGCGTGCTTTTCGGAGAGACTGAAGGCGCGGTGGCAGCAGCGTTCGAGCGCTGCCTCGGCAAGATCGAGCAGGCCGGCGCACGGGTCGCGGACCTGTCGATCGACGACCTGATCGCCGACCTTCGCGCGGTCACAAAACGCGGTTCGATCGCCGCGATGGAAGGGGCCGAAGTGCATGCAGACTGGCTGGCGGCGGGCTCTCCGGTGCCGGTTGACCCGCATGTGAGCGGACCCTTGTCGCGGGCGGCAATGCTGCCGACCCCGGTTTACATCAGGGCACTGCGTCGCCGTGCCGTGCTGGCCGCCGCCATGGATGAGCGGCTGACGTCGGTCGATGTGCTGGCCCTGCCAACCACGCCGGTGACAGCGCCGACCATCGTCTCCCTGGCGCAAGATGCCGGTCTGCGCGATCGCACGGAGGGCCTGCTGCTGCGCAACACGCAGGTGGCCAACCAGTTCGATCTCTGCGCGATCTCGCTGCCGATACCAGGCATGGCGCTGCCGGCCGGCTTGATGCTGGTGGCGCGCCACGGCCACGACCGCCGTCTGCTGAGCATCGCCGCTGAAGTGGAGAGATTGCTGGGCGGCTGATCGGGACTGAACCGAATGTCAGTGTGAAGAGCAGTGCTTGCGTTCGCTGTCCTTGGCGGCGCGCTCGACGGCCGTCGCGATCAGCCACGGCAGGCTGTATTGCTTGCCGGTGATGGTCTGGGTGCGTCGCTCGATCGATCCCCTGACGACAATCTTGCCGGCAGAGAGCGCATCCGACGCCTCGACCATCGCCTTGTCCTTCGTCGGCAATCCGCCGGTGTCGATCGACACGCCTTTGATGATCTTGCCGGTGGCGAGGTCGAGCACGCTGTTCGATGGGCAGGGAGCCTTGAAGCAGCGCAGCCCGTTGTCGCAATAGACATAGCTGCTTTCGGCCGCGGCGAGCGAGGGCAGCAGGCCCGCTGAAGTGGTGGCAAGGCACAGGAATGCGAGGCGGAGAACGGACATGGCTCCAGCGTCGCGAAGAATTGGGGCGAAACGGCGATGGTCTAGCTGTCGGCGGGAAACCGTCGCCGATAATGCCCGACCACTTCCGGGTTGCGCAGATTGACCGGCAATTTGCCTGCCAGGACCAGCAGGGCCTCGCCGGCCGCGCCAACGCCCATGCGCATCATCGATTCCTCGGTGATGCCGGCCATGTGCGGGGTGATGACGACATTGTCGAAGCTGAAATAGGGATGATCCGGTGGCAGCGGCTGCGTCGAGAACACGTCGAGCGCGGCACCGCCGATGCGGCGCTCCCGCAAGGCCTCGATCAGCGCGTCGTCATCGACGACGGGCCCGCGCGACACGTTGATCAGCAGCGCGTTGGGTTTCATGCGCGATATGCGTTCGCGGCTGATCAGGCCGCGCGTTTCCGGCGTCAGCGGACAGCACAGGACGATGATGTCGCTCTGCTCGACCAGCGCGTCGATCGACAGGAAGCCGACCTTGTCCGGCGCCGGCTGCATGCTGCGGGTCGTTGCGACCACTTTCAGGTCGAACCCATGCGCGGCGATATGGCCAACGGCCTGTCCGACGGCGCCGAGACCGACGATGCCGATCGTCTTGCCGGCGAGCTCGATGTTGGAATTGGCGTGCTCGCGACCGGCAAGCCAGCCCTTGGCGCGCAGGTCGCGGTCGACGACACGAAACTGCCGAAGCAGGGCGAGGGCTGCAAACATCACATGCTCGGCCACCGAGCGTGCGTTGACCGCCGGCACGTTGGCGACCAGCACACCTGCCGCGGTCGCTGCTTCCATCGGGATCATGTCGAGCCCGGCGCCATGGCGGATCGCTGCCCGCAACCTGGTGGCACCCTCGAACAGCAGGGGCGGCAGGGGCGCGCGCACAATGACGATGTCGGCATTCCTCGCCTCGGCGGCCAGCGTGCCCGGATCGATGGCCGAGGCGACGACAAGCTCACCCGCCCCCGCCAGCATGGCCGCGGCGCGCGGATGCAGTCTGTGCGTCGACAGGATGCGCGTCATCCCCGTCAGGCCTGTTCGAGCGTCGGGTTTTGCGGCGCCGCCCCGAGGCCTTCGATCAGCCCCTTCCAGTAGCTTTCCGCGCCCTGCAGGTGGGCGCTCATCAGCGCCTGGGCGAGATTGCCGTCGCGCCGCAGCAGCGCCTCGTATATCTGGATGTGTTCGGCATGCGAGCGCACGCTGCGCTCCGGATCGTTGAAGTAGATCGGTAGGCGCTGCTCGCCCATCAAATAGTAAACGCTGCAGATGTTGTGGAAGACGCCATTCTTGGTGGCGCGCACGATCTCGAGATGGAATTCGCGGTCCTCCTTGGCGAGGCCTTCGCCTGCCGCGATGCGTTCTTCCGAGGCCTTCAGGATCTCGCGCAGCCGTTCGAAATTCTCCTCGGTGGCACGCGAGCATGCAAGTTCGGCCGCCTTGATCTCATGGATCTTGCGCAATTCGACCGTCTCGTAGATCTGCAAGGGATCGAGCGGCAGGCCGGCGCGCGCGAACAGCGCCAGCGCCTCGACGCTGGCCTGCTTGGTGTCGATATAGATGCCGGACTTGGCCCTGCGCTCGACGATGCGCATGGCCTCGAGAATGGCCAGCGCTTCGCGGATCTGGCCGCGGCTGACGCCGAAATGCTCCGCCAGTTCGCGTTCCGACGGGGTTCGGCCCGTCTCCTTGTCGGAATGGGAGAACAGATAGGCGGCAAGCTCCGCGAGAAGGTTGTTTTCTTTCATCGTCAATTGCGTTGCGCGTGCGCCTCCAGGAATCGCTCCGAAATGGTGAATCCCAATCCGGGTTTTTCGGGGATCGCTATCATACCGTCCCTGGCTTCGACAGTCTCTTCGACAAGGTCGTGGATCATCGGATTGGCACCGAGCGAATATTCGACGGTGAAGCTCGACGGCGAGGCGGCGCAGACATGCAGCCCGGCGAAGAAGCAGGGCGCGCCGGCCCATAGATGCGGCGCAAAGCGCAGGTTGAAGGCACTGGCGATGGTTCCGATCTTCATGGCCTCGCTGATGCCGCCGCAGAAGGCGGGATCGGGCTGGAAGATGTCGGCGGCCTTGAGCACGGCGAGGTCGCGGAAGGCATAGCGGGTCGCATCGCTTTCCCCGGTGGCGATCGGTATGGCGCCGGAGGCACGGACTTCGGCAAGGCCGGACTTGTCGTCGGCGATCACCGGCTCCTCGAACCAGGCAAGGTCGAGATCGCCGGCGAGATGGATGAAACGCTTGGCCTCCGCCACCGTATAGGTGCCATGGGCGTCGACCATCAACTCGACGTCGGGGCCGAGCGCCTCACGGGCGGCGCGAACGCGAGCGGCCGACACATGCGCGGCGCCATCCATGGCGCCGATGCGCATCTTCAGCGCCTTGAAGCCGCCCTTGGCGACATAGGATTTGAGCTGGTCGCCGATCGCGTCGGCGGACGCCCAGCCACCCGAGGCGTAGGCTGGCATGCGATCGAGCTTGCGCCCACCGATCAGCCGCCAGACCGGCTGCCCGAGCGATTTGCCCAGTATGTCCCAGAGCGCGATGTCGACGGCGCTGATGGCGGCCACGCTCATGCCGCGCCGCGCCAGCTGCGGCATGGCATGGCCGGCGCGCGCCGCGCTGTCGTGGCGCACGCCGTTGTAGAGCATTTCCCAGATGATGCCGATATCGGCCGGATCGCGGCCGACGAGCTGCGGCCCGACCTCGCGGTTCAGCATATGGACGAGCGCACCATAGCTGCCGGCGCTGCCGGCGGCGTTCTTGCCTTCGCCCCAGCCGACCAGCCCGTCATCGGTTTCGATGCGCAGGATGGCGGCGTCGAAGGTCGTCACCTGACCGAAATCGCTGCGGTGCTGCTTGGCCGCCTCGATCGGTATGCGAATCCACCAGGCCTGGACGCTTTTGATGCGCATGGTCTTCCCCGGCCCTGCCGCCGGATGGCGGGAGGGCTCATTCCCAATCGGATCGGCTACTTGATCAGCGGCAGCAACGTTTCGGCAGTGATCCGCATCTGGTCGGTGTAGAACTTTTCCGTCAGCACGCTGGAGCCGTGATCCTGGATGAATTTGAGCTGCTCGGGCGAGATGTCGACCGGGTGGCGTTCGACCATGTCGGGGTAGGGCGCGGCCGGTGTGCGGTCGACAGGCGCGACGAACTCGTTGGTCAGCGCCCCGTCATAGCCGACCTCCCGCAAGGTCGCCACGATCTTCGGCCAGTCGATCTGGCCAAGGCCTGCGGCGAAGCGGTTGTTGTCGGCGACATGGAAGTCGAACAGGCGCTTTCCGACCTTACGGATCGCGTCGTAGACGTTAAATTCCTCCATATGGATGTGGTAGGCGTCCAGGCAGACGCCACATTCCGGGCTGACAGCGTCGGCCAGCGCCAAGGCCTGGGCGCCGCGATTGAACAGGTAGGTCTCGAAACGGTTGAGCGGCTCGACCGCGATCTTGACGCCGACCTTCTTGGCGTGGGTGAAGCACTCCCTGGTGGCATCGACCACCCACTTCCATTCCTCTTCCTCGGTGCCGTCCGGCACGACCTTGCCGACGGTCGCGGGAACCAGCGTGATGATCTCGCCGTCGAGTTCGCTGACCATGGTCAACACGTCCTTGACGTATTGCACGGAGCGCTCGCGCTGGCCCTGGTCCCGGGCGGCAAGGTTGCGTTCGCCCAGCATCAAGGTCACGGCGCCCCAGCAGCGTATGCCGTGCTCCTTCAGGAGCGCGCGCGTCTCCTTGGTCTTGTATTGGTCGGGCTCGCCGGAAATCTCGATCGACTCATAGCCGAATTTCTTGATGCGCTTGAGCGTCGTCTCCAACGGTTCCGCGCGCATCCAGTTGTGCGTCGAAAGATGCATGGTCTGTCCTTCCCGGATCGTCCCTAATGGTTCGCCTGCAACATGCCGTCACCGGATGTGACGGACGGTTCCTCCCCAAGGCGTTCCAGCATTTCTTCGCAAACTGGTTCGACCAATTGGGCCCAACACGAGGTCTACAGCAATTTCCCACGCGCGGCAAGAACTGTGCGATGGCAACTTGATGTCTGGATTACTCCATTGATTATATTGGACTATGCTGCCCTCCCGTGGCACGGTGGAGGGCTCTGAATGTGAGTGGCAAGGCTTGACCAAATCGCCACGTTTGGTAATACCAGAATGACAATGCATGCAAGTGACCGTTGAGAACAGACCAAAGTGGCTGGCCCTGTCTTCAATCGGCGCTATGCTCGGTCGCGAACAATGAGGGAGGATGCCGATGCCGACGACGATGAAGGGCCCTGGACTGTTCCTGGCGCAGTTCGCGGGCGATGCAGCGCCGTTCAATTCGCTTGCATCGATCACAAAATGGGCGGCCGGCCTCGGCTATAAAGGCGTGCAGATCCCGACCTGGGACGCGCGCTTGTTCGACCTCCAGAAGGCTGCGTCTTCCAAGGCCTATTGCGACGAGGTGAAGGGCATCTGTGCCGACGCCGGCGTCGAGATCACCGAACTATCGACGCATCTGCAGGGGCAATTGGTGGCGGTGCATCCGGCCTATGACGCGCAATTCGACGGCTTTGCGCCGGCTTCGGTGCACAACAACCCCAAAGCGCGGCAACAATGGGCGGTCGAACAGATGCAGTTCGGGGCCAAGGCGTCGCGCAATCTCGGGCTCGACGTCTCGGTGAGCTTCAGCGGCGCTCTGGCTTTCCCCTACCTCTATCCCTGGCCACAGCGGCCGGCCGGATTGATCGAAGAGGCGTTCGCAGAACTAGGCAAGCGCTGGAAGCCGATCCTCGATGTCTATGAGGACAATGGCGTCGACGTCGGCTACGAAATCCATCCCGGCGAGGATGTGTTCGACGGGGCGACGTTCGAGATGTTCCTCGACGCGGTCGGCGGCCACAAGCGGTGCAACATCAATTACGATCCGTCGCACTTCCTGTTGCAGCAGCTCGACTATCTCGAATTCATCGACATCTACCACGAGCGCATCAAGGCCTTCCACGTCAAGGACGCCGAGTTCAATCCGACCGGGCGGCAAGGCGTTTATTCCGGCTACCAGAGCTGGACGAACCGCGCCGGCCGCTTCCGCTCGCTCGGCGACGGACAAGTGGATTTCGGCGGCATCTTCTCCAAGCTGACGCAGTACAATTATGATTCCTGGGCGGTGCTGGAGTGGGAGTGCTGCCTGAAGCATCCGGAAGATGGCGCGGCCGAAGGCGCGCCCTTCATCCAGCACCACATCATCCGGGTGACGGAGAAGGCGTTCGACGATTTCGCCGGCGGTGCCACGGATAAGAAGGTGCTGCGCGCCATGATGGGAATCTAGCGCGGGTTTTCCCTCTCCCTCGAGGGGGAGGTATCTCAGACACGAGGGAGACGACATGGTCGGTGCATCGAAGTCGGAAACGGGAGGCGGCCCGATCCGCTATGGCATGGTCGGTGGCGGGCAAGGCGCTTTCATCGGCGCGGTGCACCGGATCGCGGCGCGCATGGACAATGAGTTCGTGCTGGTCGCCGGCGCGCTGTCGTCCGATCCGGCGCGCGCCAAGGCCTCTGCCGCCGAGCTCGGGCTCGACCCTTCGCGCAGCTACACGTCCTATGCCGAGATGGCCAAGGCCGAGGCCAAGCGCCCGGATGGCATCGAGGCGGTGGCCATCGTCACTCCGAACAATGTGCATGTGCCGGCGGCCAGGGCGTTTCTTGAAGCCGGCATCCATGTCATCTGCGACAAGCCGCTGGCGACGACGCTGGCCGAGGCAAAGAAGCTCGCGGCGATCGTCGAGAAGACCGGCAAGGTGTTCGTGCTGACCCACAATTACACCGCCTATCCGATGATCCGCCAAGCGCGCGAGATGGTGGCCAAGGGCGTGCTCGGCGACATCCGCATCGTGCAGTCGGAATATCCGCAGGACTGGCTGACGGAGGACCTTGCCGCCACCGGTCAAAAACAGGCGGCGTGGCGTTCCGACCCCAAGCAGGCCGGCGCCGGCGGCGCGCTCGGCGACATCGGCACGCATGCCTACAATCTTGCGCGCTTTGTCTCCGGGCTGGAACTCGACACTCTGTCGGCCGATCTCGACGCCTTCGTGCCGGGACGGCAGCTCGACGACAATGTCAACGTGATGCTGCGCTTCAAGCCGGTCGGCAAGACGCATGCGGCAAAAGGCATGATCTGGGCAAGCCAGGTGGCGCCCGGCCATGAGAACGGGCTGAAGCTGCGCATCTATGGCTCGAAGGGTGGGCTGGAATGGGTGCAGGCCGACCCGAACTATCTCTGGTATACGCCGTTCGGCCAGCCCAAGCAGCTGATCACCCGCAACGGCGCCGGCGCGCTGCCGGTGGCGGGCCGTGTCAGCCGCGTTCCCTCCGGTCATCCCGAAGGCTATCTCGAAGGCTTCGCCAACATCTACCAGGAGGCCGCACGCGCCATCCGCGCCGCGCGGCGCAAGGGCGGCAAACCTGCCAAGGACGTCGTGTTCCCGACCATTCAGGACGGCGTGGAGGGCATGGCCTTCATCGAGGCCTGCGTGAAATCGTCGAAGAAGAATGGAGCGTGGACGAAACTTTAAATTGACCTCGCGGGGGATCATTTTGGGGAGGGGCGTCGATGAAAATCGGCATGTGCATGTTCTTGTGGACGACGGCCGTATCGAAGAAGCACGAGCCATTGCTTCGCGACATCAAGGCCACCGGCTTCGACGGCGTCGAGATACCGATCTTTGCCGGTATGCCGGACGACTACAGAAAACTCGGCGAGCTGCTCGATCGCATAGGGCTTGAACGGACCGCCGTTTCAGCGATGGGCGATCCGGCGATGAACCTGATCTCGGCCGATGCGGCAACGCGCAAGGCCGGTGTCGACTACATGAAATGGGCGATCGATTGCGCAGATGCCCTCGGCGCCAGAACGCTGAGCGGCCCCTTGCATTCGACGCTCGGCGCCTTTTCCGGGTCCGGCCCGACCGCGGCCGAGAAGAAACGCTCCGTCGCCTCGCAGCGCGCCATCGGCGATCATGCCGGCAAGCGGAACGTCACCATCGGGCTCGAGGCGCTCAACCGCTTCGAATGCTATCTCCTCAACACGATGGCCGACCTGTCGGAGCATATCGATGCCATCGACCGGCCGCACATCAAGGCGATGTACGACACCTTCCACGCCAATATCGAGGAGGCAGACCCGATCGGCGCCTATACGAAGCATCGCAGGAATGTCGTGCATATCCATATATCGGAGAACGATCGCGGCGTGCCGGGGCGCGGCAACATCCCCTGGAAGGAAACATTCTCGGCCATCCGCAAGAGCGGCTACGACGACTGGCTGACGATCGAGGCGTTTGGACGTTCGCTGAAGGATCTCGCGGCGGCGACCAAGGTGTGGCGCGATTTTTCCGAGAGCCCGGAAGCGGTTTATCGGGATGGATATAAGCATATCAAGAACGGGTGGAAGAAGGCCGCCTAGGTGCCTTGGTCGGGCGATAGTGACGCGAACAAGACCTGCGTCGGCGACCTTTGGCGGATAGAAAGAAGCCTCGGCCTAGGGCGACAGGCGTCAGCCAGGACGGCCTGGCGCCATTCCTCTCCCCCGTCGATCGGGGGAGAGGTGTCGAGCGCAGCTCGACGGAGTGGGGGTCGATCCTTGGCGCGGCACCATACGATGCCCGTGCTTATGCGTCACAAGGTTAGCCCTGCTCGGCCTGCAACCTGTTGTAGTCGTGAATCGTCCGGCTCAGCCTGCGGCGCAGGAAATTGGAAATGTTGTCGAAGATGAAGACCACGACCAGCGTCAGCAGCACCATGTAGAAGACGTTGGCCCAGTTCGAATTGGTGCGCATCGCTTCCCACAGTTTCAGACCGATGCCGCCGGCGCCGACGGCGCCAATAATGGTTGCGCCCCTGGTGTTGGATTCCCACTGATAGAGCGTCTGGCTGATGAACACCGGCACCACTTCCGGCAGTACGCCGTAGCGCTGCACCAGAAGACGGTTGGCGCCTGTCGACACAACACCTTCGCGCGGCTTGTCATCGATGTTCTCCAGCGCCTCGGAATAGGTTTTGCCGAGCGTGCCGATCTCGGTGAAGAAGATCGCGGCGCTGCCGGCCAGCGGACCCGGTCCGAAGGCGCGCGTGAAGAACAGTGCCCAGATCAGCATATCGATGGAGC
Organism: Mesorhizobium sp. B2-5-11; assembly: GCF_006440835.1. Lineage (NCBI taxonomy): Bacteria > Pseudomonadati > Pseudomonadota > Alphaproteobacteria > Hyphomicrobiales > Phyllobacteriaceae > Mesorhizobium > Mesorhizobium sp. B2-5-11. The sequence goes on from NZ_VFUK01000008.1 coordinate 47,662, forward strand.
GCATGAAGTCGAAGAAGCGCTTGAGCAGCTGGTTTACCAGCCGGTTGGGGGTGATGTTGCGGGCGGCGAAGAAGGCGAGCGGGAAGGCGACGATGCCGCCGAGCGCGGTGCCGAGAAAGGCCATGACGATGGTCTGCAACAGCTTTGTCCAGACATCGCCATGCTGCCACTGCGCATTGTTCCAGATGTTGTTGCCGGCGAGCGCCAGATTGGAGGTGCCCGCTTTCAGCTCGGGGCCCGACGTGATCAGTGACACCACCTCGCCGGCGGATTTTCCGAAGAAGGGCGAGCGTGTGTCGAAGACGAAGTTCGCCCAGCCGAGAAAGCGCTTGCGGATCCTGACGCGATCGGGGGCGACGCGGACCTCGCCGGCGAAGCCCATGTCGGCGACGACCTCATCCTCATGCACGGTGACCCAGTCGGGAACAGGTCCCGAGACCAGCGGCTTGCCGCTGTCCAGCGCCACCGCCACGCTCGTCCCAGCGGCGACGATCGTTGCTCGTGCCTTGTCGAAGGTGACCGACTTCGCCGTGCCGTCGATCAGGACCGTCACCGAACCGTCGGCGTTGGTCTTGACCCAATCCGGGTGGGGATTGGGGCCGAGTACAGAAAAGCGGGGGTATTTGGCCGTTATCTGCGGCTCGTCGAGGCGGAAGATCGGCTGCACGTCGTAACTGATCCACTGGGTCAGGAACAGCGGCAGCCGCTCCCAATGCGATTCCCGCAGCACTTGCGGCAGATTGAAGAACCACAGCGCGTAGAGCAGGTAGAGCAAGATGCCGCCAAGCAGCAGCAGCGGCCCGAAACGCTTGTGGAACGGCCGGCGGAACACTTGCGGGAAGCGTTCCTCGATCGACTGGATTTCGGCGGCGGTCATGATCAGGCGCTCATCACAAAGGCCTGTTCGCCGACCAGCTTGCGGCGCAGCCAGGCGGAGAACTGGTCGACGATGAAGATGGTCGTGAACAGGAGCAGCACCAAGGCTATCGTCTTGGCGCCGAAGCCGCGCGAGATCGACAGCTTCAGCTCCTCGCCGATGCCGCCGCCGCCGACCGCGCCCATGATGGTGGAGATGCGCACGTTGATCTCGATCCTGAGCAGCGTATAGGACATGAAATTGGGCAGCACCTGCGGCAGGCCGGCAAAGCGTACCCGTTCGAACCAGTTGGCGCCGACGGCCCGCAGGCCTTCCTCGGCGCGCATGTCGATGTTCTCGTTGATCTCATAGAACAGCTTGCCCAACGCGCCGATCGAATGCAGACCGATGGCGATGATGGCGGCGATCGGACCTATCGAGACGATGGCCGCGAACAGGCCGGCGATGACGATCTCGGGAAAAGCCCGCAGCAGTTCCATGAAGCGCTTGACGACAAGCCGCAGCAGCGGATGCGGCGTCAGGTTGCGCGCCGCGATGAAGGAGAACGGCACGGCGAAGACGAAACCGATAAATGTCGAGACCAGCGCCACGTTAAGCGTGGTCAGCATCAGCTCGAAATATTCGGGGATGTAGAAGCCGCCCCAGACATAGGCGCGGCCGAGCGGAAAGTTGAATTCCTGCGTGCCGGTGTCATGCGGGGAGGCGATGTCGAACAGCGCCCGCCAGACATCGTTCCAGTCCTTGGGAACGAGCCAGCTCAGGAAATCCAGTATGTGCGGAAGCCGGTCGAAGAAGTGTCCGGCATTGGCATCGTCGGCGAACCACATGGTGCCGCCGAGTGCGACCAACAGCAGGCCGACGCCGATGGCGGTGTAGAGCCGGCGCAAGGAGGTCTGGCGACGCCAGGCGTCGGCCATCTGGTGCGTGGCGCCGGAAGGAGCTGTCAGGGAAAGGGTCATGGTCGGAGATGCAAGAAGGGCGGCGTTTTCTCGACGCCGCCCTTCCTGACTTCTGCCTTTAGCCGCCGATGGCTGCCTTACGGGCTTCGACGATGACGTTATAGAAATCCGCCTTCACCGGAACGTAGCCGGTAAAATCACCGCCTTCGACGCCTTCGAAGCAAGCCTTGTCCTTCTTGGGCAGGTCGGTGAAGAAGGCCGCCAGCTTGGCCGTCATCTCGTCGCCGAGCGCCGTGCGCACGACCAGCGGACCGTTCGGGATCAGGCCCGAGCGCCAGACCTCGACGAAGTCGTTGGGGTCGACGGCGCCCTTGGCGACTTCCTTGTGGAAGGTGCCGGAGGTGTAGCCGTCCTTGAAGTCGCCGATGCCGGAGGAATCGTCCACGGCCACGTCGACCTTGCCGTCTCGCACGGCGAGCACATTGTTCTCATGGCCGCCATTGAACTGGGTCGAGGCGAAGAAGGTCTCGTTCGACGCGCCCGTGTCCTTCGGAATCTGCGTCAGCGGGATCAGGTAGCCGGAGGTCGAATCCGGATCGGCGTAACCGAGCTTCTTGCCCTTGGCCGACTTGATGTCGGTGATGCCGGAGGACTTCAGCGCCAGGCCGATCGAATAGTAGCCGGTCGCGCCGTCGGTCTGCTGGGTGGTGAGGATCGGGGTTACCGCCTTGGGATCCTTGAGGACGACGCTGGCATAGCCGGAAGCGCCGAGTTCGGCAAAGTCGAGCGTGCCGCCGAGCAGGCCCTGGATGACGCCGTCATAGTCGGCGGCCGGGAACAGCGAGACCTTCTCGAAGCCGAATTCAGCCTTCAGGTGATCGGCCAGGCACTGGTAGTTGCGCAGCCGGTCGGTTTCGTTCTCGCCGCCGAGGATGCCGACGCGGAATTCCTTCATATCGGCGGCATGCGCCGCGCCGGTGGCCATTGCAAGCACCGAAACGGCGCTGAAAACCATTTTCCTGAACATCTGATTTCTCTCCTGTAGGTTCCGGCCCCGCGCCGGCGGCGTTGGTGATTTTGACGGGTGCCCTGACGCGGGCTGGCGATCCAGGTCGCTCTCAGTAACCCGGGAATGCGGGTTCGAGCGGTCCGGCGGATGCGGCGATCTTTTGCTTGAAGGCAACGCTGGTCGAGGTGATGGCCTCGGATATCTCGCCGCCATTGCTGTCGGCGCCATAGACGAGACGGACGGCCTCGCGGTTAAGCTCCTCCGGCGGCCCGTCGAACACGACCTTGCCCGCGGCCATGCCGATGATGCGGTTGCAATAGGTGCGGGCGGTGTCCAGCGTGTGCAGGTTGGTGACCACGGTGATGCCCTCGCGCAAATTGATGTCCTGCAGCGAATCCATCACCACCTTGGCATTGAGCGGGTCGAGCGAAGCGATCGGCTCGTCGGCCAGGATCACCCGGGGCTGCTGCATCATGGCGCGGGCAATGGCGACACGCTGCTGCTGGCCGCCCGACAAGGTGCCTGCGGGCTGCAGCGCGGTACGGGCGATATCGAGCCGCTCGAGGGCGGCGACCGCCTGCGCACACTCGGTCCGCGAGAACATGCCGAAAAGGTTCGACAGGGTCGGACGATGGTTCAGCCGGCCGAGCAGCACATTGGTCAGCACGTCGAGGCGCGGCACAAGGTTGAATTGCTGGAAGATCATGGCGCAGTCGCGCTGCCAGCGCCTGAGCGGCGAACCGCGCAATTGCGAGACCTCGGCTCCGTCGAAGAAAATCGATCCATGGCTGGGATCGATGAGGCGGTTGATCATACGCAGAAGGGTCGACTTGCCGGCGCCGGAACGGCCGATGACGCCGACCATCTGACCCTGCGGGATCGAGATGCTGACATCGTTAACGGCGGTGTTCTTGCCAAATCGTCGGGTGACGCCGCGGATTTCGAGCGTGGCTGACATGGTGCGTTCCCGTCCAGTCGCGGTTGAAGGTCCTGTTGACCCTCGCTAGCGCAGCGCCATGAACCTGCGGTGTCGGATTGATGTCAGTTTTGTTACCACCCACAGCCGTGTCGTGCGCGATCAGGCCAGGACCATCAGTTCCTCGAAATGCTCCATGTCCCTGAAGCTGCGGAAGGCAGGCGGCTCGAGAAGACAGCCCCCTGCCCGAACTCTATGTAAGGGATGCGAATAGTGAGCAGCCCTATTCCATTCACCACCGTCATCCACCGTATTTTTCCAGGAAAGCTTCGGCCTCGAGCTGACGGAAATCGTCGAGTGCGGCGCGCAGCCTCGCATGGTCCCAATCCCACCAGGCAAGCGCCTGGTAGCGCTCGGCGGTGCGGCGGTCGAAGCGCTCGCGGATCGGCTTTGCCGGCACGCCGGCGACGATGGTGTAGGGAGCGACATCCTTCGATACCACCGCTCCGGCGCCGACGGCGGCGCCATCGCCGACGGTGATGCCGGGCAGGACTGTCGAGCCATGGCCAAGCCATGTGTCGTGGCCGATTGTGACGCGCCTGGCGCGGCGCTCAGCGAAAAATTCGCTCTCGTGTTCGGCATCGTCCCAATAGTCCGATGCGCGGTAGGTGAAGTGGTGCAGCGTCGGTCGCCAGGTCGGGTGGTTGGTGGCGTTGATGCGCACGCTTGCCGCGATGTTGGAGAATTTGCCGATCGTCGCACACCAGACGGCGCAGTCCTGCATCATGTAGGAATAGTCGCCGAGTTCGCTTTCCGAAACCCGACAGCGGTCGGCGATTTCGGTCCACCGGCCAAGCGTCGAATTCTCCACGTCCGCCGTCGGGTGGACCAGCGGCGTCTCCGACAATTTCCTGCTCATGCGGCGAGCTTTCCCGGGGCGAAGGCGGTGACGTCGATGATGCGGTCGGCCACCGCTTCGCGCACATCATAGTCGTGGAAGATGCCGAGCAGGGCGACGCCTGCCGCCTTCTTGGCGGCGATGAGTTCGATCACCACCTCGCGGTTCCTGGCATCGAGCGAAGCTGTCGGCTCGTCGAGCAGCAGGATCGGGTGCCCGGTGATGAAGCCGCGCGCGATGTTGACGCGCTGCTGCTCGCCGCCGGAGAAGGTCGCCGGCGGCAATGCCCAGAGTTTTTCCGGCAGATTAAGCTGCGCCAGCAGGGCGCGCGCCTTGCTTCTTGCTGCTTCGCGATCCTCGCCGCGCTCTACGAGCGGCTCAGCGACGACGTCGAGCGCCGATACGCGGGGCACGGTGCGCAGGAACTGGCTGACATAGCCGATGGTCTGGCGGCGCACGGCAAGCACGGTGCGCGGGCTGGCGCTGGCGAGATCGATGAGCCCGTCTTCGTGCGTGACGATGATCTGGCCTTCGTCGACGGCGTAATTGCCGTAGAGCATCTTCAGGATCGAGCTCTTGCCGGCCCCGGACGGGCCGCCGAGCACGGTGCATTCACCGGCGCGGATCGAGAAGGAGACACCGGCGACGACAGGCAGTTTGATGCCGTCGCGCAGATGCATGGTGAAGCTCTTGGCGAGATCGGAGACAACGAGAGGCGTCGGCATCAGAAGGTACTCCAATCGTTATTCGTTTGCGGGCAGGACAGAGGGGGGTGACTTGGCGCCATCGTCAAACCTGCAGAATCGAGGAAACAAGCAATTGCGTGTACGGCGCGCGCGGGTCGTCGAGCACACGGTCGGTGAGGCCGCTTTCGACGACGCGGCCGTCTTTCATCACCATCATGCGCTGGGACAAAAGCCGCGCCACCGCGAGGTCGTGGGTGACGACGATGGCGGCGAGGCCGAGATCGGTGACGAGGCCGCGCAAGAGATCGAGCAGGCGCGCCTGCACCGAGACGTCGAGGCCGCCTGTCGGTTCATCCATGAACACCAGCCGCGGGCCGGTGACGAGGTTGCGGGCAATCTGCAGGCGCTGGCGCATGCCGCCGGAAAAGGCGCGCGGCTCGTCGTCGATGCGGTCTTCCTCGATCTCGACGCGCGACAGCCAGTCGACGGCGGTGGCGCGGATCTTGCCGTAGTGGCGGTCGCCCACCGCCATCAGCCGCTCGCCGACATTGGCACCGGCCGACACCGTCATGCGCAGGCCGTCGGCCGGATTCTGGTGGACAAAGCCCCAGTCGGTGCGCATCAGGAAGCGGCGCTCGGCCTCGCTCATGCGGTAGAGTTCGCGGAACTGGCCGTCGCGCATGCGGTAGCTGGCGGTGCCGGATGAGGGCAGCAGCCGCGTCGACAGGCAGTTGAGCAATGTCGTCTTGCCGGAGCCGGATTCGCCCACGACAGCCAGGACTTCGCCCGGCCACAGATCGAAGGTGACGTTGTCGCAGCCGACGCGCGAGCCGTAGAATTTCGAGAGCGCCGAAACGCGTAGCAAGGGTTCGTCGGTCATTGTATCTCCTTACCCTCCCCCTTGTGGGGAGGGTCGGCGCGCAGCGCCGGGGTGGGGGCTGCCGATGGGTCGCTACCCCCACCCGCGCCTTCGGCGCGACCTCCCCACAAGGGGGAGGTAGGGGTGCTGCGCCGCTTCTCGCAGTGGTCGGTGTCGGAGCAGACGAACATGTGGCCGCCGTGATCATCGAGGATGACCTCGTCGAGATAAACGTTCTCGGCGCCGCACAACGCGCAGGGCTGGTCGAAGGTCTGCACCTCGAACGGATGATCCTCGAAGTCGAGGCTGACCACATCAGTAAAGGGGGGCAGCGCGTAGATGCGCTTCTCGCGGCCGGCGCCGAACAGCTGCAAAGCCGGCGAGCGGTGCATCTTGGGATTGTCGAATTTCGGCGTCGGAGACGGGTCCATCACATAGCGGCCCTCGACCTTCACCGGATAGGCATAGGTGGTGGCGATGCGGCCGTGCTTGGCGATGTCCTCATAGAGCTTCACATGCATGAGGCCGTATTCCTCCAGCGCATGCATTTTGCGCGTTTCGGTCTCGCGTGGCTCGAGAAAGCGCAGGGGCTCGGGGATCGGTACCTGGTAGACCAGCACCTGGCCTGCGGCGAGTGGATATTCGGGAATGCGGTGGCGGGTCTGGATGATGCTGGCGCTGGCGGTATCGGTCGTAACCGCCACATTGGCGACCTTCTTGAAAAAGGCGCGGATCGAGACCGCATTGGTGGTGTCGTCGGCGCCCTGGTCGATGACCTTCAGCACATCGTCGGGGCCGATGATCGAAGCGGTAACCTGGACGCCGCCGGTGCCCCAGCCATAGGGCATCGGCATTTCGCGCGAGGCGAACGGCACCTGATAGCCGGGAATGGCGATGCCCTTGAGGATCGCGCGGCGGATCATCCGCTTGGTCTGTTCGTCGAGATAAGCGAAGTTGTAGCTGGCGATGTCGGTCGGTTGCGCGCTCATTCCGCGGCCTCTTTCTTCTCTTCAATCTTGCCGGGATTTTCGCGGGCGTCGTACTCGGCGCGCATGCGGCGCACGAGGTCGAGTTCGGCCTGGAAGTCGACATAATGCGGCAGCTTCAGATGTTCGACGAAGCCGGTCGCCTGGACGTTGTCGGAGTGCGAGATGACGAATTCCTCGTCCTGGGCGGCGGCGACAATGTCCTCGCCGAGTTCGCTTGCACGAAGAGCGCGGTCGCAGAGTGCCATGGCCATCGCCTTGCGCTCGCTCTGGCCGAAGACCAGCCCGTAGCCGCGTGTGAATTGCGGTGGCGCCTTGGCCGAGCCCTTGAACTGATTGACCATCTGGCATTCGGTAACGCGCGCGGTACCGAGCGGCACCGCGAAAGGCAGTTCGGGCACGTCGAGCTCCAGCTCGACCTCGCCGATGCGGATCTCGCCGACGAAGGGATGGTTGCGGGCATAGCCGCGCTGCGTGGAATAGCCGAGCGCCAGCAGGAAGCCCTCGTCGCCGCGCGACAGCGCCTGCAGGCGGATGTCGCGAGCCATCGGGAACTCCTGCGGCTCGCGGGTGATGTCGCCGGGGACATGGTCCTGCGGCATGTCTCCGTCCGGCTCGATCAGCCCATCGCGAGCGAGGATCGCCGAGACGCGCGGCATTGCCTGCGCTTCCGTCTCGCGCCGCAAGGGCGCGGCGACATCGGCGCCGGCGGCAAGCTCGGGATCGAGCAGCCGGTGCGTGTAGTCGAAGGTGGGCCCAAGCAACTGGCCGCCGGGCAGGTCCTTGTAGGTCGCCGAAACGCGGCGTTCGACCAGCATGGTGGCGGTGTCGATGGCATTTGTATAGCCAAAGCGCGGCAGCGTGGTGCGGTAGGCCCGCACCAGGAAGATCGCCTCGATCATGTCGCCGCGCGCCTGCACGATAGCGAGTGCGGCGAGTTCGCGATCGTAAAGCGAGCCTTCGCTCATCACCCGGTCGACGCCGAGCGCCAGCTGTTCGACGATCTGGTCGAGGCGCAGTGCCGGTACCGAGCGGTCACCGCGCCGACGGTCAGCGAGCAGGCTGTGGGCGTTGGCGATCGCGGCTTCGCCGCCTTTTACCGCAACATACATCGCTAGGCCTCCGTCGTCTTGATGCGTGTCGTACGCGGCAGGCAGGCGAGGCTGTCATGTGCCGCCAGGATGATGTCGACGCCGCGCGGAAAGCGGTTGATGTTCTGCTTCCACTGCTCGATGAAATGACGCGGCATGCGGGCCGGCGCGATCGTCGCCGTCTTCTCGATGCCAGGACCTTCGAGCAGCAGCGGCGTGCCTGACGTGAGATCGCCGACCTGCAGGATCAATGTTGTCGAGCGGTCGGGATAGTCCTGCGTGCCTTGCGAGAAACCGTCGAGTGCCATCATCTCGGCCGGCGAGGCCACAAAGGCGAAATGCGCGTCGGCCGGGGTGTTGGCCAGCGGCGCGCCGCTGTGAAAGCCGAGCCAGGACATGACCGCTGCCGAGGCGTGCAGGGCCGGGTCCAGCCAGAGCGGCGTGTCGTTGTCGCACAATGCCAGCGCAACCGCGCCCGATATCGCCGAAAGCGGCGCCGGCGGGCGGGCCAGGGCCGGCAAGGATTGCACGCTGCCCGGCCGCGCCATTGCGTCCATGACGGCGCGAAACACCGTCTGGGCGTTGAACACCGGATCGGCGAACCCGCCCTCGATCGATTGCGCTGCGATATCCATCAATCTTCTCCGCGAACCATGGTGAAGAAATCCACCTTTGTTGCCGCCGTTTCGGCGCGGCGCTTTTCTCGTGCCGTGGTCAAGGCAGCCCGCAGCGGCCCGAGAAGGCCCGTTTCGACCGTCTGTCGATGAGCGGGGTCCTGCCACAGCGCGTCCGCGATGGCCGCCAGCTTCGCCTTCTGCTTGTCGCGGCCGAGCGCATAGCAATGGCCGACCTGTCCGGACGTCAGGCGCACGGTGGCACGGGTCACGGTAGCCTCGCCGACATTGAACGGCGCGCCGCCGCCGCCGATGCGGCCGCGCATGGTAACCAGGCCGGTCTCGGGACCGCGCAGCAGTTCGGCCTCGGCAGGCAGGCCGGATTCGTTCCAGAGGCGAACGATGTCGTCGCCGCTGGACTGCGCCAGGGTTGCCATGGCCGCCTTGCGTTCGGCCTGGTCGCGCGCTTCCTGTCCTCGCATCAGCAACATCCTTGCTTCTAATTTGTCTATTGATATAGACAACCATACGAATTATATCCATTACCTAACGCGAGTCCATGACGGGTGCGTGACAGGGGCCGGCCAGGGGCGAAACCGTGAACGGAAAACACGTGGCTGACGGTATCGAGCGGCGCAGCGGCGTCTCGTTGTGGCGCCAGATCGCCGACCGAATCCTGCAATCGATCGCTGCCGGCGATTTTGCCGAGAATGCCGCGCTGCCGCCGGAGGTGGCGCTGGCCGAGCGCTATGGCGTCAACCGTCACACGGTGCGCAGCGCCATCGCGGCGCTCGTGCAAGACGGGGTACTGCGGGCCGAGCAGGGGCGCGGCACTTTCGTGCTGTCGCGCAAGCGGCTGTCCTATCCGATCGGCGCGCGCACGCGATTTTCAACCGGCTTGCAGGGCCAGGCGTCGGAGCGGCATATCGTGCTGCTGGCCTCATCGGTCGAGCCCGCCAGCCGGCGCGTCGCCGAAGCCCTGGGCGTTGCCAGGGGATCGGATGTGATTCGCCTGGAGACGCGCGGCGAGGCCGATGGGAAGCCGGTGTCGCGCGCTTCCGGCTGGTTCGACGCCAGGCGCTTCGCCGGCATCGATGTGGCCATGGCCGAGACCGGGTCGATCACCGCATCGCTCAAGCGTTTCGGCATAGACGATTATCTCAGGCAATCGACGGTGCTGTCGGCGCGTCACGCCGATGCTTCCGACCTTGCCGACCTCGATCTGCAGCCGGGCGGCATCGTGCTGGTCACGATGGCCGTCAACATGACGACGGACGGCCGGCCGATCCAATTCGCCGAGGCGCGCTTCCCGGCGGAGCGGGTGGAGCTGAAACTGTCGGCGCTGTAGGGCCTGTCGGCCTTATACTAACGCTGGTACCAGACCAGCTCGGTTGTCAGCGGCTTGGCGGTTTGGGGGTCGCCCTGCGCGGGGCGTGGTCAATACGGGCCGGGTTCACGATCTGCCAGCTTATGCCCCCACCTCGATCACGGCCTTGATCAGGCCGGATTTCTCATGCGCCCAGCGGGCGAGATCACGTGGCGTGTCGGCAAGCGTGGTGCGGTGGGTGACGAGCTTGGCCAGCGGCACGGCGCCATCGCGGATCGAAGCGGCGACGTGGTCAAAGTCGGCCCTCAAGGCATTGCGGCTGCCGACAAGCGTCATCTCGCGCTTGTGGAACTCGGGGTCGGAAAAGGCGATGTCGTCCTTCACGACGCTGACCAGCACCAATGTCCCGCCATGCGCGACATGAGCGAAGGCCGACTGCACCGAGCCGGTGTTCCCGGTGGCGTCGAAGACCACGTCGAAGCCTTCGCCTGATGTCGCTTCGCTGACCAGATCGGATGCCGCGCCGCGCGACCCGTCGAGGGTCTTGAAGCCGAGTTCATTGGCGGCGAAGCCGAGCCTTTCGCTGCTCATGTCGAGCAGCGTCACGTCGAGCCCGGCGATGCGGGCGAAGATGGCGGTGCCGAGCCCGATCGGTCCGGCGCCGATGACGAGCGTCCGTGCGCCGGGATCGGCACGCGAGCGCCGCACCGCATGGGCGCCGATGGCCAGGAACTCGACGGCCGCGGCATCGGCCAACGACAGGCCGTTGGCTGGATAGAGGTTTTGTTCCGGGATAAGGATCTGTTCGCACATGGCGCCGTCGCGATGCACGCCGAGCACTTCGATCCGGACACAGCAATTGGGTTTACCGTGCCGGCAGGCGATGCATTTGCCGCACGCCAGATAGGGATTGATGATGACCGGCTCGCCCGTGGCAAGACCAACGCCTTCGCCCGCCTCGACGATGGTCCCCGACACTTCATGGCCCATGATGCGGGGGTAGGCGAGGAAGGGATGCTTGCCCTCGAAGATGTGGTAGTCGGTGCCGCAGATGCCGACATGGCTGACCGCCACCAGCGCCCAGCCGGGAGGCGGCGAGCCAGCCGCGGGACGGTCTTCCACGACAAGGTCGCCGGGCGAACGGCAGACAACGGCTTTCATGCTTCAATCCAGTCGGTTCATGGAATCGTCGGCCGATTTTCGACCCGGCCGGCGATCGATTTTACTTGCCACCTCGGCGGCGCAGGCCGTCGAAGTAGACGATGACGATGATCAACATGCCGGTGATGACGCGCTGCCAGAACGTGTTGACGTTGAGCAGGTTGGCGCCGTTGTTGATGGTGGAGAGGATGAACGAGCCGATCAGCGGCCCGTGCACCGAACCGATAGCGCCGAACAACGACGTGCCGCCGATCACCGACGAGGCGATGGCTTGCAGCTCGTAGGTGTCGCCCTGCGTCGGATTGCCGATGCCGATGCGGGACGCGAGCAGCACGCCGACGAAAGCCGCGCACAGGCCGGACAGCACATAGGCCATGTAGATCGTGCGCGGCACGTTGACGCCGGAGAGGCGCGCGGCTTCCGCGTTCGAGCCGACGGAGAAGAGATAGCGTCCCCATCGCGTGTGGTGCAGGAAGACGTAGGAGGGCAGGGCAACCACGATTACCATCCAGAACAGATAGGGGATCCCCAGCAGCGAGCCGCGCGAAAACGCCTGGAACGCGTCGCTGTTGATCGATATCGAATTGCCATTGGTCATCAGGAGACCGATGCCGCGCAGCGAGGTCATGGTCGCCAGCGTGATGATGAAGGGCGGCAGGCCCATCCTGACGATGCCGAAACCGTGGAACAGGCCGATGGCGACCCCCACCAGCAGCGTCGCCAGAACCGCGATCCAGACCGGCCAGCCGGCATTGATCAGCAGCGCGACGATGACGGTGGCGAAGCCGACGATGGCGCCGACGGAAAGGTCGATGCCGCCGGTGATGATGACGAAGGTCTGGCCGACGGCCAGGATGGCGATCAGAGAACCCTGGCGCAGCAGGTTGGTGATATTGAGCGCCGAAGCGAAGGACGGCGTGGCGACCGCCAGGATGACCCACATCAGAAGCAGCAGGCCAAGCAGCGTCAGCCCGAACAGGGCATTGTAGTTGCGCCTCGGCTTTTCGGCAGGGATCGCCTCGGTGCTCATGTCTGTCCTCCCGTCTTTTCTTGTTTCTCGGCCAGGGCCTGGCTCAGAATGTCCTCGTGATCGGCGGTGCGGAAACCATGCGTGGCCACCAGCTTGCCGCGCCTGAACACATGCAGCGTGTCAGCCAGTTCGTAGACCTCAGGCAGATAGGACGAGATCAGGATGATGCCCGCGCCCTTGGACAACAGCACACTGAACAGCCGGTAGATCTCGGCCTTGGTGCCTACATCGACGCCGACCGTCGGCTCGTCGAAGATGAACAGTTTGGCGCCGTGCGCCAGCCACTTGCCGATGACGATCTTCTGCTGGTTGCCGCCCGACAGGCTGGAGGCCAGCGCGCCGCGCGTCGGCGTCTTGATCCTGAGGTCGGCGATCTGCCGGTCCGCCTCGGCCTTCTCCTGCGCAGACGAGATCAGCAGATTTTTCGATATGCGCTTGTAGATCGGCAGGTTGAGATTCAATGCAACCGGCAGGTTGAGGCACAGGCCCTGGTCGCGGCGGCTTTCCGGTGCCAGCGCCATGCCGAGCTTGATGGCGTCGTGCTCGGAGTTGACCTGCACCTCCTTGCCTTCCCACAACACCTGGCCGGCCGATTTGCGGTGGCGGCCGTAGAGGGTGGTGACGAATTCGCTGCGGCCGGCTCCGATCAGGCCGTAGAGCCCGACGATCTCGCCCGCGCGCACCGACAGAGAGACATTCTCGAAACCCTTGCCGGACAGGTTCCGCGCCTCGGCGATGACGGCGCCCGGCGTGAAATGCTCCTTGTGATAGATCTGCTCGATCGAGCGGTTGATCATCAGCTTGACCAGCTCCGGCTCATTGGTCTCGGCGATGTTGCGGGTGCCGACCAGCGTGCCGTCACGCAGCACCGAGACGCGGTCGGCGAGCTCGAACACCTCCTCCATGCGATGGCTGATGTAGATGATGGTGACGCCTTCACCCTTCAGGCGGCGGATCAGCGTGAACAGCTGGTCGGCCTCTTTGCGGGTGAGGTAGGCGGTCGGCTCGTCGAAAATCAGGAATTTGGTGCCGCGCACGGTGGCTCGGGCGGCGGCGATCAGCTGCTGCTGGCCGATGGTGAGATCGCCGAGCACGACATGCGCCGGCAGGTCGAAGCCGAGACCGTCGATGATCTTCTGCGCTTCCCTGACCATGGCTCGTTGCTGGAGGATGCCGAAGCGCGAGTTCTCCTCGCCGAGGAACATGTTGGCGGCGACGGTCAGGTGGCGGCAGAGCACGACTTCCTGGTGCACGGCGTTGATGCCGAGCGCCATGGCTTCGTGCGGCGTCGCCAGGGCAGCCGGCTTGCCTTCCCACACAACCTCTCCGGAGGTGCGCGGGATGACGCCGGTCAGAAGTTTGATCAGGGTCGATTTGCCGGCACCGTTCTCGCCGACGATGGCGTGGATCTCTCCCGCCTTGAAGGCCAGGGTCACAGGCTTCAGCGCATGCGTGCCGGGATACCGCTTTTCCAGACCCTGCAGCTCGAGGATCGTCCTGCCGGGCTCCAGCACGGGGGCCGGATGCAGTTCCTGCGCGGTCGACGTCATGGCAATCCTCCCTGTTGTTTCCGGGGCGCAGAGGCCCCGGAAACAGTTGCGCGTGCCGATGCTCAGTTGAGCTTCGGGTTGAGCAGCGCGTCGATCTTGGGATCCTTCATGTTGGCCTTGGTGACCAGGTTGGCGCCGGTGTCGACATTGGTCTCGACCTTTTCACCCTTGGAGGCGGCAAGCGCGGTCTTGATGCCGTCATAGCCCATCCGGTAGGGATCCTGGACGACGAGGGCGGAAATGACGCCATCGTTGAGGAACTTGATCAGCTTCTCGTCGCTGTCGAAGCCAACCAGCGCCAGCTTGCCGCCGAGGCTGTTTTCGGCGACAGCCTGCCCGACGCCCTGCGCCATGATCAGGTTGGAAGCGAAAATACCCTTGAGGTTCGGATTGGCGGTGATCAGGTCGGTGGCGATGTTGAGGCCGGTGGTGGCCTGGCCGTCGGCATATTTGTCGGCGACCAGCTTCAGGCCCGGATATTTCGCCTTGAGCTGTTCGATGAAGCCCTGCTTGCGCTGTTCGAGCGAGCCGGCGCCAGGCGTGTTGGTGATCAGGGCAACGTCGCCCTCGATCTTGCCGCCATTGGCTTCGCCGATGGCCGCTGCGAGGCCGTCAGCGGCGACGCGGCCGCCCTGGACGTTGTCGGTGGTCAGGAAGGAGGTGAAGGCCTTGGAGTCGGCGCCGGAATCGATGCCGATAACCTTGACCTTGGCGGCGGCTTCGTCGATCGGCTTGCCGAGCGCCTTGAACTCGGTCGGCGAGATGACGATCGCCGCCGGATTGCTGGCGACGGCGTTTTCGAGGATCGAGATCTGGCCGTTGACGTCAGTTTCTGCCTGGGCGCCGAGCTCCGGCACGTTGACGCCGAGATCCTTGCCGGCCTTGCGGGCCCCGGCCAGAACGATCTGCCAGTAGAAGGACGTGGTGTCCTTGACGATGATCGGAATGGTCACGTCCGCCGCCGAAACCGGCGCCGAGTGCATGACGCCGGCAAGCATCGACGCGGCCGCCAGCGCCATGACTGCGCGGCGATTGAGAATGTTGGTCACGAATTTCATGGAATTCCTCCCTAGGTCGCCCGGTGAACGATACGGAAGCTCGGTTCGGATAGGCGTAGCCAAACAGAACTTTATCAATAAAAAACAGTTGCAGCATTTTGATAGTGCATCGATCCGGTCGATGCAAGCGGTGTTTATGCCATCCTCGGGACACGGCGGTCATGACCGCACTGGCGCCTTGCTCTCTGCCCGACGCTTCCGTTTCGCGTGACTAACGTATGGAATATTAATTCCATAAATTAGTCAATATAGAATGCCCGTTCCTTCTCCGGTTCGCGGGATCGTGAAGCCCCGCGATCGCACCTTCACCCGGGCGGGCCGGCGGCTTCATGCCAATTCCTGCACCACGGTGTAGGGGCGGTACCTGGCGTAGTCCGCCTGAGGCACGTCGACATCGAGCAGTTCGAGATTGCGGGTCAGGTTCGCCAGCTTGGCGGTGCCGGTCAGCACGGTGGCGACCGAGGATTCCTGGAGGGGGAACTGGAACGCGGCGGCGGCGAGCGGGTAACCACCTTCGGCGGCGATCCGCTCCATCGCGCCGACGCGGTCGAGCACGTCACCGCTGGCGGGCTTGTAGTCGAAATGGGCGCCCTGCACCGGTCCGGTCGCCAATATGCCGGAGTTGAACACACCGCCGATGACCAGCGAAGTCTGTCGGGCGCGGCAGAGCGGCAAAAGTTCGGCCTCGGCGCTGCGATCGAGCAAGGAATAGCGGCTGGCGAGCAGGATACAATCGAGCGGCGCGCGACGCATCACGTCGAGACATATCCGGACTTCGTTGACGCCGAGCCCGTAGGCGGAAATGACGCCGGAGTTTTTCAGTTCTTCGAGCGCCTTGAGCCCACCGTCCATCAACTGGCGAAAGTGCATTTTGGTCTTCTCGACGCCATGCGTGTACACGCCGATGTCGTGCACAAACAGGATGTCTATCCTGTTTAGACCAAGCCGCGCATAGCTGAAGTCGACCGAGCGCATGATGCCGTCATAGGAATAGTCGTAGTCGAGCGCGAAGGGCAGCGGATCGACATAGGAGTGATCGGGAACCTGATCCTCCGGAACGGGCCGGAACAGGCGCCCGACCTTGGTCGACAGCACATAGGAATCGCGCGGCTTATAGCGCAGGAAGTCGCCGAAACGCCGCTCCGACAGGCCGAAACCATAGAAGGGCGCGGTGTCGAAATAGCGCAGGCCCGCCTCCCACGCGCCTTGCAACGTTTCCATCGCCGCCTCGCGCGAACAGGCGCGGTAGAGCCCGCCGATCGCGGCACCGCCGAAGCTTACTTCGGTGACCTCGAGCGCCGTCTGGCCGATGCGGCGTTTTTCCATGCACAACCTCCCCGTTGCCCGCCATTATCCGGCGCGGCAGATTCCAAGACTCAAGCTGCAGCATTCCAGGAAAGCTCGTGGCCACTTTCCGGACTGCGCGACTTCAAAGAGCTAGAGCGTCGCGCCGAGATGCCAGGGCACGAACTCGTTGTCGCCGTAGCCGAAATCCTCGCTCTTGGTCTTGCGGCCGGAGGCCGTCTCGACGATCAGTTCGAAGATCTCGCGGCCCATGCCGGCGATGGTCTTCTCGCCGGAGGCGATGACGCCGCAATTGACGTCCATGTCCTCTTCCATCTGATGATACATGGTCGAGTTGGTGGCGACCTTGATCGACGGCGTCGGCCGGCAGCCGAAGCAGGAGCCGCGGCCGGTGGTGAAGACGATGATGTTGGCGCCGCCCGCCACCTGGCCGGTGGCGGACACCGGGTCGTAGCCGGGCGTGTCCATGAACACCAGCCCGCTGCCGGTGACCTTTTCGGCATAGCCGAAGACGCCGTTGAGCGGCGTCTGGCCGCCCTTGGCTACCGCGCCCAGCGATTTCTCCAGGATGGTGGTGAGGCCGCCGCGCTTGTTGCCGGGCGAGGGGTTGTTGTCGATCGAGGCGCCGTGCTTGGCGACGTGGTCTTCCCACCACTTGACGTAGCCATCGAGCTTCTTGGCGATCTCGGGCGTCGCGGCGCGATAGGCGAGCAGATGTTCGGCGCCGTAGATTTCCGTCGTCTCGGAGAGAATACCGATGCCGCCGACGCCGGCCAGAATGTCTACCGCAGCGCCCAGCGCCGGATTGGCCGTGATGCCCGACATGCCGTCGGAGCCGCCGCATTGCAGGCCGACGACGATCTCGCTCACGGGGATCGGTTCGCGCTTGAGCTCGCCGACTTCCTCGGCGATCTCGGCCAGTACGCCCATGGCCTTTTCGACCGATTTGCGCGACCCGCCGGCGTCCTGGATGTTGAAATGGCGCTTACCGGCGGCCGCACCCTTCTGGCCGTACAGCGTGAGCTGGTTGACCTCGCAGCCGAGCCCAACCATCAGCGCGCCGCCGAAATTGGGATGGCGGGCATAGCCGGCCAATGTGCGGTGCAGCACCATCATGCCGTCGCCGGTGGCGCTCATGCCGCAGCCCTGGCCGTGAACGATCGGGACGAAGCCGTCGATGCCGGGATATTTTGGCAGCAGCGTGCGGTTGGCCGCGTCGGCGATGGCGTGGCAGACGGTGGCCGAACAGTTGACGCTGGCGATGATGCCGATGAAGTTGCGCGTGCCGGCGCGGCCGTCGGCGCGGCGATAACCCATGAAGGTGCGGGCGCGGTCGGCCTCGGTCGCATGCTCGGCCTCGCTTGGCGGTACCACCGGCAGGCGGCCGGCCTCGAACACCAGATTGTGCGAATGGACATGCTCGCCGGGCGCGATGTCCTGCGTGGCGCGGCCGATTGCCTGGGCATATTTGACCACGGCGGACCCGGCGGGAATCGGCTTGATCGCCACCTTGTGGCCGGGCTCGATGATGGCGGCGGCAAGCGCTCCGCCGGGCAGCGCGGTGCCGGTCTCGATGCGGCCATTGGCGACCGCGACATTGTCGGCTGGGGACAGAAGAATTGAGTTGGAGGCGTTCACGGGCGTTTCCTGGGGTGATCCTGGGAGGCGCGGATTGACACGCGCCTGTTAAGAGTTAATGTCTTTTATCGTGAAAAAACAGTTTTGCGTCAATTGTTTTTTCCGGCAGTTCCTATGCGGCTGGATGAGTAGCGGCGCTGCAACCGGTAAGCGAGCCCCTCGGCAAAGCGATTCCGCTTTCGAGGGCGATAGGAACGTCATATTGCGCTTCAAGCCGGCCGCCGCAAGCGCCGGCCAGCGATGGGTCAGGGCATGTCGAAGAGCAACAACGTCTACAAGGATGCCTATAACAGGTGCCTTAGGCTGCTCGACGAGACGCGCAGCCTGCCTTCGGAACCGGAGCTGGGTACGCTGCTCGGCGTCAGCCGCACCACTGTGCGCAGCATCCTTGCGCGCATGGAAGAAACCGGATTGATCGCCTGGAACAAGCGCGCCAAGACGGTGCTGCGCGAAACGCGCCCCGATGATTTCTTTCCCGAGGAAGAGACCGACACGCTGGCCGAGATCATCGAGCGGTCGTTCATGCGCAGGCTGCTCGCCGGCGGCGCCGAGGCCGGCATGCAGATCAATGAGCTCGAACTGGCGCGCGAGATCGGCGTCGGCACCACCAGCGTGCGCGAGTTCCTGATCCGCTTCTCCCGCTTCGGCCTGATCGAGAAGCGCCGCAACAGCCATTGGGTGCTGAAGGGTTTCACCCGCGCCTTCGCGCTGGAGTTGACGGAAATCCGCGAGATGTTCGAGCTGCGCTCGGCATCGGCGTTCACCGCACTGCCGCAGGACAGCGCGGTGTGGGCCGATCTCGACAATCTCGAAGAGGAACACCGCGGCCTCGCCCGTGACATCGCCACGCGCTTCAACGAATTCTCGGAGCTCGACGAGCGCTTCCATCGGCTGATCCACCGCGCCTCGCACAACCGCTTCATCGTCGATTTCTATGATGTCATCGCCATGATCTTCCATTACCACTACCAGTGGAACAAGGCGCAGGAGCGCGAGCGCAACGAAATCGCGATCGGCGAGCATCTGGCCTATATCGCGGCGCTCAAATCACGCGACCTGGGCAAGGTCGATGCCGCCTGCCGCAAGCATTTGAAGTCGGCGCGCCAGACGCTGCTGACCTCGATCCCCGAGAGCCGGCACCCACAGAGGCCCTGATCGCGCCGCGTTGCCGCAGCACCGATTTGCCGATTTTCCGTCTCTTGCTGCCGTGGTAGACATCTTCCGGTGATCGCTTGAAGATGCAGATGGTTTGAACAGGCAAGTCATTTGACCAAAAAGGGGAGACGGTGGAGCATTCCGGTCGCGCTTGTCGCGGCCTACCTGCTGCTGCTTCAGTCGACGCTGAGCGCATTCGCCTTCGCCACCGGACCGGCCGCCTCGCAAATCGACGCCTTCGGCAACGTCATCTGCACCCACGAGGGCACTGCCCAGCTTCCCGATGGCGGCCCGCATCCGTCGCATCTGCCGGCATGCTGCATGCTGGGCTGCAGCATGGTTTCAGCGGCCTTTGCGCCGCCACCCGATGCCGGGCTTGCGCTGGCCTCGCTTTCGTTCGAAGCCGTCGTTTTCATCTTTCCGGCGGCCACGCATCTCAATTTCGCGCGCCAGCGGTCGCCGTCGAACCCGCGCGCGCCGCCGCTTTCGGCCTGAGCCTGCTGTACGCCCGGCGGAACCTTCCGCCGGTGCTTTCATCCAAAGAACGAATCGTTCGCGACCGGCCAACGGCGCGATCCCCTATTCATGGAGCAAACCATGTCCCAAGCTTTTCATATCGCGGCGCCTCCTTCGGGCGGCCGCACCAAATTCCTGCGCCGTTTCAATGAACGTGTCGGCCTTGCCGTGCTGGCGTTTGTGCTGTTGTTCTTCGGTGCCCAGGCCGTCTGCGCGCATGAATTCAAGGCCGGCGATCTCGAGATCGAGCATCCCTGGTCGCGCGCGACACCCACAGGCGCCAAGGTGGCCGGCGGCTATTTCACCATCACCAACAAGGGCAATGCACCCGACCGGCTGCTGTCGATTTCCTCCGACGTCTCCGAAAAAGCAGAGCTGCATGAAATGGGCGTCAAGGACGGCGTCATGACCATGCGGCCGGTGACGGGCGGCCTGGAAATCCCGGCCGGCGGCAAGGTGGCGCTAGCACCCGGCGGCTATCACCTGATGTTCATCGGCCTGAAGCGGCAACCCAAGCAGGGCGAAGAATTCGCAGCCACGCTGACCTTCGAAAAGGCTGGCGCCGTCAACGTCGAGTTCGCTGTCGAAGGCATGGGCGGTGGCATGGACGACCACGCCAATTGACCGCGCCATCCACAACTATTGAATTCAGAGGGACCATCATGAACAAGTATCTTCTGTCGGCCGGCGCGCTTCTGGCGCTGGGGACCAGTGCCGCCTTTGCGCATGTCACGCTCGAAACACAGGAAGCGGCGGTCGGTTCGACCTACAAGGCCATCCTGCGGGTGCCGCATGGCTGTGACGGCAAGGCGACGACCGCCGTGCGCGTGCAGATCCCGGAAGGGGTGATCGCGGTGAAGCCGATGCCGAAGCCCGGCTGGACGCTGCAGACCAAGAAGGGCAAGTACGAGAAATCCTACCAGCTCTACGGCCAGGCGGTGGCCGACGGCGTCAAGGAGGTCGATTGGAGCGGCGGCAATCTGCCAGACGAATTCTACGACGAGTTCGTCTTCCGTGCGATGCTGACGGCAGACCTCCCGGCGGGTCAGAAACTCTATTTCCCGGTGGTGCAGGAGTGCGATGGCGCCGCCGACCGCTGGATCGAAATCCCGGCGGCCGGGCAGGACGAAGACGCCCTGGAGAACCCCGCGCCCGGCATCGAGCTCACGCCGAAAAAGTAAGCTCTCGCGGTGCGCTCCATTGTCCGGAGCGCGCCGCATTTATGGCAATGACATGACGGTGATATTCCCTTCCAGGACGGTTCGCGCGACCGGCAAGCTCATCGGCCGAGCTGCCATAGGGCTGCTGACCTTGGCCATGCTGATTGCCGTGGCCACGACAAATCAGGCCTTTGCGCACGCCGCGCTGATCAAGACCGATCCGGCCGACGGCGCCGTGCTGTCGCAGGCCCCGGCGCAATTCGCGCTGACTTTCAGCGAACCGGTCTCGCCACTGGTGCTGACGCTGGTGAAGCCCGACGGCACGCCCGTTCCGCTGACGTCCTTCCGCCTCAGCGACCAGACCGTCGTGATCGACGATCCGCAGGCACTTGGATCGGGCACGCATGTGCTGAGCTGGCGAGTGATTTCCGCCGACGGTCATCCGGTCGGCGGCTCTCTGCTGTTTTCCATCGGCGCGGCGAGCCAGCCGCCGGCTGTTTCCGAAGCCGTCGACTGGCAATTGCGCTCGGCGATCTGGATCGGCAAGGTCTGCCTCTATATCGGCCTATTCCTCGGGGTCGGCGGCGCCTTCGCTCTCGCCTGGCTGGCGCGGGGTGGCCGCGCCGGACAGCGCTTCGTCGCCGCCGCAATCCTGTGCGGGCTGGTCGCGGCAACCCTGTCGCTTGGCTTTCAAGGGCTGGATGCGCTCGGCGCGCCGCTCTCGCATATGGCGCAGCCGGCCATCTGGACCGCCGGTCTCGGCACCAGCTTCGGCTGGATGGCGTTGATCGCGTTGATCGCGCTGGGGCTCGGTCTTTTGTCGCTGGCCGGGCCGCGCGCGGCCGCCAGGCCCCTCGCGCTCGCCGGCCTGGCCGGAACGGGTCTCGCGCTCGCCGCCAGCGGCCACGCAAGTGCCGCCGAGCCGCAATGGCTGACGCGGCCGATGGTGTTCCTGCATGGCGCGGGCATTGCCTTCTGGGCCGGCGCGCTGGCGCCGCTCGGACTCGCGCTGAAACGGCAGGATGCCGAAGCCGTCACGTTCCTTCGCCGGTTCTCCGCCGCTATCATGCCGGTGGTGGCCTTGCTTGCCGCCGCCGGCGTGGTGCTGGCCGTCATCCAGGTGCAAACACCCGCAGCGCTGGTCAACACCGCCTATGGCCGGCTGCTGCTGGTCAAGCTCGCGCTGCTGGTCTTCCTGTTCACGCTCGCCGCCGTCAACCGCTGGAGGTTGACGGCAATGGCCGAGGCGGGGGCGACGGAAGTGCGGCGCAGGCTCACCCGTTCGATCGGCGTCGAAATACTGATCGTACTCGCCATCTTCGGTGTTGCCGCCGGCTGGCGCTTCACGCCGCCGCCACGGGCGCTGGCGATTGCCGCGGCGCAGCCGGTGTCGGTTCATATCCACGCGCTGAAGGCGATGGCCGACCTCAGCATCACGCCCGGCCATGCCGGGCCGGTCGCCGCCTCGATGATCATCATGACCGGCGATTTCGGGCCGCTCGACGCCAAGGAGGTGACGCTGGTGCTGTCGAAGCCGGACTCCGGCATCGAGCCGCTGAAGCGGGCCGCGACAAAGCCCGGCGACGGCAGCTGGCGTGTCGACGATCTCGTCATCCCGGTCCCTGGCCGGTGGACGGCGCGCATCGACATACTGGTCTCCGATTTCGAGATGGTGAAGATCGAGGCGCCGGTAGACATCAGGCCGTGATGGCTCTCCAACACAATTCGGCGAGGCGGTTGACGCGAGCCTGAAGGCCCGTCAATCATCCTGGCAGGATGCATCTTGGCAAAAACCCGGGCAATCGCGGGCTCGAACAAACAAGATCCGAAAGCAGGGAAGAAACATGGAAAAAGCCGAAATTGGCCTGATCGGCCTTGGCACGATGGGCTCCAACCTGGCGCTCAACATCGCCGAGCACGGGCACCGCATCGCTGTGTTCAATCGCACCAAGGCGCGTACGGATGCCTTTGTCGAGAATGCCGGCGCGCTCAGGGATATGGTTGTCCCCTGCTACAGCCTGGAAGAACTCGCCGCCGCGATCCGGCCGCCGCGTCCGATCATCATCATGGTGCTGGCCGGCAAGCCGGTCGATGAACAGATCGCCGCATTGCGCGGCGTGCTGTCCCATGACGACATCGTCATCGATGCCGGCAACGCCAATTTCCGCGACACGATGCGGCGCTTTTCCGAGCTGGCGGGCTCCGGCCTCACCTTCATCGGCATGGGCGTGTCCGGCGGCGAGGAGGGTGCGCGCCACGGGCCGTCGATCATGGTCGGCGGCACCGAGGAGTCCTGGAAGCGCGTCGAGAAGGTGCTGACGGCAATCTCCGCCAAGTTCAAGGACGAGCCATGCGCGGCCTGGCTCGGCACCGACGGCGCCGGCCATTTCGTCAAGACCATCCACAACGGCATCGAATATGCCGACATGCAGATGATCGGCGAGATCTACGGCATCCTGCGCGATGGCCTGGGCATGGCGCCGAAGGAGATCGGCGCCGTATTCGCCGGCTGGAACAAGGGCCGGCTCAACTCCTACCTGATCGAGATCACCGCCAAGGTGCTGGCGTCAGATGATCCCAAGACCGGCAAGCCGGTGGTCGACATCATCCTCGACCGCGCCGGCCAGAAGGGCACCGGCAAATGGTCGGTTATCGAGGCACAGCAACTCGGCATTCCGGCGACCGCCATCGAGGCGGCGGTGGCGGCACGCGTCCTGTCATCGATCAAGGACGAGCGGCTTGCGGCGGAAAAAGCCTATGGCAACATCGGCGTCACCAGGATTTCGGGCGACAAGGCAGACCTGCTCAAGGATCTGGAACTGGCGCTGTTCGCCGGCAAGATATCAGCCTACGCGCAAGGCTTCGCCGTGATGAGCGGCGCTTCGAAGGCGTTCAACTGGAACCTGCCGATGCCGACCATCGCCAAGATCTGGCGTGCCGGCTGCATCATCCGATCGCAGATGCTCGACACCATGGCCGAAGCCTTCGGCCGCGGCGGCGCTTCGACCAATCTCCTGATGGCGCCGGCCTTCATCACCATGATGCAGGAGGCGCATCCGTCACTGCGGCGCGTCGTGGCCAGGGCTTCCGAAGCCGGATCGCCGGTGCCGGCGCTGTCTTCGGCCCTTGCCTATTTCGACAGCTATCGCCAGGGCCGCGGGACCTCGAACCTGATCCAGGCACAGCGTGATTTCTTCGGTGCGCATGGCTTCGAGCGTATCGATGACAAGGGCGCCTTCCATGGACCCTGGGGGAGCGGCGCCGCCGGCTAACGGTTCAGCGTTTCGCGGAACGGCGTACCGCTCTATCTCTTTGTTTTTTGGGCAATGCCTTAGGAAAGCTACGCGGGAATTGCTCTGGCGGCGGGGC
Organism: Mesorhizobium sp. B2-5-11; assembly: GCF_006440835.1. Classification (NCBI taxonomy): domain Bacteria; kingdom Pseudomonadati; phylum Pseudomonadota; class Alphaproteobacteria; order Hyphomicrobiales; family Phyllobacteriaceae; genus Mesorhizobium; species Mesorhizobium sp. B2-5-11. Next base: position 71,766 of record NZ_VFUK01000008.1, read on the forward strand.
TTCAATCAGCCGCGATAGGCCACAACTTCGCCCGGCGCGCTGAGTGACTGCAGCGAGCCGGGCGCCGCGCCGCCGATCCAGCCGAGCACGGCGCGGGCGAGCTCGGAGCCGGCCAGCCGGAAGTTCTCGTTGACGATCAGCAGTTCCCGGCGGAACAGATGCAGCAGTTCCGACGACTGCTTCGACACCACGTCGATGTCGCGGCCGAGTTTCAACCCGGCGTCCTCGATGCCGGCAACAATGGCAAGCGTGGCGGCCGCGGCGCTGCTGACGATGCCGTCCGGCCTGATGTCGCGCCGCATCAGCTGCGCGGTCCTCATCCTGATCTGCTCGATCGAGTGGTCGATCGAAACGGTGTTGAACGGCACCTCCGAGGCGCCGACTTCGCTCAGCGCGTCGGCAAAGCCGTTCACGGTGTGGCCGTGATAGGTCAGGCCGACCGGCGGCGTCACCAGAGCCAGCCGACGCCGGCCCAAGCCGGCCAGATGGCGCACCGCCTCGGCCGCGAAGGCGTAATTGTCGAAATCATGATAGGGGTGCACGAGCCCCATATCGGTGCGGCCGTGCGTTGCAAAAGGTATGCCGCGCTCCAGCATGTAGCGGGCCCTTGGATCGTTGGGCTGCGTGCGCGAAATGATGACGCCATCGGCGGAGCCAGTCTCCACCAGATAACGCACCGGATCCAGCGGATCCTGCGAGCGCGAGTAGGGCGTGACGATCAGATGGTAGGGCGTATCGGCGATGACTTCGGTGACGCCGTAGATGATGTCTGAGACAAAGCTCATGATCTCGTGCTCGGTGTTGAGCACGAGGCTGATGACGTTGGTCTTGCCGGTTCGCAGGCGCACGCCGGCGCGGTTCGGCCGGTAACCGATCTGCTTGGCCACGAGCTGGACGCGGCGCCTGGTCTCGGCGCCGATCTCCGGCGCGTCCTTCAGCGCCCGCGACACGGTGGTGACGCCGAGCCCGGTCATGAAGGCAAGCGTCTTCAGCGTCGGCCGCTCCCTGGCCGACGTCTCGTCATCGCTGTCCGTGCGCCGTCTGTCCATTCGTCCCGCCCCGTCAGGCGCTTAGCAGCCGCCGGCCAGGCCGGCAATCGCCGCCGTCGCTCCCATGGCGCGTCTCCTTAGCTGAACAAGCCTATACTGAAACGTTACAGATTGTCACGACCGGTGTTCGACCAGGCTGTGGCCGAGGTCGAAAGTCCGCATGGGCTCGCCGCCGAAAAGCGTTGGGAATCAGCAGGAAAGGCATTGGGAGCAAGCTTCTTGCGAGCTTTCTGTCTTGCCATGTGGGATTTTGCGTATTGCGCTGCACAACGGGCTCCATCCCGAAAGGATTTTGTTCGCGCCTCGAAAAATATCGAACTGACTTTCAAGGGAAGGGTTGCGCATATCTTGCAATTGCCGTATCGAAAATCTGTAACGTTTCAGATTCTGGGAGGAAACCGAAATGCGATACAAATTCCTGACCGCCGCGCTTGCGGCGACGGTGGCGTTGAATTTTGCCGGGCCGGCGGCCGCAACCGATCTGGAAGTCACCCATTGGTGGACATCCGGCGGCGAGGCGGCGGCGGTCGCCGAACTCGCCAAAGCCTTCGACGCAACCGGCAACCACTGGGTCGACGGCGCCATCGCCGGGTCCGGCGGCACGGCGCGGCCGATCATGATCAGCCGCATCACCGGCGGCGACCCGATGGGCGCCACCCAGTTCAACCACGGCCGGCAAGCGGAAGAGCTGGTGCAGGCAGGCCTGATGCGCGATCTCACCGATGTCGCCACCAAGGGCAAGTGGACCGAGGTCGTGCGGCCGAAGAGCCTGCTCGACGGTTGCACCATCGACGGCAAGATCTATTGCGTGCCGGTCAACATTCACTCCTGGCAGTGGCTGTGGCTGTCGAACGCGGCCTTCGAGAAGGCGGGCGTGCCGGTGCCGAAGAACTGGAACGAATATGTCGCCGCCGCCCCGGCGCTGGAAAAGGCCGGAATCGTCCCGCTCGCGGTCGGCGGGCAGGCCTGGCAGGCGTCGGGCGCCTTCGACGTGCTGCTCGCCGCAGTGGGCGGCACCGACACCTTTCTCAAGGTCTACAAGGACAAGGATGCGACGTTCGCCGCCGGTCCCGAAGTCGCCAAGGTCTTCAAGGCGGCCGACGATGCGCGCAAGATGGCCAAGAACACCAATGTCCAGGACTGGAACCAGGCCACCAACATGGTCATCACCGGCAAGGCCGGCGGCCAGATCATGGGCGACTGGGCGCAAGGCGAATTCCAGGTCGCCGGCAAGACAGCCGGCAAGGACTATACCTGCCTTCCCGGGCTTGGCCTGAACGAGGTCATCGCCACCGGCGGCGACGCCTTCTATTTCCCACTGCTCAAGGACGCCGACAAGTCCAAGGCGCAGGAAGTGCTGGCCGAGACCTTGCTCGATCCCAAGACCCAGGTCGCCTTCAACCTCAAGAAAGGCTCGCTGCCGGTGCGCGGCGACGTCGACCTCAACGCTGCCAATGATTGCATGAAGAAGGGGCTCGACATCCTGGCCAAGGGCGCCGTCATTCCCTGGACGGACCAACTGCTCTCGCAGGACAGCCAGAAGCAGAAGGAGGATCTCTTCTCGGAGTTCTTCGCCAAGCCCGACATGACGCTCGAAGAAGCGCAAAAGCGCTTCGCCGACATCATCGCCTCGGCCGATTGACCCCCGACAAGCCGCCTCGCTCCCGGCCACCTCAGGGCCGGGAGCGAGGCGTGCCGACCTTGTCGCCCTTACCCGATCCAGCATGGCTGCACCGATGAGCAAGAGCGAACGCCCGAGCCAACTCTTCCGCAACCTCAATGCGAAGGTCGCTTCGATCCCGATGATCCTCACCGCGCTGGTGGTGTTTGTCGGCGGCACAGCCTGGACGGTGCTTTATTCCTTCACCAATTCGAAGCTTCTGCCGCGTCTGCATTTCGTCGGGCTCGACCAGTACTACCGGCTGTGGGCGACGCCGCGCTGGCTCGTCTCGATCGAGAATCTCTTGATCTACGGCGTGCTGTCGCTCGTCTTCTCGCTGGTAATCGGCTTCCTGCTTGCGGCACTGCTCGACCAGAAAATCCGTTTCGAGGACACCTTCCGCACCATCTTTCTCTATCCTTTCGCGCTTTCCTTCATCGTCACCGGCCTCGTCTGGCAATGGCTGCTCAATCCCGATTTAGGCATTCAGGGAGTGGTTCGCGACCTTGGCTGGACAAGCTTCAATTTCGATCCGCTCTACAATTCGAGCATCGTCATCTACGGCATATTGATCGCCGCGCTGTGGCAGGGCACCGGGCTGATCATGTGCCTGATGCTGGCCGGCCTGCGCGGCATTGACGAGGACATCTGGAAGGCCGCGCGGGTGGACGGCATCCCCACCTGGAAGACCTACGTCTTCATCATCATCCCGATGATGCGGCCGGTCTTCATCACCACGCTGGTGATCATCGCGTCGGGCATCGTCAAGGTCTACGACCTCGTCGTCGCGCAGACCAGCGGCGGGCCAGGCATTTCCTCTGAAGTGCCAGCCAAATATGTCTACGACTACATGTTCTTCGCCCAGAACCTCGGCCAGGGCTTTGCCGCCTCGACCATGATGCTCTTGTCGGTGATGATCGTCATCGTGCCGTGGGCCTATCTCGAATTCGGAGGCCGCAAGCGTGTCTGATCATGCCGTCTCCCTGGCCGCGTCCCCCGCCGCCATTCGCGCCGATGCCTCGGGACCGAGCGGACCGAAGCCCCGGCACATGTTGTCGCGCCGCAACATCTTCCTGTACGGCACGCTCATCGTGGTGGCGCTCTATTACCTGCTGCCGCTCTACGTGATGGTTGTCACCTCGCTCAAGGGCATGCCGGAAATTCGTCTCGGCAACATCTTCTCGCCGCCGGTCGAGATCACGTTCGAGCCGTGGGTCAAGGCATGGTCGCAGGCCTGCACCGGTCTCAACTGCGACGGTCTCTCTCGCGGCTTCTGGAACTCGGTGCGCATCACCGTCCCCTCGGTGATCCTGTCGATCGCAATCGCCTCGGTGAACGGCTACGCGCTGGCCAATTGGCGCTTCAAGGGCGCCGACACGTTCTTCGTCATCCTGATCGTCGGGGCCTTCATCCCCTATCAGGTGATGATCTATCCGATCGTGATCATCCTGCGCGAGATCGGCCTCTATGGCAGCCTGAGCGGCCTGGTGATCGTGCATTCCATTTTCGGCATGCCAATCCTGACGCTCTTGTTCCGCAACTATTTCACCTCCATGCCGGAGGAACTGTTCAGGGCTGCGCGCGTCGATGGCGCCGGCTTCTGGGGCATTTATCTGCGCATCATGTTGCCGATGTCGCTGCCGATCTTCGTCGTCGCCGTCATCCTGCAGGTGACCGGCATCTGGAACGACTTCCTGTTCGGCGTCGTCTATACGCGCCCCGACACCTATCCGATGACGGTGCAGCTCAACAACATCGTCAACTCGGTGCAGGGGGTGAAGGAATACAATGTCAACATGGCCGCCACCATCCTGACCGGGCTGGTGCCGCTGGTCGTCTACTTCATTTCCGGCAAATTGTTCGTGCGCGGCATTGCCGCCGGCGCGGTGAAAGGGTGATGTCGATGGCGGCAAACGGCACCAGCGTTTCGATCCAGGACCTGTCGCTGAACTTCGGCTTGGTCTCGGTGCTGCAGACGCTCAACCTCGACGTCGCCGAGGGCGAGTTCATAGTGCTGCTCGGACCCTCGGGTTGCGGCAAGTCGACCTTGCTCAACTGCATCGCCGGACTGCTCGACATTTCGGACGGCCGCATCTTCATCAAGGGCAAGAACGTCACCTGGGAAGAGCCCAAGGACCGCGGCATCGGCATGGTGTTCCAGTCCTACGCACTCTATCCGCAGATGACGGTGGAGAAGAACTTATCCTTCGGGCTGCGCGTCGCTGGCGTGCCCAAGGACGAGATCGCGAAGCGCATAGCGCGCGCCGCCGAGATCCTGCAGATCGAGCCGCTGTTGCAGCGCAAGCCCGCAGCGCTCTCCGGCGGCCAGCGCCAACGCGTGGCGATCGGGCGCGCGCTGGTGCGCGACGTCGACGTGTTCCTGTTCGACGAGCCGCTGTCGAACCTGGACGCCAAGCTGCGCTCCGAACTGCGCGTCGAGATCAAGCTTTTGCACCGCAAATTGCAGAACACCATGATCTACGTCACGCATGACCAGATCGAGGCGATGACGCTGGCCGACCGTATCGCGGTCATGCGCGGCGGCGTCATCCAACAACTCGACGCGCCGCAGACCATCTATAACAAACCGGTCAACCGCTTCGTCGCCGGCTTCCTCGGTTCGCCGGCGATGAACTTCATTGACGGCAGGCTCGAGAAAGACGCTGGCAACTGGTTTTTCGTGGCCGACAATCTCAAGGTTCCACTCGGCACCTATCATTTCGACAAGCAACCGGAAGCCGGCCCTGCCGTGTTCGGCATCAGGCCCGAGCATGTCAGCCTGAACAGCGGCACGGGCTGGCCATTCTCGACGGCGGCCAATGTCGAGGTGGTCGAACCGATGGGGTCCGACACGCTGGTGTGGCTGAAGCTTGCAAAGCAGAATTTCAGCGTCCGGGTCACCTCGGAACGGACGCCCAAGAACGATGAGGCGGTGACGGTGGGCTTCGACCCGATGCGCGCCTCGCTCTTCGATGCCCAAACCGGCAGCCGCATCTAAAGCCCGATAACCATCCCCCAAGCAGAACGGACAAAGACGATGAACTGGTCATTCCAACTTTACAGCGCGCGCAATTTCCAGCCCTGGGAAGGCGTGCTCGAGATGCTCGGCAAGCTCGGCTACACAGAGGTTGAAGGCTTCGGCGGCGTCTATGACGATCCCAAGGCCTTCCGCGCTCAACTCGACAAAAACGGCCTTGCCATGCCGACCGGGCATTTCTCCATCGATGCGCTGGAGAAGGATTTCGACGGCGTGCGCAGGATAGCTGAAGCGCTCGGCATCAAGCTTTTGATCTGCCCCTTTCTCATGCCTGAGTCCAGGCCTTCGGACGCTGCCGGCTGGCGCGGCTTCGGCGAGCGCCTGGCCAAGGTCGGCGAGACGGCGAAGAAGGGCGGCTACGGCTTTGCCTGGCACAATCATGATTTCGAGTTCAAAAAACTCGCCGACGGCTCGCTGCCACAGGATCACATCCTGGCTTCAGCGCCCGACATCGGCTGGGAGATGGATGTCGCCTGGGTGGTGCGCGGCGGCGCCGATCCGCTGCCCTGGATCGAAAGGCACGGCAAGCGCATCGTTGCCGTTCACGTCAAGGACATGGCAAGGCCGGGCGAGGGGCTGGACGAGGACGGCTGGTCGGATGTCGGCCACGGCACGATCGACTGGGCCGGCCTGATCGAGGCGCTGCGGCCCAAGAGCGCGGCCAAATATTTCATCATGGAACAGGACAATCCCAATGACATCGAGCGCTTCGCCCGCCGTTCGATCGCAACCGTAACGGCCTATTAGGAACAAGCATCATGGCAAACAAACTTGGCGTCGGCGTCATCGGCTGCGGCAACATCTCGAAGGCATATTTCTCGCTGGCGCCGCTGTTTCGCGGCATCAAGATGCGGGCTTGCGCCGATATCAACATGGACGCCGCGAAAGCGCGGGCGAAGGAGTTCAAGCTGCGCGCCGAGACGGTCGAGGACCTGCTCAAGGCCGACGACATCGACATCATCGTCAACCTGACCATTCCGGCCGTGCACTACGAAGTGTCGAAACAGGTGCTCGACGCGGGCAAGCATGTCTATTCGGAAAAGCCCTTCGTGCTTTCGGTCAAGGAGGGGCTCGACTTGAAGAAGCGGGCGGAGAAGAAGGGACTTCGCATCGGCTCGGCACCCGACACCTTCTTCGGCGGCGCGCATCAGTTGGTGCGCAACCTGATCGATACCGGCAAGCTCGGCAGGATCACCAGCGGCACTTGCCATGTCATGGGGCACGGCATGGAGCACTGGCACCCCAATCCGGACTTCTTCTTCCAGCCGGGCGCCGGCCCCGTGCTCGACATCGGGCCGTATTACATCACCAATCTGATCCAGCTGATCGGACCGGTGAAGCAGGTGGCGGCCTTCGCCACAACCCCGGCCAAGGAACGCACGATCAGTTCGAAGCCGCGCGCGGGCGAAAGGATCCCGGTCAACACGCCGACCACCATCCACGGCCTGCTGGAGTTCGAGAACGGAGCCGTGATCACGCTCAACACCAGCTGGGACGTCTGGAGCCACGGCCATGCGCCGATGGAGCTCTATGGCGAGATGGGGAGCGTGTTCGTGCCGGATCCGAACTTCTTCGGCGGCGACGTGCGCTTCACCGAAGCGGCCAAGCCGGTCAAGAAGCTGCCGAAATGGCAGCATCCGTTCGGCGTACCCAACGAGATGCATTCGCAGGGCATGATGGCCAATTATCGCACCGCCGGCCTCGCCGACATGGCGATTGCGATCTCCGAGGGCAGGCCGCACCGCTGCTCGATGGAGCTGGCGCTGCACGCCGTCGACGTCATGACGGGAATCCTGCGCTCGGGCGAAACCGGCAAGTTCGTCGCCATGCAGACCACCTGCGAACGTCCAGCCGCGCTCGGCATCAAGGAAGCCAAGGCGCTGATGGCGAAGAAGAGCTAGATCGCGGATTATCGATAATTTTGATGAACCCTCTCCCCGTTTTCGCGGGGAGAGGGTAAGGGTTGGGGCGCAGGGCCTGCGCGTCGCGTTCGCGATGACAGTGCCCAGTCCATCCAGCTTCGAGGATTTCCCCATGCCCTATGTCGCCGCCGAAAACCGCTACGAAAAAATGGTCTATAACCGCTGCGGGCGGTCCGGCCTGAAGCTGCCGGCGATCTCGCTGGGGCTGTGGCACAATTTCGGCAACGACACGCCGCACACGACCAAGCAGGCGATCGTGCGCAAGGCCTTCGACCTCGGCATCACGCATTTCGACCTCGCCAACAATTACGGGCCGCCGCCCGGCTCGGCCGAGATTGCTTTCGGCGAGATATTGCGCACCGACTTTGCCGCCTACCGCGACGAACTCATCATCTCGACCAAGGCCGGCTACGAGATGTGGGCGGGCCCCTACGGCCAATGGGGCGGACGCAAATATTTGCTGGCCAGCCTCGACCAGAGCCTGAAGCGGATGGGGCTCGACTATGTCGACATCTTCTATTCGCACCGCTTCGATCCGGATACGCCGCTGGAGGAAACGATGGGCGCGCTCGACCATGCGGTGCGCGCGGGCAAGGCGCTCTATGTCGGCATCTCGTCCTACAATTCGCAGCGCACGCGCGAGGCGGCCGATATACTGAAGCGGCTCGGCACGCCTTGCGTAATCCATCAGCCGAGTTATTCGATGCTGAACCGCTGGGTCGAGGACGATGGCCTGCTCGATACGCTTGATGGGCTGGGCGTCGGCTCCATCGTGTTCTCGCCGCTGGCACAGGGCATGCTGACCGACAAATATCTCGGCGGCATCCCCGAGGGCAGCCGTGCCTCCCAGGGCAAGTCGCTGCGGCCGGCCTTCATCAACGACAAGACCATCGCCAACATACAGGCGTTGAACGCGATCGCGGGCCGTCGTGGCCAGACGCTGGCGCAGATGGCGCTGGCGTGGGTGCTGCGCAAGGGCAAGGTGACATCGGCGCTGATCGGCGCCAGCCGGCCGGAGCAGGTGGAGGACTGTGTCGGCGCGCTGGAGGCGCCCGACTTCAGCGACGCCGAGCTTGCCGAGATCGACAATTACGCGCGCGAGTCCGACATCAATCTGTGGGCAGCCTCGGCCGAGCGCAACGGCCCGCCGAGGAAGTAGGCATGGAAGCCGGTAGACGACGGCGGGAGCCCTCCCGCCGTTGTCTTCGCGGAATGCCGCGCCAGCGCGTTTCAACAGAGGAGTAGCAAAGACAGCGGTTCGTCGCTATCTGAACGGGGGCGGCCGTTTGCATATGGAAACGGCCCGTATGTGACACGAGGCAGGTCGGAAACAGGATCATGGCGGCAAGGGATGTGCTGACGAAGAACCAGCTGTGCGTGCTCGAGAAACTCGAGGCCGCCAGCGGGCCGCTCAGCGCCTACACCTTGCTTGACCAGCTGCGCGAGCGGGGTTTCCGCGCGCCGCTGCAGGTCTACCGCGCGCTCGACACGCTGGTGAAGTCCGGCTTCGTGCATCGGCTGGAAAGCCTCAATTCCTTCGTCGCCTGCGTCGAACCGCACGATCACAGCCATTCCATGACCGCTTTCGCCATCTGCGACACATGTGGCCAGGTGAGCGAAATGTCCGACCATGATGTCGGCCACCGGCTGGACGAATGGGTGCGCTCCACCGGCTTTGCCGCCAAGAAGGCGGTGATCGAGTTCCGCGGGACATGTGCCAAGTGCCGGGCGCAAGCTGCCTAGTCTAAGGTGTATCGATATTCAGGTGATGCCGGCCTGGCGCTAGTGCGCCTCGTCCCAATTGTTCGCCGCTCGAGCGTCCACATGCAGCGGCACCGACATCGACACCGCCGGCATGGCCGCGTTCTCCATGACATGGCGCACGACGGGGATCGTCGCCTCCACTTCCGCCTCGATCGTCTCGAAGATCAGCTCGTCATGCACCTGCAAGAGCATGCGGGCCGAAAGCCTGGCCTTCTCCAGCGCCTCGTCCATGCGCACCATGGCGCGGCGGATGATGTCGGCGGCGGTGCCTTGCAGGCGCGCGTTGATCGAGGCGCGCTCGTTGAAGGCGCGGATCGAGGGATTGGAGGACCGGATCTCGGGGTAGTGGATGCGGCGGCCGAAGATGGTTTCGACGAAGCCGTGCTCGCGGGCGTAGGCCTTGGTCTCCTCGATATAGTCGCGGATGCCGGGGAAGCGCTCGAAATACTTCTTGATGTAGTTGCTGGCCTCCTCGCGCGGAATCGACAGCTGGTTGGCGAGGCCGAAGGCCGAGATGCCGTAGATGATGCCGAAATTGATCGCCTTGGCGCGGCGGCGCACTTCCGAAGGCATGCCTTCCACGGGCACGTTGAACATTTCCGAGGCGGTGATGGCGTGGATGTCGGCGCCGTCGGCGAAGGCCTGCCGCAATTGCGGGATCTCGGCAACATGGGCGAGCACGCGCAATTCGATCTGACTGTAGTCGGCCGAAACCAGCCGGTTGCCCCTGTCGGCGATGAAGGCTGTTCTGATCCTGCGGCCTTCGGCGGTGCGCACCGGGATGTTCTGCAGGTTCGGGTCGGAGGATGACAGGCGCCCCGTCGTCGTCGCGGCGAGCGCGTAAGAGGTGTGGACCCGCTTGGTGTCCGGGTTGACGAAGCCGGGCAGCGCATCGGTGTAGGTCGATTTCAGCTTGGTCAGCTGGCGCCAGTCGACGATCTTGCGCGGCAGTTCGTGGCCTTCGGCGGCGAGGTCTTCCAGAAGCTGCGCCGAGGTCGACCATTGGCCGGTCTTGGTCTTGGAGCCGCCGGGCAGACCCATGCGGCCGAACAGGATATCGCCGAGCTGCTTGGGCGAGCCGATGTTGATGCGCTCGCCGACGAGCTGGTAGATTTCTTCCTCGAGCCGGGCTGCGCCCTGGGCCAGTTCGCCCGACAGCCGCGACAGGATCTGCCGGTCGACCGAGATGCCGCGCTGTTCCATGCGCGCCAGCACCGGCACCAGCGGCCGTTCCAGCCGCTCATAGACCGACACCAGGCCCTTGGCGGCGAGCCGCGGCTTCAGCACCAGCCAGAGCCTGAGCGTCACATCGGCGTCCTCGGCCGCGTGGGCGGTCGCCTTGTCGACGTCGACCTGGTCGAAGCCGACGGAATTTTTCCCGGAGCCGGTCACGTCCTTGAGCTGAAGCGGACTATGGCCCAGCCATTTCTCGGCAAGCGCGTCCATGCCGTGGCCATGCGAGGTGCCGGCATCGAGCACGTAGGAGATCAGCATGGTGTCGTCGAAAGGGCCGACGTCGATACCGTAGCGGCTCATGATGACGAGATCGTATTTCAGGTTCTGCGCGATCTTGAGGACAGACTTGTCCTCGAGCAGCGGTTTCAGCACGGCCAGCGCCTCGCGCAGCGGGATCTGGTTGTCGATCGGACCACCGCCGAGCAGGTCGCCATTTCCGCTCCTGTGGGCGAACGGCACATAGGCGGCGCGACCTGGCGCCGTCGCCAGCGACAAGCCGATCAGTTCGGCCTGCATCGGATCGGGCGACGTCGCGCGGGCATCGAAGGCGACGATGCCGGTCTCCAGCGCCTCGGCGACCCAGGCCTTCAGGCTGGCGACGTCGCGGATGCACTGATAGGCCGAAATGTCGATCTTGCGGGCGGTGGCGGCCTCCAGGCGAAGCGCCGACAGAAGCGAGGGGGTGTTGCCCTCCTTGGTGCCGCCGGCTGCGGCCAGGGCCGTCTCGCCGTCCTGCTTCGCCTCGGCGCTGGGCGCGACTGGCGCGCCGGCGCCGACGTCCGGCCCATGCGCGGAGTCGGCGCGTTCGACCGTCACAGCGATCGCCTGGACGTCGCTTGCCTCGGTTCCCGTCGTTTCCGCCACGCGGCGGGTCAGCGAAGAGAATTCCATGGTCTTGAGGAAGCCGATCAGCTTCGGCCCGTCCGGCGCGTGCAGGACGAATTCGTCCAGCCCCTCGGCCACCGGCACATCGTTCTTCAACGTCACCAGTTGGCGCGAGATGCGCGCCTTGTCGGCATTGGCGATGATGGATTCGCGTCGTTTCTCCTGCTTGATCTCGCCGGCGCGCTCAAGCAGTCCGTCTAGGTCGCCGAACTGTTCGAGCAATTGCGCCGCGGTCTTCGGTCCGATGCCCGGCACGCCGGGAACATTGTCGACGGAATCGCCGGTCAATGCCTGCAGGTCGATCATCTTCTCCGGCGGCACGCCCCATTTCTCGATGACCTCGGGAATGCCGATCTGGCGATCCTTCATCGGATCGTACATGCTCACCGTCGGGCCGACCAACTGCATCAGGTCCTTGTCGGAGGAGATGATGGTGGTGTCGCCGCCGGCCTCGCAGGCCAGCCGGCAATAGGTCGCGATGAGGTCGTCGGCCTCGAACCCTTCCATCTCGAGACAGGGCAGGTTGAACGCCCTGGTCGCCTGGCGGATGAGGCCGAATTGCGGGATCAGGTCTTCCGGCGGCGCCGAACGGTTGGCCTTGTATTCGGGATAGAGATCGTTGCGGAAGGTTTTCGACGAATAGTCGAAAATGACGGCGAAATGCGTCGGCACGATGCCGACATCGGTGTTGCGGGCATCCTGCATCAGCTTCCAAAGCATGTTGCAGAAGCCGGACACGGCGCCGACCGGCAGGCCGTCGGACTTGCGGGTCAGCGGCGGCAACGCATGATAGGCACGGAAGATGTAGCCGGAGCCGTCGACAAGAAAGAGATGATCGCCTTTTTTCATGCGGGCAGGGATAGCGCGGCGCGGCGGCTTGGTCCATGCCAAAGGCACCGCTTCCAGCAACACCCTGACAGGCAGGCGACAGGTTGGTTGGAAAGAGGTGAAATCGGCATTATTTTCGCCCGCGGGACTGCCTGGCTCCGTCCGTCCAACGGCCGCTCACGGCCATGTTACAAAAGTGTAATATTCGTGCCCTTGAATCGCCACGTTCGAGGACACAGATAAATGGCATCGGCAATTTTCGCCGACGTCCGGAGCAAGGCCCGTCCCCCGCCTATCCCGGACACCTGCGGCAGCCTATCCCCCCTCTCCGGGCTGCCGCATCGTTTCGAGTAGAAGGGCCGCCGTGGTTCCCCCTCCACCACGGCGGTCTTTTTTGTTTCGAATACGCGCTTGGAGCCCGTGGTCCAATGGTCCCGGGCTTTTCGTTTGTCCGCTCTGCCTTTAGGGTTCCGGCACTGAATCGAAAGGCTCATCAATGTCAATTTCCCCCGTTCTCGACCGTCTCGACAAGAATCTCGACCAGAGCCTGGAGCGCCTGTTCGGCCTGCTCCGGATCAGGTCGATCTCCACCGATCCGGCCTATGCCGCCGATTGCCGCAGGGCGGCCGAATGGCTGGTGGAAGAACTCAAGGTGATCGGCTTCGACGCCAGCGTCCGCGACACGCCCGGCCACCCGATGGTGGTTGCGCATCATGACGGGCCGGCCGGTTCGCCGCATGTGCTGTTCTATGGCCACTATGACGTACAGCCGGTCGATCCGATCGAGCTTTGGGAAAACGAACCGTTCGCGCCGGCGGTCAAGGAGATCGAGCCCGGCCACAAGGTGATCACCGGGCGCGGCTCGGCCGACGACAAGGGTCAGTTGATGACCTTCGTCGAGGCTTGCCGGGCCTGGAAGCAGGTGCATGGCAATCTGCCGTGCCGCATCACCATCCTGTTCGAGGGCGAGGAGGAGTCGGGCTCGCCGTCGCTGAAGCCCTTCCTCGAAGCCAATGCCGATGAACTCAAGGCTGATTTCGCGCTGGTCTGCGATACCAGCATGTGGGACCGCGACACGCCGTCGATCTGCGTGGGGCTGCGCGGGCTGGTCGGCGAGGAGATCACCGTGAAGGCCGCCGACCGCGACCTGCATTCGGGCCTCTATGGCGGCGCCGCCGCCAACCCAATCCGCATCCTGGCCAAGGTGCTGGCCGACATTCACGACAAGGACGGCCATATCACCATCCCGGGCTTCTATGACGGCGTCGAGGAAACGCCGTCGCAGATCCTGAAATCATGGGAAACGCTGGGCGAAACGGCCGAGACGTTCCTTGGCCCTGTCGGCCTTTCGATCCCGTCGGGCGAAAAGGGCCGTTCGCTGCTGGAACTCACCTGGGCACGGCCGACGGCCGAGTTCAACGGCATCACCGGCGGCTACACCGGCAAGGGCTTCAAGACGGTGATCGCGGCGCAGGCCTCGGCGAAAGTATCTTTCCGCCTCGTCCACAAGCAGGATCCCAAGAAGATCCGCGCCGCCTTCCAGCAATTCGTCAAGGAGCGCATTCCGGCCGACTGTTCGGTGGAGTTCCACCCGCATGGTGGCTCGCCGGCGATCCAGCTTTCCTACGACTCGCCGTTCCTGGCCAAGGCCAAGACGGCGCTGTCGGACGAATGGCCGAAGCCGGCGGTGACGATCGGCAGCGGCGGCTCGATCCCCGTGGTCGGCGATTTCCAGACCTATCTCGGCATGGAATCGCTGCTGGTCGGTTTCGGCCTCGACGACGACCGCATCCACTCGCCCAACGAAAAGTATGAGTTGAGTTCGTTCCACAAGGGCCAGCGCTCCTGGGCACGCATTCTGGACGCGCTGACGCGCTGAGCCGGGAACTCACGAAAGGCGGGAAAATCAAGTTTATGTTGATTTTTCCACCGATCACGGCAAGGACGGGTTGCCAGCGCAACGTGCTGGAGCGCGCGCGTCCGCTCGATGGATGCGCGATGCCGAAAGCGCGACCCCGGAGAAGACGATGAGCGATATCCGTTTCCACAAAAACGATCTGCCCGACCTGTCCCGCTACAATGTCGGGGCGGTTGCCATCGATACGGAAACGCTGGGACTGAACCCGCATCGCGACCGGTTGTGCGTGGTGCAGATTTCACCCGGCGACGGCAGCGCCGACGTCATCCAGATCGCGCCGGGCCAAAGGGAAGCGCCGAACCTCGTCAAGCTCTTGGGAAACCACAGCGTGACCAAGCTGTTCCACTATGGGCGCTTCGACCTTGCCGTGCTCTACCATGCGTTCGGTGTGATGCCCGAGCCGGTATTCTGCACCAAGATCGCCTCACGGCTGACCCGCACCTACACCGACCGGCATGGGCTCAAAGACATCTGCTTCGAGCTTCTGGGCGTCGGCCTGTCCAAGGCGCAGCAATCGTCGGACTGGGCGGCCGAAACGCTGTCGCCCGAACAACTCGAATACGCCGCATCCGACGTGCTCTATCTGCACCGGCTGCGCGACGTGCTGGCGGCGCGGCTGGCGCGCGAGGATCGCACGAAAGAGGCCGACGCCTGTTTCCGCTTCCTGCCGACACGCGCCAAGCTTGACCTCATGGGCTGGGACGAAGAGGATATTTTCGCTCATAGCTGACGGCGTCGCGGCGCTGCCGCCGATGTTCCGTCCGGGACCAGATGCCGGCCGTCGTGTTCCGTCGGCTCGAAAAGAGGGATGACATGACGGACAGGAAGCCCATATCGACCGCGCCCACCGACGGTTCCAAGGTCACCGTGACCTGGAAGGACGGCGACGGCGTGCTCAACGAATCCATCGCGCAATACCGGGACGGCGGCTGGTGGGTCTACATCGACAGCGATACGCAGAAGAAGGTCGAGCCGACGAGCTGGCGGCCCGCCGCGAGCGACGACGGCGACCAATGAGCAGGCCGCTGGCGAGGGCGGCGGCTTTCGCATAGCCTGAAGCCGTTGATATCGAGGCCGATTCGGGGCTTTCCGCTCCGCGCTCGCCTCTTGCTCGGAGGGAAATCGCCATGGGCGTCGAAAGCCTGCTCGTCTTCATCATCATCGGTGCCATCGCCGGCTGGCTCGCCGGTCTCATCGTCTCCGGTTTCGGCTTCGGCCTGATCGGCAACATCATCGTTGGCATCATCGGCGCGTTCATCGCGGGCTGGCTGTTCCCGCGGATCGGCTTGTCCATCGGCGGCGGCATCCTCGCCTCGATCATCCACGCCACGATCGGCGCCATCATCCTGCTGATCCTGGTCAGGGTCCTGAAGCGAGCCTGAGGCCGGGCACCGAGGAGCGCGCCATGAAACAGAATACGCTCTATCTCGTCATTGGCGTGCTCGTCGCCGTGGTCATCGCGCTCGGCGTCTACGTCTACCGCGAACAGACCAAGCCGAAAGGCGTTGAACTCAAGATCGACGACAAGGGCATCTCGATCCAGCAGAACTGAACGGAGCCCGGGCTTGCCGGCTCCGCATTGCTCCCCACGCCTGACTATCGCTGCCTGCCGGATTTAACCCGCCTTTAAACCGCCGCATCTACTCTGCAACCCGAACGCCATAGGCATCGGGATATCAAGCGCAGCGCATGGCGAACCGCAGAGACAGCCGCATCGAACCCAGTTTCGAGGGACCGCCACAAGCGAGATCCCAGACCGGTCTTTCGGTGAGCGAGGAGGATCGCGTCGTGCCCAGCAACCGCAAAGCCTCCGCCAAACGCAAACCGCCAAAGGCAAAATCGTCGCGTGCCAGGCGCGGCAGGAGCCGGCGCGGCCTGTTCGGCGTGCTCGGCCGGCTGGTCTACTGGTGCTTCGTGCTGGCCATCTGGGGCGGCATCGCCGTGGCCGGCGTCGTCGTCTACTACGGTGCCAAGATGCCGGCGGCCACGACCTGGTCGATCCCCGATCGCGCGCCCAATATCAAGATCGTCTCCGCCGACGGCCAACTGCTCGCCAATCGCGGCATGAGCGGCGGCGAGGCGGTCGGCCTGCACGAAATGTCGCCCTACATCCCCGAGGCGGTCATCGCCATCGAGGACCGCCGCTTCTATTCGCATTTCGGCGTCGACCCGATCGGCCTGTCGCGCGCCATGGTCGCCAATCTCGCCGGCGGGCATTTCTCGCAAGGCGGTTCGACGCTGACGCAGCAACTGGCCAAGAACCTGTTCCTGACGCCAGACCGGACGTTGGAGCGCAAGGTGCAGGAGGTGCTGCTGGCGCTGTGGCTGGAGCACAAGCACACCAAGGACCAGATCCTCGAAATGTACCTCAACCGGGTCTATTTCGGCTCGGGCGCCTATGGCGTCGAAGCGGCCTCGCGCCGTTATTTCGGCAAGAGCGCGCGCGATGTCACCTTGTCGGAGGCGGCGCTGCTTGCCGGTCTCCTGAAGGCGCCGTCGCGACTGTCGCCGGCGCGCGATCCCAAGGCCGCCGAGGACCGCGCGCAGCTGGTGCTCGCCGCTATGCGCGACGAAGGCAAGATCAGCGCCAAGGAACTGACCACGGCGATGAGCGCGCCGGCGACGCGCGCGCCGTCCTACTGGACAGGCTCGGAAAACTACGTCGCCGACACCATCATGGAAGAGCTGCCCGATCTGATCGGCGACGTGCGCGGCGACATCGTCATCGATTCCACCGTCGACCTGAACCTGCAGAAGCTCGCGGAACAATCGATCCGCCGGCTGATCGATGAAAGCGGCAAGAAGCTCAACGTCACCCAGGGCGCGCTGGTGTCGATCGACGATTCGGGCGCGGTGCGTGCCATGGTCGGCGGCTACGATTATTCGACCAGCCAGTTCGACCGCGCCTCGGAAGCGCGCCGGCAGCCCGGTTCGGCGTTCAAGCCGTTCGTCTACATGGCCGCCCTCGAGGCCGGCCGCACGCCCGACAGCGTGCGCAACGATGCGCCGATCAAGATCGGCAAATGGACACCCGACAATTACGGCGGCAAGTATTTCGGGAAGGTGACGCTGGCAACCGCCTTGGCGAAGTCGCTGAACTCGGTGGCGGCCCAGCTGACCATGGAAGTGGGGCCGGACGCAGTGGTCGAGGCGGCGCATCGCATGGGCATCCAGTCCGATCTGCAGGCCAACACCTCGATCGCGCTAGGCACGTCGGAAGTGACGCCGCTGGAGCTGACCTCGGCCTATGTGCCTTTCGCCAATGGCGGCTACAAGCCGGACATCCATTTCATCCGCCGCGTGACATCAGCCGAGGGCAAGGTGCTGTACGACGCCGGCAGCGGCAGCGCGCCGCGCGTGGTGAAGCCCGAGATCGTCGGCATGATGAACTCGATGATGACCGGGACGGTGGAGATCGGCACGGCCAGGAAGGCGGCCTTCACCTGGCCGTCGGCCGGCAAGACCGGCACCAGCCAGAATTCGCGCGACGCCTGGTTCGTCGGCTACACCGCCAATCTCACCACCGGCGTATGGTTCGGCAATGACGACGGCAGCCCGATGAAGAAGGTCACCGGCGGCGCGCTGCCGGCGCAGGCCTGGCACGAGTTCATGGTCGCCGCGCATGAGGGCGTGCCCGTGCGGCCGCTGCCTGGTACCTGGAAATCGACGCCGGCCGATAGGATCGTGCCGGACGAAATCCCGTCGGCCGATGCGACACAGCCGGCTCCGAAGCTGCAAGCGCCTGTCGGCCAGTCGGCGCCCGCTGCCGTCGCGGCGCAGCCAGCGCCGGTTCGCGCGCCCCGCCCGGCCCAGACGGTCGACGCCGACGGTTTCGATATGCCGGGCGACTCCGGAACCACCGCCTCGGTCGGACATCCGGTGCCGCCGGGCAGTGTCGGCGGTCCGCTCAAGAAGCGGCAGACGTCGATCCTCGACATTCTCGGCGGAGGCTAGCGGCAACTCGCCTCTCGCCAGCGCCACACCGTTCGGCTACACCTCCCGACATGGCAGAGATCGACACCAGGAAGACCATTGTGCTGACCGGCGCCAGCCGTGGCATCGGCCATGCCACGGTCAAGCGTTTCTCGCGCGAGGGCTGGCGCGTCATCACCTGCTCGCGCCAGGCATTTGCCGAGGATTGCCCGTGGCCGGCCGGGCCCGAGGACCACATCAAGGTCGATCTCGCCGACCAGGAGGATGTCGGCATCGCCGTCTCCGAAATCCGCCACCGGCTCGAGGCGCATGGCGGCCAGCTGCACGCGCTGGTCAACAATGCCGGCATTTCGCCAAAGCTCAAGGACGGCAACAGCCGCATGAACTCCATCGACACGCCGATGCATGTCTGGCGCGACGTGTTCCAGGTCAATTTCTTCGCGCCGATCATGCTGGCGCGCGGGCTGTTCAAGGAACTGGCATCGGCGAAAGGGTCGATCGTCAACGTCACCTCGATCGCCGGCACCCGGGTGCATCCCTTCGCCGGCACCGCCTATGCGACATCGAAGGCGGCGCTCGGCTCGCTGACGCGCGAGATGGCGCATGATTTCGGGCCGCACGGGATCCGCGTCAACGCCATTGCGCCGGGCGAAATCGACACGGCGATCCTGTCGCCGGGCACGGACAAGATCGTCGAGACCATTCCGCTCAGGCGGCTGGGTACCACGGCCGAGGTCGCCGACATCATCTTCTTCCTGTGCTCCGGGCAGGCGTCTTATGTGACCGGCTCGGAAATCCACATCAATGGCGGCCAGCACGTGTGATGGGCTGACCTCAGGCTAGGGATCGTTCATCCGGTCATGGTGAGAACAGCCTTGCCGCTGAAGCTGCGCTGTCGCAGCGCATCCAGGGCTTGGGCGATGTCGGTCCATGGCATGGTCAGGGCGACGCGGGTTTCCAGCCGGCCGGCCGCAACGAGAGCGAGCAGCGAGGCGATGTCCGAGCCAATGCCCGCGCCAGACGTGTAGTAGGCGAAAGTCTGAAGCCTCGCCCCCTCGTGACCCGGAACGAACTGGCGGAACCCAATTGGCGTGAGTTCGCCACTGCTTGAGCCGAACATGACGATCGTCCCGCCGGGCGCGACGCGTTCGATCGCGTGGGCAAGGCTTTGGCCGCCGACCGATTCGGTGATCAGCGAGAACGGCCCCTCAGCCAGTTCGATCGCCTCGACGACTTGCCCGGCACCTAGGCGGCGGAGATCCTCGCCATGCCGGGAGGCCGCGACCGCGGTCACGCTCGCGCCCTGTTCGCGCGCGATCTGGATCTGGAAACGGCCGACCGCTCCACTTGCGCCGGTGATCAGGACCCGTTGGCCGGCAAGGTCGCCGCCATGGCGCAAAGTCCTGAGCGCGGTGGTGCCCGCGACCGGAAGCGTGGCCGCGGAAACGAAGCTGACGTCATCCGGCAGGACGGCGAGGCGGTCAGTCGAAACCGCGACGCGTTCGGCCCAGCCCGCCTGGTCGACCAGAGCCGCGACCCGGGCGCCCACGGCTGGCCCGGAGCCGTCGGCCGCTGGCCGTTCGACGATCCCGACGAGGTCCTGGCCGGGTATCCAGCCGTCCGGGCGTATGGTGAGCAGGCGCAATTCGCCGCGATTCAACGAGGTTGTGTGGACCGAGACAAGCGCCTCGTTTGCGAGAGGCCGTGGGTCCTCGACCTCGGCAAGCGTCAGTCCGGCGGGGCTGTCGGAAGATATGGCTAGGGCGAGCATGAGACGTACCTTCCTGCTGGTTTGTGGATGCAAAGCGCGGTGGCATCCTGATCAACCGGGTGCATGGGCAAGCTGGAACCTATCGACTTCCCAGCTTGAAGAATTTAGCTATCGTGGCGTTTAATCGCTAAAAGCCGTCAATCATGAGACAACCTCTTCGTTACCCATGGCTCGATTTCAATGTGGATGACGTCCTCGCACCGGCAATCGCCGTGCGCGTCGACGTTACCGAAACCAGGGCCGAAGTCCCCTCCCATCGGCATCGCAAAGGCCAACTCGTCTTCGCGCTCGGCGGTGGCGTCACATGCCGCGTCCCGAGCGGCCTGTGGATGGTGCCGCCGCATTGCGGGGTGTGGATTCCCGGCGACATGGAGCACAGCAATATCGCGACCGCCAACGCCCGGATCTTCTTCGTCTACATCGAGCCGGGAGCCGCCGAATTGCCGGACCGGTGCTGCACCCTTTCGGTCTCGCCGCTGCTGCGCGAACTGATCATCGAACTGTCCGATGGCGTGGGGGATGATGAGGCGAGGGATGCGCTTTTGATCATGACGCTGCTTGCCGAGCTGCCGCGCATGCCTGTCCAGCGGCTGCATCTGCCGATCTCATCCGAGCCGCGATTGAGGCGGATCGCCGAAGCGTTGGCGCAGGATCCCGCCGACCGCAGCACATTGTCGGAATGGGCCAGCCGGGTTGCGCTCAGCGAGAGCAGTCTCGCCCGTCTCGTCGTGAAGGAGACTGGCCTAAGCTTCGGACGCTGGCGCCAGCAGTTGCATCTGATCGTCGCAATTCGAGAACTTGCCTCCGGTGCGAGCGTGCAGCAGGTCTCCGGCGATCTCGGCTATGATTCCGTCACCGCCTTCATCACCATGTTCAAGAAGGCGCTTGGCAAGCCCCCGGCAAAATACCTCGGCAGCGTCGCGCAAAATGGCGGCTCTGCCTTCGTGGCGTGATCAACCTGGCTCCAGGCGGAGCACCTCGAGCATACATTGTTGGACCAGGCGACGCCTTGTAGATTCGAACGACACCTTGGAGATTGGAAACATGGCGCTCAAGCGGATGGACAACGTAGGAATCGTCGTCGAAGACCTCGGAGAGGCGGTTGATTTCTTTCGCGAACTCGGCCTCGAGCTCGAAGGACGGGCCACGATCGAAGGAGAATGGGCCGGACGTGTCACCGGACTGGGCGATCAGCATGTCGAGATTGCCATGATGCGCACACCGGACGGCCATAGCCGGCTCGAGCTCTCCCGCTTCCTCATGCCGCCTGTCGTCGCAGATCACCGGAACGCCCCGGTCAACGCCCTAGGCTACCTCCGCGTCATGTTCACCGTGGACGACATCGAAGAGACGCTTGAGAGGCTCCGCACGCGCGGCGCGCAGCTCGTAGGCGAAGTAGTCCAGTATAAAGACGTTTATCGGCTCTGCTACATCCGTGGGCCTGAGGGGTTGCTCATCGGACTCGCCCAAGAACTCGGTTAAGCGCAATACGAAGAAATGGCAGGAGTGGCCGATGTCAGCGGGCGCGTCCAAGGCCGCCCCACCTGTTCGAGGTCCCGCCCTCCACGGTCGGCCGCGTTCTCGCTAAGCACGGACTAGTTCCGTGTAGGCGGACGGTTCAGCCGCCCGCGGCTTGTGACCAAGCACCTCTTCCACGATGCCGCGCGCGATCTCGCGTTCGCCCATGATCACCGTATCGGCGCCGAGCCCCTTGAGATGCTCGACCTCGGCATCGGAATGGGCGCGGGCGACGACATTGATGGCGGGATTGGCGGCGCGCGCACGCAGCACGATCTGACCGGCCTCGAAGGCATTGGGGATGGCCAGGATCAGCCGTTTTGCGCCTTCGGGATTGGCGGCTGCAAACACTTCGGCATTGGCGGCGTTGCCGGCCACGGTCTCGATGCCCTCGGCCCTGAGCTTCACCAGTGTCTTGTCGGCATCCTCGACCACCAGGAAGGGCAGGGCGGCTTCCTTCAACGCAGCGCCGACGAGACTGCCGACACGGCCGTAACCAATCAGGATAGCGTGGCCGCTGAGGGCCGTTCTTGGCGGCGGCCCATCCTCCTGCTTCGCCGCCGAGGCGACGGAAGCCACCTGGCCGGGCTCCGTCGCCGGGCCGACCGGTTTGGGCTCCACAGGCGGCGCCGTCCTGGCGGCGCGGGCCTCGAGCCATGGCTTCATCCAGTCGATGACCAGGAACATCACCGGGTTGAGCACGATCGACAGGATGGCGCCCGCCAGGATGAGGTCTCGCCCCTGTTCGGGCAGCAGTTTCAGCCCGACGCCGAGTTCGGCCAGGATGAAGGAGAACTCGCCGATCTGGGCAAGGCTCGCCGAAATCATCAGCGCCGTCGCCAGGGGATAACCGAAGGCGACGACGATGAGGAAGGCCGCCAGCGACTTGCCGACGACGATGATGGCGAGCGTTGCCAGAATCGGCAAGCCGTTGCTGAACAGGCTGAACGGGTCGAACAGCATACCGACCGAGACGAAGAACAGCACCGAGAAGGCATCGCGCAACGGCAGCGATTCCTCCGCGGCGCGGTGGCTGAGTTCGGACTCGCTCATGATCATGCCGGCGAAGAAAGCGCCCAGTGCCAGCGAGACGCCGAACAGCTTGGCCGCGCCGAAGGCGACGCCAAGCGCTATCGCCAGCACCGAAAGCCGAAACAGCTCGCGCGAGCCGGTATGGGCGACATAGTGCAGGATCCAGGGAATGACGCGGCGGCCTACCACCAGCATGACGATGACGAAGGCGGCGACCTTGGCCAGCGTGATGCCGACGACACCCCAGATGCCGTAGCTCGCGGGCAGCGACAGCAGGCCGCTCGCATGGGCATCCGCCTGCTCCTGGCCGCCAAGCACGCCGGCAAGCGCCGGCAAAAGCACCAGGGCCAGCACCATGGCCAGGTCCTCGACGATCAGCCAGCCGACGGCAATGCGGCCGCGCTCGGTCTCGATCAGGCGGCGCTCCTGCAGGGCGCGCAGCAGCACCACGGTCGAGGCCACCGACAGCGCCAGGCCGAAGACCAGTCCTGCTCCCGCCGACCAGCCGAGCATCCAGGAAAGCCCCGCGCCGAGTGCCGTGGCAAAGCCGATCTGGACGATGGCGCCGGGCACGGCGATGGCGCGGACCGACAGGAGATCCTTCAGCGAAAAATGCAGGCCGACGCCGAACATCAACAGGATGACGCCGATTTCGGCGAGCTCATTGGCAAGGCCGGCGTCAGCGACGAAACCGGGCGTGTTCGGCCCAACCAGCACGCCGGCCACGAGATAGCCGACCAGCGGCGGAATGCGGAAGCGGTTGGCGAGAGCGCCGAAGACGAAAGCGAGCCCCAGACCGGCTACGATGGTGGCGATAAGGGGAGTGTCATGCGGCATTGTCTATGGAGCGCCTTTCAAGCCAGCGATGCAGGATATGCGCCGCCCGAAGCCGCCGCCTGTTTGCAATATGGTGGATTGGGTGTCGGCCACGCAACCCCGCAAAACCGGGAATTGCCGGTGAAGCGACAAATACCTCGCCGGTGGGCAAGCAAGCCGGAATTCGAGGTCAGCCGAAATCATGCGCCGCAACGGCGGCGCTCGATCGCCAACGATCAAGCTGCCCGCAACAGGGCCTCGATCTCGAATACCGCGTGGTTGGTCAGCGTCTTGGGAATTTCCGCGCTGACTTTGTCGCTGACTTCCTTGTGCAGGATCTTGCGCATCGCGCCGAGCACGAGCGGCGGCGCGATGAGGATGATTTCGTCAAAAGAGCCTCGATGAGCCAGCTTGTAGAGCCGTTCGGCGAGTTCGTCGGCAAAGCGCTCCTTGCCGATCCGATGCCAATCCGTCTCCTCAACCGCGCTGCGGTGAACCGAGGGACCGTCATTGTAGCGACCGGGACTGTCGCTGCCTTGCTCGCGCGTTGGCGGGTTGTCCTGCCTCACTTCCTGCACCACTTCGAGGTTCGGAAATTTGGTGTCACCTGCATTTCTGAGGAAGAGCGCTTTTTCTCCGTCGGCCACCATGATCCAGATGCCGTGCTTCAACTTGATCGCGCTCATGACGCCGGGCTCCTTCCTTCGCTGCCGCCACGCTTGGCTTCACGCCGCGGCCAGGTATGATTTTGAATTGCGCATGCGGAAGGAACGCGCCTCGATCCGGTAATGTTCCAGCCAAAAAGCCAGGTCATACGGACGCTCCGTCGAGGCGGAGGCGCGCGCACGACCGCCAGGCAGCTTTAATCTACTAAATTAGTAGAATTTAGAAAAAACGGTTTTGTCATAAAGCGCGTTCGGCCCAAAAAAGAGGAGAAATCAAGGCCCGCGACAGCGGCTTGATGCCGGTCTCCGCAACAAGGTGGAATATTTTTCTCTTGGCCGCGGCCCTTTAGAAAAAGCGATTGCATCCCGGAAGGTGATGCGCGAGTGGGTTTCTTCAGCTTTTTCGCGCCCACGCGTAGAAGTGAAGACCAGATCAGGATTCCGTTCGTATCCATGCCGCAGCCCGCCCCCAAGCTCAATGCCTTCCCCGTCTTCGTACGGGTCGAGGACGAAGCCGTAACGATCGTCGGCGGCGGCGACGAAGCGTTGGCCAAGGCACGATTGCTTGGGCAGTCCAGCGCTACGCTGCGCATCGTCGCGGAGAGCGCCTCACCGGACATGCTCGGCTTCATCGCGCAGAGCGGCGCCACCCACATCGCGGCCTATGAGGCGAGCCGGCTGGAAGGCTCGGTGATGGTGTTCGCTGCCAGCGGCGATGAGGCGCTCGACCGGCGCGTTGTCCAAGATGCGCGCCGGCTCGGCATCCCCGTCAATGCGGTGGACCGGCCGGAGCTTTGCGATTTTTTCACCCCGGCGCTGGTCAATCGCGCACCGGTCGCGATCGCCATCGGCACGGAAGGCGCTGGGCCGGTGCTGGCGCAGATGCTGCGTGCCCGCATCGACCGCATGCTGTCGCCTTCGTTGGGCAGGTTGGCGGCTCTCGCCGCGTCGTTCCGGGCCGCCGCTGAAAGCCTGCCCAGGGGCAATTCGCGCCGCCGGTTCTGGAGCGAGTTCTTCGGCGGTGCGCCGGCGCGCGCCGTCGAAGCTGGCAAGCTTTCGCAGGCGCATGACGCAGCCGCCGATCTTCTGCGTTCGGCTGCATCCGCTTCAGGCCATATCGCCCTGGTTGGCGCGGGCCCCGGTGCCGAGGACCTTTTGACGCTGCGTGCGCATCGCCTGCTGATGGAGGCCGATGTCATCGTCCACGACGCGCTGGTGCCGGAGGCTGTCGTCGCCATGGGCCGACGCGACGCCGAGCGGCTGGCGGTCGGCAAACGCAAGGGCTGTCACACCAAGAGCCAGGCCGAGATCAACGCGCTGCTGGTCGAGCTTGGCCGCGAAGGCAAGCGTGTGGTGCGGCTGAAGTCGGGCGATCCCCTGGTGTTCGGCCGGGCCGGCGAGGAGATGGCGGCGCTGCGTGATGCCGGCATCGCCTATGAGGTGGTTCCGGGCGTCACCGCTGCTTTCGCCGCCGCCGCCGATTTCGAATTGCCGCTGACGCTGCGCGGGGTTTCCTCCTCGATGGTGTTCACCACCGGTCATGATCTCAAAGGCAATTCGCTGCCCGATTGGGCCAAGCTTGCCATTTCGGGTGCCACCGTTGCTGTCTATATGGGCCGCTCGGTGGCCGCGGAGGTTGCCGGCCGGCTGATCGAGGCCGGGCTTTCGCCCGATACGGCGGTAGCCGTGGTCGAGAATGCCAGCCTCGGCAATCGCCGCCGTTTCCACGGCACGCTTGCCGACCTGCCGTCGTTGGAAGCGCGCTCCGATCTCTCAGGTCCGGTCATGACCATCATCGGCGATGCGGTCGCCGGCGCCAATTTCGAACGGTCCGAACCGCTCGCGGCACACAGGCATGAAGGTGCGCCCATAGCTGCCACCGAGGGAGTTCAGCAATGAAGATACTGACCGCCAACCGGCTCGCCGACGGCATCGCCGTCTGGTACGCAGACGGCGGCTGGGCCGAGAGGGCGGACCATGCCGACCTCGCCCATGACAAGGCGGCCGAGGATCGCCTGGAAGCGATCGGTGCCAAGGCCCACGCCGACAACGAAGTCCTCGACGTCAACCTCATCGATGCCGAAATCGTGAACGGCGTTGTCGAGCCGGTGCGGTTGCGCGAGAAGATCCGCGCCGCGGGCCCGACCATTCGCAACGATCTTGGCAAGCAGGCCTCCCGGGCGGCGTAAGCCCAGACCAGAAGTGAACACGGGCGGACGCGCCCTGAAAGACGAAGCATGTACCGCTACGATGAGTTCGATCACGATTTTGTCCAGGCCCGCGTCGCCGAGTTCAGCGACCAGGTCCAGCGCCGGCTCGCCGGCGAGATCACCGAGGACCAGTTCCGGCCGCTCAGGCTGATGAACGGCGTCTACCTGCAATTGCACGCCTATATGCTGCGCATCGCGGTGCCCTATGGCACGCTGAACAGCAAGCAGTTGCGCATGCTCGGCCACATCGCGCGCAAATACGACAAGGGCTACGGCCATTTCACCACGCGCCAGAACATCCAGTTCCACTGGCCGGCGCTGTCCGACATTCCTGCGATCCTGGCCGATCTGGCGAGTGTCGAGATGCACGCCATCCAGACCAGCGGCAATTGTATCCGCAACGTCACCGCGGACCATTTCGCGGGTGCGGCGGCCGACGAGGTCGCCGATCCGCGTCCCTATGCGGAAATCCTGCGCCAGTGGTCATCTGTTCATCCGGAGTTTTCCTACCTGCCGCGCAAGTTCAAGATCGCGGTAACCGGCGCGGAGCGCGACCGCGCCGCCATCCAGACCCACGACATCGGCCTGCACCTGAAGAAGAACGCGGCCGGCGAGCTCGGCTTCGCCGTCTATGTCGGCGGCGGCCAGGGGCGCACGCCGATGGTCGCCAGGAAGATCCGCGATTTCCTGCCGGAAGCCGACCTTTTGTCCTACTGCACGGCGATCCTGCGCGTTTACAACCTGCATGGCCGCCGCGACAATAAGTTCAAGGCGCGCATCAAAATCCTGGTCCATGAGACCGGCGTCGAGGAGATCACGCGCCAGGTCGAGGCGGAATGGCAGCAATTGAAGGACGCCGAGTTGAAGCTGCCGGAAGCAGACATCCGCGCCATCGACGCCTATTTCGCGCCACCAGCGCTGACCGCGCGGCCGGACGGCGACGAGGCTGTAAAGCTGGCACGCCTCGATTCCAAGGGCTTCTCGGATTGGCTCGACCAGAACGTGGTGACGCATCGCCACCCCGACTATGCGGCGGTGACCATCTCGCTGAAGGGTATCGGCGAAGTGCCGGGCGATGCGACCGACAGCCAGATGGAAGCGATTGCCGATATCGCCGAGAAGTATGGATACGACGAGTTGCGCGTCAGCCACGAGCAGAACCTGATCCTGCCGCATGTGGCGCGCGCCGACCTGAAGGCGGTCTATGACGCGCTGGTCGATATCGGCCTGGCGACCGCCAATTCGAACCTGATATCGGACATCATCTCGTGCCCGGGCCTCGACTATTGCGCGCTGGCCACAGCGCGTTCGATCCCGATCGCGCAGGAGATCTCGCGTCGCTTCGCCTCGCTGGAGCGGCAGCGCGAGATCGGCGAGTTGAAGCTGAAGATCTCCGGCTGCATCAATGCCTGCGGCCATCACCATGTCGGACATATCGGCATTCTCGGAGTCGAAAAGAAAGGCACGGAGCTGTACCAGGTGACGCTTGGCGGTTCGGCCGACGAGAACACTTCGGTGGGCGAGATCATCGGCCGCGGCTTCTCGTCGGAAGAGATCACCGACGCCATCGAGCAGATCGTTGAGACCTATCTCGGCCTTCGGCTCAACTCACAAGAGAAATTCATCGACGCCTACCGCCGTGTCGGTCCCGCGCCGTTCAAGGAGGCGCTCTATGCTGGCGAAGCCAAGGCCGCTTGACCCTATCGTCGACGCCGATGACGGCATCGCCGCCAAAGCGGCGGGGTTTGACGCGCTTTACGGCCACCTGAATCCGCTCGACATCATCGAACGCGCGGCAGGCGACCTGTTTCACGATGAGATTGCCGCGGTGTCTTCCTTCGGTGCCGATTCGGCCGTGCTACTGCACATGATTTCCGAAGTCGATCGCTCGCTGCCGGTCATCTTTCTCGATACTGGCAAGCATTTCGAGGAGACGCTCGGCTATCGCGACGCCCTGGTCGCCGATTTCGGGTTGACCAACATCCAGGTGATCAAGCCCGACGAGGCAGCACTCGAGCGGATCGATCCGACCGGCAATCTGCACCAGACCAACACCGACGCCTGCTGCGACGTGCGCAAGGTCGAGCCGCTGGCACGGGGCGTGGCGCCTTTCCGCGCCTGGTTCACCGGCCGCAAGCGCTTCCAGGCTTCGACGCGCGCAGCACTTCCGGTGTTCGAGGCGGTCGGCCCACGTATCCGCATCAATCCGCTGGCGCACTGGACGACGTCGGACCAGGCGGACTACATGCGCGCGCATGCACTGCGGGAAAATCCGCTGGTCGCCTATGGCTATCTGTCGATCGGCTGCTTCCCGTGCACCCAGCCGGTGCAGCCGGGCGAGGACGCGCGCAGCGGCCGCTGGGCCGGCCATGCCAAGACCGAGTGCGGCATTCACCTGTCGGGACTGGAGAAGTCGCTGACCGACGCATCGCTATAGGGTATGCTGATATTCAGGTGAGGCCGGCCTGCAAACGGCGGCTTCGGAGGCTCACGTACTACAAGTACGCTCCGCTCCGGCTCTCGGAAGCTACCGTTTTCGACTAGGGCCTGCTTGAATCTCAACACACACCTTGAGCTCTTTGAATTTTAGGAAATTTCGATGACTGAACCGACGATACCGGAGACCCGCCTCTGGACCCCGACGGGTTTTCGCGAGGATGAGTGGGCTCATGCCGAAGGCGCGGAAGCGCTGTCCGGCAATGGCCGCTTCATCCTGCCGCTGCAGGCGTTTCTCGATCTCGATCCGGAGGTGCGCCGGTCGGCCAAGGAAAGGATCGGTGTCGTGCTGCAACCCGGCGATCAGCTCGAAAGGATTGCTGGCCTGCTCGACCAACTGTCGCTGGTGGCGCTGGCTTTTCCGTCGTTCAGCGATGGCCGCTCCTTCTCAAAGGGCGAATTGCTGCGCAGCCGACATCATTTCGAAGGTGCCGTGCGCGCCACCGGCCAGGTGCTGGTCGACCAACTGCCGCATATGCTGCGGCTCGGTTTCGATGAATTCGAAATCTCCAATCCCGTGCTCTTGAAGCGGCTGGACGAAGGCCGCACCGGCGGATTGGGACTCTACTACCAGCCTGCCGCCGTGCCGAAGCCCAAGGGACCAAAATACTCCTGGCGTCGGCTGCGTGCCGGCTGACGTCACGACACTTCCCAGCGACAGGTTTACGCCGTCTGTCCTCTCCCCGTCACGACGGCGGGAAGGCGCCGGCCGGCGGATCGGCGACAGCAGAGCCAGGCAGAAGATGGCTACGCCGCCATCCGTGCCTGACGAAACGATACCAGCTTGCCGCTGTTTTCATCCCACAGCGCCAGCTTGACGCAGCGCAGGCTCTCAAGAAGGGTGATGCGGCCTATGCCGCGCAGTTCCGGATAATCGCGCAGCACTTCCTGCAGGCGGTAGCCTGGCACCTTCGCGGAGAGGTGATGGACATGATGGACACCGATGTTGCCGGTGAACCAGTTCAGCACCGGCGGCAGGTCATAATAGGAGGATCCGTGCAAGGCGGCACGCTGGAACTCCCACTCATCGTCCTTCGCCCATTCGGTCTCCTCGAACTGGTGCTGGACATAGAACAGCCAGATGCCGGCCGATCCGGCAAGGATGACGATCGGCAGGTGGACGACCAGAAAAGCGCCAATACCGACGAACCATATCAGGATCGACGCTGCCAGCACGATGGCGAGGTTGGTGGCCATCGAGGATACCCAGGGCTTCAGGCCACCGCGCATCATCCCGACCGGCAGCCTTTGCTCGAAGATGAAGAGCCATATCGGCCCCAGTCCGAACATGACCAGGGGATGGCGATAGAGACGATAGGCGAGGCGACCTCTCCAGGACATCCGCCGGTACTCCGCGACCGTCAACGTCTTGATATCGCCAACGCCGCGCTCGTCGAGATTACCCGCGCTGGCATGATGGGTGGCATGAGCACTCCGCCAGCAATCATAAGGCGTCAGCGTAAGCACGCCCAGGACGCGGCCTATCCAGTCATCGGCGGTGCGGTTGGCGAAGAAAGATCCGTGCCCGCAATCGTGCTGAATCATGAAAATCCGCACCAGGAAGCCCGCCGCCGGCAAGATCAGCACCAGCCCCCACCAATGGCCATAGGCAAAGGCGATCGAGGACAGCGCCCAGAGTGCTGCGAAAGGGATCAGGGTGATCGCCAGTTCGACGGCGCTGCGCCGCCTGTCCGGCTTCTTGTAGCGCGCCAGGATCTTCAACCAGGCACGCTTGCTGCTGGCGGCAGTCTCGGGGGAAATCATGTTCATCATGAAGCATAAGCGGAGGGGCCCGGCTCCCGCAAGGCTAATCACGAGAAATTACCGCGCGTAATTGTCGCGATAGGGCGTGGATCCTCGATCCAGGCCGCGACTTCAGGTTCTGTTCTAACCCTTGCAACTCTCCCAAACCGGATCGCATCCGGTCACATGCATCGATGGCGCGCGCCGCCAGCCATGCTGTTCTCCAGGCCGTCGAGACGTTCGAGCTGGTCCCGGAAGCGGTCGGGAATGTCTTTCTCGGCGCGAAAGGCCGGCAGCGCATGCAGAAAGCGTCTCACCGCCGCCGTGCCTAGCTGGCGCCGGATTTCGGCGGCGATCCGATCTTTCTTTTCGCCCTTGTCGCGGGGTGTCATTTCAAAAATCCTGTGTCGGTTCGAAAATCCTCCAGCCAGCAAATGGTTCCCCGATCGCGCCGCCGGGGCAAGCAAAGGTGGAAGCTATGGTAAAGTTTGAATTAAAATCGAAGCATCGCACTGATCGCCATTCGGTTTGAACGGCTGGGCCTGTGCCTTCGCTTACCCCTTGATTTTTGCCCACCAAACCTCGATATCGGGCTCAAAATCCACACTATTCGAGATGATGGGAAACGGCGATGAGCGACCAGGCAAAAGACGAACGCGCGCCCGACGAAATTGAGGCGACCGAAGCCAATGCCGAGCGCACGGAAGGTGGCGTCGATGGCGATTATGAAGCGGTTGTGCGGCTCCTGAAGGAGAATGAAGAGCTGAAGGACAGGGCGCTTCGCGTTGCGGCCGAGATGGAGAACCTGCGTCGCCGCACCGCGCGCGACGTGCATGACGCGCGTACCTATGCGGTCGCGAACTTCGCCCGCGACATGCTGTCGGTTTCGGACAATCTGCGCCGCGCGCTGGACGCGATTCCCGCCGAGGCCAAGGCGTCCGGCGATGCAGGTTTCAAGGCGCTGATCGACGGCGTCGATCTCACCGAGCGTGCCATGCTGTCCGCACTGGAGCGGCACGGCGTCAAGAAGCTCGCGCCGGAAGGCGAGAAGTTCGATCCCAATTTCCACCAGGCCATGTTCGAAGTGCCCAGTCCCGATGTGCCGGCCAACACGGTGGTGCAGGTCGTGCAGCCGGGCTATTCGATCGGGGAGCGGGTGCTGCGCCCGGCCATGGTCGGCGTTGCCAAGGGCGGCCCGAAACTCGCCGCTGGCGAAGCGCCGGTCGAGCCGGGGCCCGTCAACGAGCAGGCGGAGAAGGATGCGTAGTTGGCGGAATAGGGAATAGGGCAGTAAGGCAGTAAGGCAGTAAGGGGCGTATCAACAGTACGGCTTGGTGCTAAACATACTCCCCTACTCCCCTACTCCCCTGCTGCCTTACTCCCTGGTCCCGCCCTTGAACCCCATCGCGCTTCTCGACTATGCCGGCGTTGCGGTCTTCGCGGCGACAGGTGCGCTTGCCGCGTCGCGCAAGCAGCTCGACGTTATCGGCTTCCTTTTCCTGGCGTGCGTCACCGGCATCGGCGGCGGCACTCTTCGCGACGTCATCCTTAACCTGCCGGTTTTCTGGATCGCCAATTCCAGCTATGTGCTGATCTGCGCGGCGGTTGCGGTGCTGGTCTTTTTCAGCGCGCACCGTGTCGAATCCCGCTGGAAGTGGCTGCTCTGGCTCGACGCCGTCGGGCTGGCCGCTTTTTCGGTGATGGGTGCGGCCAAAGGGTTGGCCATCACCGGTTCGCCGGTCGTTTCCGTCATCACCGGCGTGCTGACCGCCACATTCGGCGGCATCCTGCGCGACGTGCTGGCGGGGAGCCTTCGGTGCTGCTGAGGCCGGAAATCTATGTTACGGCCGCCCTGGTTGGCGCGTCGATCTTCACATTGGGCGATGTCGCCGGACTGCCGCAGATCGTGTCAGGCTTGGCCGGTTTCGCCGCGGCATTCGCCGTGCGCGGCGGCGCGCTCAAATTCGGCTGGTCGTTTGCGTCCTACAAGAGCCGGCCCGGCAGGCGGCCGGAGGATATTTCGTGAGAGAAGGGATTAGGGATTAGTCAGTGGATGAATCATGATGTCTTCACTACTGCCTACTGCCTACTGCCTACTGACTACTGTTCACGCCGCGAAGCGCTGCGCTTCCCCGCCGTAATAATTGACGTAGCGGGCGCCGATCTCCTTGACCGGCATCACCACGAACACATCGACCGTCGAGAATTCACGATCGATGACGCAGCCGTCGCCGATGCGGGCGCCGACCCTGAGATAGCCCTTGACCAAGGGCGGCATCGCAGCGATCGCTGCCTTGGCATTGACCGCCTCGATCGGCATCAGGTCCATGGAACAATAGCGGCCTGCGACGGCGCGCACGTCCCAAGCCGAATTCGTGCGGCAGTGATGCGCCAGATAGGTGAGCGCCTCGGCATGGGCCGCCGGCACCGTGCCCTGGAAAGACGCACAGCCGGTCATCACGCCAATGCCGTAGTGGTTGATGTAGGCCCAGATGCCTTGCCACAACGCCTCGATGGTGCGCTTCGAACGGTATTCCGGCAGGACGCAGGAGCGGCCGAGCTCGAGAAAGCGCTGGCCGGGGTGACGGGCGATGAGCTTGGTCAGCTCGAACTCGCCTTCGGAATAGAAGCCGCCGGCGGCCGCAGCGATTTCTTGCCGCAGCAGCCGGTAGGTCCCGACGATGCGGCGATGTTCGGGGCCGGAAAGCGAGGTATCGAAGACGAGCAGGTGATCGCAGTGCGGATCGAAGCGGTCGGCATCACGGCGGTCCTGCACCTGAAACAGGTTCTTCCTGGCGCCAAGCTCGTCGTAGAATACCCGGTAGCGCACTTCCTGCGCGGCCGCGATCTCGGCCTCGTTGCGGGCCAGCCGCACTTCGAGGTTGCCGATACGGCCGAGCGCTGCGCCCTTTGTGACGGAATCGACATTGCGCCCGGCAAGCAAGGCGCCGCCGGCGTTCGGCCGAGTGTCACATTCCGGCATAACTGTATGCACGAGTGATTCTCCTTCGAGCCATCCCTCTTGGCACGGGGATACGGTGTAGGTGCAACAGGATTGTGACAGTACCGTGATACGGCGTCGCGGGCAATACTTCGTCGGCTGGCGAATACGGTCAACCGGCTACGTTATGCAAAAGCAAGGTGGCGCCGCTCGGCAGGAGATTGAAGAAAAAAAGTCTCAGGCGGCGACCTGCCCCTCGATGGCGTCGACCAGTGCATCGGGGTCGAGCGGCTTGGTGACAAAGCCGCTGGCGCCGTGGGCGAGCACCGCATGGCGGGTCTTTTCCTGGCTGTCGGCCGACAGCACCATGATGGGCACTGGCGGCACGGCCGTCTCCTCCTCATGGCGGCGGATGGCGGCGATGGCGTCCATCCCATCCATCACCGGCATGTGCAGGTCCATCAGCACCACGTCGAAGCGGTGTTTGTGTCCGGCACCGGTAACGGCCTCGACCGCCGCCTTGCCGTTGCCGACAACCTTGACGCGATGACCGGCCTTCAGCAGCGTGGCGCGAGCGAGCATGGCGTTGATGTCATTGTCCTCGGCGATCAGCACCGACAGGCCACGCTGGCGATCACTGGCGGCGCGAAGCGCCGGCGGGTGGGGCTTTTCCGGCCGTGTCGGGGCAAGCGCCGGCGCATGACTGCTCAGAAGCACACGCAAAAGTGTTCCGCCTCGCACCGGTCTGGCGAGGAAGGTCGCGTAGCCGCTGGCGCGGAACTCGCCGAGCATGCCGCGATCGGTCGGGGCGATCAGCGTGATGGCTTCGCAATCGGAAAAACCGCTTTGGCGCAGCCGCTTGAGCAGTCTTCCGTCGCCCTCTTCCATGGCCGCGTCGACCAGCAGCACGTCGCAATCGCCGGAGAACGATGCCGCCTGCGCCACGGTGGTGGCGATATCGACCGCGCCGCCATTGGCGCGGATGCTGCGGGCGATGGCGTCGGCCTCGACGATATTTCTCGACAGGATTACCGCGTGCCTGCCCTGAAGCGCGTCCACCCGGCCCGGTGGTGGCTCGCTCGCGGAGATGGCCGGGATATCGAAGACGAATTCCGAACCCTGACCCAACCGGCTGGAGACGGAAATCGTGCCGCCCATGGCGGTCACCAGGCGCTTGGAGATGGCAAGACCGAGACCGGCTCCGCCATGCGCGCGCGTCGAGGTGCCGTCGGCCTGCTCGAACTCCTCGAAAATGCGCTCCATGTCGTCTTCATGCAGGCCTGGCCCGGTATCCGCGATGGTGAAGCATATGCGGTCGGTGGTTTCAGTGCGGGCGCGCGCTATACTCACCAGCACCCCGCCGCTGTCGGTGAACTTGATGGCGTTGCCGATCAGGTTGAGCAGCACCTGCCTGACCCGGCCCGGATCTGCGGTGATCAATTGCGGCACGTCGGGCTCGACATGGCAGCCGAGGCCGATATCCTTGGAGAAGGCGCGCGCGGCGAGGAGCTCGACAACGTTGTCGGCGATCTCGCGCACCGACATTGGCTGCGGTTCGGGATCGAAGCGTCCCGCCTCGATCTTGGAATAGTCGAGCAGGTCCTCGATGAGGGCCAGCAGCGCGCTGGCCGAGGTCGAAATGGCGCCGACATAGGTCTGCTGCTCCGGCGACAGGCTGGTATCGGCCAACAGCCTGGCCATGCCCATGATGCCGTTCATCGGCGTGCGGATTTCATGGCTGACGGTGGCGAGGAAGCGCGATTTGGCCTGGCTTGCGTATTCGGCCCGCTCGCGCGCGGTGATCAGCGAGGATTCGGCACGCTTGCGGGCGGTGATGTCGCGGGCGATGGCGCGATGCGAGACAGAACCGCTGTCCTTGTCGCGCACCGACAGTTCGATCCACGAGAACCAGCGCGAACCGCCAGGGGTGCGGATGGCGACGTCGGTGGAACTCAGGCATTCATGGTCGGAAAAGGCGGCGTCGGGAACGATACCGACTTCGATGCCAAGTTCCGCCAGGGTCTTGCCGGCGAGGTCGCGCTGATCGACCTCGACGAGATCGGCGAACACCTTGTTGGCATAGACGATATAGCCGTCGCGGTCGCGATGAATGACGAGATCGCCAAGCGCGTCGATCAGGCCGCGAAAGCGCTCTTCGCTCTCCTGCATCTCCCACATGCGATCGGCCAGCGTCTCGATCTCGGCACGGCTGCGAGCCGTGGTTTCATCAAGCAGCGCGGCGGTGCGGTATTCGTTCCTTCTGGCGCGCAGGTGCAGGCCGAAGCCGGCAAGGCCGGTCGCCAGCAAAGCGAGGCTGATGAAGATCGGCGCGCCGGTCAGGTGGGTCAACCCCGCCAGCATGATGATGGCGACGAAGGTCAGCAGCGGCAAGCCTTCGCGGCCGGCCAATCGCGGCTCATTCCTGGCCTGTTGCGGCTCAGGCGCCAGCGGCGGTGCGGCGACGAACCGCCGCGCCGACGCCGGCGGGGGTACCGCATCGACGTCTTCGCCAGTCTCCGCTTCCTGGATGCCGGATTCCGCGACCATGCGAAAACCCTACCGGACAGAAATTATGGAAGCCTGCGGGGGATCGTTCGAATTTTAGCGGATAGGTTGTTTTACCCCGGCGAACTCACTGCATGTCTACGACGACGCGGCCGCGGATCTTGCCGTCGACGATGTCGCGCGCGGCGTCGATGATGTTGTCGAAGCCGATGGTCGTGGACAGGCTGGCGAGCTTGCGCAGATCCAGGTCGGCGCCGATGCGGCGCCAGGCCTCGAGCCGCACCGGTTTCGGCGCCATCACCGAATCGATGCCGAGCAGCGAAACGCCGCGCAGGATGAAAGGTGCCACGCTCGACGGCAGGTCCATGCCGCCGGCCAGGCCGCAGGCCGCGACGGCACCGCCATAGGAGGTCATAGAGAGCACATTGGCCAGTGTGTGGCTGCCGACGGAATCGATGCCGCCCGCCCAACGCTCCTTGGCGAGCGGCTTGGTCGGCTGGCTGAGTTCGTCGCGCGATATCACCTCCGCGGCGCCAAGATCGATGAGATACGGGCTTTCGGCATTGCGCCCTGTCGAGGCAATGACGTGATAGCCCAGGCTGGACAGGATGGAGACCGCGACCGAGCCGACGCCGCCGGCCGCGCCCGTCACCACCACGGGCCCGCGATCGGGCACGATGCCGTGCCGCTCCAGTGCCATGACGCACAGCATTGCGGTATAGCCGGCGGTGCCGACCGCCATCGCGTCATGCGCGCTGATGCCGTCGGGGAGCGGCACCAGCCAGTCGCCGTTGACGCGGGCGCGCCCGGCATAGGCGCCAAAATGCGTCTCGCCGACACCCCAGCCGTTCAGGATGACCTTGTCTCCCTTGCGCCAGTCGGGATGGGAAGAGGATAAGACCGTTCCGGCGAAATCGATGCCTGGCACCAAGGGCCAGCGGCGAATGACCGGCGCCTTGCCTGATATTGCGAGCCCATCCTTGTAGTTCACCGTCGTCGCTTCGACTGCGACGGTGACGTCACCGTCCATGAGATCGGCTTCGGTGAGGTCGGTCACCGCCACCGACTGTTTCTTTTCGGCGTCGCGCGAAACGAGGATGGCTTTGAAGGTTTCGGGCATTTTTCTCTCCTCGATCTATCGACGTTTGGACTCTGCTGCGGCGGCCGCGCCGGGTCAATCGGTCAGGCGTCGGGACCCTGGGGCTTGGGCTGGCGCCGCCAGCCCAAAACTTCGTCAAGCACGACCAGCGCGGCGCCGACCGAAATGAAGGCATCGGCGAGATTGAACACGGCGAAGGACCAGACCGGAGTGTGGAACAGGATGTAGTCGATGACGTGGCCGTAGACGGCGCGGTCGATCAGATTGCCGAGCGCGCCACCGATGATCAGGGCAAAGCCGGTGCGGGCAATAACATGGCCCGCTGGCGTGTGCGTGGCCAGATAGAGCACGAAGGCGACGACGAGAACGGCGATGATCACCAGCCCGGTATCGCCGAAGGATGAGAACATCGAGAAGGCGATGCCGGTATTATAGGTGCGAAACAGCGCCAGGAAGGGCAGGAGATCGAGCTTTTCCTGAAAGGGAAGGCCGATCTCGACCAAATGTTTTATCCACTGGTCGAGCGCGATGGCCGCGACGACCAGCAGCGCATAGGGAGACCATGATTTCACGATTGGGCAACCCTCATTGCGAATCCACCATAGGGTCCAGTTTCAGCGCGCCGCGGCGGATCTCGAACAGCATGACGCCGGTGGCGACGGCAAGATTGAGCGAATCGGCACGCCCTGCCTGCGGAATCCTGAGCAGCCTGTCGCAACTCGCCGCCAGGCTTTCGGGCAGGCCTTGCTGTTCATTGCCCATCATCAGCAGCACCGGCCCCCGGGAAAAATCGACCGAGCGGTAGTCGACCGCGCCTTTGAGGTGCGTGCCGGCGACGAGGCCAGAAAACCCGCCGCGCCAGGCGAGGAATGCGTCGGTCGTCGCCTTGGCCACCGGAACGGCGAAGATCGAGCCCATGGTGGCGCGCACCGTCTCCACCGAAAAGGGATCGGTGGTGTCTCCGACCAGGATCACGCCCTTGGCGCCGACGGCGTCCACCGTGCGGATGACGGTGCCGAGGTTGCCGGGATCGCGCACCCGGTCGAGCGCCACCCAGACATCGCCATTGTCGGCGCGGATATCCTTCAGGGCCAGGAATTTCTGCGAGAAAACGCCGATCACCATTTGCGGATTGTCGCGACGGGTTATGGCGACAAGCACTTTTTCCGAGACTTCGAGCACGGTGCCGCCGGCGGCAACCGTACGCGCAGCGACCTTCTCAACCGCCGCGTTGCCGCGTCCGGCCTTGGCGAAGACCAGGGTCCTGATCTGCCAGCCGAGGTCGAGCGCATCGATGACCAGCTTCAGTCCCTCGGCCATGAAGGCGTTCTGCTGGTCGCGGAATTTTTTCAAGGCCAGCGCCTTGATGTCCTTGACCAGCGGATTGGCGAGGCTGGTGACCTCTTTCACCTGCCCGACCGG
The DNA here is from genome assembly GCF_006440835.1 of Mesorhizobium sp. B2-5-11. NCBI lineage: Bacteria > Pseudomonadati > Pseudomonadota > Alphaproteobacteria > Hyphomicrobiales > Phyllobacteriaceae > Mesorhizobium > Mesorhizobium sp. B2-5-11. The sequence goes on from NZ_VFUK01000008.1 coordinate 110,216, forward strand.
ACGGGCGCCGTCATATCCACTCATCAGGCCACCCAGCGCGAGAACAGCGAGGTCGACAGCGCGCGGCCCGCCGATTTTTCGCGGATGATCAATTCGCCCGATTCAACCTTGCCGCCCATGCCGGCAAAGGTGTCGCGCATGAGGGCATGGATGGCGAAGAAGGAGGCGCGGATCGAATAAGCGGTCAGCACCACGGCAAGCGGTTTCGGCGTCAGGATCGATCGGCAGAGATCGGTCAATGCCGGCAGGTCCTCGAACAACTGCCAGACCTCGCCCTTGGGGCCGCGGCCATAGGCGGGCGGGTCGAACAGAACAATGTCATAGCGGCTGCCGCGGCGCTCCTCTCGCTCGGCGAATTTCACTGCGTCTTCGACGATCCAGCGGATCGGCTTGTTGCCAAGCCCGGCCATCTCCTGGTTTTCGCGGGCCCAGCCGATCGCCTTTTTCGAGGCATCGACATGGGTGACCTCGGCGCCGGCACGCGCCGCCACCAGCGAGGCAAGGCCGGTATAGCCGAACAGATTGAGCACCTTGACCGGCCGCCTGGCCGCCGCGATCAGTCCGGCCATGTGATCCCAGTGCGAGGCCTGCTCGGGAAACACGCCGACATGGCGAAACGAGGTGAAGCGGCCGAGATAATCGATGCCGTCGTGCTTCATCGGCCAGGTCTCGCCGAGCGGCGTCCCGGGGAAGCGCCAGCGGCCAATGCCTTCCTCGTCGGTATCGCCGGTGAAGACAGCGTCGGCGCGGTCCCATTCCCTTGCCGGCAGCGCCTTCTGCCAGATCGCCTGGCCCTCTGGGCGGACGATCCGATAAGGACCGTATTGTTCGAGCTTCTGGCCGGCGCCGCTGTCGAGCAGCGCATAGTCGCCATTCGGCGCCACTTCGAGGATCAGCGGAAGCTGTTCGGCCGGAAGAGCGCCGTCGCGACGGGCCAGAATGCGGGGCGCCGACTTCGGTTCGGGGCGCTCGTCGGCCCTGGCGTCGGGCCGCTCCTGCGGCCGGGCCGTTCCACGACCTTCATGCGGACGCACCCGTTGCGCACCGCTTTTTGCGGGCGGACGGCTGTCGCGGCGTTTGTCGCGAAAAGATTTCAAGCAGGAGCATCTCCGAGGCGTGGCCGCTTTTGACATAGGGCAACCGGCTTCGCAACCAAGTCCGCCGCGCGGCCGTCGCCTGGTCATGTCGGCTTGCGATGGACCAATGTCAAAGAAACAGGCAAATCTTCGATATGTCCCGCTCCGAACGCCTGCTCGACCTGATCCAGACATTACGACGGCATCGCATGCCGGTGAGCGGGCAGTCGCTCGCCGACGAACTCGGGATTTCAATTCGCACGCTTTACCGCGACATCGCAACGCTGCAGGGCCAGGGGGCGCCGATCGATGGCGAGGCGGGGCTCGGCTATGTGCTGAAGCCCGGATTCATGCTGCCGCCGTTGATGTTCAGCGACGAGGAGATCGAGGCAATTGTGCTCGGTTCGCGCTGGGTCGCCAAGCAGCCGGATTCGCGGCTTTCGGTAGCGGCCGTCAACGCGCTTGCCAAGATCGCGTCGGTGCTGCCGGATGACCTGCGCGAGGATCTCGACGCCACCGCACTGCTGGTCGGGCCGCCCAGCGGGACTGTCGAAGGCATCGATCTCGGCCTGGTGCGGCAGGCGATCCGCAACGAGCGCAAGCTGGACTTCTTCTATCGCGATGCCGGTGGCGCGGGCTCGTGGCGCATCGTGTGGCCGTTCGCGCTTGGGTTCTTCGACAAGGTGCGGGTCGTGGTGGCGTGGTGCGAAATGCGGCAGGATTTCCGGCATTTTCGCACCGACCGCATAGCCGAGCTCAAGACGACGGATCTGCGTTATCCGCGCCGCCGTCAGGCGCTGCTGAAGGAATGGCGGGCGACGCTCGACACTAGCGGTGTGTAAGCTGTCCAGGGCGCCTCCATGACGGGTACTGCCAGAATCTGACAGTGGCGCGCTTTATATCTGTCCCGGTCGAAACCCCTGGAGAACAGACATGGTCACCCCCAATTTCGTCATCCTCTACGTCGACCAGCCGCAGCGTAGCGGCGCCTTCTACAGCGCGCTGCTCGGCCGCGAGCCGGTCGAAAGCGCGCCGACATTCGTGCTGTTCGTGCTCGACAACGGTTTCAAACTCGGTCTCTGGTCGAGGCATACGGTGGAACCGGCGGCGGCAGCGACCGGTGGCGGCGCCGAGATCGTCTTTGTCCTGGATACGCCCGAGGCAGTCGATGCCGCCCATGCCGACTGGTCCGGACGTGGGCTGAAGATCCTGCAGGCGCCGACCGACATGGATTTCGGCCGCACCTTCGTTGCGCTCGATCCCGACAACCATCGCCTGCGGGTCTACTGGCTGTCGGACGGGCAGCAGGCCGACGGGGAGCAGGAATGAGCGCGTATTGGATCGCGGTGGCGTCGGCGCAGCACGTCCGGCGCGGCCGCGAGGGCGGCTTTATGCAGGTCAACCACGGCAAGGCGGCGCCGCTGCGGCGGATGCAGCCCGGGGACGGCATTGTTTATTATTCGCCGACAACGATTTTGGGCGAGAAAGACGGGCTGCGGGCGTTCACGGCGATCGGCACGGTACGGGAGGGAGAACCCTATCAAGGCGACATGGGCGGCGGCTTCACGCCCTTTCGCCGCGACGTCGACTGGGCGGCGGCCGGGGAAGCGCCGATCAAGCCATTGCTCGACAGGCTGGACTTCACGGCCGGCAAGCCGAATTGGGGGTATCAACTGCGCTTCGGCCTGTTCTCGATAAGCGCGGCCGATTTCGCCGTAATCGCCGAAGCTATGGGCGCTAACCAGCCGGGACAGTAAGCTAGCTCCTGAGCGCCTTGTAGACGGCAATGCCGGCGGCAAGGTCCTCGAGCGCGGCGCCGACCGACTTGAACAGCGTGATCTCGTCGGCGCTCCGGCGCCCTTGCTTCTGACCGCGCGCCAGCTCGTGCAAGTCGGCTATGATGGCTTCCGGTTTCAACACGCCCGAAGCGAGCGGTATGACGATGTCGCCCGCTTCCTTGGTGGCGCCGGCGCGGGTGTCGACATAGACGCGGGCGCGCCCTATCGCCTCGTCGTCGCTTTCGCGCATTGTCGGGGTGAAGCCGCCGACCATGTCGACATGGCTTCCCGGCTTCAGGCGGGCGCCCTTGATCAGCGGATCGGTGGCGATCGTCGCCGACGAGACGATATCGGCCTGGCCGAGCTCGGCATCGAGATCGGTCGCTGCGCTCGCCGCGAAGCCCTCGGCGCGCAGTCCGGCGGCGACCTTCTCGGCGTTGTCCAAGGTGCGATTCCAGATGCGGATGGTCCTGATCGGCCGCACGGCGCAATGCGCCTTGGCGAGGAATGGCGACAGCGCACCGGCCCCGATCACCAGCAGCCGGGAAGCGTCTTCGCGCGCCAGATAGGATGCGGCGAGCGCCGAGGCGCAGGCCGTGCGCCATTGCGTCAGCCGCTGGCCGTCGATCAGGGCCTCCGGTTCGCCGGTGGCGCCGTTGAGCAGGAGATAGACCCCCATCACTGCCGGTTTGCCGATGGCATTGTTGTCGGGCGAGACGGTAACGATCTTGACGCCGATATGCCCCCCGGCCGAGATGCCGGCTGCGTTGAAATCGGTCCAGGCCGGCATCAGCAGCAAGGTCGAGGCCGCACCGTCCGGCCGTTCGACCGTGTGATGGTGCCGGACAGGTTGCACCGCGCCGTCACGGAAAGCCACGCGCAGCGTGTCCACTAGGCCCGGGAAGGTCAACGACTGGTCGACCTCTGCGGCCGAAATGGTCAGCATGGGAAACTCCGTGAAGAAAATCGCGGGCCCGAGAGGGCCGCAGCGCCGTGCGGCGGTCAGTTGGTCGGCTTCGGCAGCACCGGTCCCTGCGGTGTCGACGGGGTGCGGCCGATCGCCTGGCGCAGGTTCTCGGCCTCGACGCCGCGCTGGCGCGCCAGCTTGCGGTAACGTCCCTGCTTGACCCAGGTCGCCAGGCTGCCGACGACCATGCCGACGGCGAGGGCCAGGAACAGGAAGATGAACAGCGGCAAAGTGAGCGTCAGCGCCGGATTGCCGGGATTGAACGGATCCAGCGTGAAGGCGACGAGTTCGCGATTGGCGACGGCCAGCGCGATCAGGATGACCGCCAGGGGCACGAAGACCACGATGAGCATGAAGCGATTGAGCATGATGTTTTCCGTCGGAAACCGGCCTCCCGGGAAGGGCCGGTCTGGCGTCGCGCCTATTTTCCGCCATTCAGCCTTTCGCGCAGTTCCTTGCCGGTCTTGAAGAAAGGCACCCATTTCTCCTCGACCTCGACGGATTCACCGGTGCGCGGGTTGCGGCCGGTGCGGGCGGGGCGATTTTTCACCGAAAAGGCACCGAAGCCACGCAATTCGACCCGGTTGCCTTCGGCGAGCGCGTCGGTGATCTCGTCGAAAATCGCGCCGACGATGTTTTCAACGTCGCGCAGGAAAAGATGCGGATTGCGCGTGGCAATAATCTGCACAAGTTCGGACTTGATCATCGGACGGGTCCCCTGAAATCGGTGCGGTCGAAATTATGAGGATGATTTTGTTTGCTTTTTCATCCACCCCAAACGGCATCTCAAGGGTGCCAGACGGAAACGAGACCGTCAAGAAACAAGCGGTCGGCGCCAAGTTCATGGATGATATCGCCGCTGTAGTCCGGCAGGCCGAGCGCGCCGGCGATCGTGCGCACCATCGCTTTGGAAAACAGGAAGCCGCCGCGCCGCTCCGTGTCCTTCCATTCGACCACCTTGAGTTTCGAGTCGACGCCCTTGGTCGCCAGCCAGTCGATCGCCTCGGTCTCGCCGCCGACGGCGTCGATCAGGCCGTTGGCGACCCCTTGGCGACCGGTGAAGATCGATCCGTCGGCGAGCGCCAGCGCTTGCTCGCGGGTCATCTTGCGGCGTTCGGCGACGATGCCGACGAACCAGTCGTAGCTGTCGAGGATGAGCTTGCGGACCATGGCGCGCTCGTCGTCGTTGGTCGGCTTGAAAGGCGAGGGCGAGGCCTTGAGCGGCGAGGATTTCACTTCCTCCAGCTTGACGCCGAGCTTGTCCATCAGGCCGCTGACATCAGGATACTGGATCAACACGCCGATCGAGCCGACGATCGAGGTCTTGCGGGCGACGATGTGATCGGTGGCGCTCGCGATCATGTAGCCGGCCGACGCGGCGAGCGTGCCGACCTCGGCCGCGACAGGCTTGTCGGCGGCGAGCTTGCGCACCTCCTCATAGATCGATTCACCGCCGACGGTGGTGCCGCCGGGGGAATCGATGGCGAGGATCACGCCTTTCACCCTCGGCGACTTGCGGATGGCTTCCAGCCGCTCGATCAGTTCGTCGTCCTCGGTTATGGTGCCTTCGATCCTGACCTTGGCGATATGATCGACGGCCGAGCCGCCGAAATCGTCGCGATAGAACCAGGCCGAGATCGCAATGACGCCGAGCGCAACGATGGCGATGGCCGCAGCGCGCCAGAAGGTCAGCTTACGCCGCAAGCGGCGGCGGTCGATCAGGTCGTCGGCTCTCAATGCCATGGTCAGCCTCACGGTCGATGGAAAGAGATGCTTTTAGACCATGACGTCCCGGTCTGGAAGCAGTTCCGTCTGCGCATGACGCGGCAATCCGCGCGCGGCGCACGCGAGGCAAGTGCGCGTCAGCGTCCGCCAAGACGTCGGTTTCGTGATTGGTCCGTGAACGAACGGCAGGTAAGGGGAGAGCCGATGGTAACGAAAAATGTACGCCAGACGTCTATTTCTGCTATGAAGCAGGGCTGTCGGTGTTGATCCGTTCTGATCTGCACGACAGCAACTGTCACATTTTCGCGGTTTTCGTCGGCTTGTGCTTGCTTGAAAGCGCCGACGTCCCACCTATAGGCGGTGTTGCCCGGCGGGGCAGGGGTTTTAGAAGAAAGCAGTTATGTTAGCGCGAACGAGTGAAGCGAGCAGCACCGAGACGGAGTTGGCTCCCCCGGCGGACGGCCCGGCGAGGGGGGACGCGTTCGATCGCGCACGGCGGCATTCGCGCCGGGTGCGCGTGCTCAAATTCGCCGTGCCGGTGCTGGCGGCGTTGATCGCCATTGCCTTCCCGGTCTATTCCTACCTCGCCGCACCGGTGTCCGTCGCGGTCCAGGCGGAAGGCACCGCCTTTTCCAACGGCAAGCTGGTGATGGCCAACCCTAAGCTCAACGGCTTCACCAAGCAGAAATTGCCCTATTCCATGACGGCATTGCGCGCCATACAGGACGTCAGCACGCAAGGCATCATCGAACTCGACGGCATCGACGCCAAGGTGCCGATCGCGGCCGACAATGTCGCTGCGATCAAAGCCACGCATGGTACCTACGATCGCGAAGGCAATACGATGCACCTGACCAGCGACGTCACGATCGCCACGACCGACGGCCTTCAGGCCAAGTTCAAATCGGTCTTCCTCGACATGGGCAAAGGCACTATGAAGACGGATGACCCCGTGGACGTCAGCCGTGACGGGTCGCAGATCACCGCGAATTCCTTGTCGGTGCAGGACAATGGCAAGGTTCTGGTGTTCGAGAACAAAGTGCGCGTCAATATCGATCCCGCCAATCTGAAGGCGGCAGAGGCAAAGGGCGAAGAAGCGAATGTGGCTCATTAGTTCGACACGGCTTGCCGCCGCAGCTTCGGCGCTGCTTTTGCTGGGGCTTGCGCCGGCGCTGGCGCAATCCAGCGCCGAGAGCGCGTCCGGGCTCAAACTGTCGGGCGACAAGCCCATCCAGATCGAGAGCGACAAGCTGGAGGTCCGGCAGGCGGACAACGTCGCCGTGTTCACCGGCAACGTCACGGTCGTGCAGGGACCGACCCTGCTCAAGTCCGGCAAGATGATGGTCTACTACGTCAAGGACCCGAACGCGGCCGCAAAGGGGACGGAAGCAGCGGGAGCGGCGATGACCGGCTCCGCCAACATCGACCACCTTGAAGTCAGCGGAAAAGTTTACATCAAGTCGAATGACCAGATCGCGACCGGTGACAATGGCACCTTCGACATGAAGACGCAGGTGCTGGTCCTGTCCGGCAAGGAAGTGGTGCTGTCGCAAGGCCCCAATGTCCTCAAGGGCTGCAAGCTCACCGTGCAGATGAAGACTGGCCTCGCCAATGTCGACGGCTGCGGCGGACGTGTCATCATGTCGATGACGCCACCGCCGAAATCGGGAGCGACGAACCCCTGATGGCCAGCCTGTCGTCGCTGACGGCGCGTCTTCCGGGGCGGGCCGCCGGCAAGGTTTCGGCTCCGGCCACGGTCACCGCCGATAAGGCGAAGTTCAAGGGAACCTTGATCGCCAAGGGCCTGACCAAGAGCTACAAGGGTCGCAAGGTGGTCAGCGGCGTCACGCTCGGGGTGCGTGCCGGCGAGGCCGTCGGGCTGCTCGGTCCGAACGGTGCCGGCAAGACCACCTGTTTCTACATGGTCACCGGCCTGGTGCCGGTGGACGAGGGCACGATCGAGATCGACGGCTTCGATGTCACCTCCATGCCGATGTACCGGCGTGCTCGTCTGGGCATCGGATATCTGCCGCAGGAGGCCTCGATCTTCCGCGGCCTCAGCGTCGAGCAGAACATTCGCGCCGTGCTGGAAGTGGTCGAAAAGAGCCGCAAGGAGCGCGAGCGCAGCCTCGACGAACTGCTCGAGGAGTTCCACATCAGCCATCTGCGCAAGGCGCCGTCGATGTCGCTTTCCGGCGGCGAACGTCGGCGCCTGGAGATCGCGCGTGCGCTGGCCACGCGCCCGGCCTACATGCTGCTCGACGAGCCTTTCGCCGGCATCGACCCGATTGCCGTCGCCGACATCCAGCAACTGGTGCGTCATTTGACGGCGCGCGGCATCGGCGTGCTCATCACCGATCACAATGTGCGCGAGACGCTCGGCCTGATCGACCGCGCCTACATCATCCATGCCGGCCAGGTGCTCACTCATGGCCGGGCCGATGAAGTGGTCGCAAATCCCGACGTGCGGCGGCTCTATCTGGGCGAGGGATTCACGCTTTGAGCGTGAAATTTGTTTCCTGACGCGATTTTTTTCCTGTCAGGGGCCATTTTCTCGCGATTTTGCTCCGGGATAACGCTCCGGTAAGCGGGTTTTGCTAGCGTTTGCCTTGACAAGCAAAAGCCGGGCCAGTTTCTATCGGTTCGCGAAAATTCCTTCCGGCAGTCCGGATGCAGACGAGGCGTTTGAAACCGAACCATGGCGTTGGCGGCGAAACTACAGCTACGACAGTCGCAGTCGCTGGTGATGACGCCGCAGCTGATGCAGTCGATCCGGCTGCTGCAGTTCACCCATGCCGAACTCGAGCACTTCATCGACGAGGAGATCGAGCGCAACCCGTTGCTGGAGCGCGCCGAGCCGCAGGACGACGCCGCCAGCGACCAGGCGGCGCCGAGGACCGAGGCGGCACCGGAAACGGCCGCCGACGGCGACTGGTTCGAGACCGAAGCGGGATGGAGCGCCGAGGCAATCTCGGAAAAGCTCGACACATCGCTGGAGAACCTGTTCCCGGACGACCCGGGCACCAGCGAGCGACTCGGACCAGACCTCACGGCACAGTGGAAATCGGCGACCGGCAATGGCGGCACGTCCTCGACCGAAGGCTTCGATGCCGGCGACATGGCGGCGACCGCGATCACGCTGCGCGATCATGTCAGCGAGCAGATCGCGCTCGCTTTCACCGATCCGGCGGCGCGCCTGATCGCCGGCGAACTCGCGGACGGCCTCGACGAGACCGGCTATATGCGCGCCGATACGGCTGAGATAGCTTCGCGCCTTGGTAGCGGCGCCGACGCCGTGGCCAAGGTGCTGTCGGTGTGCCAGACCTTCGAGCCGTCCGGCCTGTTCGCCCGCGACCTTGCCGAATGCCTGTCGCTGCAACTTGCCGTACGCGACAGGCTCGATCCGGCGATGAAGGCGCTGATTGCCAACCTCGAACTCCTGGCGCGCCGCGATTTCCACACGCTGAAGCGGATCTGCGGCGTCGACGAAGAGGACCTGCTGGACATGCTGGCCGAGGTCCGGGCGCTCGATCCGCGGCCGGGCATGGCCTTTTCGGGCGGCGCCAGCGACGCCGTCATTGCCGATGTCGAGGTGCGCGCGGCCAATGACGGCAGCTGGACGGTCGAGCTCAACGCCGAAACGCTGCCGCGCGTGCTGGTCGACCACATCTATTTCGCCCAGGTTTCGCCGCACGCCAAGAACCAGGCCGAAAAGGATTTCCTGGCCGAGTGCCTGCAGAACGCCAATTGGCTGACGCGAAGCCTCGATCAGCGGGCAAAGACCATTCTCAAGGTCGCATCGGAGATCGTGCGCCAGCAGGATGCCTTCCTCGTCCATGGCGTGCGCCAGCTGAAGCCGCTCAACCTGCGCACGGTGGCCGACGCCATAGGCATGCACGAATCGACCGTCAGCCGGGTCACCGCGAACAAGTACATGCTGACGCCGCGCGGCGTGTTCGAACTGCGCTATTTCTTCACCGCCTCGATCGCCTCGTCGGGCGGTGGCGAGGCGCATTCGTCGGAAGCGGTGCGTGACCGCATCAAGCAATTGATCGACGAGGAAAAAACCGTCGACGTCCTGTCCGACGACGCGATCGTCGACATGTTGCGCGAAAGCGGCGTCGATATCGCCAGGCGTACGGTCGCCAAATACAGGGAAGGCATGAATATCCCGTCCTCGGTGCAGCGCCGGCGCGAGAAGCGGGCCCTTGCCAGCGCCGGGCGCTAGGTTCGGCGATTTCCACAGGGTTCGTGCTTCATTGACAAGCTGCGGTGAAGTGGCTAGAAGCCCGCCCGCATGAGACGGGCTCGGCGCCCGCTAGCGGATGGTCCGTCACGACAATGGCCTAGGGATGGTCAAGAAGGCGGCTTGTGATCAACCGGAAAGTTTGGATTTAAATCGGCGCGAGTGACGCCGCAAAGCTTGTGCGCACGGACCACGAGTATAAACTCCGGCCAGTTTGAAGCCTGAGCAAGGAAGGTCAGTTTTCAGATGAATCTGCGCATATCGGGAAAACACATGGATATCGGCGATGCGTTCCGTACGCGCATCAACGATCGTGTCGGCGAGGCGATCGGCAAATATTTCGACCGCGGCTTTGCCGGACATGTCACCGTCATCAAATCGGGCTCGCGCTATTCGGCGGATTGCATGATCCGGCTGGATTCCGGCGCTTCGCTGCAGGCGACCGGCGATGCCCAGGACCCGACGCTGGCTTTCGAGGCCGCGGCGGATCGTCTGGAAACCCGGCTTCGGCGCTACAAGCGCCGGCTGAAATCGCACAATTCGGGCAATGGCGAGCTCACCGATATCGCCTACACGGTGATGGCGCCACTCGCCGATGACGACGAGGACATTCCGGAGGATTTTGCGCCGGCCATCGTCGCCGAATCGACCATGACGCTGAAGACCATGTCGGTGGCGTCGGCGGTCATAGAACTCGACACAAAGGACAGTCCGGTCTTCGTCTTCCGCAACGCCGGAAACAATCACGTCAACATCGTCTATCGCCGGCCGGATGGGAACATCGGCTGGATCGATCCGTCCACGACCAAGGTCGCACAGGGATAAAACCGGCCGCACGAGGGGTGGGGACTGGTGACGGCAGGCGAACAAGGGATTTTCAAGTATGGATCTGAGCGATCTCATCAACGTTCCGGCGATATTGCCGGCGTTGAAGGCGAACTCCAAGAAGCAGCTTCTGCAATTGCTGTCGGAGAGGGCGGCCGCGATTTCCGGCATTCCGGAGCGGGAGGTGTTCGACACCATCCTGCAGCGCGAGCGGCTCGGCTCGACCGGGGTCGGCAACGGCATCGCCATTCCGCACGGCAAGCTGGCCGGCGTGAAGCGCATCGCCGGCGTGTTCGCCCGCCTGGAGACGCCGGTCGATTTCGAGGCGCTCGACGACCAGCCGGTCGACCTGGTGTTCCTGCTGCTGGCCCCTGAAGGGGCCGGCGCCGATCATCTGAAGGCGCTGTCGCGCATCGCGCGGGTGCTGCGCGACGCCGATACGGTGGCCAAGATCAGGGGAACGCGCGACGCCGTGGCAATCCACGCGCTTCTGTCGGACACCCAGGCCTCGCACGCGGCCTGACGTTTTCTGGATAAACGATGGTCGAGGGCCGCCACGGGCGGCCCCGTTCGTTTTCAGCGGAAAATCGCCTTAATGAATGGCGACCGTGGTCAGGTCGTTTTCCATGGCGCCGGCCAGCGCGCGATCGCGCGCATCCGAAAGCAGGATCGGCTGGCCGTTGGCGGCAAACAGCGCCCACAATTCCATGCCGGGCGCGATTTCGCCAATGCCCGGGAAACGGCCGAGCAGTTCCTCGCTCGTTACCTTGCGCAGATAAGCGACCGAGCCCTCGCCGAGATGGGCGAATTCACCGCTGGTCATGGTGGGATTTTGGTCAATTCTGGTCATTTCAAGCCTCCTTGGCGCGAGACGCCGCCCTGGTCCTGGGCAGTAGGCCATCCCGCATGAGAGCCATCGGCAAAGATCAGTCTTTCACCGATATGTTTATTTTCCGTACCAGCCGCTCGGACTCGGGCCGATCGAGATCGATCGACAAAAGGCCGTTCTTCAACTCCGCCGCGATCACCCGCATGCCGTCGGCCAGCACGAAGCAGCGCTGGAATTGGCGTGCGGCGATGCCGCGGTGAAGAAATTCGCGCTCGGTATCGTCGGTCTGACGACCGCGCACGACCAACTGGTTTTCCTCCGTGGTGACATCGAGATCGCTTTCGGCGAAACCGGCGACAGCGAGCGTGATGCGCAGCCTTTCGGCCTTGCCGTCGGCGCCGCTGAGCCGCTCGATGTTGTAAGGAGGATAGCTGTCACCGGATTTCGCCAGGCGCTCCAGCGTCTTTTCCATGGCGTCGAAACCCAGGAGAAGCGGACTGGAGAAAGGCGTCATTCGGCTCATGTTACATTGTCCTCTCAAGAGCGACATAAACTGGAAAAACCCAGATGGCATTTTTCCCGATGGTCTTGATATGGTCCGCCCCACGACCAAGTTCAAGCCATCAAAACACCCGCCCAAAAAGACCACGTCGTGGACTCACAAGAATGATCGACATGGCGCTTGAAACGGCAGTGAGATGCAAGGAGAAGCGCTGCGCCGGGATTCGTCCCCCGGGCGGAGCGGTTCGGCAGCTCAAGGCCGGTTCGATGCGTTTCGCATGCTCGCTCGGACGCATGGGCTCATGGCCAAACAAGGAATTGAAATGCCCCAAACACGCAAGATCATCATCGACACGGATCCTGGCCAGGACGATGCCGTCGCCATATTGCTGGCGCTTGGCAGCCCCGAGCTGGAGATCGTCGGCATATCAGCCGTAGCCGGCAACGTGCCGCTGAACCTTACCGAAAAGAACGCCCGCAAGATCTGCGAACTGGCCGGCCGACCCGACATAAAGGTCTATGCCGGCGCCGTCCGTCCCCTGGCGCGTGAACTGGTTACGGCCGAGGCGGTGCATGGCCAAACCGGCCTCAACGGGCCGCAATTGCCCGAACCGACGATGAAGCTGCAGGATAAGTACGCCGTCGATTTCATCGTCGAGACGCTGATGAAGGAAGAGAGCGGCAGCATCACGCTGTGCGCTCTCGGGCCGCTCACCAATATCGCGCTGGCGCTGATCCGCGAGCCGAGGATCGCGCCGCGCACCAAGGAAATTATCCTGATGGGCGGTGGCTTCTTCGAAGGCGGCAATGTCACGCCGGCGGCCGAATTCAACATTTATGTCGATCCGCACGCGGCCGAGGTGGTGTTGAAATCCGGCATTCCGATCGTGCTGATGCCGCTCGACGTCACCCACAAGGCGCTGACCACCGCCAAGCGCACCCAGGCCTTTCGCAAGCTCGGCACCAAGGTCGGTACCGCAACGGCCGAGATGCTGGAGTTTTTCGAGCGTTTCGACGAGGAGAAATACGGCACCGATGGCGGGCCGCTGCATGACCCCTGCGTCATCGCCTACCTGTTGAAACCGGAGCTGTTCAAAGGCCGTAACTGCAATGTCAGCGTGGAAACCAGCTCGGAACTGACCATGGGCATGACCGTGATCGACTGGTGGGGCGTCACCAAGCGGGAAAAGAACGCCAAGGTGATGGGCGACATCGACCATGACGGCTTCTTCGCGCTGTTGCTGGAACGGCTGGGGCGGCTTTAAATCCGCCTCCTTACCCTCTCCCCTCGCGGGAAAAGGCGGCCTCGCGAAGCGAGGTCGGATGAGGGGTGTTCCGGGAACGCCGACGCCTCACTCCGTCACGCACCCCTCAACCATCTCGGCGCTGCGCGCCGATCCACCTTCCCCCACAAGGGGGAAGGAAAGGCGGCGGTGCTCACTTCGACCGTGAAAACGCCAGCCACAGGCCGCCGCCGATCATGAAGCTGCCGCTGATCCTGGACAGGAGCTTGACGCGGCGGGCGGACAGGATGCGACCGGCGCGGCCGGCGGCCAGCGCATAAGTCGAATCCGACATGGCGGCGAAGATCATGGCGGTGAGGCCCATGACGGCGATCTGCAGCGAATAATTGCCTTGCGGCGCGATGAATTGCGGAAAGAAGGCGCCGAAGAAGATCAGCGTCTTCGGGTTGCTGAGCGCCACCAGCAGGCCCTGCACGAAAAAGCCGCCGCGCGGCTTCCGCGCCGTTCCGTCGGCGTTCAGCTTGCCCTTGGACCGGAACATCTGCACGCCCATCCAGATCAGGTAGGCGGCACCGATCAGCCGCACCCATTCGAACCAGTGCCCCATGCCCGATATCAGCGTGTTGAGGCCGATGCCGACGATGGCGATCATGACCGCCAGGCCGGCCTGCGTGCCGGCGACATTGGCCAGGCCGGCGCGGGAGCCATGACGGATGCTGTTGGCGATGATCAGCGTGACCGTCGGCCCTGGCACCAGGATGATGACGACGCACGCAAGGACATAGGCGGCATAGAGTTCCAGCGACATGATTTTTCCCTCGGGCAGAATGCCGCCTGTGCGGCGCCACAATCAATGCATGGCGGCGATGCCGGTGCAAGCCGGCACATGGAGCCGCGCGATACGCAGATGCACCGGATTCAGGCGCCGGACGGCCACGGCAGTGTCGTCTCATAGGCCGCCGCCGCCTTCAGCACAGCCATGTCGCCACGCGGCCGGCCGATCAGTTGCATGCCCATCGGCCGGCCTCTGGCCTCGAAGCCGACCGGCACGCTGACGGCCGGGCAGCCGCCCATGGTGGCGGGCGCCGAAACCTGCATCCAGCGGTGATAGCTGTCCATCGGCCGGCCGGCGATCTCGCGCGGCCAATGGGTGCCGACGTCGAACGGAAAGACTTGCGCGGTCGGCAATGCAATCAGGTCGAAGCGGTCGAACAGCGACAGCAGCGTCCGGTACCAGGACGTCCGGACGACCGAGGCGGCGCGAATCCGAGGCGCCGTCAGGAGTTGCGCGTTCTCCACCTCCCAGACGGCTTCGGGCTTCAACAGGGCGCGCCTGGCAGGATCGTCATAATGCACTTTCAGCGCGCAGCCGCTGCTTGCCTGGCGCAACGTCACGAAGGCCTGCCACAAGGCCTCGAAATCAAAATCCGGCACCAGTGCCTCGGCCTTGAACGAGGCCTCCCCGAAGCGGTCGAGCGCGGCCTGGCAGAGCTCGAGGATGCCGGGCTCCATGGGCAAATGCCCGCCCAGATCGCCGAGCCAGGCGACACGGCCGCCTTTGGCGGGCATATGCAGGCCTTCGAGGAAGGAGCCTTGTTTCTCATAGGACAAGGGTGCGCGCGGATGATGGCCCGCCTGCACGTCGAGCAGCAGCGCCATGTCGCCGACATTGCGACCCATCGGCCCATCGACGCCCATCTGGGCATGAAAGACCTCGACGTCCGGGCCGCCGGGGACGAGCCCCTGCGATGGCCGGAAACCATAGACATTGTTCCAGGCGGCTGGATTGCGCAACGAGCCGCCGAAGTCGCTGCCGTCGGCGACGGGCACCATGTCCAGCGCCAGCGCCACCGCGGCGCCGCCGCTCGAGCCGCCGGCGCTCAAATCTGGATCAAAGGCGTTCAGCGTCGGGCCGAACACGGGATTGTAGGTGTTGGAGCCGAGGCCGAATTCGGGAACGTTGGTCTTGCCGATGATGATGGCGCCGGCCTTGCGCATGCGCTCGACGAAGAAATCGTCCTCCTGCGGCACGAAATCGGCGAAGATCGGCGAGCCGAAGGAGGTGCGCAGGCCGCGGGTCATTGCGAGATCCTTGACCGCGATCGGCAGGCCGAAGAGCGCACCGGCCCGGTCCGGACGGGCATCGGCTGCGTCGGCCTCGCGCAGGATATCGCTACGATCGCGCAAGGAAACGATGGCGTTGACGAGCGGGTTGACGGCTTCGACGCGGTCGAGGAATGCCGTCACGACCTCACGTACCGAAAGTTTCCTTTGCCGGATCGCGTCGGCCAGCTCGACGGCGGACAGGCGGCAGATGTCGCCGGTCGGTGGCGCGGCATGCTTTGTCTGGGGGCGCATTCTGGTCGTCTCAGCGGGATTTCAGGAGTGCCTGGTCGACATCGGCGGCCAACGGGATGGCCGGCTGGGCGCCCGGCTTCAGGCATGCCAGCGAGCCGGCCGCGCCGGCCCGGGCGAGCGCCTGTTCGAGGGGCAGGCCCGACGACAGGCCGGCGGCGAAATAGCCGCAAAAGGTGTCGCCTGCACCAACCGTGTCGACCGGGGTGATCTTCAATGCGGGCACCGTCAGGGAATCGGTCGGCGTCGCCGCCATCACGCCGTCGCCGCCGAGCGTGACGACGATGGCGCGGCCGGTTTTCCCGGCAAAGTCGCGCATCCGTGCCGCGCGGTCGCGCCCGCTCAGCGACAGCACCTCGCCATAGAGGTCGAACTCAGTCTCGTTGGCGACGACATAGTCGGCCTTGCCGAGCAAGCCGGCCGCGTCGCGATGGAAGGGTGCGGTGTTGAGCACGGTGACGGCACCGACCGCGCTTGCCTGATCGAGCGCGGCTTCGACGGTCGCAAGCGGGATCTCGTGTTGCAGGAGCATGACATCGCCTTTTCCGGGGAAGGCCTTGGACAGGTCGCCGGGCAGCACCGAGGCGTTGGCACCCGGCACCACGGCGATAATGTTCTCGCCATCGTCGCCGACCATGATCAGCGCGGTGCCCGTCGAGGCAAAAGTTTCGCCCACGCCAGACAGATCCACCTTGGCCTGGCGCAGCAGCGCCAGGGCCTCGCCGGCGAAACTATCCTTGCCGACGGCTCCCACCATGCGCACCTTGGCGCCGGCGCGCGCGGCGGCCAACGCCTGGTTGGCGCCCTTGCCACCGGGCGCGGTGGCGAAACCGGAGCCGCTCACCGTCTCGCCAGGGCTCGGCAAGCGGTCGACATTGGCAATAAGGTCGAGATTGATCGAGCCGACGACGATGATCAAGGAATGCCTCCTCATGAATGAGCGGGAAGCTATCCTGTAAGATCGTTGCTTTCCAGTGCATGCCGATATGGCAAGCGCTGCGGTGCCGCGTCATGCGAGTCAGCGGGGCGTCGTCGTTTTCCACGTGACAATGCCGGCGGAAGTTGCCGGCGTTCCCGATTTCAAGAGGTGACCTGTCCAGCCTCCCAGCCCAGAATGGCGCGCTTGCGGGTCAGGCCCCAGTGGTAGCCGGTGAGGTCGCCGGATTTGCCGATGGCGCGGTGGCAAGGCACCACGAAGGAGAGCGGGTTGGCGCCGTTGGCGGCGCCGACGGCGCGGCTGGCGCTCGGCGCGCCGATGCTGGCGGCAATCGAGGAATAGGTGCGAGCCTTGCCCATCGGAATCTGGAGCAAGGCCTCCCAGACGCGAACCTGGAAGTCGGTGCCGATCATCACGACATGCAGCGGCTGGTCCGGGCGCCACAGCGTCGGGTCGAAGATGCGTGCGGCGTAGGGACCGGTCGCGGCCATGTCCTCGACATAGACGGCATTCGGCCAGCGGCTGGACATATCGGCGAAAGCGGCGCGTTCCTCGCCCGGATCGCTAAAGGCGAGGCCGGCAAGCCCGCGGTCGGTGGCCATGATCAGGGCGGTGCCGAATGGCGAGCTATGATAGCCATAGCGGATGGTGAGCCCGGCGCCGCGCGTCTTGTAGTCGCCCGGCGACATCGCCTCATGGGTGACGAACAGGTCGTGCAGCCGGCCGGGGCCGGACATGCCGACCTCGAACGATGTTTCAAGCAGCGGCATGCCGGAATCGAGCAGCCTGCGGGCATGGTCCAGCGTCACCGCCTGCAGGAAAGCCTTGGGCGAAAGGCCGGCCCAGCGTGTGAACAGCTTCTGCAGGCCGGTCGGCGTCTCGCCGACCTCCTCTGCAAGCTCCTCGAGGGAAGGCTGGTCGCGATAGTCGAGGCTGATCTTCTCGATGGCGCGGCGCACGATTTCGTAGTCGCTGCCTTCGGGCGTGATGTCCTTCTTGAGGACTGCTGTCTGTGTACTCATGGGACTTCTCCTTGAGCCGGAATATCAGCCCTTGGGGCGCCGATCACCACCCGAAACTTGCCTTCTTGCGGCGCATACCCAGATAAACTCTGGTTTTCGAGCCCAGGAGTCGCCATGGCGGGTGAAAAGGTAAATCTCGCCGGCGCGAAAGAAACCTTGCTGATGACGCTCTACGGCAAGGCGCTGGAAAGCCGGATGCCCCATTCGCTGCTTGGGGATCGTTTCGCCGACGAGGCGGTGCGTAAGATCGACTATGATTTCTCAAGACTCAAGGTCGACAGCAATCTCGGCATCGGCCTGGCGATCAGGGCAAAGACGCTGGACGTCCGCGTCGAGGAGTTTTTGGCCAGAAATCCTGATGCCATCGTGCTGCATCTGGGGTGCGGGCTCGACACGCGCATCTTCCGGGTCGATCCGCCGCCAGGCGTGGACTGGTTCGATGTCGACTATCCGGAAGTCATTGAACTCAGGCGCAAGCTTTACCCGCCGCGCGACCGCTATCGCCTCATCGCTTCGTCGGTAACAGAGCCGGACTGGCTGGCTGAAGTGCCCCGCAACCGACCGGCCATCGTGGTGGCGGAGGGGCTGACGCCCTATCTCCCGGCCGAGGAAGGGTTCCGCCTGTTCTCGCGCCTGGTCATACATCTTGCCGGCGGCGACCTGATTTTCGACGCTTACAGCGGTTTCGGCCTGAAGCTGCTGCGCCTCAATCCGGCGATCAGGGCGACAGGCGCCGAGGTCCACTGGGCGATCGAGGATCCGCGCGAACTGGAACTGGCTGTCCCGAAGCTGCGATTCATCGAAGACATTCCGGCCTATGGACCTGAACACGCCGCCCGCATGGGCTGGCCCGCGCAGCTGTTCGTTCGGCTTTGGAAATACATTCCCGCACTGCGCAAGATCGGCAGGCTTTTGCGCTATCGCTTCTGAAACGTCGTACCCTTGTTCGACGCGGTCCGGACGCAAGCTGTTCGGCTAGCGCGCCTTGGCGGTGGCGAGCGCACGTGAAAAGGCGGTGGCGAAGCTTTCGCGGGAATCGGGGTCGAGAAAGCCGCCGATCGCCACGTTTTGTCCCTGCGCCTCGACCGCCATCCGGGTGATGCCGATTTCGGCGTGACGGGCGACCGAAAAGCGCGCCCAGAACGGGTTGAAGCGGTGCGCTTCCGATTTTCCCGACGGCGCGGTCTTGCGGATATCGAGACTGGTGCGCGAGATCGACACCTCCTCGCGGGCGCGGGCGGCACGGTAGTTCATGCGGAAGGCAATGTAGACGGCGACAACGTCCAGACCGAAGAAGCCGAAAACCGGCCAGGCGCCGCGCGACAGGAAAAAAGCCCCGGTCACCAGCCAGCCGAACAGCAGCGCGACCATCAGCACGGCGAAGCCGGTCTTGCCCAGCGACCGGTGCGGGGTCAGCAAGGCGCTGAAGAAGGGTTCGTCCGCCTGGAACGAGGCATTTGTGTCGTTCATATCTGGATATTATAGGAAGGAAATGGCAAGCCCCAAGTCCAAAGTACCCGCACAATCCGAAAAGAAGCCACCGCCTGGACGGCGCGACGGCTCGAACGCCAAGCCGAGCCCCAGGCCGGCCCGATCCAGAACGCTCTACAGTCCGGCGGAGGTGCACGAGATTTTCCGGCGCTTTGCCGTCCAGCGGCCGGAGCCGAAGGGCGAGCTCGAACATGTAAACCCCTTCACCCTGCTGGTGGCCGTCGTGCTGTCGGCGCAGGCGACCGACGCCGGCGTCAACAAGGCGACACGGGCGCTGTTCAAGATCGCCGATACGCCGCGCAAAATGCTGGATCTGGGTGAGGCCAGGGTCGGCGACTATATCAGGACCATCGGTCTGTGGCGCAACAAGGCCAAGAACGTCATCGCGTTGTCGCAGGCATTGATTCGCGATCATGGTGGCGAGGTGCCGGACAGCCGGGACGAACTGGTCAAATTGCCGGGGGTCGGGCGCAAGACCGCCAATGTCGTGCTCAACATGGCCTTCGGCCAGCACACGATGGCCGTCGACACGCACATCTTCCGCATCGGCAACCGCATAGGACTGGCGCCCGGCAAGACGCCCGACCAGGTCGAGCAGGGGCTGTTGAAGATCATTCCCGACGAATATATGCGCCACGCGCATCACTGGCTGATCCTGCATGGCCGCTACGTCTGCAAGGCGCGCAAGCCGGATTGCCCGGCCTGCGTCATCGCCGACCTCTGCAAGGCGCAGGAAAAGACGACCAGCGTGCCGGCGCCGCTGGTCGAGATCGCTCCGCTCGAGGAAGCGAGCGGAATTCAATAAGTTAACTCTCCTCCACAAACACCTCTTCGCGCTTCTTCTTGACCGCGGGCAGGAAGACGATGACGAGCACGGCGAGCGCGATGAGGAGCAGGCCGGCGCTGATCGGTCTCGTCACGAAGGCGCTGGGATCGCCACGCGACAGAATCATGGCCCGGCGGAGATTTTCCTCAAGCAGGGGGCCAAGCACGAAGCCGAGCAGCAGGGGCGCGGGTTCGCAGCGCAGTTTGGTCAGGAGATAGCCGAGGAAGCCGAAAAAGGCGACGGCGTAGAGGTCGTAGACATTGGTGTTGACGCTGTAAACGCCGATCGAGCAGAACGCCATGATGATCGGGAAAAGCACGTAATAGGGGATCGTAAGCAGCTTCACCCAGAGCCCGATCAGCGGCAAGTTCAGGACGATCAGCATCAGGTTGCCGATCCACATGGAGGCGATGATGCCCCAGAAAAGCGCCGGCTGTTCGGTCGCGACATTCGGGCCGGGCACGATGCCCTGGATGATCATCGCGCCGATCATCAGCGCCATGACCGGATTGGCTGGAATGCCGAGCGTCAGCATGGGGATGAAGGAGGTCTGCGCACCGGCATTGTTGGCCGATTCCGGCCCGGCGACACCTGCGATCGCGCCCTTGCCGAATTCTTCGGGGTTTTTCGATACGCGCTTTTCGACCGTGTAGGAGGCAAAGGCCGCGAGGATCGCGCCGCCTCCCGGCAGGATGCCGAGCGCTGAACCGATGATCGTTCCGCGCACGATGGGCGCCGCCATGCGCCTGAAGTCGTCGCGGGTGGGCATGAGGCCGGAAACCTTTCGGATCATCACCGAGCGCTCATGCTCGTTTTCGAGGTTGCGAAGGATCTCGGCGATGCCGAAGACGCCGACCGCCACGGCGACGAAATTCAGCCCGTCGGCATATTCGGGGATACCGAGCGTGAAGCGCGGCGTGCCGGTGTAGATATCGGTGCCGACAATGCCGAGCAACAGACCGAGCACGACCATCGCCAGCGCCTTGACGATCGAACCGTGCGCAAGCGCGACCGACGAGACGAGGCCGACGACCATCAGCGAAAAATATTCGGCCGCGCCGAATTCCAGCGCGATCGAGGTCAGCGGCGGGGCGAAGATGGCGACGAGGAAGGTCGACACCGTGCCGGCGAAGAACGAACCGATCGCCGCGATCGCGAGTGCCGCGCCGGCGCGGCCGTTCCTGGCCATCTGATAGCCGTCGATCGCCGTGACGGCCGAGGACGATTCGCCGGGCATGTTGATGAGAATGGCTGTGGTCGAGCCGCCATATTGCGCACCGTAATAGATGCCGGCGAGCATGATGAGGGAGGAAACCGGGTCGCCGATCTGAAAGGTGATCGGCAAGAGCATGGCGATGGTCGCGGTGGCGCCGATCCCGGGCAGGACGCCGATCAGCGTGCCAAGAAGGACGCCGATCAGGCAGAAACCAAGGTTCGTCAGCGATGAAGCGGTCGAAAAGCCGAGCGCCAGATTGTCGAGGAGCTCCATGCTCATCTCCTCACAATGGCAGCCATGGGCCAAAGCGCCGGAACGGAAGGCCGAGTGCGTAGCTGAAGACGAAAAATGCAAACAGGGTCAGGCCGGTCGACAGCACGAACGCGGTCAGCGGTTTCATGCGGCCGCTGGCGAACGATGCGATCAGCGCCGTCAGGAAGATTGACGGAATGAAGCCGAGGCCGCGCACCGTCAGGCCGAAGAAGATCGGAGCGGGAAGGATGAACAGCGAGCCGCGCCACGCAATGTAGCCGATCGGATCGCCCTCGAATCGCACCGCCTGGAAGAGGATGACGAGGCCAAGCAGGATCAGCACGATCGCCAGCACCAGCGGGAAATAGCCCGGCCCCATGCGGAAGGCGGTGCCGATTTCCAGGCCGAGCGACTGCAACGCGAAAAATGCGCCGAAAACGATGAACAGCGCAGCGCATATGCCGTTCGTCCTGTCGATTGCGAAAGCCTTCATGACATTCCTCCCAGGCTGCGGGCGCGCGACGATACCGAAGCGAGAACGGGGCGCCGGCGGCGCCCCGTTCAAACCTCAGTCGGCGTACTGGCCGGCGGCTTCGATGATCGGCTTCCAGCGAACGATCTCGTTTTCCAGCTTGGCCTTCAGCGCGGCCGGCGTCGCGTCGGCCTGCGGCGACGGCCTGGTGCCGAGCTCGGCGAAGCGGGCGGCGACGTTCTCGTCCTTCAGCGCGACCTGCAGGGATTTCGACAGCCGTTCGGTGATCTCCGCCGGAGTGCCCTTGGGGGCATAAAGACCGTGCCAGATGCTGACCTGCACGTCGGGAAGGCCGGCTTCCGTCGTCGTCGGGACATCGGGCAGCACATCGAGGCGCTCCGGCGAGGTGACGGCGTAAGCCTTGATCGTGCCGCCCTGGATCTGCTTGGTGGTGTTGGTCGTCTGGTCGCACATGATGTCGACCTGGCCGCCGAGGAGATCGGTCATGGCCGGGCCGGTGCCCTTGTAGGGGACGGTGACCAGCGGCGTCTTGATAGCGCTCATGAACAGCATGCCGCAGAGATGCGAGGCAGCACCTATGCCGGCATTGGCTACGGTGACGCTATCCTTGTTGGCCTTGGCGTACTCGACCAATCCCTTCAAATCGGCCGGCTCGAGGTCCTTTCGGCCAACGATGGTCATTGGCACCTCGGTGACGAGGCCGACATATTCGAAGGCGTTCAGCGTGTCGTAGGCGAGCTTTCGGTAGAGTGTGGCACTGGTGGCCATGCCGATGTGATGGAGGAGCAGGGTGTAACCGTCCGGCTCGGCCTTCGCGACGCGGCCAGCGCCCAGCGTGCCACCGGCGCCGCCGACATTCTCGACGATGACCTGCTGGCCGAGATCCTTGGACATAGCTTCCGCGACAAGACGCGTGACCGTGTCGGTCGGGCCGCCGGCCGCAAACGGCACCACGACGGTGATGGTGCGTTCGGGATAGGTTTGCGCGCCTGCGGCGACCGGATAAAGCGTGACGGCCACGGCGGCAGCCAGAGCGGCGACAAATCTTCTCATCGTGATTTCCTCCCAGAGCTTAAATCTTCAACCGCTGCGCGGAGTTCTCCTCGACACCGGCTGCACGGGTACAACTAGGGCAGGCTAACAGATTGCAATCGTACTCAAATGGCAAAGTGCTGATATCCGCAACCGTTCTGAATTGCGATCCATGAGGCGGCCGGACCATCGGAGGAACGACTGTCCCGGCTGGATCGGGGCACGCCAAGCGCGCGCCGTCTGTCTGGAAGATGATCCGCCCGGCCTGGCCCTTGCTCGCGGCCGGTGATTTGCTAGGTGCTTTGCAGGTTTGAGCGAGGGCGACCCATGAACCATCACGACACAAGCGGCGTTCCGATTATCGAAACGACGCGCGCCATCCTGCGAGCGCACCGGCTGGAGGATTTCGACGCCTATGTCGCCATGTGGGCCGATCCGGTCGTCACCCGCTTCATCGGCGGCAGGCCGCGCACGCGAGAAGAGAGCTGGATGCGCTTCCTGCGTCACGCCGGGCTCTGGTCGCTGCTCGGCTACGGTTTCTGGGCGATCGAGGACAAGGCGACGGGCCGTTTCGTCGGTGAGGCCGGGTTTCACGACCTCAAGCGCGATATGGAGCCGCCGATAGAGGGCATTCCGGAGGCCGGGTGGGCGCTCGCTCCGGCCGCCCACGGCGCCGGCCTCGCCACCGAGATCGTCAGCCGCGTGCTTGGCTGGGGCGACGAGACCTTCGGACGTGGCAAAACCGTCTGCATCATCGACCCCGAAAACACCGCTTCCTTGAACGTGGCGACGAAGTGCGGCTACCGGGAGGTGGCGCGGACCATCTATCACGAAACCCCGACCATCCTGCTGGAGCGGTTGGCCTGAGCACTCGCCAAGTGCCTAAAGCGCGCGGCGTCGAAACGGATTCATGCGCTGCGCCTAGCTTTCTTGTTTTACGTCGTTCTCCCAAAGCCGAGGTCCCTTTGGGCGGCATGCATTAGCGGTCGTTCCGCAAAGGCGTCGAAATGATCCGAGAACGCCGTCTGCTCCTGATAACCGCGCCGGGACTGGCATTATCCGTTTGCACCGCGGCTTCGCGAGCCGCTTCATCGAGCATCGAGGCATCCTCGCCGAAGGCGCGGGTGGCACTGGCCGCCGCCTCGAGCAGCGGCCGCCGCATGCGCCGCAGGAAGGCCGCGTCGACGCGTGTGCTCGGGCCGGCCAGGGTCAAGGCGCCGAGCAGAACCCGCCCAGGCCCGAACACCGGCGCCGAGACGCCCGCCGTCTGCGGGTCGCGGTCGCCGATGGCGAGGCAGTTGCAGGTCTTGCGGATGGTTTCGTACGGTTCGCCCGGCTGTCCGGAAAACGCCGCCAGCACACGCCCGCCGGAGCCCACCAGCAACGGCAGGACGTCACCCTCGCGGATCGTATAGCGGATAGGATGCTTGGACTCGACGCGATAGAGACAGGTGCGCACGTCTCCCGACCGGACATAGAACGCAACGCTTTCCCAGCTTAGCTCGCAGAGATCGCGCATGATCGGCAGCAGGATGTCGACCGCCACGACCGACCGCTGATAGAGCGCGCCGAGCCGGAAGCTGGCCGGTCCGATGCGGTAGCGTCCGTCGTCCAGGCGTTCGAGCAATTGTCCGCGCAAAAGCGAATTGGCCAGCCGCAGAATGGTGCTCTTATAGAGGCCGGTTCGGGCCGCGATCTCGGAAAGGCTGAGCGAGCGGTCCGCCGTGGTGAATGCATCGAGGATGGCAATGGCCCGGTCAAGCGCGGCAACACCGTCGGCTGACGCGCTCCGGATTTCGATGCCAGCTGGTTTGCCTGCCGAATTCATTGGTTCCCAGTCGAACAAAGGTCGAGCGGCGCGATTGTGTCGCGCAGCTCAAGCATTCTGTCCAGCAGAATATCGTTCCTGTTGACGGAACGCGGTAAAGTCTGCTTGAACTCAAGCACGGGTCTGGTTTCAGGCGCGTTTTTGGCGGGCACCGGAGGAGGTGTCGTGATTTGGAGGAATCCCATGCTGAACAGACGCAAATTTTTGATGAGCACCGCTGCCGCGGGGGCCGCCGGGCTGGTGGCGTCGCGTCTTTCTCCCGCCTTTGCCCAAGGCACGCCACAGATCCAGATTTTCGTGCCGGCGGCGCCCGGTGGCGGCTGGGACCAGACCGCGCGCACGATGGACCAGGTGCTGCGCAGCGAGAAGCTGATCTCCGGCTCGCAGATCACCAATGTCGGCGGCGCCGGCGGCACGGTCGGGCTGCCGCAATTCATCAGTCAATGGAACGGCAAGGGCAATTCGCTGATGGTTGGCGGCATGGTCATGGTCGGCGCCATCATCGCCAACAAGGCTGCCAATAATTTGACGCAGGTCACGCCGATCGCCCGGCTCACCGGCGAGTTCGAAGCGCTGGTGGTGCCGGCGGCCTCGCCGTTCAAGACGGCCGCCGACTTCGTCGCCGCGCTTAAAGAGGATCCGACGAAGGTTCCCGTCGCCGGCGGCTCGGCCGGCGGTTCGGACCATATCCTGTTCGGCCTGATCGCCAAGACGGCGGGCGTGCCGGCGACAAACCTGTCCTACGTGCCGTTCGCGGGCGGCGGCGAGGCGCTGTCAGCGCTGCTCGGCAACCAGGTGGCGGCGGGCATTTCCGGCTTTGGCGAGTTCTCCGAACAGGTCAAGGCCGGGGCGCTCAGGCTGCTCGCCATTTCCGCCGACAAGCGGCAGGAGGGCATCGATGCGCCAACGCTGAAGGAAGCCGGCATCGACGTCGAACTGTTCAACTGGCGCGGCGTCTTCGCACCCCCCGGCGTCTCCGATACCGATAAGGCGGCGATGATCACGCTGGTCGAGACCATGGCCAAGAGCGATGCCTGGGCCACGGAATGCAAGAACCGCAACTGGACGCCCATCCTGCTCACCGGCGACGACTATGCGAAGTTCCTTGCCGAGGATACGGCTCGCATCGAAGCCATCCTCAAGGATCTCGGGCTCGCCTGATTTCCCTGAAGGGGGCGGGTCCATGGTCCGCCCTTTTTCCTCCCGCCGTTCGCATGGACATGCGATCCACCGGGGATAAAAATAGGATAAAAGCCGGCTGTGAGACGCCGGCTGTCTTGGGAGGACATTCATGAGCACCAGCGACCAGCAGGCTGCGTCCTCGCGCCTTGCCGTACCCGAACTGCTGATCGGCATCGGGCTTCTGGCCTGTGCCGGGGCGGTCGCCTGGCAGACCTTGGCGATCCCGGTGTCGCCGCTCTACTCCAAGGTCGGCCCGACCGTCTTTCCCTACCTCACCATGTTCGGCCTGGTGGTTCTTTCGCTCCTGCTCATCGTCGCCGCACTGCGCGGCGGCTGGCAGCCGGAGGAGGAAAAGGAGACGCCGACCGACTGGAAGGCGATGGGCTTCGTCGTCATCGGCCTTGTCGCCAACCTGCTCCTGATCCAGCCGCTCGGCTTCACCGCGGCATCCGTCATCATGTTCGTTCTGGTCTGCTACGGCTTCGGCAGCCGGCATACGCTGCGCGATGCGCTCACTGGCCTCGTGCTGGCGCTGGCCGCCTATTTCGGCTTCGCCAGGGCGCTCGGCGTCAATATCGGCGCCGGTTTCATCGAGAACCAGCTGAATACGGTAATCGATGCGTTCACCAGCACGCTGAGGGGCTGACGCCATGGAAACGCTAGGCCATCTGGCACACGGTTTCGCCGTCGCCTTCACTCCGGTCAACCTTCTGTGGTGCCTGCTCGGCACCACGCTTGGCACCGCCATCGGCGTGCTGCCCGGCCTCGGACCGGCGCTGACCATCGCGCTGCTTCTGCCGATCACCTACCAGGTTGCGCCGGAGGCCTCCTTCATCCTGTTTGCCGGCATCTATTACGGGGCCATGTATGGCGGCTCGACGACCTCGATCCTGCTCAACACGCCAGGCGAAAGCGCTACCATCGTCACCGCGCTGGAAGGCAACAAGATGGCCCGGTCCGGGCGCGGCGGCGCCGCACTTGCCACCTCGGCGATCGGCTCCTTCGTCGCCGGCACTCTCGGCACGCTGGGCGTCGCCTTCCTGGCGCCTATCGTGGTCAGGTTCGCGCTGGCCTTCGGCCCGGCCGAATATTTCTCGCTGATGGTGCTGGCCTTCATCACGGTTTCGGCGGTGCTCGGCTCGTCCTCGGTGCGCGGCTTGACCAGCCTGTTCGCCGGCTTTGTTATCGGCATGATCGGGGTCGACCTGCAGACCGGCCAGCCGCGCTTCACCTTCGGCATGACCGAACTGCTCGACGGCGTCGACGTCATCATCGCCGCCGTCGGCCTGTTCGCCGTCGGTGAGACGCTCTACATGGCCTCGCGCCGTTATGCCGGCAAGGACGAGATCGTGCCGCTGAAGGGCTCGCTCTATATGACGGCGGCCGAATGGAGGCGCTCGTGGAAGCCCTGGTTGCGCGGCGCCGCGATCGGCTTCCCGATCGGCGCCATGCCGGCCGGCGGCGCCGAGATCCCGACCTTCCTGTCCTATGCCATCGAAAAGAAGCTTTCGAAGCACAAGCAGGAATTCGGCACGGTTGGCGCCATCGAGGGCGTAGCCGGTCCGGAGGCCGCCAACAATGCCTCGGCTGCCGGCGTGCTGGTGCCGATGCTGACGCTCGGGCTGCCGACCTCGGCGACGGCGGCAATCATGCTTTCGGCCTTCCAGAGCTACGGCATCAATCCAGGCCCGCTGCTTCTGACGACACAAGGCAACCTGGTCTGGGGACTGATCGCCAGCCTGTTCATCGCCAACGTCATTCTCGTCATCCTCAATCTGCCGCTGATCGGGCTTTGGGTGCGGCTGCTGAAGATCCCGGCGCCGCAGCTCTATGCCGGCATCCTGGTTTTCGCCACCGTCGGCACCTACGGCATTTCGCAGTCGCCGATCGACCTCGCCATCCTCTATCTCCTGGGTGCTGCCGGCTTCCTGATGCGGCGCTTCGATTTCCCGACCGCGCCCGTCATCATCGGCATGATCCTGGGACCGCTCGCCGAAACCCAATTCCGCCGCGCCATGACGATCTCGAACGGCGACTGGTCGGTGTTCTACAAGCACCCGCTGTCGCTGACCCTGCTGACGCTGGCCTTCATCGGCCTGGTCGGGCCGCATATCTGGGCCTACATCGAACGCCGCCGATTGCGGGGGCCGGAGCATGTGCCGGGCGATGCCTGATCGATTTGAAGTGACATGACAGACCTGCTTTCCGGCATTCGCGTGCTCGACCTGACCAACGTCCTGGCCGGGCCCTACTGCGCCTACCAGTTGGCGCTGCTCGGCGCCGACGTCATCAAGGTCGAGGCGCCGCAAGGCGGCGACCTGGCGCGACAGCTCGGCGGTTCGCCGGAACTCAACCAGGCCGGCATGGGCGCTTCGTTCCTGGCTCAGAATGCCGGCAAACGCTCCGTCGTGCTCGACCTCAAGAAGGAAGCCGAGCGCGAACGCTTCCTCGACCTGGTCGCCAGCGCCGATGCGCTGGTGGAAAACTTCCGCCCCGGCGTCATGGGCCGGCTTGGCCTCGGCTACGAGGCGCTGAAGGCGGTCCGCCCCAACCTTGTCTACTGCGCGATATCGGGCTTCGGCCAGACCGGGCCGATGCGCGACAATCCGGCCTATGACCAGATCATCCAAGGCCTTTCGGGCATTATGAGCATCACCGGCACGCCGGAGACGGCACCCTTGCGGGTCGGCTATCCCGTCGCCGACACGCTGGGCGGACTGGTCGGGGCCTTCGCCATCGTCTCGGCGCTGGTAAGGCAGAAGACGAGCGGCGAGGGTGCTTTTCTCGACGTGTCGATGCTTGAATGCACATTGTCGGCGCTTGGCTGGCCGGTTTCCAACTATCTGACGGCCGGGGTCGATCCCAAGCCGATGGGCAATGAGAACATGACGGCGGCACCGTCGGGCGCCTTTCGCACCGGCGACGGTCTGCTCAACATCGCCGCCAACAAGCAGGAGCAGTTCGTAACGCTTTGCCGGCTTATCGAACGGCCGGAGCTGGCGTCGGATCCACGCTTTGCCGAGCGCGAGACGCGCAAGCGGAACCGTGCGGCGCTGAAGATCGAGATCGAGGGGGCCCTGGCGAATGGCCCGGCGGCTGCGTGGGAAGAAAAACTGAACCGCGCCGGGGTGCCGGCGGGCAGGGTGCTGACGATCCCGCAAGTGCTGGCCGAACCGCAGGTGCTGGAGCGCCAGATGACCAGGGCTTTCGACGGCGTGGCTGACATGGAGAGACCGCTGACGGTTCTGCGCGGCGGCTTCATGGTCGATGGCACGGCTCCATTGCCGGCCTCCCCGCCACCGGCCCTGGGCGAGCACATGGACGAGGTTTTCGCCGGCCTGTCGCCGCGAGCGAAGACAAAGGCACTCACATGAACGAGCAAAAGACGATATGAGTGAGCAAAAGACGGGCCGCGAGCGTGCAGAGGAGTGGTGGCAGACCGGCATTATCGAAATGCGGCCGGGCGTCATCCGGCTGCGCGGCTATGAAATCCAGGACCTGATCGGCCGCGTCAGCTTCCCGGCTGTCATCTGGCTGATGCTGCGCGGCGAATTGCCCAGCGAGGAACAGGCCGCGCTGCTCGGCATTGCGCTGGGCGCCGCAGTCGACCACGGGCCGCAGGCGCCGTCGATCGCCATCGCCCGCATGGCGGCGACCTGCGGTGTCGGCATCAACAGCGCCATGGCTTCGGCCATCAACGTGCTTGGCGACGTCCATGGCGGCGCCGGCGAGCAGGCGCTTGCCTTCTATGGCGACATTGCCGCGGCGCTCGATGGCGGCACGACGCTGAAAGAGGCTGTCTCGGGGCGTCTTGACCGGTTCTTTGCCGGGGAAAAGGGCTACGTGCCGGGGCTGGGCCATCGCTTCCATCCGGTCGACCCGCGCGCGCCGCGCCTGATGGAACTGACTCGGGAGTTTGCCGCGCGCGGCGTGATCCATGGCCGCTTCGCCGATATCGCCGAGGCGATCGAGGCGGAGGTAGCGCGGCGCAAGGGCAAAAAGATACCGCTCAACATCGATGGCGCGACCGCCGTCATTTACGGCGAGCTCGGCTTTCCGCCACCGCTGACGCGGGGGCTTTTCGTGCTGTCGCGCTCGGTCGGCATCCTGGCGCATGCCTGGGAACAATCCCAGCAAGCCGAGCGGAACAAAGGTCCGCTGCCACGCGAATGGCTGTGGGCCTATGCCGGGACGCCAGTGCGACCGCTCCCCGAAGAGGACGGCGCCGGGGCGTGAGGCCTTTACGTAGGGCCGATTTGTGCCGGCTGGGGAAGCTTCAAGGTCCTTACCAGCGTCGAAAGTTCGGGTTCGTCGATGAGCATGGCCGCATCGGCCGGCGCCAGCCAGGCCCGTTGCCGCCGTTTGGCTTCCTGCCAGTCGGCGAGCTCTTGCGTTACTTCCAACAGATAGACGATGACATCGACGCGCACGAACCGGTTGGCCAGCCGCTTCCAATAGGAATAGGTGCCCGCTGGCTGCTTCAGGGTCTTGCCGAGCACGCCCGCTTCTTCCTGCGCCTCGATGGTGGCCGCCTTGCGTCCGCTCTTGCCTTTCATCGGCCAGCCCTTGGGTACGATGAAGCGCCTGGTGGTGCGCGAGGTGACCAGCATCACCTCGATGTCGCCGCGCTGGTCCAGCCGAAAAGGGATAGCCGCGACCTGGCGGATCGTCTCGCCCTTCTTGGCCTTGCGCACGGCCTTTTTCTTGGTGGCTGCCATTCGTAAAATCCAGTCGGTGCAGTGCCCATACCGTGACGCGGTGTCGTTGCAAAACCCAAACTGCCGCAAGGGCACCGGAACGCCCCTACCATGTAAGTCGGCTAAATAAAAGGGAAGCCCGCCTCAGCGGCAGGTGCTTACGGCGGTGTTGCCGATTATCTGGGTCTGGCAGTTCGGCCTGACCCGCGGCACGATGGGCGGCGGCTGTTGCACGATCACCCGGTCCTGAGCCCGATTCTGTTGCTGCTGTTGCTGAAACTGCTGCCGCTGGACACGGTTTTGCAAGGCCTGCAGATCGTTCTGCTGGATCAACGCGTTGTTGTCGACGGAGGGAATGAGCACCTGCGCGGAAGCAGGCAGACAGATGCCCGCCAGCGTCGAGGCTGCCAATGCCGCCGTCATGAAAACCGTTGATGGCCGAAGCGCCAACATCTGCTCATTCCCGCACAAACAGAATTCACTCTACATATAGTGCGTTTGTCCCCTCGTGCCACGCCAGAGTGCCGATTAACAGGAAATCGCGTGATCGCGCCCCCTTCGCGGCGGAGGAGAATCTGCCCCGCCGCCCGCATCGCACTTGACGGAAGCGGTCGATTCACCGCTCTATCGGGTTGACGCTGGCCTCGAATTCCATGGCGTCAACGGCGTCGGCATGTCCGTCGGATGCAACGGCGCCTTCGAGGAAACGGTCAAACAGAACGCCGACAGTGCGTCCCTCAGGATCAGCTTCCAGCTGGCTCAGGGATGGAGCCGGGCAAAAAGGGGTCCTTATGAGGAAGCATGCGTATCTGCTGGCGATGCTGGCGGCTGCCTGCATCGCCGGTCTTCCGGCCACGGCGGCGCAGACAAAAGGCGACAAAGCGGCGGCCGCGCCCGCCGCCAACCAGCCACAGCTGCCCGGCGGCGCATCGGCCCTCTCCGAAACCCATGGCGACTGGGCGGTCAACTGCCAGATATCGGGCGCGGCCAAGGCATGCAGCCTGTCACATCAGCAGTTCAACAAGCAAAGCAACCAGCGCCTGCTGGCGATAGAGCTGTCGAGCAGGACGGGCGAAGACGCGACCGGCACGCTCGCCTTGCCGTTCGGCCTGGCGCTCGCCAAGGGCGTCAGCCTGACGATCGACGACCAGAAGCTGGACGGCAGCCTGCAGTTCAACACCTGCCAGGCGGTCGGCTGCCTGGTGCCGGTGGCGTTCGATGCCAAGGTCGTCCCCGTGCTCAAGGCGGGCACCACCTTGAAGGTCGATGCCTTCGCGGCGGATACGGGGCAAGCGGTTAGCTTCTCCATTCCGCTCAATGGCTTCGGCAGTGCGCTTGCACGGACCGCGGAGCTTCTTGCCGACTAACACGTTCAGCGTTCGATAGAATCGCCAGCCCGCGCTAAACCTTTGTTTTTGCGGAATTCCGACGATCCAGCTCGTCAAACCACGATCGTTTTCAGCCGTTCTGCGATCAGGGTGGCGAGCCGGGCCGCGACTTCGTCCTTGCTCATCTCGGGCCATTCCTCGACGCCGGCCTTCGAGACGATGCGAACACGGTTGCGGTCGCCGCCCATCACACCGGACGGACCGACGCCGCTGGTCTGCGACACGTCGTTGGCGACAATGAAGTCGGCGCCCTTCTTCCTCAGCTTGGCTTCGGCGTTGCGCAAAAGGTCCTGCGTCTCGGCGGCGAAGCCGACTACCAGCGCCGGCCGCCGCCTGTGATGCCCGACGCCCGCAAGGATGTCGGGGTTCTCGATCATGCGCAGCACCGGCGGGCCTTCCCCCGGTGCCTTCTTGATCTTCTCGCCGGCCGGGCTGTCGGCGCGCCAATCGGCGACGGCGGCGACGAATACCGCCGCATCGGCCGGTAGAAGCTGTTCCACGGCATCGCGCATCTCCTGCGCCCGCTCGATGTGGATGGTCTTCACGCCAGCCGGATCGGCGATGCTGACGGGACCGGAGACCAGCCTCACGTCGGCGCCGAGCCTGGCCAATGCCGCCGCAATGGCATGGCCCTGCTTTCCCGACGATCGGTTGGCGATGTAGCGAACGGGGTCGATCGGCTCGTGCGTCGGGCCTGACGTGACGATGATCTTCTTGCCGGCCAGCGGCTTGGATCCGGTATCGAGCAGCGCCTCGATGGCGGCGACGATCTCCAGCGGCTCGGCCATGCGGCCTTCGCCAGCCTCGTTGCTCTCGGCCATCTCGCCTTTGGCGGGGCCAACGAAGGTGATGCCATCCTTGTGCAGCGCCGCACGATTGCGCCGCGTCGCCGGATGCGCCCACATCCTGGGGTTCATGGCCGGCGCCATCAGCACCGGCTTGTCGGTGGCCAGGAGCACGGTGGAGGCAAGATCATTGGCGTGGCCGTTGGCGAGCTTGGCCATCAGGTCGGCGGTGGCGGGCGCCACGACTAGCAGATCGGCCTCGCGCGATAGCCTGATATGGCCGACATCGTGCTCGTCATTGCGATCGAAGAGATCGGTAAAGACATGGTCTGCCGAGAGCGCACCGGCCGACAGCGTGGTGACGAATTCCCGCGCAGCCGACGTCATGACCACGCGCACCGCCGCACCCCTTTCACGCAGACGGCGGATCAGGTCGAGTGCCTTGTAGGCGGCGATGCCGCCGCCGATGATGAGCAGGATGCGCTTGCCGGAGAGGGTCATGGAGGACCAGAGATCATCAGCGAGTTTCTTCTGATCAAAATCTACTTTTTGCAGCTGCCGGCCGAATTCGAGGATCTCCTCCGCCGTAACGAAATCCTCGGCACCTTTGAAGGTGGGCGCCACTTCCTTGAGCAGCAGACTTCTTGCCTCCTGCTCCATCGACACACCATGACGGGCAGCCCGCTCGCGCAGTCTTTGTTTCAAATCCTCGTCGAGATTGCGAATGGTCAGGGTACCCATGGCTAACTTTGCCTGCCTGCCATTGGTTGAGCCTTGGCCTCGTCCTTAAATGTCAGGCGTCCGCCATCGAAGCCTTTCGTGGTCGGAAGCCCAACTGATGCCGCGAGCACATCCCGCGCCTCCTGCTCCATGGAAACGCCGCGCGCGGCACCGCGTTCACGCAATCGCTGCATGACATGATCTTCCAGATTCCGGACAGTAATCCTGGCCATAGTCGCACTCCTGCGCACAATATAGCTATCCCGCCTTTCGACTGCAATGACAGCATCGCTGTCATTGCAGTCACTCAGAGCAGCTTCCAGGCTATATAGACCAGCGTCAGGGCTATCACCCAAAGCGCCACGCGGCCGGAGCGGTTGTAGCGCGCTTCGGCCTTGCCGATGGCACGGGCCGTCGCCTCGTCGAAGCGCAGGCCATGCTCGGCCATCAGGTCGATCTCGCGCGACAGCCGCTCGGTGCGCGCTGCCAACTCGGGGGCTTGGCGGATCAGCGTCAGCATCGCCTTGCCGCCGTCGCGGGCGTCGGCCAGCAGGCCGCTTGGCCCGAGATTTCCTGATATCCAGCCGCTGACCACGGGTTCGGCGGTCTTCCACATGTTGAAGGCCGGATCGAGCGTGCGCGCCACGCCCTCGACCACCACCATGGTTTTCTGCAGGAGGATCAGTTCGGGCCGCGTCGCCATGTCGAAGAGTTCGGTCACCTCGAACAGCAGCGTCAGAAGCTTGGCCATGGAAATGGTCTCGGCCGGCTGGCCATGGATCGGCTCGCCGATGGCGCGGATCGCCTGGGCGAAGGCCGCGACATTGTGCTGGCGCGGCACGTAGCCGGCCTCGAAATGAACCTCGGCGACGCGCAGATAGTCGCGCGTGATGAAGCCGTAGAGGATTTCGGCGAGGAACCGGCGCTCCTTCTTGCCGAGCCTGCCGGCAATGCCGAGATCGACCGCGACGATCGTGCCATCAGCCTCGACGAACAGGTTGCCCGGATGCATGTCGGCGTGAAAGAAGCCGTCGCGCAGCGTATGGCGCAAGAACGACTGGATGAGGTTGGCCGCGATTGCCCTCAGATCGTGTCCAGCGGCGGCGAGTCCGGCGATGTCGTTCATCTTGATGCCGTCGACCCATTCCATGGTCAGCACGTCGCGGCCGGTGCGCTCCCAGTCGACGGAAGGGACGCGAAAGCCCGGATCCTCCCTGGTGCTTTGACCAAGTTCCGAAAGCGCGGCCGCCTCGAGGCGCAGGTCCATCTCGATCTTGGTGGTCTGCGCCAGCGTCTCGGTCACCTCCACAGGCCGCAGCCGGCGTGAGGAGGGGATGTATTTCTCCTGCAGGCGGGCCGCGAGGAAATAGCTTTCGAGATCCTGGAAGAAGCGGCGGCGCACGCCCGGCCGGATCACCTTGACCGCTACCTTCCTGGCGACGCCGCCATCGACGGTTTCAGCGGCATGGACCTGGGCGATGGAGGCCGCGGCGACCGGGTCGCCGAACCGCGTGTAGAGGTCGCCGAGCTTGCGCCCGAGCGAGCCCTCGATGGCCGCCACCGCCTCGGCCGTCGGGAAGGTGTGCATCTTGTCCTGCAGCATGGCGAGATCGAGCGCCATGTCGTTGCCGACGACATCGGGTCGTGTCGCCAGAAACTGGCCAAGCTTGACATAGGACGGCCCGAGCCGGACCACCGCCTTGGCCAGCCGATCGCTGCGCTCATAGGCGAGCGCGCGGCGGCGGGTAAACAGCCGCGCCAGCCGCCAGCCCAATTTCGGCAGGCCGGACAGTTCCTCGCCGGGCAAAGCGGCGACGACGCCCTCGCGCACAAGCACCCAGCCGGCCCGCATGAGCCGAAATCCAGCGCTGACGGTGCTCATGCCCGGGCCTGCCTCAAAGTTTCCAGCCCGAATGAAGCGCGGCGATGCCGCCGGAATAGTTGCGGAACGAGACCCGATCGAAGCCCGCGCGGGTTATCATGGAAGCAAAATTCGCCTGGTTGGGGAATTTCGCGATCGACTCGACCAGATAGGAATAAGGCTCGCCGTCGCCGGTGACGGCCTTGCCGATCTTCGGAATGGCCTTGAACGACCAGGCCTCATAGACCCTGTCGAGCAACGGCATCTCGACCTCGGAAAATTCCAGGCACAGGAACCGCCCGCCCGGCTTCAGCACGCGCAACGCTTCGCTGAGAGCGACGTCGATCCTGGGAACGTTGCGGATGCCGAAAGCGATGGTGTAGGCGTCGAAGGTGGCGTCCGCGAACGGCAGTTCCTCGGCATTGGCTTCGACGAAATCGGTGTTGCCGGACATGCCTTTCTTTTGCGCCCTGTCGCGACCGACGGCGAGCATCGAGCCGTTGATGTCGAGCACGGTGGCATGAGCATGCCCATGGCTGGCATCGACGATGCGAAAGGCGATGTCGCCGGTGCCGCCGGCGACATCGAGCACGCACCAGCCCGGCCGCTTCGGCGGATTGAGCCAGGCTACCATGGCGTCCTTCCACAGCCGGTGCAGGCCGCCCGACATCAGGTCGTTCATCAGATCGTAGCGGTTGGCGACCTTGTGGAAAACATCGTTGACCAGGGGCTGCTTGTCGCCTGCCCCTACACGCTTGAAACCATAGGAGGTTTCCATGCCGCCGGCGGCCGTGGTTCTCTCAACTGACATTTTTTTGATCCGTCATAAAACCGGCGGGACCATAGCCGATCGATGGTGCGGGCGCTATTGTTTAAGGCGCGGTGTTCAGCCGCGCTTCCAGGTGGCGGGTTTCGAGACCTGGACTGACCGACGGGATGTTTGAATGCCTTTGAAAGCGGAACTGCACTGCCACATCGAAGGGGCAGCGGCACCGGAACTCGTCATCCGACAGGCGCAGAAATACGGCAAGGACATCTCGCCCTATATCCAGAACGGCTCTTTCGTCTGGCACGATTTCACCTCTTTTCTCGCCGCCTATGATTTCGCCTCCGACCTGTTCCGGACCGAGGAAGACTATGCGCGGCTGGCTGACCATTATCTGACCAGCCTGGCTCGTGACGGCGCCATCTACTCAGAGGTCTTCACCTCGCCGGATCATGCCATGAAGGCGGGCCTGTCGCCCAAGGCCTATACTGACGCGCTCGGCGAAGGCATGGCCCGCGCCAAGGCCAAGACCGGCATCGAGGGCCGCATGATCGTCACCGGCGTGCGCCATGCCGGCGTCGAGTCCATCGAGCAGGCAGCGCGCTTTGCCGCGCGCTGCGGACATCCGCTGGTAACCGGCTTCGGTGTCGCCGGCGACGAGAGGGTCGGCGAGATGGAGGACTACGTCAGGGCATTCGAAATCGCCCGCGAGGCCGGGCTCGGCATTACCGTTCACGCAGGCGAACTGACGGGGTGGGAGACGGTCCAGGCGGCGCTCGATCACATCCGCCCGTCGCGCATCGGCCATGGCGTGCGCGCCATCGAAAACCCCGATCTTGTCCGGCGCATCGCCGATGAGGGCGTGGTGCTGGAATGCTGTCCCGGCTCCAATATTGCGTTGAAAGTGTTCGACAGTTTCGCCGCCCACCCGTTCCCCGCCCTGCTAGCGGCCGGCTGCAAGGTGACGCTCAACTCGGATGATCCGCCCTATTTCTGGACCTCGCTGAAACGCGAATACGACATTGCGGCCGAGTATTTCTCGATGAACGAGAAGGCGCTGGCGGCCGTTACCCGAACGGCCATCGAGGCCGCTTTCGTCGAGAGGAAGACCAAGGCAACGCTGCTCAGCCGGCTGGATGCGAAGGCCAGGTGAATGAAGGCTGGGTGGACAGGGAGTGGCCAGCAGTGAGCAGTTTGGCGGAGCGCGCATCGGGACTCGCAAATCGGCTCACTATTCACTACTCACTATTGGCTACTCACCACGAACCACGTCGGAGCACATCATGAAGGGCGTCACCGTCGTCGACCACCCGCTTGTCCAGCACAAGCTGAGCATCATGCGCAAGAAGGAGACATCGACGGCCGGTTTCCGGCGGCTGCTGCGCGAGATCTCGCTGCTGCTCGGCTATGAGGTGACGCGCAATCTCGAACTCACGACGACGACCATCGAAACGCCGATCGAAACGATGGAGGCGCCGACGCTGGAAGGCAAGAAGCTGGTCTTCGCCTCGGTGCTGCGCGCCGGCAATGGCTTGCTCGAAGGCCTGCTCGACCTGGTTCCGGCGGCCCGCGTCGCCCATATCGGCCTCTATCGCGACCATGAGACGCTGGAAGCAGTCGAATATTTCTTCAAGGCGCCGAGCGACCTCGCCGACCGGCTGGTCATCGTCGTCGATCCGATGCTGGCCACCGCCAATTCCGCCATCGCGGCGATCGACAAGCTGAAGGGGCGCGGCGCCACCAACATCCGCTTTCTGTGCCTGCTGGCGGCGCCCGAAGGCATCGAGCGCTTCACCAAGGCACATCCCGACGTTCCCGTCTTCACGGCTTCCATCGATCGCCAGCTCAACGAGAAGGGCTACATCATGCCCGGCCTCGGCGACGCCGGCGACCGCATGTACGGGACAAAGTGATTTACCGAAAGTTTACGCAACGGCGCGGTTTCGAGCGGCGTTAAAACGGCAAACACCATCCCGGCGTTAAGGATCGGCCTTCACGACAGCGCCGTGCGTCCTGTCGGACGCTGCGGCACTTTGATTTGCGCGTGATCCTTTCCGAAATCGATCCCGATTTTCGGGGTCATGCGCCGGGGCCGATCCATGCTGCGCAAGCTACTTATCCTCAGCGTCTTTGCCGGTACATCGGCATCCATCCCGATTGTCTATCAGTCGAATCCGCAGATGTTCGAAAGCCTGCTGAAAACGGCGGTGACGGCCAAGCCAGCGGCCGACGCCCGTCCGGAGGTCGCCTTGGCAGCGGCTCCCGACAAGCCGGTGGCGCCGTTGCCGATGGGCCGCAAGGTTGTCGTCACGGCCGACGCGCGAGGGCATTTCTCGTCGGCCTTCAAACTGAACGGACGCCAGATCGACGGCATGATCGATACCGGAGCGACACTGGTCGCCGTCAACACCTCGACGGCGCGCAGGATCGGATTGTCGCTGAACCCATCGGATTTCAGTCATGAGGTCAACACGGCCAACGGCACGATCAAGGCGGCGGTGGTGATGATCGACCGCTTGCAGATCGGCAGCATCACCGTCAACGACGTGCAGGCTATCGTGCTCGACGACAAGGCGCTGCACACCAATTTGATCGGCATGAGCTTTCTCAATCGGCTGGGCAAATATCAGGCCGAAAACGGCACGCTGCTTCTTGTCCAGTGAGCGGGCACGGCCGTTCGGGGCTGGGTCATATCAGCCACGCGGCAGGATGCGCCGGATGACCGACTTGTCGGCAGGCGGCTTGGAAGCGCCGATCGCATAGGCCGAAAGCACCGTTGCCGCCGCGGCTTCGGCGTCGGACACCGAGCGGGCATGGACCAGCGCCAGCGGCTCGCCAGCTCGAACCTCGGCGCCGACCGGCAACAGCCTGGTGATGCCGACCGCCGGGTCGACCTTGTCGTCTGGTCGGGTGCGGCCGCCGCCCAGCCCGACCACGGCAAGGCCGATATCGCGCGTGGCAATGCCGGTGACGAAGCCGTCCGCGATCGCTCTCACCGCGTGTTCCGTTGGCGCAACGGGCAAATATCGTTCCGGCTTGTCGATGAAATCGGCGGGGCCGCCGAGCACCGTCACCATGCGCGCGAAGGTGGCGGCGGCGCGGCCGCTGGCAAGCGTTTCGGTGGCCCGCCGCATGCCGTCCTGGTTGGACGGCACCAGACCCGCCGCCTGCAGCATTTCGGCGGCGAGCGCCAGCGTCACATCCTCCAGGCGCCGGTCGCGAAGGCGGCCGGTCAGGAAATCGACGGCGTTGCGCACCTCGACCGCATTGCCGGCGGCCGAGGCCAGCGGTTCGTTCATGCCGGTGATCAACGCCGAAACTTTTAATCCGGCGCCGCTTGCGACTTCGACCAGGCTGTTGGCGAGCGCCGTCGCGTCGCGCGACTTCTCCATGAAGGCGCCATTGCCGACCTTGACGTCGAGCACCAGCGAGCCCAGGCCCGCCGCCAGTTTCTTCGACAGGATCGAGGCGGTGATCAGCGGCACCGACTCCACGGTTCCGGTCACGTCACGGATGGCATAGAGCCGGCGGTCGGCCGGCGCGAGGTCCGCGGTCTGGCCGATGATGGCGCAACCCGCTTCCAGCACGGCCCTGCGAAACAGCGCGATGTCGGGCTGGCTGGCGTAGCCGGGGATGGAATCCATTTTATCCAGCGTGCCGCCGGTGTGGCCGAGGCCGCGGCCGGATATCATCGGCACATAAGCGCCGCAGGCAGCGACGATCGGCGCCAGCATCAGCGAGACGTTGTCGCCGACGCCGCCTGTCGAATGTTTGTCCGTGACCGGGCCGGGCAGGTCCGACCAGTCGAGCACGTCGCCGGAATCGCGCATGGCCAATGTCAACGCCACGGCCTCGTCGCGGCCCATGCCGTTGAAGAACACCGCCATGGCGAAAGCCGCGACCTGGCCATCGGTGACGGCGCCATCGGTTACGCCAGCGATGAAGTCGGCGATTTCGCGCGCCGGCAGTCTGTGGCCGTCACGCTTGTGGCGGATGATTTCCTGCGGAAGCATCAGTTCTCCAACAGTCCGTCGCGGAACACACGCTTCAGGATCGTCGCCAGCCGCGCGCCGCCGACCGGGGCCATATCCTTGGTCTCCTGGTGCGAAAGCTCGGCTCCGGTCATGCCGGCGGCAAGATTGGTGATGATCGAGCAGGCGGCGACACGCAGGCCAAGGAAGCGGGCAAGGATGACTTCCGGCACGGTCGACATGCCGACCGCGTTGGCGCCCATGATGCGCGCCATGCGGATCTCGGCCGGCGTTTCGAAGCACGGGCCGGAGAACCACATGTAGACGCCCTTGTGCAGCGCCGTGCCGGTCGCCTTTGCCGCCTGTTCGATCGCCTTGCGGATGCCGGCATCGTAGGCTTCGGTCAGGCCGACGAAACGGCGGTCGCTCGGCTCGCCGATCAGCGGGTTGGTGCCGGAGAAATTGATGTGGTCCGATATCAGCATCACCGAACCCGGCCCCATCTCCGGATCGACCGAGCCGGCGGCATTGGTGAGGATCAGCTTGGTGATGCCGGTGCCGGCAAGCACCTCCAGCACCGGCCGCATCGCCGCCGCGTTGCCGTGCTCGTAATAGTGGGCGCGGCCCGACAGCATCAGCACCGGCGTGCCGGCAAACAGC
Organism: Mesorhizobium sp. B2-5-11; assembly: GCF_006440835.1. Lineage (NCBI taxonomy): Bacteria > Pseudomonadati > Pseudomonadota > Alphaproteobacteria > Hyphomicrobiales > Phyllobacteriaceae > Mesorhizobium > Mesorhizobium sp. B2-5-11. The sequence continues at coordinate 150,889 of NZ_VFUK01000008.1, forward strand.
CCGACCACCACCTCTCCGGCATGGCCGGACACGCCGCTTCTGGGAAAGCCGGGCAGATCGGCATAGGAAACACGGATCGGGTTCTCGACCTGGCTGACCAGCCCTCCCAGGCCAGACCCCAGCACCAGCGCCGTGGTCGGCGCCAGGCCGTCCAGCCGTTCGATCAGATGGTCGAGCGCTTCCTTCATTTCAGCATGTCGCCGCGAAAGCCGTAAGGCAGCATGTCGTCCATGGTCACGGTCTCGGCGACGCCGGCATTGTCGCAGAGATAGAGTTTCGTTTCCGGACGGCAGAATTCGGCCAGCCGCTGCCTGCAGCCGCCGCAAGGCGAGCATTTGGCCATGCGCTCGGCAAGGACGGCGATTTCCATGATCTTGCCGCCGCCGCCCATGATATAATGGCCGAGCGCCGTCGTCTCGGCGCACCAGCCTTCGGGATAGGAAGCAACCTCGATGTTAGCGCCTGTGAAGACGCGCCCGTCCTCGGTGCGAAGTGCGGCACCGACCGGAAATTTCGAATAGGGGGCATAGGCCTTGGCCATGGCAGCCTTCGCCGCTTCGAACAATTCATGCGACATTTCGGTGTTCTCTCCGATGATCTTGTCCATAAGCCGGCGCGCCTTTTGCGTCGCGCCCTCGATCCTCAGCGTTCCTTGACATAGGGCACGCCGCCGGCGCGCGGCGGGATCGCCTTGCCGATGAAACCGGCGAGCAGGATGACGGTGAGAATATAGGGCAGGGCCTGCATGAACTGCACCGGCACCTTGCCGATGAGCGGCAGCGGCGAGCCTTGCAGGCGGATCGACAGGGCGTCGAGGAAGCCGAACAGCAGGCAGGCGAACATGGCGTTGACCGGCTTCCACTTGGCAAAGATCAATGCGGCCAGCGCGATGTAGCCCTTGCCGGCGGTCATGTCCTTCACGAAGCCGCCATTCTGCACCATTGACAGATAGGCGCCGGCGACGCCGGTCAGGATGCCGGTGCAGATCAGCGCCCTGTAGCGCAGCCAGGCGACCGAGATGCCGGCGGTGTCCACGGCGGCCGGGTTTTCGCCGACCGCGCGCAGCCGCAGCCCAAAGCGCGTGCGAAACAGCACCCACCAGGTGAAAGGCACCATCGCGAAGGCGAGATAGACCAGTATGGAATGGCCGGAGATCAGTTCCGCGTAGATCGGCCCGAGGATCGGCACGCCTCGGACAGCTTCGGCGCCGGGCCAGATGATCGCTTCGAACCGCTCGCCCGGCTGCAGCGCCGGGGTGCGCCCGCCCTGCTGAAACCATGCCTGGCCAAGGATGATGGTCGATCCGGCGGCGATGAAATTGATCGCCACGCCGGAGACGATCTGGTTGCCGCGATGGGTGATCGAGGCGAAGCCGTGGATCATGGCGAACGCGACCGAGATCACGACCGCCATGCCGAGACCGAGAAAGGCCGAATGGAACACGGAGGCCGCCGCCGCACCGGCGAAGGCGCCGACCAGCATCTTGCCTTCGAGGCCGATGTCGAAGATGCCGGCGCGTTCCGAATAGAGGCCGGCCAGGCAGGCGAGCAGCAGCGGCACCGAGAGGCGGATGGTGGAATCCAGCGTCTGGACGATCGCGTTGAAGGTGTCCATTCAGGCGCCTTTTCCCTTGACCGCTTCCATGCCGACCGACCTCGGGCTGAGCGAGGCGAACAGCGCCTGGATGTAAGGCCTGAACATGTGTTCGAGAGCACCGGCGAACAGGATGACCAACCCTTGAATGATCACGATCATGTCGCGGCTGATCGCAGGCATCTCGAAGGCGAGTTCGGCGCCGCCCTGGTAGAGCATGCCAAACAGGATGGCCGCCAGCACGATGCCGACAGGGTGCAGGCGACCCATCAGCGCCACGGCGATGCCGACGAAACCGGCGCCGCTGACGAAGTCGATCGCGACATTGTGCTGGTCGCCCATCACCGGATTGAGCGCCATCATGCCGGCGAGCGCGCCCGAGATCATCATGGCGGTGATGATGATGCGGGTTTCCGAAATGCCGGCATAGCGCGCCGCCTTTGGGCTGTGGCCGTAGGTACGCATCTCATAGCCGAGCTTGGTGCGCCAGATCAGCAGCCAGACCAGGAAGGCCATGAGCAGCGCGAGCAGGAAGGAGATGTTGAGCGGTGCCGAGCGGATCTTGGCGCCGAACAGCTCGATGACCCAGTTGAGCTTCGGCAATTCCGCGCCGGCGAGGAAATTGCGCGTCTGCGGCGCCTGCGAGGCTGGCGGCTTCAAGGGGCCCACCAGCAGGTAGACCATGATCGAAGCGGCGATGAAGTTGAACATGATGGTGGTGATGACGATGTGCGAGCCGCGCCTGGCCTGCAGATAGGCGGGGATCAGCGCCCACAAGGCGCCCACGGCCGCCGAAGCCACGATGGCCAGCGGAAATGTCAGCCACCATGGCAGCACGCTGTCGAAGGAGAGACAGACGATGGCGATGCCAAGGCCGGCGATGTAGGCCTGCCCCTCGGTGCCGATGTTGAACAGGCCGCAATGCGCTGCCACCGCCACCGAAAGCCCGGTGAAGATGAAGGTGGTGGCATAGAAGAGGGTGAAGGCGATACCTGTTCCCTTGCCGAAAGCGCCCTCGACCAGGATGACGGCGGCACGGAACGGGTTCTCGCCGACCAGAAGCACGACGAAGCCCGCGACGATGAAGGCCACAGACAGATTGATCAGCGGGATCAGCCCATAGTCGGCCCAGGCCGGCAATTTGGCATAGGGCGTGCTCATTGCGCCGCCTCCTGGCGCTCAACACCCGCCATCAGCAGGCCGAGCTCGCCCTCGCTCGCCTCCGGCCCGCGTTCGCCGACGATGCGGCCGGCAAACATGACCAGGATGCGGTCGGAGAGCGAGCGGATCTCATCGAGCTCGACCGACACGACCAGCACGGCCTTGCCCTGGTCGCGCATGGCGATCAGGCGCTTGTGGATGAACTCGATGGCGCCGACGTCGACGCCGCGCGTCGGCTGGCCGACGATGAGAACGCCGGGGTCCTGTTCGATTTCGCGCGCGAGCACGATCTTCTGCTGGTTGCCGCCGGAGAAGTTGGCCGTCTTCAGCCGAGGATTGCCGGGGCGGATGTCGTATTTCTCGATCTTGTCCTTGGCATCGGCAACGATGGCATCGATGTTGAGGAAGGGTCCTCTGAGGTAGCGGGGATCGTCATGATAGCCGAGGATGGAATTCTCGTTCTCCTCGAAGGCCAGCACCAGCCCGACATGATGGCGATCCTCAGGCACATGGGCGAGGCCGCGGTCGCGCAGTTCGCCGGGATCGGCCTTGCCGGTGAGATCGATCGGCTTGCCCTCGAGCATCACCGAACCGGAAACGGCGTGCCTGATGCCGGAGATCGCCTCGAGCAGTTCGGACTGGCCGTTGCCGGCGACACCGGCGATGCCGACGATCTCGCCGGCGCGCAGGTCGAAGGAGATGTCGTCGACCATGGTGACGCCGCGGGAATCCTTGACCGTCAGGTTCTTGACCGCGAGTTTTACCGCGCCGGCTTCCGCTTCGCCCTTCTCCACCCGCAAGAGCACGCGGCGCCCGACCATCAGCTCGGCCAGTTCCGCGACGGTGGTCTTCTTCGTTTCCCTGGTCGCCACCATCGTGCCCTGGCGCATCACCGAAACCGTGTCGGTGATGGCCATGATCTCGCGCAATTTGTGGGTGATCAGCACCACCGTCTTTCCCTGCTCCTTCAATTGCTTGAGGATGCGGAAGAGGTGGTCGGCCTCGGCCGGCGTCAGCACGCCCGTCGGCTCGTCGAGGATCAGGATCTCGGCGCCGCGATAGAGCGCCTTGAGGATCTCGACGCGCTGCTGCAGGCCGACCGGCAATTCCTCGACGATGGCGTCGGGATCGACCTCGAGGCCGTATTCACGCTCCAGCCGCTCCAGTTCGGAACGCGCCTTGGCGATGCTTTTCTTCAGCAAGGCGTCGCTTTCGGCGCCCAGGATGACGTTCTCCAGGACCGAGAAATTGTCGACCAGCATGAAATGCTGGTGCACCATGCCGATGCCGAGCGCGATCGCATCGTTGGGCGTGCTTATCGATGCCGGCTTGCCGCCGACGCGGATCTCGCCGCTGTCGGCCTGGTAGAAGCCATACAGAATCGACATCAGCGTCGACTTGCCGGCGCCGTTCTCGCCGACGATGCCGTGGATGGTGCCGCGCGCGATTTCCAGGTTGATGTCGCGGTTGGCGCGCACGGCGCCAAAACTCTTGTTGATGCCAATCAGTTCGATTGCGGCCAGTTCAATCGCGGCATGCGCCATGCAGCCTGTCCCACTCTTATTTTTTTATCGCTTGGTCAAAATGCCTAGCATGACGCTCCGCCCGTGCCAATTGGCCGGAGCAGCGTCCACTCTCGACAAATCCCGGCGCGCTTGTCAATTTCGAACGTGGCCGAAGCTCTCATATTCGCTAATATGGCAAGCCGATTTGACACTGCGCGCGATACCTGAGGACTTTGCATGACCATGCCCGCCGACCGGCTGACGACGCTGGAGATCCGCTCCGCCGAGCAGGAGAAGACCATCGAGGAGCTGTCCGGCCAGATCGCCGAGCAGTGGAAGGTGATCGAGCGCATGCAGCGCAAGCTCGACGCGCTGACCGACCGCTTCCTGGCGCTGGAGGAACAGGCGGCACCCGACGTGCCGGTGACTAAGCCGCCGCACTGGTAGGGGAGGGAAGTCGAGCGATGGCCAGCGATCGCATCGCAAGAGCCGGCGACTACGTGCTTGGCCTGATGAACGATGCAGAGCGCGAACGGGCCGAGCGCGATCTGGAGATCGATCCAGCCTTTCGCGATGCCGTGGTCCAGCTTGCTGAGCACCTGCATATTTTCGACCGCACCGAAGCCGCCGGTGGCGCGGAGCGCTGGCGGCAGATCACGCAGCGCATCGGCGACTTGCCGCAGATGCGCGCTGTCGGTCTTGAGGACGCTAAACCGGTGATCCGGGGCCCCGCCAAGCCGCATGATGTCGGCTTCTATTCTCTCGGCGACCGGCGCGGACTTGCGGTCGCCATTGGACTGGTCGTGGCTTTCGCATTGGGTTATCTGGCGGGAAAGCTATAGCCCACATTGGCGCGACATCAGCGCCATCGGCTCCCCGTTCTGCCTGAACGGCTCGACGACCATCCAACCAAGCCTCATGTAGTAATCGCGCGCCTCCCACGTGTAGAGATAAAGCGCCTCCACGCCGAGCGATGTGGCATGAGCTTCGATTGCCCTGACCAGCGCAGTGCCGATCCCTCGGTGCTGGTGCTCGGGAGCGATGGCCAGGCCGGCCAGCCATGGTGTCAGATCATGCGCCGGTTCGAGTTCGTCGCGGACCAGCAGGCAGGTCCCGACCGGCACGTCGCCGATCCGGGCCACGAACGCCGTTTCGAAGCCGTCGCCGTGCAGCAGTTTACGAAGTCCGGCCACGTCGTCGTCCAGCGTTCGTCCGGTGCCCGTGAAAAAGGCGGCAACGCGCAATCGCGCCACCGCTGCAATGTCACGTTCGTTCATGGGTTCGACTGTCAACTGCACCATTGGCCTGGGGTCGTGTTTCTTGCGAGACGTCTGCGTCTACCCGGCAGCGACTTCCAAAACAAAACCGCCGGGACCATGCCCGGCGGTTTGCTGTCGGTTTGGCAGATCAATACGGGCAGGCGTTGTCGGCGGTGTAGTCGTGCACCTCGACCTTGCCGGCGATGATGTCGGCCTTGGCCTTCTCGACCGCCGCCTTCATCTCGTCGGTAACCAGCGCCTTGTTGTTGTCGTCCATGGCGTAGTCGACGCCGCCTTCCTTGAGGCCGAGATTTTCGACGCCACCCTTGAAGGTGCCGTTCTTGCCGTCCATGAAGGCGGTGTAGACGGCAACGTCCACGCGCTTCAGCATCGAGGTCAGAACCTTGCCGGGCTGGAGGCCGTTCTGGTTGGAATCGACACCGATGCCGAGCTTGCCGGCATCAGCCGCCGCCTGCAGCACACCGACGCCGGTGCCGCCCGCGGCCGCATAGACCACGTCGGAACCCTGGTCGATCTGCGTCTTGGCGATCTCGCCGCCCTTGGCCGGGTCGTTCCAGGCGGCCGGCGTGTCGCCGGTCATGTTCTGGATGACGTCGGTCGCGCCTGCCGATTTGGCGCCGCCGACATAGCCGCATTCGAACTTGCGGATCAGCGGAATGTCCATGCCGCCGACAAAGCTCACCTTCTTCGTCTTGGAGGCCATCGCCGCCATGATGCCGACGAGATAGGAGCCTTCATTCTCCTTGAATACGAGCGAGCGGACATTGGGCAGGTCGACGGCATCGTCGATGATGGCGAAGTTGAGATCGGGATATTCGGTCGCGACCTTCTTCAGTGCATCCTCCCAGGCGAAGCCGGCCATGACGATCGGGTTGTGGCCGTCCTCGGCGAAGCGGCGCAACGCCTGCTCGCGTTGCGAAGCGTTGGAGACCTCGAACTCGACATAGGGGACGCCGGTCTCTGTCTTGAACTTTTCGGCGCCATGGTAGGCCGCCTCGTTGAAGGATTTGTCGAACTTGCCGCCGAGATCATAAAGGATGGCCGGCTGCACATCCGCGGCGAAAGCCGGAAGAACCATTGCAGTTGCGGCCAGAAGGCCGAGAACGATACGTTTCATGTGATCCACACCCTGTCGGTTATTTTTTTCCGTTACGCCCGCCCGCCTGCCCGGTTCTCCGGCATGCGCGCGACGTCAGCCAGGAGTGTATATTCCCCTCCCGCTCAGCGGCAATCTGGCACGGCCCGAAACAAAATTCACGTGGAATTTTGACCTTTTGGAAAAGCATGGCGGGGTGCGATGCCCGTGCCCTTCAGGCGAATTGCCCCGTGCGCCGCTGCCGCCTGTAGCCGATGGCGTAGAGCAGCAAGGCAAGCACCGCGAACACGGCAAAGCCCGGCTGGTTGAGCACCCAGGCGATGGCGCCGTCCCATAGCAGCGGGCCGGCCTTGGCGCGAACGAAGCTTTCAAAGGCGGCGCGCGTGTCGGGCGACACGGCCAGCCAGCTCGCATTGAGCGGGGTCAGCACCAGTGCCGAGGCGGCCACAGTGCGTGTCGTGTCAAGCACCGCCATGATGACCGAAATCGACAGCGCGACCATGGCCGCGAGACGAAAGACAAAGCGAAACATCAAAGACCTTTCCCCTGGCCGATCCTCAACATCCTCCCGAGGATCTCCGGCGGTGTTCCGAACGAGAAATAGAGCGCGCAGGCCCTATTCGCAATCACGGCACGCGAATTGAATCGCGGCCGACGCAGCCTAGCCGGCCGGCCTGCGCTTGCGCCGGTTGGCGAGCCAGACGGCGAGAATGCCGCCGGCAATGGCGCCGACCACCAGCCCGGCCAGGCCGATGAAGGCGGCGAAGTAGCCGCACGCACCCTCGAAGCAACTCACGTCGGTGATATCGGCGATGAGCGAACCGGCCAGGAAGCCACCCACCGCGCCGACGACCGCGCCGAGGATGATGCCGAGCAGCGCGGCGACAATGGAAACGAAGACCGACGGCGCTTCGGCTCGGGGCCTGGCATAAACGGTCTCGGCGCCGGAGCCGCGGCGCAACAGGTAGATGCAAAGCAGGCCGATGGCGATCTCGGCGGCGGTGATGGCCAGGTTTCTGGCGGAGAAGACGAAGCCCGGCACGGCAAGTGCGTAAGCGTGACTTGCCAGCAGCCAGATGATCGTGGCGGCCTGCCAGATGGTGAAATGGCTGGGGAAGCGCGCCGAACGGCCGAAGGCGAGGCCGAGCAGGTAAAGTCCCCATAGGATGGTGATGACGTCGGCGACGAGCCCGCTGAAGAGGAAATAGAAAACGGCGTCCGGCAGGCCTGAACTCCCCACCAGCCACAAGGCCGACGCCAGCCATTAGACCGACAGGGCCATGACGATAACGAGCCAGCCCACCGGGACGTAGGAAAGTCCGCTGTCCGGACGTCCGGCCGGGACCTTTCCCCCGGCTGGTGGCTGTCCGTTGTCCGGCGTACCGCCCGGAATTCCGCTGCTCGACGCCATGTTGCGACGATGCCCCCCGCAAAGCCTTTCGGACACTCGACAGGCCGCTCGGGACGAAGTCAAGCGCGGCTGGCCTCGCAGCCTTGCCCGTGCACATCATCAAGCAGCGATTGAAGTGGCGGGACTCCAAACGGATGTGCCGGCGGCCCCCATGAACGCCGTTTGGCCGGCAAAGCGAATTGACCGCCGTTATGGCTGTCGGTAGCTAATCAAGTTGTCCGGTTTGGTAGCACATGATCTGTCCGCTTCTGTTTTGGCGTCGAAGCGGTTCACGCGGCTTGCCTGATGGGGCAAGTGTCTTCGATTGCGGCGCCGTCAGAGCTGTAGCGAGCGATGCGGCGCGGCCCGTGAAAGATCGCGAGGGTTCCATCCGGGTAGTGCCTGACCTTGACGGTGGCTTTGACGAAGTGATGCCGGATCGGGCTCTGTGGCAGCTGCAATCGCAGCCGCGCGAAGGCGACCGTGTTGTCGCGGGCAACGACGCGCTCCTCCTCGATGCACAGGATCTGGGCCAGTTGTTGCGGGTCTGCGGCGACAAAGGCGCTGTCCTCGACCGCGGCCGGCCTGGCGAAGCGGGCATTGTGAGCTGGTAGGTAGGTCTGTGCGATGAACCGGTTGGCGGCCTCGATGTCGGCAATTCCGGCCAGCGCCAGCTCCCTCGGCAGCCGATCCTGCAAGGTGGAGAACATCCGCTCCGAGCGGCCTCGCGCTTCAGGGGAATAGGCTGGAATATGTTCGATACCCAGCCGCTCGAGCGCCCGGCCGACCTGGGTCAGCCGGCTTTTGTCGACCGCCTCGCCGGCCTTCAGCGTCACGAAATAGTGGCTGCCGCGATCGCTGTAGAGGCTCGATGGCAATCCCTTGGCGACGAATGTCTCCAGAAGGCCCTGAAAGCTCGACGCCGTGCCTTCCTCCTCGATCAGGAAGGCCGAATAGATCGTGCTCGTCGCATCGTCCATCGTCACGATCAGGTCCAGCATCGGCTCACCCACCAGCCATCGATGACGGCTGCCATCCTGATGCAGCATCATCCCCTCGCAAGGCTTCCTCTCCCGCTTGCGCCGGTGAGCACCGCGCCGCTTGGCCCGTTCCACAAGGCCCGCCGCGTGGAGCTGCGTCTTGATGAAGGTGTAACCCCAGCTGAAATGGTGATCGCGCAGCAGGTGCTCGTGGAAATGCTTCACATTCCAGCCGAGGTAGCGATGACGGTAAAGCTCCAGCATCTCCTCAATCGCTTCCGCCGGCACCCGACGCGTCGAAAGCTTGCCCAAGCGCCGATCCAGCAACCCAGCGTCCCCAGCCTCTTCGTACCGGTCGCGGTAGCGTCGGAATTGCCGCTCCGACATGCCAAGCAACTCCCCTGCCTCCATCATCGAAAGATCGCCACCATTCCAGCGGCTCAATACGTCTCGAAACTTCTGCATTCTCCGGTCCTGTAGCCACGCTGCCCGCTTCATCCCCAGCCTCCATCCGCTGGCGATAAAACCGGACAACTCACGTGCTACCTAATCCGGACAACTCATCTGCTTACGACAGTTGGGCTACGGCCTTCTTGTCAAGGCTCGCTCCATAAGCTATATGACTACTTTGGTCACAGGGCTGTCAAGATGAAAGAGATTCAGCTTAAAGACGTGAAGGCGACGTTCTCGCATGTGGTCGACGAAGCGGTTGCAGGCGCACCGACGGTTGTCACCCGTCACGGCAAAAGAGAGGCTGTCGTAATCAGCTATGCGGACTACGAGCGCCTTTCCCGTGTGCCATCGCTGGGTTGGTTGCTTACAAACTCGCCCTTGGAGGACGGCGACCTGCCAGCGCGAAGCCGAAAGCCCGCACGGGCTCTGCGTGACCCGGCGTTTTGACGTTGTACCTTCTGGATACGAATGTCGTCAGTTTGCTCGCCCCCTCGAGACGCAGGACACCCTCCGATGAAAGACTAGTTGCCTGGATCGTCGACAGATCCTCCGACCTTTGGCTGTCCGTCATCACCTCGGCTGAGATCGAGGACGGTATTGCGAACGCCAAGCGAACCGGTGCCACCAAAAAAGCGGCCGCGCTCGCTGAGTGGTGGGGAGAAATTCGTCACTACTACGGTAGCCGCATTCTGCCTCTTGATCTCGAGACGGCAACGATAACCGGGCAACTTATGGCAGTCGCCCGCGGAGCTGGCATCTCTCCCGGTTTCGAGGATATCGCGATTGCTGCCACAGCCACGCAACACGATCTAATCGTGCTCACGGACAATGAAAAGGATTTCAGACCGCTCGGAGTTCGGTATCAGAATCCGTTCATCGGGCTTCCCGGTTAGCTTGTCCAATCGAAATATTGAAGTTCACATAAGTATATGAATAGTAATCACAAATGTTAGTTCCATAATACATGTTATGCGACTTATGGGTATTGCCGCAAAATAGAAATGTCTTGATTCCGCAAAGTAGGAATGTCGCCCTGCTCGCCGATGAGCGAGGGAGACGGCGGGTTGGGACTGATCTTAATGAGCGAGCGCGAGCTGCAACGCATCGAGGTGCTGTCGAAGGTTTTGGAGCGGCGCATGACGGTTGTCTCGGCGGCGCATGTCCTGGATATGACAACGCGCCAGGTCCAGCATCTGCTGAAGGCGTTCCGGACTGAAGGCGCCGCGGCACTTCGGCACAAGGCTCGAGGACGACCGTCGAACCATCGATATGTCGCCGGCATCGGTGAGTTGGCGGTTCGGCTGGTTCGGGAACACTATCTCGACTTCGGGCCGACCTTGGCGGCCGAGAAGTTGGCGGCGAACCACGGCCTGATCGTGTCGCGAGAGACGTTGCGCAAATGGATGGCGGAAGCCGGAATCTGGCTGTCGCGCAAGCAGCGCCGGACATTCCATCAGCCTCGTTTGCGTCGAGAATCTTATGGCGAGCTGGTGCAGATCGACGGCAGTGATCACCGTTGGTTCGAGGAGCGGGGCGATCCATGCACCCTGCTCGTCTTCATCGACGACGCCACGAGCAAGCTCCAGCAGCTTCGCTTTGTGAAGTCGGAGAGCACCTTCAGCTCCTTCGAGGCGCTGGAACTCTATCTGAAGGCACACGGCTGCCCAGTCGCATTCTACTCCGATAAGCCCCAGTCCCCTGGTCGATCATGAGAACCTGAAAGAACCTACCCGGCCTGTCGTATCCGAAGTGAGCCGCGAGCCTTCGGTTCTGCTTCCTTCCCTTCGAGAAGCTTAAGGATGTGACCAATCTCCAAAAGCTTGCCAGTGACGCCAGCGGCTATCGCCTGCGTCATGCGGCGCGAGGCATCAATGCGTCGCTCAATTGTAATACCTGGAATGGAGGCCACCGGGCTGGCGTGAGCCTCTGCCTTGTTAGAAAAGCCATTGGTCTGGCGCGTGAAATGGCGCTAGTACATCCGCTTGGTCATGCGCAGGGGCCGCAAACGGGGGTTGGCGGGCGCCGATGCTCGTCGCGCGCGCGCTGATCTCATGATGCTGCGAGCATTCGCCGGTTGTTTAACAACTTCGTGATGCCGTGTGCGGTCATTGGTCGGCTCAGCGCATAGCCTTGCAAGATGTCACAGCCTAAATTCTTGAGGACCTTGGCCTGCTGCATCGTCTCGACACCTTCGGCGATGACCTCCACGCCCAAGGACCGGCCAATCTGCACAATCGATTGTACGACCTCTCGCTGCTGGGCTGACCTGGCGATTGGACCAACTAGCTGGCGTGCAATTTTCAACCGTCGCGGTTGAAGCTTGAGCAAGCTGACAATCGACGCATGGCCGGTGCCGAAATCGTCAATTTCGATGTCGATTCCGAGTTCCTTGATCTGGTTGACGTTCCAGATCATAAGCTCATCGTTGTCGTCGAGGAAGATTGATTCTAGAAGTTCGAACGAAACGGTTCCTGGTTTTATCGAAAGTGACGTCAGGCTGGTGATCAGCTCCTCGTCCTGAAGCCGTCTCGCGGAGACGTTCACCGAAGCGCGCGGAACCAGGAGGCCGGCCCTCTGCCAGCGATCAAGGTCGTGGAGGGTTTGTTCCAGTACTAGTCGGTCAATAATTGAAACGACATTCAACTCTTCAGCAATCTTGAGGAACCCGGCTGGCGTCTGAAGTCCGTCGGCGGGATGGTTCCAGCGCGCCAGCGCCTCAACGCCCGCAACCTCCAGCGTTTTGGCATCGAACTGTAGCTGGTAATGTGGAACAAACTCGTTGCGTTCCAACCCTGCGAGGATCTCGTCGGCTACCCGTTTGGTCCGGATGATCTCAGAGTGGAGGTCCTGGGTGAAGAACTCATATCGATTGCGTCCCCGACTCTTGGCCCGGTAAAGGGCTATATCCGCGTTGACCATCAGGCGTGGGCCGTCGATGGGACCGTCCGCATCGACTGCGATCCCGATGCTAACGCCGATACGGCATTGATGGTCCTTGTAGGGAATCGGCTGCCGCAATCTATGTATGATGCGGTCGGCCAGCTGTTTAAGCTGATCAGTTGAGATATCGCGTCTGCAGACTACCACAAACTCATCGCCTCCGACTCGGGCAACGAAGTCTGATGAGCGAACAGTTGATGTCAGCTCCTTTGCGGTATGGATCAGCACGGCGTCGCCGATGGCATGGCCGAGCGTGCCATTTATCTGTTTGAAACGATCGAGATCAAGATGCAGAAGCGCGGCGCCGCTGCCAGGCGTTGAGCCTGTGACGGCGTAGCTATCGAGCATCGTGTCAAGGTGGCGGCGATTCGGAAGGCCGGTCAGTGAGTCGTGAAGCGCCGTATGCTCATTGCGCGCTGTCGCCGCCTCAAGCTCAGCACTCCTCGTTTCGGCGAGATCCTTTGCCCGTTCCAGTTCCCGTGTCTGGATCACATCCGCCGTCACGTCCCATTCCGCGCCAACCATTTTGTGATCGGTGCCGTCCCTGTAAGTCTTGGCACGCACGCGGACGTGTCGGACAACTCCATTGGGAAGCACCACACGATATTGCGAAGAGTATATGCCGGTTGCGATCCCTTGCGCGAAATCCCGCTTAGCCTCGTCGAGATCGTCAGGGTGGATCGATCTTGACCACTCTTCGAAGGTTCTTGGTTCGCCATCTGCTGACTTGCCATAGATTTCGTTCAGGCGGTCGTCCCAGAATATAATGTCCGAGTCGAGATCCTGCTCCCAGACGCCAATTTGCGAGGCGTCAAGCGCAAGCTCCAGCCTCTCTGAAAGCTGTGCCAGTCGTCGTTCGCCGCGGCGCAGATCGGCGTAATGCTTATACCGCTGATTGAGAAGCCGCCCCGCAAAGACGATCGGAACCACGACCAGGGCGCCGCCGATGAGCATTGTTAGTCGCAAAATCCAGGCGTTGCGGGGCGTGGTGTTCCAGCCACCCTTGGGAATGGCGGAAATTTGCCAAGATCCTGTCGGCAACCGCACCTCGGAAGTGACGGGATCTTGTTCCGTCACGTACGCGGGACCGTAAAATCGCGCCCCGCTTCTCCCGAGAGCGTCCTTACCTGTCAGAGCGATTTCGATTGGCAGGTTCTTGTCTAAAAGACCGCTGTCCGCGTACAGCTTCGGAACGTCGATCACGGCGGCCACTATGCCCCAGAACGTCTCGCGAGGGCCGTCACGGTCAAGGAAGACAGGAAATCGCCCGATGAATGCCTGACCTCCTTGTTTGAGTTCTACCGGCCCGGCTAACACCAGTTGCTTGTTATCGCGTGCCCGAAGTACTGCTTCGCGCAGCTTTTCGTCTTCGCGGAAGTCCAGCCCTATCGCTTTTTCATTGCCTTCCCTCGGATACATCAACGAGACGACCAGGTCAGGGGCGCCGGCAATGTTTCTGATCTGTGTCTTCTCGCGAAAGAGGCTCTTTGCCAGTTTGGCAAAGCGAGCTTGGCTCATGTTCGGTTCAGTAACGATCGTCGCGACCAGACCACGCGCCAGTTGAAGGTCTCCGTTGACATTACCCTCAAGTTTGGCGCGAACGAGGTTCATCTCCTTCGCAACGTCAACGCGCAATGCCTGCTCGGTTACAATGCTGTTTTGATGGTCCGCAAAAATTCCGGCAGTTAACAGCACCGCAAGGGCGATCACTGCCGGAAGACTGGTCCAGGTCATCAAGGTGCGGAAGCGCTGATGAATAGCAAATGGCAAGATGGAATCTCGGTCGCCCTGATTTCCAGTTGGCGCAGGATATCGGAGCCGACTTAATCGAATCTCTTCGCCTCTATTCAAAATTTATAAAAGACACCTGGAAGACTAACGCGTATCTGGCGTGCGCTGATCTCGCCAGCAGGCGCTTGCGTTTGGATCCTCGCAGACCGGGCCCGATCCCCAGTGCCTGTTCGATGAGCCGTGGATCAAGGCCAACATGGCTCGCTGTCATGTTGGCGGCCGAAGTGGAAGCGGCTGTGCGCCCTGGCTCCGCGCGGCCATTGGCGCACCCTGACCTTCCGTGGCGCGCTGCGCTGTATGGGTGCGCGGCTGCTCCACGAATATAAGGCGATCAGCGCGGCCGGCATGGACTAAGCGGCGCCCCGCGGCAAAAAGATAATCAGCGGCCAGAGCTAACGACCGCACCTGAGCGACGAGCGGTTGAATGATACCGGCGTTTCGCGGTTTGACACCAACTGCGCTGCGCGCTGAATGAAGAGGCGCGCTGAGATCAGAAGCGTGGGGGCGGCTCGTAGCGAGGGACCGTGACTTCCTAATCGCAGGGGATATTGCCGCCGACATCCCATAGCGCCGCCAGGAGCACGCAAACTACCTACTCTCATATGCCGAGAGGCGGTGTCTCACAGATAGACGATTATGTTGAGAGTCGATAGGCACTACTTCCCAGGTGTTGCAGAGCATGGTGCCGCTGAGGAGACCGATGAATGCCTGGAAAGCCGCACTCGCGACCGCAGTCGGCCTTTTTCGCTTCCAACGAGCACGGGGGTTTGGGGTCGCCGCCGTCTGCGCTGCGGTGGCGGTGGCCGCCGCGCTCGATACGATCCTGGCCCTCGTGCTGGATCCGACCTCCGTGTAGCCCGCCGCGAGCCACCAAGTGATGAACGACCGACTCTCAGCACTCAGACTGTTTGCTCGCGCCGCGCGCGTCGGCAACTTCTCCCGTGCCGGGCGCGAACTTGGCCTGTCGCAGCCGTCCGCATCCAGGCTGATCGCTGCGCTCGAGGAGGAGGTCGGCGCGACGCTTTTTAGCCGCACCACGCGAGCAGTGACGCTGACCGAGGCCGGCGCGACGTACTTGATGCGCGTCGAAACGATCCTCGCAGCGCTCGACGATGCCGACCACGAGGCGCGCGGAACAGGAGAGTTGCGCGGCTCGCTTCGCGTCGGCACGCCGACAAGTTTCGCGCTCAGGGAGATCATCCCGCGGCTTGGCGCGTTTACGAAGCAGCATCCGGCGCTGAAAATCGAGCTCCGAGTGACGGACCGCTACCCAGACCTCGTGACTGAGGGCCTCGACGTGTCGTTGCAGTTCGGCGCCCTCCCCGACTCCAGCGCGATGGCGCGCAAACTCATCCACCAGCCAAGGGTACTCACGGCCTCGGCAGGCTACTTACAGGAGCGCGGCACACCCACGATGCCGTCGGATCTCGTGCACCACTCGGTGATCATCAGTCCAGCGCATCCCTCGCCGACTTTCTCCTTCCGCAAGGGCGGCCGCATCACCTCCGTGCGCGTTGATAGCGCGCTCTCGATCACCACCAACGAAGTAGCCACGGCAAGCGCTGTCGCCGGGTTGGGGGTCGCCGCATCGAGCGAAAACAGCGCGCGGGCAGAGCTCGACGCCGGGAAACTTGTTCGGGTGCTGCCCGACTGGGATTTCGGCTCGATGGAACTGAATGCGCTCTTTGTCAGCGCAAAGACCATAAAGCCCGCCGCCCGTGCGTTTACCGACTTCCTTCTCAGGGAACTCCGCGCTGCAGACGATCGACCATAGGATTGCAGCGATAGCGCGGCATTCCCGGCAGTTATTGATACGATACGTTTACCCTTCCTGCCCCGAAACTTAATGCTAGCAAAGCAAGCACCCGACCGGACGCCCTCGCGCCGGAGGTTTTCTGCATGCTTCGAAATAGCCGAAGACGCGTAAGCGGGCGGCGGTCAATACGATGAACGGCTCCCATGGCCAAAGTGCTAGTACTCTACTGCTCCTCCTACGGGCACATCGAAAAGCTCGCACACGAAATCACCGCGGGCGCGCGCGAGGCGGGCGCGTCCGCCGACGTGAAGCGAGTGCCTGAACTTCTATTTCCGGAGGCGCGAAGGCAGCCAACGACAACCTCGACCAGACCGCTCCAGTCGCGTGCATCGACAACCTCGCCGTGTAGGACGCGATCGTCTTGGGCGCAAGCAGGCGCTGCGGCAGGATGTCGTCCCAAATGGCAAGTTTCCTCGACCAGGCTGGCGGCCTATGGGCGAAGGGAACCCTCAATCGCAAGGTCGGCGGCTCCTTCGCGTCATCGACGACGCAGGATGGCGGCCAGCAGACGACGCTGTTCACCATCATCACCAATCTGCTCCACTTCGGCATGACGGTGGTCGGAATGAACTGCGGGTTTGCCGGCCAAAGGAAAGTCGATGAGATCGCCGGCGGTACGCCTTACGGCGCCACGACAATTGCCGGCCCCGACGCGCAGCGGCCGCCGACCGAGAACGAGCTTGCCGGCGCCCGGTGCCGGCGACGAGCCATCGCGGATATCGCCACGAAATTTCACGGCTAAACGACGCGATCAAAAACGCGGTGGGGCGCTGGCGCGTCGACCGTGCAATCAAGCGGAACGGTGCTGGCAACGTGGAAGAGAAGGTGGAAGACCAGGACGGCATGGAACAAGCCGAGCATGACCTGCTCGCCGACCTCAGGCGAGCGCGTCGCTCATTTCGTCTCCAGGACATGGATGAGTCCGCGGCGGCTGCGTGCCTGACGCCCGGGCAAAGGATAGCTGACGCCGTCGCCAGCGTCATGGGATCGTGGAGTTTCATCATCGTGCAAAGTGCGATCCTGGTCGTCTGGATAGGGGCCAACCTAGTCAGCGCGATCAGGGGCTGGGACCCCTACCCGTTCATCCTTCTCAATCTCGCGCTTTCTTTCCAAGCGGCCTACGCCGCGCCAGTCATCATGATGAGCCAGAACCGGCAGCAGGACATCGATCGCAAGGCCGCGGAGAATGACTACCGCATCAACGTGAAGGCGGAGCTCGAGATAGAGTTGCTGCATGAAAAGATCGACCAACTACGTGAGCGCGAAGTCCTGAAGCTGACGGAGGCCGTCAGGATGCTGACCGAGCTGCTGGAGCAGTCGGCGTCGGGCGCACGCGAGGCCGATGCGGAAGGCGGACGGCGATCATAACGCCCGGCTATCGACTTCATGGCGTGACGTCATTTCCCATTCGCGGCGCGGAATACTATGTTACGCCGGTACCTTGCTCATCCGGCGCACTACGGCTTGGCGTTGCGCGGGACGACGCTCTTTTTACCTGCCGAGGAAGGATGTCCGCCATGGTTACTCGCGGTTTTACCGGCCGCCAATCCGGATCGGAACTATCGGATCGGATTCCCCCGGGACAGCACCTCGTCGACAATTTCCCGGTGCTTACGGCCGGTCCCACGCCGAGGATCGAGCCCGCGGACTGGACATTCACGCTAAAGGTCGGACCTCGTCCGGTCAAAGCTTGGAGCTGGTCGGAGTTCAACGCCCTCCCACGAACCAAGATGACGCGAGACATCCACTGCGTGACCTCCTGGTCGAAGCTCAACACCGCGTGGCAGGGCGTGGCCGTCGACGATATCCTCGCCGACGCCGGCCTCAGCGCACCCACTCCGTTTGCGCTCGCCCATTGCTACGACGGCTACTCCACGAACGTGCCACTGGCGGACCTCGCGACGGGCAAGGCGATGATCGCACTCGAGTACGAAGGCCAGCCACTGCCGCGCGACCACGGGGGGCCGGCGCGGCTCTTCGTGCCGCATCTCTACTTCTGGAAGTCGGCGAAGTGGGTAAACGGGCTTCAGTTCACCGAGCGCGACGAGGCCGGCTTCTGGGAGCTGCGCGGGTACCACATATACGGGGATCCGTGGCGCGAGCAGCGATACACGAATGACTGAAGCGATTGGCACAACCGCGCGATGGCAGAGCTGCGCGATTGTCGAGATCGCGACGAGAACGCCGGCTATAAAGAGCTTCTTTCTTCGCCTATCCGAACCGTTCGAGTATACGGCCGGACAGCACGTTGACGTGCGGCTGACTGCACCCAACGGCTACACTGCCATGCGCAGCTACTCGATCGCGTCGGCCCCGGGCAATTCCAAAGTGATCGAGCTGGCGATCGAGCGCCTCGCGGACGGCGAGGTCTCCCCGTTCTTCCACGACGTCGCTCGAGCAGGAGATATGATCGAGCTTCGCGGGCCGCTTGGCGGTCACTTCCTCTGGCCGGGACCGACAGCGAAACCGCTGCTCTTGATCGGCGCGGGCTCCGGCGTCGTGCCGCTGATGGCAATGATCCGGCATCGGAAGGCCAGCGGCGAGCCAGTGCCTGTCGCGCTGTTGCTCTCCTCCAGGACCTGGCGTGACGTGCTTTTCAGGGACGAGCTCCTCGAGCTCGAGAGGTCGCTTCCCGATTTCGCACTCGCCCTGGCCTTGACGCGCGAGCCGGCGATGCGCAGCAGCGACTTCAGCAGGCGGATCGACGCGGCGATGGTCGCCGACGTCGCGGCACGTCAGCCTGTCTCTCCCGGCAGCGTCTTCGTGTGCGGGTCGACTGCTTTCGTTGACATCGCGGCGGACGCGGCGCTCGCATTGGGACTGGAAGCGAGAGCGATCAAGGCCGAACGCTACGGCGCTTGAGGGACCGTTCCTTTCGTTTTGCGAGAGCATAATTTTCGCAAACGCCAGATTATCCGTGCGGCCTGCAGCGACTTTAGTGGTTGAATGCGAGGACCCGCGCAGTGAATGAACGGGAGCCACTGGGGTGCTGTCCAAGGCGACCGATGTCGACGGCTGGAACGTCTTCTGCCGTCAAGAATATGTGCCTTTGTCGGGCCATTTCGACATTGGGACTGACTGCGTCGAAGCACTCTAGAGACGGGATACGAACATGTTTTCAGTGATTTTCGAAGTCCTCCCCAATAAAGAGAACTGGGATGACTACCTCGACAGCGCCAAGATGCTGCGCCCCGAGCTGGAGCAGGAAGAGGGCTTCGTCGACAACATCCGCTACAAGAGCCTGATCCGCGAGGGCTGGATCCTTTCGCTTTCGAACTGGCGGGACGAGAAGTCGCTCGTGCGCTGGCGCACCCGCAGGCATCATCACGAACTCCAGCAGAAAGGCCGCGACGAAATCCTCGCCGACTACCACCTGCGCGTGGGTCAGATCACTGCCGACAATCAGCTGCCGACGGGGTACGCCCTCACGGAGCAAAGGCTCGATGAGACTGAATTTGGGGAGGGCACGACGGTTACGCTGATCAACGCGACTCGCCCCGCGCAGTGGAAGCAAACCAACAACCCGTACGATTGTGCCGAGTGGCTTGGCCTGAATCCGTGGGCCGCCGACAGCACGTTCTGGGACATCTTTGACGCCGTACTCACGCCCGGCGACCTGATTCTCCTCATATCGTGGAAGAACGCCGCTGCCGCGCAGGCTTATGAGGACGCTTCTGCGCCGAATAACAAGGCCAGGATCCGAAGAGTGCGGATCGTGCGCGACTACGGAAAGTATGACCGTCGCGAGGCGCCTCAGTACTACGCGGATGCCGAAGGTGGCGAGACCCTCCACGCCTGATACCCACTGTCGGGAACCGTCGACCCGCAGCGTGATAAACCCTACGTTCGCAAAAGTGCGGGCCGCGGGGGAGCCAGGTCGCGCTCGCGAGGCCGTAGCTACGATACCTGGTCAAGGCGGGCCTGCCAAAAGGCCCTGTCGAAACCTGAAAGGAAAGCACGATGACGAACTCGAATGATGGCGCTCCCCACCCGCAGGCCGTGGTAGGCGGCGATCTTGACGGCGCCGGCGCGCTCAACGGCCGCGCCGGCGCATCGGAATTCTCCATTGGCGGCCTCAATGGGAGGGGCGGCATCACGGCCGGGGCAAACCCCTACGAGCTGCTCAGCGCTTCGCTCGCCGCGTGCACAGCGATGACGATACGGCTGCAGGCGCGAAGGCGGAAATTCCCGCTTTCTCATGTCGAGGTGGCTGTTTCATATCACCACGGCATCGAGGGCAGCCGCGACTCCTTCGAGCGTTCCATCCGGCTCGAAGGAAACCTGAGCGACGAGGAACGTGCCCAACTGATGCAGGCCGCGGACATGTGTCCGGTGGGGCGGACGCTTGGCCTCAGCGCCGACATCCGCACGAACGACAACGTCAGCGTCGGGCGAGCGGCTAGCTATGACGACGACTTGCGCAAGCTTCCGATCCCGAACATCGACCCCGACTAGAGGCATAATGCCGAAGAATGTGAAGCGGTTTTCGGGCAACACCATGCTCAACTTCTCCGATTTAGAGACGAATTCAGATTTCAGGTCGATTCGACCTGAAATCATCTGCTAGCGGGCCGCGAGGTAGACGGCGAACGCATCGGCATCGTCGCGTCGAGCGCCGGAGAGCGGCGTCACCTGGCGTTAGACTGCCTTCGCGGGCCTCACCTCCGGAAAATCAATCGGGGTCCGCACTGCATTGTTCACGAAGTTGGTCAACAGGAACTGAGCAGTCAGCGCGATCATTTCGAGGGTACTAGCATCCGTCCAGCCCGCATCCTTGACCGCCGCAAACTGGGCGTCGGAGAGTTTGCCGCGCGTCTCGATAAGCGCCTTCGCGAAGGCGACCGCAGCTTGGCGCTTGGAGTCGCTCGATCGGCCCTGCCGGTTTAGATCGATTTCCTCCGGAGGGATCTTCGCGAGGTTCGTTGAGACATAGCTGTGCGCTGCAAGGCAATAGTCGCAGCCATTTGCCTCCGAAACCGCGAGCGCGATGCCCTCCCGGGTCTTCAGATCGAGGGCCTTGGACAGCGACCCCATCAGACCGGCCCAGCCGCCCAGAACGTTCGGACTGATGGACATGAGGCGATAGTGGTTCGGTACGAAGCCGAGCATCTTGTTGATGTTGTCGAGGATTGGCTGGGATTCGGCAGGCGCGTCGTCGCGACCCGGGATAGCGATGCGGGACATTTCTTCTCCGTTGGACTCTGGCCGGCTCGGTTTTTGAATTGCTGTGGTAGCCTCTGCCGTTCGGCGCCATAATTGCCTAATCGTGAGAAATGGCCTCTCGGAGGGTGAGAGAAATGGACCGGTTTGAAGCAATGTCGCTTTTGGTAAGGTCGGCGGAGGCCGGCAGTTTCTCCGCGGCAGGCCGTCAGCTCGGCGTCCCTCTACCGACCGTCAGTCGGAAGGTCGCCGAATTGGAGACCCACCTCAATACCCAGCTGCTGGTCCGATCGACGCGGAAACTGTCCCTGACCGAAGCGGGGCTCGCCTACGTCGCCGCCTGCAAACGCATCCTGGAACAGGTCGAGGAAGCCGAATCGCAGGCCTCTGGGGAGTACACAGTCCCGCGCGGTACGCTCACGATGACCGCGCCTATTGTCTTTGGGCGCTTCCACGTAGTGCCTGTCGTGAATGAATTCCTCGCGCGTTTCCCGCAGATCAGCATTCAACTGACGCTCACCGATCACACGATCAACATCGTCGACGAGCACATCGACCTGGCCGTCCGCGTCGGCATGTTGCCCGATAGCACACTCGTCGCGACGAAGGTGGGCGAGATCAGGCGTGTGGTGTGCGGCAGCCCCGACTATTTCGCCGCCCATGGCGTCCCGAAAACGCCTGACGACCTGGCCGAGCACATGTGCGTGACGTTCACGGCACTCGCAGCTGGGATGACGTGGGTTTTCAAGCCGCGCGGCAAGGCGACGAGGAGCGTGCGTCCCTACTGTCGGCTGAAGATCAACACGGCGGAGTCCGCGATCGACGCGGCGCTCGCCGGCGTCGGCGTGACGAACGTGCTCTCTTACCAAATCGCGAGGCCTGTGGCCGCGGGGAAGCTCAGGATCATCCTGGAGGACTACGAGCCTGACCCGATCCCGGTGCATCTGGTGCACACCGGACAGGCGATCCTGCCCCTCAAGCTGCGGCGCTTCATGGAGTTCGCCGCTTCTCGGCTGCGCAAGTCGCTTGCGGCCGACCTGGCCAAGCTCTCCGCGCCAAAGATATGCGCAAAAACGACGAAGTAGCCAACTCTCTCTCGGGCGATCATTCATGCATGAGAAAAATAACTCAAACTCGCGCGGCAAGACTACCGGAGCCACGCTGCACCAGCGATTATGCTAGTGGCATGCCGGGCCGCGCGCGACGAGCCGAAGATGTTACTCCAAGACGAATTGGACGCCGTTAGAGCCGAGGATTTGGCCAGGACCCCGCCGAACGTGACGCTGGTTCGGCAACGGGCGGTGGAAGCGCTTGCCACATCCGGATTGGCCGAGCGGGCCGCGCAGGCCGGGGATCAAGCCCCTCCGTTCCGGCTGCATGATGGGCATGGCCGGGCATTCTCATCATGCGAGGCGCTGCGTCGAGGCCCGATGGTTCTCTTCTTCTACAGGGGGAGATGGTGTCCCTACTGCACAGTCGACCTTCGCGCGATCGAGGCGTGCTCTCACGACATACGCAGCCTCGGCGCCTCGCTGGTTGTCATCTCACAACAGACGGCCCACAACAGCCTTGAGACGCAGAGGTGGAATGCCCTTTCATTCGCGAGCCTGGTCGACGCGGGTGGCAAGGTCGCGCACGCTTTCGGCCTACGCTGGAGGGCCTCCGACGAACTGCGTTTCGTCGAGAAGGAATGCGGCATAGATCTCGCGACCTTCAACGGCGATCCGAGCTGGACGTTGACTATGCCGGCCCGGTACGTCGTTGCGCCCGACGGAACGATCAAATACGCCGATATCAGTGTCGACTATACGCGACGCGGCGACCCGTGCGATCTGATTCCGGTCCTCGCCAACCTCGCTGCGCACTAGCCGCTTTCTGGGGCTCCAGAAAGCGTGTCCGGGCGTCCAAACGAATAGACCCGGCCATTCCAACGTGCGCCTGCAAGTGGCATCCATGCTCCGTTGTTACGGCGTGCCCCGCACGCCACCGGGTGCATAACCTCGCCATCATAATGGTCAGCCACTTGACGGAGAAAACACATGGAGCTTCATCAAGTCCGCTACTTCCTCGCCGTCGCGGCCACCCTCAACTTCACTCGCGCGGCCGAGCAGTGCAACGTAACGCAGCCCGCCCTGACAAAGGGGGTGCAGAAGCTTGAGCAGGAGCTCGGCGGCGAATTGATTTACCGTGAGCGCCAATTGACGCAGCTCACCGACCTCGGAAAGGAAGTCCTTCCGATGCTGGAACGCACATTGTCCTCGGCGGAGGCGGTGTGTCGCAGAGCCCAGGAGTTCCAGCGCAAGGAGGTCGCACCACTGAAGATCGGCCTCGCCCCCTCCATCTCGGCGTCGCTCGTGCTCGATCCGATCGCGGAGATTGCAAAGTTCGTGCCTGGACTTCACGTGGAGCTGTACGAGGGTGTAGCGCAGAGACTCGTCGATTTATTGCTTGAGGGGGAGATCAGCGCCGCAATCGTCGGTGACGTGCCCGACATGCCCGCCCGCATCGACGACTGGTTGCTATTCGAGGAGCGCTACGTCGCAGTTCTCGCGCCAACACACCGCTTGGCGAACCGTCTATCGATCGGTATCGACGACCTCCGACAGACCGTCTTGCTGGATCGCGCGGGATGCGACGTCGCCCCAAAAATCCAACAGACGTATTTTCCAAAGGGACCACCCCATCTCGGCCACTGCAGCGGTCATGAATTGCACCTGCAGCACATGGCGGCGGCTGGCTTCGGCGTGATGCTCGCACCAGAGCACATGCCGCGCCTTCCCTCACTCAAGACCATTCCGCTCGAAGGCGATCAGGTTTGGCGGGAAGTCCGGTTGCTGGCTGTGCAGGGGCGCCGCTACTCGCCGGCGCTGGACGCTTTTGTCAAGGTCGCGCGGCTTCGCGACTGGTCGATCGATGTCCCCCATCGCGGGATGCTGGACCCAACGTTTCCGAAGGCGGCGGGCGTGCCGGCATGACCGCGGCACGCACGCCGCCGGCCAACCGCTTCCAGCCAACCGATCCGCAGTTTGACGCCAAACGGATGCCAAGCCAGATCGACAAGACACTCGCCCAGATTCGTTCGGAGCTGTTGACGAGGTTCAGCGAAGCGGACTGGGCGTCATACAACCACCTCGTGGGCTGGCTTCGCGATATAGACGTGGTATCGTACGCGTTGAAGGTCGGAGATGCCGCGCCGGACTTCCTCCTTCCGGACGCGGACGGTCGTCTTCACTCCTCCGACCAGCTGCGCCGGGGCGGCCCCCTCGTCCTGAGTTTCTTCCGAGGAGACTGGTGTCCGTTCTGCACCGCCGAGCTGTGCGCCCTTCAGGCGGCGAAGGAGGAGTTTGAGAGCGTCGGCGCAACTCTCGCGGTCGTGACACCCGAGACGGGACAATTCCCGCGGCAACTCAAGCGAAGTCTGGGCCTAGACCTGAAGGTACTGTCTGACGTCGACTACGGCGTTGCGTTGTCGTATGGCATATTGTTCCGGGTGCCTGACGAAATCAAAGCGCACTATTCCGGGCTCGGTTTCGACTTCGGTGCGCGGCACGGTTCGCCAGTCTGGATGCTGCCCATTCCCGCGACTTACATCATCGACACGGAGGGCCGGATCCGCAGCGCGTCCGTCGAACCCGACTTCACGATGCGGGCGGAGCCGGCGCAAATCTTGGCCTCGCTGCGCCGTGCCGCTTCCACGTCTTAGCCGGAGGGGTCCGCCACCCAACACCACGACCTGTTGCGGACCGCGGCCGGTGGGCGCGTCGCCCCGACAGGGATCGACGGCTTTGAACAAGCATGTCGAGGACGGAATCACTCCGACCGACGGCTCGCCAAAGCAGTGCTTCTTGCCGCTTGCGCTGCGTCGATGGCATCGTTTCGATAGCCCGAGGTGATTAGACGCTCGCCAACCCGCTACCTATTCTTCCAGCCTGCGCGAGAAGGAGCTCCGCGAAATGCCGACCTATAGGAAAAACCCAGCGACGGTCTCGAAGCTGACTCCGGAGCAGCACCGCGTCACGCAGACTGACGGGACCGAGCGCCCTTTTGCCAACGAATACTGGGGCAACAAGGAGCCTGGCCTCTACGTCGACGTGGTTTCCGGCGAGCCGCTGTTCGCATCTTTCGACAAGTCCGACAGCGGCACCGGGTGGCCGAGTTTCACGCGGCCTCTCGAGGCCGCGAACGTCGTAGAGAAGGACGACAGCTCGCATGGCATGACACGGACCGAGGTCCGCTCCAAGCACGGCGACAGCCACTTGGGCCACCTCTTCCCGGACGGACCGCTCGACAAGGGCGGGTTGAGATACTGCATGAACTCGGCCTCCCTTCGTTTCATCCACCGCGATCAAATGGAGAGCGAAGGGTACGGCCAGTACGCGAAGCCCGTTGCAAAACAGGAGGTCTGACAATGGCAGCGAGTACAGAACGAGCGATCCTTGCCGGCGGTTGCTTCTGGGGAATGCAGCAGCTGATGAGGCGTTTGCCCGGCGTCGTGTCGACACGGGTCGGATATTCCGGCGGTGACGTCAAGAACGCCACCTATCGCAATCGCGGCACGCATGCAGAAGCTATCGAGATCATCTTCGATCCAAGCAAGACGAGCTTCCGCGACCTGTTGGAGTTCTTCTTCAAGATACACGACCCGACCACGCCCAACCGGCAGGGGAACGACCGCGGCACGAGCTACAGGTCTGCGATCTTCTACACCAACGACGAACAGCTACGCGTCGCGCAAGACACGATCGCCGACGTTGAAGCCTCAGGACTGTGGCCGGGCAAGGTCGTGACCGAGATTTATCCCGCTGGCGATTTCTGGCAGGCGGAGCCCGAGCACCAGGACTACTTGGAACGTTACCCGAACGGCTACACCTGTCACTTCGTCCGGCCGGGTTGGAAGTTGCCGCGAAGGAACGCCGCCTGAGGGCGGCTGCGGTACGTGTGACCTGCGGCGGGCACATCTTGACTGCATGTGCCTCACAAACCGTTTTGTTAAATATTCCCGCCGCCGCGAAGTCGCCCACACACGACAAGGCTGCGAGATTTGGACGGCCGGACACAGCTTTCAGATTCCAAGCGCGGATGCATCAGATGTTCGGCGACGCCTGGGAATGGACACGCACAGCCCGTCCTCGCCTCACCGGGGTTCCGCGCGGTCGAGGGCGCGGTCGGCGAATACAATGGCAGTTCATGTCCGGGCAGTTCGTTCTACGCGGCGGATCTTGCGTGACGCCGCCGGGATACCTCCGCGCGAGCTATCGCAATTTCTTTCCGGCACACGCGTTGGCAATTCTCAGGACTTCGCTTGGCGGCGGACAGCTCGGTCCGCCTGTTCGCGAACGACTTGAAGGCGCTCCGCCGGAGGATCGCCGAAAGCCTTCTGTGAGTTCCGCGACGTCGCCTCGGCTGAGAGAAAACGCGGAGCCGTGATGATCTTCGTGTACCACCTGAAAGCCTTGATGTCTCAAAGCGTCCCGTGGCTGCTGGGGGCGCTGGTGCGTCCAGCGCACCTTACCGCGGTCGCGCCTACGCAATCCCGGAGCGAACACCGGCGTCAGGCTGCGTCGGATTCCTCGATCGCGTCTTCGATCGGCGTAGCGCTGTTGGACCAGGCTCGCTGCGCCTTGGCGCGGTACTCTGATGGGTCGCTGCCGTAATATCTGCGGAAAGTGCGCGTGAAGCTGCTTCTACTCTGGTAGCCGGCGTTCAGGGCGACCTGATCGACAGACAGCGCATTGGCCGCGAGCAGGTCCGCCGCGTGACGCATCCTCACGCGGCGGAGCAATGACATTGGAGACTCTTCGAAGGCGGCGGAAAACCTAGCCATAAAAGCCGAGCGGCTGAGACCGACGGCATGAGACAAGCTCTGGACAGTGTGCGGCGCGGATGGGCGCGAGGCCATTTCGGCAAATGCCCGTGCGATCGGAGGATCGCTCAAGTTCGAAAACCGCTCCACCCACGCGTTCGTCGACACCAGGCTGCGCCGGAGCAATGCGAGGAGAACAAGTTTCAGCAGTGCCGCCGACATCGGCCCTCCACCAACCTCCTGGGCTGCGAGCTCGGCCATCGCGTAGGTCATCACTTGGTCGAGCTGGTCGTGCACGTCGAACCTCTCGACAATGGGCGTTGCCAAGGAGGCGAACAAGTCGAGCGCCGGACCATAAGTGGCCCGGAAGGCCCCGCACGCAAGCACCAGTGTCGGATCACCGTCTCCGACGGTGTGCCGCTGAGACGACCCCAGTGTGAAGCCGCCGTTGTTGTGTTTGCCGGCGTTCCTTAGTGCGATCGGATGCTCCGTTGCGGTGATCGTCATCGCTCGCCCAGGAGGGACGACTACCAGCGTGTGCGGTATCAGGCGTATGGGCGTTTCATGATCACGGAGAATGAACCCGGCGCCTCGAAAGCAGTAGTGGATGGTGGAGGTTGCCGCGCGGGCAACCGCCAAGTGGGCTCCCGCCGCAAGCGTGCACTCCGACAGGCTGACTAGGGTGACGTCCAAAGTGGTCATCAACTTGTCGAGGTCTTGTCGCGATATACGCCAGAACGGCTCGCCTGCCACGTCCAGAAGCCTTCTTTATGGTGCTCAGGCCCAGCTCGACTGCGAGACAGCGGGACGATGCCATCTCGCCCACGCCTTCGGCCTGCGCAACCGGGCGAAGGGCCATTCACGCTCCCACCTGATGTGGGATTGATCGGTTCGATCTTCACTGCCTTCAACTGAAGACGCTGAACAATCACTCAGTTGCAGCTGACGGAGTAGTGGCTGAAGTCGAATTAGATATATTCAGGCGCAACATGAATGATCCTGCTGAGCGTCTCAGCGACCGGCAAACTTTATAAATTCACACAAACCGATGCCCAGGCGCCTCAACAGGAAGCCCCGAGTCTCGGTCGCACGGCCGAATTCGCGACCGACCGATCGCGACGCACCAGTATCGGACGTCAGCGTCATACCTACACTGTGCGTGCCGCGCGGCCACGCGGCTCCTCGGTCTGCGACAGTATCCGGGACAGTCCGGCAATGAGCGTCCTTGCAACGGCCCTGGGCAATTGTGAGCATGGCACCTTTGGATGACGATACCTCGCGCCTATCGAAAGCATGTCCAAAGGGAATTTCTAATTTCGTCCGCCGCGTCCGATCTTTGAGTCTGGCTGGGCCGGCCGAGCACACGCGGCCGCCTTGACATCGATTGAATTTATTGCAGCGCGTCGCGCGTGGGCTGCAAAGGAGCGCTCTATGGACTCGCGATTATGCCGCGACCAAAAAGTGGTTTGCAACTTCCTGAGCAACGAACAGAGCGACAAAATTTTCCATACGTCCGTCGCGGCTTTCTCGACGTTGCCGCTCCCCGCGGGCGCTGCTTCGCTGGCGCCGGGCGTCCTGGCAGGAACGGCGGCAAAGATCGCCGCTCTCGCGGAAGCATCCCAACCCACCTCCTCCCAAGCCGTGGATGCTTCCGCGAGTACTATCGCCACCAGATTGCCATCGCCAACGCCCTTCTATCTTTCATTCGGCCGGAACGAAGCCGGCTTCGTCGAGGTAACGGCCAACGTGATGTTTCCTGCGGAAGCGCTGATACCGCGCCCGCTGACCATCGCCGGCCCGGCCGGAGCACGGCCCACCAATGGATTGGCGGTCGACTTTGTCGTCGAGTCCAATCGTGACCAACTGAATGAGATTGTCCAACGGGTGCGGGACGGACGATTGCGGACGAACATCGACAAAGTCGTAACCCTCGACGAGGCGATCGCCGCGTTCAACGTGACCGAGCGACGTAAGGGGAAGACGATCATCCGCATTCGTCCGTGAGCGAATCGCGCTCATCGATGAAGCATTTCCGCTAAGCAGACAAAAGACCCGAGGAGACAATTCCCATGAAAGCGATCGTAGTGACGGACCAGGCTGCAGGAACGGCCGGGATGAAGTTGGTGCAGCGGCCCGAGCCGCAGGCGGCGATAAACGATGTCGTCGTCGAGATCCATGCGTCGGGGTTCGTCCCGACCGAGCTGACGTGGCCCTCGACCTGGACCGATCGCGTCGACGGCGACCGGACGCCATCGATCCCCGGGCACGAACTGGCCGGAGTGGTCACCGCCCTGGGCTACGGTACGACGGGACTGTCGGTGGGCCAGCGGGTGTTCGGCCTCGCCGATTGGTATCGCGACGGCACCCTGGCGGAGTATGTAGCCATGGAAGCGCGCAACCTCGCGCCATTGCCGGGCGATATCGACTTCACGGTGGGCGCTAGCCTGCCGATCTCGGGCCTGACCGCGTGGCAGGGACTGTTTCAGCACGGCCGTCTTCAGGCGGGGCAGAGCGTCCTTGCGCATGGTGCGGCCGGCGCCGTCGGGTCGATGGTGACGCAGCTCGCACGAGAGGCCGGCGCCTACGTCATTGGCACCGGACGCTCTGCCGACCGCCAGAAGGCGCTCGACTTCGGCACAAACGAATTCGTCGACCTCGAGAACGACACCCTGGAAGACGTGCGCGCAGTCGATCTGGTGTTCGATGTCATCGGCGGCGACATCCAGAAGCGGTCCGCGGCGCTGATCCGAGCCGGAGGCACGCTGGTGACCGTCGTCGGCCCGGCCGAGACGCGGCCCGTGGAGGGCCTGGCGGTCGACTTCGTCGTCGAAGCCGATCGTGCCCAGCTGAGCGAGATCGTCCAGCGGGTGCGGGACGGACGGCTGCGGACGAACATCGGCAAAGTCGCGCCCCTCGACGAGGCGATCGCCGCCTTCAACTCGACCGAACGACGCGCGGGGAAAACGGTCATCCGCGTTCGCCCGTGAGAGACACGTGCCGATCGATGCACGCAGCCAGCCGACGCCTTAATCCTTACCGGTCATACCGTTCCTGTCGCCGTGAGTGCAGGGTGACGGTCGGGAGCCGATTCGTCCGCATGGGGGCCATACCGGACGATGCACCATTCGAGGGAGTGGCTCCAAACAATGCGGCTCCGCAAGCTTGTGGCAAGGAGTTCCTCAATGGGTCTTGATGGATAACGGCGCGATCCGAGATGTCCTAGAGCGGTCGATAGAAATTGCCTTATGAGCTGCGAAGCGTCTTCGTGGCCCGCGTTGCCAACGTCCTGACGGTGGGGCGTTGCGCCGCGTTATTCGATCGCCGTGCTTCCAGGCACACGCTTCGCTCGCCGTCTGCCGGCAGACCACCGCCTATTGGCTGCTAACTTTGTTAGGCTGATGAGCAAGGAGACAGAAGGTGAAAAGGGAGATCCGGGACAATCCGCCATGAGCCGGTTTGCATTGCCTCTAGATTCGAAGACGGCGGGGTCGTCCTGCACACATTGGTGTCATAAGAGCTGTCCGGCCTGGGTACGGATCGCGGCTGGCGCATGGCGTTTTCGAAGCATTGCAACGCGACGGCAAAAGAGCGATCGCGAAGTGCCCCTTCATGTCTTCCTACGCCGCGCCGCACCCTGAGTACGGTGCGTTCCTCGACGGCTGATCGAAGACCGACGCGACGCCGGTTGCGACCGGAGCTTTTGGACAACGATATCCCATTCCTATCAAATGCATATCCAAAAGGAATTTCTAATTTCGTCGGTTGAGTCGGATGCTGACGTCCATTCGCCCGGTCGCGATGCGTGGCCGCCTCCAAAGCGATTGAATTCGCCAGCCAAGTCATAGTGTCTTCAGCGAGCGACAAAGGAGACCTCCAATGAAGTTACCGAGGACTGTCAGCCTGGGCGTTGCCATTGCGCCGGTCGCCGGCACCGCAGTGGCGCTCGCACAGGTCAGCGGAGCGGCTCCAGCCTGCCGCACGCGTAGGCGCTCACCTGCTGCGGCGGTTTCTCCGAGCCAATGTCGAGTCCGGCAGACTGGCGTGGCTAAATCGGAAGATTGATGGGCTTATTGTGACCACTCGTTCCCGTCAGCGACCTTTCGGGTCCGACGGACGTTCAAAGTACAAACGAGCGCATGGAGATTGGCGTGTCCTTCTCGGTCTATGACATCACTGTCCCTGTCATGGTACATGGCCTGAACGTGATGGATGATTATCTCGACCACGCTCAAGCGCTCGAGCGGAGCAAGGGATTCGATCCCGGGAGGATCCTTGGCGAACGGCTCACGCCCAGCATGCTGTCTTTCGGAGGACAGTTCTCCGTAAGCTGCAACAAGGTCGACGCGCACATGGCGAAGTTGATGCAGCGCCACCCGCCGGCACCCCGCACCACGGCGATGATGTATCCAGCATTGAAGGGGCGGCTCGTTGAGACGCGCGGCTTTCTACAAAACGTGCAGCCGGAGGAAATTGCCGGCGCGCAGTCCCACACATACGAGCTGACGCCGCCTATCGTGCGCGGGTGGTACGGCGGCGACGACTATATCCGGCACCTGGTTCTGCCTGACTTCTTCTTCCACATCTCGATTGCTCACGCGATCCTCAGGCGGCTCGGTGCGGCTATTGGGAAGCGCGACTATCTCGGTAACCTCACTCAGCAGAGCGGCGGTGATTACTCGTGAGGTGGTGGCGCGACGCACGATAACAGCCGATGCCTTCAAGCCTGGAAACGAGCTCCAGGCACATCAGTAGTGAGCGAGTTGCGAGAGGTCATTGGCGCGCGACAAGGCTTAGTTGAATTTGAGGCCGATATAGCCGAGCTGGGAGCTGCGGGTATCGACCCTCTCGTTTAGGTTCGGGCACAAGGGGATATGGCAGGCTCCTGGAAGGCGCCTCAGTCCTCCGGTCCCTCGACGGTCCGCGTCGCCTGGCATGCACGAGCCGACGGCAGTCGCCAGTTTGGCCGGATAATGGCAGCTTTGGCCGCCCGGGTGCCGTTGCAGGTAGTCCTGGTGCTCGGCCTCGGCCTGCCAGAACCGCTCCTCGGAGTTGATTTCAGTCGTGACAGGACCGGGCCACAACCCAGAGACATCGATTTCTGCGGCCGTCGCGAGCGCCGTCTCCTTCTGCCGTTCGTCGGGGGTAGAAGATGGCAGCTAGCTTGGTCCAAAGTCGCTCCTGCTCGTAGGTTGTCGGGTCGTGAAACTGGAAGAAGCGTTCAAGGATGGCCCGGTAGCTTACCACCGCGGGATCGAAGATGATCTCGATTGCCTCTGCGTGCGCTTGATGGTTGCCGTAGGTCGGATTGGGGAGGTCGCCGCCAGTGTAGCCGACGCGTGTCGAGACCACGCCTCGCACTCGCCGGGACATGGCCTGCATGCCCCAGAAGCATCCACCAGCCAACACCGCCTTTTCCGTCGCCATGTTGGAGTTCCTCTGACCGGCCACACGCCGTAGTGAGAGTACCGGTCGCCGACATGGTAAGATCATAGAAAGCGGACATCCAATCGATAACCGGCCGGGATGAGGTCGTCACGGACAGTCCTGCTACCCAGCCTCCGACAGGGCGCCTCCACGACCGGCTCTGACGTGCAGCTCGCTACGTGGAAAGCGGAGAACGAACTTACAAGCGGCTTGGGCGGTTTTGAAGGCTGACCGCCGGTATCTGATGAGCGTGATCTTTGTCTGACATCATTTGCTTTTGGCGAAAGTGGAAGAATTCGTCGCCTACAATTCCCGACCGGCATGAAATCCATACAACGTTTTCATTGGCCTGGATTGGCGGCTTCGGGCGAAATCTGAGCGCGCCAGAAACAACGCAATTTTCGATCCTGGGCAAACACACATTGCAGAAGAACTCCCGCAAACCAGAAGGACACCTACTAATGAACCTGAGACCCATTCTGTTCGGAGCATTGGCTTTTTCAACGCTTGGTGGCGGGGCTTTCGCAGGCGCTCTCGACTCGCCAGCGATGATGGCGCCGTTTTTCAATGATGCAGGAATGAAAACGATGAAGCCCAAGGCCGAATTCGAGGCCGCGTGGAAAAGCATGTCGAAGAGCGATCAGGACGCGATGATGAAAGAGTGCCAAGATGAGGCAATGAGCAAGCCTTACGCGGAATTTTGTGCGAACCTAAAGCCGCTAGGCGGCGCGAACCATTAGGCCGAAGCCCTTGATCGGCGACGGGCCTCGCGCCCGTCGTGCATGACTTGGCTGCAAGCCTACATCGAACGGCAACACTCCGTCAGTGGAAGACGGCTCATCATAAGCTGCTCGAGTCGACTTGATCGAGGCGTTTGCGTCCCCCCGCCCTGGGATCGTCGCGTGCGGCGTGGCGCCTGACGAAATGCCGGACCTTCCACATCGCTCGAACAGGTCGGCGGCTATGCGCTCGAGAACGTCAATAAAGCGATCGTCGCCCTAACCGGCGGTTTGACGAGCACGCGCCCTCCCCGCTCGTTCCACGCACGCCAGGGACTCCCACGTACAAAGACAATGAAAGGGCTGCCAACATGACAACAAATGTCCAAGAGCTGCCGAACGGCGAGCGAGACGAGCCGGCGGTGCGAAACTCGATTGCGACCTTCGCGGCAAAAATCAACCAGCTCCTTGCTGACGCTCTGTCGCTCTATCTCAAAACCAAAAACTTCCACTGGCACGTGAGCGGCCCCCATTTCCGGGATTACCACCTCATGCTGGACGAGCAGGCGAGCGACATTCTCGACCTGATCGACCCACTCGCGGAGCGCGTCCGCGCGGCCGGCAGCAGGACGATCCGCTCGCTTGGGCAGGCGGCGCGGCTGCGAACCATTGCGGACAACGATGCCGATGGCGTTGCACCGGTCGCTATGCTCGCCGAGCTCATGGAGGGCAACTTGGCCTTGGCGGCTTCGATGCGGCTGGCGCACAAGCTCTGCGACGAGTTGGACGACGTTGCGACGGCAAGCCTTCTCGAAGGGTACATAGACGCCGCCGAGAAGCGCGCGTGGTTCTTGCGCGAGGCGGCGCAGCCGCACTGATCATCGACGGATGCACTGAGCCGAAAGTTCAAAACACGATGGCGCGAGTCTGAAGCGGCGGCGTGTTCGCCAGGACTCACATTCGTTCATATCCAGAGTGAGCTCTGGTCTAGGCGGAAATCGGCGTGCGCGGACAAATACGGTCAGCGCACGCATTTCGACCGCCCACAGAATGGATCGGATGCCTGAGTTGAGCGACACGGACGAATTGCAGTGACCTCCAGCCGCGTCGAGACTGGCGCCCGCCGCTTCAGCGCCTTCCGGTGAAGTGGAATTCGATGTCGACCTTGTTCGTGATCGGGGGCGGGTCAGGAGACGTCCGCGCCGCGGGCGTGGCGTCGGGACCCGGCGCGAAGGTGATGCTCGCCGAGGGCTGCAGGTCGTGGTGCCGGTCGCGATCGAGTGTAGGCGTCAGGCGGTCGGGAATGAAATCGATAATGCAGCGGCACTTCCGTAGGGACGAACGCATTGGCAATGTGGCGTCGGCGGCTTGGTCCAGTGGCTCCGTCGACCCGGCGCCCGGCCCTTGTGCGCAGTCTGTGAAATCCTGAAGGTGAGTGCGATGATCAGCTTCTATTTCCACCCTACGCCCAATCCAGCCAAGGTGGCCCTGTTCTTGGAGGAGTCTGAGCTAACGTATGAGCTGGTGCCGGTCGACACCAGCAAAGGCGAACAACACCAGCCCTCATTTCGCGCCGTCAATCCCAATGGCAAGGTCCCTGTGATCGTCGACCCAGAAGGCCCAGGCGGAAAAAAGGTGCGGGTTTTCGATTCCAGCGCAATTCTGCTGTACCTGGCCGAGAAAACAGGCCGCTTCCTTGGTCAGCCCGCCGACCGGGGTGAGCTTTTGTCATGGCTTTTCTTCCTAGCAACAGGCCTGGGGCCCTTCTCGGGACAGGCTGTGCATTTCCAGTTTGCGGCTCCCGACGGCCTGGACTACGCCGTCAACAGATATCGCCGCGAAGTGGAGCGCCACTATCGCGTACTCGACAGTCAACTCGTCGGCCGCGACTATATCGTCCGGTCCGACTACACGATCGCCGACATGTCCGCCTGGGGCTGGATAGACCGTGCCTCACGTGTGATGAAGGGCGCCGACGATCCCTTGGCGCCGTTCCCGAACGTCAAACGCTGGTTCGCCGCAATCGATGGTCGGCCCGCCGTCGCGAGGGCGCGTGCGGTCGGAACGGATCACGAGTTCAAGAAGGTGAACGACGAGGAAACGATGCGTGCGCTCTTCCCGTCGAACTACGTCGCGGCCGACGGCTAGACCAGAGGCGACCGGATCTCATCCGGCCGCAATTGCGAGAATGGAAACCAGAACAGTACTGCATTTCCCAACGTCTGTTACGAAACTTAGCGTTCGGTGCGGGGTGTCTAGGGACCACTTGTCGTGTGGTGTCGCGTTCGCGGGTCTGTTCCTGTGACCGATATATTTTGCCGCCTGAGCGGCGAAAATCTAGGAGGATGTAGATGAACCTCGACGCGAGGGACATGGTCGTGGCTGTTTCAGATCTCTTGAGACGCGGCTACGACCACAAATACCGGATAAGGATGGCCAACTCTACGACCTGACTGCCGAGAAGCCCGTAGGTGGCGGCGGCGCCCGCGTTGATGGCGCGATAAGGTTCGAGAGCCCGCCCGAAGCGGGAGACGGTTCCAACATCTATGCGATCACCGACAGGGGGGGCGGCAGCAAGGGCTTGTTGATCGATACCTTTGATGCCTTGGACCAGGAGCGCTCGCGGGGGCTTGACGAACAGCTAAACGCGAACCGCCCCACACGTCACGACAACGGAGACTAAATAGCGAGCCGATATGGCCTGCGAAAGATATTTAAAGAGGAATTCGATCGGGATCCCGAGCGGTTTGTGCTGCGCATCGGGTTTCCTGACTTCCCCCCGTGTCCGTTAGGGCAGTCATCCTCCATGCTCGGGTTCGACACGGTGAAGCAATCCTACGTCTGTCTGGTCGCCAGCATCCTACGAGATTCCAGGGTTGAGAGAATCCCTTACCAGGGGGCTGACGTTCCCGACAACGAATGAGCGCGCAGTGGTCGGGCTTGCCGACACTGTCACCACAGCGCCGGCCCGCGGCGCCTCCTTTAAAACGACGTGAGATGAATAAGCAGATCGTGAAGCAAACAATGCTGTCGCTCGAGGCGCGCGACCTCGAGAGCGCGAGAGAAAAATACCTGGAGTATGTCGCGAGCGCCCGGCTGGATAGAAGTGAGCCGATCGAATACGATGAACAAGCGCAGGCGGAGCTCGCAAGCGACCTGTCTGAAGCCTTCGACGACACTGTTCACTCGCACTCCGACAAGATCGAGAAGCTCGACGATAGACTTCGGACCAAAGAGCAAGGTCGAAGAAGGCGCAATGCTGAAGCTACACGGTCGGTTTTTCGTTGTTGCCGTGCCGACGGCCAAATTTGCGTGCGACGGCAACGAAATTATGGGCATCTCCACGCAAGCGCCGATCTATGCTGAGTTGGAAGGCAAGCGCGCCGGTGACACGGTCTCGTTCAATGGAAGGGACCTCGTGATCGAAGAGGTCGCCTGACGGCTGCGACGCCGAATGTTGAAGGCAAGCACCCCGGCATAACGCGCGGCAAGTGATCCGGCTCTTGTGGGGTGGCTAGGGAATAAGCTGATGACGTAAGGTCTGAAGCACGGTCACGTCGTGCGCCTGAAGTGCACTCCGCACTTACTGTCGGCCGACGCTCTACGCCGCATTAACGCTTCCATGGCGCGCCGGGCGACTGGAATGGAAACGATAACAACCCGGCATTTCTAATGGTCAGCCTTTCGGGATAGCTCTGTGCAATTAACCGAGCTGACCCGAGAGACGCATGGAGTGGCCGCTAGCGTAAGGCGTCGTGATCGCCCTCTTAGATGATGCGCTATCCACGTCGCAAGGACCCGCCCAAGCAAACAAGCCATAGGAGTCACCAATGTCGTTCCGCTTCATCACCAAGTCTATGCACGCCTACCTCATCGATTATCCCGTCGCTGTCGTCTTGATCGCAGCACCGTTTGTGCTGAAGCTCGGCCAGAGCGGACCGATCGCGGTGTGGCTTTCGGTTGTTGTCGGTGTCGCGGCGCTACTCTTGCCCGCCCTTACCGACCATCCCACCGGGCTCGTCCATATCATTCCCTACTGGCTGCATCTTTGGGTCGACCGGGCCGTTGGCGTCGTGTTTGTCATCGCACCGTTCGCCTTCAAGTTTGCTGGGCTCGACGCTTGGTACTACTGGGTCCTCGCTGCCGCTGTCCTACTCACCACGTCGGTCTTTAACGCGCCTGAGGAGCCAGCCGCGACGCATTTGGGAGCGGACAGGCGTAGGGCGGCTTGAGGGCGACGATTGTCGCAGCGCTCTTCTGCGCCGCTAAGAAAACCATATGCACCGGCTAGTGGAAGGTTTCGTTCCTCGCTGCAATCGATGCCTATCGCTTCCGCAGATCTTCTCGAGTGACGCGCAGCGCAGCCTGGAACGGACAAAGCTCAATTGCGTGAGGCAGAAATGCACGGCTCGGTGCAAGACGTGCCACCAGTGATCAATGAGGCTCGCCGGGGCGGAATGCGCCAGCTGGCTTTCATATCCGCCATGGTGTCCCTGGTCGCTTCCTTTGCCGTAGCGGCCGCTCCAATCCCGCTCTACAACACCTACCGGGCGGAGGACGGGTTCACCAACGCCGGCATCTCTATGGCCGTGGTGGCGTACGCCATCGGCACTATCGCCTCACTGTTGGTGCTGGGACGTCTGTCCAATCATCTGGGCCGCCGGCTCACTTCGATCGCTAGCCTCGGTCTGCTGCTGCTGGGCTGTCTGCTGTTGCTGAATGTGCGCGACATCGAAATCCTGCTGGCCGGTCGGCTCCTGGTGGGTGTCGGCACTGGGTTGGCCAGCAGCAGCCTGACTTCCTACATCGTCGACGCCGCGCCCAGCAGGCCAGAATGGTTGGCCTCCGTCGCCTCCAGCCAGGGACCGATGCTGGGCCTCACTGTCGGCGCCATCGCCTCCGGTGCTTTGGTCCAGTTCGGCCCTTGGCCACGCGACCTCATCTATCTGGTTTGCGTCGGCTTTCTATTGCTGTCTGGTGGACTCATCTCAATCAGCCCGGAAACCGCAACTCTGACCCCGGGCGCTTGGCGATCGCTGTTGCCTCGGGTGGGCGTACCGGCCCACGTTAGGCATCTGCTCCCTGTGGCGGCAGCGGTGTTCCTGGCCACCTGGGCGACCGGAGCCTTCTACCAAGCGTTCGTGCCTGCGCTGGTGGAAGATCAACTCCAGACCCGCAGCCCGCTCATTCTCGGATTGGTGTTCGCCGCCTATATGACGCCCAGCGTTCTCGGCGCTCCTATCGGCGGCCGGTTCACATCGGCGGTCGCCCAACGCGTCGGAATGGTCATCTTCCTGACCGGAATGATCGGCGTCATCACGGCGATCGCCGCCGGCACACTTGTGTTTTTCATCATCGCAACCATCCTTGCGGGCGCCGGCCAAGGCATCGCCATCAGCGCCGCGACACGCGGTCTGTTGCGCGGCAGCACGCTAGCCGACCGCGCACCGATCTTCAGCGCGATCTATCTCCTCTGCTACAGCGGCGCCGCCTTCCCCAGCCTCATCTCCGGCAAGCTGTCCAACACTTTCTCGCTGCCGCAAATAGCCGTCGGGTACGGAGGGCTTGCCCTCCTCGCCACCTTGTTCGCGGTCATCGGTGCACGCAACCCGCACGCTTACACGACCGCGAACGACGGCTCATCGCGGTCGATAAAATGACCCAGAAAGAGAACGCCAGGACGGAAGCACAGTTGGCTGTCGCGCACCATGCTCCGCGCCGGCAAGCCGCTCTAAGTCTCCCGCCAGCCGGTCGAGCAAATCGCCACGCATCGCCAATATTCGCCCTGCTGCCTCTCCTCCCATTTGCTCTCATTGGCGACCCGGTGGTCCTGCTGGATGGGACGGTCGTTACTGATCACGAAAAGCAGGTTTACCGCGAGGCTCCGGGCGTAGATGCGATAATTATCCGGCGTGATCACGACGTCGGGATTGGTGTTGCGCTCCTGGAGCCATTCGATCGTTTGATCGACCTTGCCCTCGGCGGGCTCTTCCCAATTTTCGATATCCTGGTCGAGCGTTTGCTGGACCCTATAGGTGTACTGCAGAAACTGTACCGTCGGCTGATCACTGGCGTGCTTGATCAGACTCGCCACAAACTCCGTTTCCGTGACTGGGTAGAGGACCGGTTTTCCGACGGCGGTCATCCAGGTACCTCTTTCGCAACCGCCATTCACGTCTCCCTTTAATCCAGTAGTTTCGCGCGGGCGAAGCTTTTTCTTCACCCTTGAAGAATTTGACCCGACCGACAAGGCCTGGCTTGAGCCATTCGGCCTTTTCTTTTCAGGCCCTTCGACACCGGTCCGCCTATCTGCCCCGTTGCCGATGCTCCCAATAGGCGGCGGGCTTCTGTGGACGCACCACTGGCGGCGCGGTGCGGTTTCGGCAGCGGACGAGCTTAGCGTAAAAGCCATCGCGAAATGGAAGAGCAGCCCGCCTTGACGTAATGTTTGGCATCTCGGGGATGCGCGACCGGTGGGGAAGTCCGATGAGAGTAGCAATATTTTTCGCGGCGATCGTGATCGCTGCGACTGGTGGTGCCTTTGCCAAGGAGAAGAAAGTGGTGGTCGGTGATGCTGCGGCCCTGTGTTCTACGAAGCATTCGACCAAGAAGCCGGTGAGAGATCTGGACTGCGGTTTGACTGGCACGGCCAAATTGCCGGATGGAACAACGCCGGAAAAGCCGCGCCTCGGATACGACACCGATCCGTGGATCCTAAATGGCTTTTAAAGCTGGCTTCAGATAGCCGCCAACTTGCAGCGTGGCCGGATGGAAGCGTTTTCAGGTACTTGGAACGACACTCGCATGAAATTCCAACACAACCACACGAGTATCCCCTTTTACGCGAAATGCGGGGTCCGATTCCACGGTCATTGCCGTTCAATCGTATCCGTCCTGTCCATTTCGCCTGTGGCGGAGCTTGTTGAACCGCAAACCGAGTGTAAGGCGTGATGCGGAAGATTCCGAGCCGCAACCCTCGCCACGACAACAAATGGGGCGCCCGCAGCATGTCGCTGGCCGACGCCATGGATCCCAAAAACATCCTTTGTTACGAGATGAACGGGACTCCCTTGCCGCCTGATAATGGCTTCCCGTTGCGGCTTATAGCGCCTGGCTGGTATGGGATCGCGAATGCGAAATGGCTACAGCGTATCGATGTGCGCGACCAGCGCTTCGAGAACCGTTTCATGGGACGCGACTACGTCACACGGCGCGAGGAGGACCACAACGGCGAGACTGTATGGGTGGAGACTTCTGTCGGGCGGGCGCGGCTGAAATCGGCACCGGCCCGGGTCACTCATATCGGCAATGACTATCGCATTGTCGGGGCCGCCTGGGGCGCGCCGATCGACCGGGTTGAGGTGAAAGTCGACGATGGGCCGTGGATGCTGGCGGCCATCGATGAGACGGACAAGGCGGACTTTGCTTGGAAGATATGGTCGGTCAACTGGCCCAAGCCCTCCGCCGGGGAGCACAGCGTCACCTCGCGGGCGGTCAGTACAGAGGGGCAAGTTCAACCGGCTATGGACGATCCTTTGATTGCAAAAAAGCACACATACTGGGAGAGCAATGGCCAGGTAACGCGGCACGTCAATATCGTTTGAGAAGCGTGCTCGAAAATTCCCTTGGGTGAAGCGCATGCGCGAGACTCGCATGCGCTTTCGCCAAGGGCAGCGGTTATACTGAGCCGACAAATCGCTTGCCTAGGTGTGACGCGCGGACCTTGGCGAGCCCAACCCGGCACGCCGCCGGAATGGGTAGCCCGCCTAGACGGGAGGCTACCATGAAAGTTGCATCGCTACTTGCAGTCGGCTGGATCATATCCTGCGCAATCGCCCCCTTTGCTTCGGCCGAGGACGCGCACACTGTGACCACTCCCAGCGAGGTTAAGTGGGGTCCGGGCCCCAAAACGCTTCCTGCTGGAGCAGAGTTGGCAATCCTGTACGGCGATCCGGCCAAGGAAGGTCCGTTTGCCCTTCGGCTCAAATAGCCGGCTGGGTATGCGATCGCGCCCCATACGCATCCGGGGCTTGAAGTTGACACAGTAATATCGGGAACCATTAATCTTGGCATGGGCGAGACCGCCAACCGTAGCGCCGTCAAAGCAATTCCTGCGGGCAGCTACTTCGCTTTGCCGCCAGGCATGGCGCATTTTGCATATTTCGACGAAGAGACGGTGCTCCAGCTCACCACTAACGGCCCGTGGGGCATAAAGTACATCAATCCGGCCGACGATCCTCGAAAGACGAAATAGCTACGAAGGCTCGAAAACGACAGGGTGGTGTGGACCCAGACGAGGTCGCCGCCGGCACTGACGAGACTAGCCAAGATAGTCTCAAGTGCACAACTTGCGCGCGCTGGGCAAGCGGGCATTTTTGGCAATGAGACGAGAACTCGCGCGGCTGCGGAGAAGTCAAGACTAGCTGCAAGAGAGCAGGGTTTCCGAACGCAGATCAAAACCAAGACAAGGGAGCTTGCCTCGCTCGTCGGACAGAGTCGCTCTCCGAAAGGCGTACTTGTGTCGATACGTGAGATGACCGAGGCTATCCTGCCTTGCCTATAATCGGATTTGTACGTCGATACTGCGGGATTCTGGGTATCAGGTGGCGCGGAGGTTTGGGCGGGAGCATCCTTCTGCAGGCAACCGATCCCGATCTGCGGCATGGCGGTTGCGGCAGTGGTTGTGCTGGAACGACACTTTTCCGGAGGGCGGCTATGCGAATTTTTATGACGCTCTGCGTCGCAGCCGCCGCTCTCCTTTTGGATGCGCCACAAAAGGCTGCAGGAGCAA
This sequence comes from Mesorhizobium sp. B2-5-11, assembly GCF_006440835.1. Classification (NCBI taxonomy): domain Bacteria; kingdom Pseudomonadati; phylum Pseudomonadota; class Alphaproteobacteria; order Hyphomicrobiales; family Phyllobacteriaceae; genus Mesorhizobium; species Mesorhizobium sp. B2-5-11. The sequence continues at coordinate 192,791 of NZ_VFUK01000008.1, forward strand.
GCTTTGATTGTTCTCGTGCGAGACTTTCCGTCGAGCGCATGATCTGTGCTGATGCATTGCTCTCCGATCTGGACGAGAAACTGTACGCGGCTTTTCAAGCGATTGACGGCCGGAAGGCACCGGAACTCGTGGCTGCTCAGAAACGTTGGATCAAGCAGAGAAACAAATGCACCGCTCCGACATGCGTTTCCACTTTGTACAGGGAGCGGATTTTCGAACTGTCCCAACTGGGTGCCACCGCGCAGGCAGTTCCAGGCAGCACAGCGGCATCTGCGTCTACGACACCTGCTGCAAGACTGGCGGGGGACGCTCGCAAGCAGGTTCTGAAGCTTCCGAGCCAAAACGATATTTACGTTCAGAACGCCGACGTGCTTGTTCAATTGATTCAAAAATTGCCAAGGGACATTCGTGATCTCCGATTTTTCCAGAATTACGACATAAGGTTAAGATCGTATTTTCAATTCCTTACCGCAGATCAGCAGCAAAGATATTCCAAGGTAATGGACGATTGGTGGCAGACAACCTTGAAAGAAATCGGCGGGCATCCCATTGCTGTTAGCGACATCACTCTCCTACAACTTATCGCGCCCAATTTCCCTCCTGAGCGTCAGGCGCAATTGCGCGAACTAGTGGGCAGTGCTCTTTCCTCTGGTCCCGGTCCCGCCCTTACGAACGCGGACACGCTATCGATCGAGGACGGAGTTGCTGTCGAGCCTACGGATCGGGAGATTTGGGAAGGCACTGCGCCGTGCGCGCCGAAGAATACGACGTATGACTTCGTTGTCCTTGGGTCGATCGATAAGGCGAATTCCGCCTATGTGATGTCGCGGGGAGATCAGCAGACGATCGTGCGATACGCAGCAAAATACGACCTGACCATCGGCACCATCGATCTCTCCGAAATGAGCATCATCCGCAACAATGATTTCGTCACGCTTCCCAAATCCGCGAACGTGGAACTTGAGGATGGCGGATCCACGCTGGCGATGCATCTTGCGCCATCCTGTGAGGTGCGTTTGCAGAGAAAGAAGTTTCCTGAGGCGGTCCTGCAGGCGATCTCGCACGCTAAAGCCGATCCGGCATATGTACCGGCGCAAGGCCTTCCGTTCTGCGTGAGCATGTTGGCGTGGTCGCATCAGATTCAAACTGGCGCGCCTAAACTCGACCTGACCAAGAACATTACGACAGACCCCCCCATGAAGCTGCTGATCGCCAGCGCATTCCACGATTCGATGACCAGGAAGTTCCTGGGGCGTCCGCTGACCACACTGGATACGCGACAGAAAGGAGACCAGGAAATCTGGTTCAGATGGACGGAGCTTGCGCGCGAGTGCCTGGCTCATCCGCTCTATTTCGACGACAGCCCCGCGCTGGTGAAAATAATACTTCCGTACTTGAACCATCTAGGTGACGAAGATGGCGAATTGGCGATCATCTCCACCGTGGAGAACCGCGTCAAACAGGTGGCCCAGGCTGGGGCAAATTTCAGTGCGACGGCCGATGGCTTCATGAAATTGCGGGCATATGTCTCGCCGCTCGAGATGCAATTGGAGCCGGTGCTGATGCAGGTTCGCCAAGCCGTGCTCAAGCCCCTGATCGACCGCGAGGCGGAGATCGCAATCGTCGCCGTGCATGCGGAGCCACCGGCAAAGCAAGGCAGTCCAAGACCGCTCGACAGGTTGAGCGTCATTGCGGATATGATCGACGCCCTGAGAAGTGCGGACCAAGCCGCAGAAGTCGCTTCGGCTGAGACCGTCGCTATCGGGATCGTCAATGCGGATTTGACGGAGATAATCGCGCTCGGCCGCACCCATGTCGAGTACGTCGGGGCGGACATATTCTCGCTCAGCCACCTGCAACAGTGGAAGAGCAAGACCGAAAACGAGCTCGGGAGATTTTCAGAATTCGCTTCCTACAAGACCGCCATGCAATCTGCCTCGCAGGAGATAGACGGCGTAATTCCGCAAGTCGTGGCCGGGCTGGCGAGCGTCGTGACCCAAGCCACGGACATCGGCGAGATCGGGACCATATCGAGCGCCGTCGCGGAGCTCCAATCCGGCCATTCCGACGTCATGACATCTCCCATGTGGCAGGCTTACATGCGCGGCCTCGACGGATGGTTTGCGGCCCATACGACGGGCAGTGCCGCGGTCGCCGGGACATCACCAGCCAGCCATGGCCAGAATGTGGCTTCGATCTTCCACTCCCCCGAGTTGAAGAATCGGCAGCTTGTGGGGGCGATTTTTGATCACGATTTCTTAGCGCTCAGAAACGATCAGGCGGACGCCTTCGCCGCTATCGTGGGGATGGTCAGGCCGATCAATCAGGCCTGCCCGGGAACCCTCACGGAAAAATTATTGCGAGCAGTGCTTCAGCGAGGACTGGGATCGGGCGTATTCGGGACCAGCGAAGATGCTCAGAACAACAATGCAGAGTTCCTGTTGCAGGAGGGGCAGTGGCTTGGAAAAGCCCTCAATAACCCCGGGCAGTTCATGAACGACATGGTCCGAGACGCGGCCGCTCAGGATCGCGCCGAGGCCGATGGACAACTCGTCACCGACATTTCCTGTAAAGACCCCGACATGCAAACCTTTTTTGCAAATGCCGAGGAATTCCTCGCAGACCCGACAAGCGGAATTCCAAATGATAAACTGGGCGTAGCCGAGATGTGTACGAAGGCCCTACCTGCAAACCAACCCGAGACGGCGCCTTATTGTGCTTGCGCAGGTCCTATTCTTGAACAGCGGTTGACTGCGGTTGAAGGCGCTTACCTGAAGTCCGATCCGCGCCGGAACTACTCGACCGTGGTCAACCTTCTGCCGAGCGTCAGTGAGGATCTAAGAAAGTGCCAGCAGTAGCACCACCTTGTTCTTCTGGTACATTGGCCGCGCGACTGATAGTTGCCATGCTGTCGGTTGGCATGTCGCTTGCGCCGGCACGGGCGACATCCCTCTACGACTTCTTTGTCAACTACCGCAGGCAGGATACCGATCTTCAGATCGCATTCTCTACAGAGGTTTTGCGCAGCGCGCGGCTCCAGAACGGAAAGCTGGCCGGCTGTATCGAGAAGAACTTTGTGAAGCACGGCCCGGCCTTCCTGCCCGTCTACGATGCCTTCAAAATCAAGCTTTATTCGACAATCACCCCCGCAAAAACCGGCGTCGAACAGTCCATCGTTGAGGCGATTTCCGAAACGTGCAATCCGGCCGCGCTGGCGGCATACCCCGACCTGGCGCGCGATAACGTGAGCGTTCATCCTACCGACGCTTTCCATTCCGAGTACCAGGACGATGCCGCCAGGCTGGGTGCTGCCACGATCGCGGTGAATACTCAGCTGGCGCGCGTCACTTCCGAGGGCGATGACGCCTATGCTGGCTGTCTGAACGAGAAGCTCGTTACCACTGACGGCGCGATCCCGGACGCGTTGGGTGATGACAAGACGGCATGGGCCTTGGGTGCGGAAGGACAAATTCTTGGAGCAATCATCTATTTCTGCAAGGAGCAGACGAATACTGCGTCCCGGAGAAGCCGGGGCAGTACCGTCCCACCGCCGAATCCGACTTCCACGACCCGATCTTCCGGAACCAACTGCAATTGATCGAAAGCGTAGCTGTTCAGCCGGGCATTGCAGCGGTTCATGCCGGCCCGGACAAACCAGCCGCCGATTCCCGTCGGCCATCCCCGCACCGGATCATAGGGCAGTTCCTCTAGCCGGAGCAACTCCGCTTTGCCCGATCGGTCCGATGAGAGCACCTCTCCCGCCAGTGGGCCACAACGTCCGAACACCGCAATGGTTATCGTTCTGATGAGAGGGCGCGCTTCGGGCTTGTTATCTTTTGAAAAGCCTCGAGGGTGGCTCCGCAAGAATGATGCGACTTCCGTCCGGGTCTGAAAACTGAGCGATTCTTCCGTCAAGGTGAAATTAGGGGCCGCAAGCGAGAGGTCGGCTGTCGGCATCGAGCAGCTCATCCACGCTCCACTTGACGGCGCGTGCCACTCCAGCCGATGTCGGGCTTATCTACGTCGATGGCGGGACCTGCCCCTGACCACGCTTTATGCGCGGCCTATGCAAGACCAGATGCCCTTCGCGTCGGATTTGATTGGTAGTCGCGCATTCTCACCGCAGCTGCCCAGAACAGGGCGGGGGGAGAAGCTCAAGATTTTGTCGAAACACCGCTGCTTTACATTCGCGGCGCGGATGAGCCTGGCGACATCAATCGTTATATCGACGGCTTTTCGTAGCGTTGGCATTCGCAGCATCCGCTGCGCCACTATTAAGGATTGCGGGCACCTTGCGCCCGAAGAACAGGCTGCTACGACACGCCGTGAACTTATCGTTTCCTGCGCCTCGTCGGGATGATCTAATACCACTTGGCACCAAGAGGGCGATGAATGACGAAACACCGCATCTATTCGATGAGCTTCGCCAAGGTGTATCCCCTTCTCGTCGCCAAGGCGGAGAAGAACGGCCGCACAAAGGCTGACGTCGACGAGGTAATTCGTTGGCTGACAGGTTACTCGCAAAAAGCGCTCAATGGCCAAATTGAGAAAAAGACGACCTATGAGGACTTCTTCGCACAAGCGCCCAAAATGAATCCATCGAGGTCCATGATAACCGGCGTCGTTTGCGGAGTCCGGATCGAAACTATCGAAGAACCCACAATGCGGGAGATCCGATATTTAGACAAAATGGTCGATGAGCTCGCCAAGGGCAAAGTGATGGACAAGATACTCCGCGCATAGTTCGCGCAAAGCGGTTTTCGACCCGACGCAGATCAAACCTCGGCGGATGCGCAAGGGGAATGCCGTCTCCTGCGGCCGAGCCCCACGTCTCGGCCGATGGGGAACCCCGCAACGGCCCAAGAGTGAAGTGCCGAGCATGCGTTCTTCAATATAGAAGGCGCGCTTGCTTCGGTCGGGACCTCTCCGAAGGATGTCGTCGTCGTACACGTCTTTGTGCCCGATCGTCAGGACAAGGAGATCGTCAACCGGCTTGTGGCCGAAAAGTTCCGCGGTATCCATCCAGCAAACACGACACTGTGTATGCCTTTGGGAAAGCCCGAACTGAAAGTCGAGATAGAGATCACAGCCTATCGGCGTCGGCGACCGGAAGAGCCGGAAAATAGACTGGCAGTTCACCTCGGCTGACGACTACATGGGGTGCGTGCATCGATTGCAGCAGGCATGAGGCCATCCGCCAACGTGCCGCTGCTTCTTGCGGTTATTAGCTTGCGAGAACAGCCGACTCATCAGTTTGATGAACATCGTCACAGCATCGTCGGTGAGCTTCTGGCCCAGATTCATGCGCCCGATCAGCGAGTCGCGACGGCTGGCATGATCCGCCACTATTCTCTTTCGCCCGGCCGATTTGCTGGAAAACCAGCTACGGCGCCGTGAACCCAATCAACTCGGCTTTGCCATCCAACTTTGCCTAATGCGCTACCCCGGCCGGCCACTGGCCCCTAATGAGGTTCCACCGAAAGCGATGCTCGACTATGTTGCCGGCAAATAGATGCAAGTCCGGTCGGCTACGCGAGCGGCTTTGGAAATGTTCGAGCCAGCACAAATCCGGGACCGACAGCCACGGGCAAACGGTGCGATTGATCGGGTCGCGCCACACATTTCAAAACCCCTGCGACCGGCGCCACCCAACCTCAAGCAAGTCACCGACTTCAACGAGCTCCATCGGCGGCCTCTTCCAACTCGGTCGCCTGCTGCACAATCCAGTTTTCGAAAGTGCGGATCAGGAGCGTCCGCCGCGTCGCGCGCGGATACACCAGATAGTAAGCGCCCTGCGTCGGCACTCTCAAACCGAAGGGTGCGATCAGGCGTCCCGTGCGCAGATCGTCCTCGACGAAGGCGCGCTGCGCCATCACGATGCCGAGTTCATCGGTAGCCGCCTGGTAGGCGAGCGCCGAATTCTCGAATTTGAGGCCGCTATTGCCGTCGACCGTCGTCACGCCAGCGGCATGAAGCCAGGCAGGCCAGTCATCCGGTCTGTGCATCGAACAGAGCAGGACGTAACGGACCAGATCCTTCGGCTCGACGAGAGGCGATGAGCTGCCAATCAGGCCAGGGCTGCAGACCGGCAGCACGATCTCCCCGAACAATCGCCTGCAATAGAGGCCCGGTGGAGGCTCCGAGCCGGAATGGATGCAGACGTCTATCTCCTCGCGATCGAAATCGACCTGCTGGTGCGAAGTAGTGATCTGCACGTCCACATCCCGATTGAGTGCGTGAAAACGGGCGAGCCGCGGCACGAACCAGCGGATGGCGAAGGTCGGGGGCAGCTTGATGCGCAATCTGTTGCCTTCCGGTTTTTCCTGAATGCGCCGCGTCTGCGCCTCGATCTGGTCGAAGGCGACGCGCAGCACAGCAGCCAGAGCCGCCCCCTCGGACGTCGTCTCTACTCCGCGCCTGAGCCGTAGGCACAAGGTTGTGCCGAGCCAGTTCTCAAGCTGGTGCAGATGGCGGCTGACCGCACCCTGGGTCACTGAGAGTTCCTGGGCGGCGCGTGTCAGGCTGCCGTTGCGCGCCGTCGCCTCAAAGGCGCGCAAGGCATTCAAGGGAGGAAGTCGGCGCGACATGTGCTATGCCTTTTCCTGATGGCAAAAGAGTAAATTGTGGGTGTACCCTAGGGCCGGAGGAGGTTACCGTCAGCAGAAATCTACTCTAACGGACGCATTATTGCGCGAACACCGGGCGGAGCCAAAAGCCAGAAGTCGCGGGTTTCACGACTCATGTGGGAGGAAAAGTCATGCCAGTTCACGCGCCGCCGACGCAAGCAGATGGCTTAGCAGCCGTTGCAACGTCTTCGGCGCGAGCTTCGGCCTCCTCCACTGGGCCGAAGACCGTCTTCGAGAAGATCTGGACCGCCCATCTCGTTCGGCAGTTGGATGACGGGCGCGACCTCATCTTCGTCGACCGGCACGTGCTGCAGGAGACGACGTGCGCCGCCGCTTTCGCGGGTTTGGAAAAAACCGGACGGCAAGTGCGTCATCCGGAGCTTACCCTTGCAACCCAGGACCACATCATCTCCACGGCGCCGGGTCGTACCGAGAACACCAATCCGGAAGGCCGCGAGCTCCTTTCCCTGATGCGGACGAATGCGTATCGGCACCACATCCGCCACTTCGGCGTCGGCGATCCGCGCCAAGGCATCGTGCACGTGATTGCGCCGGAACTGGGAGTTGCACTGCCGGGCAGCGTGCTGGCCTGCGGCGACAGCCACACCTCCACCGTCGGAGGGATCGGCGCGCTTGGCATCGGTGTCGGCACCAGCGAGGTCGAGCATGTGCTCGCGACGCAGACGCTTGCGCTCGCGCGGCCGGAGACCATGCGTGTCTCCTACGAGGGTACGCTCGGGCCGGGCGTAACCGCCAAGGACATGATCCTGCGCACCATCGGCGAATACGGCATCGCCGCAGGTCGCGGGGCGGCGGTCGAATACGCGGGGCCGGCGGTGCGGGCGCTCTCCGCAGAGTCGCGGCTGACACTCTGCAACATGTCGATCGAGTTCGGTGCGCGCCTCGGCCTCATAGCCCCTGACGAAACGACCTTCGACTATGTCCGTGGCCGCGAATTCGCACCCGCCGAGGCGGATTTCGAGCTCGCGCTGGCCTATTGGCGAACGCTGCGGACAGAGGCGGACGCCGTCTTCGATCGCGACGTCACCATCGATTGCGACAAGATCGTTCCACAGGTTACCTGGGGAACGACGCCGCAAGACGTCACGGGCATCGACGGGCATGTCCCCTACCCCGCCTCCTTTGCCGATGTGAAGCGCCGCGAACTCGCTGCTGCCGCAATTCGCTACATGGGGATCGAGCCTGGCAGTTCACTCGAGGGTATCCCGATCGACATCGCCTTCATAGGCTCCTGCACGAACTCACGTCTTGCGGATCTCGAAGCGGCGGCGGCCGTCGTGCGCGGGCGGAAAGTCGCTCCGAATGTTCGCGCGCTCGTCGTGCCGGGCTCCATGTCGGTGAAACGCGCAGCCGAAGACAAGGGCCTGCACCACATCTTCCGTGAAGCGGGCTTCGAGTGGCGCGATGCGGGTTGTTCCATGTGCGTAAGCATTAATGAGGATGTGGTCGGTCCGGGCCTGCGCTGCATGGCGACCAGTAACCGCAATTTCGAGAACCGGCAGGGGCCGCGCAGTCGCACCCATCTTGCGAGCCCCGCCATGGTCGCCGCTGCGGCGCTCGCTGGTCACATCACCGATGTCCGTAAGGGGAATGCATGAGAGAGCCCTTCGCCAGTGTCAATGGCGTGGTGGCAGTGATGCCGCTGAGCAACGTCAACACGGACGCGATTATCCCGTCGGCCTATCTGCGGTCCGCGATGGCCGACCTCGGCAAAGGCCTCTTCGGCGGCCATCGCTATGATGAGGCCGGCCGCGAACGGCCGGATTTCGTGCTCAACCGGCCGCCGTTCCGCGCTGCAAGCATTCTCCTGGCGGACGAGAACTTCGGCTGTGGAAGCTCACGCGAGGCGGCCGTCTGGGCATTGCAGCAGTTCGGCATCCGTTGCGTGCTGGCGCCGAGCTTCGCCGACATCTTCTACGAGAACAGTTTTCGCAATGGCCTGCTTGCCGGCTTGATCGACGCAGAGACATTCGCCGCGCTGGCCGCAACGGTCGAGAGCCGTCCCAGCAACCCAGTGTTCACGGTCGATCTGACGATGTCGGAGATCGCTGCGCCGGACGGGCACATCTACGCTTTCCGGGTGCCGGCGATGCGCGCTGAGGCGTTGGTGCGTGGCGACGATGAAATCGACACGACGCTTCGCCACGCCGCCGAGATCGAGGCTTATTATGCCGCCGGCAAGACAGGTCGCGGCTGGATCTACCGGCCCGTGGAAGGGGAATGGAACACATGACGCGTACGACCATCCGTGAGGCGCTGGCACAGGAGACGCCGCTCGTTACGCCGCTAGCACATGACGCGCTCTCCGCCAGGCTGATCGAACAGGCCGGCTTCAAGGCCTTCGCCATAGGCGGATCGGCGTTGCTCGCCGCCCGCCATGCCTATCCCGACATTGGACTGATCGGGCTGACCGACATGGTCGAGGGCATTCGCGATATCGCGGCTGCATCATCGCTGCCCTTCTTTGCCGACGCCGATGACGGTTATGGCGACGTGAAGAGCGTGGCGCGTACGATCGCCGCTTATGAAGCGATCGGCGTTCGCGGACTTCTCCTGGAAGACCAGAGTCGTGACCATAAGCAGCAGCGTGCCGACAAGGCGGCCGCGGTGGTCGAGGAAGCGGTGATCGAGGCGAAGCTTCGTACCGCCCTCGGTGCACGGAGGTATCCCGAGACTTTTATCATTGGCCGCACGGACGCCTATGGCCCGCTCGGCCTCGACGCGGCTATGCACAGGGCGGAACGCTTTCTTTCCGTGGGAGCTGACGGCATCTTCATCGCGGGGCTCCGCACCGAAGCGGATTACCGGAAGGTTGGTGCCGCCTTCAAGGGCGCCTATCTGTCGGCTGCCATGTTCGAGGGCGGCGATACGCCCTGGCTAAGCCCCGCCGAACTCGGCGCCATGGGCTTTACGCAGGTGTCCTTTCCGGCAAGCATCATCTTTCGCGTGGTCGCGGTCATGCAGCAGGCAGTCTCCGCGCTGCGGCGCCATGCCGAGGGGACGGAAACACTGCAGCCGCTCGCCAACGGCGTGGCCGTGCGCGGGATCCTGGATCAGGCAGTCAATCTCGACCACTGGCGGGCGATCGAAACTCCCGGGGCGAGGTAGGACGTACTGGAGTCGCCTTTCCGAGGGTATGAATGCCGCGCAAGCAGTGGCCTTGGCATGGCAAAGAGAGTCACGGGCTTAGCGACGCCCGGAGAATTGAAAAGGGAGGAACTTATGAAAGTATCGAATGCATTCTCGCGTCTAGCGGTTCTCGCTGCGGCCAGCCTGGCGCTGGCGGGCACGGCGCAAGCCGAACAGATCGTTGTGAGCAACTACGGCGTCTCGGCAAACGGAATGCCTTTTGCCGTGGCCATGGAGAAGGGCTTCTTCAAGGAAGAGGGCGCCGACGTTACAGGCATCCTTTCCTCGGCCGGCGGCGGCACGACGCTGCGCAATATGCTCGCTGGCGACGCGCCATATGCGGAAGTCAATCCGAATGCCATCATCGCGGCGATCCAGCAGGGCGCCGATATCAAGATCATCAGCGACAACGTGCTGACAGTTGCAGAATTCATCTGGGCAGTGAAGCCGGATTCGCCGATCCAATCGGTCAAGGACCTGAAGGGCAAGAAGATCGCTTTTACCAACCCTCGCTCCACCAGCCAAGGCTTGGCAGCGCTGGTCTTGCAGGCTGGCGGCCTCAAGACTGAAGACGCCGAGCTCGTGAAGACTGGCGGTTTCGGCGAAGGCGTTGCGGCGCTGGACACCGGGCTTGTCGACGTCGCGCCCATTCCAGAACCGCTGTGGTCGAAGTTCAAGGACAAGTATCGGCCTATCGCCAAGGCCTCCGATCTGCTGCCGCCCATCGCCAATGTGCTCGGTGCCGCTGCTGGCTCGGCGGCCGAGAAAAAGGGCGATTTCATCAAGGCGGTGATCCGCGCCCGCCGTCGCGCGGTGGAGTTCATGGCGCAGAATCCCGATGAGGCAGGCGACATCATCGCCAAGGTGTATAATCTCGAGCCAGAAGTAGCGCGCAGCGCGGTCAAGAACCTCGTGGACAGCCGTACCAACGGCATCGAATATTGGGGCACGGGGCAGATCCACCTGGACGGGCTAGAGAAGTCCGTCGAGGTGCAGAAGATGATCGGCGCCCTGAGCGGCGACGTCGACCTCAAGGCAATAATCGATACCCAGTTCCTGCCAGACGATATCAAGGAATTGAAATGACCATTTCGCAAAGCGCACAGGTCGCGCTGCGCGGCGTAGACAAGGTGTTCACCCGGCCGGGACGGCCGGGTGACACCGTTCACGCACTCGGCGCGATCGATCTTGAGTTGAAGCAGGGCGAATTCTTCGCCGTGGTGGGGCCGTCCGGCTGCGGCAAATCTACCCTACTGGAACTCGTCGCGGGACTTTCGACCGCGACCCGCGGCGAAGTCACCTTCGAAGGCCGGCCGATCGCCGGCCAGATACCGGATGGCGTCGGCGTCGTCTTCCAGGAAGATGCCTCCTTCCCCTGGCTTACGGTCGCCGACAATATTGCCTTCGGGCTGCGGCGCATGAAGATTTCGCATCAGGAGCGCGAAGAACGGATCGCGCGGGCGCTCGCGATGATGGGGCTCACATTCTTTGCCAAGAGCTATCCTGCCCAGTTGTCTGGAGGTATGCGCCAACGCGTATGCATCGCCCGGACGCTAGTGACGGAGCCGCGGCTCATTCTGCTTGACGAACCGTTCGGCGCGCTCGACCAGCAAACCCGCCTCCTGATGGGCGATGAGGTGCTGAACCTCTGGCGCAAGACCGGCGCGACGGTCTTCCTCATCACCCATGCGCTCGATGAAGCCGCCATGCTTGCCGATCGCATCGGGGTGATGTCGGCCCGACCCGGACGGCTCATCGATATCGTTAAAACGGACTGGCCGAAGGATCGCGACAGCCGCATCGTGCAGGAGGAGCGCTTCGGGACAATTACAGCCCGGCTCTGGCGTTCGCTGCGCGAGGAATCGCTCAAGGCGATCGGCAAGATGGAGGGGGCGGCATGAAGAGCGCCACATTCTGGCGGATCGGTATCGTCGTCGGCTTCGTCGGCCTGCTCGAAGTCTTGTGCTTTGTTGGGGTCATCCCCCACCTCACGATGCAGCCGCCGCACCGCATCGTCATCGATCTCGTCAAGATGTTGGCCTCGGGCGCGCTCAATGCCGCGATTGCCAAGACGTTGGGCAACGCCGCAATCGCCTTCGTCATTGCCGTTGTCACCGGGGTCGCGAGTGCTATCGTCATCCATCAGTTCGAGCGTGTGCGCGACACACTCGACCTGGTCTTCGCGACCTACTATGCGATCCCGGTCTTTGCTTTCTACCCGCTCCTGATTATCCTCTTCGGGCTTGGTGACGCACCGCAGATCTTCATCGGAACCATGCTGGGCGTCGTCGCTGTCATCGTGAATACGTTGAATGGCCTGGACCGGGTGCCGCGGGTGTTCCTCAAGACCGCCAAGATGGGCCATATGTCTGCGGTCGAGACCGCGTGGCGCATCACCCTGCCTTGTGCAGCACCTTATATCCTCACGGGGGCCAAACTCGCCGTCGCCTATTCGCTGATCGGCATCATCGGCGCCGAATTCATCATGTCGACGGGGGGGATGGGCTACGAGATCAGCTTCGCCTACAACAACTTCGACAATGCGATCATGTATCCGCTCATTCTGCTGATCCTGATCGTTTCGATCACCATCAACGCGCTTCTCGCCCGCTGGGAGAAGAAGCTCATGAACCGGCGGGGGCTTCGATGAGCAGCAAACTGCCTCTCAACGCGGTCGTCTCCGGCAAGGTCGATACGGTTGCGTCGACCGAGACCCGGTCAGCCGCACAGGACTTCCATATTCCCGACGGCCTGCGCAACGGCGTCACCCTCGTTGTCGCGCTGCTCGTCTTCTGGCAGATCCTCTATTGGATCGTGGGAGAGGTCGCGCTGCGCTCGCCGCTCGAGACGCTCGGCTTCACGGCCCATCTCGTCACAACCGGGCAGTTCTGGGTTCATCTTACCGAGACCGCCCAGGCCTTCGGCCTCGCGCTCCTGTTGGCGGTCGTCATCGGCCTCGCGATCGGTTTCACGCTTGGCCTGAACGGCGCCATCGCCGAGGTTCTCGAGCCCATGCTCGTCGCAGTCTATTCGATCCCCAAGATCACGCTCTACCCGATCCTGCTGCTCGCCTTTGGGCTTGGCATGTCGGCGAAGGTCGCATTCGGCACGATCCACGGCGTCATTCCTATCGCACTCTTCACGATCAATGCAGTGCGAAACGTCAAGCGCGTTTACGTCAAGACCGGGCACGTCATGCGCCTGAACCCTGCCGACATGATCGCGCGCATCGTCCTGCCGGCCGCCATGCCGGAGATCTTCGCCGGCATCCGGATTGGCTTTTCGCTGACGCTGATCGGGACGCTGCTCGGCGAGATGTTCGCCTCACAGCGCGGCCTCGGTTTCCTCCTGATGAACGCAATCGGCTTGCACAACATAGACCTCATCATGGCGCTCACTTTCCTGCTCGTCGTCATTGCGGGCGTCTCCAGTAGCCTGCTGCTTTATCTCAACCAGCGGCTTTATGGACGCGCCTAGCTAAGCCCCGGATCTTTTTGTTTTGAGCGTGCAATCTTTGTCGAGCTTGGCTCTTCAGAAACGACCCGGCGCAACCATGGAAGTGCTCGCCGATAAGACAGCCGAAACGCCGCATTCGAGACGGATGAGGTTGTAGCCAGGATCGTACGGCTGGTCGTGCCGCGAAGGCTTCACCGCGCCCGCTCCAAGGCGGATATACTGCCTCCATCACGGCACGGTGTCTGTGCTTGTGGCCGAAGAGGTGCAGGATTGCACGAGAGGTCAAAGCATCGTTCACAGCGCCTCCGTCAAAGAGCCAGTCGATTGGATGATGGACGAGCACAAGGCGACTGTATTCGGCACCAGCCGTTTGTAGGACTCAGAAAGATGTCGCTGGCCCTGTCGTCTTCAGTACGGCCAAACGGTGCCATGACCCGAGAATCTCTCGCCGAAGAGCTTGAGAGTGCGGCCGAGTGCCATTGCGGACATGTCGCGGCCGGATCTTCAAATCATCCTTCGCCGCGGTGCCTTGATGTTCCGAAACCTCGCTGGCTTTCCTTGAAGCCGGCGACGGACGATGCGCTCGCCTTGATCGCCTCTGTGATGAGGATCTGGGCTTGGAGATTACTTCTCCACAGTTCTCCGGGCAAGGGCGGTCAGGCGAAGCGCAATTTCATCCGGCTCATCGCGCGCGGCAGCGCTGGAATGTTTCCGGATCATCGGACGACCAGGAAAAGCCGTGCAGGGACAGGCTTATCCTGTTGGGCTCCGAACGCGAGAGCTCGACCGTGCCTGCGCTCATCGGGCTGCCGCCCTTGTAGCATTGGGCGGCAACGCGCAGCGTTTTTCCGTCAACGTGCGGTTCGCCGAATTCGCAGCCGACCTCATAAAAGGTCAATCCCGACGGCAGAACCTCCAGCACATCGACTTCCCCGTTCTCCTGCTCGCAGCGCAGCGGATCGGTCGACCATTTGCCGAGGAAGTCGTTCGGCATCTTGGCTTGGACGGCTGCCGGCAGGAACGACGCCAGTGCGACAAGGACCGCGAGCGAACGCTTAGCCCCGGCGCGGCGATGGCTGTCCGAGCTGGATTGCCTTTTCAGCATGACCGATCTGGTCATAAGCATGGTTCTCTCCTTTCTGCTGCCCGCCCATTCACAGCCGCGCCGGCCCTATTCAGGATTGACAGCGGCAATCAGGCAGTCCTTTCCTTGACCTTGTTGGTTCTGGGCCTTGCGCGTTTCGGCGGCGCGGATGCCGTCGCCTTGGCCTTTGCAGCCAAGCTCTTCGCGGCTGAGGCCTTTGCCACCGGGATTTTGGCGACTTGCTGATCCTTGGCGCCGGGCGCCTTTGCCTTCCTGGCCAGTGCCTTGCTCTCGCGGCGGATCGGCCGGCCTACCGGGCAGATCTCCTGCACAAAGCCGGTTAACGTCGAGGCCAGCGTGTTAGGCGCCTGGCGGTAATAGACGAACTTGCCGCGCTTTTCGCTCAACACCAGGCCGGCATGCTCAAGCAATTGCAAATGCTGCGAGATCGACGGCTTCGACATGTCGAAGCGCCCGGCGATGTCACCCGCGCTTAGTTCGTGATGCGCAACATAGGCAAGGATCTTGCGGCGTACCGGCGAGGACAGCGCCTCAAAGATGAGTTGGATGGACATACGACAATGCTACACGACAGCAAGTCGATTAGGCAATCAATTAATTGTTGACGCATTGACGATAAGCTGATTACCTAAATGACGAAACGAATTCGATCGGGGCTACAGGGGCGGGAGACAAGGCTGACCGCCGATGGCGGACGGCAAAGAAGGATGGCGAGATGCGCCCGGCCCTGAAAACCTTGCTCAAGATCGCCTTTGACATAGTCGCCACGATCGCCTTCTTCTACCTGGCCATGCTCACGGTGCCTTACGCGGTCGGCTTTCCTGTCGCCGGGCTGATGCGTCTCTTCTCATTAGGTGCTGGGTTTGTGGCGAACACCTGGATCGGCCACCAGTCCTTCCTGACGGATGCCCTGCTCGACACTTTGGGCATCACGTATCTGATGTTGGTCTTCGCCGTCGGCATTGAGATCGTGCGCCGGCTGGTCGGGTCCCGATCGATCTGGCTCTATGTCGTCGGCGCCTTCGTCACGATGGCGGTCTATATCGGCCCCGCATCCACAGCACCCCGTCCGGCTAGTGCCTTCGCGCTGGCACTACCGCTGATGATGGCCGCTGGATACGGTGCCGGCTACTGGCTGGTGACCATCCGTCTGCGCGCCGCTGTCATCCAGTTCGCCAGGCGCCTGATCTGCGGCCCCGACGCCAAACCCTGCGTGTTCTCCTGAGGATATCAAAATGTCTGCTTTGCGCCTTACATCTCTTTTGCGTTTTTCAACTCTGGGGTTCTTTACGCTGTCGGCATTAGCGTTGCTCGCCATCGCCACCGGCAGCGCTATGGCGGCGCCGGCGAAGGATCTCTACAAGCTCTGCCGCCAAGTGAAGAACGACGACGAGGTCCTCCCCTATTCGCACGCGCTTTACGCCGGCACGGTCAGGGCGTTCAAAAAGCTGTTTCCAGATGCCAAGATCGTGCCGGAGGAACCGGAACTCGAAACCCAGGTTCACTATCGCTGCATGAATGGCAAGCTGCTGGCCTGCTTCGTGGGCGCCAATCTGCCCTGCACCAAGATGAACGCCTCACGCGACAATCCTGGCGCTGACGAATTCTGCAAGGCGAACCCGAATGAAGACTTCGTGCCGGCCGCGGCGAGCGGCCACGATACCGTCTATTCCTACAAATGCCAGGACGGCAAAGCTGTGGTCACGGGTGATACTTGGGCACTCGACGAGCGCGGCTTCGCCAAGAAGCTTTGGGCCGAGGTAATTCAACATTGAGTTTGGTTTTGGCGCCTCAACGCTCTTCACCTCACTTGGGCCGAGACAAAGGGGCGGCAATTCCAGAGCATCAGTCAGGGCGGCTTCGGGAGGGGCAACGACACTGCATGCCCGTTACAGATTTGATCTCGCACGACGTCTGGTCGTGAGCTCGAATGGTAGAGACTCGCCTGTGGCTCTCAATCTCCTTATCGGTACCATCGTGATCAGCCTGACGGTACTGATTCATATCTTTGGCCTCATCGAGGTCACACACCCGGTGGGGGGTGCCTTGTGTCCCGTTTTCGCATGCACGGGCGCCGCAGCCGCATCGTCGCGATGACGCGTGGTGATGGGTCTCTTTGCCGTCATGACGGCAAAGATCTGGCTTTGGGCGGGGTTGTACCGGATGCTCAACATCTTCGCCGACTTTGAAACTGCATTGTACTTTTTCCACCATCACCTTCTCGACTGTTGGCTACGGCGACATAGTGCCTGCCCTTGCGTGGCGTGTCCTGGCGGCACTCGAATGCGTTAACGGGTTCTTGCTCATCGGCTGGTCGACCGCCTGTCTCATCGCAGCCGGCACCGCATCGGACCGTCCAAGGCGGGCGAGCATTTCTGACCAGTTGGTGCTCAGGTTTGCTCCCGATCAATACTGTACGGGCATTCTGTTGGTACGCTCTTACGATCGGGTCAGCCATGATTTGGCCGACGATCAGCAGGAGGGAGAGATCTGCCTTTCTGCTTCTTTGGACGAATTGACTATGACCTGATCGAACCGCAGACCGGGAGGAAAGACATCAGAGTTGGGAGGATAAGCATGGGAGAAGATCTATTCGGTCATCATGCCGACCGCATCCAGGCGGCGATTGCGTCGGACGCTGCGGCGAAATCCGCCCTGGTTGCCTCCTGGCGACGGTCTTCCAATTTGCATCGACTCGAACCAGCCGATTGCAGGCCTCCACATTATCTGACGGAGGCCGAACTGGGACAGGCCCGGCAACGAATCGAACCTCTCATTTGCGCTGCCCAAGCGAGTCTCGACCGTCTCTATCTCGCAGTAGGCGGCGTGGGATGCTGTGTCCTGCTCGCCGATCGCGACGGCGTGCCTGTCGAACGGCGCGGCGCGCTCGTGGACGACGAGACGTTTTATTCCTGGGGTTTGTGGACTGGCTCCGTCTGGAATGAGGAAAGGCAGGGCACCAACGGGATCGGCACCTGTCTGGTTGAGCGACGCCCGCTGACAATTCACCGCGACCAGCATTTCCATACGCGCAATACGCTGCTCAGTTGCACCACCGCTCCGATCCACGATCATGAGGGGAATCTTGTAGCCGTGCTTGACGTGTCGTCCTGCCGGGCTGATCTGACCGAAGCCTTTGTCAATCTCATCTCGATGGCTGTGGTCGACGCGGTGCACCGGATCGAGATTGAGAACTTCAAGATGGCATTCCCGAAGGCGCGAATTCTGCTGGCGCCGGTGACCAACAAAGGCTCTGGCGCGCTGATCGCCGTTGACGCGGACGATCTCGTGGTCGGCGCGACCCGTTCGGCCCGCCTGGCGCTTGGCATCACACAGCAGTGTTTCGACAAACCAATGCCTGCCGCCGATCTGCTCGGCTGGGCTGAGATCGGCCCTAAAGTTCTCGCTGAGGCAGAGCGTGGAGCCCTCCAGCGTGCGCTCGCGCGCGCTGACGGGAACGTCTCAGCCGCAGCTCAGGCGCTTGGGATCAGCCGGGCGACGCTTCACCGCAAGCTCAACCGTCTGGATGTCCGCCGGTCACACTGACGCCCAAGCTCTCATAACTGTCGCAATTCTGCGACACATCCTACCCGACCAGCGTGACCGGCGCGGTGACAAGCACCGCCGAAAATCGCAAGTGTCTTTCGAAGCGTCGCATCCCGCGACGTCAGCTTTGGGAGGAAGACGCATGAACAAGGTTGAATTCTCACGCTCGGTCAAGGCGCCCTTCGACAAGCGCTATGGCAATTTCATCGGTGGCAAACGGGCCGAGCCCCGCTCTGGCCGCTATTTCGAGAACTTCTCGCCGGTGAATGGCCAGCTGCTATGCGAGGTAGCGCGCTCGGACGGCCAGGACATCGAGGCGGCCCTGGACGCCGCCCATGCCGCCAAGGACGCCTGGGCGCGCACCAGCGTGGCCGAGCGCTCCCTTATCCTCAACCGCATCGCCGATCGCATGGAGGAAAACCTCGATCTCCTCGCATGCGCCGAAACGTGGGACAACGGCAAGCCGATCCGCGAAACGACCGCGGCCGACCTGCCTTTGGCCATCGACCATTTCCGCTATTTCGCCGGCGCGGTGCGTGGCCAGGAAGGCAGCCTTTCGCAGATCGACGACGACACTGTCGCCTATCATTTCCATGAGCCGCTCGGCGTGGTCGGCCAGATCATCCCGTGGAACTTCCCGTTGCTGATGGCATGCTGGAAACTTGCTCCCGCGTTGGCGGCCGGCAATTGCGTCGTCCTGAAACCTGCCGAGCAGACCCCGGCTGCCATCCTGCTCTGGGCCGATCTCATCGGCGATCTTTTGCCGCCGGGTGTGCTCAACATCGTCAACGGCTTTGGCCTCGAGGCCGGCAAGCCGCTGGCTTCGTCGCCGCGCATTGCCAAGATCGCCTTTACCGGCGAGACAACGACGGGCCGGCTGATCATGCAGTATGCCAGCCAAAACCTGATCCCGGTGACGCTCGAGCTCGGCGGCAAGTCACCCAACATTTTCTTCAAGGATGTCGTCGCCGAAGACGACGATTTCTTCGACAAGGCGGTCGAAGGCTTCGTCATGTTCGCGCTGAACCAGGGCGAGGTGTGCACCTGCCCGAGCCGCGCGCTCATCCAGGAATCGATCTACGACAGGTTCATGGAACGCGCCCTCAAGCGCGTCGAGGCGATCGTGCAGGGTGATCCGCTCGATCCGGCAACGATGATCGGCGCCCAGGCTTCGTCCGAGCAGATGGAAAAGATCCTGTCCTATATCGATATCGGCCGCCAGGAAGGAGCCGAGTTGCTGACCGGTGGAGCGCGCAGTCTTCTGCCCGGCGATCTGGCCGGCGGCTACTACGTCCAGCCTACGGTGTTCAAGGGTCACAACAAGATGCGCATCTTCCAGGAGGAGATTTTTGGGCCGGTGGTATCGGTCACGACCTTCAAGGACGACGACGAAGCGCTCAGCATAGCCAACGATACGCTCTACGGCCTCGGTGCCGGTGTCTGGACACGCGACGCCAACCGTGCCTATCGCTTCGGCCGCGCGATCCAGGCTGGCCGCGTCTGGACCAACTGCTACCATGCCTATCCCGCGCATGCGGCCTTCGGCGGGTATAAGCAGTCCGGCATCGGCCGAGAGACCCACAAGATGATGCTCGACCACTACCAGCAGACGAAGAATATGCTGGTCAGCTACAGCCCGAAGAAGCTTGGCTTCTTCTGATCGGCTCAAGGGCGCGGCTCCGCAGGGGACCGCGCCCCAAGCTGGATCGAAAACCTAATGCATACCAGGTCACGGCAACGCCGGCAGCGCTTGAACTGATCGCGGAGATCGTTGCCGAGCACGGTCCAGTGCTGTTCCATCAATCCGGCGGCTGCTGCGACGGCTCTTCGCCGATGTGCTATCCGCTGGACGAATTGATCGTCGGCGATCGCGATGTCTTGCTCGGCCATATCGGTGATGCGCCGTTCTACATCGGCGCATCGCAATTCGAGGCCTGGAAGCATAACGATCTCATTATCGACGTGGTGCCAAGCCGAGGCGGCATGTTCTCGCTGGACAACGGAAGGGAGAAGCGGTTCCTGACGCGGTCGACGATCTGCGCTGTCCAGATCGGGATGTAGGCCTTTCCATACGATTTGGGCGAGCATTTCTGACCGCAGCCGATGTTCAGACCGCCACGGAATGCCTCGCCTTGCCGGTTTCGAAATACTTGTCGAACTTCGCCGCGACGCTTCTGACAAAGGGGCGGCTTTCCAACGGCACGACGAAGCGGTCACCGTCAAGTTCAAGCAACCGGGCAGGGTCAAGAAGGGCGGTGGAACTCGCTCTGCCGAGAAGCCTTTGGCCAGCTTCGCCAAAGCGCTCGACCAGGTCGATCGCTGAAAAGCCGGAATCGCACATCAGCCGCTCGATGATCCACCCGCGAGCGCGGTCGTCGTCGGACAAAGCAATTCCGCGGACCGCAGCCAACCCACCGTCATCCACCATGCGGCCATACTCGGCGGTCGAAGGCATGTTCTGTACATAGCCTTGCCGGAATTGGCTGATGGATGACGGGCCGAGGCCGATCAAGGTTTCGCAGCGATCCTCGGTGTAGCCCTGAAAGTTACGACGCAACATCCCCGCGTGCGCAGCAAGCGCCAGCGCATCGCCCGGTTTGGCGAAATGGTCGAGCCCGATTGCTTCGTATCCCTGGTCGAGTATGGCGCGAGCTGCCAGTTGCGATTGAGCGAACCGCTCCTCCGGGCCTGGCAACCAGGCCTCGTCGATCATTGTCTGATGTTTCTTGAACCATGGCACATGGGCATAGCCAAAAAGGGCGATCCGATCGGGTTCGAGCGTCAGCGCCTGCATGACAGTGGACAAGACACTCTCCCTGGTCTGGTGCGGCAAGCCGTAAAGCAGGTCCAGGTTGACCGACTCGACGCCGCGTGACCGAACGCCGTCGACGACTGTCTTGGTCTGCAAGAAGGTCTGTTCGCGATTGATGGCCTTCTGCACCTTCGGATCGAAATCCTGGACCCCGAGGCTCGCCCTCGTCATGCCGATTTCGGCAAGTGCGTCGAGGCGGGCTTCGTCCATATCGTTGGGTTCGATTTCGACGCTGATCTTGGCGCCGGGAAGAAATGAGAAGCAGTTGCGCAGAACGGCTCCCAGCGCGACCATGTCCTGTGGTTTGAGCATCGTCGGTGAGCCGCCACCGAAATGGACGGCACGTACCCGGCCCTTGCCTCCGGCGAGACTTGAGACGGTGGCGATCTCCGCATGCAGTGATCTCAGATATTTGGTGACCGGTTCGTAATGGCGTGTCTGCTTGGTGTGGCACGCACAGAACCAGCAAAGCTTGTCGCAATAAGGGATGTGCAGATAGAGCGAGATCTCGTCGCCCTTGTTGAGCGCCTTCAGCCAGTCGCGACAAACGGCGGCATCGACGCCCGGATGAAAATGCGGCGCCGTCGGGTAGCTCGTATAACGCGGCACGTTTTCACCAAGCCTGGCAATTAATTCTGGCCGCATCTCGATATCTGCTCCGATGTGTATTGCACGATCCTGCTCACATCGGACAATGGCAGCCTTGATCTCGGTCAATGATATCTCGCCGCGGACAAACTGCCGCAACGGATTTCTCGGGCCGATACTATATCCTGCCAGTACTTTGGGTTCGCGGACGACCACGATGACAGTGCGTCAGGATGTACATAGCGCCGGCATTCCCGTGCTTTGCCAGTCATGCGAAGCGCGGCATCATGGCGTTTGCGGCGCGCTCGATCCGGACCAACTGGTGGGCCTCGCCAAGACCTCATCGAAGCATACCGTTGAAGCGGGCGTGGAATTGATCGGTGATGCCGAGGCCATCGACAGTTACGCGAATGTGCTTTCCGGCGTGGTCAAGCTGACGAAGAGCCTTTCGGACGGACGCCAGCAGATTGTCGGGCTTCAATTTGCTCCCGATTTTCTGGGCCGGCCCTTCAAGGTGGAAAGCGCGATCAACGCCGAAGCCGCAACCGCGGTCTCCCTGTGCTCGTTTCCAAGGGCCGTCATCGAACGGATGATGAAGCAATCGCCGGGACTGGAGCATCGTCTCTTCAAGCAGACGCTGAACGAACTCGATGATGCCCGCGACTGGATGGTGATGCTGGGCCGCAAGAGTGCTTCGGAAAAGGTGGCGAGCTTCCTTCTCATGATCGCCAAGAACATCGACCCCACGCTTGATCCGACCGCCCAGTCGACACGTTTCGACCTGCCTTTGACCCGCGCCGACATCGCCGATTTCCTCGGCCTGACGATCGAGACTGTCAGCCGTCAGCTGAGCCGGCTGCGATCAGATGGCGTGATCCGCATCGAGAACAATCGGCATGTTAGTGTCGATAGCTTGAATCGGCTGCAGAGCCGCTCCGGCGCCTAGGCTCAATCGACAAACCCGATCATCGGCAGGACATGCTCGCGCTCGAAGGCGATATGCCGGCGCAGGCTTTCGAAGAAACCGCGCAGCATGAACCCAACCGCCTCGGCGTTGTCGATCGTCTTGCCGTGGCCGATCGCCAGCAACATTTCGGTCACCTCACCGGCAAAGCACTCGTCCTCGATATGCTCGGCGCTCAATCGCCTTGCTGAACCAAGGTCGGCATCACTGCTGGCCAACGCGGCCTCGTAGGCGGGAAAGATGACCGTCTCTTCGTATCGATGACTGTCGCGCAACAGCGGAACGATTGCGTTGGCTACGCTCAGGCACGCCAACGTGTCGACCTTGGGCAACGTGTCCGCGATCCTTTCCAAGACGTCGCAGAGCTGCAGTTTTTCTAGGTGTGCACGTTTCATCACCGCAGCAAACGCTGTCGGTATCGAATTTTTGCCGGCTGCATGCGGCGGAAATGGTCCCCCTGCTGTCTGCGAGTTCAACGGCAATCTCCTGATCGTTCGCAGGACCAAGCCTGCCCACTCCAAATGCAAATGACTTTGACATGGATCAAGGCGGCGACGTGCCGGCTGCGGAATTGGTGTTGCCGCGGATTGGCGCCCGCGCAGGGAATCCGAGGTCGGGGATATGTCATGAAGTTCGGCACACAAATCTTCGCGTTGAGCCTTTTTACATTCGCGGCTTTGGTGGCCGCCGGCTTCGGCGTGGACCAGCCATTCCGGCAGCACATGTGGGTGCTGTTCTTCGTGCTGCTCGGTTTTGTCGCCATCCTCATTCGCAACTCAAGCTTCGAAGTGACCGCACCGATCGACCCTTCCGCCTACATGGACGGTCCGATCCGCTACGGGGCCATCGCCACAATGTTCTGGGGCGTGGTTGGCATGCTGGTCGGCGTGGTTATCGCGCTGCAGCTGGCCTACCCCGATCTCAACATTCAGCCTTGGTTCAATTTCGGCCGCTTGCGGCCGCTGCACACTTCCGGGGTCGTCTTCGCCTTCGGCGGTAATGCGCTGCTGTGCACCTCATTGTACGTCGTGCAACGCACTTGCCGCGCCCGCCTGTTTGGCGGCGATCTCGCATGGTTCGTCTTTTGGGGCTACCAGCTTTTCATCGTAATGGCCGCGACAGGCTACTTGCTCGGCATCACCGAGAGCCGCGAATACGCCGAACCCGAATGGTACGTGGACATCTGGCTGACTATCGTCTGGGTCGCTTACCTCATCCTGTTCCTTGGCACGATCCTGAAGCGTAAGGAACCGCACATCTACGTCGCCAACTGGTTCTACCTGTCCTTCATCGTGACCATCGCGATGCTGCATGTGGTCAACAACCTTTCGATGCCGGCCTCTTTGCTCGGTTCCAAGAGTTACTCCGCCTTTTCGGGGGTCCAGGATGCGCTGACGCAATGGTGGTACGGCCACAACGCGGTCGGCTTCTTTCTCACCGCCGGCTTCCTCGGCATGATGTATTATTTCGTGCCCAAGCAGGCGAACCGGCCAGTCTATTCCTACCGGCTTTCGATCATCCATTTCTGGGCGATCATCTTTCTCTACATCTGGGCCGGGCCGCATCACCTGCACTACACCGCCCTGCCCGACTGGGCGCAGACGCTCGGCATGGTGTTCTCGATCATGCTGTGGATGCCGTCCTGGGGCGGCATGATCAATGGTCTGATGACGCTGTCCGGCGCCTGGGACAAGCTGCGCACCGACCCGATCATCCGTATGATGGTGATGGCCATCGCCTTCTACGGCATGTCGACCTTCGAAGGCCCGATGATGTCGATCAAGGCGGTCAACTCGCTATCGCATTATACCGACTGGACCATTGGTCACGTGCACTCCGGTGCGCTCGGCTGGGTCGGCATGATCTCGTTCGGCGCGATCTACTACATGGTGCCGAAGCTCTGGAACCGTAACCGGCTCTATTCACTGCGGCTGGTTACCTGGCACTTCTGGCTGGCGACCCTGGGGATCGTCGTCTACGCCGCGGTCATGTGGGTGTCCGGCATCATGCAGGGCCTGATGTGGCGCGAATACGACGAGCAGGGCTTCCTGGTCTACTCCTTCGCCGAAACGGTCGCAGCCATGCACCCCTACTACGTCATGCGCGCCATCGGTGGCGCCATGTACCTCTCGGGCGCCCTGGTCATGGCCTGGAACATCGCCATGACCATCCTCGGCCACCAGCGCGAGGAGCAACCGATGCCTGGCTCCGTTCCCGCCCTTCAGCCTGCCGAATAAGGAGCCAGAACATGGGCTTGATGGATAGACATGCACTAATCGAGAAGAACGCCACGCTTCTTCTTGTGGGCTCCCTTCTTGTTGTGACAATCGGCGGCATCGTTGAAATCGCACCGCTCTTCTATCTCGACAACACGATCGAGAAGGTGGAAGGCATGCGCCCCTACTCGCCGCTCGAACTTGTCGGGCGCAACATCTATGTGCGCGAAGGCTGCTACCTCTGCCACAGCCAGATGATCAGGCCGTTCCGCGACGAAGTCGAGCGCTACGGCCACTACAGCCTGGCTGCGGAGTCGATGTACGACCACCCCTTCCAGTGGGGATCCAAACGCACCGGGCCGGATCTCGCCCGCGTCGGTGACCGCTATTCGAATGCCTGGCACGTCGCGCACCTTGCCGACCCCCGCTCGGTCGTCCCGGAATCGGTCATGCCGAGCTATGCCTTCCTGAAGGACGCGCAGATCGAGGTGAAGAACTTCTCGACGCACCTGGTTGCGAACGCGCGCGTTGGTGTCCCTTACTCGGACGACATGATCGCCAACGCCAATGCCGATTTGAAGGCGCAGGCCGACCCGAATGCCGACACGTCCGGCCTCGAGAAGCGCTATCCCAAAGCCAAGGTCGGTGACCTCGACGGCAATCCGCAGGAGGTGACCGAAATGGATGCCCTGGTTGCCTATCTCCAGATGCTCGGGACCTTGGTCGACTTCAAGAACTACGACGAAGCCGCCGGCTACCGTTGAGGAGTTTATCCATGGATTACAATTTGATGCGGGAGTTTGCTGACAGCTGGGGTCTGGTCGCCATGGCACTCTTCTTTGTCGGAGCAATTGTCTTTGCCCTGCGCCCTGGCAGCCGCAAGCTGGCCGACGAAGCTGCCCGGATTCCCCTTGAGGACGAGTGATCATGAGCGACGAGCACATCGATGAAATCTCTGGCGTCTCAACCACCGGTCACGAATGGGACGGCATCAGGGAGCTGAACAACCCGCTTCCGCGCTGGTGGGTCACAACGTTCTACGTCACCATCGTGTGGGCGATCGGCTACACCATCGCCTATCCGGCATGGCCGCTGCTGCACTCGGCGACAACGGGTGTTCTCGGCTATTCGAGCCGCAATGACGTCAAGAACGAGCTGGCGGCGGCGGAAGCAGCGAAGGGCAAGTACGTCGCGGCGGTGGAGTCGAAAAGCATCTCCGAAATCGCCGCGGACGATGTCTTGCGGGAATTCGCGGTCGCGGCCGGCGGCGCCGCATTCAAGGTTAACTGCACGCAGTGCCACGGCTCCGGCGCCCAGGGTTCCAAGGGCTTTCCCAACCTCAACGACGACGACTGGCTGTGGGGCGGCAAGGCCGAGCAGATCCAGCAGACGATCACGCACGGCATCCGCTTCGCTTCAGATCCGGACACGCGCCTGTCGGAAATGCCGGCCTTCGGCGACATCATCACCGCCGACCAGATCTCCCAGGTCAGCGCCTACGTCGCCAGCCTGTCCGGCAAGGTCCGCGATGCAACTCTTATTCAACTCGGCGCCAAGGTCTTCGCCGAAAACTGCGTCGCTTGTCACGGCGACAATGCGAAAGGCAACAGGGAGCTCGGCGCGCCCGACCTGACCGACGCGATCTGGCTCTACGGGTCGGGCGAAACGGCAATCGCCGACCAGGTTCGCGCACCGAAGCAGGGCGTGATGCCAGCGTGGGGCGCGCGTCTCGGCGAGACCAAGGTCAAGGAGTTGGCGGTCTACATCCATTCGCTCGGCGGCGGGGAATAGGTCGGGGGCCCTCTTTCCTGCCCTTCGCCGCCTGAGCGACGCGGCCCGGCCAGTCCGGGCCTCAATTTTTTCGGCATTCCTCGATTGACCTGCATCAACGCGGGTCTGTCCATGCCGCGGCAAGGTTGTCCAGCGCACTCAAAGTCACGGTCTGCGCGCAAGTGGAGATACTCGTGCTGGACAAGACGCAGATAGAACGGCTGGAAGCCGAGGCGGTCAATTCCGCCAAGACCCGTCAGCCCCTTTACGCTGCGCGCAAGAAAATTTTCCCAAAGCGCGCCTCAGGCAACTTTCGCCGCTTCAAATGGCTGGTGATGGCGATCACGCTTGGCATCTACTACCTGACGCCGTGGCTGCGTTGGGACCGCGGTCCATTTGCCCCGGACCAGGCCGTGCTGCTCGATCTCGCCAATCGGCGCTTTTACTTTTTCTTTGTCGAGATATGGCCCCAGGAATTCTACTATGTGGCCGGCCTTCTTGTCATGGCCGGCGTTGGACTTTTCCTGATTACCTCGACTGTCGGCCGTGCCTGGTGCGGCTATGCATGTCCGCAGACCGTATGGGTCGATCTGTTCCTTGTCATCGAACGTGCGATCGAGGGGGACCGCAACGCCCGCATGAAACTTGACGATGGTCCCTGGACCGCCCGCAAGCTGATGCTGCGCGTATCGAAGCACGCCGTCTGGCTGGTCATCGGTGCGGCGACCGGCGGCGCCTGGATTTTCTATTTCGCTGATGCACCGACACTTGTGGGCGAGCTTTTCACCGGTACCGCCGCGCCTGTCGCCTACATCACCATCGCCGTGTTGACGGCGACCACCTACACGTTCGGCGGCCTGATGCGCGAACAGGTCTGCACCTATATGTGCCCATGGCCGCGCATCCAGGCAGCCATGCTCGACGAGAATTCGCTCACCGTCACCTACAATGACTGGCGCGGCGAACCGCGCTCGCGTCACGCCAAGAAGGTGCAAGCCGCAGGGCAGTCCGTCGGCGACTGCGTCGACTGCAATGCCTGCGTTGCGGTATGCCCAATGGGGATCGACATTCGCGACGGCCAGCAGCTCGAATGCATTACCTGCGCGCTGTGTATCGACGCCTGTGACGGCGTCATGGACAAGCTCGGCAAGGAGCGCGGGCTGATCTCCTACGCGACGCTCTCCGACTACAACGCCAACATGATGCTGGCGACCGCAGGCGGCTCCAGTTCAATCAATCCGTCGCTGGTCAGGACTGCCGTCGGCACCTTCTCCGATCAGGTGGCGCATTTTCACATTCGCAAGATCTTCCGGCCGCGCACCTACGTCTACATGGGCCTGTGGTCGCTGATCGGGCTGGGCCTGCTCTATTCGCTGCTGACGCGCAATCGGCTTGAGCTGAACGTGCTGCATGACCGCAATCCGCAATTCGTCACGCTATCCGATGGTTCCATCCGCAACGGCTATACCGTCAAGCTGCTCAACATGATCCCTGAGCCAAGGACCATCGCCGTCACCATGCAGGGCCTGGAGGGTGCCGACATGGTCGTCGTCGGCGACGACATCCCGGCCGGCCGGTCTTTCGCCGTCCCGGTCGAACCCGACCGCCTGAAAACGTTGAAGGTCTTCGTTCGCCAGCCGGCGGACCAGATCCACGCCCCGGCCCAGACCTTCAAGCTCCGTGTCGAGGACAAGGCGAGCTTCGAGTCGAACGAGTACACCGCCACATTCAACGCGCCAGAGGCCGCCAAATGACCGCCAATGCCCAAAAGCCTCGCGAATTCACCGGCAGGCACATGCTGGCCATCATTCTCACCTTTTTCGGGGTGGTCATCGCGGTCAACCTGACCATGGCCACGCTCGCCAATACGAGTTGGACCGGCCTCGTCGTCGAAAACACCTATGTGGCCAGCCAGCAATTCAACAAGGAGGCCGAGGCCGGCCGCGCCCAAGCAGCGCTCGGTTGGACCGGCAAGCTGACCATCGCATGGGGCGAAGTCCGCTACGGCCTCTCCGACGCAGCCGGCAAGCCGGTTCCTCTGCACGGCGTCAAGGTGCTGTTTCGTCATCCCGCCTACGAGAAAGAGGACGAGTCCGTCACGCTCGCGCTTGCCTCCGGCCAGGAATTCGCAGCGCAGCATATGCCGAAGGACGGTGTCTGGATCGTCGAAGTCGACGCCGATGCCGGCCAGGCACGACCCTATCGCGACGTCCGCAGGATCATGATTTCTCATGGAGGCTGCAGTGAGCTGCTGTGCACCGGGCGCTGAAATGGCGCTAGATCTGAACGGCGCCACATCGGTCCTGCCATCCAGCCAGGAGATCAGGTTGGCGAGCCGATCGCTTGGCGACGATCTTCGGCAGACCGACCTTTCAGTGCCGACGGTTCATTGCGCCGCCTGCATCCAGACGATCGAAGCGGCACTTGGAAGGCTCGATCACGTCGAAAGCGCGCGCGTCAACCTGTCGACGAAACGGGTCGCGGTCCGGTGGCGTGGAGACGAGGTGCCACCCTTCGTCGCCGCGCTTGGCAGGCTGGGCTACGAGGCGCATCTGTTCGCACCCGAGATCGACGACAAGGACAAGACGCTTGCCGAACTGATCCGCGCAGTCGCTGTTGCCGGCTTTGCGGCGGGCAACATCATGCTGCTTTCGGTTTCGGTCTGGTCCGGCGCCGAAGGTGCTACCCGCGACCTGTTTCACTGGGTCTCGGCGTTGATCGCCATTCCTGCCCTCGCCTTTGCCGGCGGCATCTTCTTCCGTTCGGCCTGGAATGCTCTGCGCCATGGTCGCATGAACATGGACGTGCCCATCGCGGTCGGTGTTTCGCTCGCCTACGCCATGAGCCTCTATGAGACGGTCAATCATGGCGACCACGCCTATTTCGACGCGTCGGTATCGCTGCTGTTCTTCCTTTTGATCGGACGCACGCTGGATCATGTGATGCGGGAGCGTGCCCGGACTGCCGTGAAAGGCCTGTCTCAGCTGGCCGCGCGTGGCGCCATGGTGCTGCGCGGCGACGGCGCGCGCGACTATTTGCCGGTCGGCGAGATCGAACCAGGCATGCGATTGTTGATCGCAGCCGGCGAGAGGATCCCCGTCGACGGCAAGATCATCCAGGGAACGTCGGATTTCGACTGCTCGCTGGCCTCGGGCGAAAGCACGCCGAAAAACGTGGCGCCGGGCGAAGCAGTACAGGCCGGCGTGCTCAATCTTACCGGCCCGCTGATGATTCAGGCGACAGCCGCCGCAAAGGATTCGTTCCTGGCGGAAATGGTCCGGCTGATGGAGGCCGCCGAGGGCGGTCGCGCGCGCTATCGCCGCGTCGCCGATCGCGTCTCGGCGCTCTACGCCCCGGTGGTTCATCTCACCGCCTTCTTGACATTCCTGGGCTGGATGGCGGGGACCGGCGACTGGCACCGGGCCGTGACGATCGCCATCGCGGTTCTCATCATCACATGTCCATGCGCGCTCGGCCTCGCCGTGCCGATCGTTCAGGTGGTCGCAGCACGACGCCTGTTCGAGAACGGCATCATGGTCAAGGATGGTTCGGCCATGGAACGCCTGGCGACAATCGACACGACGGTGTTCGACAAGACCGGCACGTTGACCCTTGGCCGGCCCCGGCTGGTCAACGCTTCGTCGATCGATCCAGGCATGCTGGCGATCGCAGCCGACTTGGCCGCACATTCCCGTCATCCATTTTCAAAGGCCATAGCCGGCTTTGCCATTTCGAGCCGGCAGCACAAATTCGATGCGGTGACCGAGCAACCAGGTTTCGGGATCGAAGCCACCGACGCCGGAACCATCTGGCGTTTGGGTCGACGCGGATGGGCCGGCTGGAAGGCTCGCACTGGCGGCGAAGGCAAATACGGCTACGGCGGAACGGTGCTGACGAAAAATGGCATGATTGCCGCATCCTTCGTTTTCGAGGATGCGCTGCGCGCCCACGCCAGAGCGGCCGTCCAACGGTTGGACGATGCCGGGGTATCGGTGGAAATGCTGTCGGGCGATACCGCTAAAGCCTGCGCCGAGGTTGCGGACGTGCTGGGTGTCGATAACTTCGTTCCCTGCCTGCTGCCGTCCGGCAAGGTCGAACGCATCGAGAGTCTGGCGAGAGATGGGCACAAGGTTCTGATGGTTGGCGACGGGCTCAACGATACGCCGGCGCTGAGCGCGGCCCATGTCTCGATCGCACCGGCCAGCGCCGCCGATATCGGCCGGAATGCAGCGGATTTCGTTTTCCTGCGCGAAAGTCTTCTGGCCGTGCCTCTCGCGCTGGACATCTCGCGGAAGGCAGGAAGCCTGATCCGGCAAAACATCGCCATCGCGATCGTCTATAATGCGGTCGCGGTACCGATCGCCATCCTTGGCCACGTTACGCCCTTGATAGCGGCGATCGCCATGTCCGCCTCATCGCTGCTTGTCATCGGCAATGCGCTGCGACTGCGATCGTCGAAACCAATCTCACCGGCCAGCGATATTCGCCACGATAGGCTGTCCAACTCCAACGAACGGGTCGGACCGTAATGACCACACTGACCTACCTCATACCTGTCGCGCTGTTTCTTGGAGCGCTTGGCCTGGGGGGCTTCCTGTGGGCTTTGAAAACTGGCCAGTACGAAGATCTCGACGGAGCCGCCGAACGGATTCTGATCGATACGGAAGATAAAAGCGGCCGCTGATATTCAAGAAGTGGCCCGTGACGGCGCATCCTTGCAGAAAACGGCGACGCCAAAATTCTCCACTTCAAATAGTGACACATAAGATCGCTGCGTTCCGAGCTGTTGTTTCCGCGATTAACATCACCAATTTGCGCCAACGCAAAGAAACGCTAGGTCAGGTCAGGTAGTTTCTCCTCATCCACAATGGTCGAGAGACAGGAGATTGACATGATTACGCGACGCGAAGCCCTCTTCGGAGCAGCGTTTGGCGCTGCCGCCGTTGCGGCGCTGCCCGCATTGTCGGCAACGGTTACAAAGGCAGAGGTGCGGGGGCTGCCCCGCGAAAAGATCATGCTCGTTGCGCCGCCTTTTGTGCATTCGCATGACCAGATTGCCAAGGGCGGACCGAAGATCGTCGAGTTCACCATGACAATCGAAGAAAAGCCGATCGTCATTGATGCCGACGGCACAAAGCTCAACGCGATGACCTACAACGGCTCGATCCCCGGCCCGCTGATGGTCGTGCACCAGGACGACTACCTCGAGCTGACGCTCATCAATCCTGAAACCAATTCGCTTGCCCACAACATCGACTTCCACGCCGCAACCGGCGCTCTGGGTGGCGGCGAGCTCACGCTGATCAACCCCGGCGAACAGGTGACCCTGCGCTTCAAGGCGACGCGGACGGGAACGTTTATCTATCACTGCGCCCCTGGCGGCGCGATGATCCCCTGGCATGTCGTGTCTGGGATGAACGGCGCGGTCATGGTGCTGCCGCGCGACGGCTTGAGGAACGACAAGGGCGAACCGGTCAAGTACGACAAGATCTTCTACGTGGGCGAGAGTGACTTCTATATCCCGCGCGACGAGAAGGGCAACTTCAAGAGCTACGAATCCGCCGGCGACGCCTACGATGACACCGTCAAGGTGATGCGCGGGCTCATTCCCACGCATGTGGTGTTCAACGGCAAGGTCGGATCGCTCACCGGCGACAACGCCATGAAGTCGAAGGTCGGCGAAACCGTGCTGATCGTCCACTCACAGGCCAACCGCGATACGCGGCCGCATCTGATCGGCGGCCATGGCGATTACGTCTGGGAACAGGGTAAATTCGCCAACCCGCCGGCCAAGGATCTGGAAACCTGGTTCATTCGTGGTGGTTCCGCGGGCTCGGCGCTCTACACCTTCCTGCAGCCGGGCGTCTACGCCTACGTCAATCACAATCTGATCGAGGCCGTGGAGCTCGGAGCGACCGCTCACTTCAAGGTCGAGGGCGATTGGAACGACGACCTCATGACGCAGGTGGAAGCGCCCAAACCCGTCGCCATGAACTGAACGGCCCTCGCATTTGCCCGGACAGTGATCCTGTCCGGGCTTGGACAAGAACTATGTCGGCTTTCATCCTGAAGCTCGTGCCAATGGCCGTGGTGGCCGCAGCGGTAGCGGTAGGACTCTCGATACAGGCCGCCGATGGCCAGCGACAGCCCCACGCCATTGCCACAACGGTTAGCCTGTTCCCCGGTTCGATCACCTATCCGATGCCCGGCGAGTTCCTGAAGAACGGACGACCGCAAACCAATCCCAAGGTCGAGCAGCAACTCAACGGTCCGCTTGAGATCATGACTTATCAGGTCAGCGCAGCCGACTATACGGATTGCGTGTCGGCTGGGGCCTGTCGGCCGGCGGAGGAGACCCGCTCAATCCCGCATGACGCACCCGCAACGACAGTGAGCTATCTCGACGCCGTTGCCTACGCCCGGTGGTATTCAGAAGCAACAGGTGACCAATGGCGGCTGCCCACCGACGAGGAATGGGCATTTGCGGCAGCTGAGCGGTTTGCAGGCGAATTCGAAGGTGTCGAAAACGATGCCAACAACCCTGCCAGGCGTTGGCTCACCAGCTACCAGGCAGAGCTTGACCTCAATCGCAAACCGGACCCGTTGCCCAGGAGCCGGGGTTCCTTTGGTGTGAATTCGCGTGGCTTGGCCGACTTTTCCGGCAACGTGTGGGAGTGGACTTCGACCTGTTATGTCCGCACGACGCTGGCCGAAGACGGAAGCGGGGTTGTGAGCGCGGTCGACAATTGTGGCGTCCATGTCCTTGAAGGCCTTCACAGAGCCTATATGTCGAATTTCGTAAGTGACGGAAAAAGCGGAGGCTGCGCCGTCGGCTTGCCCCCCGACAATCTGGGATTCAGACTGGTGCGAGGGCATCGTGGATGGGCCAACCGTTTCCTTAGCTATCTCGGCATTACCTGACAGTCAGGAGCAAGTGCTGCGTTCTGGTTTCGTCGGTCGATTGCTGCTCCGGGCTCACGGTGTCTTTGGCCTCATCTATGCTGTTCGATAGATCAGGATAAAGCCGGCAAAAGCCGCCATCCGGCCAGCACCCGCCGCTCCAGTTGGGGACGAAGGCGATCAGAATTCCCAGTGATCCCGCAAGAAGGACGGCTACGAAGATGAACAAAGGCGCCATTTCCAGCTTTGAACTCTCGCCCAGTGTGCCCGAGCGCTGGTCATCAGAGCAGGTGTCAAAGCGCCCACCGCACCCGTTCCGAGCGCGCATAGCCCGGCAGCGGTCGGCACCATGGCAGGAAAGAAGATCGGCGCCGAAATGAAGGCAACTTCAACCGGCACGAGGCCCATGCAAGATGGAGGACCAGCGCAGCCCACGGTCGCCACGCCTGGCGGATAGCGGCCACGGCCATAAACAGTCCTGAGGCGCTGTCGTCATGAGCGGTCGACCACGTGCCCAGCGCGACGGCCGAGATGACTATTGCCACGATGTCGAGTTGGGCAAATTGTGTCGGCAGCCGGTCGTGTCTTGGCGGACGAGCCAGTTGCGCGTGAAACTCGGAACGATCCTTCCGCCGATGAACGAGGGTGGTTCACCTTGCGTCAATAGGTGAAAAGCTCGTCCTCTTCGACCTCCATGAGTAAGGAACCACATAAGCGTCCCGAAATTTGCCGAGGATTTGGTGGCCGTCTTGAACGCGGTTGATCGCAAGCGAACGCTTGGCAACGCTTGATTGATCCTTCGCGCTCAAACATTCCCGGCCGCTTTGGTTCGGGTGTTGATTTGCTTTGTGGGGTCCGTTCAACAGGGAGTAAATAAATCCTTTCGAGGGGGAGGAAGCCCCATGCTTGCAGCGCATACAGACATCGCGCGCGGCCATCGAAGCCACCTTCCTGCTGCGGCATCGCTCCTTTGCTGAAAGAGCCGCATTTCGGCGCGATATTAATCATACCCGAAGCGTAACCACGGCATCACACGACCTTCTGAGACGGCTTCACCAGTCCCAGAACGATGACACCGTCCGACCTTGGGAAGATGCAGACCCGGCTCCCCTTACCATCTCAGCGTTCGATGCCGATATTCTCCGCGCTGTGTTCCGAGATTTGGTCTCGGGAACGAACGCGCCCGAGTGTCAATGGCGCGATCTGGCTAAGAGCCTGGTACTCGAATACGTCGGGTGCGTGCCGGTCGAAGTTGGCTTGGTGGATTGGATCATCAGCAAGTAGTTGTCCCTGCCGGCGTCAGTTTAGCCTGAATGACGAAGCTCAGGGCTCTCGGGCGCTTTCTGGCCTTGGGAACCATCCAGGGCACCCGGAGTTCGGTGCTGAACTACTCGTGCAGACCGACCATGGCAGAACTCGACAAAGCCCGGCAGCAGGCCATAGCCCACCTTGTTCGCCGGTGGATCAAGACAGAGGCGTTCCGCCGCCACCTTCGCCAGTTGCTGGGGCTGCGGATAGACCACGATCTCCCCCAGGAGCATCGGTCCCTGCTCGAAGAACTGAGACGGAAATACAGCGAATGGTCTCATGGCCCCAAGGTACGAACGGAAAAGAGACCCCAAGGGGTGGACGGTGGTCGACCAAAAGACCGGGAAACCCGCTGAACCCGAGGGTCACCCAGCGGTCGGCCTTGAGGTCACCTTACGCGACGGACCTCGTGATGCTCCTGAACGCCTCTGAACTCAAACGCAGGCTCTCCTATCGGAGCGTCAGCTGATGGCCACCTTGATGGCCACCCACTGGTTCACCCCACCGGTCCCGTCAGCGGCAACCCGTCAGGCATGACGTACATGGTCAGCAGCGTAGAGGCTGCCGCCGAGCATCTCCTTCAGTGGAGTAAGCGTGGCCCTAAGTGGAAACAAGCGGTGCGCGCTTGCTGGGCCGCTCTGGCTGGCCAAGCGACACCTCAGGAAGGCTCGAGAGTGCTTCAAGCTGGCTGCTATCGAGGAGGGGAAATTCCGAGGTGCCCCATTAGGGGGCTGACTGAGCAAGGAAGGCCCGCTGCCGGAGGGACGGACAACGGGCCTCAAGCGGCTGCATCCTCGGGGAATCGAACACTCTGCAAAAGCAACCTGTACGGCGCAGAATGGTTCCGCATGGAGTTGCCGGTTCAAGCGGGTTAGTATGAGCTAGGATCCTTCGGTCTGGCTGACAATACGCGTCGATGCCCCAGAAATCGCCTGGAGAAACCCCAAGCTGCCCCGCCCGTTTCCGACCCCGCGTTTCTGCCAAACACTGCGGTTCAGGCTACCTTTCCGGCTCAAGCTCCATCTGCTTCGTCTCGTCCTCTCCAACGCGCTCCTCGACCCGTTTGCGGCAATTTCCGTGGCCCATCAGCTCATGTCTGTGAAAACAAGCGAGTTGCCGCTGCGGGGGTTCCATATCCTTGCTGTCTTGGTTATGGTCTCAGCCAGGCCGATGGAGCTTAGGTATGAGCAACCCAATTCCGCTCGCTGTTGTTGCGTCTCTGTTGCTCACCTCCGTCTCCGCACTTTCGCAAGACAATCCGCCAAACAACGCTCCAGACACAATGGAAGCTCGCGTGCAGGCCTGCACCATTTGTCATGGCGACAAAGGCAAGGGCACCAGCGACGTCTATTTCCCGCGACTGGCGGGCAAGCCATCCGGATATCTCTATAATCAGTTGCTCGCGTTCAGAGCGGGACGGCGCCATTATCCGCCGATGAACTACTTGCTCGAATTCCTGCCGCAGTCCTATCTCAAGAAGATGGCGGACTATTTTGCCGACCAACGGCCGGCCTTGCCTGTTGCCGCGCCCCCCGACGTCTCGCAAGACGCTTTGATGCATGGCAAGGAACTGGTGACACATGGTGACTCAGCGCGCTCCATACCTGCGTGCGCGAGCTGTCACGGCCCTTCGCTTACGGGCATGGAGCCTGCAATTCCCGGCCTTCTTGGTCTGCGCCCAGCCTATGTAAGCGCTCAGCTCGGCGCCTGGCGCTACGGGACCCGGACGGCGACTGCTCCTGATTGCATGCAAGTCGTGGCAGGGCACCTTACGGAAGATGATGTGAGATCCGTGGCGGCGTGGCTGTCTTCCCTGCCGGCCCCGCCGAATGCCGCGCCAGCCCCGAAAGGCACCTTCACATTGCCCTTCGATTGTGGAAGCCAGCCGAACTGAGAGGACGCTATGCTGAAGCCCAAAGTTCTCGTCGGCCTCCTGGCGTTTTCAGGCGCGGTTTCGTTTGCCGCCCTCAAGCTGGACGACGCCGCCTGGGCGCAAGAACGGACATTGACAAACCCGGCGGCCACTATTCTCAAAGGCGAGTATCTGGCACGTGCCGGAGATTGCATCGCCTGCCATACGGCGCCCGAAGGCAAGTTGTTTTCAGGCGGCCGCGCCATGCTCACCCCCTTCGGCACACTCTACACTTCCAACATCACACCGGATCCTGAGACCGGTATCGGCCAATGGACGGCCGACGAGTTTTACAGGATGATGCATACCGGGCGTTCACGGGATGGGGGATTGATCTATCCGGCAATGCCGTTCGCCTCCTACACCAAGGTGACCCGGGAAGACAGCGACGCGATTTACGCCTATCTCAAGTCTGTCGAAGCGGTGAAACAGCGAAACCGGCCCCATGACCTCAGTTTTCCATACAACAACCGATCACTAATCCTTGGCTGGCGTACCTTGTTCTTTACCGAAGGCGAATATCAGCCCGATCCAAGCAAGTCGCAGGAGTGGAATCGCGGCGCCTACCTCGTCGAGGGGCTCGGGCACTGCGGCATGTGCCATACGCCGATCAACGCCCTTGGAGGCAACTCTCAGTCCGACGCCTTCAAGGGCGGTCTTATCCCGATGCAGAACTGGTATGCCCCATCCCTCACCTCGAACAAGGAAGCGGGGCTCGGCGACTGGAGCATCAAGGACATTTCCGATCTGCTGCGCACCGGGGTCTCGAACAGGGGCGCGGTCTACGGGCCGATGGCCGAAGTCGTTTACAACAGCCTCCAGTATCTCAGCGACGAAGACACGCGCGCAATGGCCGTCTACTTGAAGAGCATCGCTCAGGACAGCGCCCCCGATGTCGCTAAACCTTCCGTGCCGCCGAGCGAAGGAAGCCTGCTGATAAGCCTTGGCAAAACGGTGTACGATCAACGATGCGCAAGCTGCCACGGCGCGCGAGGCGAAGGGGCTCCGCCACATTACCCGCCATTGGCCGGCAACCAGTCCATCCAGATGCAGTCGGCGGTGAACGCGATCCGGATGGTACTGAATGGCGGTTATCCTCCCGGCACCGCCGGCAATCCGATGCCGTATGGCATGCCTCCGTTTGCCGGCACTTTGTCAGACAACGAGGTGGCGGCGGTAGTCACTTATGTCCGCACCTCGTGGGGCAATCGGGGAGCAGCGATCAGCCCGTCGGAAGCAAACCAGCTGCGCTCTGCGACATTGAATTGAGGGCCGGATGATCAACTCTGATGAGCCGACAGGCGCAGCCGGATCCGAAAAGGAGGCACTGGAGCGGATATTACGATCGGGCCCAGGCGGAGCTTTTCTCCTCGCCGGTATTACGACCGCCATTGTGCTTGGCATGTGGTTGACGTTCTACCTACTCGTATTCATCCCCCACGCCAATCCTTAGGGCTTCGAGGCTATCCAGATGACCGAGGATCCTGTTGACCATGCCGGGGCTGCGATTCGCGCCGAGAAAAACTGGGCAATAATCGCGGTCTTGATCATCGCCTTCCTCGCCGGCATGGCGGCCTTCGCCGGCATCCATCAGGCGACGATGCCGCAGGCGCGGGTGGAGACCGCTGATCCAACCACGCTTCACATTTCGGGTGAGTTCGTCGAATCCAACCTTGGTAGCGCCATCGAGCCTGACGGTTCAGTAACTGTCCGGGCAATCGGGCAACAATACTCCTTCGCGCCACAGTGCATTCTCGTCCCGACTGACACGACGATAACCATCCGCGCCACCAGTGCAGATGTCATCCACGGCCTTCTTATTCAGGGGACGAACGTCAACACCATGCTCGTCCCCGGCTACATTTCCGTGCAGAACGCCCGCTTCCGCAAGCCGGGCGAGTACCTGATGCCATGCCAGGAATATTGCAGCTTCG
Source organism: Mesorhizobium sp. B2-5-11 (assembly GCF_006440835.1). NCBI lineage: Bacteria > Pseudomonadati > Pseudomonadota > Alphaproteobacteria > Hyphomicrobiales > Phyllobacteriaceae > Mesorhizobium > Mesorhizobium sp. B2-5-11. The sequence continues at coordinate 231,078 of NZ_VFUK01000008.1, forward strand.
GGCACGAAGGAATGTGGGGGAAAGTCAAGGTCATTGACAAAGCCGAGTTCATGACCATGGCAACCAAGCAAGAGAGGGTGAGCTGTGTTAAATAGCCGGCGACTGATACTTGCTCATTTTTGGCTTGCGTTTGCGGTTTTTGGGCTCGCGCTTATCATGGGCGCCTGGCAGATGTTCATTCGAAGCCCGCTTCATACCTGGATCACCAATCCGGAATGGTATTATCGCTCGCTGACGGCCCACGGAACCATTATGGGTTACGTGTTCCCGACGCTCGTGGCCATGGGCTTCGGCTACGCCATTTCCGAAAGCGCGCTCAAGCAACCACTCATCGGACGGCGATGGGCCTGGGCGGGCTTCTGGCTGATCGTGATCGGCGCAGTGACGGCGATGGTTCCCGTGTCGCTTGGCCGCGCATCCGTACTCTACACGTTCTATCCGCCGCTGATTGGGAGCCCATTCTACTATATCGGCGTCGTGCTGGTGGTGCTCGGGTCATGGATATGGGTCGCACTCATGTCCATCAACCTGAGGATCTGGAAGCGAAACAACCCGGACGCGCCGGTGCCTCTCGCCATGTTCGCCAATGTAGCGGGCGCATATCTTTGGGCCTGGACGGCCGTTGGAGCGGCGCTAGAGCTTTTGTTCCAGATTTTGCCGGTAGCGCTCGGCTTGAAATCGACCATAGACGCTGGGTTGGCCCGCGTCTTCTTCTCATGGACGCTTCATGCCATCGTCTATTTCTGGCTGATGCCTACCTATATCGCCTATTACACGATCGTGCCGCGGGCCATTGGCGGGAAGCTCTACAGCGACTCCATGGGCAGGATTGCCTTCATCCTCTTTCTGGTCGTTGCGATGCCCATCGGCATCCATCACGCTTTCGCCGATCCGCAGGTCGGCGCCGGCTTCAAGTTCATCCATTCGGCGTTCACGGCGCTTGTGGCCCTGCCGACCCTGCTGACTGTTTTCACGATCTGCGCATCTGTCGAAATCGCAGGTCGCCTGCGTGGGGGCAGAGGACCACTGGGATGGATCGCTACATTGCCGTGGAACAATCCGATCATGCTGGCAACGGCATTCTCCTTCGTGCTTCTGGGTTTCGGCGGCGCCGGAGGCCTCATTAACATGAGCTATCAGCTCGACACCACGATCCACAACACGCAGTGGATAACCGGCCATTTCCATCTGATCTTCGGCGGCGCGATCGTGATCATGTATTTCGCCATCGCCTACGATCTATGGCCACATCTGACGGGGCGCGCGTTCATCGACTTCCGCCTCATGCGCCTGCAGCTCTGGCTATGGTTTCTGGGCATGATCATTACAACTTTCCCGTGGCATTATGTTGGTATATTAGGCATGCCTCGCCGCATGGCTTACTTCGATTATACCGACCCCGGACTTGCCTCCGAAGCGATGTCAGTGAGCATGTCGGCCTTTGGGGGGCTGATCCTGCTGATCTCCGGCGCGATCTTCATTCTCATCCTCATACGAGGCCAGCGCGCCCCGGCGATGGATGCGGGCGAATATCGCTTCAGCACGGCCGTCCATGCTCCCGTTTCTGTGCCCGCTGCCCTTAACAGCTATGGCCTTTGGCTGGCACTGATGATCGGGCTCACTGTGACCAATTATGGGTTCCCAATCTTGCAACTCGCGTTCAGGCAGGGCACCTCTGTTCCGGCTGTCTACATTGGAGCCCGATAATGTCGACGGAACGCCTCTTCTCAGCGACAAACCCTTGGGTCAGGTTGAGTATTGGTATCACGGCCGCGCTGGTGGTCTTGACAGCCCTTGGCGGCTTCATCCTGCTTCCCTATGCACAGTCTGATCTGAAGCTGGCTGGCTTGTGGGACGCAATATGCAGTGCTGCCGGCATTCCCAAACTGACATCGGGTGCCAGGACCGTTCAGCCCACGTTCAAGACCTCGGACGTCATCATGACGTCAGCCATGCTCGCCAATCCTTCGAACGAGTCGATCAACCGCGGTGCGACGCTCGCTCAGCAATGCGCGATATGCCATGGCCCGACGGGCGTCAGCCGCGCCGATTCGCCCAACCTCGCAGGGCAATACCCAGCCGCCATATACAAACAGCTAAAAGACTTCAAATCGGGCGCGCGCGTGAACGCCGTAATGAGTCCATTCGCGCCTCATCTTGCCGACCAGGACATGATCGACCTCGCGGCCTATTATAATTACCTGCCGCGATTGCCTGCCTATCATCCCTCGCAAAAGGTTCCTGCGCCTCGCATCGTCATCAATGGAGCCCCAATGCGCGGAATTGCGCCTTGCGGCTCGTGTCACGGCAGTTTGGACAACAAGGCCGGCAGTCCGTGGCTCGAAGGCCAGTCGGCCGTCTACATCAAAGCTCAACTGCGCGCTTTCGCAGACGGAGGTCGTCGCAACGATATTAGCCAGCAGATGCGAAATATTGCACGCGCAATGACGGACGATGAAATGGAGCAAGTAGCACAATACTACGCATCTCAACCCCCGGATAAGTATAAGCCGCAACCTTGAAGGCGTTCAGCAGCGTGGGTAGCATCTTCCACTGGACCGAACCGGCGGCCCTATGCTGTCGCAAAAATAACTTCACGAATTGGGTGTGAAGGCAATCGGCAGCGACGGCATGGCACCCTCGGATCAGCTCAATCAGGCGCGCTGCGGCATTGATCGTCGCTTAGGATGTGGAGCGGCAGTCTGGCTTCGTCTTGCGCAGGATGAGCATTCTACGGAATGCTGTGACAAACAGACCGAAGGCGACAACCCACATTGCTCCCGAGAGGTTGGTCAAGCCTGTCCCGTAGTCCGGCAACAGTTCGACGAGGAGGCGCGACAGGCAGCAAGTCGTCATCGCTATGAACGCACCGGTCGTCGGAGCCGAAGACGCGAAGGCGCGGTGGCTATGCTTACGGATCATGCTCGCCATGATAGCGAGGGCCATCGTGCCAATGGCGCCGATCGTCCATGCGTGGACCGCAGCCGCCTGTCCCAGCCACTCCGGTGCTAGAATGTGGATCGCCAGAAGTCCGAAACCCACGATGATCCATCCATATCCTATGTGAAGGGCAAGAGCCGTCGCCGAGGCCGCGCTTCGCCAACCATTCCATTGGGCGGCTCGCATGGTCTGACCGCAGGCGGCGAGCGCGCAGGCAACGCCGGTGAGTTGTGCCTGCGGCGCAACAACCCACAAACCAAGGGCGCATGCCGCAATAGCCGCTGCCGCGTATTCCAAAACGGCAGAACGGTTGACGGAGATTCGACCGCCCGCGCTCTCGACATAGGCCACCGTCAACGCCGGGACGACGCGTCCTCCGATGATCATGACAAGTCCGACGATCGAAGCCAAGGCTAGCCGCAGCGCAAATTCTACTTGGTAGGACGCCGCCGCAAGTATGTTGCCACCACAAAAGGCGAGCAGCAGAAACAATATCTTCAGGTTGCGGCGGTCGCGGCTCGCGATCACCCGTCCCGCCGCAATCAAGAGGAGCGTCAGCACCAAAAACGCATAGAGGGCAAGCCCGGCCGAATGCGACAGAAACAGGAAAGTCCCCCGGCTGCACAGCCATAGGGCGACGAGCAGACGCGTGGTAAGTGGCGAGACTGCGCGTCGTCCTGTCCATCGAGGCAATGCCGTCAACAGAAAGCCAGTCAAAATGGCTGGAACCATCCCGAAAAGAAGCACGTCGCGATGCCAATCGCCGGGAGATATCCCGGTCGGGCCGATGGCCTGTATTCCGAACGTTGACGGCAGCCAGACCGCCGGGCCTACAATCGCGTCCAACCCCGCGATTAGAAAGAATGGCCGAAACGGCGCCGACATCCGCCTCTGCTTCGCGTCGAAAATAAGCACACTCCCGTCGGCGGCCATGCGACAATTCCTCTACAGGGATGACTGACACGACGTCCTCGTGCCGCTTCTCAACTCGCAAGATCGGCGGTCGGAAAAAACTCAATGCGAAGGCAATACCGTCGATGATCGGTCTACGTGTTTGCTCCAGCGCAAACAGGCAGCAAAAATAGTCGCTTATAATCAAAACAATTTTCGAGACCGCGTCTGCCGATTGGCAGGGCGCGCGTCGTCTGTTCGCGTTGCGACCGGCTGCGAAACGTCTGCCCTAGGAGCGAAGAAGATGAAACAAAACGTTCCATTGAGTAGTATTGACGACTGTTCCCGGCGCTTTGCTGGCATGGCCGTTGTCGGCAGGCTGGCAAATTTGATCAAGGACGCCCGGCTCGATTGTGAGTGCCGTTCCAGACTCGACGAGACGCTGGCGCGATTTACGGCTCTGGAAGTGCGGCGCGCGGCACGCGAGCATCTTGCCAACGCCCGCTGTCAACGCGAGCGCATCGAAGCCATTCTCTTCTTCCTGCAGGATCTCGATGAAATGGGCGCAGCCGAACGGGATCGCAGCGTCTACATGGATCTCGCTCTCCTGTTTGACGACATCGCGAGCACCGCAAAGGAGGGTGCATTTTCGATGCGGCAACTCAGTTTATCTGCGGTGCAGACGGGCCATAGGTGATCAGCGGCAAGAACTGGTGAAGGCTTCAGGCGACCCTGCTAACCTGGTTCCGCCGATCGCGGTCCAAAACAGAGCCCGCGGCCACCTCCGACAGGGTGAAACTCAACACATTTCACAACGGAGAAATCGCACTGAAGAAATGCATGATGCCAACAATCGCCATGGTCCTCTTCATCGCCCCGGCGCTTGCGGCGGGAATGCATTCCGGCACTCATGACGGCCATGAACTGATGGTTATCGGTCAGCCGGGCATGGCGGCCAAAATAGATCGTACCATCGCGATCAGCATGGTCGAGAACGAAGATGGATCGATGGCGTTCGATCCGGTTTCAGTCACCGTAAAAAGAGGCGAGACGGTGCGTCTGGCCTTCACCAATGAAGGCGAATACGACCACCTGATACGGGGTCATTATGAGCTTGGAATGAAGGGGGCCCTCACGGTCACTGCCACCTGAGTCTTGAGTGACCAGATCGGTCGATCGGCGTGTGCGACCTCTTCGTAGAGCTCGACATCACTGCGCAGGTTGAGGTCTTCCTATCTCGATCAGCCATTCTGGTGGCCCCGGTCTAAGGCAAAGCCAGATGTGTTCGCCAGCAAAGAACGCTTCGAACTGACGCCTGAGTCTATCAGGATCAAAATCGAGAACGACCACGAATGTCTGACCGGGTTTGAGTCCGTCGAACATTGACAATACAGCGGACTGCTTCCTTTCAGGTGGAAGTTTCCGTACGTCATATGTCGCGCCTTTCGACGTCTGCAAATTCATTGCTATCCTTGCACGTTGAGCCAATCCATCAGGATGATCACGCGGCGGCGACTTTCTTTTCGCCCCAACGCGTGAGCTTGTCGCCCGGGTCAACGCCCGCCCAGCCAATCAGTCGGGCAGCCATCTCGACTACCATTTCCTCGATCGAGGCAAGCTTGACATAGAACGGCGGTACCGGCGGTGCGATGACTGCGCCCATCCGTGCTAGTCTCAACATCGCGTCGAGGTGCCCTTCATGGAGCGGCGCCTCGCGTGGAACAATGACCAGCCGGCGCCTTTCCTTCAGGACGACATCGGCGGCCCTGGTGAGAAGATTGTCGCCTAAACCGTGTGCCATAGCTGCCAAGGTCCGCATCGAACAGGGAACGACGATCATGCCATCCGTTCTGAAAGAGCCGCTGGCGATTGGTGCGGCGAAGTCCTGATAGGAATACGCGCGGTTGGCGACGGAGGTCAGTTGGGCAAGGCCGTCGGTGCCGAGCTCATGTGGGATCGCCAATCGCGCGCCCTTGGAGACGACGAGATGCGTCTCCACCCCGGCCCTGACCAACTGACGTATGGTCTCCAGCGCGAGCACGGAGCCGGATGCACCTGTCACACCGATTATCAGCCGTTTGGTCATTGTTGCCCCTGAGCGGTCGTCTTCGAAACAAACTCGTTCCATCGTTGAGACACCTGCTCCTCGATATGAGTTGACATCGTCAGCTCCTTTCCCCATTCGCGAGAGGTCTCGGACCCAATCTTGCGCGTCGCATCGAACCCGATCTTTCCCCCAAGCCCTTCGAGGGGTGAGGCGAAATCGAGCTGGTCGATAGGGGTTCGGTCCACCTGCATCAGATCGCGCGAGGGATCCATCCGGGTGGCGACCGCCCACATCACGTCCGGCCATGATCGAATGTCGATATCGTCATCCACCACGATGACAATCTTGGTCATCGAAAACTGCGGCAGCAGGGACCAGAACCCCATCATCACGCGCCTGGCCTGTCCGGCATACTTCTTGGCGATCGAGATGACCGCAATCCTGTAGGAGCAGGCTTCCGGCGGAAGCCACACATCAACGATTTCCGGTATCTGCTGGCGCAGGAGTGGCTTGTACACATCGAGCAGTGCCTCGCCGAGAACCGAGGGCTCGTCGGGCGCGCGCCCGGTGAACGTGGTCAGGTAATTTGCCCCGTCGCGAACGCGAACGCGCTTGAGGTTGAATACGGGGTATCGCTCCGGCGTGTTGTAATATCCCGTGTGATCGCCGAAAGGGCCCTCCAGCGCGGTTTCTGTTGAAGAGACGGCACCTTCAAGCACGATTTCCGCACTGGTTGGCACGTGAAGCATGATGCTCTTGCAGGGCGCCAATCCGACTCGGCGATTATTGATCATCCCGGACAGTGCCAGCTCCGACACGCCTTCAGGCGCCGGCATCACCGAGGCGATCAACGTCGCGGGATCTGCCCCGATGACGACCGCCACCGGCATCTCAAGCCCCCTCGCCTGCCATATGCGATGGTGGGCTGCTCCACCTCGCATGGGCAGCCATCTTACGATGGCACGATCACGGGCTAGCACCTGCATCCGGTATATGCCCAGATTGTATGTGCTCGGGTCGTCCTCGCCAGGCGGGCGAGTAATGACCACTGGCCATGTTATGAGTGGGCCTGCGTCTCCCGGCCAACAAGTCTGGATGGGAAGAAGCGAAAAATCCGGATCGGCGTCGCGCCACTCTCTGGGCGGGGAGACGATCTTCGGCCGCGCCACGAGTGCACCCCGCGCCGCAGGCAACATCTGTCGGGCCTGACGAAGGTTCTGTGGAGCCTGAGGCGATCTCATCCACGCAAGGAGCGCGCCGAGGGTTTCCAGACCGTGAAGGTCGGTGCCAAGGCCCCAGGCTACACGTTCCCGGGTGCCGAAAAGATTTGCGACGACGGGAAAGGCTGACTTGACGCCGCGATCGTCGACAGGCGCCGTAACGCGGAGCGCTGGGCCTTTCGAGGCAATCACCCGCCTGTGTATCTCGGTCAGTTCGAGCCGTGTCGAGACAGGGATGCCAACCTCACGAAGCTGCCCGTTCCGATCGAGGAACGAAAGGAATGAGCCAAGATCTGAAAACAAGGGAAGGCAGCGGTGATGCATAGCGAAATCCGGCCCGACCGGTTCGTCGGCGATCGATTTTGCCATCAGGGCTGACGAAGAACTTTGCGCTAGCGCAAAGAGCGAACGATCCGTCCCCGCTATTTTTCCCTTCTCACATCATTTCCGAGGAAGGCGATCGAGCCAAAAGGATTTCACATGGCAGGCAATCTCATTAGCGAAACTGTCGAAGCTTTGCGGTCCGTAATTTCCCTTCTCGCGGATCGCCGGCAGAGCATGGCAGCGACAAGGGACTTTTGGGCAATGGGTTTGGATGAGTGTACAGGCATCCTGAATGGCATCGGTTTGTCACGAAGCGAATTCGATGAAGCCATGCGGCTACCCTACGCTTCGCAAGACCTGCTTTCTTCCGCGATGCGTTCGATTGACATCGATCCTGACAGCTTTCAATCGCTGGAAGCCGCGCACCGTTTCATGTCACGCATCTGCATCGCCTGCCAGCATCGCCGCCAGTGTCATGGCCACCTGGCCGCCTTCGATTTCGAAAGCCACTATCAGGATTTCTGTCCCAACAGTGTCAATTTCGCGGACTTGCTGGCAGACGGACGCAGGAAGTCGATGGCCGGAAGGGCCTGCTGAACGAGCTCATGTGGATAGGATGTACTGAATGGTGACGATCAGCACGGAACCGACGTTGCCGGCGGTCATTCGTCATCTTTTCCCACCTTTTGCCGGACTTCCCCTCGGGCCGTTGCTGACGCTATCCTTGCGCTCGATGGCTAGGCGCCAGCCCCGATTGTTCGACCGCCTGGGCGAACATCGAACAGCTTGCGATTTCATCGACCCGGTCGACCTCGCCTTCGCATTTACCGTCGTACCGGACGCAGAGCGTTCGATCGTTCGTGTCGTCAGGAGAAGTGAGGCCGCGACATCAAACGTCCAGATCAGGGGACCTCTTCTGACACTCTTGAGCCTGCTCGACGGCACGCTGGATGGCGATGCGCTTTTCTTCAGCCGGATCATCTCGATCAGCGGCCGCACGGAGGCGGTGCTCGCGCTGAGGAACACAATCGAGGACGCCGAGCTTAGCCCCGCGGACCTACTCGGCCTGCGTGGCTTCCTGGCTCGTCTCGCCAATACGGGCATTCTCGGCGCATTGAGCGTCGCACGCCAAATGGCCAATCGAAATTCCAGACGCGAGGCGCCAGAGGCATGACAAGCGGACGCATGGAACTTGTCTGCCCGGCCGGAACCCCGCCTACATTGAGGGCAGCCGTCCAGGCAGGCGCGGACGCAGTCTATTGCGGATTTCGCGACGAAACGAATGCCCGGAATTTCCCCGGGGCTCAACTTCTCCGGGGAAGAACTGGCCGAGGGCGTCCGCTTCGCGCATAACCACGGCAGCAAGGTTCTCGTCGCCATCAATACATTCGCGCGTGTCAACGATGTTGGCCTGTGGAAAAAGGCAGCGGATACCGCAGCCGAATGCGGCGCAAATGCCATCATCGCGGCGGACATAGCCGTCCTTGATCATGTCGCCAAGAACCATAAACAAATTCGTCTTCATCTGTCGGTACAGGCTGCGGCAGCAACGCCGGAAGCAATCGGATTCTACGCGAAAAGTTTCGGAGTTCGTCGCGTCGTGCTGCCGCGGGTTCTTTCGGTTCAGGAGATCGCGGCGCTCAACCGCGCGATCGACGTGGAGACGAAGCATTCGTGTTCGGCGGCCTTTGCGTGATGATCGAAGGCCGATGCTATCTTTCTTCATACGCGACGGGAAAATCGCCAAATCTGAATGGCGTCTGTTCGCCACCCGAAATGGTGAGTTACGACGACGAGCCTAACGGCACGGCAGCACGGCTTTCAGGGTTCACGATCGACCGCTACGAGTTCGGCGAGCCAGTAGGCTATCCCACTTTGTGCAAGGGCAAATTCAAGGCCGGCGGCAAGACCTCCTATTTGTTCGAGGATCCCGTCAGCCTGAACGCTGGCGGGATGATTGCCGGGCTGAAGGCCGCCGGCGTAACCGCCTTGAAGATCGAAGGACGCCAGCGCGGCAAAGGTTATGTGACGGAAGTGGTCCGCGCCTTCCGGAAGGCCGTTGACGCGGTCGAGCAAGGCGGCGACGCCATTGAGATCGATCGGATTCTTGCTGGCCAGTCGGAAGGTTCCCGGCAGACGGCAGGAGCGTACAGCAAGAAGTGGAGATAGCACCTTGTCCGCAATTGCGTTGACGCTTGGGCCGGTCTTCTTCCACTGGTCGCCCGACCGCCTCACGGACTTCTACCGCAGGATCGCGGACGAGGCTCCGATCGACCGGGTCCATATCGGCGAAGTCGTCTGCGGCAAGCGGATGCCGTTTTCCGACCCCGTATGGCCTGAGATCATCGAACGCCTCGAGCGTGCCGGAAAGGAAGTGGTGCTGTCTACCCTGGCAGCACCGGCGACCGTTCGGGAACGCAGAAGCATCGAGGACCTCTGTGGCGACGATCGGCTGATCGAGATCAACGATGTCACCGCCCTGCCGTCACGCTCCGGCAAGCCTTTCGTGACAGGTCCGTTCCTGAACGTTTATAATGGGTCTTCCGCGCAATTCCTCATTCATCGCGGTGCCAAAACCATATGCCCGCCAGTGGAATTGTCGCTCGCCGCCGTCGGCGCCATGGCCAGCGCATGTCCCGAGGCGGATTTCGAGATTTTCGCCTTCGGTCGGCTGCCGCTCGCGCTTCCGGGCGATGCTATCATGCGCGCATTTACGGCCTTCACAAGGATTCGTGCCAGTTTACCTGCGAGAAAGACCCGGACGGTCTTGCCGTAGACACGCTCGACGACCAGCAGTTCCTCGCGATCAATGGCGTGCAGACGCTCTCCAACCAGGTGCAGGCCTTTTGCCCCGCACCCGCGGATCTCGCCTCCAGAGGCGTCCGGCGCATCCGCCTGTCTCCGCACACGTGCGACATGATCGAGGTGGCAAAGACGTACAGAGCTCTTGCCAATGGGAGAGAGGATCGCGAGGGGGCCCGTTTTATTCTCTCGTGCCTCGATCTGCCCGGCACGCTCGTCGATGGATACGCCCATGCCAAGCCCGGATGGCAAGCGACCGCTTCGATCTGAAGGTGGATCTCGAACAGAAAAAATGACCCAGATTGCAATCATTACAGTGTCAGAACGTGCAAGCCGCGGCGAATATCAAGATCTTGGCGGGCCTGCCATCGAGCGCTGGCTTCGACGTGTCGTAGCATCGCCTTGCGTCTTCATCCGCCGCATAGTCCCTGACGGCGTGGAAAGTGTCCGGAATGTGCTCATCGAGCTTTGCGACCAATGCGGCGTTGATCTTATCCTGACGACTGGAGGGACCGGTCCATCTCCAAGGGATCTTACCCAGAGGCAATGCAGCAAGTCATCACCAAGGAACTTCCCGGTTTTGGCGAACTCATGCGGCAGGCCAGCATGCGGCAAGTCCGCACAGCCATTCTTTCACGTCAGACTGCGGGAGTCCGCGGCCATCCGCTGATCATAAACCTGCCAGGCAAGCCGGCTTTAATCGACGTATGCTTGAACGCCGTCTTTCCTGCCGTGCCTTACTGTCTCGAACTGATCGGCGCAGCGCCAATCATACCCGAGCGATGTTCGGATGATCCCGTGTCGACAGCGCTTTTAGATTAAGAGCTGCGGACAATCACCTGATCCATCGGATCGTAGCTGCGAGAGGGCGACAACGAGGGAATTCCTGATTGTTTTCTCAAGCGAGTTGCGATGCGTCACACCTGTTTGAGCTTTGAGAAGCAACATTCGACCAGAGTGGCTTGGCGCACCGCGTGTTTGCGATCACATGGCGCAGGCGATCGGCATCGTCGGCCATTGCGACTTTGGCTGGCCGCCGATCAGAGCATAAGCCTGCGGCCTTTGCGCGACGGCCGGATGAAGCGCACCGGATGCCCTCATGCCTCCTGCGGCTGAAACAGCGGAAAACTCTGTTCAATCGCCGAAGACATCGGGCCTATCACGCTAGGCGATCAGGTGCGCACCCCTGCCCGGACACGCAGGATCCGAACTTGATAAATTGCTATGTTCTTTGAGCCAAATGCCCTGAACTCAGCCGCGCCGCACGCACTCAGGCTTCCCGCTGGGAGGCTGACGGCGACAGCTTGGTGATCTGCTCCTCTTTGTTCCAGCGCAAAGACGCGGACCTTTATCTGGGCAATTCATGGTCCAACGGTTGGCACGATTTCGTCCTCGAGACATTGCGTCGCGTCGAATGGGCCCGCTTCAAGTTTCAAAGCCGTTGTGTCGAAAATGCATGGAGCTTCGTCATGAACACCCAATTCCCAGTTCCAGAACTATGGGAACGCACGGTCGGCGACATAGCCGCAACGCTGCCTGGCGCCACCGCCGTTTTCCGCAAATTCAAGATCGACTTCTGCTGCAATGGCGATCTCACCCTCGATGGCGCCGCGCACCGGCGCGGAGTCGATCCCGACGACCTTGAGCGCGCGTTGGAGGCACTTGGTACCGACACTGCGGGTACAGCGGCGCCGGCTGCGATGGACAGCGATGAACTGATCAACCACATCGAAGCCTGCTACCACGAAGCGCACCGGCGCGCTCTGCCCGAGCTCATTGCACTGTCGCGTAAGGTTGAGGCGGTGCATCGCGAACATCCGAAGGTGCCGGCCGGCCTTTCGGATGCGTTACGGCAGTTGCAGAGCGAACTGGAGCAACACATGGCCAAGGAAGAGGCCATTCTGTTTCCAGCAATGCGGCAGTGGGGCAAAGGCAAGTTCGATATCCCGATTTCGGAACTGCGGCACGAGCACGACGACCAAGGCACCTTGCTTCGGCTCCTCGAAAGCCTCACCGGCGACTTCGTCACGCCCGACGGAGCCTGCCGCTCCTGGCAGGCGCTCTACGTCGGCACGGCTCAGTTTGCCGAAGACCTGATGGAACACATCCACTTGGAGAACAACATCCTGTTCCCGCGGTTCGCGGCAACGGAAGGCCGCGTCTAGCCGCCTAACGTCGACGACGACTGCAGCTACGCGGATCGCATAGCGAATCCTCGGCTGATGGTCTTGGTACTGAGGTAGCCACCGTGTTGTCGTCAGCACCAACTCGCTGTGGACCAACGCGCCTTTCCAGTTCGTCCAACCTGTCCCTGATGTCGTTGGCATCGGCCAGGTCTTCGCCCTGCCCTATCCTAGTTTGGCCTGATCTCACGACGGCCAATGGCGTGGCGGAAATGCCTAGTGGCGGTCGCTAAAATAGCTACGGGCTCGCGATAACACTTCCTCAGCGGTGACCGCATCGACAAATTCCACGCCAACGACACGACCCTCGGCCTTCTGACGGCATATGCGCTCGAGCAAGCCGACACAGCTCGATCTATTTCCGATTATAATCCATTTCTTCCGAGCTTCCAGAAAGCCAAGAACCTCCCCGAAGAAATCATCGTCTCGACGTTGGCCTTTCTGACCATCATGCGTCAGCCGCATGTCACCGATGAATTCAGGTTCTCCAGCGACTGACGGCGTTGCAGCGTCTTCAAAAAGGAACACTTTTGCTGTTCGGAATTCCAGCCACACAACAGCGTGATCGATTGACATGCCCTACCCCAGCTATCCTACGAGATATCCGGTGTGGGCGCTTGCCGCGCATTTGATATCGTTCGGCGGCATCGGCAGTGAACAGGCATGGAAGGGATGCACGGCCAGAAAGCGCAGGCGCACCCTAGGCTTCGGACCGAGTGCAATACCACAGTGGCTTAGATGCACCTCCATGACCATTGTCCCTCAACTCAATCCAGCGAGGACTCGCACGGGTATTGGCGGCAAATCTGTCAGTTCAGTGCCCAGGGCATCATTGACGGCGTTGACCACGGCCGCCGCGACCGGGATTGTCGCGATCTCTCCGACGGCTTTGGCGCCGAAGGGGCCGGTCGGCTCACCCTCTTCGGTGAGCAGGACACGCATCGGCGGCATCTCGGAGGCATTGGCCAATGTATAGCGGCTGAAGCTGTCGCCACGCATTCGACCAGTGACAGGGTCGATCGCAACATCCTCGTAAAGGGCATATCCGATACCGATCTGGATTCCCCCATGGAGTTGGCCTTCCACCAGCATGGGGTTGATCGCTCGGCCGACGTCATGGGCGGCTAGATAATCTGTCACGCGTACGCGACCGGCGAGTCCGTCGACCTCCACCTCAGCAAAATGCGCTGCGTATGAGCCTGAATTGGCCTGGGCGCGATAGGTCTCGGTCGCCGTGGGCAGTTCCGCCCCGCGGACCGTCAAGCGGGCAGCGAGTTCTGAAAGCGCCAGGCCCGAGCCGTCCGGGCGGCGCACTGCGCCCGCCTCCAGCCTCAATTCATCAACTTCTGTATTCAATTCCAGGACCGCCGCAGCCCGGATCACTTCCGAGAGTGCCACGCCTGCAAGTCGGATTGCTTCGCCGCAGATATAGGTCATGCGACTGGCCCGTGTGCCGAGATCATATGGACAGCTATCGGTGTCGGCGGGAACGATGGCAATGTCGCACGCCCTAAGACCCAACGTCTCGCCCGTGATCTGCGCAAGCGTCGTGTCGGCCCCACAGCCGAGGTCGTGGAGCGCGCAGACGAGTTCCGCTCGCCCGTCGGGCAGGAGGCTCAACCTCGCCGTCGTTTCCTCGTGGAAACCGGGATAGCAGCCGTTGATGTGAGTGGCCGAGGCTACCCCCACTCCTCGCCGCCACCGGCCTCGTCCGGCATCCGTCTGCCTACGCGCCTGCCAGCCGAAAGCATCGGCCCCGCGTAGCAGACATTCTCTCCCCCGAGCGTTGCCAACGTTGAGCCCTTGCCAAGGTTCAATCGCGTTAGGCTCAACCAGATTCCTCAGCCGCATCGCCACCGGATCCACCCCCAGCCGCCGCGCGGATATATCAAGCGTGATCTCGGCTATTGTGTGGATCTGGGGGGATCCGTAACCGCGAAAAGCGCCTGCCGGGGCGGTGTTGATGTAGACTGCGCGGCCCGTGTAGCGCTCGGCGGGAACGTCATAAAGCCGAACCAGTCTTTGAAGCATCGAACTGGGCAGATAGTTGCCGCCGGTGCAATAAGCGCCGATGTCCACCAGCGTCTCGGTGTCGCGCGCCAGGATTCGGCCGTCGGAGCTAAGCGCGATCCGCATCCGGCCGACAACGCTCGACCGCGTGCGGGTCGCGGTGAAGGTTTCATGCTGGTCGTAGCGGATCATGACAGGCCGCCCTAGTACCAGCGCAAAGAATGCACACAACGGATCGAGAATCGGCTCGGCCTTGCCGCCGAAGGAGTCGCCTATGGGAGTCTTCACTACGCGTATCTGATCTGGTGGCACTCCCAATGCCTGGACGACGACAGCCTGCACTCCAAAAACGCTCTGACACGGCGAAAGGATCAAGATTCGACCGTCGGATTCAGGCTTGGCAATACAGGCGTGAGGTTCAAGGGCACAGTGATGGCTGCGCGGAGTCGTGACATGTGTTTCCACCACCAGGTCAGCCGCCGCAAATCCGGCATCAAGATCGCCATGCGTAAAGCTCTCGTCGGCCACGGGGTTCATGAAAGCCGGGATGCCATCGTCCCGCATCGCTGGCCCGGCGTGACCGAGCGCAGCTTCAGGATCAAATATAGCGGGGAGATCTACATCTTCGACCGCCACCAACCGTGCGGCGTGCCGCGCGATCTCCTCCGTGTCCGCCACCACAGCCGCAACCCGGTCGCCAATATGGCGCACCACCGCCGGGAACATTCGCTCGTCTGCCAGCGCCTCCTGTCCGGCGAACCAGATCGAGCTGTTGTAGTATCGTGGGGGCGTGTTTTCATGCCAGAAGACAGCGTGTACGCCCTCAACCGCCAACGCGGATGCAGCATCGACACAGGCGACGCGGGCATGTGGATGCGGGCTGAAAACGAGCGCGCAGTGCAGCAATCCTTCGACATGCAAATCGGCCGCGAAGCGCAATGCGCCCGTGACCTTTGCCACACCGTCAACGAGCGGCACCCGATGGGAGATCTGGTTCATCCCGCTGCTTCCTCGAAGAGCCGATCCACGTGGGCTGAGCCCCAGGGCCTGCGCGATCAGGTCGAGGCCGAGTCCGGCGATCGCGCGGCGCTTGTATATCTGCGAATTCCGGCCGGGAATGGCCGTATCGACATCGTCGACTAACGCCGCAATGAAGTCGCGCAACGTGGCGGCACCGAGCTTACGGCCCGCGAGCGCCCCCTCTGCCTGGAGCAGTCTGCTAGAAACGGGACCAAGCGCTCCGGCTGCGATCCGCACGACACCGAAATGGTTGCTCTGAAACTCAGCCAGCAGTGCGAGATTGAGGCGCGAGATGGTCATGTCCTGCCGAGATCCGAGCTTGACGAAGGCGCTTCGCGGCAGAAGGCCGCTTGCTGGCAAGATCACTTCCGTAATCAGATGACCGGAGCTTGGAAGGTGTTCGCAGAGCGCGGCCTCGTGTTGTGTCCCGTCGTGCTTGAGCAGCACCAGTCTTGTTCCCGCGGCGACCAACACGGGCATCAAGTCGGCGGCTGGGGCGGCATTGGCGATGTTGCCACCGATGGTGGCCCGGTTGCGGATCTGGACAGACTCGCACTGTGCGGCAGCCTCGCAAAGGGCCGGAATTCGTACTCGCAGCCTGCAATCCGCGGCAAGCACCGCGACAGTGGTGGCACCTCCGATGCGAACATCCGAGCCATCCGTGGAAATGAAGGCCATGCCCGCCACACGGGCGAGATCAACCAGCAGTCCGATTTCGGGGAGCGGACGGCCCGCGATCAGCATGTCCGTCCCTCCGGCGACGAAATGCACCGGCCCCGCTTCCGCGGCGAGCGTCGCCCGCAACTCGGCCATGTCGACGGGCGCTGAGACCGTGAGCGCATTCATCGCCCTGCCCCCTGGCGAGCGGCGGCTGCGGTAGCGACCGCCTGCACGATGGTCTCGAAGCCGGTGCAGCGGCAGATATTGCCTGCTAGTGCATGGCGGATTTCGGCTTCACCTGGGCTGGGATTGGCATGTAAGAGTCCCTGGGCTGCCAGCAGCATTCCCGGCGTGCAGTAGCCGCATTGCACGGCACCCATCTTCAAGAAGGCCTGCTGCAGATCGTTGATGCCGCTCCCACAGAGTCCCTCGATGGTGGTGATCTCGCGCCCCGCGACTTGAAAGGCCAGCATCAGGCAGGAATCAACCGGCTGGCTATCCAGCAGCACCGTGCATGCGCCACACTCGCCTTCGCAACAGCCTTCCTTGACACCCGTCAGGCCAAGGACGTCGCGAAGAAAGCTGCTCAATCGCGAGATTGGCAAGATCTCAGTCTCGATCGCCTGACCGTTAACCTTCAGCGACATTCTCATGGCGAGGAACCTTCCTCGCCTTAGATGTTTCGAATGTTTGACCTAGGCGGCGGCCAGACCAGTCGGTGGCGACGAAAAAGAAACCTTGCAAAGTGCTGCCGGACGTTGGGCTGGTCATCAGCTGCCGCAGCAACAGTCGCAGCCAGACGATTGCGGTCTGCTGATTTCGACGCGCCAGACCTCCGGCCCTCGCTCAAGGTATTCCCAAGCGAATACACCGGGATATCTGGCCTCGATCTGATAGTGCAGAGGTCGTGGGTCGTGGTCGTTGACGATGATGAAAGAAGAACCCTCGACCAACGCGGCCGCTACCCCGAAGATTCGCGGGTGACGATCTATCGGGGCGATGGTCCGCACGTCGATCAAAAGTGTCGATGCAAGTTCTGGGTCTGCCATGTCGATTGGAATTCCCGGCCGCCAGAAACGTTGGAGCCAGGAGACGGCGGCGATGGTCGATCCCGGCGCGAAAATCTACCCCGTGGTCAGTCAGCCTATTTGTCGAAACGCAAACAATTCCGAGAATCCTGGAGGAATTGGGAAATTGCCGCTTGTCGGCATTCCGCAAAGAGCCGTACGGGCGAACGGCTAGCATGACTGACGCTCCGTCCGTCCTGAGAAAATAGATGCCCGTCCTTCGCGGTTGTACCAGTGACCCAACGGCTCCGCGTTCTCGCCGGCAGTGGGAGGCCAGGTACCTGTGCCGACTGACTGGCGATTTCTAAAGGTGAGCCAGTATCGCTTTTTCTCGATTATCTCGCAGTCTTGCGGGAGAAGACTCACTTGGCACCCGATCCTGGCAGAGCCGCCTGACAATGCGGGCAATTGGACTTGTACCTTTGCCGCCCATCCCCACTCCCCGATTTAAGACTTGACGTGCGTCCATAGAGTGTCTTGCGACAGAACATACGCGTCTACGCCATCGAGGCGTCGGACCGCACCGGCAATTGTCTCCACGTCCATCAAGCTGAAGGCGGTCGACAGTGCATCCGCAATCGTGGCAGTCGGCGCGACGACGCTCAGGCTCGCATAGCGTTGGGGAGTGGATCCGGTTCGCGGATCAATAATATGGGTGAACCGGCCGTCTTCATCGAACTGAAAGCCGGCCGGGCTCGAGGTGGCGACGGCGCTGTCCGTCAGCGGCAAGACTTTCAGAATCGAATCGGAATTGAAGGGATCAGTTATGCCAATGCGCCAAGGACGGTCCTCCGGCGCCGATCCGATCGCACGGCCCTCGCCCATGTTGACGAGCGCGTGCTCAACGCCGCCGGCACGCAGCAGATCGACAACCTTATCCGTTGCGTAACCCTGCGCGATGCCGTTGAGCGTGAGCGCCGACCCGGCCATCGGCAATTCTATGCGATCTTCCGAGTAGGCCAATCTGTCGAAGCCGACCCGATCAAGGGCCTCTTGCATGACCCGCCGCGACGGCCCGGCCGCAGTGGCTCCGGGATCGGAAAAGTGGCGTTGATAGGCCAGCCACAATGGCTGCACCGTAGGATCGAAGGCGCGCCCGGTAAGACGCCAGACGTCGTTGCAACGGCGAAGGATTTCGACGAGATCCGTTGCCGGCGAGACCAGGAATCCTTGGCGATTCAATCTCGAAAGGTCCGAATCCTCACGATAGAGGCTGAAAATCCTTTCCAAGCGGCGGACTTCGGCGGCAACTTGGTCAACGAGCCTCAAGGCCAAGGCTCGGTCGGGATGGTTGATCAGCAGCGTTGCCTGGGCGCCCATAGCTTCTCCGCGCCACGAGACGGCCGACGGTGTCGCCAGAGCTTTGCGACCGAGCGGAAGCAAGGCCATTCCAGCAGCCGCAGCAGTTATGCCAATGAATCGACGGCGAGACATATGGGAGATCATGGCGCCCTCAATTGACGTTGTCGGGATCAAGCGATTGCGGGTCCGAGCCCCGATCGGAAACCGTCTCAGACTCCTGCCCCAGAACGTAATCGCGCGGCAGGTCGGTGAAGTTCAGGACCTGGCCACCATGCTCGCTGGCAAAGGCCCGGGCGGATTCGCTGGAGGAGAAAGGCACCGCTTCCGCAGCTCCCATGCCGCCCTTTTTGTCGCTCCCGATGACGAAAAAGGCGTCCTTGGCATTCACCCAGTTGTTGATACCTGGATTATCCCAGTTGGGTGCTTTCGCCATGTCGGACACGTAGACCGCCCGTATGTCCTTGGGTTCCTCTGGCAGCATGGTAAAGGCGATCGTGTCGCGGGCCGAGGAGAACCAGATGGGCTCGTCATACTTGGCAAGGATAACCTGCCCTTTCGGGCCCGGATGTTCGAGGATGTTCATACCGCAATAGCGACCCATCGCATCTTCGGTCATGGCGAACGGCGCCGGCATCTTGTCCGGGCCGCGCTGACAGCCGGCTATGGCTATGAGGCTTCCGGCGAGGAGTCCCAGTCCCAAGCGCATCCTCACAACTCCCTCGTCGAAAATATGAAAGCGGCGGCGGCCATCGGCGCCACCGTCCACGCTGCTAGTGTCGCCACGAGCGACAAGGAACCGAGCCCGACACTCTGGACGGTTCCAGCCATGCCGGATGCCGAACTGATCTCGGCAGTGCCCATGAGATTCAGCAGCCTGTACGCATCGGTCGGATTAAGAAGAAGCAGGGCATTTAGCATGCCGGCGGTCACGAATCGCCCTTGATCGGCTACCAGCAATCCCAGCAACCCCATGTCGTAGATCAGCACAAACAGGAGCCAGATACCGATCGCGATCCCACTCGCGGTTCCGTGGTCGCGTGAGAGCGCGCTCACAAGATAGCCGATCGCCACAAACACGGCTCCGAGCAGCACCGATGAGGCCGTCATTGTTCCGAAGGCGAACCAACTGGCGCCGCCAATCGACTTTCCGGTCGCCGCCAGCGCAATCGCGGCAACGCCATACCCAATGAGGGTCGCAAATGCCAGGATCGCAAGATGGCCAAGGAACTTGCCGAGAAGCACTTGCCAACGCCGCACGGGATAGCTCAGCAACAACGTCATCGTGCCGCGCTCGATCTCGCCGACAATCGCATCATGGGAGATCAGTAAGGCGATGAGCGGAACGATGAATATGGTGAGGCTGGCCAGGCTCACCACGACAACGTCAAGAGCGCCGGCCCCGACATTGCCAGTTGGCGCACTGCCGAGAAACGTCAGGGTTAGCGCGAGCGCCGCCAACAGTGCTGTCGCTGCCACCACCCAGCGGTTTCGCAGCCCTTCGCGGATTTCCTTGACGGCCAGAAGCGCGATCGTACTCATGCTGATGGTCTCCCGCCGAGGAAATGGGCATAAAGTTCATCGAGGCCGGGCGGCACCATCTCGATGTCGTCGAATGGCACTTCGGCGCCGCCTGTCCGGCGCAGGAACGCGATCTTGCTATCGGGGGACGCGTCCAATTCGATGGTATGGCCGTTCACCTGCCGGAGATCCGGCCCATTTCCCATCCAGTCCCTGATGCGCTGGACGCCGCCGTCGGTAGCCCTCATCCGAATGACCGTCGGCAGGCGAGAGATCCGCCGCAATTCATCGAGCGACCCGTCCGCGATCTTCTTGCCTTCGTTCATTATAATGACGCGCGTGGCGTTTCCTTCGAGCTCGTTGAGGGCGTGCGACGACAGAAGGATCGTTGTCCCCGCATCCCGCATTTCACGCACGATCCGATAGAATTGCTGGCGCAGTTCTGGATCGAGGCCGGTGGTCGGCTCGTCCAGCAGAAGAACCCGCGGCGTTCCGATCAGCGCTTGCGCCAATCCCAGCCGCTGCCGCATGCCCTTCGAGTAAGTTCCAATGCGTCGGTCCGCAGCATGCGCAAGACCGATCCGATCCATCAGCTCGTTCACGGAGCGCGGGCTCTCGCCCTTCAATCCAACGTAGAATCGAAGCATTTCGCGGCCAGTCAGAACCGGATTGAACGAAACGTTCTCCGGCAGATAGCCAAGATGTCTGCGAACGGCGGAATTTCCGGCTGACGTATCCTGCCCCAGCACGGTCACGGAACCTGATGTGGGCCGGCTCAGCCCAAGCATGAGCTTGATCAGGGTTGTCTTGCCCGCACCGTTATGTCCAACGAGGGCGACGGTCTCAGCATCACTCAGTGCGAATGAAACGTCATCGACGGCCCTGACCCTGCCAAAGTGCCTGGCAACGGAGTTCAATTGAATGTTGACGCTCATGGGCTCTCCTTCGTGTCAGCCGGCTTCATCAGAGGATGGCTGTCGACGACGCCGCCGGGGAAGACTGCGGGAAATCGGGTCTGCGCCCAGCGGATCACCTGCACCGCGGGGCTGTTGACGAGAACCTTCGCCGCCGGCGCTGTCCAGAGCACTTTGTCGATCATATCGTTTGGTCGGTAGGAGTTGTCGCCGATACCGTCGCCGTTCAGGTCAAAAGCCGGGTTGTCGCTCCAGTAGTTACCTCGGCCGCCGCTCGACCACTCAAGGTAGCGCGTACCGACATATTTCACCTGGTTTCGATTGCGGATGAAGGCGTTACCGGCCATCTCGTTGCCTTCCGAACCGGCCGTAAAATGCACGCCGATCTCGCAACCCTCGAATCGATTGCCGCGAAAGCGGTTCTTGTTTGCATTGTAGATGAACACGCACTTCTCGGGGCCTAGGCGGGTAATGGCCCCTGTCGGAGTCACCACCCTGTCCGCGTCGGCCACAGGAAGTCCGTCCGTGTCGGCGAAACGCTGTCCGTTGCTCGCCCATCTTCCGATCGGCTGCCTTCGGCCGCGAACCACGTTGCCGCTTATTTCTGAGCCATTGGCATAATTGAGCAGCAGCCCGTTGTCGCGGTCGCCGTCGGACAAATTGCCCGTGACCCGCAGCCTACTGGAATACATGATGGCGTAGCCAACAACATTGCCGACTGAAACGTTGTCACTGATCACGCTGTCGTTTGTGTACATGTAATGGATGGCGAACCGCACATCGTGGAAGGTGTTCGCGCTGAATTCATTGTGTTTGCTGGCAGTCGCAAAAATGCCATCGCGTCCAAAGCTGATCTGGTTGCCGACGACCTTGGCGCCTGGCGCGTTCCAGACGGAGACGCCATTTCCAGCCTGGTTCGTCCGCCCTGTGCGCATGCCCTCTATGCGGTTACCCCTAGCGACGGCGCCCGCAGCGCCATGGAGATATATTCCGTAGAGGTTGCCGAGGATCGTGTTTCCCTCGACCATCACGCCCTTGGCCGTCTCTTTCACGAACACGCCGGCGTCCATCGCATCCAAGTCGGACCCAGAACCAACAATCTCCAAATCGCGCACCGCAGCATTCGCGGCCTCGACGGTGATCACGTTGCCCTGGCCATCACCCTCGACGATTGCGCCCGCCTGGCCTTGCAGGGTCACCCGTTTGTTGATGGATACAGGACCGCGATGTCTGCCGACTGCGAGCAACAGCACGTCGCCGGGGGCGGCGGCATCGACGGTCGTTTGAAGGGGCGTCTCATCGGCCGGCACGGCGATTTCCGCCGCCCCGGCATCGTTACCAGGAATGGCGACGAGAAACGCCGCCATTCCCAAAGTTCCGAGGGTGGCCAATCGAGCCATGCTGTCACGCCGCCTGCGGCTCGACGAACATGCGGCCCTGCATCTCCATGTGCATGGCATGACAGAACCAGGAGCAGTAATACCAGTAGACGCCTGCGCGGTCGGCCGTGAACGTCACCGAAGCAGTTGCCTGGGACGCTACTTCCATGTTGATCCCGTAGTTGACGATTGCGAAGCCATGGGTGAGGTCTTCCACCTCATCGATATTGGTGACGTAGACCGTGACCTCGTCGCCTTGCTTGACGGAGAAGCTCTCCAGTCCGAACGCCGGTGCAGCCGACGTCATGTAGACGCGAACCTTGTTTCCGTCGCGGATGACTTCGCTATCCGCCAGCAGGTCAATGCCGTCAGCAACTGCCTGTTTTACCGCGTCAGCGAAGAACGGGTCCGCCCGATCCCATGCGCTGACGGGGTTTATTTTCGACCGGTGAACCAGCGTTGCGTCATGTGGTTCGGCAAAGCTCGGCCCGTCATGGACGAGCGCCATGGTATCCCCCGAGATATCGATGAGCTGGTCGTTCTCAGGCTTGAGCGGGCCGACGTTGAGGAACCGGTCCTTGGAGAACTTGTTGAGGGAGATGAGCCATTTGCCGTCCGCCTCCTTCGTCTGCCCCATCGAGGAATGGTTGTGGCCGGGCTGATAATGGACGTCGAGCTTTTGGCGGATCGGATCGACCTTCTCGCCGGCGAAGGAGCGCTTGGCATCGTCGATATTCCATTTGCAGATCTGGCTGTCGATGAACAAGGTGGTGTAGGCATTGCCCCGGCCATCGAAAGCCGTGTGCAACGGCCCAAGACCGAGCTGGGGTTCGGCCACGACGGCATCGCGGGGCTGGATCTTGTCGTCGAAGAGATCGTCGAACTTGCGCACATCGAAAACCGTGCAGGTGGGCGACAGCTTGCCGTTGGCCACCACATGGATTCCGTCTGGCGCGGTATTGATGCCATGCGGGCTGTTCGGAACGGGAACGTAGCGCGTGTAGGGCGAACCGTGGCGTCCGTCGATGACCGGCACGCCGCCGATTTCCTTGAAATCACCCTTGGCGACGGCTTGCTCGATGCGCTTGAGATTGAAGATGACGACCCAATCCTGCTCTTTCGCCATCGTCTCGGCCAAATTGACACCTTCTTCGGAATTGTAGCAGGTGGCATAACAATATTTGCCCTGGTAGTCGGCATCGACGTTGTCGAGATTGCCGTCGACCATCACCTGCCATGCGACCTTCATTGTCTCCCCGTCAACGGCGGTGAAGATGGCGTGGTACTTCGTCTTGTCGTCGAGGACTTTACCGTCGTTCGGGATCGGCACCCGGTCCTCGCCATTGCAGAAAACGTAGCCTGTCTTCGGATATTTCTGGACGCGCAGCCCGTGCACGGTGTGCTGGTTCGGCAGCTGGATGATCTTGTCGCATTTCATCACGTCGAGGCGGATACGGGCCACGCGGGTATTGGCCTTGTCATTCGCGAACAGGTAGCGGCCGTCATAGGTGCCATCCGTAAACGAGAGGTGCGGGTGATGAAGATCGCCGTTGAGGTAGATGCCGCCCTTGTCCTTCAGGAATTCCTTGGTTTGCGGCAGCAGCCCTTCGGTCAGCACCTTGCGGCTTTCGTTGGTCAGGCCCCATCCGGTCGCGCTGCAGCGGTTGAAGACGGGGATCCGCATCAGTTCGCGCATCGAAGGCGCACCGACAATGCGGACTTCGCCGCTTTGGCCGCTCGAAAAGAACACATAATATTCATCGAGCTCGCCTGGCATGACCTCGAACTTTTGCCCTCCAGACGCAGCGCTCTGTGCCGCAGCCGGCGACACCATGCTTCCGCCCAATGTCAGCGTGCCGCCAATGCCCGATGCGCCGGCGGCCGCCACGATTGCCGACGTACCCAACAGCTGGCGCCTGCTCAGGGTTCTCTTGCGGTCTTCTTCCGACATATTCCGTCTCCTTCTGGTTGAGTCTTAGGTCGTTGAACTGAGAACAGGGCTGCTTTGCTCGATTGGCTTGCCTTTGAAGGCGATCACCGGCTTGGCCGGCCCCTTGCCCCGGCTCGACGGTGACGAGAGCGCCTCGAATTTCTCGCGCTTCAGGCGCACCTGGATCATGTGCGGGCAGCGATGGTCGTCGTGGTAGAGTTCTTGGCAATGCATGCAGTAGATGCATTCATTGACGTTGATCTGGCCCTCTGGATGGATCGCCTGCACGGGGCATTCCTTGGCGCAACGCTGGCAGGGCGAGCCGCACTCGGGATAGCGCTTCAGCCACTCGAACATGCGGATGCGCCCTGGTATGGCGAGTGCGGCGCCGAGCGGACAGAGATAGCGGCAGTAGAAGCGTTCGATGAACAGGCCGGCAACCAGAAGCGCCAGCGCGAAGATCACGAACGGCCATTCGCGGGCGAACTTCAGGATGATCGCGGTTTTGAACGGCTCGACCTCGGCGTAAGTCTCTGCCATTCCCACCGAATAGAGCGAAAGGCCGAAGAGGCCGAGGAAGATGATGTACTTGATTGGCCACAGCCGCTCGTGCAGGCCGAAGGGCAGCGTGATCTGGGGCACTTTCAGCCACTGCGCCAGATTATTGCTTAGCTCCTGGAGCGCACCGAACGGACAAAGCCAGCCGCAAAACGGCCCACGGCCCCAGAAGAGCAGCCCGGCCGCAACCGCACCCCAAAGGATGAAGATGAGGGGTGCCGACAGAAAGAATTCCCAGCTGAAGCCGCTGATCAACGAGTTGAAAAACGTCAGCACATTGACCACGGAGAGCTGGGCATTGGCGTACCATCCAAGCCAGACCAGTGTGAAAAGGAGATAGCCTCGTCGCACCCAACCGAACAGGCGTGGCCGCCGAACCAGCCAGTTCTGGAAGAAGAAGATGGCGGTAAGGACAAGGAGGGCGGCCACGGTGATGGCGAGCGAAACGGTGTCCATCCTCCAAATTTTCATCCAGAGCGGTTCTTGGTCGGGGAAAGTCGCGCCTGGCTCTTCAGCCGACGCAGGTGCCGGCGCGGCCGCTTCCGAAACCGATTTGACGGCCTCCTGCACCGGAGGCTCTTCGATCGTCAGGTAACGGTCGGGAAGAGTATAGCCGACATTGAACGGAAGCACCGCCTTGTCGCGCGCACCAAAGCTACGCTGGGCTAGCAGTTGCAGTTCCCAAGGCCGCGTCAGATCGAGCGAAAATTCCTCCGGTACGGAAAACAATGCTATTTCGCGCAGGCTCGGCGCGCCTTTGGCCGCCAGGTCGCCGAGTCTGGTGTGGTTTCGATCGCGGAACCGGACACCTTGGCCGTCTTGCAGCAGTTCGATCCGATCAAAGATCCCGCCCCGGACATAGCCAGAGCCCTTGAAGGAATAAGCGCCCTCCCCGGCAACAACGATTGCCTGCTGCCCGGGCTTGAGCTTCCTTTGCAGCCGCTCGTAGGCGGCATCTCCCAGAAGGCTGCGACCGATCGTCGGCACACTGACCGCAGCCACATACAAGTCGATGAAGCGATCGCCTGGATTGGCTGTCTCGGGCTTGACGGAAGCTTCTGGATGGCCGGCTTGCGCGAAAGCGTCGGAGACCTCGCCGACGCTGAGGCGGAGGCTGCGAATTGAGCCATCGCCCAGGAGCGAAGCCCAATCGCGGATTTCAGACTTGGATAGGTCCGGTTTCTTAATCAGCCCTGGGGCGACTGGTGAGGTGGACGAACCCGTTGCACCAAGACGGTTGCTCCGGATCAGTTTGACGGCGGAGCGGACGACGCTGTCGCTCATCACCAGAACTGTCACGGTGGCACCGCTGACGATGTCGACCTGCGGAAGTTGTTCTGCCCCAGCAGCGACGCGACTAAGGTCCTTGCCGATCAATAAGTTGAGCGCCGCAACGACCTTTGCCTGCGGTATGCCTATGAGGACGATCGGTTCCTTGTGCTCGACCAGCTTGATTCCGCGGATAATGCCCGCGGGATCAATGCCAACAAGAATTCTGATCGGTTTTCCCGAATATCCAACGGCGCTGGAAAAGTCGGTGTTGAGGTAGGCATATCCGATCTTTCGGTTTCCCGAATAGACTGGCGCCAGCGCCGGGACCCCCTCCATCTCCCCGTATCGGTCGCCTCCCTGGATAAGCTCCCCGGGCTTGGTGTTTGCCAGGTAATCCTTAAGGCTCCCAGCCGCATGGGTGGGAGCGGACAAGACAGTTAGGATTGCAAGGGTTGTAATTGCCCACGCAGCAAGGCGGCGCCAGTTCCTCCAGAGTCGGAAACAAGCGGCCAACATATATCGTGTGGAAATGCTCCCCGGCATTGGCTTCCTTCATCACGTTCTCAAGCTGGGAGCCGGCTGGTTTCGTCCGCCAGCAGCCTCTGGCGCGTGTGTCGGCGGTTTTGGACGGGAGTTCTTTGACGCAGCGCAAACAACTCCCAGGCAGTTGGCTTAGTGTCGGAAAAACTGGCATCGGAGGAAAAAGTCATGTCTCGTTTGGGAGCAGAGCCGGCGGCGCCGGTCAGGTCGATGGCCGAACTTCTGGCAATCGCTTTCGCGATGGAGAAGGAATCTGCTCAAAGGTACTCAGAACTGGCACAACGAATGCGCGATAAGGGTCAGGCGAGACTGGCCGAGGTCTTCGAGCGCCTGGTCAAGGAGGAAACGGGCCATATCGAAAACGTCACTCGCTGGTCCCGGCAATCCAGTGGCAATGATCCGGATCTGAGGCAGCTCCGATGGACGCCGAAAGGTGTTTTCGATGACGAGAACACGGCCGTGGTCTCGCCGGAACTTGTGGACCCCTACCATTCGTTTGCGATGGCAGTGAGAAACGAAGAGCGCGCTTTTGCCTTTTGGTCCTACGTAGCTTCGAACGCACCTTCAACGGAGATCCGCTCCGCTGCCGAGCAGATGGCCAGAGAGGAGTTGGAACATGCCCGTGTTCTGCGGGTCGAACGCCGGCTTGCATTCTCTTCGCGTCGTGAGGCCGACGCGACATTTGCCAGCGCTGGCGACCTTGCAACCATGGAAGAACAGGTCGCGATCCGACTGAAAGCATTTGCGGCGCTTCGCGGGGAACATGACGAGACCGTGCTTAGCGGTCTGGCGGCAGAGGCACGAAAACTTGCGCAACAACTCACGGCCAGTCCGTTTGGAACGAACACGTCTATCAGCGACCGATCGCCGGAATCCTTGGATGCTCTCTGCGAGCTGCTGGCCGAATCCTACCTCAACGCGGGGGAAACCCTTCCCCTCCAGGCCGACCGCGACCGAGCTCAAATGCTGGCAACGACTGCCATTAAGCGCTTGGCTACTTTGAGATATCTCGACGAACAGCCGCTATGATTGTTGGCGCGATCAGTGTGGGTTCAACACCGAAATTCGCCAATTGCGCTGCTCCAACGTGATACAAATTCCGGATTCGTCATACCAAGCGATGTCGACGGCATTCCGTTTGCTTCGATACGGCGCGGTCCAGGTCTCGCGCGTCAAGAAGGCGCCTTGTTCGGCTGCCGCGCACGTAATTTGGGCCGAACGAGCATGCCGCCAAACAGGGCCACATATCCGAGGAAGGCCGCCACCCACAACGTCGCCGACATGTGGAGAAGCATTGCTTGCGCAGGTAGGAACGCGGCGCCGATGCGCAGGACGGCCGCAAGCACGATCGCGACAAAGACCACGCGTGTGCCAATGGTCGCCCGCAATTCGCGCCCTGTATGCCCAAGCGTGGCTCGGGTCATGACGGCGAGCGTCATGCATGCCACCGCTCCTACGCTGAACGCGTGAATGCCCGCCGCCGAAGGGACTGTCTCCGGCACGACGACGGCAAGTCCGGCGAGCAGGAGACCGATCGGCACGAAGGCAAACGCGACGTGCAGGATCAGCACCAGCGGATCACGAAACGTGCGATCACCCGCCCAGCGCACAAGCC
This sequence comes from Mesorhizobium sp. B2-5-11, assembly GCF_006440835.1. Classification (NCBI taxonomy): domain Bacteria; kingdom Pseudomonadati; phylum Pseudomonadota; class Alphaproteobacteria; order Hyphomicrobiales; family Phyllobacteriaceae; genus Mesorhizobium; species Mesorhizobium sp. B2-5-11. The sequence continues at coordinate 259,270 of NZ_VFUK01000008.1, forward strand.
GGATAGCGTTGAAGGCCGCCCCGACGATCAGCATCGCGCCTGTCGCGCTGCTTTCGGGAAAGAATGCCCAGGCCGCCAACGCGGTCGCCGACAGTGCGATCGCTGCGATGTCGAATTGGCTGAACGGGGCCGGCAGGCGTCCCTGATTTTCGCGTACCAACCAATTGCGGGTGAAACTGGGAACGATACGTCCGCCTATGATCATGATCAGAACGACGGCAGCCCCGAGTCCGAGCCGGCGGCTGATGTCCGAGACTGCATGGTTGTGCGCTTCGACATGAAACATCACATTGGCCACCAAAAGTACGGCGACCGGCAACAGCACCTTGAGGTTCCGCCAGTTCCGACCCGCGATGATTTCAGTCGCGGCGGCGACCGCGACAGCCACAAGGAAGGCGCAGTCGATTGCGGCTCCAACGAGCCAGCCGGTCTGCGCCGAAAAGAACACGGCGAACCGCCCCGCAAGCCACAACAGGACGAGTGCCAGCAAAGGCAGGCCTTGCACCGGCAGTCGTCCGGTCCAATTCGGGATCGCGGTCAGCAAGAAACCCGTGACGATCGCCGCGAGATAGCCAAACAGCATCTCGTGGACATGCCAGTCTACCGGCAAGAAGGCGCTTGAGGTTTCGATACGACCGTAAAACAACGGCAGCCAGAGCAGGATCGCCCCTCCGGCATACAGCGAGCCGAGCAGGAAGAACGGCCGGAAACCGTAGGAGAGAACCGCCGGATAAGTGCCGGGTCGTGTGCGTGGGATTGCCATCGGATGCATTTCAAAAGGGAACCATAGGCGGACTAACGTCCGCCCGCAGGTCCTTTAGGTCTCTGAACAAGAATTGCCCCACCTTCAGTTGCCTGCTGGAATTGCACCCAACAGCGTCTCGAACACTTTCTTCGCCTTCCCGGACTGCTTAACCGCCGCTGCCTGCGCCAGATTGACCGGCTTGCCGACCACGATCAACGCCACCATGCCCATCCCATAATGAGGCGCGCACTTCACGCCATAGATACCTTCCTTGTCGAGTGTAACGGTGATTTGTTCGCCCGGCTTGCCCTTGAAAGTCTTCGCGCCGTCGGGGATCATGCCGTTGATCGTTTCGGCATCGTGGCCCTTGTCGGTTGGCACGAACGTGATGGTGTCACCAGGCGCTGCCTGGACAAAGTCCGGTTGAAAGACCATTACGCCTTTCTCACCTTTGTTGAGCATCTGGATCTGGTGATCGGCGGCTTGAGCAGCTCCGCTCATTAGCGATGCGGCGGCGAGCGCGGTGGCGATGGTGACTGCGTATCTCATGATTTTACCTTTCTGTGATTTCATATTTGACGGGTTCGCCGTTGGGGAGCTTTTAGACTGACTTCAGCATGCGAACTTTGATGCAACGCAAACAAGGTCGAAGGAAAAGGCCGGGCTTGGTGCCCCTTGCCGTCCGTCGGGAACCCATGACATTGTGTGCTCGACAGAGACACGGATTTGCTGATGCCCATTGCAAGATCTTGGAAGAGGAATTGCCCTTGAGCCGTCTGGATCGGTCGTTGATCTCCGGGCTATCGGCCTTCCAGGGCATGACCCCGACGGATCTTGATTACATGATCGGCCAAGCGCGATCGTTGCGGGTTGTCAAGGATCAACCTATCTTCGAGCAAGAGCAGGAAGCCCACTCCTTCTTCTTGTTGCTCGACGGACATGTGCGTGTCGTTAAGACAACGCCAGACGGCCAAGAAGTGACCGTGCGCTACATTAGTCCTGGTGAACTGATGGGGATTGCCCACGCGTTGGGTCGCAGCACCTATCCGGCCAGCGCAATTGCTGCCGTCGATTGCGTGGCTCTTGCATGGCCAGGTCATCTTTGGCTCAAGTTCGCGGATTCCTTCCCAAGTTTTGGCGCCAATACCTATAAAACCGTTGGCAGCAGGCTGCAGGACGCTCACACGCGCGTGATCGAGATGTCCACCGAACAGGTGGATCAGCGCGTCGCCCATGCGCTGCTCAAGTTAATCAAGCAGACCGGTCGGCAAACCGATGAGGGAATCATGATTGATTTCCCGATATCACGGCAGGACATCGCCGAGATGACAGGAACGACGCTGCACACGGTGAGTCGGCTGCTCTCATCTTGGGAGGAAAAGGGGCTCGTTAAAAGTGGCCGCGAAAAGGTGACCGTGGTGGAACCTCACCGCCTGCTTTTGCTGGCCGAAGGACGGACTGGGAACAACTAGTCCGCTCCGGTTCGCTCGATCGCGGCGTTCAGATCGACACGCAGTGATTCCTCGCCTATCCCGTGCTCACGCGCCGCTTCGGAAATGGTGTGGAACGAGGCAACCGGGCAGCCGACGCAAAGCAGGCGATACTGGAGAACCACTCCGATGGTTGCCGGCCACCTGAGCATTATTTCGTCCATCGTTGCATCGTCGCGAAGTCGGGTCTTCATGCGCGTCGTCCAGGTTTAGGAAGCAATATCTTGCAACCGCTGTTCCAGATGATCGTTGCGCTGAGACAAAGAGGAAGCGCCCTCCCGCGTGTGCCCCCTTCCCAAGCAACGCTGAGATGCGTTTTGGACACCGAGGGCGGGCGCAGGCTGCTTGGTCCATAGGAGTAGGCATGCCACCCCAACAGGAAACTCTGAGCCGATGCTAAGCGCCCGTGTCATAAACATTCCGACGGTCGGGAAAGCGAGCGCGCTTCGCCGTGGCCGAACAGCGTAAGCCCACAAGTGAAACGCGCCACTGCAAGGCCCGGCCTTGCAAGGCAAGCATATGCGCCGCTGGTTGCGGGAACTCCGTAGCAAGGGTCCGGGTCAGAAATCGCGCACACCTTTCAACCATGAAGACGATCAGGACCGATGTCTTCACAACGCCGTGGAGCGCATTTGACCGTCGTAAATCAACGACGTTTCCAGAGCGGCGCACCGTCTATGACGAGGCGTTGCCTTGCAGCCATGCTGTCATGCAATGGGTCACGTTGCGGTCAGGCCAAGACGGCACTTGGCGTCTGTATTCATCATATCAGGTGCCCATGGTGGATCATATGTGAGCCGGATGTCTACCCAATGGATCCCAGGTACTATCCAGGCGGCCGAGCGGACTGCATCCTTGAGGTATCCCGTCGCGGGACAAGCACGGGCCGTGGTCGTCATTTCGATATGCGCTATCCCATCCTGTTCCACCGAAACTTGGTAGATCAATCCGAGATCGACGACATTTTCTCCAAGCTCCGGATCAATGACCATGCGCAGGGATTCACGTATGCCAACCGCTAGTGCCTGGCCTTCCGCTCCGTTCATGATACTCGCCCTCCTGACCCACCAGAGCGGATGACTATGCGATAGTGCCCTTGCGGCTCGAAGGTGCCGCGCCAGCGATGCCCACGTACCTGCAACTCATCGAATAAAAAAACTGGTTCGCGCGGCAGCAGCACTGCCATCGTCTGACCAAGTGCCAAGGTCTTGACCGCTTGCAGCGTTCTGACCATCGGTTCCGGCGGCTCGAGATCGCGATTGTCGAGCTCCATGATTGGTTCTGGCCAGTCGCGTGGCATGTCGTCGGTGCTTGCTGATCGTTCCGACGGTTCCCCTACCTGCTGTGCTGCCCCAACCGGCGTGAAGACAACTTCCCAGTCACCATTGCCAATTTCTTTGGCCGAGGGCTCGAAGCCTCGCGCGCCAAGCACCTGAAACAAGGGAATGGGCTTAAAGGACACAAGCAAGCGCAGGCTTTGACCCGGGCCGAGTGCGGCCACCGCTTCCATGATGGCACTGAAGGGCTCGCCACCTTCGCGAAGGATCGGCCGAACGTCGAGGTCGTAATGCGGGGCACTCATTCGGGTTTCCTCTATAATGGGCGCCAGGAGGGCAGGAAAAGGCGCGGGCGCGATGCTCCCTCGGGCAGGCGCAAGGCTGCGGTAACATTGGCAAGGCGGCGCGCAAGAACGAGTTCCGCGACGATCGCTATCGTAGCAGCTAAGGTCACAGCCGTAGCCATGCGGAACAGACCCGGCACCTCGGTCAGAAGCGCCCCAGTCCCGACCAGCACGCCGGCGTAGAAGAGTGCGAAACTCACCTTGCCGCGCGTTTCGACGACAAGATCCTGGACGCGCGGCGTTGGCTTCCTGCCCATCACCGGTCCGTAGCATTCGAGCCAGGTTAGGAACGGCACGATCTTGTAGAGTTGCGAAAGCCCCAGCCCTGTTAGCCAACCGAAAGCAACGAGATAGACAACTGCGCCTGCATGCTGCGCAAGCGTTCCCGTCGCCAGCAGAGCGAGGAGAAGCACAACCGACAGATAAAGGGCGGAGAAGGCGCCGATCGCCGAACTGCTGTTCAATTCGATCTTGCGTCGCTTGCGGCTGCGATAGAAGAAAACGAGATCGATGGCATAGAACACCGTCGCGGCGGACGCGAGTAAGCAAGCGAGAACGGCAGGCAGCATTATCTCTCCGGAAAGACGTGTCAAAGGCTCTGACGACACAATAAGAAGCAGGGCGGTAGCGCCGGCCCACAAGACCAGATAACCCGTGGTGCGTTCGCTGTCCGGGGAAAGCATAAACATTGGCAGCAAGCGGTAACTCACACCAACGGCCGTGAAGCCGAGCCAGCCGCCAAGGCCTACCATCACGTGAGTGGGAAGAGCCGCTTGCACATCTATGCCAATCCCACCTAGCACCTCGCCGGAGAGCGAGAATGCAAAGGAGGCACCCAAGACGCTGGTGACTGCGATGCTGGCAAGCCCTCCCGCAACGAAGCGCGCGGGCAGTGGCAGTCTGGATGGTCGGACATCCCATAACGTACGTGCGAGCGCCCATCCCACCAATCCGAAGCCAGCCGGAAGGAGAAGCCCGGCAAACGCAAGCGCAGGAACATCAACGTCAATTGCTCCTGATAGGCGCAAGAATCCGGTGACCAGGCAAGTCAGACCGACAATCAGGCACAGCAGCGCCGGCAAGGCCAGAGACTCGCAGCGAAGTGGCCGCGCAACGAGCACCGGGACAAACTGGAACAAGGCTCCGCACATCAGAAGGCTAAGCCAGCCTATTGTGATCATGTGGACGATCATAAGCGTCTCTGGGGCTTCCAAGGCAACAGTCGGAAAACCGTAGCCGGCCATCATCAGCATCTGAGCGGCGACCAAAGACACCAGTGCCGAGGCGAAGTACGCCATGGTCCAGCGCGAAAGAGCCGAGTTGATCATCGCCAGACAGCTATACAATGAAAACATCTGCGATCATGGGACATGTCAGAACTCATTCGCCAAATCGGAGCAGCAGACATTCTACACAAGGGCCATCACCGCTGTGGCACCCAACACGATTGGGGCGAGCCCAGCGATGAGCATGGGCAGCCATGTCTTCTCTGCCTTTGGGCCGCTCGCCGCTTCAGTGCTGAATACGAGGCTTGGGCATCCGTTGATCGCGTCTTCCATCCCTATCTCGAATTGCATGTTCATGTCACTTCCTTGAACTCCCGGTCGCTGAGGCGTCCGTCAAAGCGCTTCGCATTTGCCTCGCAATCCTTTGTTTGCTTCGACGTGCGACCGCTTTAGCAATCCCGCATCGTACGGCAGAAGCGCAATCGTATCCCCCTCGGGCAGCGCGCGAACACATCAGGTCAAAGTCGTCGAACGTCGATTACGAGAAGCTATCCGACATGCCCCAATAGTTCTTTGCGTTCGCGCAAACTGGGGTCGATCCGCGTCTTACTCGGGTTAGTGATCGCCCTGTGGGATTTCGGGTGCCATTCCGGTGCAAGAGCAGTGAGGACGCTGACAAGCGCGATTACGCCTGAGCAGGGAACGATCTCCGCAATCGCAACTGCTTGACCGACAAGACCAAGCCTTCGTAGAGCAATTGCCGCGAGGATGGCCAGAGCAGCTTGGGAGCGCTTTAATCAGTCGTCCAAAGGCAATCACCACAGTCCACAACGTCCCTGGGCAAAGCCGCCCGTCCAGGCCGAAATCCGTCGGGGCGAGCACGGCGACGAGGACGCTTGCGTTAGAGCAAAGAACATCCGATGGGATGCCATAAACTGGAGCTAGCAGTTTGATGGAAGGCCGTCGTTTAGAATCTATCGCGATGCTAATGGACGCAGAACTGCGGTGAGCGGATTCACCTTGCCAGTTGGCCGAGGGCAATCAGCAGGTTGAGAATTATGCAGAACAAGACGCTGCCAGAGATTGCGTGTGGAGGTCTGAATGATCTCGGTTAAATGGGCGGATGCTGCGCCCGAGATCGATGCCGCGGCTGCCGCCAAAGCGATGAAGTTCTCTGTTGAGTATTTCATAAGGCAGATCCAGCGTGGCGGCATCAAAGGGCGGGTTGAGCGAGGGGTTGGTGAGGACGATGGCAAACACCGTTTGGCCTTCCGTTCTCATGATCGTGAGTTGACAATAGTTGTCGGTCCAAACGGTGAGATCATCAGCCAGGAACTAATCGTGGCGACCCCAAAGCGTCGTTGGAGGCGGGCTTGAGCCGTGCCCAGCGCAATTGGAGACATCTGCGAGGCCGTCAATTCCTTCCTTGTAGCACAATGAGGCTGCTGACGTTGGGACCCCGACTGATCTGGCCCACTTCGATCCCGAGCCACTTCGCTTCACGAACAGGTTCCACTGCGCCTCGCACACTGACCATGTAATGATCTGAGCGCTGGTGCTGAAGCGCTAGCCCAAGCCACACAGCGAGATCGAAATAACTAGGCCGGTCAGATGGCAATACCAACGGCGGCGCCGATACCGGCGGTCAGAGCCATTGCCAGCGCGCCCCAGAAGGTGACACGAACCATTGCCCTCAGCACATTGGCGCCGCCGGCTTTGGCCCCGATGGCACCCAGAACCGCCAGGAACAGGAGGGAGGCGACAGACACCGTTGTGGCAAGCCAGGCGGCCGGCGAAATAAGCACCATCGCCAAAGGCATGGCTGCGCCAACCGAAAATGCGGCAGCCGAGGTCAGAGCGGCCTGGATCGGCCTCGCCGTGGTCACCTCGGAGATACCAAGTTCGTCACGTGCGTGGGCGCCGAGCGCGTCCTTCGCCATCAATTGGTCGGCGACCTGCAAGGCCAGGGTTGGCTCGACGCCTCGTCTGACATAGATCTCCGCAAGTTCGTGACGCTCGAAATCTGGCTGCGTGGCCAACTCGCCCTTCTCACGCGCAAGGTCAGCTTGTTCGGTGTCGGACTGCGAACTGACCGAAACATACTCTCCGGCCGCCATCGACATCGCGCCGGCGACCAGTCCGGCCACGCCGGCCACCAGAACATTTGAGGCCGCGGCATTGGCCGCCGCCACACCAACGATCAGGCTGGCCGTCGACACGATTCCGTCATTGGCGCCCAGCACGGCGGCGCGCAGCCAGCCGACGCGCGATACGAGATGGTTTTCACTGTGCAGGCGGCTCATGGCATCACCGCGCGCGCCGTCCAGCAGGCCGGAGCATTCTGACGAGCACATCCGATTTTACGAAGAAATGCTGCCACAGCGCCGCTACGGCATGAAGGCCTACAACGATGATGATCACTGGCTTGGCGAGTTCGTGTATCTCACCCATTGCTCGAATGTTGAAGTACCATGCCAGCGCTCCGGTAATTGGCATCCCGAAAATGAACAGGTAGAGCAGGAAATGGGCGGCAGCGGCGATCCCCTTTAACAGTGCGCTTTCTTCCGACGGTGCTGCCGGCACACCAACCTTGAGACGGACCGCAAGCCGCCAGATCGCCAGTACCAGAACTGCCAAACCGACATAGACATGAATATTCGCGTTTAAGATGTCGCCAGCTGCCGGCTCGGTGCCGCGCGAGAACGCCCGGTAAGCCGGCTTGATGTCCTCACCGATTACAAGCTGCAGGACGATCAGCACCGCGATGGTCCAATGCAGCAATATCTGGGTTCCGGTGTATCCGGCCGGCTCTTTGACAACAGCCATAGGCAGCTACCTTGTTTGAGAGAGCCCTCTTAGCTCAGGCTTTATGTGGATATCTTGATCTATGACAAATCGACTTGATGTCGTCCATGAGCTTTGCCGGGCACTCGCAGCTTGAACTCGGCTGACAGCCAGTTGTCAGCTTGGTCGTGGGATATTGCCTCCGGAGAGCAGATAGGCCGCCCTGCGAGAGTCAACGTGGAAACACCTCCGATGAAACAGATTGCCTTGTCACTTTTCGTGATCGCCGCGTCGGGCGCTTATGTCTGGGATCAGGCCGGCAAGGACCCTGCAAACGATATGCTCGGCGAAGCGCTGCCGGCCGACGCAGCCGAAGCGCCTTCAGCGCAGCCAAAAGAGCCGGCCCCGTTTGCGGCGACCTTGCCGGCGCCCCTCGACCCCCGGTTCAGAACAAGGTTCCCGATTGCCCCGGAAACGACGGCTGGCATAGCAGTGCCCGCCGAACGAACAGATGATCCGGTCAAGCAGACAGTGGTTCCGGTGACCCCACAACCCTCGCGAGCGCTGCTGGCGCAGCCAGTGGCGCCGGCTGCCTCCGATCCTGCGCCATCGGTACCTTCATTTGCCGTCACTCCCGCCGTCTACATACCAGTCCCGCAGCCGAGGCCAGCATATCGGGATGCGCCAGCACGTGTCGTCCGGGTCGACATGAAGATCTATGCCGACGGCGTCTACACCGGCCCTACGGCCGATGCCTACTACGGCATCATCCAGATTCAGGCCCTGATACAGGGCGGGCAGCTTAAGGCGCTGAAGGTATTGAAATACCCATCCGACCGCCGCACCTCCATCAATATCAACAGGCAAGCGCTGCCCATGCTGCGCGACGAAGCGATCAGCGCCCAAAGCGCCAATGTCGACATTATTTCGGGCGCGACCCTGACCAGCAGGGCTTTCATCCAGTCGCTGCGCGGCGCGCTGAAGAAAGCGACGTCGTAGGTCCATGCGCGACACGCGAATTTTGATGGGCATGCCCATAACGGTCGACATCGGTGGCGCCTCGACCGGGGAGCTGATCGACAGGGTCTTTGGCTATTTCGAGAATATCGACCGGCGCTTCAGCACATACCGGGCCGACAGCGAGATCGCGGCCATCAACCGCGGCGACGTTCCGGTCGCCGACTGGAGCGGCGAGATGATGGAAGTGCTCGCTCTCGCCAGACAGACGAAAGACGAGACGGACGGATACTTCGATATTCGCAAGCCCGACGGATCGCTCGATCCTTCCGGCATCGTCAAGGGCTGGGCAATCCGCAATGCGGCAGGCATCGTTCAACGGGCCGGCATCAGCGATTTCTTCATCGAGGCGGGCGGCGATATCCAGTCCTGCGGCAAGAATGCTTCGGGTCAGGATTGGAGCGTCGGTATCCGCAATCCCTTCAATGCTCACGAGATCGTAAAGGTCGTCTATCCCCGCGATCGCGGCGTCGCGACCTCAGGCACCTATGTCCGCGGCCAACACATCTACAACCCGCACGGGATTGGTAATCCAATCCAGGACATCGTCAGCCTGACCGTGATCGGCGCCGATGTGCTCGAAGCCGATCGTTTCGCCACCGCGGCCTTCGCCATGGGTCGGGACGGCATTTTCTTCATCGAGCAGACCCCTGGCCTGGAGGGATATCTCGTCGACGCCAGTGGCCGCGCCACCCCGACAGCCGGGTTCGGAGCCCTTTGCCTGCCATGATCAAGACCATCGACCGATTTCTCGATCACCTGACCATGTACAGGCTGGTCCTCTACTATCTGATGACGCTTGTCGGCGCAGCGTTCGTGCTCGGCTTCGCCAAGCTGGTGCCACATGACCCCATTGCGCTTGGCTTCACGACGGCTCTTGCGCTGGCCGCCTGCTGGATCACCAACAAGGCCTTTGCGCGTGTCTTCGCGGTCCCGGCCAACAACGAGTCCGCCTACATCACCGCGCTCATCCTGGCGCTTATCCTCGATCCGGTGGCGGTCACGGACACAAAGGGGATCGCAGCGGTGGCATTCGCGTCCGTCTGGGCGATTTCATCGAAATTCATTCTCGCCATCGGCCGAAAGCACCTTTTCAACCCGGCTGCGCTGGGCGTGGCGCTGTCCGCGCTGCTGCTCGACCAACCAGCCACCTGGTGGGTGGGCGGCAATCTGCCATTGCTTCCGCTCGTGCTCGTCGGCGGTATGCTCATTGTCCGCAAACTGCGCCGGCTTGACCTTGTCTCGACCTTCCTTGTCGCGGCGCTGGCGACCATCCTGGCAACGACCGATCCGGACCAGTATTGGACGGCGCTCACGCAGACACTGAGTTCCTCGCCCCTGCTGTTCTTTGCCTTCGTGATGCTGACCGAGCCGCTGACCGCGCCGACGATGCGTTGGCCGCGTATCGCCTTTGCCGCGATCGTCGGCTTTCTGTTTGCTCCCGCCATTCATCTCGGCTCGTTCTATTTCACGCCGGAACTGGCGCTGCTTGCCGGCAACCTGTTTGCCTATGCGGCAGGCCCCAAGGGACGCTTCGTGCTGACTCTTGAACGCATCGAGCAGTCGGCCGTCGACAGCTTTGACTTCATCTTCCGCTCGCCGCGCAAGCTCGCCTTCGAGGCCGGTCAGTATCTCGAATGGACGCTTGGTCTCCATCGTGCCGACAATCGCGGCAACCGCCGGTATTTCACGGTCGCCTCGGCGCCGACGGAGGAAACGGTCCGCCTCGGCGTCAAGTTCTATCCGCAATCAAGCGCCTTCAAGCGCGAATTGATGGCCATGAAGCCAGGCAGCACGATTCACGCCGCGCAACTGGCCGGCAATTTCACGTTGCCCGCCCGGCGTGAAATCAAGATCGCTTTCCTGGCCGGGGGCATCGGGATCACGCCATTCCGCTCGATGCTGCAATACCTACTCGACCGCAATGAGCGGCGGCCGATCGTCATCCTCTACGGAACCGAGGGGCAGCAGGACATTGCCTACCGTGACGTGCTCGGTGCCGCAAAACGCGAACTCGGCATCCGAACGTTCCACGCCGTCGCGCGAGGTGGCGAGCGTGGCCAGTATCCTGGCTACATCGACGAGCGCCTGATCCGTCTGGCTATACCGGACCACCTCGAGCGGATTTTCTACATTTCCGGCCCGCAGGCGATGGTCAAGGCGCTGCGCAAGAAGCTGCTGGCCATGGGCGTGCGTCGCTCGAAGATAAGGGTCGACTACTTCCCGGGTTTCGTCTGAAGGACGCTCAACTGTGTCGTCGCAAGGAAATGGCCATAAACAGACCCGGATCGGCGTTGGCCATGGCAAGGCGTCCGCCATAGGCTTCGACGATATCGGATACGATGGCCAGGCCAAGCCCGCTGCTGCCGCCCTTGCTGTCGAGCTGGACACCACGGGACAGAGCGGTCTCCCGATCGGCATCCGGTATGCCAGGACCATCATCGGCGACAGTGACGATTACCTCGTCAGCGGTGGAGGATGCATCGACACGCACTGACGACTTTGCGTAGCGCGCGGCGTTTTCGACCAGATTGCCGAGGATTTCCGACAAGTCGCCTTCATCCATCGGCGCTGTCAGATCCTCCGGGACGGTCATCTTGAATGAAAGCTGCTTGCCGCTTGGCGTGCGCTTGACGACGGCAATGACGCCGGCCGCGACCTGCGATACCCGGCAGGATGCCTCGCCGGAAACGCCGGGCGCGAGGCGGGCGCGCGCGAGCTCCCGCTCGACATGGCGCCGGATCGCTTCTGTGCTCTTCTCGATCTCGTCGGCCAGATCCGTCTCGCCTTTCTTGCGCAAGGCACGGATGTCAGCCGACAGGACCTGGAGCGGCGTCTTGAGGCCGTGCGCCAGATCGGTGGCGCGCGAACGGGCCCGAGCAAGAGCCTTCTCCTGGGCATTGAGAAGACGATTGATTTCGTCAGCGAGCGGCTGCACTTCGCTCGGTGCCACCACATCGAGCCGTGTCGTTCGCTGCGCAATCACGCTTCCGACGGCGGCCCGCAAGGTCTCCAGAGGTGCGAGACCGATCGTGATCTGGATGAAAAACGCGGCCATGAGAACTGCGGCGAGCATCAAGAGAGCCGGAGCAAGATCGCGAACATACTCGCTTACAGACGCCTCGATGGTTCGATGATCCTCCGCCACGACTGCGCGAAAGGACCGACCTCCGGCGTCGATGATTGTACGCTCGACCGCAATGCTGAGTTCTCCGCCAGGTCCCGTGAACTCCTCGACCGTTCGCATCTCACCCGTTGCGCTGCGGGCAGGCAGGACCAGCTTGGCGTCCCACAAAGATCGTGAGCGCTGGAGACCGCCGGTAGCGATGTCTTCGACCTGCCAGTAATAACCGGACAGCGGATTGGCGAAGCGCGGGTCGGTGAGCACCGGGGCTAACACCAGTTGGCCGTTGCTTGTGAAGGTCGTTGCGCCGATCAACTCATTGAGATCGACCGTCAGCTCGCCCACAACGCGCCGCTCGACGTGAAGTTCAAACAGATAGCGCAAGCCGGCGCCGGCTATGGCGAGCGCGACAAGAATCGAGATCGTTGCCGCCAGCCACAGCCTGAAGCGGATCGAGCCGCCCATCAGGCGGGATCATCGGGCATCAGATACCCGAAGCCGCGCCGCGTTTCGATGGCGCCACTCCCGAGCTTGCGACGCAAGCGCGCGACGATCACCTCGATCGTGTTCGGATCGCGGTCGTTCCCTGAATCGTAGAGATGCTCAGCAAGTTCGGTGGGCGCCACCACCCGACCAGCATGATGCATCAGAAACGCCAGGAGCCGGTATTCCAGCGGCGAAAGAGAAATGGGGACGCCACGGAGCGAAATACGCATCTGGCGCGTATCCAGAAGCAACGGCCCGGACCTCAGAACGGGTGCGGCCTGCCCGGCCGAACGACGCAGGATCGCCCGCAATCGGGCGAGCAGTTCTTCCATCTCAAAGGGTTTGGGAAGATAGTCGTCAGCACCGGAATTGATACCGTCCACGCGTTCGGTCCACGTACCTCTTGCCGTCAGGATGAGAACCGGAAACCTGCGCTCATTGGCCCGCCAGCGCTTCAAGACAGTGAGACCATCGAGCTTCGGCAACCCGAGGTCCAGGATCGCAGCATCGTAGTTCTCCACATCGCCTGCGAACCAGGCAGCCTCTCCATCGCGAACGATATCAACCGCCAGACCGGATGCCTTAAGGGCTGTAGCGATATCGGCGGCGATACGGGGCTCGTCCTCGGCAAGGAGGATCTTCATCAGTCCCCCTCCCTTTCGCGCATGATGACACCGGCACCGGCGTCAACATCGACAGTCTTTCGCCGGCCATCGGCGCCGACGACCTGGAATCGATAGACCCATTTGTTGGCCTTGCGGAGGAGGTCAACCGCGACGATGTCGCCTGGAGCCTGCGCGCGAACAATATCGAGGATATTGGAAAGGCCTTTTATCTCACCGTGTTCGTAGAGATCCCGCGCCCTGTCATGATCGCCATCGTCGTCCTCGTCAGCCCGCGCGGCAAGTGGCTGGGCCAGGACAAGCCCGGCCAGGCCCAGGATTGCGAGGCTCTTTAGTTTGACCATCATGAGGGAGGCATGTCGCACGTCGAAGCTTTCAATTTGCTGTCAACCATCCACAGCTGCCGGCAAGCAAAGGCTCGCTATCACGGCATCCTCGCGGCCAATCATGGCCGCGCAGAGAAAAGGATGTCGAAACCATGCGCAATTCCCTGTTCTTACTCGCAGCACTCGGATGCTTCTCGACCTTTGCCCTGCCGGCAGCCGCTGAATCTGAAGAAGGTTCATGCGCAGCGTCATCCTCATCCTCAATTGCCCCTGCCGGCCCAATCGATCTGGAGGCCATCCCCATGCAGGATGCCACCGGTCCCAAGGCGATCAAGGGCGTTGGCGATGACCACGAATGCGACGACAGTCACACTTCCAGTAAGGCCGTTTTCAGCAGCACTGACGAGGACGGCCAGGGGGACGACGACTGATACCGAAAAGCTTATGCCCAGCCCTTGAGCTGGGCGTCCGCTGATCAATTGCGCTATCGCCAAACTTACCCCCTCTATCTGCGCCATCCCTTGGCCACTCCGGAGATTTTCCTTGTCATGATCCCAGTCCAGCATATCCATCCCATGCTCGTGCATTTTCCCATTGTCCTCATCTACACTTTGGCGGCGATCGACCTTGTGGTGCTCGCTCGCGGCAACGCGGTGACCAAGCGTTCTGGCGTGGGGACGGTATCGACCTTTATCGCTCTCGCAGCCGGGGCGTTCGCGATTGGAACCTGGTTCTATGGGGGAATGGCACTCGATCATGCTGAAGCCGCCGGCTTCAGCAGTGACATAGCGGAGATCCACGAGAGCCTGGGAGGTATCACAGCGTTCGCGTTTCTGATCTGGGGCCTAGTGAGGCTCGGCCTTTGGGTGCGGAATCGTGAACTGCGGCTACTGACCATTGCTATTCCTCTGGTCGAAATTGGCGGAGCAATTCTGGTCACGGCGACGGCCTATTATGGTGGACTGCTTGTCTACGAACTTGGCGTGAACGTCGCTAAGACCGCGATCGCTGGTTGACGGGCACGCGCCTGGTTATTTGCAGCCCCAGCTTGGGTCATTTGTCTCGAGGGCAAAATGATTCAAATCAAGGCCCTTCGCTCATGCGGCATCTAAGAAGCCGGGAATGAAATATCTCCGGGGAGCGAGCATGCAAGCCGAAGCCATCATGAGCAAGCCAGTCATCTGCACGGACCCGTCCGCCTCGATCGCCGAGGTGGCCGGGCTGATGCTGTCCAATAAGATCAGCGGCCTGCCTGTTGTTCGCGGCGACGGCACGCTGGTGGGGATTGTCAGCGAGGGCGATTTCCTGCGACGAGGAGAACTGGACACCGAGCAAAAGCGCTCGCGCTGGCTAGAGTTTCTCGTCAGTCCTGGAAAGGCCGCCGACGAATATGTCCACGCCAATGGTCGACGGATCGAGGAGGTGATGTCCAGCGATGTCGTCACGGCGTCTCCCGCCGCGTCGCTCGCCGAGGTCGTCGAACTCATGACGCAACATCACGTCAAACGCATTCCGGTCATCGATGCCGGGAAAGTCGTCGGCATCATCACCCGTTCTGATCTGCTGCGGGCATTGCTCAGCGTCCTTCCGGATGCAGGCCGTTCGGTCATCGATGACGAGCAGATTCGCCACAACGTCGCTGGCGAGCTTGCAAAGCACAAATGGACCGGCAAAGACCTGATCCACGTGATGGTGAACAAGGGCGTGGTGATATTGAGCGGTGTCATCTTCGACGAACGTGAGCGCCAGGCAGCCTTTGTGGCAGCCGAAAACGTTGCCGGCGTAAAGGCTGTCAGGGATGGTCTCTTCTGCGCCGATCCGTTGTCCGTGGTGCTTGTTTCGTAGCGGCGGGACGATCCCGACGAACTTGCCACTGCAAGCCGCGGGTCCACGATCAATCTCGCTCGACAGCGAATTGTCGAGAATGAGAACATCACCAGCCGATTACCATGCCAAACGGGTTTGGATGCTCGCCTGAAGATGTGGCCACCAGCTGAAGAGGTCCGTGCTATCAAGCCCGCCAGGGCGATCCATGGAGTCCGGAGCCTACGCATCCGGTTGCGCTGGACCTCCAAGACGTACGGTCTTTCCAGAGGTTGAGTGACCCTCCATCCAGCTCGAGGCGTCGACGGTTCTAACGTTGACCGGCGGCGTGTTGCAGCCGTGCGATAAGATCACGGTTGCGGCAATAGTCTGGCGGATTATCGGCTTGCTGGTGTTCGTCGAGCCAGGTCGAGCATTCGTCCTGATGCCCACACGAGCGGCATCGGTCCACTGCCCGGTTGGTGACGGCGGCATGATCCGGCACCGATTTCAATTGTTTGTCGACGCCAAGCTTCTGCATCATGCGGCCCATCAGGGCGGTCCTGGCGTCGACTGAAACCAGATAATCGAGAAATGTCATGCTGATCACTCCTGCCTAGCGACCATCATTGTCATGTCGGCGGCCGCAATCATTGATCTCGATCAACAGCAGGCGTCGTTGCTAATCCCTGAGGCTAAACGGGAGGGCTTGGGCTCTGAGCTGAAGCGACAAGGCGGTCGAGAAAACGCCGTTGGCCGACTACCAACTTGTCCCGGGCCAAGGCTAGATCCAGCCATTCACCGCGGTCGACGTCGACAAACAATTGTCCCCGGCCACTGCGTGGTGGCCACTCCATAGCAGACAGATTGCTGCGCATCATCGCGGTGTCGAAATCACCCTCGAGCGCTGGGTTTGCCTTCTCGCTGGCGCTACTCACCCAAATTCAGCAGTGGGCCCTTGAGCTCCCAGCCTGTCTCTTCGGTGAACTCGCGCCGCGCCGTCCCCGCTAGGATTATACTCGCCCTTGCAATCGACCAGGCCCCAAGATCTCGCTTTTGCCAGAATGGGCCGCCTGGATGAACGAGCAGCACCTGCAGCCCCTTGTCCAATCTGCGATAAGGCAAAATGCCGGCGCTCTTTTCACGATGGTTTCAAGCCTCTCCACCCAGCCTATAATGTCGGGTACGCAGAATGAGACTTGGTGGCTCTGCCAATAGGTTGCCCCGGCCTCTTCGGGTGCGACTGCGGCTCCTCCTGGCCGAAGAACCCGCGCTTTGTCGCCTCTGAGGCCCATAGATAGAGCGCGGTGATAGCGACAAGTCCGGCAAGTATAGGCAGCGGCAAGGGCACGAAACCGAACCAGTCTGCGAACGGCAGATACGGAATCATGATCGCGACAAACCCGACGCCCAGTGTCAGCCAGGCGAGCAAGGGGCTCGGACGGCTCGCCCAAAAAGCGCGGTGCGTACGAACGATGAGCACGATTGCAAGCTCGGTCAGCAACGATTCGACAAACCAGGCTGTCTGGAATGCAGCCTCTGTGGCATGGGCGAAGAGCAGCAGGAACGCGAAGGTTGCGAAATCGAACAGCGAACTGACCAGGCCAAAGCTGATCATGAATCGCCTCACGAAACGGATGTCCCAGTGGCGCGGCCTGTGCAGCTGATCTGCGTCAACGTTGTCACTTGCGATGGCGAGTGAGGGCACGTCGGAAAGGAAATTGTTGAGCAGGATCTGCTTTGCCAGAAGTGGCAGGAAAGGCAGGAATAGCGAGGCGACCGCCATACTTATCATGTTGCCGAAATTGGCGCTGGTGGTGATGGAGATATATTTCATGGTGTTGGCGAAGGTCTTGCGGCCGTCGTCGACGCCCCGCACCAGCACTCCGAGATCCTGCTTGAGAAGGATGATATCGGCAGCCTCACGCGCGACATCGCATGCGGTGTCGACGGAGACCCCAATATCGGCCTCATGGAGCGCGGGCGCATCATTGATGCCGTCACCCAGATAGCCAACGACATGGCCCCTGCTCCGCAAGGCCTGGACAATGCGTTCTTTCTGGTTGGGATCGATCTCGACGAAGAGGTCAGTGTCCTGCACGGCTGCAAAGAGCGCGCTCTTGGTCAACTTCGACAGATCCTCCCCGGTCATGATCCGATCGCTACGCAAGCCGACCGCTTGAGCAAGATGGGCTGCAACGTAGCGGTTGTCGCCCGTAATGACGTTCACGGCGATGCCCCGGTGGGCGAGTTCGGCAAGCGTGCTCTTTACGCCTTCCTTGGGCGGGTCTAGGAAAAGCAGAAAGCCGGCGAAGGCGAGATCGACCTCGTCCTTCCTGCCATAGGTAGCGTGGCTTTCAAATCGACGCGTCGCTAGCCCCAGAACGCGATATCCTTCCGCGCTCCAGCGTCGAAACATCTTGTCGATCGCCGCGCGGTGCGTGTCTTCGAGAGGTTCCAGGCCTTTCGCTGTGCCGACGAAGCTGCAGGTTTCGAGGACGTTCTGTACTGCGCCTTTCGTGATCAGAAGATCTTCGCCATCCTTGGTTCGCACAACAACGGATAGGCGCTTGCGAATGAAATCATAAGGGATCTCGTCGACCTTGGTGAAAGCGGCCAATGATGCACCCTTGCCCGGCGCACCGGCGATGGCTTCGTCCAGCGGGTTCTTCAGTCCAGTGTGCAGGGTTGCGTTGAGACGTGCCCAAAGCAGGATGTCGGTTGACGGGTTGCCGTCGACATCAAGCCATCCGTCAAGGTGGATCACGCCTTCCGTCAGCGTGCCGGTCTTGTCGGTGCAAAGCACGTCCATGCTGCCCAGATTCTCGATGGCGTCGAGACGGCGCACGATGACGCCATTGGCAGCCATGGCGCGGGCGCCACGAGCAAGTGTTACACTGATAATGGCCGGGAGCAGTTCAGGTGTGAGGCCGACCGCGAGTGCCAGGGAAAACAACAGCGATTCTATCAGCGGACGATGCAGCATCAGATTGGCAAAAAACACGATGATGACAATCGCCAGCATGATCTCGGTCATCAGATAGCCAAACGATCTGATCCCGCGGGCAAAATCCGTTTCCGGGATTTGTCGCTCCAGTGCCGCTGCGATGGAGGCGAATTCGGTGCGCCGGCCGGTCGCTGCCGCAAGCACGGTCGCCGTGCCGCTGCGCACGGACGTACCGGTAAACACCGCATTGTTGCGTTGGGCGACGGACGCATCAGGATCTGATCGCCCCGCCGCCTTCAGGACGGGGAAGGTTTCGCCAGTCAGCACCGCCTCGCTGACATTGAAATCCCGCGCTTCGAGGATGACGCAGTCGGCAGGTATGAGGTTTCCGGCCGATAGCCGGATGAGGTCGCCCGGCACGATTTCTTCGGCAGAAACGGAGGATTCGACGCCATCTCGCAGCACGGTAGCCTTGCGCGAGATACGCTGTTTAAGTGCCTCTGTCGCCCGCGACGCCCCATACTCCTGGGTGAAGCTGAGAACGCAACTTGCCAGCACGATCGCCCCGATGATTGCGGCCTCCTGACCTGCACCGACGAAGGCCGAAACGCTAGCCGCGAAGATCAGGATCAGGACAAGCGGGCTACGGAACTGGCGAACGAACACGCTAAGCGCCGACGCGCCTGACTTCGAGGCCGGCGTATTCGCGCCGTATTTGATGAGCCGCGAGGCGGCATCCGACCCAGCCAGGCCCGATGTGGGCGAAGTTGCCAGACCTCGCACGAGATCTTCGCTGGTGATCGACCAATACGGACTTGCGGCCGCCGCAACGGAATGTTGGTCCACGCCAGAAGACACGATATTCGCCATCAGTATGACAGGAAGCGGTTGATGCTGCTCTCTTCGATCAGCGTGCGGGTGACGCCACCAAACGCCCATTCGCGCAGGCGGCTATGGCCATAGGCGCCTGAGACGATCATGTCGGCATTGATCGAGCGTGCGAATGTCAACAACTGCTCGCCATCGACTTCACCGGTGATCAGTTCCGTCTGCGCCATGATGCCATGGTGCTCAAGATAGACAGCGACATCGGCGAGACTGTCACGAACATTGTCGTCGCCTTTGGCGGCGGCGATCGTGGCGACGACAACCTCATTGGCCTTGGCCAGAAAAGGCAAGGCATCCGCCACCGCCCGTCGCGCCTCCCTGGTATCCTTCCAGGCAACCAGGACCGTATTAGCGCGGAGGTGTTCGACGTTGTTTCCGATGACCAGGACTGGCCGGCCGATGCCGAGCGCCAGGCTGCCAACATCGGCGGCGCGAAACACGTCGTCTCCCGACGCACCGGTCACGACAAGATCGGCTGCGCGGGCGAAAACGCTGAGGAAGCGGGTCGGGCTGCAGACGGCCTGTCCCCACTCGCTTGTGATCGAAGCCGGGACCAGGCTTTCGAACTCGGCACGCAGTTCGGCAAGCCTCTTTTCGATTTCAGTCCGCTGAATCTGCATGACCTCCCCTTCGTAGACCATGCCTTCACCCGTCGCGACCAAGGGCGGAACATCCGCCGCCGCCAGACCAATGAGATGGGCGCCGAAACGCTCTGCGAGTTCGATACCCACTTTCACAATCGCAGCAGGGGGCGTATCGACGGCGAGATTCGCGATTATGGACTTGTAGGACATTGGACGCGCCTTTCACTCAAGCGTTTCGAATGTGCTATGAATTGCATTCACGGGCGCTGGCTTCCTTGATGCGCGTCAAAGAACCGGCCAATCGCTTTTGCATCTAGACTTCGGCCTCGATCCGTTTTGTCTCTGATCGGAGAAGTGATAGTTAGGCCTTGTTTATGTGTCTCGAGCCTAAGGAACCGCGGGTGATCCAAGACGAAGCATTCAGTTTGACGCCTGGCGGGACGACGCTCGAATCCCTATTGTCGCAAATGTTCGATCGGGCGCCCGGGTTCATGGCTCTGATACGCGAGCCTGACCATGTGTTCGTACTGACCAATGCCGCCTACCAGCAACTCATTGGCGACCGGCAGGTTATTGGAAAATCGGCGCGCGAGGCCTTTCCCGAACTCGAAAGACACGAATTCCTCGAACGGCTCGACCGCGTGTACGTGACTGGCGAGTCCTACAGCGGCAAAGGCGTGAAGGTCGGATTCCGCAACAGCAGCAATGGGCCAATTGAAGAGCGTATCCTGGATGTTGTCTATCAGCCGATCAGGGCCGATGACGGTCGAATTACCGCCATCTTCATTGAAGGCACGGATGTCAGCGACCTCTCATTTGCGAATGCCGCGCTTCTGTTGCGCGAAGATCATCTGCGTTCAATCCTGGCGACCGTGCCTGATGCGATGGTCGTCATTGACGAGCAAGGCAGTATCCAGTCCTTCAGCACGGCCGCCGAAACGCTGTTCGGTTACCAGTCGGGCGAGGTCATCGGACAGAACGTCAAGATGCTGATGCCGGCGCCCTATCGCGAAGAGCACGATGCTTATCTGCTTCGCTACCTGACGACCGGGGAGCGTCGGATCATCGGGCTCGGCCGCACCGTGACCGGGGCACGCAAGGATGGCACGACTTTCCCGATGGAGCTTTCCGTCGGCGAAATGCACCCGGGAACCGGACGCTTCTTTACCGGCTTTTGCCGCGACCTGACTGAACGTCATCGCGCGGAAGCAAGAATTCAGGAACAGCAGCAGGAGCTTCTGCACATGGCGCGGTTTACCGCCCTTGGCGAGATGGCATCGACGCTCGCTCATGAGATCAACCAACCGCTGACAGCCATCACCAATTACCTGAAGGGCAGCCGACGGCTCCTGGAGAAGAGCACGGAAGCAAACGCGCCGATGCTGCGGGATGCCGTGGAAAAGGCCGCCGAGCAGGCCCTGCGGGCAGGCGACGTCATTCGTCATCTGCGCGATTTTGTTGCCAGGGGCGAAAGCGAGCGCCAGGTCGAGCGATTGCCGGCGCTCATCGAGGAAGCCTCGTCGCTCGCCCTGGTTGGTGCGAGGGAGATCAATGTCCAGATCGGCTACAAGCTCGACCCTGCCGCGGAACTGGTCTTGACCGATCGCATCCAAATTCAGCAGGTTCTGCTCAATCTGATGCGCAACGCAGTGGAGGCCATGCAGGAAACGCAGCGCCGTGAATTGAAAATCACAACCGTTGCCCGGGACGATGGCATGGCTGAAGTGAGCGTGATCGATACCGGTCCGGGGCTCGCGCCAGAGGTTTCGGCGCAACTGTTCCAGCCATTTGTGACCACCAAGAAGCAGGGTATGGGTGTCGGTCTCTCCATCTGCCGCACCATCGTTGAATCGCACGGCGGCCACATCTGGGCCGAGGCAATGCCGACGGGCGGCACCGCCTTTCGGTTCACCTTACGCATCGTTGAGAAGGATGAGGTCACAAATGGCCGACAGTGATCTGGTCCACGTCGTCGACGACGATGTTGATGTTCGCAAGTCTCTCGGTTTTCTGCTGGCGACAGCCGACTTTGCCGTACGCCTGTACGAGTCGGCCACTGCTTTTCTCTCAGCGGCGGATGGCCATCTCGACGGCTGCATCGTTACGGACGTGCGCATGCCGGGAATAGACGGCATCGAATTGCTACGGCAACTCAGAACAGGCGGCCACAAGATTCCGGTCATCATCATGACAGGTCACGCCGACGTGGCGCTCGCCGTTCAGGCCATGAAGGAAGGCGCTTCCGATTTCGTCGAAAAGCCGTTTGACGACGAGATGCTGATCCAGGCGATACGCTCTGCACTGGCCAACCGGAACGAGGCGAACGCGGCGCATCCCCAGTCCGCGGATATCCGCGCGCGTCTATCGACCTTGTCTGACCGCGAGCGCCAAGTGCTGGACGGACTCGTTGCCGGTTTACCCAACAAGACGATTGCCTACGATCTGGGGATCAGCCCGCGCACGGTCGAAATCCACCGGGCCAATGTCATGAGCAAAATGGAGGCGAGTAGTCTGTCACACCTGGTGCGTATGGCGTTGATCGTGGAGTCCCGACCCTAGGGAGAGTCCTCGAGAGGATTGCGATTTCTGACCTCGGTCCTTTCCCAATCCCAATCGCGCCAATGGGTCGGCCGGATGTCGAGACGGGCACCACTAGCAGCATTCTTCCAGCCCTCCTTTATCCTTCTGCAGGCAAACACAAGCGCGTGCTCGCCGTCTTCGTCGAAAACGGCCAGTTCTAGATCGCGACCAAAAGGAGCGCTTAGGATTGGTTTCCACATCGCATCAAAATCTTCGCAAACGGTGTGGCGCGCCTTGATCTGCATCACTTTTTGAAATTACCGGCAAAGCGGGCGCGATTGCCTGTGTCGAACCGATGTCGACCACAATTCCTGCGGCAGACGCCATACCGGCCGCAATCACATGCGCGCCGCGGGCAGCCCAATCGATCGCGATTGCAGCATTGATATCTGATCCGACGTCCATGGCGATGGGCACCATTTCCCTGAACTGCTCCATGACCTCGCTCCGGCGATGATCGGCCATCTTAGGCCGGCTGCCGAACCAGAATTTGATCCGCGTCAATCACCGCACAATCGCGGCATCTGCGCCATACGCCGATTGATCGTGATCAAGGACTGCGCCGCCTAGGAGCCTATCGTTCGACGGCAAAACGAGATTTGCCATGCGGTATACCTAGGTCGACGAAGGCGCAGTGGCGGCCAGCATGTTGCCAGAGGGCATCCTGGAGCACTGGTTCATTGCCAGCGGCGACCCGATCAGGGCCGGAGAGCGCATAGCCGAGGTTCGCGTCGAAAGCGCGCTGCACGAGATTGTCGCGCCGGCAGCTGGGCGTGCGACCATTGTCGCATCGGCGAATACCGTCATTAAACCTGGATCGATCCTGGCAATCCTGGTGTCGCAGCCTGCTTAAGCCCTCAGCGCCTCAGATTGCCGTTCAGCAATACACGCAAGGATTTCCAGCAATGGCGACCCGACACGCCGCGCCTGCGACCATTGTGAAGCCAAGGTGTTCTTTTTCAACCGCGAGAACCTCCGACAGTGTGAGACTTGCGACGACGCTTGCGCATCATCCGAGCCACAACAAGGCTGGCTCGGTCGACGGCAAGCGTGCATTGGGAAATCAGGCCTTCTACCACGACATCCTCAGCGCCCTTCGGTCCGCGACCAGGGTCGGCGAAGCACGAGCTGGCCACGCACATCCGCGAGTACAACACCGGCTTAAACAATCGCATTGTCGGCATCGAACCGGCGGATCCTCCTACCGAGGCCCAGATCCTGGCGCATGCGCAGTCGTTTCTTCGTGCCCCTGGCCGGATGTTGCCCTGGCCCTCTCCGGTAGCAGTTTGCTGGCCGGCAATTGGCCGCGAATAGCCGGAGCCGTTCAGACCCGATCGCCTGCCGCATTCGAGACTGGGTCACGGCTGCTGCAGCGTGCTGATATACGTGATGATTGCTTCGATCTGATCGGGGCTCGCAGTCCACTCTGGCATATCCGGATGGCCAGTCGAAATGCCCTCCGCAAGAGCTTCCTCCAGATCGGAGATCGGATAGCGCTTTGACAAGGTGCGAAATGGCGGAGCGTCGGGATGGTTGCTCCTGTCAGTTTTTCCGACGGCGTGACAGCGGGCGCAGTTGACCTCCACCAACGCCTTGCCATGCTCCGTTACGCTATCGGCCAAGGCTGGCTGCACACATCCGAGTAACATCAACGCAAATACGGAAGCCCTGAGACGACTATGTCTGTAAACGGCGTTCATGTTGTCTGACGACCTCCGCATTGCCGTCTACACGACAGTCTTAGCCGCGGCATCCTCGATCGCTATCCTGGCGCCCTTACGCATGTTTCTGGCCGTTTCGGAAGCGAGCCTGGAGGTCAATGCGGCGACCTTGCCGGCTTCGATCACGTATTGCGACGTCGCATTCTGCACGAAAGCAGCGAAGATGTCGAAGGCATCATTGAACTGCGGACCACTGATCAAGTCATCGGCCAGCCTCACGTCCTGCTCACAACGATGCTTCAGAAACGCCAGCGTTTCAACATTGAAGCGCATCATGGCCTTGAAGGCGTGCACCTGAAGGGACGCGGCGGCGAGGAAGAGCTTCTGGCCATTCTCCGCCACCGGCAACAATTGTGTGCCTAATGAGGATGGCTCGGGCTGAGTGTGCATTATCGACTACTCCGTTCTGAATCTCCACAGCACGACGTTGACGCCATTCGTCGTCATGTCCTTGATCAGGATCAACCCTATGGTCTTGCGGGCTGTACGAGCGTGCCGGCACCAGCCGTTTTCCTTGCTTTTACGCCTCCCTCTATTTGATGGCCAAGTCGGTTCAACCGCAGATGGAATGAGCGATGGCTTTTAAGATGATTATGGTGCAACTGGACGTAGACGCGACGCCGCGCCGCGCATCTCGATGGCATGGGATTTGGCTCAACGGCTCGAGGCCGACCTCTGGCTTCTAGCGCCGCCGAGCCGCATTTTGTCCTTCCGACCGGCACTGACGACCAGGCCGCGCCCAAGGCGTTGTGGTGCCAGGTGGAGGAGATAGAAGGTCGCCTCGACTGCCTGAGAGAGGAATTCCTGAGCACCGTCAACGGCAGCAATCGTGCATCTTGGCGCGCAAAGATAGGCAATCCCACGCGCGAACTTGCACTCAATGCGCGTGCTGCCGATTTGATCTTGACCGGCTCGCCGTCGACCGATCTGGTGGTCGACCATAATCGTATGCTGGATGCGGCGAGTCTCATCCTGGCGTCCCGTGGCGACGATGTCGCGGACGTTAGCTCTTTCTGGCACGGCACGGAGTGACAGCGCGATCTGTGGTCTTGGATGCGCGCCTCTCCGAACCGGCGGACATCCTCCTGCAGATCGGACAGGATATTGCGGCCGATCTCATAGTTCTCGGCGGCTACGGTCACAGTCGGCTACTGGAGAGGACCTTTGGCGGCGTGACGCGTTCTGTGCTGCGCAGCGGATCATTGCATCGGTTCATATCGACCTGAGCAGGCGGAGCCTCGGAGTCGTGATTTTGACATGAATCAAGGTCGTCCGTTGCCGCAAAGGGTTACGTCCAACCCTTGCCAAATTCGGTGTAGCCGATGCCCGCAGCGCGACAGCGAGTAAATAAGGAGATTCGGACATGAATTATCAGCGGTTCTTCGAGGACGCGATCGACCAGCTCCATGCGGAACGACGCTACCGCGTCTTTGCCGACCTCGAGCGCATAGCGGGCAAATTTCCGCGTGCCATCTGGCGCGCCAACGGCCGCGCAGAGGAAATCACCGTCTGGTGCTCCAACGACTATCTCGGCATGGGCCAGCACCCGGATGTCATCGCAGCGTTCCAGAACGCGGCGGGCCGGATGGGTTCGGGCGCCGGCGGCACCCGCAACATCTCCGGCACCAGCAATCCGCTGGTCGAACTCGAGCATGAGCTCGCCGACCTGCACGACAAGGAAGCCGCGCTGGTCTTCACCTCCGGTTTTGTCTCCAACGAAGCCTCGATCTCGACCATCGCGCGGCTTTTGCCCAACTGCCTGATCATTTCGGACGAGCTCAACCATGCCTCGATGATCGAAGGCGTGCGGCGCTCGGGCGCGGAAAAGAAGATTTTTCGCCACAACGATGTCGCGCA
>NZ_VFUK01000009.1:0-240304 GCF_006440835.1 Mesorhizobium sp. B2-5-11
CAGGCCGCGCTGTCGGTCGCTTATGGCGCGGGCCTGCGCGTGGCGGCGGTGGCGACGCTGAAGGTTGCTGACATCGACAGCCAGCGCATGCTGTTGCGCGTCGAGCGCGGCAAGGACGGGCGATACCGCAACGCCATGCTGTCGCAAGACCTGCTCTTGTTGCTGCGCCAGTGGTGGAAGGGCGGACGCCAGCAGGGGGGTGATGCATCGCGACGGCTGGCTGTTTCCTGGGCAGCATGCGATGAAGCCCATCAGCACGCGGCAGCTCTATCGCGTGGTCGTCGAGGCAGCGCAGGCGGCCGACATCGCCAAGCGGGTCGGGCCGCACATGCTGCGTCACAGCTTCGCCACCCACCTGCTGGAGGACGGCACCGACATTCCGGATCATCCAGGTCTTGCTCGGGCGCGCCAAGCTAAATAGCACCGCCTTCTACACCAAGGTTGCAACCCTCACGGTGCGCACCGTCACGAGCCCGCTCGACAAGCTTGGCCTCTTCAAGCTGGAAGAGATCTCGCCCGACGGCTGAGCGTGCGCGCCTCGATTGAGGTTGCCGACATCTTCCGCACTGCCGGGCCCGCCTACCGGGCCGTCCATGCAGGGCATCTGACACTGCAGCAACTCAAGGTCATGTCGGCGATCGAGCACTGCCGCACCGCCGCCCTTGGCGGTCACGTGGAGGCCTGCGAGGACTGCGGCCAGTGGCGCATCGCCTACAACTCCTGCCGCAACCGGCACTGTCCGAAGTGCCAGGGTGCCGCGGCGCGGACATGGCTTGCCGAGCGCGAGGCCGACCTGCTGCCGGTCGGCTACTTCCACGTCGTGTTCACGCTGCCGGCCGAGGTCGCCGACATCGCCTTCCACAACAAGGCGGCGGTCGACGACCTGCTGTTCAAGGCGGCATCGGAGACGATGCTGACGATCGCTGCGGATCCGAAGCATCTCGGCGCGCGCATCGGCATCACCGCCGTCCTTCAAACTTGGGGCTCGGAAATGTCGCACCATCCGCATGTGCACATGATCGTGCCGGGCGGCGGCATCGCGCCAGACGGAAGCCGGTGGATATCGTCGCGCCCGGCCTTCCTGCTGCCGGTGCGCGTGCTCGGCAAGCTGTTCCGCCGCCTGTTCCTCTCTCGGTTGGTTGCGCTGCACGATGCCGGCCGGCTCACCTTCTTCGGATCGATGGCGCACTTCACCGACCGGCGAGCATTCCTGCGGCACCTGGCGCCGGTCCGGAAGAAGCGCTGGGTGGTTTATGCCAAGGCGCCCTTCGCCGGGCCTCAAGCCGTACTTGCCTATCTGTCCCGCTACACCCACCGCTTTGCGATCTCGAACCGCCGCCTCATCCGATTCGATGAGGCCGAGGTCACGTTCCGCTACAAGGACTATCGTCGCGACGGCACAGACCGGCAGCAGATCATGACGCTCGCCACCGACGAGTTCATCCGCCGATTCCTGCTCCACATCCTGCCGCGTGGCTTCCACCGCATCCGGCACTACGACCTGCTCGCCGGCGGCTCCCACAAAGCCAGCCTCGCACTCGCGCGCAAACTGTTGAGCGTCGCGCCGCTGCCCGAAGACGGCACTCCGGAAGAACCGACTGACTTCCGCCCGCCATGCCCGTGCTGCGGCGGACGGATGATCATCATCGACGTGTTCGAACGTGGAGGCAGCCGCGCGGGCCGCCGGACGCGTCGGCGACGAACCGGGAGAGCGTCCCATGACGCGGCATGGCGAAGTCCAGCCTTCAGCCACAGGCGCTCAGCCTCCGGCGACGAACCCACGCGCGTCCATGGAGATCATCGGCCTCGACAGGGCTGCGTCCGACCGCACGCCGAGCCGAGGAGGCCGCACGGCCGGAAGACAAGGCGGTCCGTGCATCAATCCCGCCGCTTCTCGCCGGCGGTCGCGCTATCCCCGACACCAGCCAAAAATCGAAATCCCCATAACCCCTCGCCTGTGGCTCGAGGGTTCCTTCTTCGGAGACTTTCGTACGCCTGCCGGCGCCCGAAACTCTTCACGGAATCGGACGGCTGGCTTCTAGGCTCAGATCATCAGAAGCGGACTTAACAGGAGGTCTGTGCGCCTCAGCTGAACTGATCCGAACGCGAACAGCGAAATCGAGAAATTGAAGAGAATAGGTCCGCTCGCCGGGAGCAGCCTTTACGTCTAGGGCTGTCGAAATCCCACGCGCGCCCTGTAGATTCTCCCAAGGTAAGCCAACCGCGCGGGTTTAAGCTCCTCTCGCTTCAATCCCGATGACGTAGCGCGTCGAGCCAATATCTTAATATCATAATTACAGCACTGGACCATTCCTCGGGGGCCTTCAGTAGCGCGGCTTCCCGATCAGCCCACCAGCTGTCTGTCTCACGCTCCAGCAAGATACGGACAAAGCGATGTCCTTCTGGTCGGTGCTTCTGACCTTGATCTTCAGCACCGAACCCGCCCGCAATGCGGCTACTGTTCCTTCATCGAGGGTGAGCGGCACGATGCAGCCGGCCGGCAAGCAGGTTGAGAAGCGCAGCGCCTCAAGGGGCTGGCTGTCATCGATCTGCAATGCGGCGCCGGCGTCGAGCATAAGCCCAAACGGAAGCACGACATTGCCCGCGAGCGTGGCGTCGCTGTTTCGCCTAAGCTCAACAGCCAGGACCCGCTGGCCGTTCTGCTGCGTCTGTTGCTGGGAGACACCGCACGTTACCGTTGATGTGCTGCTTTGACAGGTCAGGCTCCAGTCTTGATAGCTTTCCTGGAGCGAAGTCGCGCCGCCTGGCAGCTTTGAAGTCACATCTTGAGACAAAGCCGCGGTGCCCATCACCATCAAGCCGAGCGTCGCCGCTGCACTGGCCAGCGGGAATTTCCACATGCGCAATTCGATCACCTTTCTTGCGGGTGAGATTTATGCTCAGGAACTCCTGCAGCTTTCGCGCGGACTGCCTGGAAAGGCCGCCCTTGAACTGCTCCGGTCGGCTGGTTCGTGAGGCATAGGCGTAAAGCACGTGAATGCCCATGATTGCGATCAGCTGCTCGATATGGACGTGGCTGACGCCCTCCTTCTTCGTAAGCTCCGCCTTGAGCAGTTTGGCGATGCGCAACGCATTAAAGTCCCGCGTGCCAAGGGGCGGAGGCATCAACTCCGTCTCCACCGGGCCGAATTGCTGCCTGGCCAGTTCCTTCAGGCTGTCGTCCGGGTAGACGATAATTGCGCTCTCCCGCGCCTTCGACAGCCGCAAGCGAGCTTCAAGATGTGCCGGCTTGACGATGATGCTCCCTGCCGCCGCGTCGTAGCGCTCAGCCTTGGCTCCCCCGAGGGAGGCACACACGCCTGGTGCGGCCTCGAGACCGACATAGACAACGTGATCACTTGCCTCGAAGGTGTGTAGACCAGGTGCCATGACGGAACAAGACGCCCTGCCCCGCTGAGTCGCTATCGTCCGCTCATCGGTTGTCGAAGAAACAGATTGCAAGTCCAGTTCGGGTGGATCGAAGCCGGCATCCAGATCGTGCTCAGAAGAAGTCATATCAGTCGGCCTGTGTCACAGCGCGAGGCAGGAAGACATTCACGTTTCAATTAGTGAATCCTAATTTAGAAGACGAACACTCCCATTCACCTTAGTGAGCGCCGTCAGACGTCCCTGGAATGTAAACTATCCCCCGAATGAACCGGTTCCCGATCATTCGCTTTTGATTCAACTCAACAATGGAACAAGGGTCGTGTGCCACACCCGCAGCGGTTGTGGACCAGAGTTGAGCGGCTTGTCATTGACCAGACCCCAACCGCAAAAAAGTGAGCTCGAAGGGTTGCCATGCACTCACGGGGGCGCATATCGGGTCGCGGGGATGCACTGCGGTTCGCTGGGTGCGCGGGCCACAACCTTGATGATGGTGACGGAACATTGAAAAATCCCGAACTTCGCCCAATCGATCTTCCACAGAGCAGCAGCGGCCTCGGAGCCTTGTGACCAGACTATTCGGAGTGCATGGGAATGCGGGGCCGAGGCTGGATTCGGGAACTGCGGCTTGCTGACGCTCAACAGCTCAGAAAGCAAATCGCCCAGTTCGAAATGGAACTACTTACGGAAAGAGAGTCATTCAAACTAAGAAGGCTCGCGGAGCTCGGCTATCACATCCATTCCCGCAAGTTGCGACTTCAACGCCTGGAGCGCTGCATCTCTGCGCTGAAGTGACTGATCTCTAGGAACCGCCGGCGACCGCCGAGTGGTCCGCTCGCGAAAAATAAGCTTTGGGGAGCACGATCCTGCATTCCATGCGCAGCGATCGGAGGCGGCGAGGTTGTAATACGAGTGTCCCATTCCGTTTCTCCTTCGGCCATGATTGGCCACCGGAGAAACGCGGGTACCCCTCGGGGCGTGATCCTGGCTAACCGCAATCTGATCGGTCCCGACATCGTGATCGCGGCGACGGCTATAGTACGGGCCTCGAATCGATGGTGGGCAAGCTTGGCGTTCTGGACGGCAGGGCGTTCCGCTTTTTAACGGCGGCGATCATGATCCGACGCGGCCGGGTCTGTGGTTCACGGGAATGCAGCCAAATGTCCGCGGCTGCTTCGCCGACGCCAGGATTCAGGCGCGCCATCGCAAAGGCCATTGTCAAATCATCGCGGCGCGAAGCGCGCCAGCAGCGGCAAGCAACGCCACAACAACCCACGACGGCATCCGCCATACGACCAGAAGCAGGAACCCGGTTACAGCCAGAGCAAAATCCCCTGGCGTGACGACTGCGCTCTTCCATACCGGATCGTAGAGAGCCATCCCAAGGATGCCGACCACAGCCGCATTCGCACCGCGCATCGCAGCCTGGGCGCCTGGACGCGAGCGCAGGGCGTCCCAAAACGGCAACATGCCGTAAACAAGCAGCGTACCGGGCAGGAAGATGGCGATAAGCGCGATCGCCGCGCCGGCCAGGCCGTTTGGAACGGGGCTTGCCACGCTCCCCAGATAGGCAGCGAACGTGAAGAGCGGCCCCGGCACTGCCTGCGCCAGTCCATAGCCCTGCAGGAAGGCTTCGTTCGTCACCCAGCCCGTGTTGACGACCTCCGTTTGCAGCAGCGGCAGCACCACATGGCCTCCGCCGAATACCAAGGCCCCAGAGCGGTAGAAGGCGTCAAAGAATGCGATAGCGTGACTACCCGTGGCCCGTTCCGTCAGCGACGGAACGACAAGGAGGACAGCAAAGAGTGCTAGCGAAACAGCGCCGCCGCGAGCCGAAACGGGAAAACTCAAATGTCCAGGCACCTTGGTTTCCTCGCCAGGGCAAAGCCATAGCCCGGCGAGGGTTCCAAGGACGATCGAAGCTATTTGCGCGAACGACCCGCCGACGACGACGACAACCGCAATCGCGAGTATCGCAATGGCGGCGCGCTGCTTGTCGGGCGTTAGCGTTCGCGCCATGCCCCAGATTGCTTGTGCTACCACGGCAACAGCCACGAGCTTGAGCCCGTGAAATACGCCGTCCGCGACTGGGCCATGAAGCCCTGCCGCACCAAAAGCGAAGGCCACAATGATCAGTGCCGATGGCAGGGTGAAGGCGAGCCATGCTGTAAGGCCACCTGCCAGGCCACCACCTCTGAATACGCCGAGGGCGAAGGCCACCTGGCTGGACGCCGGACCAGGAAGAAACTGGCAAAGGGCGACGAGATCGCCATACGCTTGCTCATCGAGCCATTTGCGACGCAACACCAGTTCGTTGCGATAGTAACCGAGATGCGCGATGGGTCCGCCAAACGATGTGAGGCCAAGCCTCAGGAATACACGAAAGACTTCGCCTGCGGACCCGCGTATCGGCGCGCCTAGCTGTTGGTCCATTGCGTTGCCCATACGAAATCGCTTCTAATAAACTTGCCGGGGGTCGTTTGAAAGGTGATCCATAATGACGCCAGCCAGTGTTCGGTACATTGTCAACGATGTCGCAATCTCCGTCGCCTTCCACACGCAGCACCTTGGGTTCACCATCGAGCAGGACGCACGGCCAGCGTTTGCGTCGGTGACCCGTGGTCCCTTGCGGCTGATGTTGAGTGGCGCTGCAAGCTCCGGCGCACGGCCGATGCCGGACGGTCGCCGTCCAGTGCCCGGCGGGTGGAACCGCATCCTGCTGCTTGTCGAAGATCTGAAAGAGGAAGTCGAACGGCTGAAAGGCGCCGGGTTGCCATTTCGCAATGAGGTCATCAGTGGAGTCGGTGGCTCGCAAATCCTGCTCGAAGACCGTCGGGGAACGTGATCGAACTGTTCCAGCCCGCCGCTCACTGACAGGTTCTCAACCTTGCTTTTGGAACTGACCGAGGTTTGAAGCTCGTCGGAACGGCCGAATCGGTGCAAGCGGCCGTAGACATGGTCGGAGTTCTGACGGCGTGTATAGGCGCCGTCTTCCGACACGAGGCTTTCAGGGCCAGGCGGCGGGCCTAAATGCCGCCCATTCCTCAGGCTAACAGAATACGGCACCATCAAGCTGCGCATGGGGTTGAACGCGCATCGTCGGAAACTTGGAACCCCCGCTTAGTCACTCGGAGCCGCGTGCGCCGTGGCGGAAGAGCTGTACTTCTAACTCGCCTCCCTATTGACAGACGGGCTGCATGCCGGGCCGCTCCGGCGGGAGCGCAATGTAGCCTTACTCGGCGACGGCAATAAAACAAAGCAGGTGTGCGACATCCAAACATTTGGATTCAACGTCCGGCATAATATGGCTTGAACGAAGTGCAAATGCTATGACCGTCGGATCGACAGAGTTCGGAGACCCATTCGCGGACGCAAGCGGTCCGTAGGCGGAGATGATCCGGAGGCTGCACCAAAGGGGCGATGATGATGGAAGCAGCGCCGCATTCACAGATTGCTGACCACTACGCGCGAGGCAGCCTGGTCGCAGGTATTCGCGATGGTCTTGCCGCCATGGGGAAGACCGAAAGCACGGTCACCGCCGAGGACCTCTCGCCCGTAGACGAGTTTCACATTGGCGGCCGCGCCGCCACGGGAGAGTTGGCAGGGCAACTTGCGCTCACCGCTGCGGATCGAGTGCTCGACATCGGCTGCGGCCTCGGTGGACCAGCGCGACAGATCGCAGCGAAGTATGGCTGCCACCTCACCGGCATCGATCTCACTCGCGACTACGTCGAAGCCGGCAATGTCCTTTCCGGCTGGCTCCATCTAGGGGAGCGCGTCTCGTTGCAGCAGGGCGATGCTTTGCGGCTGCCCTTCCCAGATGGATCGTTTACTGCCGCATACATGTTGCATGTCGGAATGAATATCGCCGACAAGAGCGCACTATTTTTCGGACATTGCGCGGGTCCTATGCCCCGGGGCGCGTTTCGGTGTCTTCGACGTCATGCGCACTGGACCCGGCGAACTGTCTTATCCGCTGCCATGGGCGAGTACGGCAGATACGAACGCGATCGCCGCTCCAGAGCAGTACCGCGACACACTTTCCGCGGCAGGGTTCGAGATCTTGTCGGAACGCCAGCGGCGTGATGCTGCGCTCGAGTACTTCGCACGGCAGCGCGCCCAAGTGGCCATGGGGCGGGCAGTACTGGGCGTGCAAACTCTCATGGGAGCGCGGCGGCCCCAGATGGTCCGAAACATGAGCGAAAGTATTTCAGCCGGCCTGATTGGGCCGGTCGAGATTATTGCCCGAAGGCGGTAATATCTGTTGTCGATTTCAACTGATTCTGGCGGGAAACGCAATGTCTGCTTCGGGTCAGGAATTGAACTAACGCGCCCGCCCCGTGCAAGTCCGCTTTGGTGAGCAGCAGCGCTAACTTCAACGGCCGGAATTGGGCGCATTGCTGCCCATCATTTCGGCTGAAAGCGAAGAGACATGGTCGTCGCGCTGCATCGTGTCACGCGGGTTCTCGAATCGGACCCGAGGTCCGCATCCCGACTACCTTCTGGAATCACCTCTCCGAGACTCTCCGGCGCAAGCGGGGAATGCTTGTGGGGTTGGGACGGGTGACCCGCGGTCGCCTCATTCCAGCCGTATCGCCGAGGAGCGATCTGAGCCCAGGTCGAGTGTGGCCGACCGGACAACGTCCCGACGCTCGTCGAATGGCCCTCACTGACGAGAGAAGCAGCAGGACGATTGGCTTCGACACCCACGCCTAGAATAAAGCGTTGATGACTACCGTGCCACGCAACGACACCATGTCCCGGGGTATCACCAAGGTTTGCTTGCGCGTTCTACGTCGAGGGAAGCGCCAGCCGCTTCTGGCCAGCAACGATACGGCGGAAGAACCACAGAATGGCTGGGCAAACCAGGAGCACGACGGCCCCGAAGTCCAGCGCGGCGCTGGCGGAGCCGATCGAGGTGGAAAGCTTTCCGCCGATCGCCGCTCCAACCGGGCTCCCGGCATAGAAAGCCGTATAGAATATTCCCATTCCGATCGCCCGCGTTTTCCGCTCGAGCACACGTGCTGGAAGGCTCATGATCGCACCGGCGGGGAGGCCGCAGACGGCACCGACGGCAATGACGATGGGAAGCACGTGGCCGCTTCGCGACAGGAGAACCGTTAGCAGGGCAAAGGCGATGCTGCCTGCGACAATGATGGCTTCGCCGCGTTTGGTCTGATCAGCGAGGAAGCCACCAAAGGGAACCGAAATCGCCGCGAGCCAGAGGACGATGCTGATCGTCGATCCAGCCGCAGCCATGGACCATCCTCGCTCAACCAGCATCGATGGCCCGAAACTGAAGATCATCGACAAACCGAGATTGTAGAGACACCAGATTGAGCTAGCGGCAACGACTGCATAGACCGTTTCCGAGGTCAGACTGCCTCGTTCGCCTTCAAGAGAGACCGCCGCCTCCGGCGCGCGGTAGACGAAAGCCATGAGGCCGAAGCCGATCAGAATCCACCCCGCGACGGCAAGGTTGACGAGATGAAGCCCGAACCTCGCTCCGATCCATGGCAGGAGCATGAGCGAGATTGCGATGCCCACCGGCCACGAGTTGACGAAAATGGCCATCGCGGTTGCGATTTCGCGACCAGTGAACCAGTCGGCCACCATCTTGGTCATCAGGACGCTCAAGAGAATGCCGCCAGTGCCCGCAATCAGTCGGCCCGCGATCTGCACGCTCCATAATGCCGACGTAGTCATAAGCAATTCGCCGGCCAGCATCGCCAGGAGCCCCCCGAGGACGGTCGCCTTGTCGCCATAGCGGCGTCCGATCGTGCCACCGGGCAGAGCAAGCAGGACGCCGGGCGCAAAGTAAACTCCTATAAGGATACCGATGTCGGCCAGGCTCGCATCGACGCTTTGGCTAAGCTGTGGTGCGACGGCCCCTACGCTCCCGAACTGAAATGCGAAGGCGGTGCGAGCGACAAACAAGACAGCAAGAATGGTCCAGCGGCTTGGCACTTGAGTCCTCCCGTGGGACTGACAATCCGCGCATGGTTTTCACCAAATGCCTGGCGCACTCAGTCCTATCAATGATGTCTCAGCGCTTGCAGATCATGTCGGCCAGCGGCCCAGGCAAGCGCCTCTTCGAGCCTGTCGTCACCCCAAAACGTCTCGCCATCCACGACGAACGCTGGAGAGCCGAAAATGCCGTAGTTGCGGGCCGCGTCGGTTTCAGCCTTGAGACGCTCATGGGCACCGGGCTCATCGGCCCTTGCAATCGCACGACCGACATCTTGACCGAGGGGGGCTAGCACATGCTCCAGATGGGCACGGCTACCCAGATCCATGCCTTCTAGGTACCACGCCCTGAAGCTTGCGACGGTATAAGCCTCGCACCAGCCCTCTTCGGCCGCCACCATGGCGACTCGGTTGGCCACAAGGTCCGGATCGGTCGGCCAGATGGGTGGCCTGACATAAGGCACCCCGTGCGTCGCCGCGCGTCGCTCCACATCGCGCCACATGTACTTCACCTTTGCCGCCTGGGTGCGGAGGGCGATGTTGTTCTCGGCCATGACGGTGCGGACATTGAAGGGCCGCCATCGAACGGCAACACCCGACCGTTTTGACACCGCATCAACGCGCATCACGGACAGATACGAGTAGCCGCTTCCGAAGAAATAGAAGAAGTCGAGTTGCTGCATTCCCGTCGCCTCCCATCCATGGATGCCGACACTCAGCCAACTCGGCAACAAACCTATGCCTCAGTCGGTGCTGTTAAGGCTGCACATCCGTATCAGCCATGATCCGCCGGCCTGCTGCTCGAAGACGTTGACAGACGTACCGCTGCCAACCTCCAGGCCCTCGGTATACGTCGCCAGACACCAAGCCAGGTCACCAGATCTGCCCGCGTGTATCACTGTCATCTTCTTTTCAGGCGCCTCGTCGTGGCCGTGCGTCCAGGCTGTATGGAGAGCTTCGATAGCATCCCGGCCCCGAGCAGGAGGCGCGTAGGGCGAAAGTAATTCGGCATCGGCCGTAAACATGGCGCCGCATGTTTTGGCGTCGCCAGCACGATAGGCAGCCACATAGGAATTCCAGAAAACCTGCAGTTCCTCGTGAATCGACATCGGACGGCCCTCCGGAAGCCAGTTTGCTATATTAGCGGTTTCTTAGATGTACGACAATTCTCCAATGCTGGTCCGCCGCTGGCCATCTTCCCACCTAGCCGTTATCGCGGTGACCCCGGGGGGTCGGTCTCCGCTTCAGGTAGTATGCGATCTCACACCGCGCGCACGGGTGCGCTTATGGGATATCGCAAAGGCGGGCTCTACGTCGGAGTTGAAGGCGAAGAGCAGCCGTTCACTCCAGAATCTGCCGACAGCGCATAAGTGGACCAGGCGCCGGACGGACCCCCTTCAGGAGAGGCGCCTTCGTGCGCGCAGCAATTGGCGGTAGCCGCGCTCGACCATCTTCAGGCCGTCGCGCACGAGGCGATACGTCTGGTAGCGGAAAGGCGAGTCCTGCCAGTCAGTGGCACTGACCAACTTCCGACCAAACAAGGCCGTCGCGACTTCGAAATGAGATGCCTGCTCCTCACGGCCGTCAAGGCACTGCAGCATATGGCCAAGACGCCGCCGCTGGGCCGAGGTCAAGCGGGCATCGGGAAGGTGTTGCCTGTGGATCGAGCGGACGAATCTCTCGATCGCCTGTAGCCTGTCATGCGCCATGTCATCGAGTGGAATTATGGCAGCCAGCGGCTCGCCTGGTCGCGCGCCGCCGAGAAGCGCCAACTGCACGCCGGCCGGCGAAGATCGCACGTGAAGGCCGACTTCGTCACGCTTTCCCGCGGCCAACCGAACATCGCGGGCGCTGTCTTCCCGCGCGAGCATATCCGCCGGAACCTCGACCAGGTTCACGACCCCAGGGTCGATCTGAGGCGCCCAATAGACCGGCTGCTCGACCGCGGACTGATCAGGCCTGGCGGCGAAACTGCAAGCCCCAGCGCTTGCGCAGCGCACGCATCGCTTTAGCCGAGCGGGAGGCCGCGAAGTCCCGCTGATACTGGGGATTTCGTCGCAGGAACTCCCAGGCAATCTCATCGGCCGCGGCGCCTTTAACGAACGCGTATGCCTGTGGGTCACACCACTGCGATGTATCGGGCTTCATCCGTATCCTTCCCTTCTCATGGATTTGATACGGAGACGCAGCGTTGAGCGAAATCCTTGGATTCCGTCATTGACGAATGAACGAGAGAGATCTCGGCGCCGAGCATCAGGCCGAGACTTTGCGATGCCTACTGGCTGGCCCCTTCCAGTGTCTTGAATGTGTCCGTCCAGGCGCGATAGGCCTCCTCATCGCCCTGGCTCCACGCGCTGAAGGCGCGCCAGGCGGCGAAAGAGGATGCAGACTGCTCGAACAGCGCGCCGATCGACTGGTCGCCTGCAGGCCAGCCGGCAGGCTCGCTGTTTATCGCTTCAGGCGTGAGGCGCCGCAGATCGGCCAGGGCCGAGCGGATGTGGGGCAACGGAAATTCGCACAGGTCTGTGTTGTCAGCCGCTTCTCGAACGATGACTGCAAGCTTGGCGATAACGCCCGCCAGCGATTGGGCAGACGTCACTGCAATCTTATCCAACAAGGCATCGGCCTTTTCAGCCTCGCTCTGCTCCGCCGTCCGGGCATCGAGATAGCGGTCGGCGTCAGCGCCCTCCCCGCGCCCAGGGACTTCGCCGACGGAGAAGAGCGCGCCGCGCTCCAAGAGCCCCTCCTCGGCCTGCTGCTGCCTGACACAGGAGGCTAGCATTCCAACATGAGCGTCGATCCAGGCAAGGGACAGGACGAGTGCTGGATCGGCCGACGGCGGGTCTACGACCGCATGGTCGGCCGAACGCTTAGGGTGTTCTTTGGTGCATGGCGATTGCCTCTCCCGTCCCAGCGTGACGGGAGGCAAAGTCGTGGTATTGTCGGAATCAGCCATGATCCGAGCTCCACACAGCTTGGCTTTGGTCAGGTCGAAAAGGGTGTTCGCGCACCCTCTTCGACCGCAAGTTCGAGACAGGGGTAATATACAAATTGATTGAGGTCAATCATAATATTGGAGACAAGGCGGCGAATTTCAGCGCCGAGCAGTGCCGCGGCGCACGTGCAATGTTGGGTTGGAGCCAAGATGATCTGGCCCGCGCGGCCACCGTCGCACGGCAGACAATCGCTGATTTCGAACGCGGCGCGCGGACTCCGATTGCAAATAATATATTAGCGATCGTGAATGCGCTTGAAAGAGCAGGCATTGAAGTACTTCCCAACAATGGGATCCTCTTGCGTAAGAGCAGCTGATCGCGATTTCTGGACCACCGTCGAATGCGAAAGCCCGTCCGACCGGGGTCGAACGGGCTCGATTGAGAGTTACTCGCCGTTGCGGCGGTTGGGGCGGGACCAGATGAGGCTGTGGCCCTCGCCTTCCTCGTCGGCGAAGAGGTTGGCGTAGATCGGGGCGGTGAAGCTCGGATCGTCGAGCTTGAGCCCGAGATAGTCGCGGCCCTCGTTGGAGCGCTTGGACCAGGCGGCGCCGATTTCGGCCTTGCCGACCACCACGCGGTGGCTTGGAGCGTTCTCGCCGTTGGCCCGGGTGTCGGGGACGATGCGCACGCCCTTGGCCTGGACGCTGAGGGTGACGATCTCGCCGGTGAACTCGTTCGCATTGGTCTTCTTGAAAGTGCCGATGGTAGCCATTTTCAGTCTCCGTTTCTTCGTTTCCGAGCCCGCACCATGCGGCCTCGATGGCGATCGCGGGGCCGGAGGCGACCGCCGCCGCATCGCTTGCGACCGCAGCAAAAGCGGAGGATGGCGGAGGCGCGCGTTTCTTGGTTCCGCGAGGAATGGGCTTTGCCCAGGGGAAGAAACGCGCAACGCGCCCTTGCGGCATAGGCGGTCGAGGCTTCAGCCGTCCTTCGGCCAGATCAGCCGGCTCGAGAGGTCGTTGGTGCACTCTGTGAAATGAAGAGGGAGGAAATGGCGGCACATGCGATTAGAAGACCAAGCCACCGGGTCTCCAAGATGTCTCTCGATCGGCTTGGCATGGGCTGTATCAAGCCCTTATCACGTCGGCATGAGGCGACCGCCACCTCGTCCGCAGTGGCGGCTCGGGACCCGATCCGCGCGAACTGCCGCCCAAGGAACTGCGCAAGCCGCGACATCTACATCCCGGGTCTGCATATTGACAACATTAAGGTCAAGACGGCGGGAGTTCAGGTGAATCGAATTTCTTGCCCGGCTCAGGATCGCAAGACGACCCGAGGCGTTACACGTCGACACCGTGACTCCGCGCCCTGGCAAGAAGGAAGACGATAATGGCAGACAACAAGTCGAAGCGAGGCGCCGCCGACCGTCGGCAAGTCTCCGGCGGTGAAGGCTACGAGGTCAATTACTTTGCCCGCAAGCACGGCATCAGCAAAGAGCAGGCCGAGGCGCTGATAAAGCGGGTCGGCAACGACCGCGACAAGCTCAATGCCGCCGCGCAGAAACTAAAGAAATAGGCCGCGCGCCGGAATGGCGCGTCGGACAATTCGGTTTGGTGAGAGTAAATTCTGTGAGCAAGTCAGCGTCGCGTCGCCTCACAATCAGAGGATCTTCAACTCCCCCTACGAAGCCAGCCTCGCGACGCGCGGCCAAACTCGCGCCACCTGCCTTCCGGCCGGTCCAGCTCGCAAAACTGGTGGACACAGTTCCCCCCGGCGATCGCTGGATTCACGAGATGAAATACGATGGCTACCGCATCCTCGTCGCTGTGGGTGGCGGAGAGGCGCGCGCCTATACGCGCTCCGGTCTGGACTGGTCCGACCGTTTTCCCTCGATCCTGTCCGAGGCACGCAAGCTCAAGATTCGCTCGGCGCTCATCGATGGAGAGGCCGTCGTCACCGACACCGAGGGACGATCCAGTTTCCAGGCGCTTCAGAACGCATTGAAGGGTGCTCCGGCGAGCATTGACTATTTCGCCTTCGACCTGCTGCAGCTCGATGGCGAAGACCTGACCAGGCTTCCGCTCCTGGAGCGCAAGAAGAAACTGGAGGCAATTCTGCCGGCCAGGAACCCCATCTTTCGCTACTCCGATCATATCCAGGGCCGTGGAGAGGAATTGCTGAACCGCTTCTGCGACGCCGGCCTGGAAGGGGTAATCTCGAAGCTCGCGGATTCCGACTATGTCGGCGCCCGGGACGGCAGCTGGCTGAAGATCAAGTGCATCAAACGTCAGGAATTCGTGCTCGTCGGCTGGACGCCGTCAGACAAGGATCGCGCGTTTCGATCGCTGATTCTTGTTTTCAATGATGGCGGAAAGCTGCGCTATGCCGGCAAGGTCGGGACCGGTTTCGATACCGCCGAGATGGCCCGGCTGATGAAGATCATGGCGCCGCTCGAGCAGAAAGCCGCCACGGTCGAGGCGCCGCGCGCGGAGGTTCGCGGCGCCCACTGGCTGCGTCCCAAACTTGTAGCCGAGATCGCCTTTACCGAGATGACCAACGAAGGAACGCTGCGTCATCCAAGCTATCTTGGCCTGCGCGAGGACAAGAAGCCGGAGGCCGTCGTGCTCGAGACGGAACACCGCACAGCAACCCTGCCGTCACCGGCAATCAGCACGATTGCGATCAGCAATCGCGGCCGCGTCATCTACCCGGAATCCAACATCACCAAGGGACAGCTAGC
The DNA here is from genome assembly GCF_006440835.1 of Mesorhizobium sp. B2-5-11. NCBI lineage: Bacteria > Pseudomonadati > Pseudomonadota > Alphaproteobacteria > Hyphomicrobiales > Phyllobacteriaceae > Mesorhizobium > Mesorhizobium sp. B2-5-11. The sequence continues at coordinate 15,031 of NZ_VFUK01000009.1, forward strand.
CGATCATTACGCCGAGGTCGCCGACATCATGCTTCCGTGGGTCGGCAACAGGCCGATCAGTCTGGTCCGCTGCCCGCAGGGCCGCGCGAAGAAGTGCTTTTTCCAAAAACACGACGCCGGCAGCTTTGGCGACAAGGTCCATCACGTCGGGATCACCGAGAAGGACGGACACGAGGAGCCTTACCTCTATGTGGACGATGCCGACGGGCTGATGACCTGCGTCCAGATGGGAACGATTGAGCTGCATGGATGGGGAGCCCGCATCGAGGACGTCGAAAAGGCCGACCGGTTGGTGTTCGATCTGGACCCGGACGAGGGCTTGGATTTTGAAGCCGTCCGCGCGGCTGCCTTTCAATTCCGCGACATCCTCAAATCGTTGGGACTGACGACTTTCCCGATGCTGACGGGCGGCAAGGGGGTGCATGTGATCGCTCCGCTGACCCCACAGGCAGAATGGCCGGAGGTAAAGGATTTCGCGTCCCGCCTGGCTCAGGCGGTCGCCCAGAGCGATCCGGCCCATTTTACCGCCGCGTTGTCGAAGGCCCGCCGCAAGGGTCGCATATTCGTAGACTATCTGCGCAACCAGCGCGGAGCGACCGCGATCATGCCGTACAGCGCGAGAACCCGGCCGAGTGCTCCGGTGGCGGCGCCGATCACCTGGGCGGAGATGAAGACCATCAATGCACCCTCGCATTTCCATGTCGGCGACGCTCCCGAATTGAAGAAACGAGCGGCTTCCAAGGCTCTGGCGGGCTGGGGGCGCGCTGATCAATCCCTGCCACATCTGTAGCGCCAGCGGGCAGAGGAGAAGCCACGCCGTTTTTCCAACCCGGCGCCATGGCCCGCCAGGATTCTTTGGAACCTGCCAAGACCGGCCTCGTTTGCCTGAAGCCATGGCAAAAACCGACACGAGGACCATCGCCAATCTTCTGAGGGAATACGCGCATAGGACATCCCTGCGCGGCGGTAATCCCTATCGCGCAAAGGCGTATCTACGTGCCGCTGACAGCCTGGCGGCACTCTCCCAACCACTTGATCGCATCATCGCCGCCGGCGCCCTCACCAGTATCCCGGGGATCGGGGACGCCATCGCGGACATCGTGACGAAGCTCCATCAGACCGGCACGCACCCAAGCCTCGACAAACTGCGGGAAGAGGTGCCGGCAGGCGTGATGGAGCTGTTTGCAATCCCTGGTCTTCGGCCCGACAAGATATTGAAGCTTCACCAGGCGCTCGGCGTGAGTTCGCTGGCGGAGCTCAAAACCGCGGCGAAGGAAGATCGCATCAGGCCGGTCAAGGGGCTTGGTGCCGCGCTTCAGACGAAGATCCTGGAGAACCTGGCTATCGCGCGAAGCGGTCAGATGCAGCTTCATCTCCACAAGGCTGCTGCTCTCCTGGAGCATGCAATGGCATCGTTGCAGCAAGAACATCCGGAGTTCTCCCGCGTCGAGATCGCCGGTGACTTCCGGCGCGGGTGCGAGCTCGTTTCCGCTTTCGCGCTGGTAGCGCAAGGCACGGAGCAGGCCGAGCTCGCGGATGCGACCCTGCGGGTTGTCATCACCGACAAGAAGCACTTTGGCGCCAGGCTCCTCGACGCGACCGGTTCGGCAGATCACCTCAAGCAGCTGAAGACGCTCGCGGCCGTCAAGGGATTTGTCCTGAAGGGTGACGGGCTCTATCGCGGCCGAAAGCTGGTCGCCTCAGCGACAGAAGAGGATATCTACGAGACCATAGGCCTGCAGTTCGTCGAGCCCGAACTGCGCGAAGGCAGGGATGAGATCAGACGGGCGGCCAGCCACGAGCTGCCCGCACTTGTTCGAGACCAAGATCTGTGTGGCATCCTGCACTCCCATACGACAGCGTCCGACGGCACCGAGACGCTCGAGACGATGGCCGAAGCCACGCGCAAGCGCGGGTTCGAATATTATGGTGTCGCCGATCATTCGCAGTCCGCTCACTATGCGGGTGGCCTTTCGCTGCAGGAGATAACTGAACAGCATCGCGAGGCCGACCGGTTGAACCGGCGGTATGGTGGGAGATTCCGTATCCTGAAAGGCATTGAGGCTGACATTCTGGCGGACGGCTCGCTCGACTATCCGGATCATGTCCTGGAGCAGTTCGACTTCGTCGTCGCCAGCGTGCACAGCCGCTTCAAACTGCCCAGGAAGGAGCAGACTGAGCGCATCATCGAGGCGATCGGCAACCCCCGGACGACGATCATCGGCCACATGACAGGCCGCCAGCTGTTGCGGCGCCCGGGCTACGATCTCGACATCGCCAAAGTTCTTCGGGCCTGCGCCAAATTTGGCGTCGCCGTCGAAGTCAACGCACATCCATGGCGTCTCGATCTCGACTGGCGCTGGCATCAGGAGGCACTCGAATACGGCTGCATCTTCAGTGTCAATCCGGATGCTCATTCAATTCGCGAGCTCGATCACATGCACTGGGGCGTTGAGATGTCGCGCAAGGGCGGCGTCCCTGCGCAGCGAGTCCTCAATGCGATGCGCCTGCCGGCTCTGCTTTCCTATCTGGAAAAGCGCAAGCGCGCATCCAAGAGGATCGGTCGACCACGCCTGATGGCGAGGGACGCTATGCTGTAATTCAATTGGCTGGTCTGGTGCGGCCTCCTTCAACAGGTGCACGCTGCGTATATGATATTGGAATCGAGCCAACGGTCCAGCTGACCGAGCTGTTCGACCGACAATGTCCCTGCCGGCAACGGTCTGGTCAATGATTTGGCGGAGACCGACGGATCGAGCCACGCGGCCCAATCCTTGAATGACGATTTGACGGTCATGATAAGGGGCGATGTCCGGAACTGAAGATTGTAGGATCCGGCAGCACGAAGCTTATATCCTGGCGGAATGACATTGCAGGCAAATGGCCCCTGCCGCGGCGCTGACCCGCGCAAGATAATCCATGTCGACATGGATGCGTTCTACGCGTCGGTCGAACAGCGCGACAATCCAGAACTCCGCGGCAAGCCGCTTGCCGTCGGTGGAGCGGCCGCCCGCGGCGTGGTGGCTGCCGCAAGCTACGAGGCCCGCGCCTTCGGCGTTCGCTCCGCCATGCCTTCGGTCACGGCAAAGCGCAAATGCCCCCAACTCATCTTTGTGCCGCCTCGTTTTGACGTCTACCGGGCAGTCTCGGCTCAGATCCGCGAGGTGTTCGCCGAACATACCGATCTCATCGAACCGCTCTCGCTCGACGAGGCTTATCTCGACGTGACGCAGAACCGGCTCAATATTTCGTCGGCCACGACGATCGCCGAGACGATCAGGACAAAGATCCTGATGGTGACCGGTCTCACCGCTTCCGCCGGAATCTCGTACAACAAATTTCTCGCCAAGATGGCGTCCGACCAGAACAAACCGAACGGCCAGTTCGTCATCACGCCACGCCATGGGCCGGCGTTTGTCGAGGGTTTGCCGGTCAAGAAATTTCATGGTGTCGGTCCTGCGACCGCCGCGAAGATGGAGGCGCTCGGAATTGAGACCGGCGCCGATCTCAAGGGCAAGTCGCTCCCTTTCCTGCAGCAGCATTTCGGAAAGGCGGGGCTCTGGTACTATCAAATCGCGCGCGCCATCGACGAACGCAAGGTCGAACCAGATCGGCCGCGCAAATCAATCGGCGCCGAGGACACGTTCGCAGTCGACATATTCGACCTCAATGCATCAATCGCCGAACTCAAGCCGCTGGTCGCCAAGGTCCGGGGCTACTGTGAGGGCAAAGGCGTTCGGGGCCGGACCGTCACGCTGAAGATCAAGTTCGCCGACTTCCAGCAGATCACGCGCAGCCGCACGGTGGCGGTGCCGATCGAACTTCCGGATTTCGAACATCTCGCAGCCGATCTCCTTCAATCGGTGTTTCCGGTGCGGAAGGGAATCCGCCTGTTGGGCGTCACGCTTTCCTCCCTAGGCGATGTGTTGCCGCCGGATCAACGTCAACTGCGCTTCGAGCTTTAGCACTGCCCTGGGGCCAGGACGGAAAGGACGTCCGGCCGCATCTTGTCCGGATCATCGCTCGGGTGGATCGATCGTCGCGGACGATCTGGGAAACCTCTCCTTCATATTCGTCGGCCGCACGACCGTGAGTGTACCGTCGCCGGCGCCTGGTGGCGAGGCTGAAGGCGAAGGCGTTGGCTTCGACGAGGGACATTTTCCCGGCTCCTGTTCTGGAAGCGGGGAGCGATCCCCGCGTGACAGACGCCCGATGTATCCGGCCGAGGGCCGCAATCACCGTGAAGGCAAAGCCGAAACGGCGGCACGCTTTGCGTAGTCCGACCCTTTATGGATTGATGGCATCAGGCCCTCGGACCGGACCAAGGAATTGCGCCGACAAACGCGGGGATAGGGTCCCTGTTCTCCATTCCAGGACGGGATGGGATGTGAACCTCATGGTTCGCCACTTCGCATTCACCGCCGCCAAATCGGCAGGAGCGATCGTTCGATCAACGCGCCGGGAGCGACGAAAAACAAAGCGAATGACTGGAGGCGACTGGCCTTGTGGCGCCGTCATGTGGCGCCGAACCTCATCACCGGAATGCCGAGCCTGCGGGCCTTGTCGGCGAGGTTGTCCTGAATGCCTGAGCCGGGGAAATGAATGACGCCAATCGGCAAGGTGTCGAGCATGGCGTCGTTGCGCTTGAAGGGCGCGGCCTTGCCATGTTTGGTCCAGTCCGGCTTGAAGGCAATCTGTGGCACCTTGCGGCTGTGAGCCCATTTGGCCGCGATCAACTCGGCACCTTTGGGTGACCCGCCGTGCAGCAGGACCATGTCCGGATGCTTGCCATGGACCTGGTCGAGCTTGGCCCAGATCAGCCAATGATCGTTGAAATCGAGCCCGCCGGTGAAGGCGACTTTCGGGCCCGGAGGCAACAGCACCTGACTGTCTGTATGCTTCCTCGCGGCAACGAAGTCCCGGCTGTCGATCAGAGCCGCGGTCAGGTTGCGATGGTTGACGACAGAGCCCGAACGCGGGCGCCAGATCGAGTGTGTGTGGCGCTCGTAATGCTCGGCGGCCTGATCGCGCATCAATTCGAAGGCGTTGCGGCGTTCGAGCAGCGTCTGACCTTGGGCGATGAGGCGCTCGAGCTCGACCGACTTGACCTCGGATCCGTCTTGTTCGCGCTGTAGCCGTTGCTGGCCAAGCTCGTTTTCATCGAGCTCGCGTTCGATCCGCTTGGTCGCGCGATGGAACAGATTGACCGTCCCCCACAGCAACTCCTCGAGGTCGGGCTCAAGGCGTGTGTCGGCCATCGCCACCAGGAGAGCGTCGAAGATGTCGGCGATGCTGGCGGCTATGACCCGGCCTTCGGGAAGCGGGCGCGGATCGGGTTCATCGTCGAAGGGACGGTAGCCGTAGAGCTGAAGCTCGTGCAGGATGTGGTCGATGGATGATGATGCGGGTTGCGGCTCGAAGTCGGTATCGTGCTCGGTGCTCATGGCGGCTTGCCTTCGTGGGACCGGCCGCGCCCATCGCGGCCTTCATGGCGACGAAGGCGATGGACGATCCGGACTTGCACCCGAAGCGCCAGCGCAGGGCCGGAACGGGAGTGAAGGATGGCGAAGCCCGGCTATTTTGGTTCGCGATGGAAAGGCCCGAAGACGAGGTCCCGGGCGGCTCGCCGCACGGGGTGGCAAGGGCCGCCGGAAAATAACGGGGCGCAGCCATTGCCTGTCCGGACCGGCTGGTGCCCGATCGCCCTCTGGAAGGCCGGTGGGCCGGCCCTCGCCTCAGCGAAGGCCCCCCTGCGCACCGAGGTACGCCTAGCAAATGCCACCCCTCCCTTCCCCTTCCGGTCAGGCCGCCAGCTTCACGAAGCGCTCGACATCCTGTGGCGCGATCTGAACCCGCAGGATCCCCCTCAGCGCATTGACGCCGAGTAGACGCAGATCCTCGTTGAGGTCGCCAAGTTTCGGCGTCAGAACCATGGCCTCGATACCGGCCGCGCTGGTGCGTTCAATCAGGGTTGCCACTGCTGCGTCGCCTGCCGGATCATTGTCACGGGCGATGTAGAGGCGCCGCAATGTGTCAGGAAACAGGATTGCGGACAGATGCGCCGCCGACAAGGCTGCGAGTGCCGGCATGGCGGGCAGGACAGTGCGTTGCGACAGCATGGTCTCGATGCCCTCACCGGCGGCCATGACATCGCAGCAGCAGCCGAAGCGGACAGCGTGTCCGAGCAGTTCGCCCATGGCCCGTCTCGGTGTCTCGAGCGGAGCGCGGCCGAGATGGGCTTCGCTAAATCCGCCCGGATCGAGCCAGGTGCGGTGGGCCCCGGTAAGCTTGCCTTTGAGGTCGGTGACCGCCGCGACCATTGCCGGCCAGGTTTCAGTCCGGCCGCGGTCTGAACGGTAGTAGCAGCGAGGATGAAACCGTAGGCTCCCAGTCTCATGCACGGCTGTAATCGCGCGTGCGCGCAAATACGTCTCCACAAGAGTTCCCCGTATCGGCTGCGACATGGAGACCAGCCGCCGCGCCGCTTCAGGGGAACCGCCGGCAGCGGGAACGGCTTGCTCCCACTGGCCCTTTGGTTCGTTCGTGGGCGGCATGGACAGAAAGCTGCGCGCCTCGCCGGACACATCCTTGAAGTCCGTCAGGCCAAGCGATTCACGGATGACGTCCAGAAGGTCGCCGTGCTCGCCGGTGGCGGCGTCGGTCCATTTCCCGGCGGCACCCTTGCCGCAATCCGGTCCCTTGAGACGCACAAACATCGAGCGCCCCGGCGCATTGCGGGCGTCGCCAACCAGCCAGTAGCGGCCCTCACGGCGACCGTTGGAAAGGTAACGGCGGCAAACAGCCTCAGCCTGCCGAGCAAGATGGCTTGCCAGTTCGGATGCATCGCGAGGCAGCATCAGCGGGCCTCCCTCTCACTGATGCGCTGCACTGGCCAACACTCGATAACCTTGGCCGGCACCGCAGGCCCGCTGGCGTCCGCCGGCACAAACATGCGCAGCTTCCAGGATATGATTTCATGGAAGAGTCCGTAGGCGGTGAGCCGCTCGCGCATGGTATCGGTGATGCGACGCACATTGGACTGGCCGAGCACCAGCTTGTTGAAAGGGATATCGCGCGAGGACGACAGCGTGATCTTTTGAACGGCAGTGGTCATTTGAAGGTCTCCGCGACGGGCCGCCGAGAGCCTCTCTCTCAGCCTTGAACCCGTCACAAGATCCCTCCAACCCTCTCCCTCTCCTGCCTGCACAATCCGGCACACCGTTGCTCGACTGCCGAGCGCGCACGCATGTCGGCCTGTACGTTGTCTCCGCGTGAGCCGATGGTTGGAGCGGACAGACGAAGTGCGGCTGGCACTTGATACCTATGCCGATCGGCGGAACGGTGCATGCGCTGTTCGGGTCAGCGAAATTATGCCGCCCATTTGTCGTTGCCTGCGCTCAGCCCGATGGATGCTTCGGCCTCCACCGGCACGTGGCCAAGAAGCCAATCGGCCGCCTTGCTGGCCAGGCTGGCGGCGCGAACGATGGCGCGATTGTCCTCGCGCAAAACCTCCAGCCATGAGCCGATGTAGTCGGCATGCCGAACCGTGGGCACTATGCCCAAGGCGGCGCAGCAGAAGGCCGCGTTGATTTCTGCCACGAGTTCCTCGAACGCATACTTCCTGGAGGCGGTAGAGCCGGATAATTTGCGATCGAGACGTGAACTGTGGCCGGTGGCATGACCGAGCTCATGCAAGGCTGTCCGATGCCAATTGATCGGCTCGAAGTAGGCTTGGGGCGGAGGCACCTGTATATAATCGTGGGCCGGCACGTAAAACGCCCTATCGCCGCCGATACGAAAGTCGATGCCGGTGGCCTTGATCAGCGCCTCGACACGCGGTTCGATCGGGCTAGCCACCGGCAGTACAGCCGAAGCTGCGATTTCGTCAGGTAGCCCTTTACATTGTTCAATGTTGAAAACGGTGAAGCGCTTGAGGAACGGGATGGCTTGAGCATCCTCACCCGTCTCGCGAGCGCGCTTCTTCTCGTGATCCGGGACAAAACGATCGGCATAAACGACCGTTGTCCCGCGCTCGCCTCTACGGACATTCCCGCCGAGCGCGAAAGCCTGTCGATAAGTTATCCAACTCTGCGTTGGGAACCCGCATTCAACGACCGCGCCCCAGAGAATAAGCACGTTGATCCCGCTATACGCGCGATGCGTCCTGGCATTCTTCGGCAGGGAAAGCGACGCGTTTGCGGCGGAAGTTCCCCATGGCTGAACCCAGGGAAAACGACCCCCTTCCAGCTCGGCAATTATCTTGCCGGTGATCTCGTCGTAGAGGTTCGACCGGTCGGCGGCGTGGGTTCGTTTGGTCCGGACATACATCGCGGTTCTCCGCGACGGGCGCCGAAGGCCTCTCCTTCCGCTTTCAACCCGTCGCGAAAAACCCCTCCCATCCTCTAACTCTCCGTCGGGAGAGCTCTGCTTTCCCGACCAAATGAAAAACGGCGTACAAGGCGGAGGCACCGAAATGTCCGTCATTGCGACCAAGTCAGTTCGGTGCTGGAGCAAGTTCGTGGCCCTGAGACCGGTTCAACAGAGGCGGCCGAAGGAGCATCAGCATAGCGCCGCCGCCAGGCGGGATGCGGGACCGACCGCCCCCGGCGAAGGGCGCCGGATCAAAAACGATTGGTGCCATGCCTGCGTAAAATAAGACACTCTTCGAAGAAGGGGGCACCGTTTTTACCGGTCGTCGCGTGATTCCGACGGTCTATTTCCAGTACACCAACTCGGCGCTCAACCAGCAAACCATCCTATTTACACGCCCTGACCGCAATTCACCGCACCGTTTGATCGGATCCCTTCCGGCAGTGGCTATACAATCCAGATCTTGATCCATGAATGGGAAGCCCACGCACAAGGGCGGACACATACCGGGGCGAGGTTATGAAAAGCGACTCCCTTTCCTATCCTTCTCGGGGTCTCTCACGCGAAGAAGCTGCCCGATATGTTGGCGCGGCCATGACAAAATTCGACCAGATGGTTGCTGACCGGCGCATGCCGAAGCCGAAGAAAGTTGACGGCCGCGTGATTTGGGATCGCCTTAAACTCGAAGCGGCGTTTACCGAACTACCTGGAGACGATGACGAGAATATCGTCGACTTCCTGTTTGCAAGGGAATCACCGCAGGGAATAGATTCATTCCGCCATGATCGACAAATGTCCCGGCCTCTCCTCTTACACCGACCTCTCGGCGTTTCGTTCATGGCAGCCTTGCCGGCTCTGCTTGGCTAGGTTGACTCGCCTAGGTGTAGTATTTTCGGCATGTTTTGGGAAAAAACATGTGGCTTGTAGAGGGAAATAAACTATTTGTCTCGCTGGCGGTATGGCAAATCAAAGCTCGATCAATTCGTCCGATACGGTAAGAGGAAACTATATGACCACTGCTCTCGAACATGACGGCCAACTGGATACTGTGTCGATAGCGGCCGACATCGTCGCCGCGTATGTCTCGAACAATCCGCTGCCGGTTGGCGAGTTGCCGAAGCTGATTGGCGATATTCATGCCGCTCTGAAAGGCATCGGCACGACGGCGATAGAGCCTGTGGTCAAGCAGGAACCGGCAATATCGATCAGAAAGTCGGTGACGCCAGACTTTATTATCTGCCTTGAGAATGGGAAGAAGTTCAAATCGCTCAAGCGCCATATCCGAGTTCACTACAATCTGAGCCCTAATGAGTATCGCCTGAAGTGGAACCTTCCAGTCGACTATCCTATGGTCGCGCCGAACTATACGGCCACGCGCTCGGCATTGGCGAAATCAGCAGGCCTTGGACGAAAGGCGGTGGTGCCCGCACCAACCGCGAACGAGAAAACAAAAAAACCAGCGCGCTTAGCAGCCGCAAGAACACCTGCGGCGTCAATCAAGTCACCGCTGAAGAAGACGCGCAAGGCATCCGTCAAAGCCTGAGGGACTGCCCTGGCAAGGTGCCAGGCTGTAGCGGCCTGACCTTGATGAAGCCCCGCCGCGTGGCGGGGCTCAGTTGCATGTCGGTTCAGTCTGCGGCACAGCGGAACCGGATGAGGGAAGAACTGCCCCGACCAAGAAGGTAAAGAAGAGAACTAAGGACCTGGGTCTTGGATCACCGAGGTCGCTGGCACGGAGCCGGGGTGTCGTAGGGAGGCGCAGTTATGTTTCGGATTATCGCCGCATTGGCGATCGGCGGCGTTTTCATGCCGGTGGATCCTGCGTCGGTCGTGCGGCGCCCACAGGCGCCGGTGCCCTGGTCGACGGTTTATGTCGAGGGATGTTGCAAGACTTGTTCGGCCGGTCAGGCATGTGGCGATAGCTGCATCTCGCGAGAGAAGCGATGCCACAAAGCGCCCGGCTGCGCGTGCGATGGCTGAGATGCCGCGATTTCCCGCCCTTGGCGTCTGCCGCTTGTCGGCCGCCTTGCTCTGCCTCACCTTGCCTTCCGTGGCCGAACCACTGGTGGGCATTCCATCAGTCGTGGACGGCGACACGATCGAAATTCATGGACAGCGGATTCGCCTCAATGGCATGGACGCGCCGGAGAGTGCTCAGATCTGCGCCATCGCCTCTGGCAAGAAGTACCGTTGCGGCCAGCAGGCGTCTCTGGTGTTGGCGGATTTCCTCGATGCGCATCGCCCAACATCGTGCATTGGAGTCGACCGCGATCGCTACAGGCGCATGGTCGCTGTCTGCACCGCCGCAGGCGTCGATATCGGCGAATGGATGGTCAGGCAGGGCTATGCGCTTGATTGGCCGAAATACAGTGCCGGCTTCTACGTTGGAGCCGAGCAGGAAGCCAGGACCGCAAAGCGCGGCCTGTGGGCCGGCTCATTCGACAAGCCCTGGAATTGGCGCAGGCAACACTAGGACCTTCGCCGTTCCCTCAGGAGCCGGTTCAATTCCGCGGCAGCTTGTGAATCTCCAGTCTCACCGGACCGCCTCGATCGCAGCTCGTGCAGACAAGCGCCCTCTCAACGGAGCTGAACAGCGCGTCCTTGCCGTATCGCCGAATAAGCGCGGCTGGCTTCACCTCGGCATAGTGCGAGCAGCGTTTGCACCAAGCTCGCAACGTGTGCCATTCGCGCAGATCGCCAAGTGAAACGTCCAACCCGGCATGAATGCTGCCGTTGATGACAGTCTGCGGTGGAACCTTCACCTCGCCCGGAGTGATAATCTTCTCCATGACATGGCGGCTGTTGTAGTGAATCAGCAGCATTCCGGGCCGACGCCGAATGGCCGCCTGCCAAGCTGCCTGGCTGACCACCGCGTCCGGAGATCGGCATATGGTTTCTAGATGGGTTTTCTCCTCTCGATCCCAGACTTCGATCCGGAAATTGTCTTCCGCCGTCTCGGTCATTGAACCCGCGCCTTATGCCAGCCGCGAGAATAGCCGTTCGAGACTGCGGCCCGCGACAAGCCCAGTTCCCGTTCAAGGTCGTTGTTCCTGGCAAGGACATTCAGCAACGCGACCAAGACATCGCCGCCGGCTGCGGCTATGGCCTGCTCAGCCACCTCTTCCAGTTCGGACATAGCTTCGCCGGCCGGCGCGTTCTGGCGCGTTCCCATGCCTCTTTCCTGCTCAGATGTCATTCAGGAATAAGGAACATATTCCTTCCTCGTCAAGAGCAGTCTTGACTCAATGTTCTCTTTTCGTTCACTGTAGCTAAAATAGTTACCGGAGACAGACATGGACCTGGTTTTGACCGTCCCAGGCGCATCGCCTGAGGAGATTTCGCGCGGCATCGCGGCCGCCGAGACGGCTTTGGAGCGCGCCGGTTTCACAGCCGAGGAAGCGGCACAAGGCGCCTTTGCACTCGAAGGCTGGGATATAAACGGCTTTCCGGAAGATGGATTGGACGGTCGAGCCGGCGCCTGCGCACAAGCCTGGGGCCAAGCCCATACCGCCGCCCTGGAGGCGTGCTGTGCCGGCTGGCCTGAAGAACGCAAGCCTCTAAGCGTGGATCTGGAGCTACTGATCGATCCGGAAACCCAACTCGTCGACCGCGTCACCGCGTTGGCGATGCTTCGTGCAGATGTTGAGCGAGGCGGCAAAGACACGCTTAGCGGAAGGGATTCCATCTTGGCCTGGCGCATTGCGGCCGATGTCGAAGATCGGTTCAAAATGCGAGACCTCATCGGCGACCTAACCGTCGTCTTCACCACTCTTTCGCTTTCTCATTTCCACCCTGACGAGCCGGTCGAACCCAAGCGCCAAGCCGTCTGTGATGCAATAAACGCGCTTGAAGCGGCGACGGAAAAGCAGGCCTCGCGCTGATGCGAAGGAGAGATGATGTCCGACCATGTCCTGCCTGGCCAGAAGAAGCCAAAGCTGATCGTCGTCATTGCCTTTGATCGCGGCAACGAGGGCGATCTGTTTGCCGCCTACGGCCCGGCGGATCAGCAAAGCGAGGAAAGGGCAGTTCGCATAGCCAAGGCGCTGGCTACCAGGCATGTCGGCGTCATCGCATGGAGCCGCGATGCCGATCCAGCGCTTGGGGACTACGGCCCGCCTACAACGCTTTTCGTCAGCGGTGACGTACCCGACATGGAATGATCGTCAGGATCGGCCTCGTGTTACGCGCTTTGCGGGCGCACCGTTTCCACTCTAAGCGACCCCGCCGGAAGCGGCCGCAAGAGTTCAGATTCGGGCTTCGTCAGGTTGATCCAGGCAGCCCAATTCTGCGGCTGAAGAACAACGACCTGCCGATTATGAAATGGTGCGACATCGGGCCCGGGATCAGTCGTCAGCATGGTGAAGGTAGGCGGCTTGTTGCCGGCGGCCTCACGCCAAAGCCCTGCGATGGCCATAAATGGAGAGCCGTTGAGCGTAAAGCGATGTTTCGCCTTCGGATATTTCGCACCAGTGAACTCGAAGAACCCGGAGGCCGGAATGAGGCATCGATTGCTGTTTGCGAATTGCCTCCCTTCGGAGCGAAAGTTGAACACCGGTCCCCCCTTTGGGCCCGCCGGCGGAAATCCGAACGTCATCGATGCCAATTCAATCGCATCGCCGGCGCCGCGCATTATTGGCGCCGGGTCATTAATGCGGATGTCATCCGCCTGCGGCAAATCGAGTTCGGTTTGGTGCGCCGGGATTTTGAGCGCCAGCGACGCCATCATCCGACAGTATTCACCCCACAGGACATGCTGTTCATAATCGTTGCACATGGAAGGCTCCGGGCGACCTTCTTAGAGTAAGCCTATCTGGCTCTCGATGAAAAGGCGGCTGCCGCTCAACTCAGCGGGCCCCATTTAGCCAGAATATCCCCTTCGTCGCGGCCTCAATGAATAGCCTGCGGGCGTGATGGGCCTCTTTCAGCCCTTCGAGAACACGCGGTAAGGCTTTCCGGGCCGCAACATCTTTCGAACTGGTCATCGCCGGCCATCGGGCTCCCCCTGGGAGTAGATTAATGATCAGGCGATAGGTTCCGGTTCGCCGGCGAGATCCGTTGCGGCGGGATGCCGATGACAGATACCACGGCCTACCTCGACCATCGTGCAGTGTGCGGACCGCCTTGGCGGGGACAGTCAGTCCCGCGTCCAGGCTTTCAGCCGTCGCTATGCTGACGCTCCTTAGGCTGTCCCGTTCACCACCGCGGCCGAGGCGGAATTCCTCCATCCCACGCGCGAGGCTTGTCCGCCGTTGCGGACGCGCGCGGGATTTCGGTTTATACGCCCTTTGTCTTTTTTGGCGGCGGCCGCCGCTGGACTCGAATTTGCCGTAGAGGGAAGCACGGACCGGCCGCCGGCATGTTTGCTGCGACGCCAAGCTCGTTTTTGGGCTTTGTTGTTTTGGGTGGCTTGTTCTGGCATGCTGGCCTTTGGGAATGCGGGATTCGAATATAGCCAGCCCGTCTTGATGGCAGCTGAAAGATCCTAACGCTGCGCATATGAAGCCATTGATAGTGATCTGCTCGAAGGACGCGGAATTTTATCTGCTCCTCAGCCACATTCTCGAGGTCGACGGCTTCGCCAGTACGCTGGCCGGTTCCATCGATGAAGTGCTGGAGCTTGCAGCGGGCATGCCGGTTCGGGCCGTGGTGCTGGATTGTCGACCGGACAACCAGCTGGGGGCCAAAAGTGCCGGGCTCAAGCAGGATGCTCGCACAGGCGCCCTCCCCTGTGTCGCTCTGGTGTCGCCCGGCGCGGAAGCTCAGCACATTCAGCTGCTGAGGTCTGGCATTGACGAATGCTTTGTCCGGCCGTTTGCCCCGGCCAAGCTGCTCGAATACCTGCGGGCCAGGCTGGCGGTGGGCCAAGCATCGGAACAGGGATCCCGGCGTGGCAAGTCGCTGGCATATAGCGATATCGAGATGCAGCTTGATACCCATCGCGTGCGCTGCGCCGGCAAGGAGATATCGCTCGGGCCAATCGAGTTCAAGTTGCTGCGCCACATGCTGGAAAATCCGGAAAAGGTGCTCAGCCGCGATGAGCTGATCGCCGTGGCCTGGACAAATAGCGCCAGTGTAAGCACGCGCGTGGTCGATGTTCACATGAGCCAGTTGCGAAAGTTACTCAGGCGGTCATCACGAAGCGTTGCCATTCGCACTGTAAGGCTCGCCGGATACGCGCTCGAAGACCAGTCGGCCTGATCATTCCCGCAGCACATATCGAGGAACGCCGGCAGCCGCCCCTGCCCGCCTGGTCGGGCTCTACATTTGTGACCAATATGTAAGAGGAAATAAATGCGCGTCATGTACTCGCAACGTTTTGGAATACAAAAGATTATCAACTTGGTTGTTGCTGTAGACGATCCGGCCTGCGAAAGTATTCACCGAGTAACTTAAGTGGTTGCTAAAGTATATGGAGGAATGCCCATGTCTGAGGGCTCGGGATACGCTGAAGCCATTGGCCATCACGGGGAACTGGTTCAAGGCGTTTTCGAGGATGAGGGCGCGCGGTTGCGACGCGCGCTGGTCTCGCTGCCCTGTCGTCATCTGAGGTCCAAAGCCAGGTTCAGCGCAAACGATAGCGATCACGTGACTGTCTGGCCAGCCTCGCGGGAGAAGGCTCGACGCGCGGCCGAGTTGACCATCAATGCATTCGGCCGGCCCGGCAGCGGCGGCCATCTCTCGATGGATAGCAACATCCCCATTGGCCGTGGCATGGGCTCCTCCACCGCCGACGTTCTGGCAAGCATCCTGGCGGTATTGAATTGGTTGGAGATCGATGCGGCGTCGGATGAGGTCATGCAGCTCGCGGTCAGCGCGGAAACGGCCTGTGACTCCACTTTGTTCAGGCAGCAAGCGGTGCTGTTTGCGCACCGGGACGGCATCGTGATGGAGGCATTCCGCAAGCCGCTGCCGCCGATCGACTTCATCAGCATCGATACCACCCCCCAGCTCACGGTCGATACGCTTGAATTCGAGCCGGCGCGTTACGGTCACCTGGAGATCGAGACCTTTCGGCCGCTTCGAAGCCTGTTGCGAACAGCCATCAAGAATGCGGACGCCCGCATGCTGGGCAGGGTTGCGACGGCGAGCGCGCGGATCAACGAGCGGTTTCTTGCCAAACCACGGCTGAGAGAGATCGAAACCGTCGGTGACCGCTTCGGCGCCATTGGCGTTCAGGTCGCTCACAGCGGCACGGTCGTCGGACTGATGTTCGACGCTAGAGACCAGAATGCATCCGTAAACATCGATCGCGCGGCAGGCGCTCTGCGTCAGTCCAATTTCGAGCCGACGATCTTTCGCCATTGAACGCCTGGCACGCAGGAGTAACCCATGTCGACCCGTGCGCTGATGCGAAAGCTGGAAGATTTCGAGGGCCCGCGCCTTGTGGCGCTCGGCGGAGCTCTTTTCGGCGCCAGCTTCTTCCTGATGAAGCTGCTGCCAGCCCGGTTCATGCTCGAGCGGGCTGTGGAACGCGATCAGTTGAAGCCTGAAGCCACGATCTGCGAATCCTCGTCGGGAACGGCGGCAACGGCGGCAACAACGTCGGCTGCTGCTCGACGCAAACGATCCCGGTGCTCGGCGGTCATGGCGGCAATGGAAGCGCCGGCGTTTCGCTTGTCTCCGGAGCCACATTCACTAACCTCGGGACGATCACCGGCGGCAATGGCGGCAGCGGTGGCAACGACAATGCGGCTCCCACCACGGGCGGCAATGGCGGCAATGGCGGGATAGGCGTCACGCACAGTCAGCGGATGTTAAAAAGCCCGCCACTGCGGAAACAGTGACGGGCTTCATCGGAGCCGGCCAGCGGAGGACGATGCTGGCCAAGGGTAGCAACGCTCCCCAAACCATCAGTTGCATCTAAGCGAACAAGGCCGCCCATCTTTCGAATAGCCGCCTTCGTGCACCAGCACCTTAGCAAGCAATTCCTGTTCACCAGCAACAGCCACGACAGTTCCGTTCGAATTCGGACTTGGCTAGGATCGCCTCGGAGAGATCGGGCCGATGGCAAGTTTCAAAGTTGAGGCGATGAACGGCACGAAGGTGATCAGCACCACCTCAGTGGAAGCCCACAGCCATGTTCATGCCGTTGTGAAGGTCGTCCAGCGACCACTGAAGCCCGGGCGAACATCCGGCAAACCCTGGGTGCGCGTCACCGATCTCGGCACGCGCAAGATCAGTGAGTTCGAATTCGCAAGTTACCGGAACCTCAAGTCTCCAGAATAATTTGCAGCACTAGAGGCCGAGCACTGGATCCAGAAAACCGCGGGATACGGCTGACGCGCTGGGCGGGCTTTCAGGAGCCATCGATGGCCGAATTTGTCGTGGAGGAGTTGACAAGATTGGGGCGCCAAGCGCCATTCAGGCGGCGTCCTCATCGAAGGGTCGACGGTGACGACCGGACGCCAACCCGGTATGATGTCGATACGCGTCACACACGACCAAGGTCAGGTCAGCGACTTTCGCTGATGACCGAATATGATGAAACAGCACGGCAACCGGGCTGCGCCGCTCCTGCCGCGAAATGCGGACCGGCGGTTCGCCGCCGTCAGCATCGTGGAGCGCGCGACGGACATCCGCGTCGCCAGCGTTCGAGATGCGGCCCCTGAACGTCGATTGAAGTGCAGGACTGCCTGCACCGCGACGTGAAGCCGAATTAGGCCGCAATTTCGAGGCTTTGGCGCGATCTTCTGGTCGCCTGGCTTTGCATCATCTTGAGAGTATGAAACACCGGGACACCCGCCAGCGCGGTCGTATACGATCGCGCCAATCTACAACCGCAGAACGTTTTGCTCTTTCGCGAATTGCGAAGAGGCAAATCCCAAGTAGAAGGTGCCGAAGCAATAGGAGTTCCAATAATTGCCGGAGCGGACCAATAGTGTCACTGAGATTGTCGAGCTAACCGCGGGTGTTGTCGCCGCATATGTCAGCAACAACCCCGTGCCGGCCGGCGAACTGCCAAACCTCATTGCGTCTCTACACGCTTCCCTGCCTGGTCTGAGCAAGCCTGCCGCGCCGGCAGTTGAGATGCAGGTCCCCGCGGTCAATCCAAAGAAGTCGGTTACTGCGGACTTCATCATCTGTCTTGACGACGGCAAGAAGTTCAAATCGCTGAAACGCCACCTTCGTTACCTTGGCATGACGGCCGATGAATACCGTGCCAAGTGAAAATTGCCAGCCGACTACCCGATGGTGGCGCCGAACTATGCGGAACAGCGGTCCGCTTTGGCAAAGGCGTCGGGTCTGGGGCGGAAGCCGGTCCCTCGGAAGAAACCTCCTGCCAAACCCACGGCCAAAGTCGCCTGACGCGAACTAAATCCTGCCCTTGTACTGGGCAGGCCACCGCCGGTGTGGCAAAAATGGAGCCATGACCCGCGCATCCATTGCCGAAGAGCTTGAGCGTGCCGCCGACCGCATCGCGGACATGCCGCGGCCGGATCTTCAAGTTATCCTTCGCCGCGCCGCCTTGATGCTGCGAAACGTCGCTGGCGTTCCCCTGGAGCCGGCAACAGAAGACGCGCTGAACTCGATCGCCGGAGAGATGAAGATCGGCCGGTCAGATCTCATTCAGATTGTGTTGCGCGAGTGGCTGGAAACCAACGCCTACCTGCCGGTGCGCCAAATCGATGAGGATAGCGAAACGGATGGGAGCGCTTAGAAACTTCCGCAATGATCATCGCGCCGATCAAACCAACGTGCGCCACCATCTTCCCAGCCCGCCTCTCCCGATTATAGCGGAACTCGAGGGCGATTTGTCCGTTCTTCCGATGTGTGATTCGAAGGAGAAGCCACGATGGATTGGAACCGCGTCGAAGGAAATTGGAAGCAGGTCAAAGGTAAAGTCAAGGAACAGTGGGGCAAGCTCACTGATGATGATATCGACCGCATTGGCGGCAAACGCGATCAGCTCGAGGGCCTGATCCAGGAACGCTACGGCATCGAGAAGGATCGCGTACGCCGAGATGTCGATGACTGGTATGGTCGGCAGGGCTGGTAGATACCAGGTTATGGAATTAGGTTCCGCTTGTCTCAATCGATCTAGATGGACTTCCGGGATCGAACCAGGGAGACTGGCCTGCGCTTCGCCGCATGCCGCTGCTGGCCCTGTACGGTGCGTCGAGCCGCGCACCACGTCGACCCTTTGCCTCCGCCGAAGCTGAAGCTCTGGAGATCCCAATGGGTTGGTTCTTCCTGCGCCCCTGCCAAGCTTGCGGCGCGCCTTGCGGCGGTAAAGGCCAACCAAATTTCAGCCAGCCAGCGGAAGCCCGCATCCAGTCACGCATCGAGCGACGTGCAATGGCCCGACGCTTATGTTAACGCTCGACACGCCGTCCTCCATCTCCTCGCGCCCAGCCGCCTTCCAGCATGCAGCCTAAGCTTCGCGTATAACCTTGCCCACCCGCGCCTGCGCCGGCGTTAGATGCCGGCATTTCTTCATGACGGTCGTAAAGTGGCTTTGGCTAGAGAACCCCGCTCACATGGGCGATCTCCGCAATGGCCATGCGCTTGTCGGCAAGCAGTCTCTCCGCCAAGTCGAGCCGCAGATTGAGAACGTAGTGATGCGGCGGCGCCCCGACTGTCCTGGAGAAAGCCCGCACAAAATGAGAGGATGAAAGCCCGCAAACCGCGGCCATATCGGCAAGCGCTAATTTGCGCGAGAAGTTCGCGCTCAGGAATTCCTGCACCCCGGGCATTGCGGGCAGAAAGCCCACCTTTTTCGTTCATCTGTGGATGCGGCGCTGCATCAGTTACGGAAATCCATTCCGGAAAATCATCATTGCGCCGCATCTTCGACCTTGTTACCTCCCGGTGGGAACACCCTGTGGCGCCTCTCAGCTCCCTCACGAAAAACAATTCGTTATTGTTCGATAGTCCGCGCATAGCATACGCACATTGGCGATCCAGAGAACCCCGCGCGGTAGCCTTCTCGAAATCAGGTCGAAGAGATATCGACCGCCTCACATCCAAGATCCAGATGCTTGCAACGGTACCTCGGCCGTTACGATAGGCGATCTTTCCCTCTGCGTTGTTGTCGCTATGGCCCTCCGACGTTTCTTTGCAGGAAAAGTCTCGTGGCCGGGCTGCTTCTGATTACAGAACCGTTCAAGGACCGCACCGGAGAACGAACCCGCAGCTTCGAAATACAGATCAGTCCGGGGAGAACGTTGAGGTGCCCGGTTGCATAGTCGGGACCGATCCGATGCAGACCGTTGGCTGCGTCGCTCGAGCGTCAATTTTTAATGTGCAGGTCAGACGCAGGCAGATCCCGTCATATCAACTGGACCTGCCTGTGATGTTTTCATCGCTATTGATTCGACCTAGGCGGCACGTTGGAGAAGAGAGCTCCTAGTCCCTCTGCGATCGTCAGGTGCGTGATGACGGCATCGCGAAGCTTCGGGTACGGCAGCTTCGCCAGCATGGCAGTCTGGATGGCAGCCAAGACCTCGCCGGCTTCGGAACCGATCATCGTGAACCCTAGGATACGGTCATCATCCCCGCCCACGACAGCCTTCATGAACCCCTGGGTTTCCTCAGTTGCTTCGGTGCGCAAGACGCTGCTCATCGGCAACTTTGCGACGCGCACGCTGACATCCTGGCGTTGTGCTTCGCCTTCGCTTAGCCCGACACGGGCAAGCGGCGGGTCGGTGAACATCGTGTAGGGCACCAGCCGATCGCGCGTGCTGCGGTTGCCGCCTGCCAGATTGTCCCTGACGATGCGGAAGTCGTCGACGGAGACATGCGTGAACTGCGGGCTGCCGGCGCATTCGCCTAGCGCCAGAACATCAGGCGCGCTCGTCTCCAGCCGCTCGTTGACCCGAATGTAGCCGCGTCCGTCGATTTCGACGCCAAGTTTTTCGAGACCAATTCCGGCAGTGTTCGGCACGCGCCCCGCCGCAACAAGGAGATGGCTGCCCTCCAACGTCGGCTCGCCTGATGAGGTGCGCACGGCCACGCTGATGCCTTCGCCAGAGCGGCCATGCACATTGAGAGGCTCCGCCCCTATAAGGAACTCGATACCTTCGCCAGCAAGAAGCCGACGCATCTCATCGGCGGCGTCAGGATCTTCGCGGCCGACGAGTTGAGGACCGGCTTCTATTACGGTCACGCGGCTGCCGAAACGGCGGTAGGCCTGCGCCAGCTCAAGGCCGACATAGCCGCCGCCGAGCACGATCAGATGCGGTGGCAAGACATCGAGCTCCAGGGCTTCGATGTGTGTAAGCGGTCGTGCCGCCTCAAGGCCGGGAATGCTCGGAATGGCCGCATGCGTCCCGACATTGATTGCGACTTTATCACCAACGAGCAGTCGCGTGCCGCCGCCGTTCAAAGCCACTTCGAGCGTCTTTGGCGCCACAAAACGGCCGCTCCCCATGATTAGCTCCGCGCCGCTGGTTTCGTAGGCGTTGAGATGGAAGGCGACCTCCCGGTCGATCATGTCCTGCTTGCGGCGGCGGACCTGCGCCATGTCGGTCACAGCGGGTCCGATGACCGTTCCGAACTCCGCGGCGTGACGGGTGAGGTGTGCGACCCGCGCGCTCCAGAGTTCATTCTTACTCGGCAGGCAAGCGACGGCTGGACAGGAGCCGCCGATCCATCGGCGTTCCACGACCGCAACCTTCTTTCCCGCGCGGGCCAGGTGCCATGCGAGCAGCTTGCCGCCTTGGCCGCTGCCGAGGATCACCACGTCATATTGTTCGGGCTCAGACATGAGTTCTCTCCGTCAGTTCTGGATGAAGGATATGAGGGAGGCCGACTCCAAGACGCTCCCGCAGTGCCGTCGAAGAAAGGCCGGCCGCCTAACGCTGGCCGCCGGAGGCCGTGATGCGTTCGCCTGTCAGCCAGGCGGATTGGTCCGAAGCGAGGAAGATTGCGACGCGCGCAATGTCATCGGGCCGTCCCAGTCGGCCCATCGGCAAGGTTGCTCCGATATTTCTGGCAGTCTCACCTTCGATGCCTGCCACCGCCAGACCCTCGGTCTCGGTCATGCCGGGTGCGATCGCGTTGACGCGGATATTGCGGCCCACGAGCTCGTTGGCGAGCGCCTTGGTGATTGTATCCACCGCGCTCTTCGAGGCGGAATAGATGACCGAATTCGGCACAGGATTGGTGCTCGAAATCGTACTAAGATTGATTACGCTGCCGCCGGCAGGGCCAAAGGCGTTTACGGCTTCCTGCGTCGTTAGGAGGATGCTCAGCACGTTGGTGTCGAACTGGCGATGGAATTCTGCTTCCGTCACCTCCTCCAAAGGGGCGAAGCGGTACACGCCCGCATTGTTGACGAGGATACTGGGCCTTCCGAACGCGGTCTTCGTTTCGGCGAACAGCCGCTTAACGTCGGCGCTCTTGCTTACGTCCGCCTGGATCGCAACGGCCTTGCCGTGGCCGCCCAGGATCTCGCCCACCACCTTGTCGGCATCGCTCTTGTTCGACGCGTAGTTGACGACAACGGCCGCGCCCGCCTCGGCGAACTGCCGGGCGATTTCCGCGCCTATGCCCTTCGATGCGCCGGTCACTATTGCTACTTTGCCCCTGAGATTGTCCATGGTCTTACTCCTTTCAGCTTTGTGAACCGCCGTTGAGTGGCGTGTTGCTCAGGAGTTAAATCATGCGCAAATCGGCGAGTAGCGCTGCCGATCTCATATAATGTATACGTATTCCGTATGAATGATCGGCTCCAGCAACTCGCGATGTTCGTTCGCACGGTGGAAACCGGCAGCTTCTCGAAAGTGGCCCGAGAGTTCGGATTGTCGCAACCCTCCGTCTCGCGGACGGTCGCGGCGCTGGAAGAACGGCTGGGCGTCAAGCTACTCACGCGTACGACCCGCGAACTTTCGCTAACTGATGCCGGCGAGGCGCTGCTTTCCCGGGCGCGCGAGGCACTTGCTGGGATCGAAGAGGCGGAGAGCGCAGCGCGTGGGGCGGATCAGTTGTCGGGGATATTGCGGGTGGCTCTGCCGGCGACTTATGGGGTGCGGCAGATCGTACCGCTGCTGCATGGTTTCTTGGAGCGGCATCCTTTGCTCAAGGTCGATCTCATGATGTCCGACCGCTACGAGAATCTCGTCGCAGAAGGCGCAGACATGGCGCTCCGCCTGGGCAACCAGCCGGACTCCAGTTTCGTGGCGCGTAAACTTGCCGCTAGCCGCCGTTTGTTCGTGGCCGCGTCTACCTATCTCGCACGACGCGGCACACCGACAAAACTCGCCGAGCTTAGTCAGCACCATCTCATTGGCGGTCCCAGTGATACGGGCGATCAGAATTGGACCGCCCATCGCGAAGGCGTTACCGAGGTTCAGCCCGTCAGCCCGCGCGTGCGAACCCGCTCTGCCGCAGGTGCTATCGCTTGTGCGAGCGCCGGCCTCGGTATTGCGATCGCATCGAGGTGGATGTGCGCGGACGAGCTTGTCTCGGGAGCTCTGGTTGAAATCCTTCCTGACTACAGCCTCGAGCCGGTGACCGCCTTTGTCGTGTTCCCCGCCGGGCGACGCCCTTCGCAGAAAGCCCGCGCCTTCAGCGACTATCTGGAGCAGGCACTGCGCTAAAAGGCAGAGTGCAGCCGCTACGCTGAGATCGACTGTTCGCCTGGCACTTTGCCGCCATTGAGAGCCGCTTCTGGCGCGCGTTCAGCACGCGCTGGAGCCTAGGAGCAGATCCGGCGCCTTCATGATAAATCGAGGTCAACCGGCCGAAACGCTGAACTCCTCTTGGCGGCACTTCACGGCCGCTACTGACCCAGCGAGACCTCCTCGCCGGCCTGCATAGGAACCGGTGAACAGGCCGGCCTTCAAGAAGGCCAGAAGCTCGCCCTGCGGTGTCTCGACGAAGATCGGCAAGCTCCGCACGGTCCTTCAGTTTTTTGGACATTCAGCGCTTTCTGAGGACGTCGCGCTCCATCGCGCTGACGCAATGTGGGCGAGCCACTCCTCCGGCAAGAGCGACACGATGAACGGTGGCAAGTTGCCTGGGATCGTCTCGCGAATGAGCAGCGTGCCGCCTGTTCGGTGAGCAGGCTTCCACCGCCTCTCGAAACCGTCATGGATCAGCTGTCCAAGCGAGATCCCGTGCCAGGCAACGAGAAACTCCAATGCGGACTTGTTGCCGGCGATTTGCCGGCGTCGGCCCGCGCCGAAAGATAGCGTTCTGCCCCTGCCCTTCCCGACACCAGCTGTTCTCACGGGCGAGCGCCCAAACCGCGTCCGCGGCTGCTTGCGGCGATCCAAACTCACCGATGAGACGCACAGCAAGTTGTGCCCGCATCTGCCCGGGTATCGCACTCGCATGGTCGCCGCGCAGCCGGAACGCTTCCAAAAACCCCTGTCGTGGGGACGAAGCATCGGTGCGCAACTCCCCCATGTCATCTCCAACAACAACGCCCATCGTCGACGGGTGGGCTGGCGCCTCATTTTGAATAATCTCGAGGGTGCGTAGGCGGGTGCGCTGGTTGCGTCGCCCGCTGATAAAAAGCCGCCCGTCCGGCGTAGGTCCGAGCAGAATCGCACTTGCCGATGACAGATACGCCGTTGGATAGAGATAACGTGCGATCCGAACGGCATGGTTCAGGATCGTGGTCTCGATGTCATCGGCAGCATCGACATAGATACCGCGAACGAGCTGAACCAATTCGCCTGCTTGCGAGCGCAGATGGGCATCGTGCGACTTCACGAGGCCTTCAGAAACTTGGCTCCTCTGACGTACAGCTGTGGCATGGGCCGTTTCAATTGGTCGTGCGCGCATTCGAAAACGCCGAGGCATGTTTGCAAGGCGGGCGGCGGTGCCCGATCCGTGGTCCAGCCCTGACTTGGCTTCTCGTACCGATCCAGCGCAGTCTCGGCAGGCAGACGCAGAGTGCTCCACCGGCGGGGCAACCCCACCTCGCTATCCTCTGCCAATTCGAGAGCCATTCATATCGGCACGTCTAGAGTGCAGGCTGCTCAACGCAGCCGTTCAACTCCTTCTCTCAACGCAACACCGGTCGCGCCGCGATCGACGATTGCGGCCTCTTGAAGTTGCTTGTCACGGCGCCCTTGCGCCTGCGTCGCCATCCGGGTTTGCGGTCGGCAATGGCAGGCAGACTCGACCGGCATCGCTGAAGTCGCAAGGGCAGCCGCCCTGCCCTACCAGGATCGCTGCAATGTGAGCTGCCCAATGATCTCAGTGGCTCGATTTCCGACAGAGCCCTTTACGACATGTAAAACTGGATTCCCGTGGATCGATCGCAATCGGGCGCGCCAATGAGGATCAAAAATTGCAGCGCCCCTGTGCGGTTTGAGCAGCGCTTGGCGGATGGCGTCCGTCAGCGCTGGGCGGGTTGGAACCGCCCTGCCAGGCACCGGTCCGCTTGTGCCACCCTCGACCTTTGACTGGCGCGATCTTTACTGCGGTAAAAACTTGCCCTTGTCGCAGAGAAAACATGCATTTAGCCACGCAGCGGCAGAGTCCTGGGTTCAGACGACAAGCAGCCGCTATGATCTCGCTATTCGGCAGTAAGACGCCTGCTGGTGGCGTTAACCTTCTGTTAACCCAAAACTTCTTGCCGGGCTGTCCGAATCGGAGCTTAATGGCGCTTGTTGAATAGTTTCTTCGCAAAAAGCGCCAATTCAGGTTTCGACAAGAATGAATATCGCCATGCGGCTACCACGCTTCGAGTTCGATGACAAAATCCTCGAGCAGGGTGCTGAGATATCGCGACGCCTCAATCAGTTGCGCATGGAGAAATTTCCACCCAACGCGACCAAGACGCTGCGTTCATTTTCGATGGCAGAAGTCGCCCACTATCTCGGTGTGTCGCAAAACAATCTGAAGCGGCTACACCTTGAGCGCAAGGGTCCTTTGCCGGAACAGATGCCTTCCGGGCGCCGCTCCTACACGGCCGCGCAGATACTCGAACTTCGCCATTTTCTGGACCAGCATGGCAGGACCGAGGTCAAGAAGTATGTCCCGCACCGCAAACCCGGCGACAAGCTCCAGGTCGTTGCGGTCGTCAATTTCAAAGGGGGCAGCGGCAAGACAACGACTGCCGCCCACCTTGCCCAGCACTTGGCTCTGACAGGTCACCGGGTCCTCGCGATCGATCTCGACCCGCAAGCCTCGCTGTCTGCTCTGCATGGATTTCAACCGGAACTCGACCGCAACCTCTCGCTCTATGAGGCGATCCGTTACGATGACGAGCGCCGGCCGATCTCCGATGTGATCGTGCCGACGAATTTTCCTGGCCTGGATATCATTCCGGCCAATCTCGAGCTGCAAGAGTACGAGTATGACACGCCGCTCGCTATGCAGGACAAATCCTCCGCTGCCGGCCGGCAGTTCTTCGTCAGGATTGCAAACGCCTTGTCCGAGGTGGACGACCGCTATGACGTGGTCGTCGTCGACTGTCCTCCGCAACTTGGCTATCTGACTCTAACGGCCATGTCGGCGGCGACGTCCGTTCTGATCACCGTTCATCCCCAAATGCTCGACCTGATGTCGATGAGCCAGTTCCTTTTGATGCTCGGCGGCATCTTGAAGACCATCAAAGCCGCTGGCGCGGCGATCGAACTCGATTGGTTCCGCTATCTGATCACGCGGTACGAACCGACAGACATTCCGCAAGCCCAGATGGTCGGCTTCATGCAGTCCATGCTTGCTGGCCAGATCCTCGAAAATCCCATGCTCAAATCGACAGCGATCTCGGATGCGGGCCTGACGAAACAGACGCTCTATGAGGTGGAGAAGTCGTCTTTTACCCGCTCAACCTATGACCGGGCGATTGAATCGCTCGACGCGGTGAATTCGGAGATCACGACACTTATTCACCGCGCCTGGGGACGGACATGACGACGCGGTTTACGGCAGTAAATAGTGGCAATTTTTGCCGTGAATTCAGTCCATTAGCCGCGAATCGGAGCGATTGAATGGCACGCAAGGACATTTTCGGAAGTGTCATGGGTCCCGCATCGGCAGTCGCCGATGCCCAGGACGTCTCGAGCTACGCCGTTCGTGGTGCATCACGGTCGATCATACAGTCGTTCCAGGAGCTCTCGAAGGGCTCAGTCGTCGATCTCGATCCGGATTTGGTCGACACCTCATTCGTGTCGGACCGTATCGACGATGACGATGAAGCGTTTCAGGAGCTGCTGGTTGCAATTCGGGAACGTGGCCAGGATTCTCCTGTGCTGGTCAGGCCCCACCCTGACATTTCGGGACGTTTTCAAACTGTCTTTGGCCACAGGCGCGTCAGGGTTGCCCGGCAGCTGGAACGGCCTGTGCGCGCCGTCGTCAAGAAGATGGACGATAGGGACCATGTCATCGCCCAAGGCCAGGAGAACGCCGCCAGAGCTGATCTGTCCTTCATCGAACGGACGCTTTTTGCCGACCGCATCCTCAAGCGGGGCCATTCGCCTGATACGGTGAAGTCGGCCCTCGCGCTCGACGATACGACCTTCTCGAAGATGCGCTCCGTGACCAGCACCATTCCAGAACAGGTCATTTTGGCGGTAGGGGCTGCCAAAGGCGTTGGCCGAGACCGCTGGTGGCAGCTTGCCAAGCTTATGGAACATCCTGGTGCGGCGGCGAAGGCCATGGAGTGCGTGAGCCGCGCCGATTTCGCGCAGCAAGGCAGTGAGGCCCGTTTTGCCCGTCTGTTCGACCTTGTGAGCGCCTTAGAAAAGCGCCCACGCGCAGCAGCGAAGCCCAAGGAGCGGGCGTGGATGCCCCAGGACAAATCCGTTCAGGCCAAGATCACCGACACGGGAAAAGTGTTTACGCTTGCCTTTAAGTCCAAGGAAGCATTGCCCTTCGGTACATTCATTGCCGGCAAACTCGATGAGCTTTTCGAGGCATTTCGGGAGTCGGAAATGGCGAAGAAAACAGGAGACTAAGACCGCAAAAGAAAAAGGCCCCCGAACGTCACCGTCGCGGAAGCCCTTCTCACGTCTGTAGCAAGCTGAGAATCGCATTTCCCCGAATCACTGTCAAGAGTCGTGGCGCCGTTTCGGCGAGCAGATTTCTTTTGCCTGATTGAAAGGTGAGGGAAATGGAGAGTGGGTACGCGACGACGCCCTTTGGGCGGCGGCCGATGACGCTTGCGCTGGTGCAGGCGAATGCGGCATCACGGGAGATCCCGCAAGGATCTGCTGTCGAAAAATGGCAAGTCTACCGTTGGCTATGTGAAGGTAAGTCCATCATCGGCGTGGGTGACCGCGCCCTGGCAGTGCTGAACGGGCTGTTGTCCTTCTACCCGGATGACCAGGTCAGTGAAGAAAACGGCTTGATGGTTTTTCCGTCGAACGCACAGTTGTCGCTGCGCGCGCACGGCATGGCCGAGTCCACGCTTCGGAGGAATCTGGCCGAGCTGGTGAGTTGCGGGCTGATTGTCCGCCGCGACAGTCCGAACGGCAAAAGGTTTGCTCGCAAGGGGCATGGCGGGAATATTGCGGAGGCATTTGGGTTCTCGCTGGCGCCGCTGCTGACACGGGCAGCGGAATTCCAGCGAGCGGCGGAGCAGGTCCGGTCCGACGCTCTGGCGCTCAAGTTGATGCGCGAACGGATCACGCTCCATCGACGCGATATTCAAAAGCTTGTCGAGGCCGCGATCGAGGAGGGCGCCGCGGGCGATTGGGGGGCGGTCTGGAGACGGTTTAGGGCTATCGTGGAGGCAATACCGCGCAGGGCCGGCCTGTCCGATCTGGAGAGCATCGTTGCAGATCTCGCCGAGCTCCACGATGAAGTGGATAGGATGTTGGAAAGCTTTATGAATTCCACGAATCCTAGCGCCAATGAATCCCATAATGAGCGGCAGCAATCTGATTCAAACACAGACTCTACTTTTGTATTTGAACCAGCTTTCGAAAAAAGCAGGGCGGCGGCCGAGCCAGCATCTCCTCCGGCTGAGAAGCCGAAAGGCTACCCAATTGGACTGGTGCTGCGCGCTTGTCCCGAAATTGCGGACTATGCCGTTAACGGGATCGGAAACTGGCGCGATCTGATGATGACTGCCGCCCAGGTGCGGGGATACCTTGGCGTTTCGCCCTCAGCTTACGAGGAGGCCTGCCATGTGATGGGCCAGGAGGTTGCCGCGATCGTGATTGCGTGCATCCTGCAAAGGGCGCAGCACATCAATTCGGCCGGCGGCTACTTGCGTGTGCTGACCGACAAGGCGAGGGCGGGAGAGTTTTCGGTCGGACCGATGCTCATGGCAGCCCTGAAGGCCAATGGGGCAACAGCAAGAATGACCGGATGATGATGAGCACCACAATTTGTGCGGGCGCTCGACCAAACGACCGCTCTGCCTGTAGATGCTTAGCCGACTTTGTCGTGTGAGACCTTGCCCCCTGCATGTCATCGCACGACCGGGCAACATTCTGATCAACCCAGCTTATGCCGTTTTTTACTGGGCCGCGGCTGTTTGGCTCCTGATCAGGGCAGGGGAGGGGCGTTACAGTCCTGAAGCCACCGGGCTCAAAAATGCTCCAGCCGGCGGCAGAGGCGCGACGGGTGTTTGCCGAACTCGCTACCTCGACATGCTCGCGCGCACGGTCGGCTCGATCGGCGTCCGTACTCGGGCGGTGGCAGCAGCCCGGGCTTGAAAGCTGCCGAGAACTGCCATATCTTTTGCACAAGAAATATGCCTCTCAATATGGTAGGACGAATTCTGTGGCCCCTGCATTCAAGATCCTCGAGCAGAATGGACCTCTCATCTTGTCCTATATGGACCGGAACGGGAAGATTGCGATCGAGCAGGTCGCGGACGGTTTTGGCATGTCCAAGGGCCAGTTGGCCCAGACCGCCGGTCTTGCGCGCGAGACCCTTTATCGCTCAGAGCGCAGCGCTGCGGTAAAGACACAGGGGCGTCTGCGGGAAATGCTCGAGATCATCAGTCGCGTGACGGATTGGGCGGGTGGCAAGGAGCAGGCGATGGCTTGGTATCGGGCTCAGCCGCTTCCAGCATTTGGCGGACGCACCGCTGAGGCGCTGGTGAAGGATGGCAAGGCCGCAGCGGTCCGTGATTATCTCGATCATATGGCCGTCGGTGGTTTCGCTTGAGGTTCGTTGGAACCTGCTACCGGGCACACGATCCACGTTGGGCATTCAAGCCGACTTCCGGCGAAGGGGCGGCGATCAGAGGTGCGCGATTAAATCCCAAAGGCGTGCCGGCGCTCTATTTGGCGCTGACCATCATGACAGCGGTCAAGGAAGCCAACCAGGGGTTCGCGCACCGGATCGATCCTTGCGTGCTGTGTTCCTATGAGATCGACTGCGATGACATCGTGGATTTGACAACGGACGAGGCGAGGGGAGAATTTTCTATCGCGCTCGAGGACATGGCCTGCGCCTGGGCGACGGCGCTTAGCGACGGAGAGCGCCCGGCGTCCTGGTCCGTCTACGACAGGCTGCGGCCTCGGAATATTGCCGGCATTGTGGTCCCAAGTTTCGCGCCGAGCGCCGAGAAGGAGGATCGTAACCTGGTCCTTTGGGACTGGGGTCCGGGTCTGCCGCACAAGGTAGCCGTATTCGACCCAAGCGGCCGGTTGCCGAAGGACCAGCTGTCCTGGAGATAACGCACTTTTCCGCATCCGAAGGGCAGGGGAGGGGCGAGCCCGGCCTATAGTCCGCTCGCCTTTGTGAGGTTGACACGGAAGCGATCGCGTCGGCGCTGATAGCGGCGAGTCATTTCAGCCGAGGCATGGCCGAGCTGCTTTTGCACATAGCGCTCATCGACTTCGGCCGAGGAGGCGAGGCCAGCGCGTAGCGAATGTCCGGCAAAGAGCTTTGCTCGTTCACCTTCCGACAGATCGCCGCGCACGCCGGCCGCCAGCGCAGTGCGCTTGACCAGGCGCGCGACCTCCTGATCGTTGAGCCGATCGGCGCCGACCGCCTTGCCCTGCTTGGTGACGCGCCTGAAGAGGGGACCGTGCGCGATACGGGCGAGCTTGAGCCAGGTCTGCACCGCGACAACCGGGCAGGTGGCATCGGACGACCCGCGCCCGACTTCAACCTCCCGCCAGCCGGTCTTGCCGCGAAGCGAAACCAGCATGCCCTTGTCGAGGATATCGATCCAGCCGCGGCCGTCCTCAGTCTGGTCGCGGCCGACGTCCAAAGCCACGATCTCGGAGCGCCGCAGGCCGCCGGCGAAACCCAAGAGCAGCATGGCGCGGTCGCGCAGGCCGCGCAAGGTTCCGCGGTCGAGTGTTTCTAGCATAGCGGTCAGATCCTCGGGAAGGATCGCCTCCTTCTGCCGGGGCGGGGCGGCGTGCTTGTTGCGGATGCCGGCCATCACGGTGGCGATGTGCCGATCCTTGCGGTCCAGCGGCTGGCCGCGCTGCGTGTAGTTCCAGGTCAGGGATGACAGGCGGCGCTCGATCGTCGCTACCGCCTTTTTGTCCCTTCCAGTGCCCGAAGCCTGCGCGGTGATATAGAGGCCGACGGTCTGCGGGTCCGGCCGCGATGGATCAAAAGACTGGCGCCGGCACCAGGCGCAAAAATGCTTCCAGTCGGCTGCGTAGGCGCGACGGGTGTTCGCCGAACTTGCTGCCTCGACATAATCGCGCGCACGGTCGGCGAGCTTTTCGAGATGCGTAGGCAACGATGTCTGTCGCGGGTCAAGGACCGACGGGAGAGGGGAGGGGCCTTCATCCGACCGCCCCATCTCCATGACGACGTCGACAATGTCCGGCAGGTCATCGGCGTCGATTGCGTCGGTGGACACCATCAAATTACGGGCTTTGCCCATCCAGCCTCGTCCATTCTAATGTCGCAGCAATGCGATTCTTGCGAGCGAAGGTGCGGCCAAAGTCCGGAATTGTCCACCGCGAGCTGTGTGACGGAATAGCTGAGGGAATTGTGTCCGCTCCGGTCTTGGTATCGCATCAGCGGGAGCGCAACGGGCCTGTCCGATCCAGGGATGGCCTCTCAAGGGTGGTCTCTCCTTGTTTTCATGTTCAACATCCTATTCCGTTCAACAGATGGAGATCCCAAGATGACCATACGTGGCGCAGCGACAGCCGCAAGCGAGGAGCGGATCGCCCACACCCGCAACCGTCTGGTGCTTGAGCAGGCGAGGGCGGTCGGCCTGCTTGGCGCGGCCAAGAACACCCGCCTTTCCGGCAGGGTGTCGTCGGAATTGATCGAGGCGGCAGAGAAGCGCGCCCATGTGAGCTCAGACACCGAACTGCTTGAGCTCGCCTTGTCGCGGCTGGCGCTCGAGGATGATTTCGGCGCCCGGCTCGTCGGCCGCAAGGGCAGCATCTCCGCGGACATCGATCTTGGCATTTGATCTAGGCGGCGCACTGCGGTCCCTAAAACCTCAGCGGCGCAGCGCTGGGCTGGAACGGCGACCGGATTCCGCCCTGTCCTGGGCAGGTGACCAGTCGCCCGTCGGCGGCGTATTGCTCCTCGACACCAGCGTCTATCTGGATGTCCTGCAGGGACGCACGCCCGAAGCGGTCGATAACCTTCTGACCTATCGGCTCTGTCACCACTCGGCCGTCTGCCTTGCCGAGCTCAGCCATGTGTTCGGCCGGCTCGATCCGGCGCACCCGACGACAAAGTCGGTCCCGGGAGCCGTTGCAGATACGATTGAGGATATTCCGGCGCACCGGCTGCATGCACCCGACGCCAACGCTTGGGAACGCGCCGGCATGCTGGCCGGCCTGTTGTTCCGGCTGAACCATCTGCCGAAAGGGGAGGGGCATGAGCGCCGCTTCCTCAACGATGCGCTGATCTTTCACCAGGCCGGTATGCTTGGGGCGACGGTCCTGACCGGCAATGTTGGCGATTTCGATTACCTCAGCCAGCTTGTTCCGTCGGTGCGGGTGATCTTCTACCGGGCAGCGCCAGGTTTGCGCCCGCAGGCGTAAAAGCGTCAGTGGGATGCACCAGCGCTATCGTTAGCCGTTCCAGGAAAGACCGTCGCGCTGTGGGATGGTCCGGAGGGTCGCTGGGCGTGAATTTTGGGCTTCTGCTCGACGAAAACGGCCATTCGTCCTTGTAGCCCACTAACGAACGATAATGCAACATTATCATTCGTTTGATATGTGCGACAAGTGCGGCGGTTATGTGCAAATAGATTGCTAAAAGCGCCGCCGTGATTCATCGTGCTTGCGATGATTCTGCGACCCAAACCCTCTCTGTCTCGCCATGGCGTGCTCGGCGGCGCCCCTTCGATCGCACCGATGGCAACGGTGCCGGCTTGGTTGCGCCGGGCCATCCCCGATGCGCAAAGCGGTGCAGGAAAAGATATTGAGGACGTGGCGCTCGTTGCCGGCGCCGCCATCGGCGCACTCGATGCGGTGGTTCGGCGGCAGGAGCGGTGGGCCGGCGCCTGGCGGCAGCGGCTGGCAATTTCGGCGGCCGCGGCAACGGCAAAGCAGGCCGGCCGCGTCGAGGACGAAGCGGCCTTGCGCGATGCCGTATTGCTCACAAGACCGGGCGACAACGTCGGTCCCGCCGGCCTTTTCCTTCTTGCTTGGCGGCGGCTGGCATCTCGGCCAGCGCACGATCTGCTGACGGAGAAAAATGTCGAGGCGGTGCTGGAAGATCTAGGTCTCACGCTCAACGATGAGGCGGTCAGCGACCTGACGGACGATCTGCGACAGCTTGCCGCCAACACCGGCACGGTCGAAACGCTGGTCGGAGTCTTCGCGGTCGCGGAGCGTTACGGCTTCCGGCGCGTTCTCGGAGCCTGGCTTGCCGATGTCTTGCTCGCGCAGCGGCTAGGCTGGACACATGCAATCCCTTTGTTGGGCGCCGAAGTGACCTTAGTTGTGGGTACGGGCCGGGCGCGTCGACCAGTGACTGCCGCTCTGGCTGCCGGCGCCGAAACGGAAGCCGATTGGGCCAAAAGCCTGCTGGCCGCGCAGGCGCGCGCTGCGCTGCGCGCCATTGATCTTTTCGCCGAACTCGAGCGCCGCGCGGAACGGCTGCTTGCGGTTGCGCCGAAACTCAGGGCCAAGGCGGCGGACGTCGTCGTGGAAAAGCTGCTCTCTGACGACTCGATCGTCGCCTCGGAACAAATCGCCGGCATGAGCGATCGCGGCCTGCGCCGCCTGTTTGACCGGCTGGTCGAGCTCGGTGCCGTGCGTGAATTGTCCGGCCGCGCCACCTTCCGCATCTACGGGCTGTGAAGACAATGGCGGAGAGTGCACGTAGGCGAGGAGGGAGCCGGCTAGATGACCGTCGATCAGCTGACCAGCTGTTTGACCGGGAGCTGGATCACCTGCCGCCGGAAGCGCGCTGGCGCGAATGGATGAACCGCGTCGAGGCCACGATCTTTGCGGCCAGCGAGCCAGTCGACCGCGAAATGCTCGCCCGCATCGTCGGGAAAAGCTGCAGCATTGATCTTCTCATCGACGACATCCGCGAGGAGCTGCGCGGCCGCCCTTACGATCTGGTTTCGGTCGCCGGCGGCTGGAAACATTTGACCCGGCCTGCCTATGCAGACGCCATCCGCGCTGCTGTAGGTGGAAGTGGGAAGACGGCCGACCTTACGCAGTCGGAGGTTTTGGTGCTGATGTGCATCGGCTACTTCCAGCCGATTACCCGCGCCGAACTGTCGTCGTTCTTCGGCAAGGAGATCAGTCGCGATTTTATTGGTCATCTGCGCGGTGCCGGCCTGATCGCTTCCGGTCCGCGCAGCCCAACGCCGGGCGCGCCCTACACCTACGTGACGACAAAAGAATTCCTGCTGGAGTTCGGGCTCGACACGCTGCGCGACCTGCCGGATTTCGAAGCCCTCGAAGACGCGGGGCTGTTGTCGAAGGAGAAGCTGCTGGCGGGCGACATCATGCCGGAATTTTCAATCCAGCAAAACTCCAACGGCGAGATCGAAGATTAAATGCCCGCTAGCTATTAGCATCCACGCAGATGGTGGATGGTGCTCGCTCCAAGCGTGAGAAATCGTTGACGGGCGAAAGCGGTTAGGAGTTGGATAGCTGCGCAGGGGGAAGAGCCATGCCGCTCAATCTACGTATCGGGATACTTGTCGTCGGATCGCTCGATTGGGAGAGCAAAAGCTACGGCGGGCATTTTGTCGGAAAGCCGGATCAAGTTCGCATGAAGTGGCGGGAGACACGCCTAAAAGCAGACAAGCGGTCGATCCAATACGTTCGTGTCCCGATCCGGTATGGCCGGCGGTCCTCTAGTCGTGGCAACACCTATACGATGGTTTTCTCGCCTGAGCTTGGTCCACGACTTGGTATTGGCAAAATCTTCCGCTGTCGCAATCCTGCCAACGGCATCGACGATTTGGTGCAGGAGGCCAAAGAACTCTGGAGAGCGGAGCAGCCAAATGGCAACGACGTAATCTCCGCAGGCTGGGGATGTGTCGCGATCCTGACGTCGCCCGGCTTTCTCGACCACGAGGACGCTGCGGATCGAACGAAGCTGCTGGAAGATTGGGCTGCCTTTACGGAAAAGCAAAGCCGTTACGCTGATTTCGCATTTTCCGCCGCCGACCGCGCCGCCGCCGGGGATAGGCCTGTGATTGAAAATGGCCGCCTCAACATCCCTTGGCCGAACTTCAGAAACAACTGGCCGCTCTCGCTGGACGTGGTTCTGCTGACAGCGACCAAACCGAAAATTATGCTGAAGGGAGCATACTGCACCGCGCAAGAGATCGCCGACGCTTGGAAAAAGAACAAGAAGGAAGATTACTATTTTCGCAACAATTTGCTTGCCGGAATTCGAACGGCAGACGATGAGGAAATCAAAACGTATCTAGACGGCTGAAGTGTTGCCGTAGTGCCTTAGGGTCGCATCGCGTCATAGGTTTTGCCAAGGTGCCTTGCGCTGCTGGCTGGACCAACCCAAGCGCCCCATCGTGAGAGAAGGGAGACGCAGTCAGCAAGCATGATCGGAAGAGCTTGCTTGGTCCCGACATGAGGATCGCATCCTCGATGCCGGGTGCTCCTTTTCGAAGTGAGCCTAGTGCACCGTCGAGCCAATCAGGTCCCATGCCGCGGCCAAGGTGATAATTTCGCGATCCAGTGCTGAATAGATTTTGCTTGCACAACCTGATCGTAAGCGAGCTGCAAAGCCGCCAATCGCCTTCGGGGAGTTCGCTTTAGCTCTCAGCTTCCCCGATGTGACTAACGCCGCGGCTAGGCCACGTCGGACGGGGGGACACCCGCCATCAGATCTCTCAAAAGGGGAGCAAGGGTTGGGAGGGGACAACCAAAGATAATACGGCGGCTAGGAAGCCAGGCGCTTTGCAGAGCGACAACCCAGTAGCGAACCCTCTTTTCGCCCTCGATGCGAAACCCAAATATCGGCCCGCCGCTCATGCCAACGACACTGGAGATCTGCAAGCCGTCATCGATCTCTCCAACAAATCGCGGGTAGGTGGTCTGGCGCGTGCCAGGCGGGAGCGTCTCATGTCGCAACACGCGAAACATGGTAGGCGAGACTGCGCCGTTTCCCGAAGCGTCAATCGCGGGCGATGTGAATTCCTGAGGCAGACCCAGCATCGCGTAGCCATCAAAGCAAACTCGGTGCTGGTGAATCCACCGCTCCTCATCGAGTGCTACTGTTCCGTTCTTCGCCAGAAGGTTGGTATAGTAGGGACGCAGAGGAATGGCACCAAAATCGAGCCCCTGTTCATCGTCATCGACGATGTAGAATGGCTCGTTTCTCACATCGAACGGAATTGGATTGTCTGTGACACGGCCTTGAGCGAACGTGTCAGCCAGAACGACATCGATGACTTCGATCCTGTCATCGGCGAGTTTATCCTTGAGATCGGCCAGAACGTGTCCTGCGGTGACGAAGCAGGTGGAGCCTGCGATGTCGATCAGCGTGCCATTGTATGCCGCAAAAGAGAGCGCTTCCTGTTTGGAAGCGCTTACTAAACGATAGGTCACGCAGATCGCCACGAGATGACGGCCGAAAAACTGCAGGCCGTCGCTTTCGCCCCACTCCCGGGTATCGCTGGTCTGATCCATCTGCCGGCTTGAATCCTTCAAGCGTAGCAACCTGCACGATTGGACCTGGCTAGGCAACCTTTGCGGCACACGCGCATCTTGCCTGCAGCGACAGTGCCGCGCGCCAAGCAAGCCCAGCGGCGCGGTCGTCCGCCTCAGGGAATCGATATGGTGGATGTTCTCGTTGCAGCTAATAGGGCCGTGTGGGTCGCAAGGTATCGGTGGGAAGAAAATGCCCGCGGACCCAACGCACCAAATAGTCGACGAGAAACGGTAGATCTTGCACATGCCGTTGAATCGTACGCAGCAACGCAACGTAGTCCGATCGCCCTTTGATCAAGTGCTCGAGCAACAATCCGGTCGCAGCCTGCCGGAATGGGTAAGTAGAACCATCCGACCAGAGGTCACGAAGACACTGTAGCGCCGCCAGCACGTGGGATTTTGGCTCCGCGCCTCGCCCACCTATGACCTCGCACAAAGTCCGGTACAAATATCCCGGTGCCTGGCCTTCGGCGGCGTCGAGTCGAAATGCGCGAGCCAGAGCAATGCCCGAAACTCCAATGTATGTATGGCCGCTATCTACCAAGTCAGCTGACCAGCGAATGAACGTGTCGAAGTCAATATGGCCGTGTTCGGCCGCGACCCCGAACACTTGATGAAGCCATGCACTACGGCTCCATCCCATAATGTGCGCAAACTCCCTGATAGGCCGATCGTCGCTGATCAATAGATGCTTGTTCTGGATGGCCAAGGCTACGCTGTCGAAGAAGTCGCTCTTCCCACCCTGCAAGAATTCAATCAATTCCTTGGGCAGTTCGTCGGTCAGAAGCAACGGACAAACGTGGGCATTGGTTTCGACCCACGCTATCGCCTTGTCGATATCTTCGAGCCAGGTCTTGACGATCTCCGGAGCGACTTCCGTCGCAGCGATCCGTCCGTTGTCGTATTGAGCCGTCTTGAGGCCGTCTTTGAGAGAAAATTGAATTTGTTCACGACGGGCAAGCAACCGGTCAGATACGCTCTGAGGCAGATGAATTCGACCACACGTTGCCTCGATAGTCTCGAGAGCCCTCAACCGCCAGCCTGTCCAGAATGCCAAGAGATCCAGCGTGCATCCCTGGATCGCGTTCTCACGGACGGCGATTGCGGCGGTATCTCGTTCAGCCTCGTTGCCGATCGCGACTTTCAGCGGCACTCCCTGGGACGCCAGCCCAGCTGCGACCTCGATCGTGTCGACGCCGATGCGATGCGCGAGCATAGCAAGTGGCCACGGTCCGTTCGTGTAGGTTTCCTGCTCCTGCTTGACCCAGTCAAATCTTTGCTTCAACTCGGCGATCAGGTCATTGAGTCCGTCGGGTCGCTCAATATCGATTGACACCTTCCGAAACCCAAATATTTCGGGAAAGCGGCCCTCATGATGCTCCATCACGTAGTGAAGTCGGGCGACGTACTTGTGGCGAAGCGCTATAATCTGGCCCGGCCTGCCAGATGGATCCAGGAACCGATCACCGCTTGAAAGTCCTATGAGTGCTCGGACGAGCGGATGGTCAGGCTCCCAGGATTCATTGTCGAGTCGACGGAGATCGGGATCCGGCTCGACCACCAGAAAGAGCCGCTCGCCGTCGTCGTAGCTGAGGTCCACCGCAACGTCAGATGCAACGACTCTAGCATTCCACGATCGATCTTCGTTGTCGGTACGGCCTTCCTCGATGACGAGCGCCGAAAGCGTCATCCATGCCTGCGATCGATCGCGGTTCTCGAGAAAGAGGCGATACGCAAGAGCCGCCGCCCTATCGAGGTAGCCAAAGTGGCCAAGCAAGCTTGCAATTCGAAAGCGATCCTTAAGGCGTCGGTATCGAAGAAATTCCAGGGGGTGATCGAGTTCGGCGACGATCTCCGTCGATTGATTCTGACGGAGCAGGATTTCAATTCTCAGAAGGCGCGCGTCCGCATCCGAAGCATCGAGACTCAAAATCCTTTCGACGGACGCACGCGCCGTAGAGAGGTCGCCAACGTTCCACGCGTGAGTTGCGGTTGCCCAAAGTACGTCGGGTGTGTCGCGCACGATTGGTGCTGCACGCTGGAGCGCATTCCGAAAAGCCTCATCCCGACGGGCCGCGGCGAGGCACTGCAGATACATCGTAGTCAGGGGACCGGGACGGTTCAGGTCGACAGCGCTGTCCAAGAGTGCGGCAGCTTCCTCCGGCAAGTCGTTGTGGCGAAGCTGGTCGGCGACTTGATATCGCGTGACGACATCAACCGTGTCGGGCAAGCCCTCCACAATTTTTCGCAGGCGAGTCGTGATCTCATCATTACCAACGCCGGTTTTCTTGTCACAGCGGATAAGGAGCAACTCAGCCTCGACTTTATCCGTGCCCAGCTGTCGAAGGGCTTCCACCGCCTCCCGCACCCTTCTTTCGTCATCGAGAACAAGCGCGAGTTCGCCGATGAGATGCCATCGTGAGCTTGCCAAGGCAGGGCTCAGCTCGTCCGGATCAATAGCCAACACCCGACCCAATGCTCCCGAGGGGTCATCGAGTGCGACTAGGTCAGCGGCGAGAAACTGGTTCTCGGGATCACGATCGCCTTCCAGCGTCGCCAAGGCATCCTTCGGTCTGCTCTGGCCAATCAGAGATAACGCGAGAAGACGTCGCAGCTGAGGCTCGCCGTGAACGACGGCGGCTGCGCGCTTAAGCAGTGTCTCGCATTCCGCGGGCCGATCCCCCAGCCGCAGGAGGACGCCAGCGTTGTTCAGATAGGCAACAAGATCATGTCGATCGGCAAAGCCGATTTCCAGCATATGTTCCGCAACTGCCTTCATATCGTTGGCCGCGGTGTTGAGTTCATCGGGACTGATCGGGCTACGGGCTCCCGGAACGGTGGCGCCGGATGTCACGACTATAGAGAGCGTTGCAACGGCCCCAATTCGCTTGAATTCCGCGACCTCGGGATGCTTTCGTGCAAGCTGACGATTTCGCTCTGCCCAATCGGAGACGTTTCGACGGCTGTAAAATTCTGCCAGACCGAGATCCGCATGAGTGCTATCGACGAGATCCGGCGGGATGAGCGAATGTGGGTCGCCGGCGAAATCTGATCGCGCCGCTGCTTGGAGTAGATAACCTATCGCATGATCGGCACGCGGCGTACCGGCCAAAGCCTTTTGCGCAAGATCCATGGCCTCGGAATATCGTCCCTGAATCGTCCGGGCCAAGGCGAGATTGGCATTGGCATTCGGATCATCAGGGCGGATCGAATGCGCCGTTTCGAACCGCCGTGCCGCGTCCGGCTCCCGGCCCAGATCGAGAGCCGCCGCGCCCAGGTTGGTTTCAATCCGAAAGCGGGCCCACGGCTTCTTGTCCAGGACCTCCTTCTCTAGCAGCCCAAGAAGTGCCTTCTCCGCAATAAGCGGCTGATCCTCTCCCAATAGATCGCGAAATGTATCGATGCGGGCATGCAACGCCGGATCCTCGCTGGAGAGACTGCTATTCGATGAGCTATCTGTCGGTAAGGAAACAAATCCCATTTGCCGAAGCTGTTCGCCGACTTGCAAGGCAATCTGTCCCGCCAAGTCGCCTGGAGCGCGGTCTCCCGGTAATGGCTGCTGTGGGGCAGACGTGGATACCGAAGCCGGGAAGAAAAAGGCGTACGCCCGCTCATGGAGGGCGATCAGGACCTGGAGCGCTCCCCAACCATAGAGTGAAACCGTCAGGTCGTGGCCCTCTTCCCGCAGGGCTTTCTCAACGGCAACCGCTGCATCGGTCGCATGGGTATCGTCTTCCGCGGTTGTGGCAAAAATGATCTCCTTCAGTGCTGCCTCGAGTTGCAGCGCCGCCCGGCAATCGGAGAGGATTTTCGCCTGCTTGAGCGGCTTTGTGACCCTTCGGCATTGGACGCCGACATAGTGGTTGGGATCGCCATTGCGACGTCCGATTACATCGATTCCGCGCTGATCCTGCCCGCCGCGGCCGTACTCAACGGTGTTCGGGTCGTTCAGCTCATCGCGAAACAAGATCACACACCCGCGCTGCAGCGCCTGCCAATCCTTAGGTTTTGGGATTTCGTGGGCAAGTCGCGTTGATAGCGGCACACTCTGGTCAGATGGTTGCCGGAAGACGCGGCTGGGGAGGTCAACAAGTACCTCGTTGCTGTTTCCCGATTTGCCCTGGTCGCCCGTTTCAGCCATCAGAAGCTGACGCCTACGATCTTTACGCCGATCCGGTCGGCGAGTTCGAGCAACTCGGAATAGATGTCAGAGTTGCCGGTCAAATCGAGCGACGCGCCGGACTGCACCAACATGTTTGCCGGAATTCGGTCGCCAAACAGCATCACCGCGAGAGCCCGGTCGTCCTGCCGAGAAATCCAGCAAAGTCCCTGGATATCTGGGCATTGTGCGTGAATGGCTTCAGCCCAGGGGCGTGTTGCAGGATATCGGTCCTTCTCAGTGTCAATAATCTGGCTGCGCTTGATGCCGAGTTTCCGCAACGCGGTGACGCTCAAATCAGCTAGGACCAAATCCCTCCGTGGCACCACCTGCGAATAGACTTGATCGGCTAGTTTCACCTTGTCGTAAGTCTTCAGGCCTGCGGTGAATGGCACATCGTGGAAGACGGTTTCCATGGCCGCACAGTCGAAGGTCGTACCGCCATAGAGAGTTGGGACACTTGCCCCATTTGCACGCTTTATCGGGCTGAATCGGGCGTTGCCTTTAAAGCCTGGATTGAATTCCGCGCCGGCATAGAGATTCAAATGTATGCGATGGATAGTTTGGTCCGCTGGCCATATCGCTCGCGTTATGTTGTCGTGCAAATCGTTCGATGGGACGGGAACTGGTGTTGTCAGGGGTCCCCGTCCAATCTTTGATTTAGCCATGGAGTGCGCCTACCAACTCATCCTCGGCCGCCGCAAGAACGCGCTCGGGTTGCGCAGCGAGCACATCTTGCGGACGCTTGCCTCCGAGGAAGCTATTAACGGATGCAAACCAATAGGCGAGCCCCCAGTCATCCTTCTTCCCGTGTAAGACGCTCAGAATTTTAGCGAGCGTTTTCATCGGCCGATATCCGGTGGCGGAATCCAGAGCGTAGCCAGGGAAATAGTCTATACCCCGATGCCGAACGGCAAAGATCTGACCCTCTTTCTTCCACTTGTTTGGCTGTGCACTTGGGTTGCTTGTGCTGAACCCAGCCATCTTAGCGATTTGGGGAGCGGTTAGCCAATCGCCGCTTTCCAGCACGGCCTTTCTTGCCTCGGCCGCCATCCGCGCCTCGACAAGCATATGCTGTGGGGGCGGAACCTGAGGGACCAGGGCCTCAATTATCGAGTTGATTGCCTCACGCTGGCGACGCATCAGGATGGTTCGAACCAACGGCGCAATGCTGACGACCGTGTCGGCTAGCGCCCGAACTGCGGGTTCGCTCCCATGCTCGAACGTTAGTGCGATGACCTGCTCCGCTGTCAGCCGATCAAGTTGGTCGCCAACCTGCTTAGGCGTTCCGGTGAGTGCGCCAAATCCCGATAGTTCGATGGTGTCATTAGAAAGTGCCATGATATCCAACTCCGTTGGTTTGGTGAGGGTGATTACATATATAGCATGATAACCGATCTCATCAAGAGTGTCGACTTGAACTCTGGGCTGCCGCTTCATCCGGGCGGTCGGCCTTTCGGGTGATCGGGTGCGCCGCCAAAATTTATCCTGGGCTCACTGCCTTCCGATTCGTCTCGTTATGGCCGCACGTGATATGTTCGTGGTATGTTCGGCACGCATCAGGTAGAGTGTCGGGCAGCGACCTACGGTATCAAGCTAGAATGGTGCGCACGGAAAAAGCCCGATTACGACCGAGCGATTGCGCGGTTTGCGTGTTCGGACGCCGAAGCCGACACCTGGCTGGAGGGTTTTGCCGACGACACCTACCAAGCCAAAGAGCTGCGGTCGACGCGGACGCGGCCGATCACACCATCGAAGAACCCGGCGAGCAGTACTTCAACGCTGCCAAGGATGAAGGCCGTCGTGAAGCTTCGTCGGGGAGGCGGCCGCAAAATATCGGAATTTCGCCCCCGGAAAATCCGACAGGCTGCCGCTGAACGACGTCCCGCAGTGTTTCGTCGTCATAAACTGATTGTACTGCCACAACACCACACGGTCGCCTCCCACTGCACGGCACAAGCCACAAGCGCGCTGTTCCTAGGTAAATTCCAGCAAATTTAGATGGAACTTATCGTGAACATACACTAACACTGCTTAAGTCGTCGGAATTTTTTTGAGGGAAATCATGGCTCGGACTTGGAATCGTGATCGTGCTGCGAAACGCATTCAAACTAGGCTGAGTGAAGTCCGCCTCGAGGACATTGAGATCCGTAAATACGTTCGCGACATAAACCTCGACAACCTTCCGCGCACGGTAGCTTATCGCGTGGATGGCGTGCATTTGTATGCCGATATCGTCAATCTCGATGATATGTTGAACGTAACGACCGTGGAGGGTGAAACCTGCCACAAACGGACCTTGCGTTTTCTTAACCTCCATTATCGCGCGGTGCATCGAATTCTGCAGGAAGTCGACGCGCTTTTCGTTGATTTTCACAATCAGCGCTTACATTCAGTGGTCACCAAGCCGTACGACACTGAAGACGGGCGTATCCATCGCGCCGTGGCAATTGGTCAGTTGATCATTGATGTCCTGAAGCGAACAGGTGAGGACGCCGACCACCCTGCGGCGAAGGTTCGAGTGGGTATCGACAGTGGGAAGGCCGTTGCCGTCAGCAATGGCCGTCGCGGCCACCGCGAACCACTTTTTTTGGGTGAACCCGCCAACCATGCAGCCAAGCGGGCTGGGGGAGGGAAAGCTACCGG
The DNA here is from genome assembly GCF_006440835.1 of Mesorhizobium sp. B2-5-11. Classification (NCBI taxonomy): domain Bacteria; kingdom Pseudomonadati; phylum Pseudomonadota; class Alphaproteobacteria; order Hyphomicrobiales; family Phyllobacteriaceae; genus Mesorhizobium; species Mesorhizobium sp. B2-5-11. The sequence goes on from NZ_VFUK01000009.1 coordinate 58,141, forward strand.
GATTTATCTGACGAACCTCGCGCGCAAAGTGATTGGATTGAAGGACGTCGACAATCCAGACGTCAATCCGCTTTCGGCGTCGGAAATCGAAACATCGCAAAAATCAGCCAATCTGAGCGTGACAGCAGATCAGATCGTCTCTGAGTGGAAGACTGACTTGACCAACAACCCAATTGGTTCTTTCAGCTTCAGCGGTCACACGCCGCCGTACAGCACTCTCGATATTGAAACGCTGTCGGTCCGGAATTCGCGCCGGCAAGATGCCGCGACAGTTTACGGCGACATCGACAACTTCACCAACTACGTCAGCGCAAACATTGGCGACGACAGTGGTGCAAAGCACGTCGTGCGCGCTCTTCATGTCATTCGCAGCGAGCTCGATGCCGTTCTTCACAAAGACTTTTCAGGCCGGAAGGTTCGTTTCATCGGCGATTGTGTGCATGGCCTTCTAGTCGAGGGCACTGCTCAGACTACCGATAGCGAGACGACGATCAGCAATATGGTGCTCTGCGCCGGTGGGATGCGAAGCAGTTTCGACCTGGCAATCGAGAAACTGCAAGATGACGGCACTGATGCGACAGACCTTGGGCTTGCTGTTGGGTTCGAATTCGGACCGATGACAGTCACGAGACTCGGGGTAAAAGGCGCGCTTGTCCGGTGTTCTGTAAGCCGGGGAGTCATACAGGCGGAACGGGAGCAGCATCGTTGCGGAGAACATGAAACCGCTATCGGGCAGAATGCTTATGACAAAGGCAATGATGCAGTTCGCGGTATTTTTGGTTCGAGGCGGAAGCGCGCCAATTTGGACTACGATGTAGCCGTTACCGAGTTGTCGTCCAAGGGCGACAAGGTCGCCAAAGCAGCGGCGGCCTTTGCAACCGCCGGCTTACTGAAACCAGCGTCGGCTCCCGCAAGTCCCTACAGTTTTCAGAATCGCCCGACCGGACCAGCCAAGAAAGACGGCTTTTCTTGATCTGGTATTTTCAGAACGCGGATCGATCGCGGCACGAGCGGCTCGCCATCGAAGCGCTCGTTGGGGAAGTCCAATGGTTACGCCCGCTCGATTGGCGAATCGATGAACATCTTCGTTTGGTTTGGGACGCCGACATCTTGATCGGAGAACGCATATTTCCGATTTATCTTCGATATCCCAACCATTTTCCTCATTCACCGCCGCTCGTGATGCAACGAGGCGATACGTCTAGATGGTCCAGCCACCAGTGGGGAGCTGGCGGTGAGTTATGTCTTGAAATTGGCGCCGACAACTGGAACTCGGATTTTACAGGCGCAGATATGGTTCGAAGTGCCTATAGTCTGCTTGAAATGGAGGTGGAGCGAATACCAAGCTCCGAAATTCCATCTCGGCATCAGACGACCCTCGGCCAGGACCTTCGTTGGACGGTGAGCCGGCTTGCAGCGACGACATCTTTGCTGGAATTTGCCGCCACTCAAGACGTGCCCCTGGAAGGGAAGGTCGACTGCATAGTACACGACGAAGCCGTCATATATTACGCTTCACTTTTTGCTCGGAATGGTGCCGAAGTCTGGCGTGACGCGTCAATCCCAAAGCCCCTCCGAGCGGAATCCTTCAACATCGACGGGGTTCTAATTCCATGGCCGTCGGCAACGAGCCTTCCAACCATTGCGACAGTTAAAGACTTTCGCGCTGACTTGGCTGCCCAATGGTTCCCGCTGGATGATAATAGAAGGGTTGTCCTGCTTATGCAGGGCAAAGCGCTTCACGCCTTTCGGATGTATGGAGACTCCGTTTCCAAGGTGACCATCGTCGGTCCCGAGCTAGTCGTGGATCGACTGGGCGAGGACCATCGCTCTCTCTTGGAAAGGAAGGTGGCTATCGTAGGCTGCGGATCACTCGGTAGCAAGGTTGCAGCGAGCCTTGCCAGATCTGGCGTTGGGAATTTTCTTCTAGTCGATGATGACGTTCTTATGCCCGGTAACTTCGTGCGGCATGATCTCGATTGGCGGGATATCGTGACACACAAAGCAGACGGCGTTGCACGTCGCGTCCAGTTAGTGAATCCGATGGCCCAAACTGACATTCGTCGACAGCGGCTTGGCGGACAGGAGTCGAGCGGTAGTCTCGAAGGGCTCATCGAAGTCATCTCGCAGTGCGACCTTATTGTTGACGCGACATCTAGCGCAGAGGCGTTCAACTATCTGTGCGCCGCCGCCGAAAGTGGTGCGAAGCCAATGATATGGGCGGAAATTCACGGCGGGGGTATCGGCGGCCTGATCGCTCGTCATCGGCCAGGCATTGAGCCCGGCCCAGCACTGATGCGGCGAGTGATCGAAAATTGGTGCGCCGAGAAGGGACTCGTGGTTGAGCGCCCCGAAAGGTCATATGAGGATCGAAATGTAGGCATTCCTTGGGTCGCAGATGATGCAGATGTGTCTGTTATCGCAGCTCACGCCTCGCGATTCGCGATCGACCTGTTGATCCCTCGCTCGCCATCCATTTTTCCACACTCAGTATATTTCATCGGGCTTGCGGAAGGATGGCTGTACAGTGAGCCGTTCCATACGGAACCTGTTGACGTCGGACTGGCCTCTCAGGTTATTGCGGAGCAGAACATTCTCGACGAAGCCGACGTAGCTGCCGAACGGGCACGTATTATCCAAATACTTGGGAGATCATTTGGTCAAACTCCTCCTGCCGGATGATATAGCGTCGCGGCTCAATATCGCGCTGGCGAAAGCTAGACGCCAGGAGATCGGTGGTCTTATCGTCGGCGAGCACGTGACGGACGAAACGTTTCGGATTGTCGATATTTCAATCCAGACGAGCCATGGCACTCCCACACATTTCGAACGCGATCCTGTATTGCACGCGGAATTCCTGCGAGAATTTTTCGAGCGAACAGGCAGAGATTTTGAGCGGTACAATTATCTGGGTGAATGGCACTCGCATCCGAGCTTCGACCCGATCCCAAGTGCCGACGATGTCAGGACGATGCGATCGATTGTAAGCGACCCGAAAGTAGGCGTGAATTTCGCTGTCCTGTTGATTGTCCGTCGTACCGGCTCCACGAGGCTCGCCCTATCGGCGACCGCATTTTCCCAATTACTTCCTCCTGAGTCGGTGACCGTCGTCGGTGATGTTGGCACCGCAGCAAGGAAGAGGAGCCTCATGGAAGCCAGTCTGGATTGGCTCAGGAATTTGGTGTCTTAACGCCGAGTTGCCGCACGATTTTTCGGATTTGCGTGCAAACCGGTCCAAGGCGTGACGCCAGCGTGCTGGGATCGCCCGTTGCGAAAGACGCTGGCGTCAGACCATGGAGGTCCGACGGAAGGTTTATCCCCGTTTGGCGCGGATATACTAGGATACTGCGACGCCGACCAAGGCGTCCCATGAACATGCCAAGCTCAAAGAGCACGTTGTCTCGGATGGCAGAATTGCGAGCGCCTCGGCTGGTTTCGACGATGTCCTCGAATAGTGCGACCGCTACACCGAAATCGCTTTCGGCCACGGCTAGTTCCAGAGATTCAAGCGGATAGCCGCCCGCCCAGAAGACGCCGTTCGGCCACACGGTTGCAAGTACGTCATGCTGGAGACCGGTCTGGATTTCATTCGCAACGTCGAGCCCCTCCACAGACGACATTATAAACATCCTCGGCTTCTCGTTGGGGGTCGTCATGAGTCGATTGCGATCGAATAGCCGCCGCGACAACTCTTGGGCTACGGATTTCCAGATCAAACCCGGAAACTTGTCAGCCAAAGCCGAGAATTCTGCCCCCGACATCTTTATCGCTACGACCGTATCTTCAGCGAACACTGAGGCGGACCGCCGCTGGGAAGGCTCTATCGCGGCCATCTCGCCGACGTGCGCACCGGCCTTTAGAGTTCGCACCTCTTGACCTTTGACCACTACAGAGACGCCGCCGGCGACAAGAAAGAACACGTCGTTGTCCTCACCGCCTTCGGCAATGAGCGTATCCGCGGCCTTGTATTCTACGAGCTCGCCAGCCGTCGCGATTGCCTCAGCGACCGCTGCGTCACCACTGTCAAACTGCCGCTTCAGACTAGCGATAAGCGCCGAACTGTTGCCGCCTTCAAACCGCTCTTTCATATTCCCTCCCGGCAATGCATTTGTCTGAATCCTATGTATGTATTTGCTGGGCCTACAGGAAATGTTCGCGAGGGTACGAGGCTATGGAGTGGCCGGAGACGGCCAAATTATGAGCCGCGTGGTCCTAGGTTGCCAAAACTAGTGCCGACTGCTGAAGATTCTACGAGAATCTAGACGAAGCGCCGTTCCGGTAGATTGCCGATCTTCACTCGATGGTCCAACGCTCCCGTTGAGACGAGGTAGCCCATAATGCCGTCCTTTGATTTGATGAATGCCAACGTAGACTGCCCACTCGGGAACGTAATTTGTCCGGACGCGATCTCCAGCGCTGCGCTTTCTCCGGCGTAGTAATGGAACGTAATTGGGCGCTCCGTAACCTCAATCTCCAGTGCGTAAGTGCATGTGATATCCTTCACTTGGAAGCGCTGGCCCAGAGCGTCGATGACGTACAGTCCGTCCATCGGAGCAACGATTTGACTGTTGAGGGTCTGGCGGGTCGGATTGCGGGCCTCCGGGGGCAATTTGTCCATGATGAGGGATTGAATACCCTCGCCGGGGTAGGGCAAGCCGTCAGACGTATAGACTGCGGATGGATTCGTGACCTTTCGCCCGTTTTCCACCACGCCAACGCAGGCCCCGATCGCGGTGAAGTTGTAGAATTGGCCGACGATGGTGACGGTGCCAATCCATTCAAAGGATTCCGCCTCGGCCAAGTCCATGCATGTCAGGTTCAGTGCCTTTGCCTTGGTGCGGGCGGTGCGTGTAAAGCCGTTCGCAGCAACAACGATTCCGCGATGGATTCCAGTCTTTTCACACTTCTTAGCGAAGGCCTCAATCTGAGGAACTCCCACCTTTCGCCCTTGGTCCCTGCATTCAATGGCCGTCAGGTTGGGCCCGTGATGAGTACGACGGATAATCACCACGTCATGTTCGCGAAGCCGCCCGGTGTCCTTGTCGGGTAACCGTAAGGAGGAATCCACCGTCACGCCGTCATGGTGCGCGAACATACGCTCCAGGGTGGCAACGAAATTATGGAATCGCTGACCAGGTCGTTCATGAGAGGCGGTTTCTTTCACGGCGCAAATAGTACCACCATGGTGTCAGCGTTGCATCCCGTCTAAGACTTTGGGCTGGAGTTTATCCGCGACGATTGGCGAAGAACGTGTTTCTGGCCCATGGGGTCAGTCGGAGGAACGAGTGTCTGTCGGCGACGGTGCGACGCACCGAAGCTTGGCCGAGAATGAAGTCAACACGGGTTGAGGCTGACCGAGCGCCGTCGCCTTCAGGGTTGCGGGGATCCTTGCTGCGACTTTGGCTTGTTCGGCGAGCGTTGCGGGCGCCTCATGGGCTTCTCAGTAATAACTATGATTGAAGAGGTCGAGACCCCAGAGGAACATGTCTGAGTCAAGCGACGGCCCTGATCCCACGTCAGGGAGCATCGCAACATTTCGATGAATGGAAACGGGGGTTGTTCCTGGTTTGTGCTCAAAAAGCCGCATAAATGGCAGTCTGGTGCGACGTCCGGAATTATTGAGCATTTCACGGGGTAACCAGTCCGGAATTATGGGTTGCTGGCGGGCGGGCGATTGAAAACAGGAGAGTTTTCTGGCTGAGGGTAGGGGTTTCCGATCAAAGATCGAGTTTACTAATGGCCTCAATGACAGTTAATTCTGGATTGGCATTAAGCGATTGGATTTGCGTAGAATATAGCCGCCCTTATTGGTAAACCCGCTCACGGTCGACAACGGATTGGTCGACCCAAGACGACAGGATTGGTAAAACCTGAGCACCGAGGTTCAGCTCTATACTTCCTCCCCAATCGCTTGAGACTTGAGCCAGATGGCGTCAGTATCTCAGCGTTGGCGCTTGCGCACGACGGCGACGGCCTGATTAATTCCGGACAGCGACAGATAATTCTGGACGGCACACCATGCGGAGGCACTTCGCTTTGCGGTCCCAAACCATCACTTCTCAACCAAGCTGTTGCTCTGGCTACAAGGGCTGTGAGGTGCGGACCTGTGATTTGTCAAATGCAGGAATCCCTCGCTATTACTTGTCCCCGATGTGCAAGGAAGGCCTGCTCGTGAAGGTCGGTAAGGGCGGTATCGCGCCGCAGTGGTCGATGCGCCTGCTGTTTCAAGGGCCTCACGCATCTTGTCGACACTGCTGACCCGAGCATCCTGGCCGGCCTCAAAACGATTACCGTAGTCCCTTCACTCCGGCCGCCTTGACTAGGCCGAGAGTGCTTCTAAGCGCGTCATGCGCTTGCGATCTACATCGCTTTGGGGTCATGTCCTTCGACCCGAATGCAAAGCTTGCCGCGCCATATTCGTCCTTGACGCCACAGCTCATGAACGAGCGACGCCAAATGCAGGAGCAGACGCCTCAGAGTTTGGCCAGCGTAGCCAGCATCGCGATAGTCCGCAATGTAGTTGTCGACGTGAGGGAGTGAGGCCGCAGCCTCCACCTCGTGGCCCTTACGCTGCAGTTTCTTGACGGTGCGTGCTCTTATATAACGTGAGCCGCCAATGACCACAATTTTCATGTTGCGTCTCCTTGCCAGCATTGAAACCAAACATGCTCGCCGTCGTGCGTGCCGTTCCCGGTCAGCGTTTCGCCACTATCCTTTGCCGAGATCGTGAGGAAGTCGTGCCCGGAAGCCATTCGTTTCGTCTGGAGGTCTATCGCCTCGCGCTGGAAGGAAGCGCCGGCCTCCTCAAGCGCGATGTGGTCAGCCGAACTGCAGGCGAAGGAACTGTAGTAGAGTTTCACGATCTTTCTCTTGTCTGAATGCAGATGACGTTCCGCAAATGGAGGGGCACGAGCCCGTTCGGCCACTTGGCGCCGGTCGTTCCGGATAGCGCGTTGGAAGGCTCGCACTTGGCAGGAAAGACGGCTACGGTGCAGACAGGTAGGTATGCCTATGCCGAGGTGTGAGCGCGCCGAGACAATTGTTCTTTGATTGCCGCGCGCGCCAAGCCTGGCGTGAGAAATGGTCGCCGGAAGAGCCAAGACCGCCTGTCGCCGCATGGCGTTCTCGGTTATCAGGCCAATCCTTCGCTGAGGAAATAATAAGCGAAAGTATCGGGCGCACACACTGTTGGCACAATGACTGATATCCCGCCTCGGCCCCCATGGTGCCACTTGAGCAAAGAGATGACCACGGCCGCAGACATGCCTGCTCGATTGCCGCCGGCGCGATGAAGCACTTTCCAGCAACAGAGACCTTCATCATGAGCAATCCTGGCGAACCCGAAAGACGGCCCGCCGAGCTGGTGTTACCTGTTGAAGACCTTGCTACGGTCGAGGTCGATTTCTCTTCGCTGGTGCCCGGCACATCTGTGGTCGCGCAATGGCGCGGCAACCGGCGTGAGCATCGTCAGCGCTTGGCGCAGCACCTATCACGGCTCGCGAATTCACACTGCATCCTAGTGCGGCCATGCCAAAGCCGCGTCCTATGAAGCCTACTGGCCCTGGAGCTCGAACCAGCGAATTGATGTCCGGTGGCGTTCCCGGCTTCCCCCAGTAGGTTAGTGGGCGCCGCCGGCTGCTATATGACCCGGCTTCTTTAGCAACAGGACGGCCGACAACGCGATTATTAAGCTAACGCCAAGCAGGAAGAAGGTGTCGTTGAAGGCCATGACGAAGGCCTGCTGGCGTACCCTCAGCGCGATCGCAGCAATCGCTTTTTGTGCAGCGAGCGCCTGGTCGTTGATACCATGCGAATGGAAATAGGCGGTGAGCCGCACAATGCGGACGCGCGTTGCCTCTTGAAACAGGGATACCGATTGTACCAGCACGTTCGAATGGTACTGCTCGCGCTTGGTGAGGAAGGTTTGCAGCAGCGCGATGCCGACGGCGCCGCCGAGGTTGCGGGTCATATTGAACAGGGCCGAGGCAGAGCCGGCATTTTCCGTCTCGATGCCTGACGTGGCTATTGCCGAAAGCGGCGCCAATATAAGGGCTTGGCCGATGGCGCGCACGATGTTCGGCCAGAACAGCTGGTCGCCGGCATATGCTCCGCTCATGTGGACGTTCATGAAGTTGGATGCGGCAAACAGGGCGAAGCCGATCGCGATGACGAGACGGATGTCGAAGCGCTGCATAAGGCCAGGTACAAGCGGGATCAGGACAAGCTGCGGCAGGCCGGTCCAGGCGAGCACCATGCCGATCTGCTCGGCATTGTAGCCCTGAATGCGGGCGAGATAGACGGGTACGATGAAGACCGATCCGTAGAGCGCGACACCAAGCAGGAAGTTGGCGAGGACGCCGAAGCCGAAGTTGCGGCGTACCAGCAGTCTGAGGTTCAGCAGCGGATGGCTCGAAGTCAGCTCGATCCAGACGAACAGGGTCAGCGACACCGCGGCGACGATTGCCAGCCGCGCGATAAAGGGCGAGCCGAACCAGTCGTCTTTGTTGCCTTCCTCAAGTATGGTCTGCAGGGCCGCCAGTCCGATGGCCATGGTGACAATGCCCGGCCAGTCGCCTTTGGCGAGCAGGCCAAGCCGCATCGGTTGGCCGTCGAGCGAAAACCACAGCATGCCGACCATCAGCGCGCCCGGCACCAGGTTGACGTAGAAGATGTATTGCCAGCCCCAGTTCTCGGTGAGATAGCCGCCGATGGTCGGGCCTATCGCTGGCGCGAAGGTGGCCGACAGCGCGAACAGGGCCAGGCCGATCGGCTGCTTGGCTTTCGGCAACATCGTGATGACAATGGTGAAGGCGAGCGGGATGAGCACGCCGCCGGTAAAACCCTGGATCGCTCGTAGGACAATCATCTGACCTAGATTGGCGGCGAAGGCGCAGGCGACCGAAAAGACGAGGAACAGCACCGCGTTGGTGATCAGATAGATCCGCAGCGAGAAGACCTGAGACAGCCAGCCGGTCAGCGGGATCACCACAATCTCCGCTATGAGGTAGGACGTCGAGATCCAGCCACCGTCATCGATGCCAGCCCCAATCGCCCCCTGGATGTCGGCAAGCGAGGCATTGACGATCTGAATATTGAGCACGGCCATGAATGCTCCGAGAGCAGAGCCGACCACCGCCACCCAGACCCGCAGCGAATTGGCGGCACCAGCAGATCCGGCCGCGTTCTGGACGTCGCCGGCCGACGTCGGAAGCGAGGAGACGGCGGTTTTCATTGCTGCAACTCCTCAAGCGCCAGTAAGAACGGCGCCAGTGTCAATCATCGCGAAACTGAGGAACGACCGTCGGCCAGCACGGCCGCTTTGGTGTTAATGGTCGGCTCGACGGACATGCCGGACCTGAGCAGCCCGTCGAGCTTGTGATTGTCGATGGAGATCCTCACCGGGATACGCTGCACGATCTTGGTGAAGTTGCCGGTCGCGTTGTCGGGCGGCAGCAATGCGAATTCCAGGCCGCTCGCCGGCGACAGGCTGTCGACCTGACCAGTCAATTCGACGCCAGGGAAGCCGTCGACGGCGACGCGCACCGGCTGCCCGGGACGCACATGAGCGAGCTGCGTCTCCTTGAAGTTGGCGACGACATAGACGGCATGCAGCGGCACCACAGCCATCAACTGCGTGCCTGATGCCACATACTGTCCAACCCTGAGCGTGCGCGCGCCGACCGTGCCGTCGACCGGTGCCGTGATTGTGGCATAGGAAAGGTTCAGTCGGGCCTGATCGGAAGCTGCCTCGGCGCGATCCGTTTGGGCAACGGCACTGTCGCGCTCGGTGGCGAGTACGTCGATCTTAGCCTTTGCGGCGGCTAGGGAAGCCTGGTCGCGCTGCAACCCGGCGATGAGTTGATCGGCCTGGGCGCGGCTTGCTTCGGCTTTCTGCGCAGTACCGGTGCCGCTCCTTGCCAACGTCGCATAGCGGTCGGCGTCGGTGCTGGCGAACGCCAGCGAAGCTTGCGTTGCGGCGACTGTCGCCTTTGCCTGCAGGATCAGCGACTGCTGGAGCGCGATCTGTGCGTCGAGATTACGGACGGCCGCCTCGGCGGCCTCGACCTCGGCATCAGCCTGGGCGAGCGCGGCACGGAAGTCGCGGTCATCGATGCGGGCGAGAACCTGCCCGGTCTCGACAGTCTGGTTGTCATGCACCGGCACATCGGCAATGTAGCCCGATATCTTCGGCGCCACCGTCGTGTAGTCGGCTTTCAAATAGGCGTCGTCGGTAGACTCCAGATACCGGCCTGCGGTCCAGTAGCCATAGCCCCAATCACCTCCCGCGGCTGCGCAAATCAGAAACGTCGCCGCGAATGCGATCCGCTTGAGGCGGCGGCTCCTAGATACCGCCGCAGTGACGTCGCCGGGAGTAGCTTCCGTACCAACCGGCAAGGCACTCGGCTCTTCCGCCGAGGGCCGAGCTGGCTGCTCGACGAAGGCAGCCGGCCGCGGCTGAGGCACGGCCGCGCCGGGTGCGTTGGAGAAGTTGGTGGTCGCGGGCATCTCGGACATCTCATTCGTCCTGACGTTCATCGTGCTTTGCGCAAGAGCGGAATGCCCCTGTGCTCAAAAATCGGAAGCCGGACAGGTAAGAAGCTCGCCTGCCTCTTCGTTGGCTGCAGAGAGAAACCGGAAAAACCCCTGCTTTCGTCGTCCGTACCTCGTCCGGTTGACACGGCTCGAAGTACATATTGCGATATCCGAGCCGAAAATCATCTGCACCAGCGTATAGGGAGGTGGCTGCGATAGCAGCGATGAAGATGGTCGTTCTGATCGTTCTCTTGCTCCTGTTTGTGAAGGGGGATTGCCTGCCGATCGGAGCGGCAGCCAGACTGGGCTCTTGTCGGGGGGAGGCGGCGCGAGCCTACGACCTGACTAGGGTGAGCAGGTCAGGATTTGATAGTGTCGGCCTGCGTCGTGCACATGCCGTGCGGAAATTTCTCATAGACCTTGAGTGTTGCTCGCTTCAGTGTTCGCGAGAGTAGCGCCGAGTCATGGATCGGAACGATCTAGTCGTCGTCGCCATGCATCACGAACGGAGACAAGTCGATTGACTTGGAGGTGTTCGGTGAAGTGGGTCTCCGAAAAGGCCTTGATGAATTGAATCTGGGCATTGGCGGCGCCCATCATGTGTGAACGACGCTCGCAATGGCTTCGCGTCGGATCGGTTGAACACTTAGAACGGGCCGCTCGCAAAATCGAGATAGAACTGCGCCCGACTTGCAGCGCTTGGCTCAGCCCGTCAAAAACTTCGATAGGCAAACCACTTGGATTGGCAGGCGTCTCAAGATCGGTGGCACTGCCGGAGGCCGGCATCGCGATCACCCTGAAGCCGGCATTGCGATACACGCTGTGGACGGCCGATCTTGGCAGCTTGGAGGCGAGCGGGCATTTGGCCTTTGCCCCGAACGAGTGTTGCGGCAAACATTACGAAAATACCGGCATGGCGAAGATGAATTTCACGGGGAGTTCCGGGGACTGCTCAGCGTAGTTGAGGCGAGGCCCGAGGCTTTCTGTATGTCGGTGAAGGCATGCGTTTTTAACGGCTAGGTTTTCGATTTCTCCGCGTGAAAGGCTATAGCTTCAATCGGGACGTGTAGGTGCCTCACCCGGAGGTTTGGTCACTCACATCTCATGGATTTCCATGAGGTGCGGCTGCGGCGTGGTCCGGTTAAGATCGGAAAAACGAATTCACGAGCCCAGATGGTCAATGATGAGAGTTAAAGAAGGCGCTGACAGTCTCCGCCTTTCATTGTCCGGCAGGAGAAGACAATGACGACAGCGTTCAACTCGCTTGGCGAACCCGACGCGGAAGCGTTGCGGGCGGCTCGGATCATTGAAAGCGTGGTCGGCAATGGGTGGGCGACAGACGCGGCCGGCAGATTCAGCTATGTTACTCCCAGCACGCTATCGCTTCTCGGCACGACGCTGGAGGAGTTCAACACTTCGTCAGAAGGTGGCCCCGCGGGTTGGAAGCGGCTAATCCATCCAGACGACTATGACCGAGCCGTGGCCGAGTGGCGTCGCTGCCTGCAGACAGGTGAGCACTACAATGTGGAGCACCGCATTTTGCGCGCGAGCGGTGCTTACGGTTGGAGCCGAATCTCCGGACAGCCGCTGTGCGATAGCGAAGGTAACGCCGTTGCATGGTATGGCACATTGATTGAAGGCGATTCGCCGTCCGCAGCCACAGAGCGATCCGCTGACGTGATCATTGCGGCCGAGAAGGAAGCAGCCTCCGACGCTCACCATTCCCTGAGACTGGTCCATCCGGACGACCGGACAGCGGCGGCGCACGCAGTCGCCCGCGCGTTCTGGACAGGTGTCCCCCAGGTAACGAGGCACAGGCAACTGCAGGCCGACGGAAGTTATCGCTGGAACGAGACCCGATCGGAGCCCGGCTACAGTGTCAGTGTGGACATTGATGATCTGGTGACAGATGGGGAGCCGCTTTCCGGGGCGAACCTGGATCACTTGGTTGAGAACAATGCCGGGCCAATTCGATCGGCGAAAATCGTTGAAAGCATATTCGGGAACGGATGGGCGTTCGATGCGGCGGGTAGATGGATCTACCTGCATCCGTTCGCGCTGAGCTCCCTCGGGGTGACGCTGGAGGATCTGAACGCTCCATTGAACGAGGGGTACACCGCCTGGAAGCGTTTGCTTCATCCAGACGACTATGAGCAGATCGCGGTTACCTGGCGCCATTGTCTGAGGACCGGCGATCATTTCAATGTCGAGTTTCGCTTTCGGCGCGCAAACGGCACCTATGTATGGGCCCGAACCGCCGCGCGGCCCGCGCGCGACAGCCAGGGTCGTATCACGGGATGGTATGGAATCGCGCTCGACAACGATGTCTACAAGAAAACCGTGGCGGAGCTGCGCGGTCGGGAGCGGGAACTTTCTCAGCTCGTCGACATGGTCCCAGTCCAGATCAGACGGCTGACGCCTGAAGGCGAGCCGACCTTCTTCAACAGACGTTTGCTTGACTTCTTCGGTCTCGACGGTGTGGCGGATCTGGACAAGCCGGGGATGAGCCGGCAGGCGGCGGCCATACAGTCCCTCGTCTATCCCGAAGATGCGGCACGCCTCCTGGAGACCGTCCGCCACTCTCTGGCTACCGGCGAACCATACTCCATGAAGTATCGAATGCGCCGTGCGGACGGAGCGTACCGCTGGGTGGATGGACGCGGCGAGCCGCTGCGTGATCACAGCGGCGCGATTGTTCAGTGGTATGTGATCTCTATCGACGTCGACGACGAGATGCGCGCACAGGAAGCGTTGCGCGACCGGGAGCGGGAACTCTCGCAACTGGTCGACATGGTGCCGAGCTTCCTCTGGCGCCTGTCTGCGTCGGGCGAGCCGGTCTTCTTCAGCAAGCGAATGGTTGAGTATCTCGGCCTTGACGTAGGAGGATACGAGAATGTCGGAGGAAATGGCCTGAAGGCGGCCATTGCGGCTGTCGTACATCCCGATGACGCCGCCACGCTGGAAACAGCGATCAACCACTCGGTCACCACCGGGGAAAGCTTCTCCCTGAACTATCGCCTGCGTCGTGCTGACGGCGTCTTCCGATGGATGTCGGGCCGAGCGGAACCGATGCGGGACGAGTGTGGGACTGTCGTCCAATGGTACGGTCTTTCGCACGACATCGACGACCAGGTGAGGGCAGAAGAAGCGCTGCGGAAAGCCAACCGGCAACTGGAGCAAATGATTGACGCTGTGCCCGTGAATCTCCTGAGCTTTGCCCCTTCAGGCAGGATCACCTACACCAGCAAGCGATACCTGGAGAAGGTCGGTTCGCCACCGACGCACATCAATAATTTCGATGCCCTGGCCCGGGACCTGGCCCATCCTGAAGACTTTCCGACAATGTTTCGGAGGGCTTCGAATGGCTTTGCGTCCGGCCAGCCTTTCGTGAACCGCTTTCGTCGACGCGAGAAGGATGGCGTGTACCGCTGGATAGAAGCACGAGCGCAACCGTTAAGGGATACCGATGGCGCGATCGTTCAATGGTATATGGCTTCAATCGACATCGAAGATGAGATGCGGGCGCAGGAGGCATTGCGCGAAAGAGAGCGCGAGCTTCAGCAGCTTGTCGATGCCTTGCCGGTCCACATCTGGAGCTGGACGCCCGATGGCAAGCTTGCGTACGTCAATAGGCGGTCTTTGGAGGAACTCGGCATCTCCGGGGCAAACTTCGAAGACTTCACGAGGGTGGCTCGAGATCTGATTCATCCCGAAGACGCTCTCGAGGTGCTCAATAGGTCAGCCAGCTGCCTCAAAACTGGCGACTCCTTCATCATGCGGTATCGCCGGCGTTGGAAAGACGGCAGCTATCGCTGGATAGAAGGGCGTTGCGAGCCTCTGCGCGATCGGGACGGAGCCATCGTTCACTGGTACCAGGTCTCCATCGACATCGACGAGGAGATGCGCGCACAGGTGGCGCTGCGCGAGAGAGAACGTTCGCTGTGGCAGCTGGTTGAAACGCTGCCGGTGATGATCGATTGCGCCGCACCGAATGGTGAGCCGATATATCGAAGCCGTCAGCTCCGCGAGTTCCTCGGATATGAGTTGGAGGTATTGGACGGTAAGGGAAAATCCCGCCTTTCCGGGACACTCGACGAAGGCGTTCATCCTGACGACCTGGCGGGCGTCAAAGCGAACTATGCTCATTCGTTGGCCACTGGCGAACCGTATGCGCGGAGGCACCGTCTGCGTCGCTTCGATGGCGAATATTGCTGGGTCGATACGCGCGCGGCACCGATGCGCAATGCAGAAGGGGCGATTGTTCAGTGGAACGTCGTCTGTCTGGACATCGACGGTGAAGTTCGCACGCAAGAAGAGCTGCGCCTGGCGCAAGAGAGACTTGCACGCGCGAGCCAGGCGGCGAGTCTCGCCGAGCTTTCAGCCTCTATAGCGCATGAGGTGAACCAGCCTCTGGCGGCTGTTGTCGCCAATTCATATGCCTGCCAGCGTTGGCTCACGGCCGATCCGCCAAATATCGAGCGGGCGCAGAAGACTGTGGAGCGTATTATCCGTGATGCCAACTCAGCTGCGGATGTCGTCAGCCGTATCCGCGCCTTATTCAAGCAATCGGCAGACGCGATGGCTTACACAGCACTCGACAGCGTCATCGCGGAGGCGCGCGACCTCATCGCCGAGGAGGCGGTGCGGCGCCGTGTTCGTCTGGATATCGATGTCGAAAGCGACCTTCCTATTGTCGCGCTCGATCGGGTGCAGATCCAGCAGGTTATGGTGAACCTCATCCGCAATGGGATCGAGGCGATGGACTCTGTTACCGGTGACAAGGTTCTTGGACTTCGCGTGGGCCGTATAGGGGACGCGATCCAGATCGAGATCAGCGATTGTGGCCCGGGCATTGAGTTTCCTGACCGAATATTCGAGCCGTTCTTTACGACGAAAGAGCATGGCATGGGCATGGGACTCGCGATCTGCCGTTCGATCGTCGAGTCCCATGGCGGACGGTTGTGGGTGGAGAAGAACGACCCGCACGGAACGGCGTTCGTCTTCACGATGCCAGTTGAAATGAAAGCGGCAGCATGACGCCCCACGATCAAATGGTCTTCATCGTCGATGACGACGTGCGTATTCGGGAAGCGCTTGGTGAGCTTCTGGAGTCCCATGGCATGCGCGCCGTAGCGTTCGGATCGGCCGGCGACTATGTCCTTGCCGACAAGCCGGACGTCCCCGCCTGCCTGATCCTCGATGTGGAATTGCCTGACATCAACGGTCTAGATCTGCAGAAGCAGATCGCCGAGGGCGATCATCCGCCGATCGTCTTCATAACGGGGCATGGCGACATCCCGTCCTCTGTGCGTGCGATCAAGCACGGCGCTGTGGACTTCCTGACAAAGCCTTTCAGCGATACGGACCTCATGGTCGCGATCCGGGCAGCGATCGCCCAGGACCGGGAAAGGCGATCAGAGCGCGCCGAACTCACCGTGTTGAGGCAACGCTATCAAGAGCTCACGCAGCGAGAACGCGAGGTGCTGCCGCTCGTTGTGAGTGGCCTGCTCAACAAACAGGCCGCGGCTGAGTTGGGGATCAGCGAGGTCACGCTGCAAATCCATAGACGGAACGTGATGCAGAAAATGGTTGCGGCATCACTCGCTGATCTCGTGCGCATGGCGGAGCGGTTGGAGATACCGATCAGCCACTCTCGACGAACGGGAGGGAACGGAGTGTGAGCAAGGTGCGACCTGTCGTGGCGATTGTCGATGACGACCCAAGATTGCTCGAGTCGCTCGAGAACCTTTTGGAGTCTGCGGGCTATGCTGCCCGCATCTTCTCGTCGGCGGGATCACTGCTCGTCAGCGGGCTGTCTGACGTGGACTTGCTCATTACCGATATCGGGATGCCTGGTACGGACGGCTTTGAACTTCGTGACTTGGTCAAGAAGACGCGTGCGGACCTGCCGGTGTTCCTGATCACCGGTCGTCACGAGATAGCCGATCAGCACCGCGCCAAAGGCATCAGCGGGTTTTTCCGAAAGCCCTTCGATGGCCAGGCCCTGCTTGCGGCTGTGAGCGACGCTTTACGCAACCAAGAACCGAGGGATGAACATGAGAGTTGACCAACCGCTCTTGCAGAGATCGACGCCGGTGTCACGGCAGCGGAACGCCGAGCCGCAGCAGCCGCTCGTCATCATTGTCGATGACGATGCGTCTGTTCGGGAGGCACTGTCGGAGTTGATACTGTCGATGGGCTTTGAACCGGTCTGCTTCGCTTCGACCCGAGAATTGCTCGACGCTGACGTCTTGGACAGCCCCGGTTGCTTGATCCTCGACGTCCGCATGCCAGGGGCAAGCGGCCTGGATCTACAGCACCATCTTGCGTCAAACGGCAATCCCAAGCCCATCATCTTCCTGACTGGGCATGGCGACATACCGATGACTGTCCAGGCGATGAAGGCGGGCGCGGTGGATTTTCTCACCAAACCGGTGCGCGACCAAACACTCCTTGACGCCGTGATCGCGGGCATTGCGGTGGATGCCAAGCGGCGGGCAGATGCGGTGGTCGTCAAGCGCAACATCGAGCGTGTCGAGACGCTGACCCCGCGCGAGCGCGAGGTGCTGCATGAAGTGGCGCGTGGGCGCCTCAACAAACAGATCGCTTTCGACCTCGGCATCAGTGAAGTGACCGTCAAGCTTCACCGCGGCAATGTCATGCGCAAGATGGAAGCAGCTTCCATCGGAGAGCTGATCCGGGCCTGGGAAACGCTGCCCCCGCCGATGCGCGAGGCCGGCGCGGCCAGGACTTTCGAAAGGGTGAACCTCGCCTCCGTCCGATAGGATCGCCCAGCGGCTGGCGCTTCTCCGTTAAGAGTAGCCTGCCCAGGACGATCCGGACTCAGACAAATTTTCATGAAGTTTAGAGCGATGATCGCCGCGTGTAACCTGGTGTTGAGGCTACACTACCAAGCTCTTGCCGCGCATCGCCAGCTAACGGCGGCGCATTGGGAAAGCTTTGGAGCGGAGTATCTCCATCACGGCGACTATCGCTAATGTTGTGCTTCAGCCAGCCGCGAAGCTTAGTATGCTGGTGGCAGGAATTCGATCAGGGCCCTTGTGACGGCGGCCGGCTGCTCCTCCGGAACCCAATGGCCTGAGCCTTCGACTACTACGGCCCGTACGTTTTCGGCGACGTGGCGGAGATGGCCTTCGTACATCGATGCCAGGCCACCCGAACCGCTTATACCGAGTACCGGCATCGTCAGCTTGTGTTTTGCAAAGGCTTTGTTCTGTTCTTCGTCACGCGGGAAAGCCCGGTAGTACTCGAAGCCTGCGCGCAATGCGCCAGGCTGGGCATAAGAACGGCCGTAGACTTGGTCGGCTTCGGTGTCGAACGCGCGAGTATTTACCCCCTCTGCATTGTGAAACCACTTTAAATACTCAAGCTCGCGACCGGCAATGAGCATTTCCGGCACGTCGCGTACGGAGTGGAAGCGAAAATGCCAAGTGCGAGGGCCTTGGATCAATTCGTTCCACGGTTCGATGCCTGGCAGCGGGACGTCAACGATTGCCAGTGTGGTGACTTCCCCCGGGTGCTGCGCCGCATAGGAATAAGCGACCATGCCACCCATATCGTGACCGACGAGATTGAGGACCGGACCAAGGTTCAGCTGATTGACAAGTGCTCGAATATCCTCGGCAATCGCCGCCTTTTCGTAGCCGGCCGCAGGCTTGGCGGTGTCCCCCAAACCGCGCAAATCGGGCGCAAGTACCGTGTAACCGCGCGCCACCAGTTGCGGCATTACAAAGCGCCACATGTATGAGGTCGTGCCCCAACCATGCAACAACACCACGGTTTTCGGGCCGCCTGCTGCCAGCAAATAGTGATAGGCCACACCGTTAACGTCGGCCTTGCCGTCGACGATACGTGCCGACAGGTCGGTCGATTGCCCGAGCGGCACGCCGGAGTGCGGTGCGCTGGCAGAAGTCGATGGCCCGGCAGCAAGAACCGCAATGAGGAAACCAGAAAGAAAGCTAAGGCGCATAAAGCACTCCGGGGTTGTGAGGTACAAAGTGCTCCAAGAGCGGCAAATGCCGTGCAATTTCTATAAGGCGAAAGCTTTAAAGCCTTTGTCGTTATAATAACGCGTTGTACACCTAAGCATATTGCGCTCTGGCCGGCGGTGAGTTGATTACTCAACATGAGGACCACGTAGGCGAAACCTATCGCGGTCCGTTCGGGCGGTGACTTGCTCGCGATCAGCCGCTCCTCGTTTTGAGAAGAATCCTCATACGGCTTGATAGGTCGTGTTTGTGACAGCCGCACGCGGCACGTCGCGCACGAACCAACGTCATCGCATCATTTGCCCCATCTCAGCGACAGTTCCAGCACCTCGGCGTACCTACCCTGCACCTTGGCATCGTACGACAGATGCTTGCGTAGAATAGGTTCGCGGGGCGGATCGGCGCATCTTCTCCCTCGCAAGCCATCACGATCATCGGGCGTCGCCGCTCCTTCGCCCGCTCCTCCCCCCGAAAGCGACGGTGCAGGTCGACCCGGTGATCGTGATGGTGAGCCGACCCGAGAAGCCGCTCACCAAGGATGGACACGATGAGTATGGATGGACTTTTCACCCTCGGTGCAACCCGCCGCGACGTCTTGTTGGCCAGTTTTTCAGCAGCGGTCATAGCCGGACTGCCAGTCGCTTCGTCATCCGGCGCCCAGCAAAACCCACATGTTCCCACCCCTCAATCAGGACGCAAAACAATGAGCACCATCACAACCAAGGACGGTACGGAAATCTATTACAAGGACTGGGGTAGGGGTCCGCCAATAACCTTCTCACACGGCTGGCCGCTGAATTCCGACGCCTGGGATGCACAGATGCTCTTTCTGGCCCATAATGGCTTCCGCGTGGTTGCTCATGACCGGCGGGGCCATGGCCGCTCCAGCCAGGCCACCTCCGGCAACGACATGGATGGCTACGCGGACGATCTTGCAGCCGTGATCGAGGCGCTGGATCTCCGGGACGCCACGCTGGTCGGGCATTCAACCGGGGGAGGCGAGGTCGCTCGCTATATCGGGCGGCACGGGACGGAACGCGTGGCCAAGGCTGTTCTTATCGCCGCTGTTCCGCCGATCATGGTGAAAACGCCGGCCAATCCGGAAGGTCTGCCGATCGAAGTGTTCGACGGCATAAGGGCCGGCCTCCTCAAGGATCGCTCGCAGCACTATCTGGACCTCGCACAGCCGTTTTATGGTGCAAACAGGCCAGGCGCCACGGTCTCCCAGGGGGTTCTGAATCAGTTCTGGCTCTGGAGCATGCAGGTCGGTCTCGTGAATGCATATGAATGCGTCAAAGCGTTCTCCGAAACCGACTTCACCGAGGACCTCAAGAAATTCGATATACCGACCTTGATCCTGCATGGCGAGGACGACCAGATCGTCCCGGTCAAGGATTCGTCAGTCAAGTCGGAGCGGCTGATCAAGGGCGCAAAGGCCATATATTACCCCGGCGCGCCCCACGGGATCACGGCCACACACCAGGACCAGGTGAACGCCGATCTGCTCGCCTTCATCAAGGGCTAGTGCTCTCAAGCGGCGGTCATGGCTGGCCGCACAACACCGGTGCGGCCAGCCTGACTATGAAAACTCAGCATCGATGGCTCCTGGAGATGCTTTCTGGTCTCAGCCGTCCGAGTTCACGCTGAGAACTGCGGTTGGCAACTGCGGCGGCTCTCGTGAAAATCATCAGAGGCAATGCAAATGGGTATACTTTCAGGAAAGACCGCGTTGATCACCGGGGGAAACAGTGGGATTGGGCTATTCGCCGCGAAAGCTTTCGCGTCGGAGGGGGCGCAGGTCGTAATCACCGGCCGGAGACAGCGTGCGGTCGAGGAGGCAGTCTCCGAGATCGGAGCCGGCGCACTGGGCATTCAGGGTGATGTAGCCGACGTGGCGCACCACGAGGATGTCGCGCGACAGATCCATCAGAGGTTTGGGGCGTTCGATATCTATATGGCGAACGCCGGCGTGAACACCATCACGCATTCGTCGGCAGTTTCCGAAGCCGAGTACGATGCGCAGTTCTCTATCAATGCGCGCGGCGTCTTCTTTGGTGTGCAGAAACTGATCCCGCTGATGCGCGATGGCGGCGCAGTCATACTGACGGGATCAATCGCCAGCGAGAAGGTCTTGGAAGGCCATGCCGTTTATGCAGGCTCCAAGGCAGCCATCGGCGCCTTCGCGCGCAGTTGGGCGATAGAACTGAAATCGCGTCGCATACGCGTCAACGTGCTCAGCCCCGGCCCCGTGGATACGGCTATTCTCGACAAACTGGGTGTCCCGGCCGAAATGCGAGCATCCTTCGAGAAGTCCATGGCCGAAGCAATTCCCCTTGGTCGAATGGGCCAGCCGGAAGAACTGGCAAAAGCCGCTCTGTTCCTGGCATCGGACGCAAGCAGTTTTGTCACCGGTGTCAATCTGCGGGTCGACGGCGGAATGGCATTGCTTTGAGCTGGGGTAGCCAAGTCGCTGCCGTTTGACGGTCGAGCGTCGATCGCCATCCCACTCGGCCAGATCCAAGGTGAAAGGTGGTTTTATAGCTCCCCGGTCTCAGAACCTGTGTCAGGGCCCCCACGCACTTTCAAGGTCCTTTGGAAAGCGTGAAGAGGACCGGGGCGACGCCCCGGTCCTTCCAGGTTCTACAATTTTCGGGTGCTAGTGACCCCAGATGCCCTGGCCCGGGTCCTTGCTGGGAGCAATCGGCTTGCGCACGGTCTCCTGCACGCCGGCATCGTTGCCCGTCTTCCTGATCGAGGAGGTGTGCATGCTCTCGGAAGAAGTTGCGGGTTGCTGGACCGAGTTTGATCCGTAGTGATCGCTTCCGGCGACGGCGTTTCCTGCTGCAACAAGAAGGATTGCGGCAGCAAGAGATGTGTTCTTCATTTTGGTAACTCCATGGTTAATTTTGGATCGTATTCACAATAACAATATAAATGCTGCGTCATTGCGGAACGATCAGACGATGTGGCTGTTTGATCCATACGAAAGCATGGGCTGTGAAGGCCTAAGGTCAGGGGCAATGTCGTTCGCGGTGGGAGTCTTGCCGTTACGCCGGGGCGGCAGTGGTGTTTGGAGGCAGCAGCTCCATGGATTTGTATTGGTCACGAACCCCTGCGCTGCCGGCGATCCGCGTGCGGAATACCCAGGTCACCTGATCGCAGCGATGACCCACCCTGCACCTTGGCATCGTATGACCGACCATTCCGCACAATAGGTCGGCGCCCCGGATCGGCGCATCCTTCTCCACATTGGTCAAACGGAAGGCCGACAAAGGAGAAAGCAAATGCGAAATGTCACTGGAATCCTGGCGCTGGCCGCCGCGCTTGCCGTCGCGGGTGGCGCAACGGCGCAGGCGGCCGGAGCGAAGCCCAAGCCGACGATCGTGCTGGTGCACGGGGCCTTCGCCGAATCGTCGAGTTGGGACGCGGTCATAACCAAACTCGGCAGGGACGGCTATGTGGCGAAGGCGGCAGCCAATCCCCTCCGCAGCGTCGCCAGCGATGCCGCGGCGGTCTCGGCCATCATCCGGTCGGTTCCCGGACCGATCGTGCTGGTGGGGCATTCCTACGGCGGACCCGTGATCACCGAAGCCGCCAACGGCAATCCCAATGTGAAGGCCTTGGTATACGTGGCCGGATTCGCGCCGGATAACGGCGAATCGAGCGCCACCTTGTCCAGCATGTTTCCCGGCAGCACTTTGGCAAGCGCGCTTGCTCCAGTCGCGTCGCCGAACGGCGGCCAGGATCTCTTCATCCAGCCGGACAAATTCCGAGCCCAGTTCGCGGCTGACGTTCCCGAAGAGCAGTCGTCGCTGATGGCCGCCACCCAACGCCCGATCGCGCAGGCAGCCCTGGCCGAGCCCTCGGGCGTAGCTTCATGGAAAACGCTGCCGTCCTACATGATCTACGGCACCGATGACCGAAATATCCCGGCAGCCGTCATGAGCTTCATGGCCAAGCGCGCGCACGCCGTGAAGACGGTCGTCATCGAGGGTGCGTCCCACGCGCTCATGGTCTCGCACCCCGACGAGGTCACCTCACTTATCGAGGACGCCGCATCGGCCAGCGAGTAGCTCGCCGGAAAGCCGACATTCGACCAACACCCCGCAAATCAACACCCTCAACAAAGGAGATTGGAAATGAAGATCGTCGTCATCGGCGGAACCGGGCTGATCGGTTCCAAGACTGTGGAAAGACTGCGCAGGAAGGGACACGACGTGCTTGCGGCCTCACCGAATTCGGGAGTGAACACCGTCACCGGAGAAGGGCTGGCCGTCGCTCTTGCCGGGGCACAGGTCGTCGTCGATCTCGCGAACTCACCGTCATTCGAGGAAAAGGCCGCGCTCGAATTTTTCGCGGCATCCGGGCGTAATCTTCTTGCAGCCGAAGCGGCCGCCGGCGTCCGCCATCACGTCGCGCTGTCTGTGGTCGGCACCGACCGGCTGCAGGACATGGGGTATTTCCGCGGCAAACTGCTTCAGGAAAAGCTGATCAAGGAGTCCGCTATCCCCTACACGATCGTGCACGCCACACAGTTCTTCGAGTTCACCGCCGCCATCGCAAACACCGGCGCCGTAGGGGATACCGTCCACATGTCACCGGCGTACTTCCAACCAATGGCAGCCGACGACGTTGCCGATGCGATGGCGGACGTCGCCCTAGCAGCGCCAGTGAACGGCACGATCGAAATTGCCGGCCCCGATCGCGTTCGTATGAGCGAGCTCGTCGGTCGCTTTCTAAAGGCCACCAACGATCCGCGCAAAATCGTCTCGGATCCTGGCGCTCTCTACTACGGTCAAGTGGCAATCGACGATCAAACGCTTGTCCCCGGCGAGAACGCGCGTATCGGCGCCGTCCACTTCGACGACTGGCTCAGCCGATACACGCCACCGGCGTAAGTACTGAACGCCGGTTTCGCGACCCATCAGACCAGCATTCCCTAGCTCTCATTCCAACAAGGATATCGGACATGATCAGGAAACTCCTCTGTGCAGCGCTCGCCGCCGCATCCGTCACCGCAGCAATGGCCAAAGACGCGGACAGCGTGAAGCTCGTCTACGACCACGCCCTTCCAAATGTGCCCGGCAAGAGCTTGAAAGCCGTGCTCGTCGAGTACGGGCCGGGCGGGACATCGCCGGCGCATACCCATCCCAGTTCCGCGTTCATCTATGCCACGGTGCTGGAGGGGGCGATCCGAAGCCAGGTCAACGGTGGGCCCGTGAAGACGTACCGTGCAGGCGAAAGCTTCTCGGAATTTCCGGGCGACCATCACGCCGTCAGTGAAAACGCCAGCAAGACGGAACGCGCTCGCCTGCTTGCGATCTTCGTCGTCGATACCAACGAGACCAACCTGACGACCTACGCGAAATGAACTGGTGACGCCCTTGCCAAGGTAAGGGCGTCAAACCGACACACAATCGGCGAAGGAAAGGCACTGACATGGATGCGATCGCCAGGCGCACGCTTGCAGGGGTTTCGGTCCCCGATACGCCGCTTGTCGGCCGGGCGATCGAACATGCCCGCCAGCTATGTGAACCGTATTTGTTCAACCACGTGGTTCGATCATGGCTTTTCGCCGTCCGCATCGCACAGGTCCAGAACATCGAGCACGACGGTGAAGTTGTTGCCGTCGGAACCCTGTTGCACGACGTCACGCTCAACGAGACCTTCGCCGGGCCGCGCCGTTTCGAGGTGGAAGGCGCCGATCTGGCTCGCGCCTTCGTCCGGCAAGGCGGCTTCGACGAGCGTCGTGCTCAGTTGATATGGGACAGCGTCGCACTCAACTCGACGCCGTCGATCGGCCTCTACAAGGAGGCCGAGGTGGCGCTGTGCACAGCCGGCATCTGCCTTGATGTCGTGGGCCTGCAATACAGTTTCATCTCTTCCGCCGAGATAGCCAGGATCGTCGGCGAATTTCCGCGTCTTCAAATGAAGCGGCGGATGACGCGATGCTTTTGTCACATCGCCAAGGTGAACCCGGAAACGACCTACGACAACTTTGCCCGGGATTTCGGTGAGCGCTTTGTGGCCGGCTACAAGGCGCCGTCTTCCGTCGATTTTGTGATGAACACTCCCTTCGAAGAGTAAGCGAAACCTCGAACCTGATCTCTCCGGCTGCGGCCGCGAGACGCCTCAAGAGGGCATCATGCGAATTGACAGTCTACATCCAGAAACATCGGCGCGCCTTGCGGCGGTCGACCTCGACACGTCGCTGCGGGCAGCCGCGCTATGGCTGTCCAAGCCGGCCATAGGCCTGGTTGTCGTATGCCATGGCAGTGGCGAGGCGGCAGGCGTGCTGAGCAAGTCCGACCTTGTCCGTCATCTGGCGAATTCGGGGCCGGCGGAAGCGCCGGTATCGACACTGATGAGCCGGTCTTTCGTATCCTGTGGGCCCGATGACGACCTGCATTCGGTCTGGCAGACCATGACAACACAGCGGCTCCAGAACCTACCGGTGCTCGGCGGCGGCGCCAAGCCGATAGGCGTCCTCGATATCCGCGACGCGATGAAGGCGCTCTTCCAACAGGAAGAGCTCCAGGAGCGGCTGCTCGCCAACTATATCGGGGGCGTTGGCTACCAATAGAGGAGAATCTCGCGACGGTGCGATGAGCACGAAAGAGCGGGAGATCTGTCTCGCGAGATGTTTGGTCCCCCACTGGCGATGGTCCGCAGATCGCGGGACATATACTGCAATATGGTTTGGCTTCTTACTCGATCTAATCGACCACTCCCGTCCTCTATTGTACCGTCTTCAAGCAACTGAATTCTGCGTGAGCAAACATGAGGGTTACAATGTCTCGTCCGGAAGTGAAAGTGGATGTCTTCGACAGCCCGCCCGAGATTCCACGAGATGGCCTGCCCATTCAGCTAGCGACCGCCGGCATCGTTCATGACCTTGGCAATCTCATCCAGGTCGCCTCGTCGGCATTGAATCACCTGGCCCGTGACCCGAGCGTCTCGGCGGCTCCAGCGCTTGGGCATGTAATTTCGGGCGCCAGAACTGCCCTGGAACGAGCCGGCGCGCTTGTCCGCCAGACTATCAGTTCCGCCCGAGAGAGCCGCAGAGAAAGCGAATATGCAAATGTCGGCGCCTGTCTGGCTGAAATCGAGACCCTCATTCGAAGTGCGTCGGATCCCAAGATCCGCCTCGAGGTTCGAGTGACGCCGGACTTGCCTTCAGTGAGGTGCAATCGCCTGGATTTGCAGAACGCGATTCTGAACCTGGTATTCAACGCGCGCGATGCATCTCCCAACGGAGGCCTGATCTCGATAAATACCGCAGTGGTCTTTGATGGCTCCTCAGCCGCTCAGGTGGATATCACCACCGCCGACCACGGTGTGGGAATGACCGCCGAGACGATTGCCTTCGCATTCGATCCCTTCTTCACCACAAAAACGGAGGGCCTCGGCGGCGTCGGCCTGCCAATGGTCAAGCGCTTTGCCGAAGAGTCAGGCGGAAGCATCGATATTCAGAGCGCGCCCGGGGCAGGCACAACTGTCACGCTACGTCTGCCCGCGATGCGATAGCGACCGGGCAAGCTACATCCAGCCTCACGCAACGCACATCGAGAGATAGAGATGCACGCAAAGGTCACAGAAAACATTCAGCAGCATCGGTTCGAGCTCCCGATCACCGGTCAAGCCTTCGCAGTGGCCTACTATTCGCTCCAAGACGGCAAGGTAGTGTTGATACATACCGAAGTGCCTTTGGAATTTTCCGGACAGGGGATCGCGTCGCGGTTGGCGCAAGGCACCTTCGAATTGCTCCGCAAAACGGGCCGCAAAGCGGTCTTGAAGTGTCCCTTCATGAGCGGCTTCGTCGCCAGGTATCCGGAATACACCGATGTCGTTGCAGGGTGATCAGGCCCCGAATACAGCTGTTTGCAAAAAAAGGTCTGAGTCGAGATGGACGACCAATATAATTTGCAGAGGTTCGTCAACGCTCAGGATCCGGTCTACGGCGACGCCCTGGCTATACTGCGTCGAGGCGTGATGTGTACTCCATACATGGAGTTGATCTTCCCGAGGTTGGCTGCCGGGCTAAGCGACACTGACGCCGATCCGTACGCGATCACATCACTCGACGAGGCAGGCGCTTACCTCCAATCGCCGATACTGGGCGGTCGTTATCGGGAATGCGTCGGCACACTGCAACGACTTTCCAATCTAAGTGCTCGCGCGGTCTTCGGTGATGAAGATACAAAGAAATTGCACGCGTCCCTAACGCTGTTTTCCGAAGCAAGTAACGACGAGTTCCTGCTCAAGACCATCTTCGACGTCTGGTTCGACGGTCAAATCGACGAGGGCACGATGCGCAAACTCTACTCGATGTCATAACGCCGCCGGCGACCGGCGGATGTGGCCACCGCCGAAACCGTCACCGCCCTATTCTTCCTGTGGCAGAGGCATCAACCCGTGTTCGCCTGGTACGTCGGGGAAGCGGCCTTCGCGCCAGTCCGCCTTTGCCTGCTCAATCCGTTCGGCTGAGGAGGAGACGAAGTTCCAATGAACATAACGTGGTTCGGAAAGAGGCTCGCCGCCGATCAGCATCAGCCGCGCGGCATGGAAGGCAGGCGCCTGGAGCACGATCTCAGCGTCCGGCTCCAGCATGATCAATTCGCCTTCACCGAACGTGCCAAGTTGGCCCATGACTTCGATCTCGCCGGCGACAACATAGATCGCACGCTCGAGATATCCGGGTTTCACCTGATATCGCGCACTGCTGGTGAGCACGATTTCGGCGCAGACCAGGTCGGAGTACGTCCTTGCCGGAGACACCAACCCGTCGGAAACCCCGGCGATTAAAGTGAACTCGACCCCGTCGCCACAGATCCGTGGGATTTCGGGAGCGCCATAATGTGAAAAGTGGGCGGCAACTTCTTCGTGCTTGGTGGGGAGGGCCACCCAGGCCTGAACGCCGAAGAGATTGCTTCCTGGTGCTCGGGCTTCTGGCGACGTGCGTTCGGAATGGACGATGCCGGACCCGGCCGTCATCCAGTTGACCTCGCCGGGGCGGATGGTCTGCACTTCACCGAGATTGTCGTGATGGATAATCTCCCCGTCGAACAGATAGGTCACGGCCGCAATCCCGATATGCGGATGCGGCCCCATGTCGAAACCGCGACCTGCGTCGAATACCGCGGGGCCGAAATGGTCGAACAATATGTAGGGACCGATCATCAGGCGGTTCGAGGAGGGCAGTACGCGCCGTACCTTCAAACCGTCGGCAAAATCACGCATACTCGGCTGCCTAAGTGGGTCGATGCCGACGATGTCGCTTTGGCGGATGGTCATGAATCTAGTCCTTTCGAATGCCTGGTCGACCACGTGCTCGAGCGTGCTCCAATGGGGCGGTGTGGAAGACAGCCTGAATGGCTTTCAGGAGCGCAAATTTGGAGCTCTTGTGCTGCTGGCCGGGGATGCCGGTTTCGCCATAGGCCAACGTCCCCCTCGACAGGGTTGCCGCAAGATCTTCGGCCATCTCGGGCCTGTCGTGCAGGAGCGGCGCGAACCTCTGCTGGTGTATCTCGTAGACCAAGACGTGGGTCATCGCCCGCAATGTCGACGTCTCGCCAATACCTGCGAGCAGGCCGGTCTCGCCGAAGAAGTCGCCAGGTGCAAGCCGGCCAACCTCCTGCACGTTAGCATTGCTTTGGACATGTTGCCGGACGATGACGCCCTTCCGGACAATCATGAGGGATGGCAGCATCTCTCCTTGTTCTGCAATGACGTCGCCCTTGCGGTAGCTGCGAACCAGGATCGTCGCGGCAAGCGCCTCCTGCTCGGCATCCGTTAGCGTCGAGAAGATCGGTATGGCCTTGATCAGGTCGATCGCGGCGAAGCCTTGGGAGGTCGCCGTCCCGTCGATTGGCTGGGAGGTCATGGCAATCGAAGCCGAAAGTGGCGCTGCCAGCAGCACCCCGACCGACCTTGAATGGCGATAGACCAGATCGAAAATTTCGTTCCGAGCTGTAATCCGCTGGTCAAGGCTGGCGACGCGAAATGACAGCTCGATCCCGATTGCCGCCGCATCCAGGCTTGTGATGGCTACCACGGGCGAAGGGTCTTGGAGGATCGAGTTGCAGCTCAGGAGGACCATGCGCATCGTGTCTACGATGATAGCCGGCGTCTTGGTCAGAGTCATCTTTACCGTCACGGTAAGTCCATGGCTCTCGTCTGGGCCGCTAAGGTTTGTTACCCCGATTTTGGCGACAAGGCTGTTCGGAAGTGCGATGACGTTGTGGGCCGGGGTGAGGAGTTGGGTCGAGCGCCAATTGGTCTCTACGACGCGGCCCTCGGTTCCGTCGTTCAGAATGATCCAGTTTCCAAGCACATAAGGGCGGCCGAGGTTAAGCGCGATTCCCGAAAATACGTCGCCAAGCGTATTCTGGAGCGCCAAACCTAGCATGACGGCAAAGACGCCCGACGTGGCGATGAGCGTTCCGACCGGCACGGCAAAGACGAACGCCAGGATTGAAAGGAGCATTCCCGTATAGATGATGCCGACCACGACATCCTGCAGGAGGCGTGCCTCGCGCGGCTGCCGCTCGAACACGATATAGATACGGACAAACCCAATTAGCGCCCAGGCAAGATGGACCCACCACAGCAGCTTGACCGATCCGATGAGGATCGCTCCACTGGTCGTCCCATCGCTTCGTGCGGGCTCGTATGGGACGACCCGCAGTTCGAGAACCATGATCGACATTGCGAGGAAAAAGACGAGCTGGACGATCAACCTCGCATTGGCGAAGCGTCCCGGAACGAGGTTCCAAACGACGATTCCGGCGAGGCCGAGCGACACGATGTAGATCAGAGGTGAGTTCCACCAGTTCATCACCGGACCCAGATCGACCATGATCGCAATCCCTGTTTTTCATCATTCGGAGCAGAGCGGTTGCTGGCGCTCGACATAAAGTTGTCTCGTCGCCTCGACGCAACGGTTCGGTCCAAAGCGTGTTGCTATCGGCGCCTTTGAGACGGGCTGGCGAGACACGATCATCGCCTCTTCCCATCTACGTTTGGTCGCCGGCCACGGCGATCGCGCCTTTGCCGCCGGCCCCCTTGTTCTTCTCGAGCACCGCTTCAGTGATCGAGTTGGGCAGCCGCCGTGGCTTCTCGATTAAGCCTAGCACCGGCAGTGCGATCAGGAAGAAGGCGAAGTAGTAAAGCGTCGCCAACTGAGACATGACGACGTAATTCCCTTCGGCCGGCCGCGAACCAAGCCAGCCGAGAAACAGTCCGTTGGCGACGAAGAGCCAAAAGAACACCCTGTACCATGGCCTGTAAACGGCCGAGCGAACCTTGGACCGGTCGAGCCACGGCACGACGAAAAGCACCACGATCGAGCCGAACATGGCGAGCACGCCACCAAGTTTGGAATCGATCGGCCCGACATTGAAGGTGATGGCGCGCAGGATCGCATAGAAGGGCAGGAAGTACCATTCCGGCACCATGTGCGCAGGCGTCTTGAGCGGATTTGCGACGGTGTTGTTGTCAGGATGGCCGAGATAGTTCGGCAGGTAGAAGACGAAATAGGCGAAGAAGAACAGGAACACGATGATGCCGAACGCGTCCTTGACGGTCGCATAGGGTGTGAAGTCCACGACATCGGTTTTTGATTTCACATCAATGCCGGCTGGATTGTTCTGCCCGACGACGTGAAGCGCCCAGACATGCAAGGTCACCACACCTGCAAGCACAAACGGCAACAGGTAATGCAACGCAAAGAAGCGATTCAGCGTCGGATTGCCGACCGCGAAACCGCCGAGCAGGAGCCGCTGGAACCAGTCGCCGGCCAGTGGGATGGCCGTGAAAAAGTTGGTAATGACGGTGGCTCCCCAGAACGACATCTGTCCCCAGGGCAGCACATAGCCCATGAAGGCGATCGCCATCATAAGCAAGAGGTTGGTGCATCCGAGCACCCACAGCAGCTCACGCGGCGCCTTGTAAGAGCCGTAGTAGAGCCCGCGGCAGATATGGATGTAGGCGGCAATGAAGAAGAAGGAGGCGCCGTTCGCGTGGAGAGAGCGCAGCAGCCATCCCGAATTCACGTCGCGCATGATCTTCTCGACTGAATTGAAGGCCAACCCGGTATCTGGATCGTAATGCATGGCAAGCACGATCCCGGTCAGGATCTGCGAAACCAGCATGACCGTGAGAATGCCGCCGAACGTATAGGCGTAGTTCAAGTTGCGCGGGACGGGATAGACGATGAAGCTATCGTGCACCAACCTCGGCAGCGGCAGGCGGGCGTCGAACCAGCGTTCGATACCGGTCTTGGGCGTATAGGTCGAATTTTTGTCGCTCATCGAAATTGCCCCATCTCAGCCGATACGGATTCTGGTGTCGGAAATGAATTGGAACACCGGCACCGCCATGTTCTCGGGCGCTGGGCCTTTGCGGATGCGGCCGGCAGTATCGTATTGCGAGCCGTGGCACGGGCAGAGCCAGCCTCCGAACTCGCCTTGCTGACCAACCGGGATGCAGCCGCTATGCGTGCAGACCTGGACCATCACGATCCAGGCTTCCTTGCCCGGCGCTGTGCGGTTGGCGTCGATTGCAGGCGCATCGGCCGGCAGATTGGCGTTACGGGCGACCGAATCCTTGAGCTCGGCCAAGCTGACAGCTCTGCCGTCCTTGATTTCCTTCTCCGTGCGGTTGCGCACGACGACGGGCTTGCCGCGCCATTGCACGACCAGCGACATTCCCGGCATCAGCGAGGAGACGTCGACTTCCACCGCGGCCACAGCCTCGGCGGGCAATGCGGCAGTGCCGGTTTCGGTCTGGGATAGCTCGGCCATGACGACGACTCCTCTGATTGGAAAGCTGCTTCAGTGCGTCGGCGTGCAGTCGGAAAACCCGGCCGCGGCCTTTCGCCGTTCGCGTTTGCTCATTTCGAGTTGAACTATGCCGGCCGCAGCGGGATGTGGGCCATCGTGCCAAGGGCCCATGTGTCCAATACTTTCGTTTATGAGCCCTGAGCGAAGGACTGCGGGACTTTCGAGGACGCCAGGCGTAGTGGATGCGAATCCTTGGTTGTTGCCGTTCCCCACTTGAGCGGGATTCCGGCATTGCACGGGCAATCGCAGAACGATTGCTTGGCTTGATCATACCTCGGCATAGGCACGCCTACCTGTCGGTGTCGTAGCCTTCCTCCCCGGCAAGTGAGATCTTCTGGAACCTGATGGACGCCGCTGGCAAGTGCCCAGCTAGGCGGGCGCCGCCGCCGGACAATTGCGAAGCTTCGTCAGGATTCAAAAAGGGAAAACCCGTGAAACTTTACTATAGCCCTCTCGCCTGCAGCCTGGCCGACCACATAGCACTGGAGGAGGCGGGTGCCGCCTTCGAGCGCGAAACGGTCAATCTCAAAACCAAACGAACGGGCTCCGGTGATGATTTCACCACGGTCACGCGCAAGGGGTATGTTCCTGCCCTCGTGCTGGATAGCGGGGAAACGCTGACAGAAAATATCGCCGTCCTCGATTGGATTGCGTCGCAGTACCCGGCACTGGGAGTGGAAGGGCCAATGGGCCGTACCCGCGTTCTCGAAGCGCTGACCTACGTCTCGACCGAAATACACCGAAGCTTCAAACCCATGTGGCACCAAGGCAGCGATGCTGAAAAGGCCAAGGCGCGGACCACGATTACATCGCAACTTGATCTCTTCGCGGACGGTCTCAAGACGGATTTTCTGTTCGGCGAGAAACCCAGCGTAGCGGACTTCTACCTTTTCGTGATGCTTCTTTGGGCAGTCCGCTTCCAAGTCCCTGTTCCAGCTCCTTTGGAAGCGTTGCGCGCCCGAATAGCGGCCCGTCCGGCCGTTCGCATCGCAATGAAGCGCGAGGGCCTTGTCTAAGTGCGAGACCGGCCGCGTGTCGTGTCAACCTTCAGCCACGACACATTACGAAGGAGTTTGTCCATGCTTCTGTTCCTGCAGAACCTCCACCTGATCGCTACCAAGCGCGGCGACGGGCTACGCCCCGAATTTCTAAGCATGGAAGGCGAGGCGGGACTCGGCATGACCTTCCCATGTGATCGCGTCATTCCAGCTCAATGTATGTCTGAACAGCGCTCGGCGGAGCCACCGACGCCTCGGCTGTCCAAGGGGGTTGCCAAGGCATGCCGGCCGGGAACGCCAAGCCGATGAATGAAGCTGATGCCGGTGCCGCGCCATAACAGGTGGCATCCGGACGGTGCCGTGAAAGAGGTTGCAAGAATGGAAAATACAAGACGGCCGGGACAAATTGATCCCTATCGCAGGGCGTTCGTCGGCGTTGCTGCAATGGGTCTGGCTGCTGCTCAGTTCGCGACAGTTCGCTCAGCCGAGGCGCAACGCGTTTCAGGGCTGGACGGAGCAACGGCAGGACCATTGCCGGCTGCCTCGTTCGCAGCGCTCAGGCAAATCGACGCCGGCCTGCTGAACGTCGGCTACGCTGAAGCTGGTCCGTCCAATGGTCCCGTTATTATCCTCCTTCATGGCTGGCCCTACGACATCCACAGCTTTGTCGATGTCGCTCCCCTGTTGGCGATGGCGGGATATCGCGTGATCGTTCCCTATTCGCGTGGCTGTGGCACCACGCGCTTTCTTTCAAGTCAGACTGTCCGCAACGGCCAGCAGTCTGTGCTGGCTGTCGATGTCATCGAATTGATGGACGCGCTGAACATCGGCGAGGCAATCGTCGCCGGCTATGATTGGGGCGCGCGCACAGCCTGCATCATAGCGGCGCTCTGGCCGGAGCGTTGCAAAGCTCTCGTTTCGGTCAGTGGCTATCTGATCGGCAGTCTCGCGGCAAACAGAATGCCGCTGCCGCCGAAGGCCGAGCTCCAATGGTGGTATCAGTACTATTTTGCGACGGAACGCGGCCGGGCCGGCTACGAACAATACCGGCGCGATTTTGCAAACCTTATCTGGCGGATCGCCTCGCCGAAATGGGATTTTGATGACGCCACCTTTGAGCGCAGCGCGGCGAGCCTCGGCAACCCGGATCACGTCAGCATCGTCATTCACAATTACCGCTGGCGGCTCGGGCTTGCCGAAGGCGAACCGGAATATGACGGCCTGGAAAAACGGCTGGCCGAGAGCCCGTTGATCACGGTGCCGACCATCACCCTTGAGGGGGATGCCAATGGCGCACCCCACCCCGACAGCAGTTCCTATGCCAAGAAATTTTCGGGCAGATACGCGCATCGGACCATCACGGGCGGAATTGGCCACAACTTGCCGCAGGAAGCCCCACAGGCTTTCGCCCAGGCAGTCATAGACGTCGGCGAATACTGATCGGGCGAACTCGTGACCAACTGATGCGGAGATGATCCGCGAATTGGGTAAATCCAACTCCGCCCCTCCGGCCCTATGCCGGTCGACCAGTGGCGTTTCGATCAAGATTGAAAGGGATCTGTTGTGGATTCGACATTGCCATCCGCTGTTGCTCAACCGGTCGTCGCGCAACTGACGCGGGCCGCGATATTTCTTGTTGTGACGGTCATTTCCGGACCAGAACACGAAGCGACCGTGCGCGCCTTATGTTGCGATCTTTCCACACTTCTGCGCGCGGTCGGCTCCCGTGACCTCGAGGGCCGGCTCTCGTGTGTCATGGCGTTTGGTTCCGATGTCTGGGACCGCTTGTTTGGAGCCCCCAGACCGAAGGACCTGCATGCATTTCGCGAAATCCAAGGTCAGCATCATGCCGTCTCGACGCCGGGCGACATCCTCTTTCACATTCGTGCATCGCGTATGGACCTTTGCTTCGAACTGGCGACACAGATCATGTCGCAGCTCGACGGCGCAGTCTCCACGGCGGATGAGGTGCACGGCTTCAACTATTTCGATGACCGCGACCTGATCGGCTTCGTCGATGGCACAGAGAACCCGGTGGATGAGCGCGCCGTCAAGGCCGCGATCATCAGCGAGGAGGACCCCTCATTTGCCGGAGGCAGCTATGTGATCGTGCAGAAGTACCTGCATGATCTGAAAGCATGGAACGCGCTTCCAATCGAGGATCAAGAGGGAATTGTTGGCAGAAAAAAGCTCTCAGATATCGAACTGGACGATGACGTGAAACCGACCTCGGCGCACAATGCGCTGACCACGATCGTCGAGGACGGAGAGCAGTTGGAAATCGTACGCGACAACATGCCGTTCGGCGACGTCGGCAAGGGTGAGTTCGGTACCTATTTCATCGGCTACGCCCGTTCTCCGCGCAGAATCGAGCAGATGCTGGAAAACATGTTCATCGGCCGGCCGCCAGGCAACTACGATCGGTTACTGGACTTCAGCCGCGCAGTCACTGGCACATTGTTCTTCGTCCCGTCGACGACATTCCTGGAGAACCTTGCAACGGGGGAAGTCATCTCGACCACTGGTCCGGGCCTGTCGGGTTGACCTGTTTGGAGTAACCGTCAACAGGTTCCCCACCGAATATGAAACGCACGAACGACACCCCCACTTTGGCTTTCCAACGCTACACTGGCCTTGGGCGATGAACGGAAACGGTCGATGTTTCCGGTCTGTGCTCGAAAGTCGCATAAAACGCAGTCTGGAACTTGGTCTGGTATTTTTCGCTGCTGACATTCGGTCAGCTCTATCCTTGAATTCCATCTGGTCCGGCGCCGCAGATGATGGCACAGACGCACTCGCCTGAGCTGAACCGCACCCGACCCTCCGCAATTGCGGCAACCGCGGCAGCACCGCTTAGATCAGCCGCAAGGCCCATCTCGAACCACAAGCTTTTGGCGGCGCACAGCATCTCGGAATCGTCGACAAGCACGATCTCATCGACGCTATCGCGCACAATGTCGAAGATGCGATCGTCGGTTTTGGCGCAGGCCATCGTCGCGACAGATGTCGTGATCTTGTCCAGGGCCACATTGTGTCCGGCTTCGAGGGCGCGCAGCAGCACCGGCGAGCCTGTGGCCTCAATTCCAATAACGCGCACATGCGGCGCCAGCGCCTTGATCGCTGTCGCCACGCCGCTGACCAGCCCACCGCCGCCCATGGCGACCAACACTGTCGTCACATCCGGCATCTGGTCGAGGATTTCGAGGCCGACCGTGCCTTGCCCGGCGACCACAGCCGGGTCGGCGAAGGGATGGAAATAGACGGCGCCGGTTTCGCGGACGAAGGCTTGCGCGGCCTCGTTGGATTCGTGCCAGGCCGAGCCGACAATGTGGGTGGCCGCTCCCCAGGCGCGCAGCTTCTCGATCTTGGCCGGCGAGGCGTTGGTCGGCAGGAAGATGGTGGCCGGCACACCGGCCATGAGGCCCGCGCGGGCGGTGGCTATGCCATGGTTGCCACCCGACGCGGTGACGATGCCATGCTCCAGCGCGGCGGGGTCGAGCGAGAGCAGCCTGTTGGTGGCGCCGCGTGCCTTGAACGATCCGGTGACCTGCAGCAGTTCCAGCTTCAGCAGCAGGTCGACGCCGCCGGCCAGCGGCGTCTTGAGGTTGCCGGCGGCAATCATCGGCGTACGCCTGACATTGCCTTCGATGCGCGCGGCGGCAGTACGGATGTCTTCCAGCGCGATCACGCCAGCTCTCCTTCATAGCGCGTAGCGACGGTGACGCAGCAATTGCCGACAACGACACGGCCGGGCTGGCGGCGGCCATAGACGATGCCGTCCGAGAGGTAGCGCACGGTCTCGGGCGCGCGGCCGGGGTCGGCCAGGTCGTGGATGCGGCCGGCGTCCTGGCC
Source organism: Mesorhizobium sp. B2-5-11 (assembly GCF_006440835.1). NCBI lineage: Bacteria > Pseudomonadati > Pseudomonadota > Alphaproteobacteria > Hyphomicrobiales > Phyllobacteriaceae > Mesorhizobium > Mesorhizobium sp. B2-5-11. The sequence goes on from NZ_VFUK01000009.1 coordinate 94,375, forward strand.
AGCATGGACCTCGGCGCCCAGCGCGTGGAACGGTTCGAACACGCCATTGGTGGTGGCCAGCACATAGCCGTCATGGCCGGGAATGCGCAGGATGTTTTCGGGCCTCGCGGCAGGCGGCCTGCCTGTCGGCGGCAGCACGCCGAGGTGGCTCAGCACATTGCGCACGCCCTTGCGGCAGATGCCGAGCGCGTCGAGCGAGACCGTGCCGGCGCCGGCCATCTCGGTGCCGACCGTGGTCAGCCCGGCCCGCACCGATGTGGCCGTGGAGGTGCGCGGCTCGCCGAGATTGTCGATGACGACGGTGAGCGGAGCATCGAAGGCGAGCACCGCCTCCGTGTTGCGCTTGCGGTGGGCGGCGTCGGGCGCCGGCTCGATGATGGCGCTGGGCAGGATGTTGAGCGAGGAACCGCCGGAGTGAAGATCCATATAGGCATGCCCAAGCGGCATGACGACGTCGCTGACATAGGCCGAGATCTGCTGGGTGATGGTGCCGGTTGGATCGCCTGGGAACGTGCGGTTGAGGTTCAGCCCGTCGACGGGCGAGGTGCGGCGGCCGGCCAGCACGGCCGGCAGGTTGATCGCCGGCAGGAAGATGATGCGGCCGCTGACCATGCCCGGGTCGAGATCGCGGATGAGTTCGCCGAGCGTGATCGGCCCCTCATACTCGTCGCCATGGTTACCGGCCTGCAGGATGACGGTCGGCCCGCTGCCGTTCCGGATCACCGCGAGCGGAATGCGGGTCGCGCCCCAGGCGTCGTCATGCGGCGAATGCGGAATGTCGACGAAGCCGATCTGCTTGCCGGAACGGTCGAAATCGATGGTGGTGCGGGCGGTGGACATGCGGGCCATGTTTCTCTTTGAAACTCTAGGGGATGGAGGTGGCGAGGGAGAGGCGGCGAGGGCGGAAAGGCCCCCGCCGCCGAAGAAGTCAGATCGGCGGCAGGGTCGGCAGCGTGGTGCCGATCCACTTCTGCGACAGCGCCGAGAGCGAGCCGTCGAGCATGCCGAGATGGATGTAGGTGTCGAGCCAGCGAAGCAGCTCCGGGCTGCCCTGCTGGATGCCGATGTAGCAGGGCGAGAATTGCAGCATGAATTTGGGTTTCAGCTGCACCTTGGCGTCCTTGTCCATCAAATCCTTGGCCACGACATCGGCGGTGGCCAGCAGTTGCGCCTGGCCGGAGGTGAAAGCGGCTGCGGCGGTGGCGTCGTCGTCGAAGCGCACGATCTTGGCGTTGGGCGCGGCCTTGGTCAGTTCGAGATCCTGCGTCGTGCCGCGCGCCACCGCGATGGTCTCGTCCTTGAGCTCGGCCGGGCTCTTCACCGTGATGCTGTCGGGGCCGAAGACGCCGATCGAAAGCGCCGCATAGGGCGAGGTGAAGGCGATCTGCAGCGCGCGTTCCGGCGTCGCGCCCATGGCGGCGATGACGATGTCGAGGCGGTCGGTGACCAGATAGGGCACGCGGTTGGCGCCGGTGATCTGCTGCAGTTCGAGCTTGACGCCCAGCGCCTCGGCGATCTTCCTGGCCATGTCGACATCGAGGCCGACCGGCTCGTTCTTGGCGTCGACCGAACCGAAGGGCGGCACGTCGATCGGCACGCCGATGCGCACCGTGCCAGCGGACAGGATTTTCTGCAGGTCGGCCGCTCGCGCCGGCATTGCCGAGACGGCGCCGGCCAGGAGCACGGCTGTGACGATCCTGGTGAGATGCTTGAACATGGAACTTCCCCTTTTTCTGGTTGGACTTTCTTTTCCTAGTGAAGGACGGCGCTCAGGAAGCTCCTGAGTTCGGCCGTACGAGGCTCGAGCAAGGTCTCACGCGCTGGCCCATCCTCGTGGATGCGGCCCTCATGCATGAAGATCACGCGGTCGGCGACGTTCTTGGCAAAGTTCATCTCATGGGTGACGAGCATCATGGTCATGCCTTCGCTGGCGACGCTTTCGAGCACGCGCAGCACTTCGCCGACCAGTTCGGGGTCGAGCGCCGAGGTGATCTCGTCGAACAGCATCAGGGTCGGCTGCATGGCCAGCGAGCGCGCGATGGCTACGCGCTGCTGCTGGCCGCCGGACAATTCGTCGGGATAGGCAAGCAGCTTGTCGGCGAGGCCGACCTTGGCGACCACGGCGCGGGCGACTTCGCGGGCGGCCGGCGTGTCGAGCTTGCGCACCAGCTTCAGCGCCAGCGTGACGTTGCGCTCGACATTGAGATGCGGGAACAGATTGTAGCTCTGGAATACCATGCCGGCGCGCTGGCGCAGAAGGTTGAGGTCGGCCCTGGGCGCGGTGACGTCGATGCCGTCGACGACGATGCGGCCGGCCTGCACCTTCTCCAGCCCGTTGATGCAGCGAAGCATGGTCGACTTGCCCGAGCCGGAGCGGCCGATGACGGCGACGATCTCGCCTTTTTCCACGTTGAGCGAGATGCCCTTCAGCACCTCGATGGCGCCGAAGCGCTTGCGGATATCGGCGATTTCAACGAGCGACATGAAGTCTCCTTTCCAGCATGCGGGCGAGCTGGGAGAGGGAAAAGCAGATGACGAAATAGATGGCGGCGGCGGTGAGGTAGACCGGCAGCGGGGCAAAGGTCGCGCCGCTGATGATCTGGCTGGCGCGGGTCAGTTCGACGAAGCCGATCAGCGCGGTGAGCGAGGTGTTCTTCACCAACTGGACGAGGAAGCCGACGGTCGGCGCGACGGAGATGCGGATCGCCTGCGGCAGCACGACATGGCCGAGGCGCTGCGCGTAGGTGAGGCCGAGCGCGGCACCCGCCTCCCATTGCCGCTGCGACACCGATTGCAGGCTGCCGCGCCAGATCTCGCCGAAGAAGGCCGAAGCGTAGATCGACAGGGAAAGTGCCGCCGCCGTCCAGGCGTCGACCGAGAGGCCGATCAGCGGCAGGCCGAAGAAGAAGACGAAGAGCTGGCCGAGTAGCGGCGTGCCCTGGATCAGGTTGATCCAGGCGATGGCCAGCCAGTTGAGCGGCTTGAATGGGATGACGCGCAGGACGGCGACGACGATGCCGAGCAGCCCGCCGCCCACCGTGGCGGTGAGCGCCAGCAGCATCGTCCAGCGCGCGGCCTCGATCAGGTAGACGATATCGGTGCCGCCAAATTCGCGGATCATCGGCGCGGCCTCCTGACGAAGACCATCCAGTAGACGCCGGCGAAGAAGGCCCGGAAGCCCAGGGTCAGCACGAGATAGGAAATGGTGATCAGCGTGTAGGTCTCGAAGGAGCGGTAGGTGCGCGAGTCGATGAAGGCGGCCTGGTGGAACAGCTCGGTGGCGCCGATGGAGGAGACGACGCTGGTGGTCAGCATGATCAGCACGAACTGGCTGGCCAGCGCCGGGTAGATGGTCTTGACCGCCTGGAACAGCACGACATGGCGGAAGGTCTGGCCGGCGGTGAGGCCGAGCGAGCGGCCAGCCTCGACCTGGCTCTGGCGCACCGACTGGAAACCGGCGCGCAGGATCTCCGCGCCATAGGCGCCCATGTTGATCGACAGCGCGATCAGCGCAGCGGTGTTGGCGCCAAGCTTGATGCCGATCGAAGGCAGGCCGAAGAAGACGATGAACAGCTGCACCAGCAGCGGCGTGTTGCGCAGCGCCTCGACATAGACGCGAGCGCAGGCGCGCAGCGGCATCAGCGGGCTGATCGAGGCCATGGCGACGATCAAGCCGATGGCAAGGCCGCAGAGCATGGTGACGACCGAGAACTGCAAGGTCAGCAGCACGCCTTGCACAATCTCGGGGATATAGCGCAGCAGGACATCAAATTTGAAATTATAGCTCATGGAAGTAGAGCGTCCCCCTATGCAACTCCAGGCAGATCGCTATTTTCCGCTCGGATTTGCTGGACACCACGCTATCGTCGCTTCATATGTGACGTCAAGCGTCATCTATGAAGCGGATGCAAATGACGGACGACAAGCTGAATTACAGCGCGCCGGCCCTGGAAAAGGGGTTGGATATCCTCGAATTGCTGGCCAATGCCGGCCAGCGCATGGGCACGCGCCAGATCGCCGAGGAACTGGGGCGATCGAAGAACGAGATCTTCCGCATGGTCCATGTGCTGCTTGCGCGCGGCTACCTCCAGCGCGATGAGGGCGGCGAGGGGCTGATGCTGTCGAACAAGCTGTTCGGGCTTGGCATGCAGACGGCGCGCGCCCGCGACCTGGTCAGCACGGCGGCCCCCATCGTCGAGCGCTTCGCCGAGGAGGTGCACCAGGCGGCGCATCTGGTCGTCGCGCATCGCGGTGAAACCGTCATCATCGCGGCGGCATCGGGCGGGGCGGACATGAACTTCTCGCTCAAGCTCGGCTATCGCCGGCCGCTGGCGGATGCCCATTCCGGCCTGGTGCTGATGGCGTTCCAGCCCAAGCCCGTGCGTGACCGGATGATCGCCGAATGCCTGATGCTGATGCGTGAGCCGCCGGACCCGACGACGCTCGCCGCCGAACTCGACGCGGTGCGCGAGCGCGGCGCCATCATCCACGAGAGCCGCGACATCATCGGCGTGACCGACGTCGTCTGTCCGATCATCGCCGGCGACGGGCGCGCCGTGGCCTGCGTGACGGTGGCGGCGGTCAGCCGACGCAGCGCCGCGCCCAATTTCGAGGCCATGCTGGCGCGGCTGAAGCTCGCTTGTGCCGAGATCGCGCATGAGCTTGGAGGGTAGGGAGGCTCAGCCCGCGACGATGATGTCGCGCGGCGTGCGGGACAGCACCTCCGCACCGGCCGTGGTGACAAGCACATTGTCGATGATGCGGGCGCCAAGGCCTTCGGCGCCGATATAGACCGGCGGCTCGATGGTGACCACCATGCCGGCCTTCAGCATGTGCGGGCTGTCGCCGATCATGTGCAGCGGCTCGGCCCAGCTCGGCGGAAAGCCTGGCCCCAGCGCATAGCCGGACGTGTGGACACGGCAGGCTTCGAGCCCGGCCTCGCCGATGACGGCGCGGGCCGCCTGGTGCGGCACGGTTGCCGGCACGCCGTCGCGAATCGCCGCGATCATGGCGTCGCCGGCGCGCAGCACGATGTCGTGCAGTTCGGCCATGCGCGGCGTCGGCTTGCCCAGCGCGAAATTGCGGCCGATGGTGGCTGTGTAGCGGTTGAAGGTGGCGCCGAATTCGAGATTGCCGAAATCGCCATGTTCAAGCCGGCGCGCGGTCGGCGCGCCGTGGCTGTAGGCGGAGCGCGGGCCGGAGACGAGGTTGATCGGGCTGGCGGCGATGCCGCTGCCGTTGCGCAGCAAGGTCTCGTGGATGGTGCCGGCCAGCGCCAGTTCCGACAGGCCCGCCGCGAACTCGCCGGCAAAACGCTCCATGCCAAGGTCGGCAAGGGCCGCCGCGCGCCTGATATAAGCGATCTCGGCCGGCGACTTCACCAGCTTCAGGCCGGCGATCAGTTCCGTCGCCTCGGCAAGCAAGGTATCGCCGATGACGGCGCGAAGGCCGAGACAATGATGTGGGTGAAGATAGTAGGCCGGCACTTCGAGGCCGACGCGCCTGCCTAGCACGTCGTGGCGCCGCGCCACGTCGGCGAAGGCCGCGACCGGATCCTCGTTCTCGCCGCCGCCGAAGCCATGCACCTCGTCGGCAGCTGAATCCGTTTCGAATTCGTGCACTTCGCCCTGGCGTGTCAGCACGACGAGCGGCTCGTTGCGCGCGCCGACCAGCAGGCATTGGAATTCCTGGTAGCTCTTGGCGTCGCTGCCGGTCAGCCAATGGATGGAGGCGGGGTGAACGGCAATCAGCCAGTCGAGGTCGCGTGCGGCCATGGCGGCGCGGACACGCGCCAGACGATCGGCGAATTCGGCGGCGGTGAAATCGTGTTTCGACATTAGCCTCGCGTCACCGCCATCGCCTCGATCTCGATCAGCAGGTTCTCGAAGGCAAAGCCGGCGACGCGGATCGCAGTCACCGCCGGACCGGGCTCGGGGAAGAATTCGCGCTGCACGCGGGCAATCACCGCGCGCGTCGCCTCGATCCCGGCCCAGCTGCCTTCGGCGTGATAGTAGATATAGAGCTTGGCGACGTCGCTTTCGTCGAGCCCGCCTTCGGCCAGCGTGCGGCGGATGAACTCGAAGACGTTGCGGGTCTGCGTCTCCATGTCGTCGCCGACGGCCTGCGCCTTGTTGTCGGCCGAGATCTGGCCGCCGATCAAGGCGAGCCCGCCAATCTTCCAACCTTGCGTGAACTGGGTGTTGGGAATGCTCCAGTCCCAATGGTTGGCCGGCTGCAGGCGCTGCTTGTCGTCGCCGAGCATGCCGATGCCCTCGACCTGGATCAGTTCGCCGGCATTGCCCATGCCCTGGATGCGCAGTCCGGCACCGGCCGCCGAAGGCACCGACATGTAGCGGCGGCGCACATTGGTCATCTTCTCCCAGTAGTCGGTGACCTCGCGGCCTTCGCCGAAAAAGCGGAAATAGGTGTTCTGGCGCATCAGGCTGTGGCGGTCGCCGCCGCCCGACCGCAGCATGGTGTCGAGGTTGCGGAAGGCCTCGTCGGTCTGCACCTCGATGTCGCCGAGCCCGAGCACATTGCCTTCGGCATCGAGCGAGCGCTGGCCGCCGACAAACAGCATGTCGCCGACCTTCCAGCCATGGACGAAGGGCAGCTCCCTGCGCCAGCGCCAGTGACCCGGGGGGTCGAGCAGTTCGCGCTTGCCGCCGATCACCACCCAGGCGTCGACCATCAGCAGCGCGCCCTCGCGGTCGAGGCCGCAGCGGATTTCGGTGGTGGTCGGGCCGGGAGCGGTGAAACAGCCGGCGCGCACGGCATCGAGTTCGTCGAGCAAGGCGCCCACGGCATCGGCCTTGCAACTGAAATAGATGTTGTGCTTGACCACATCGGTCATGCCGGCGCCGGCCTGGGCGAGAAGGGCCGCCAGCCGATCGAAAATGACGCGCGCCTGACCCGTTATGCCGGTTGCGACGATATTGCCGCTGACGTCCGTCGCCATCAGCCCGCCGATGAAGACCAGGTCACCGGCGCGGACGGCCTGCGGCGCCGATCCTTCGATATCGCTGAATGTCCGCATCCGCACCACGTATCCTCCCGCTGATTTTCTACTTACTTACCTGCAAGTCAGTGTTCCGTCAAATGCTGGGGATGCAGCAAAGCTTCGGCGTCCACGGCCAACGCATTTGGCTATGATGGAAGCATGGACGAGACCGACACCAGACAGGCGATCAAGGATACGGCGCTGGAGCTTCTGGTGCGCCACGGCTATCGCGGCACCAGCTTCGGGGATATTTCGGCGGCGCTCGGCACGACGCGCGCCAACATCCACTATCATTTCGGCAACAAACAGGCGCTCGTCGACGAGGTGCTTGACGACTACATGCAGGCGACGCTGAGCGGCTTGCGGGCTGTCTGGTCGCATGAGGGGTCAAGCCTCGAGGAGCAGGTCGAGGCGATGATCGCCTACAGCCGCGCCCGCTTCCGGCATTTCAACCCAGCCGGCACAGAAGGGCAAAACTGGAGCCTGATTTCGAGGCTGCGGCAGGATGCCGACCTCCTTGATGCCGACGGCCAGAAGATGCTCGGCCATTTCAGCGCGGAGCTCTCGGCGTTGTTTGCCGGCGCGCTGTCGGCGGCGGGCCGGCGCGGCGAGTTGTCGCCGAATGTCGTGCCCGGCGACGCCGCGCTGCTGTTCGCGGCGATCGCCGACAACGCCGCGCCAATTACACTGGGCGAAGGTGGCTTTGACGCGTTGGAGAAGACCTATCGCAGCCTGATACGGATGATCCAAATCTGACTCACCGAAACGACAATGTGAAACCCCATGTTATAGCAGTGAGCCTCGCTTCCTCTGACATTCTGTCTGAAGAATTGGTCGTCTGCTCGGCTTACCTTGAGACATTCTCGGTTGCTGGCTTAATCAGCCCCGCAAGTGTGATCTTGGTCATGAGCTTGTGCTTGGACTTGTCGTGGTGGCGATAGTCCTTCCAGCGGAAGCTGACCAGAACTCCATGATCCAGGCTCACGAGGCGGCTGTTGGCGATGGCGACGCGGTAGGTGTAGCGACCAAGGTAGGCGAGGACCTGTTTTGGACCGCCGAACGGGGGCTTGGCGTAAACGACCACTCGATCCGCTTCAGTCCAGCCAGTTGGGCGCAGAAAGTAGCAGGGTCGGCCAGGCTAGCGAGATCGCTGAAGAAGCGAAGCTGGCCGGCGTCGAAGGCGTCTCGGAGGCGCTCTAGGAATAGGCGGTGACAATCGGGCGGTTACTCTATGCTGATGGTTTCGTCAGGAGAGCTCCTTCTATAACGACTCCGGAATTCACGTATTTCCACAGCGCAACAAACAGTTTCCGAGCGAGGGCGACCATGCCGCCTTCTTGCACCGGCCACCATTCGGGATGACTCGCGCCCTGAACCACTGGCTCAGTGCGAATTGGGTTGATGGGGCACCCAGACCCACGCAACCTAGACAAGCGTCGGCCGGAGCCTAGGATTGCCGGACTTCGAGACTCCCTGCTCGCAATTAATTAATCTGCCCACTCTGCTCAACCGGCCACGGTCTTCCTCCTCCGGCGTTGGCACTCGCAACATTGCGCAAACCCGAGGCTCCCGCGGTTGTGGCCAACAACGAAGCTGACGGTCTGCTTTCAGCGCAGAAAGCAGTCATTCCACCGGTGGCCTCCACTGCCCAGATGTAGCAACAATCCTCGAATGGCAAGGGAAGCCTCGAGCCAGAAGCTGGCGGGCTCCTACAGGGACGTGAGGGCGCGGTCCCAATATGGATTCTGAAGGGTCGAGCGCAGGCGCATCTGCTTCCACACGCCGTATTTGTAGAAGTCGAAGTCGATGCTCGAGGTAATGTTCTGGACCATGCACCACAGCGACCATTTCAAGTCGCCCAGCATCTGGTAGACAAACATGCGCGCCTTGGTGCTGGCTTCGACGCGACCGAAATAACATTCGATCGCCTCATCCTGCATCACGTCGCTCAGGACCATTTCCCCACACCAGGTGGCGAGATCGCAGCAGCGGTCGTTGTTCGACGCGTATTCGAGGTCGACGATCAGGATCCTGTCTTCAGTCAGCAGGAAGTTAGCTGGTGCCGGATCGTTGCAGCAAGGAACGATGTCCAGTCCTGACGCTTCCAGCGCGGCGCGAGCGGTGCGGTACTTCATGTGAATGGTAGGAAAATCGTGCGGGAATGCCGCCCCGAGCTCACGCAATTGAACGATATGTTCATCGATCATGTCAAACAGGGTCTTGGTTAAGCGAAGCGGGGCAGAATTGTTGAAGGTGCGGAACAAGTTAATAGTGGGCGCCCTAATCTCGGCGGAGTGGAAGTCGCGGGTGGTGCAGGGACGAGACCGCTCTACAAAGTCGCTGATTTCCACGCCGCGGTCGCTGAGATCACTATAGATCCGAGGCCCGATGCCAAGTTCGTGCGCGCGCCTGCCGGCCTCGAGCGAAGCTCTCCGATCGATAAACTTCTCGGTCCCGGGGCCTGGCATCTTAAGGAAAAACGTCTGACGCTCACCTCCGATCCTGACGTGCCAGTTAGAATTGCTAAAGCCCCCGAAGATTGGCCGGTAAAAGATGTCTTTGCCCTGCCATGGGGGTACCAAGGAAAGCATTGTTTCCAATGCCAGTTCGGAGGCCGATTGGCCTTCTCCGCACTTCCGTTCCATGAAGGGTTCTCAGAGCATTCGGGCGTACGAGCCGAAATCGAGGCTTCCGAGCGCGGCGCGGCAGCGGATGAAGCGCCAGAACCCGTAGCGGTAAAACTCGACATCCTTGCGCTGCGAGGTGGCGTCCATCACGAGACCCCAGAGACCCCATGCGAGATCGTCGGCGATCGCGTAGAGACGCACGCGACGGAGACTTGCCGGCCTCGGCGTGCCTTCGAACATTTCGAGGGCCGGGAGGAAGTCCTTCTCGTCTTCGAAAACCTCGTTGATCAGGATCCCGATCTCATAATAGGGGTCGACGTTGCCGGCACCGTCGAAGTCCACGAGCTCGATGCGACCATCCGGCCCGATGAGGATGTTCGAGGCCAGGCCGTCGGCATGGGAGGGCACACTGTCGACCCCCGATGCGGCGATCATGCGCTCAAAGCGCAAAACCTGCTCGAACAGGACCGGAAGGTCGGGAGGAGCCTGGGCCACGAGCCGATCGCATTCCTGCTTCAGCGCGCGGATCCGGTCGAACGGCGACACCGGGATCGTGAAGCGCAGTCCGCCGTGGACCCTGCGCTTAACACCTATCACCTCATTGAGGACGTCCAGCTTTTTCAGGTCGCTGACACGGGCGGTCGCCCAGCCGTCGCGATATTCCATGATGCAGGTCGCGCGCCGCGCATCGATGGCAAGGATCTTGGGCGCGCAGCCGAGGCCGGCCGCTTTGCGCTGCGCATCGAAGGATGCGGCCGCATCGATGAAGCGGCGCTGGTCGGGCTGAATGGTTTTGAGCAGGAGCGACGGATGCTGGCCATCGACCGACAGAAGCAGGCGGGTGCTGTCCACGCCACGATGCGACGGGACGAGAATGCCCGGCTCCATCTCCTGTGCCGATCTGCACAGCTGCGGTCCGGCACCAGAGCAGGCGGGCTCGTCGGGCGTCACAAGACAGAGGTCGGCCGGCGCCGTGAGGTCATCCGCAAAAAGGGAACGGACTTCTTTTGTTGCGGACGGGAGACGATGAATGTCCATCGGGCCGATGCGGCGATCCATACCCTTTCGCGACAGACCAATTTCCATGAAGCCAGCGGAACCCTTGTAATCCAAGCAAGCACAACCGACCAGCGACGGCCCGTCCACGAAAGGGAGCGGGGGACAGGCGCGCCAGCAGGAAACGCAATGCTATATCTATGCGGGCGTGAGTAAAGTGCCGACGTGCCTATCGGCGCCGAGATGCACTTAAACGCGGATGAGGTCGACGCCCAGTTCGGCGAAGCGCTGGACGAATTCTTCGCCGACACCCTTAGTGGTGATGACATGTTGGGCGTCGGCAAGGCCGAATGCACGAACCGAGCCGAAGCGTCCGAACTTCGATCGATCGGCTACCATGACGGTGGTGCCGGCCTGACGCCTCGCCTCATCGTGCAGTGCAACCTCGTCCTCACCAAAGCCCATGAAGCCGTGATCGACATGGACGGCGCTGGCACCCATCAAAGCCAGGTCGAACCTGTGCCCTTTCAGCGCGGTAATGGTAGAATGCCCGAATGTGGCCTGATATTCCGGCACCATCGGACCGCCGAGCACGCGGACACTGGTGCCCCAGCCGTGGGAGAAAAAATGCGCCGCAATGGCGATGGAGTTCGTGAAGATCGTCAGGTCTGCATGCTTGTCAAGGTGCTTCACGCAGGCCAGCGTAGTGGTTCCCGAACTGACGAAGATCTTCATACCGTTCTGGATAAGGCTGGCAGCCCTTTCGGCGATCAAGTTTTTTTCCAGCGCATTGACCCGGCTGCGCTCGCCAAACGGCTTGTCCCCCTCTTTTGGCGTCAGTACCGCACCGCCGTAGACGCGCCGAGCCAAGCCATTTGTTTCGAGTAGACGCAGATCGCGCCGGATGGATTCCGGACTGACTTCGAGGCGATCGGCGAGCAGATTGACACTCGCGCGCTCATTCGCGCGCAGTATTTCCAGGATTTTTTCCTGGCGAAACTCAGAAAATCTCATGGACCGAATCTGCCTGTGACCATTTGGGTCTTTCCGGACTTAACATATCCCCGAGCACGTCGAACACTGCGAGATGCCGGAAGACCGAAAATCCCGGCGCCAAGCTAGTCGACATGCTCAAACCAGTCAAATCCGTCTTAGTCGCTCAACAGTCCTAGGGTCTAACAGCCTTGAGATTTAGACCTGTTCGGGACTGGGCACTCGCCGAGAGTAGGCCAAGCCGCGCTTGACCACAGGCAAATGTGTCGATATTGGTGTTTTTGACCGATTTGTGTGTTTTGAGAAATTGGATCGGTTTGAGGATGGATCTGGCGTCCAGTCAGGATTTGGAAGGCTCGTCTGGCAATGGCGAATAAGTGCCATGCTGCAGGTCGAAGGATGGAGTTCAACGGGCCGGCGCCGAGCGGGTCCTAGAAAACTAAACCGCACATCGGCAAAACAACCGCCGATACAAAAAGGGGAACAGGATCAATGATTACGCGTAGAGACATTATGGTTGGCGCGGGCGCGCTTGGCGTGGCCGGCGTGCTCGGCAAGCTCGCGGTGCCGGCCAATGCGCAGGGCAAGAAGTCACTCGTGCTCGCGTCGATGGGGCCCGTCACGGGTAATTGGGATCCGACTTCCCACACGACCCTTGGTCAGGGCAATTTCGAAAAGTTCGTCTTCAATGCGTTGACGCGTGCCCCGATGCGGGACGGCGAGGCGGACCTGCTCGAACCCGCGCTGGCGGAAAGCTGGAAGCTGATCGATACCAACACGTTCGAGTTCAAGCTGCGCGACGGCGTGAAATTTCACGACGGCAAGGAATTCAGCGCCGAGGACGTAAAGGCGACGCTCGAATACTCCTGCGACCCGGCCCGCCCGGCGGCTTCCTTTTGCCCCGGAAAGGTCGATGTCGAAATTGTCGATCGCCTTACGGTGCGACTGCACACCGAGAAGCACGGCTATCCGGCATCGGCTTGGTGGTTTATTTCAAGCGTGATCCCGATCCTCTCGGCGAAGGATGTTGCTGATCCGAAGATTCTCCAAAAGCGTCCGAACGGCACGAACGCCTTCAAGTATGTCGAGACCAACGGCGACAAAAATATTCTTCACGCCTATGACGACTTCTTCGGCGGGCGTCCGAAGATCGATGAGGTCGTCTATGCCTATGTTCCGGATGCCAACACGCGGGTTCTCGGCCTCTTGAACGGCCAGTACCACATCGCCGAACGTCTCGAGCCGGAACAGTACGCATCGCTCGCCGGAAATCCGAAGGTCACCACTCGCAAGGGTCTCACGACCGAGAACAAATATCTGCATTTTCGCTGCAACAAGGCGCCCTTCGACGATCCGCGCATCCGCCTGGCGGCATGCCATTCGATCGATCGCAAGCAGATCCTCGAACTGATGGGCGAAGCGGCGCTCGAGTCAAGCTGTTACGTCTCCCCGATGAAGTTCGGCTTCACCGACATCAAGGGATATCCAGACTACAATCCCGAGGAAGCGCAGCGTCTGCTGGCCGAAGCCGGCTTCCCGAACGGGGCGGGGCTGCCGCAGCTCGAATATATCACTTCGATCGGCTTCTATCCCAAGACCAAGGAGTATGGCGAACTGATCGCCGCGATGCTCCAGGAGCAGGGCTTCAACGTGCAGTTGACGGTGCTCGAGCCAGCGGCCTGGGAAGTGGCGATCTATCGCCGCGCCGACGGTCAGGGCCAGGGCCATATGTGCGACGTCGGCTGGATGACGCCGTCGCCTGAGCCGGACCTCGTCCTGCGGCCCAACTGGCACTCCAGCGCGGCGCTGATTTCGGGCATCAATGATCCCGAGATCGACGCGGTCCTGGACAAGGAGCGCAACGCGCCCAATCCGGAACAGCGGCTGAAGATCCTCACCGAGGAAACCTTCCCGACGATGGCCAAGAAAGTCCCAAGCTTCTCACTGTTCTCTGCGCTCACCTTCCACGGCGCCGCCAAGAACCTTGAAGGCGCGGTCTACCTGCCCTACGGACCTATCGACCTGTCGAAGGCGGATCTCGTCTAACCTTTGGCCCAGCAGCGTCGCCATCCGGCGGCGCTGCTCCTTCGTGAGCCTGCCGTTATGCTTTTTGCAATAGACTTCTTCGTTCGCCGTCTTGCCCAAGGCGTGATCATTGTGGCGGGCATCGCCCTGTTGATCTTCACCCTGCTGCGCGTGGTGCCCGGCGACCCCGTGCGGCTGATGCTCGGCCCGATGGTTTCGCAGTCCGTGGCGGAGCAGACGGCCAAGGAGCTCGGCCTCCGGGATCCGATAATCGTCCAGTTCGGGCGGTATATGACCCAGATCGTCCGCGGCGATTTCGGCCGATCCTTCGTGCGCAGCGCCCAGGGCGGCAGCACTGGAGGTTCGCGCGGCGAATCGACCTTCGATGCCAGCAACCGGGCGCCGGTCATTGATCTGATCGGCGCGACATTGCCCTACAGCCTGCTGCTGGCCGGCCTGGCCTTCCTGATCTCACTGTCGATCGCGGTTCCGCTCGGCATCTGGGCCGGCCTTAACGCGGGCAGGGCGCCCGACCGATTCGCGCTTTACCTGAGTTCGGTCCTCGTCTCGCTGCCCAATGTATGGCTCGGACTGGTGTTCATTTATTTGTTGTCGGCCAGGACTGGCTGGCTACCTGCAATCGGCTACGAGAACTGGACCTATGCGATCCTGCCGGCCTTGGTCCTGGCGGTGGAACTGATTCCGATCATCGTCCGGTCGCTCTCGGTTTCGGTCTCCTCCAACCTCCTCGAGCCCTATGTCTATGTTGGCCAAATCCGCGGGCTGACCCGACGGCGCATGATCTCGGCGCATGTTCTGCGTAACTCCGGGATACCCCTTCTGAACGTGTTGGGCATCCAGGCGGTCGGCCTGATCCTCGGCTCGCTGTTCGTCGTCGAATACCTCTTCAACTATCCGGGGATCGGCCTGCTCATGATCAATGCGGTGTTCCAGCGCGATTTCCCGATCATCCAGGCGATCGCGATCTTCGCCTGCGCCGGGCTCGTCGGTGTGAACATCCTCGTCGATTTCGCATCGACCACGATCGACAGAAGGCTCCAGTACTGATGTCCGAACACACCATCGTCGACGCGGAAGTCAGCGTTCCCCCAAAAGCCCGAAGCCTCGGCGCTAATATCTTCCTTCAAGCATTCAAGACGCCGGAGTTCCGGGTCGGGGCGGTCATTTTCATCGCCGTGATCCTGCTCTCGGTCGCCGCGCCGGGGCTGCTCGGCCTTTCCGCGACGAAATTCAACGTCGGCCTCAAGTTCTCGCCGCCCTGGCCTGCCGAAGGTTCGGTCTGGCCTCATTTCATAGGGACCGACCAGTTGGGCCGCGATCTTCTAGCCCGATCGCTGATCGGCCTGCGGAACGCCCTGATGATCGGCATTACGAGCGTCATCGGCATGTTCGTTCTAGGTTCGGCGGTCGGGATGGTGGCCGGCTATGTCGGCGGCTGGACCAACCTGATCCTGATGCGCATCACGGATGCGCAGATGTCGATCCCGGTGATCATCCTCGCCATCACCATCCTCGGCGTGACGCGGCCGACGCCGCTGACGGTCATCCTCGTCTTCATCCTCGCGGGCTGGCCAGGCTACGCACGCGTGGCGCGTAGCGTCACCATGTCCGAGCGGCGCAAGGAATATGTGCGCGCCGCCAAGATCCTCGGCGCATCGGACGTCCGGATACTGCTGGTGCATATCGCGCCGAACATCCTGCCCCCGATCGCATTCGTCGCCGTGCTCGACGTCGCGCGCATGATGATCTTCGAAGCCATCCTCGGGTTCATCGGCATCGGCATCCAGCCGCCCACGCCTACATTCGGGACGATCATCGCCGACGGCACCAAGTATCTCCTGAATGCGTGGTGGATCACCACCATTCCCGGCCTGCTGCTGGCGATATCGCTGTGCAGCATCAACCTCATGGGCGGTGCCCTTGAGCGCTCCCGCAACAAGCTACTCCAAGGTGTCCTATGAGCGGGGAGAGTGTAAGCATTCTCGAGATTTCGGGCCTGTCGGTCGATCTAGCGTTGCCAGGCGGCGCAAGGCGCGCTGTTCTTCAGGACGTCAATCTCTCGGTTTCCCAGGACGAGGTCCTCGGCATCATCGGTGAAAGCGGCTCGGGTAAGACCGTCCTGTCGCGCGCACTCGTCAACTGGATAAGCCCGCCGCTGGTCGTGACCGGCGGGACGATTGCCTACCATGGCCGCAACCTGTTCGATCTCGCGCCCGCCGAGATGCAGAGATTGCGAGGGCGCAAGGTGGCCTATATAGGCTCCGACCCTGGCAGCGCACTCGATCCGACCATCCCGGTCGGACAGCAGATCATCGAGAAGCTGCGCGCCGTCGAGCCGGGCATTTCGACTGCGGAAGCCAAGGCGCGCGTGCTTCGTGTCCTCGACGCGGTCCGCATTCCTTCCCCGGCGCAGCGCTTTCACGAATTTCCTTTCCAGTTCAGCGGCGGGATGATGCAGCGCGTGCTGATTGTCGATGCCCTGGTCACCAACCCTGACCTGCTCGTCGCTGACAACATCACGCAGCCGCTCGACGTGACGGTCGCCGCCCAGATTCTTCGCCTACTGAGGGATCTCCAGCGCGATTTTCGCACGGCGGTCATCTTCGTCTCCTCGGCGCTCGGTGTGGTTAACGAGATCGCAGACAACGTCCTCGTGCTCGCCGATGGCCGCGTGGTCGAGTGCCAGCAGACCCGTAAACTGATCGACGAACCCCAGCACAACTACACGCGCAACCTCATCAAGAGCGTGCCGCGCATCTGGGGCGCCGAGCAGGTCACCGCCGCGCCGGGCTTGGCCAAGGACGACACACGCGAAATCATCCTTTCGGTCCGCGACGTCTACCGTTCCTACGCAACCAAGGACCGTGAGAGGCTGTTTGCGTACCGGGTTGTCCAGGCCGTCCGGGGCGTCTCGTTCGACGTCTACAAAGGCGATAATCTTGGCATCGTAGGCGAATCCGGTTGCGGGAAGTCGACGCTTTCGCGTCTACTCAGCCGCCTCGAAGCACCCAATCGCGGCCAGATCCTGTTCAAGGGCCAGGACATCGCGCATCTCGGCCGAAAGAAGCTGCTTGATCTGCGCCGTCGGTTCCAGCTGCTGCTGCAGGATCCCTACAACGCCATCCCGCCACATTTGGCCATTGGCCGGACGATCGCCGAACCGCTGCGCATCCATGGCGGAATGAGCGCCAAGGAGATCGGCGAGAAGGTCGCCTACACGATGAACGAGGTGGGGTTGCGCCCCGAGCTGACGGACAAACTGCCGGTAGGGCTCAGTGCGGGCCAGCGGCAACGCGTCAACATCGCCCGCGCCATGGTGCTGGACCCGGAACTCCTGATCCTCGACGAGACGCTGTCGGCACTCGACCAAGTGGAACAGGGCAAGCTGCTCGATCTTTTCGAGCGTCTGCAGGCCCGCCACGGCATGACCTACATCTATATCTCGCACGATCTGAGCATGGTGCGCCGCGTCTGCAATCGCGTGGCCGTGATGTATCTCGGTCGCATCGCCGAACTCGCCGGCAACGAGGCGACGTTCTTCGATCCCGGCCATCCCTACACGCGAGCCCTGCTCAGTGCGGTTCCGGCGATCGAGCACAAGCCCTACGACACGGCGACCTATCTCCTTGAAGGCGAGCCGCCGGACCCCATCGACATTCCTTCCGGCTGCACCTTCCGCACACGCTGCCCGTTCGCTTTTGACCGCTGCGTCACGGAGGATCCGGCGCTGCTGAAACGAAGCGACGTGGATTACGCCGCGTGCCATCTCGTCGAGGCCGGCTTGTCGGCGCCAAGGCTGATGCCGGCGGTCGATCTGAGCGGCCCGTAACAGCGGCGCAGTCCCTGACCGTCCTGGGCGCCCCTGACCCCGGCGCGGTGCCCCGCAATCCCGATGAGGCAAGCGTATCATGGAATTCGACTATATCGTCGTAGGTTCGGGCAGTGCGGGTTCACCGCTCACCGCCAGGCTTGTCGAAAAGGGTGCGAGCGTCCTTCTCCTCGAAGCGGGCAAGCGCGAGAAGCTCCACCTGACGCGCGTACCGGCCGCGCTCATGTATACGATCGGTAACAACCGGTACGACTGGAACTACGTCACCGAGCCTGATCCGAGCCGTAACGGACTGCAGGAAGCCTGGCCGCGCGGGCGGGTTCCGGGTGGTTCGTCGGCCATCAACGGGATGATCTTCATTCGTGGCGCGGCCGGCGACTACGACGCTTGGGAGGCGCTGGGAAACAAGGGATGGGGCTGGGCCTCCGTGCTTCCCTATTTCCGCAAGATGGAGACGGCGGACGACGACAGGGACAATTCTCACCGCGGCGGGATGGGTCCGCTCCGGGTTTCATCGCTGCGCTGGAAACACCCACTATCGCAGAAATTCATTGACAGCTTCGTCAATGCCGGCGTGCCCCGCAACCCGGACCTGAACGGGAGCTCGCATGAAGGGGTCGCCTGGAATCAAGGGTCCACGACAGGGGGCTTGCGTCATTCGGCGTTCGACGCCTTCGTCCTCCCACGTCTCAAGGACAATAAGTTGACCTTCATGGACGACGCGCTGGTGGAGCGTATCGTCATGGAGGGTAAGCGGGCCTCGGGCGTGGACATCATGCGCGGGGACAAGACAATCCGGGCAACAGCACGCCGCGGTGTGGTCCTGTCTGCAGGCTCCATCAACTCGCCACAGCTCCTAATGCTTTCGGGCATCGGCGATCCGGCCGAACTGAGTCGCCATGGCATCGAAGTGCGCGTCGCCAGCCCCGACGTCGGGCGCAACCTGATGGAGCATCCGGGCCTCTATGTCCGCGCCGAAATGGACGTCAAGACGGGCAATGCCTATGCGTCGGCCCTGGGCCGGCTGCGCGCCGCCGGGCAGTGGGCGCTGTCGCGCAGTGGCGTGCTGAGCGTGCCGACCGCGCAGGTGCTCGCCTTCCTCAAATCCACACCCGAGCAGGAGGTGCCCGACCTCCAGTTCCACCTCTTCCCGTTCGGCTATTTCAGCGAAAGCGGACGCCTGCGCGTCCCCACGCGCAATCTCGTCACCATTCTGGCGAACGTGAATTACCCCAAGAGTACTGGCCGTCTGGAACTACGCAGCAGCGATCCGCGCACGCCGCTCGCGATTTATCCGCGGCTCCTCGACCACCCAGACGACCTGGACTGCGTTCTACGCGGACTGGCCTGGATTCGCCGCCTTGCTTCGACGCCGCCATTCGGAAACCACGTGCGCGAGCTGATCGACGTGCCGCCCGAGGGGGCCGGCCGCGATGCGGAGGAGCAGTATGTGCGCAAGGCAACGGTCCCCTTCCTTCACCCGGTCGGGACCTGCCGGATGGGGATCGACGATAAGGCGGTGGTGACGCCGGAACTGCGCGTGCGCGGCACCGAGAGGCTGTGGGTGGCGGATGCCTCGATCTTTCCGCGCCACATCGCGGGCAACACCAACGCGACTGCAATCATGATCGGCGAGCGGGCGGCGGATCTCATCCATCCCTGATCCCAGGCAAGCCGGAACAGGAGCCAGACGGGCAATGACCAGGAATTTCAAGCACAATTTCATCGGCGGCAGGCGCGTCGACCCGCTCGGCCCGGAGTCCATCGAAGTTCGTTCGCCCTACGACGGCAGCCTGGTCGGCACGGCTCCGCTCGCCGCACAGGCGGACATCGACCTTGCCGTCGACGTGGCGCGCAAAGCGTTCGACGAAGGGCCGTGGCCGCGCATGCCGGTAGCCGAGCGCATCGCGGTCATCCGTAAATTCACCGACCTCTACGAGGCGCGGTCCACGGAATTTGCCCGACTGGTCACGGCAGAAATGGGCGCTCCCGCGTGGTTCGCCGCGGCGATCCAGGCCCTGATCCGTGATCAGGGCCAGGCTTATCTGACCGCGGCCGAACACTATCCCTGGGAAGTGAAGCGCGAGGGCTTCCCGAAAGGGACGTCCATCTGGATCCGCGAACCAGTCGGCGTGGTTGCCGCCATCATCCCCTGGAATGCACCGCATCAGGTCGCGCTAGCGAAACTCTTTCCGGCTCTGCTTGCCGGATGCACGGTGATTCTGAAATTGGCGCCGGAGACGGCGATTGACGGCCAATATCTGGGCGAACTTTTCAGCGAAGCCGGACTGCCGGACGGCGTGCTGAGCATCCTGGTAGCGCACCGGGAAGTGAGCGAGTATCTCGTCACGCATCCGGGAGTGGACAAGATCGGCTTTACCGGGTCGACCGCCGCCGGAAGCCGCATCGCCAGCCTCGCCGGTGCGCAGCTGAAGCGAGTCAGCCTAGAACTGGGTGGCAAGTCCGCGGCGCTCGTCTTAGACGACGCGGATATCGGCGAAACGGTCGAGGCGCTGCGTTACCGCTCGTTTCCGAACAACGGCCAGGTCTGCGTTGCGCAGACTCGGATACTCATATCGCGCCGGCGCCACGATGCCTTCACCTCGGCGCTGGTGGACAATGTTACGGGTATGAAGATCGGGAATCCGGCCGACCCGCAAACTTTCCTCGGTCCGGTTGCTGCCGAGCGCCAGCGCCAGCGGGTCAGTGACTACATCCAGTCTGGGCTGGAAAGCGGCGCGGAACTTGCGACGGGCGGCCTTGGAATGCCGGAAGGCATCAATCACGGCGCCTTCGTGAAGCCGACGGTTTTTGCCAATGTCGACAACAACTCACGCATCGCCCAGGAGGAGATCTTCGGCCCAGTCGTCTGCGTCATCCCCTATGACGGGGTGGATGAGGCAGTGCGGCTCGCCAACGAGTCGGAGTACGGTCTCTCCGGTTCGGTTTGGACGAACGATACTGACCAGGGTCTGGCGATCGCCCGCCGCATCCGCAGCGGCGGGCTGACGATCAACAACGCGGCCTCGGACCTGCTCTCCCCCTTTGGCGGCTTCAAGCGAAGCGGCGTGGGACGCGAGTTCGGCCCGGAAGCCATCAATCACTACATCGAGCACAAGACTGTCGCAGTCTGAGGGAGTTCCGGAGCGATAATGAGCAACGGCCATGGAATATGGATGCATGTCGACGGTCAGGCCGGGCGCTTCATCGAACTGAGCGACAGGGTTTGGGAAACGCCCGAACTGAACTATCAGGAACATCGGTCGTCGGCCGAGCATCTGAAGGCGCTTAACGATCAGGGCTTCCGAGTTGCTACCGGCCTTGCCGGCATGCCGACGGCCATCATGGGCGAGGCAGGCGAAGGCGGCCCGGTCATCGCCTTCCTCGGCGAGTTCGATGCATTGCCGGAGTTAAGCCAGGAAGCCGGCGTAGCGGAACACCGGCGTCTTTCCGGCAATGGACCGGGACATGGCTGCGGACACAATCTGCTCGGGGCCGGCGCACTGCTCGCCGCTACGGCGACGAAGGATTGGCTGGCCGCGAACAGCCTGCCCGGGCGTGTACGCTATTATGGCTGCCCGGCCGAGGAGGGCGGATCGGGCAAGGCGTTTATGGTTCGCGACGGGGTTTTCGCTGACGTCGACGCGGCGCTTTCCTGGCACCCCTTCTCGTTCGCGGGCGTAATGGAGCCGGCCTCGCTCGCTTACGCGATCCTTGATTTTTCTTACACTGGACGGTCCGCCCATGCTGCGGGCTCGCCGCATCTCGGCCGCAGCGCGCTCGACGCCGTTGAGCTGATGAGCGTCGGCGTCAACTATCTGCGCGAACACATCCCCTCCGATTGCCGGGTTCATTACGCCTATCTCAATGCGGGCGGTCCGGCGCCGAACATCGTGCAGGCGGCCGCAATTGTGCGCTACATGGTTCGGTCGCCGCGAGCCTCCGAGGTGTTGATGCTAGTCGAGCGGGTCAAGCGCATCGCGGAGGGTGCAGCGCTGATGAGCGAGACACAAGTGGAGTCGCGCTTTGTCTGTGCGATGAACAGCCTGCTTGGCAATCGCGTTATGGAGGGAGCGATGGCGCAGAATTTCGAGATGCTGGGGCCGCCGGAATTCGATGCGGCTGACCAAGCGTTCGCGGGGCAGATCCAGGCCACGCTGACAAGGGAGCACATCCAATCAGCCTATGCGATGTTCCGGCTTCAGGAGAGTGACAGCGCTCTCAGCGACGGTATCGTCGGCGCCGCTTCCGGTGGCAAGCGGATGCTTGGATCGACTGATGTCGGCGATGTGAGCTGGGCCGTACCGACCGTGCAGGCATATGGCGCGACCTATGCCATCGGCACGCCTTTGCACACATGGCAAGTAACGGCGCAGGGCAAATCGCCACATGCACACAAGGGCATGATCCATGTTGCCAAAGCGCTGGCGGCGACGGCGGCGGACCTCTTTAGCCACCCCGATCTGCTAGCTTCAGCTAAGGAGGAACATGCAGCAAGGTTGGCGCGCGATCCCGCAGTACAGATCCTGCCGCCCCACCTCGCGCCCCCGTTGGACGGCTAGATGTATGATGCCGGGCATCGTGCTCATCTTTGTCGTCCTAATCAAAGGAACCGCTGGAGCGAAGCGACATACTTTGCCCGAAGATGGGATTTCTCCTGGAAGATGTGTGAACGATCCCGTGATAGTGACGGTTGATCGGCCCTCATCAAGCTGTTGCACTGCGATGGGCTTTGAATCACTTCTCCCGATCCTCGGGTTGCCCGGATCTCCATCACTGATGTCGTTCTCTCCTGCCGAAAGGGGACGTCTTTTCGTGCGACTGTCGGTCATCCTCAAGGGTGCGGCGCGCGGTAGCTTTCCTCACGCGCTATCGATCCGTCCTACCTTGTTGGCGAGAGCGACTGTGACCTGCCGTTCCGGTTTACGCTCAAGCAACTCGTCCGCCCAAGTGCTGACGGTCGTCACTTTTCGCCGGGTGTATCATTTCCGGCCGAGCTTGTCAGAGGGACGATCATGAGTTCGAGCGCGCCATACTCCGCAAACGAATTTCTGGCTGGGCTGAAAGGCCAGCGCGTTCTGGTGACAGCGGGTGCGGGGGGCATCGGTTTTGCCATAGCCGACACGCTGTCGCGGCTCGGCGCCCGCGTCGTTGTCTGCGACGTTTCCGACGAAGCGCTCGCCGCTGCGCCCGACAAGATCGACCTGATCGCGGCAGTGAAGGCCGACGTCTCGCGCGACGATAACGTCGACCGGCTGTTCGAGGCGGTCGAGAAAGAACTCGGCGGGCTCGATGCGCTGATCAACAATGCCGGCATTGCCGGGCCGACAGGCGGTGTCGACGAGATCGATCCGGACGACTGGCGGCGCTGCATCGACATCTGCCTGACCGGCCAGTTCCTGTGCGCCCGGCGCGCCGTGCCGCTGATCAAGGCGGCGGGCGGGGGCTCGATCGTGTCGATGTCGTCGGCGGCTGGCCGCCACGGCTATGCGTTCCGCACGCCCTATTCGGCGGCCAAGTGCGGTGTCATCGGTTTCACGCAAAGCCTCGCCAAGGAGCTTGGGCTGCACGGCATCAGGGTCAACGCCATCCTGCCCGGCATCATCGAGGGACCCCGCATCGAAGGTGTTATCTCGGCGCGCGCCAAGCAGGTCGGTATCAGCCACGAGGAGATGACCGATCGTTATCTCCAAAACATTTCGCTGCGTCGCATGACCAGCCCTTATGATGTCGCGTCGATGGTCGCCTTCCTGCTGTCGGACGCCGGCATCAACATTTCCGGGCAGTCGCTCGGCGTCGACGGCAACGTCGAAACGCTCTGAGGAGGGCCGATCCATGGCAAAGGTTGCGATTGTCGGCAGCGGTTTCATTGGGCGGGCCTGGGCGATCAGCTTCGCTCGCGCCGGCCATGACGTGCGGATGTGGGACCAGTCGCCCGCCGCGACGGGCGGCGCGCGCGACTACATAGAAGGCGTGCTTGGCGATCTTTCTTCGAACGACCTGCTGCGTGGGCAGTCCGTCGACACCGTGCTTGGCCGCATCGCCATCGCGGTCGAACTGGAGGAGGCGCTGGCTGGAGCAATCCATGTCCAGGAGAACACGCCTGAAAACCTCGATGTGAAGCGGGAAGTGTTCTCCCTGATCGACAGTCTGGCCGGCCCGCAAACGGTGATCGCCAGTTCCACCTCGGCGCTGTTGCCGTCGAAGTTCACCGACCATCTGCAGGGGCGGCACCGCTGCCTGGTCGTGCATCCGATCAATCCGCCCTACCTCATTCCGGCGGCCGAGGTGGTGCCAGCGCCATGGACGTCCGCTGAGACGCTGGAAAGAACCCGCGCCTTCCTTATCGATGCCGGTCATGCGCCGCTGGTGATGAAGCGCGAGCTCGACGGTTTCATCATGAACCGGTTGCAGGGCGCCTTGCTTGAGGAAGCCTTCCGGCTCGTCGACGGCTATGCCAGCGTCGAGGATGTCGACATCGGCATCCGCGACGGGTTGGCTTTGCGCTGGTCATTCATGGGGCCGTTCGAGACCATCGACCTCAATGCGCCCGGCGGCGTGCGCGATTATGTCGATCGCTACCAGGGCATCTACTCCAACATCTTCCCGCAGATGCTGCGCCGGGTCGACTGGGCGGGCGAGGTCATGGCAACCGTCGAGGCCGAGCGCAGCAAGCGCCTGCCAAGGAAAAAACTGGGTGACCGGCAGGTCTGGCGGGATCGCCGGCTGATGGCGCTGGCGGCACACAAGAAAAAATCGGATCAGGAGTTCGGACAATGAAAGAAACCAGCCGCAAGCCCGGCGCGACGGCGACCAGGTCATCATCACCTGTGCGGTGACCGGGGCGATCCACACCCCGACCATGTCGCCCTACCTGCCGATCACACCGGACCAGATCGCGTCGGAGGCGATCGCCGCGGCCGAGGCCGGTGCCGCGATCCTGCATTTGCACGCGCGAGACCCGGAAACCGGCAAGCCCGACCAGACACCCGAGGACTCGGAAAGACTGTAGCGCTCAACTGGATAGCCGCCCAAAGCGGAGCTGCCTATTGTGAGGTTGCGCAGCATACCAAGGCTATCAGGCCGATGTTCCTGATGCTGCACGACGCCTACGGCGTCCAAAGGGACAGCAAGCACACATACGATCTTGCGAAGGATTGCATGAATTTTTTGGGCGCCCGATACGGCCCGACGCGCCCGTTGCTGGTGGACGAATATCAGAACTTCACACCCACTGTTTTGCGGGAGCTGCTGCATCTTCAGGAGCGATGCGGCTTCGCTTTACTGCTCGCCGGCAACACTCATCGGTTAGCGGGCACGAGGCGTGATACCCATGCTATGGATCAGATCGAAAGCCGTATCGGCATGCGTTTCGAGATCGGGCAGCCGACGCGGGAGGACTGCTTGAGGATTGACGCCGAACACAACGTTGAAGGAGCCGACGCCTACGTGGCAATCGCCACCTACGGGCAAAACACCTCCCTTCGCGCGCTGTGCCATCTCCTCCAGAATTGCGCTGCGGGTACCAGCGGCTTCGGCAGCATTCGTCTTCCCCGGATAGAGACCACGCTTCGCGGCATGTCGTGCGGCAGCGATGTGCTCAAGGTTCTATACGAGTGCCGAAACGACTTCGCACACGACGTGGGCAGCCCCACTTAAATTCGGACGACGACAGATAATTCCGAACATCACACCGGAATTGGTGCAATCGCGAAGTTAGCCCGCTTGCTGATCAGCCGTATTTGCCTCGCTCCTCAATTTTTCAAGCCGTGATCGGCAGATCATTTCGATACGATCGATCAACTCGGAGACCCGCTTGGCAAGCCACTGGAGCGCTTCGCGAGTGATCTCGAAGTGCCTCGAATAGCGCGCTTTCACATAAGCCTCGTTGATGACGTTGAACCAAGCTACGAAACGCTGCTGGTCGCGGGGCCAAACTTCGGCAAGTTCCTGTGCTTGATCTTCAGCGAGGCTGCGAAGGAATTTGACGTTGTGAGAGGCAGGGCTGTAATTTGTTAGAACCAACAACAACACCGCGTAGGCCTGCTCGATTGATTGGTGAAGGAGAAAGGCCGCTTCCTTGAAATTGGATTCGCTGAGAAGAAATCCAGCTGTCTTTGCAAATACTCGGGCGTGCGGCAGCCTGTCTTCGAGGTGTTCGGCTGCTAATTGGAATGCATCGGCCGGCTTCGTAGGTGCCGGATGCGCCAGCGATTCTTCGTCGAGCTCGTAGAGGACAATTCCCTCGCGACGGATGTCGACAAAGAAGTACTGACCCTCCCTGAGGGCAGTGTTCACCTCCCGGCGGGAATGTACAATGAAGCTGACTGGCGTGCTGATTTCGCGCATCAACCGGTCTGCTGCCGTCTGCCAATAGCCGGCAAAATCGGTCAGTTTGCGATTGTTCACCACCACAAGCAGGTCGAAATCCGAACGGTAGCCCTTCCTGGTATGCGGCTCGTCGACCCAGCCACCACGTGCATAGGACCCGAAAAGTATGATCTTGAGAATGCGCCCGCGCTTTTTGAAGTCGGTCATCCCTCCCTTGAGGGCATCCTCAAACTCCTCGAGGAGCAGCTCAACCGTCTTTCTCAGCTCGCGCTGCTTTGGTGGCGGGAGGTGGTCGATGCTGGATTTCATAAACAAGGATCTGTCGTCCATCGTGTGTGCATAGCCGAGACGAGGCCCCGAATCCACACACTGCCTCGTTCGGCCGAATTGAGCAACGCACACCGTGCGACATCAAATGGAAGAGTTGTTAAGTCAGCATCCTAAACATTGCAGAGGGATTTAAGCTCATCACGTATCACTGCAATGTTGGGGGTATCGTCAATACATTGCCCCACCATTTCCCAGCGCTTTTATCTGTGGAGGGTCTGTCCCGCAGCGTCGCGCTCGGTCCTCGAATAAGCGAACAGACTTCTAGCTCGGAAGATGTCGGCGAACTCATGCGGAAGGGGGGCGGCGGTATCGGCCGCCGGATTTTCTTAAGATTTTCCCTGTCGAGCCGCGGTCGAACACCGGTATGTTCAAACCGGAGATTTCCAATGCCATTTCGATTCGTCGACACCGCCGACATCCACCTCGACTCGCCGCTGCGTTCGCTGGCGATGCGAAACCCCGACCTTGCCGAACTCGTCGGAGACGCCAGCCGTCAGGCGTTTGTCTCGATCGCTGACCTCTGCCTCACGGAACGTGTCGATGCCCTGGTCATTGGCGGCGATCTCTATGATGGCGATCAGACTTCGATGAAAACGGCCCGCTTCCTGGCGTCACAGATGACACGGCTTCATCAGGCCGGCATCAGGGTTTTCAAGATCCGTGGCAATCATGACGCCCTGTCGCGGATATCGAAACAGCTGGTGTTCCCTGACACGGTCACGATCTTCGGCGCCCAGACCGTGCTGCAGACAGCCGGCGGGCTTGACGTCATGTTCCACGGCTTGAGCTTTGCCAGCCCCAAGGCGCCGGACAGTCTACTCCCGAAGTACTCAGCGCCGCGCGAGGGCGCGGTCAATGTCGGTATCATGCATACCAGCCTGGCCGGATCGCCGGGCCACGACGTCTATGCCCCCTGCAATGTCGCTGACCTGCACGGCCACGGTTTCGACTACTGGGCGCTTGGGCACATCCATGTCCGCCAAGTCCATCCCGGGGCAAGCACCGTGGTGATGCCAGGAATTCCACAGGGCAGGGACATCAACGAGGCCGGCGAGAAATCCGTCACCCTGGTGACGATACAAGACGACCGCACCATCGAGATCGAGGAAAGGCTCACCAGTATCGCGCAATTCGAGCGGGTGAACGTCGACGTGACCGAAACGGTGGAATGGTCCGAGATCGTCGAGCGTGTCCGATCCGCGCTCGAAGATGTGCGCGCCTCCGTTAGATCCCGTCATGCTGTGGTTCGCCTCGGCCTGACCGGGGCGTCACCTCTATCGTGGGCACTGATCCGCGACCGGGATCTGCTGCTCGCGGAAGCTGAGCAGGTCGCGGACCAGGTAGGCGAAACCTGGGTGGAGAAGCTCGAACTTAACGTCTCGCCACCCGCAGCCGAAACATCCGAGGGCGTCGCCGATCCGATTTTCGAGCTCGCAGAGTCCATGCGCGCCGATGCCGGCTCGGAAGCCTTCCGTGCCGAGGCGAGGGCGTTGGTCCAAAAGATGATCGCGGATTTTCCGCCTGACGGGCGCGATTTCGCCGGCAAGGACGAGACTGAGCAGGAGTTGTTCCTGGAGAGGGTGGTTGCCAGCGGCGCCGACCTTGTTACCGCCCGCCTCAAGGCCGGTGGGTCACAATGAGGCTGCGGCGACTTGATCTCATCCGTTATGGCAAGTTCACCGACAGGACGATCGACTTCGGGCCGAAACCGGAATCCGGTCCCGACCTGCATGTCGTCTTCGGCCTGAATGAGGCCGGCAAGTCGACGGTGCTTTCCGGCTATCTCGAGATCTGCTGTTCGGCATCGAGGAGCGCAGCCGCTACAATTTCGTGCACGAGTACAGCGCAATGCGCATCGGCGGGGTGCTCGAACTTGGCGGCGCGGAGCAGATTTTCACACGCACCAAACAGCGCACCAACTCGTTGCTGAACGCGACTGGCCAACCAGTCAGCGAAATGGCGATATCATCCCATCTCGCCGGCCTGTCGCGCGACGCCTACGAGACCATGTTCTCGTTGGACGACGAAACGCTGGAAGCAGGTGGAAAATCAATCCTGGAATCGCGCGGTGACCTCGGCAAGCTGCTGTTCACGGCCAGCGCCGGCCTCGGGCATGCAAGCGATACATTGAGCCTGCTCGAGGCCGAGGCGGACAGGCTCTATCGCAAGCAGGCACACGGAACCGAGCTTGCTCTGTTCAAGAAGCGGCTTGCGGAACTGAAGTCGAGGAGGGAGGCGATCGACACCTTGGCGTCGACCTTCGAAACCCTTGAGACAGAGCGCCTGGACGCGACAGAAAACTACGACCGCAGCATCGCCGAGCGGTCGGTGCTGTCGGCCAGGCTCGATACGATCGCGAATTATCTTCGCGCGATCCCGATCCTTGCCGATATCCGACGCAAGCAAGCCCAGCTGGCCGAGTTGCCAGAGATCGCTTCACCGTCACGGACCTGGACGGGCAGCGTCGCCGACATGATCGAGATCGACGCCAGCCTGAGAACGCGTCTGCCGTCCTGATGCAGCATCATGACCCGACGAGTCGAATTCTTGCCCAGACGCCGATCGAGCAAGCCAGCTTCCCCAGCCTTTTCGTACCGATCGCGGTAGCGTCGGAATTGCCGCTCCGACATGCCAAGCAACTCGCCTGCCTCCATCATCGAAAGATCGCCGCCATTCCAGCGGCTCAAAACGTCCCGAAACTTTTGCATTCTCCGGTCCTGTAGCCATGCCGTCCGCTTCATCCCCAGCCTCCATCCGCTGGCGATAAAACCGGACAACTCACGTGCTACCTAATCCGGACAACTCATCTGCTTACGACATTGCAACCGGATGGGGTTGCGTTATTCCTTGCGGCGTGTAGGATAAAAAAGATGCTGGGAGGTCGATCGCGACGATCGTCCAACGCAGATGGCGCCCTCTGCTTCTTTAGCCTTAGTCAGCCTCACCGCGTTGATGGAACGCGGCAGCGGTAGCCCGGAAGTGAAGATCGGGCTCATCGATGGACCTGTCGTTACCCAACATCCCGATCTGACAGGCGAACACCTCCACGAGATCCTCGGAAGCAGCGGTGGCACATGCACCCAAGCTAACAGCGCGGCGTGCCTACATGGAACGTTTGTGGCCGGCATCTTATCGGCCCGGCGGAGTTCCGCTGCGCCCGCCATTTGCCCCGATTGTACCCTACTCATACGCCCTATTTTCACCGAGACGACCGCCGGGCGCGAACATATGCCCAGTGCAACACCCCGGGAGCTTGCCACGGCGATTGTCGAATGCATTGGCTCAGGCGCGCGAGTAATCAATTTAAGCCTCGCCCTTGCGCAACCTTCGGTTAAAGACGAGCAGGCGTTGGAAGAGGCGCTCAATCTCGCCGTCAGCCGCGGCGTCATAATCGTTGCAGCTGCGGGCAACCAAGGCACGCTTGGAAGTTCCGCCATCACCCGCCACCCGTGGGTCATCCCGGTGGTGGCCTGTGATTTTCGAGGTAGGCCGATCGACGAATCGAACCTGGGTAGTTCCATCGGCAGGCGGGGTTTTCGCGCGCCCGGCGACAGCATTACCAGTCTCGGCAGCGAGGGCCAGTCGCTTGCGCTCGGTGGAACAAGTGTTGCGGTGCCCTTTGTGACCGGTGCGATTGCACTTCTATGGTCGGAATTTCCTTCTGCGACCGCGGTACAAATCAAGCTCGCCCTGACCCAAGCCTCCACCTCGCGACGTGCTTCCGTCGTTCCACCTTTACTGGATGCCGCGGCGGCCTACCAAGTACTATTGGTGACAAATGGGAGGAGGCGAACAGCGTGACAAAGGCAAATGAAGGCAACGACTCGCCAAACCAGAGCGAACATCCGCCTTACCGGGTACGCCTGCCTGGATTTATCACCGACGAGGAAATCGGGTTAGGCGATGCGGTTGGACGAGCTACCTCCTATCTGGGGATACAATCCTGCGGAGGCTGTGAACGCCGGGCGGCCGCGCTAAACCGCCGGTTTGTCTTCACCGGCCGTGCCCATTAACCCAGATCCATTGATCTGTGATGTGATGAATGAGGATTACTATGGAACAAGAATCGACAGAACGGTCGACAGGTCATGATGAGGCAAGATGCGATGCCGCTGTGTTCACGGCCGCCTACGGTCCCGCTGGGGAGGAAAACCTCCGATCGTCGTCGACCTCTCCACTCTCGAGGGAGACGCCCTGCCCAACCTGCGCAGGAGGCGCGAACTCCATGTCCCTCTCTTATGTTTACGCCATTGGTCGGGTCGAAGCGCGTTTCCCGAACCTCGCCGCGGAAAAGGAATTTGCCCAGGCGACAGGACGCACGGAGACCGCCGGGAAGACCGATCAACAGACCTTCTACGCCGTGCTATCCAAGCGCGAGCACCGCTACCTAGTGCGCCAACTATGCTGGGTCCTGACCATCCAGGGGCTGGAAACTTACCTACTGCAGCCACGCGATCCGGCGGACATTGATCTGCTGGTGGAAGCCACTCGTCCCGCCCCTAGCCCTAATGACATCGATGTTGTCATCGGTATGCGCGGTCCCATCGCGCCGCCGCAAATGTGTAATGGCCTGATGGTACCCATCGTCGCATTCGATCAAATCTACTCCTTCGACCGCGACGCCCTTATCAAAGCCATCCCGAAGCCGGAGAAAACCACTGCCCAGCAGTTCGGACCGGCGGCCGAGGAACTGTTCGGCAGGATCATGCAGCTGACGGACAATGCCGGCGCGACCGACGAGCACCGCGCCTTGAACTACCTGGCCATGCGCTATCCCGCTATCTATGGCAAGGCCGCTGAGGAATTTGGGCGGGACTTTTCGTTGACCGGGGTGGAAGTGCGCCCCTCGCCCTTGAGCGCCACCCGCAACATCGTTGACGTGATCTTCTCTTATACCAACCGCAACAGCGATTTTACAGAGAAGTTCTCTACGCGCTGCGACGTAACCGAAGAATTTCCGTTCCTCGTCGCGAAGATGTCGCCGTACTATGACCGTTAAATCTAGCTAAGTGTAAGGAGATACAAAATGAATATGCCTGGATTTACTGCAGAAACATCGCTATGCAAGACGAGAGGTCACTACCAATCTGCAATAAACCAACCCTACAACAATATTGGAGAAGGAGTGATGGCTCAATTGCGCGGCGGCGGCGGAGGCATGATTGGGGGAGGTGGTGTGCTCTTTGGGTTTTGGTCATGCCTTGCATGTACTACTGCTTGTTCAATACTTACTGCTGGCGATATACCGGCATGTTTGACCGCATGTTATGCGTCTGGCTTCTGCTAAGCGCAATTCAGAAGGTTCGTTCGCAAGATCCGGATCGCCCGTTCATGCGGGCGCTCCTTGGTTAAAGCGTTCCTGCATGTTGGCGGACTGAAGTTTGTGTCGACAAATCGGGAGTTAGTCTGGTCAAATGCTATGATCGATAAAACCAACAAAGGAGGCGATCAAAATGAATATTCCTGGATTTGCTGCAGAAGCCGCTCTCTTACAAGAAAGAACCGGGCGCTACCGACTCATGCGATTTCCGATTCAAGCAGGGCCAATTACGCCGAGTCATGAAGGACGTTTGCGCAAACCGGTGAATCCCCAAGCGCTGAATTGGGGAGGAAGTCGACCAGGGAGCTGTGTGGACCGTTGTTTGGCGTCGTGCCCAAGGGACTCCGTCGGTGGAATCGAGGTCGCGTGTGCCCTCAACTGCCTTTGGATCTGCTCCGGATCTCGAGTTCTTGGGTATGCTTCCTTTGCCGCCACCTGAGTGCCGGTGCCCGTGGGCAAAGTTGGCGTCCGCGGACCCCACCCTAGTGGCAATCCGCATCGACATTTTCTTTTGAGGTATTTTGATAGTCACTTCCTCCTCTCGGCCAGCCAAACCGGTTGAGAACCGCTTCTCCATGCCGATCTCGATGTCGACCATGTTGAGCCAACTGGCGTGCTTGGGCGCATAGTGGAATTCGATGCGCCTGAGCAGGCGGCGCGCTTCCGATGACGGGAAGGCCGCATAGAGGACGGCGGGCGTGTGTCGACAGATTGACCAGCACGATCTGATGTACTCGGCCTTTGGGAAGTGGAGATCGACGAGTGCATGCAGAGCGCGAAGTCATCGGAGGTTCGCCGCTCGGTCACCTTGACGTTCCCCCATGACCGATGGGCATCGAGGCAAACGAAGAGATTGGCGGTGCCGTTGCGGCGATACTTCGTAATCGATACGCTGCGGCTTTCGCGATGCGGCGCCGTTCGGCTGGCGAAGTTCGCCGATGAGCTGGATCGGGCTCTTGTCGAACAAACGACCGGTCGTCGGGGGATCGGGAGCTGAGACGCTCGAGGCGCAGCGCCAGATGACGCATGATCCCGTCCGGTTGCAGATTTCCGACGCCGAATTCCACCACGCCATCTGTCGGGCCGGCGGCAATCCGCTTCTGGCCGATTTTCTGCACAAGATGTATTCGTTCGGCCTGGAATTCCGCCGCCGGGGCTTTTGGCGAAGGGCGCCGTGTCACTGAGCGTCCGCGATCACACCCGAATACTCGACGGCCTTGAAAAGCGCGATGCCGCCGCAGCCGTTGGAGCAATGGAGAAACACCCTTATCAGAATCCGCCGCAAGACGCTGGATGGGATGAACTCCTGATCGGATTACGGCCATTTTCCTGGCGCGATGGATCGGCACCAAGTTCAAGGCCAGGATACTGCGCGTCGACGCGCTTCATATCGGTGGTGAATTCGGTATCTATCCAATCGCAGATCTCGGAAACTACAGGAGTCTCCTGCTTGCGGGCGATGACCAGTTCGCAGGTCCGGCCGGTCTTCATGACCGGGCCTACCGGCACCAGGACACCGCGCGCCAGGTGATGCGACACGACGTTGAGCCAGCCGAGAGCGACGCCCTGCCCGAGCAGGGCGGCCTGGACCACGACTGTATAGTCCGAAAACTGCAGCCCGCCCGCCGTGCCATTTGCCGTGTTCTCCGAAAACAGGCCCGACCAGTCCGGTTCTGCCGTGCTGAGATTGATGATCCTGTCGAGCGCCGGCATGAACGTGCCGGTGGGCGCCTGTTTTTCCGGCAGGTGAGGAGCGCGGATCGGCACCAGCAATTCCGGCATCAGCTTGCGCGCGACGTGCCGGGCGTTGCTGCCATGATCGAAGCGCATCGCAATATCGACACCGTCCACGGCTCCGCCAAGCGGTCCGCTGATCAGCTGAAAGCGGATATCGACTTTCGGGAATCTCGACTGGAACAGCGCTAGCCTGGGCATGAACCAGTGCGTGGCGAAGGCAGACGACACCGAAAGAACCACTGTCCGCATTCCCGACTGCCTTGACTGCTGCACCCGCAGGACTGTTCGCTCGATTTCGTCGAAGCTGCCCGAAATTCCCGAAAAAAGCACGCTGCCCTGCTCCGTCAGGACGGCGCCGGAAGCGGTCCGGTGGAAAAGCGCGACGCCCAGATGGGCCTCCAGCCGCCCGATCGTGCGACTGACAGCCGGGCCGGTGACGCAAAGTTCCTGTGCGGCACGAGCAAAGGTCCCGCAGCGTACGGCCGCCTCGAAGGTCACGAGCGCATTGAGCGAAGGAAGCAGGTGTCGAAGGCGGGACATTACAAAATGTAAGCTCCCCGATCAGCATTTGTGGAATTGCGGCGACGCATCCTCTTCTGTTCATTGAACGCAAGCTTCCGCCGGTCGGAAGCCGGTTTCAGCGAGGAAGAGAGGCAGGTCTGATGTCCTTCAAGCAATTCAAAATTTTGACATTCGACGTCGTGGGGACGCTCATCGATTTCGAGAAAGGCATTCTCGACGCGTTCCGCTCGATCGGGGGAAAGGCTGCCGAGGGGCTGAGCGACGACGATCTCTTCGCCCCCTATCTTGAAGGGCGCGTCGATCATCCCGGCCGCTCCAGCCAGGTGATGGCGGACGTCTACCTCCATGTGGCCCATAAGCTCGGCCTGCCTGCGGACCAGCGCTCGGCCGACGCTTTCCAGATTGCCGTGCTGCGCTGGCCGGCATTCGAGGATTCCGCCGAGGCACTCAAGCGGCTGCGCCGGCATTTCCGCCTGGTCGCCATGACGAACGCCGACCGCGTTGCCTTCAGCGCCTACTCGCACACGCTGGGGACCCCTTTCCACGACGCCGTCACGATGGACGACGCCAGATGCGCCAAGCCTGACCCACGCTTCTTCTCGCATAATCTCGGGCGGCAATCCGCCTTCGGCTATCGCCAGGAGGACATGCTGCACGTTGCACAGAGCCAGTATCATGATATCGGCGTTGCCCGCTCGCTCGGTTACAAGGTCTGCTGGATCGAGCGGCGGATGCACCTGGAAGGCTATGGCGGCACACCGCATCCGGGCGAAGTGACGAAGCCGGATTTCCATTTCGCCACACTGCGCGACCTCGCCGACGCCGTCGAGCGGGAATAGCTCCGCCGGCGCCCAAGGGAGGACGATGCCGATGCAGGACCTGGCACATCCACGATCGCAGTGGCTGGAAACGGCCTCGCCGGCGCCGCCGCCGGTCGCGCTTGGAAACGCGGTCCAGGCCGATATCGCCATCATCGGCGGCGGATATACCGGCCTCAATGCCGCCTTGCGCGCCATCGAGCGCGGCCTGCATCCCGTCGTTCTGGAAGCGGTCGAAATCGGCTGGGGCGCTTCCGGCCGCAATGGCGGGGTCGTTTCCACCAAGTTTCGCGCCTCGCTAAGCGACATCGCGGCGCACCATGGGCTTGAAGCGGCGCGGCGCATGCACCGCATCGGCCATGATGCGATGGATCGCGTCGAACGGAATATCCAAGAACTGGGTATTGCCGACGCCGGCTTCATCCAGACCGGCAATTTGCGTTGCGCCCACAACGAACTTGCCCAGAAAAGGCTCGTGGCCGAAGCGGAGACGGCGCGGGGTATGTTCGGCGATGCCAGCCTGACCATACTCAACGCCAGCGCGGTGCGCGAGGAAACCGGTTCGGCCGATTTCGTCGGCGGCGTGCTTTCCACCCATGCCGGCATCGTTCATCCGCTGAACTATGCGCGGGGGCTTGCCGGCGCAGTGCGCAGCGGGGGCGGCGAGATCTTCGAGAATTCGGTCGTGGTGGCACGCCGGAAGGACGGCGACCGCACCGTTTTGACGACGGCGCGGGGCCAGGTCGCAGCCAGGCATGTCTTGATCGCCACCAACGGCTATTCCGACATTACCGCCGCCACTGCGCCGGTGCGCGGAACGGTGATCCCCTTCCGCAGCGCCATGATCGCGACCGAGCCGCTTGGCGCCGACCTCAGGGCCACGCTGATGCGGCACTGCCGCAGCTACAGCGAGACGCGGCGCATGATGCGCTGGTTTCGACCCGCCGGCGACCGGATGCTGTTCGGCGGGCGCGGGGCCTTCGGGCGCGAAGATTCCGCCTCCGCCTTCCAGGCGCTCGAAAGGGCGCTGAAGGAGATGCTCCCCCAGCTTGCCGGCACCGCGATCACCCACCGATGGTCGGGGCTCGTGGCCATGACCATGGATAGCCTGCCGCAGATCGGCATGCTCGACGAGCGGACCGGTTTCGCGCTCGGCTACAACGGGGCCGGCATCGCCATGTCGGGCCTCATGGGCCGCCGCGCCGTCGACCTGATGCTGGGAGACAGGCCGGAACTCAGCCTGATGCAACGCAACGAGCCGCAATCCATCCCCTTCTATTTCCTGCGCGAGCCGGCGGTGCGCACAGTGGCGGGCTGGTATCAGTTTCTCGACCGCATCGGCCGCTGACACCGCCGGCGCGCGCACCGTCACAGCGCGCTGCATATGCGCAAGGCGTCCAGCACCGCGGCATGGATGTTGCGGCTCGAAACCGCGTCGCCGATACGGTGCAGTTCGAAGCCGCTTTCCCGCAGGCGCGGTTGCGGCGCCGCCTTAACCATGGCGTCGAGATCGGTGACGCCATCATTCGCCGAGTGGCTGCGCAGCGCAAAATAGGTTTCGTCCATGGGAATGCTGCCCTGCTCGACGATGACCTGGTCGACAAGGATACTCGTCACCTCCCGCGAGATTTCATTGACAAAGCTGGCTTCCAGCCGGTTGTCCTTGCGCTGAACCGCGAAGAGTCGGCTCTCGAAGACTGGCCTCACGCCAAGCTGCAGGAAGCGCTTCTTCCAGCGCAGCCGCTCGGCATAGGTCAGTTCCTCCGAAAGCTGCGCGTCGATCGAGACATAGGCGACCTCCGCACCTGCATCTCTGGCTTGTTCGGCGGAAAGCGGGCCTGGATGCCGTCCGGTTCCGTCGTAAATCAGCACTTCGCCATGCAGCGGCACCTGTCCGGTCAGGACGTCCCATGTGTTGAGACAGAGTTCCGCGCCCTCCTGCAGGTCGATCTGCGGCAGGCCGCCCGTGGCGAGGATGACGACATCCGGTTCAAGCGCGGCGATATCGGCGCTTTCCATATAGGCGTTGGTATGGACGGCAACGCCGAGACGCTGCAGTTCGGCTTCGCGCCACTCCACAATGCCCATGAGGTCGCGACGCCAGGAGCCGGTCGCGCCGATCCGGATCTGCCCGCCGAGATCGCCAGCCGCCTCGTAGAGCGAAACGGCATGGCCGCGCTCGGCGCTGATACGCGCCGCCTCCAGGCCGGCCGGTCCGCCGCCGACGACGACTACCTTGCGGGCAGGTCCGTCAGTCTTCTGGATGATGTGGCGCAGCGTCAGTTCGCGGCCCGTCGCGGCATTGTGCAGGCAGGAGGGGCGATACGGCGACTGGCAATGCGTGGCGCCAACGCAAGGGCGTATCTCGGCCTCGCGGCCGCCGGCGAGCTTCTCCACCAGATGGGGGTCGGCGATCTGGGCGCGCGTCATGCCCGCCATGTCCAGCCTGCCTTCCGCCACCGCGAAGCGAGCCGAAGCGACATCGGCAATGCGCGCGGCGTGAAAGACGGGCAACCCGACCTCGTGGCGGAAGGCGCCGACCGGTTCGATCCATGGAGCCAGCGGCGAGCCCATGCCGGGCATGTTCTCCTCCGCAAGCGCGCGTGTCGTATCCATCGTGCCGTAAATGGCATTGAAGAAGTCAACGCCTCCCCCCGCCTTGAGCATCAGGGCCGCCTTGACGCATTCCTCGAAGTTCAGGCCGCCATCGGGGCCTTCGTCGACGACAAAACGTATGCCGACGAGGAAATCATCCCCCACGGCCTTGCGGATCGCTTCGTGGACCATCAGGCCGAAACGCAGGCGGTTCTCAAGCGCGCCGCCGAAACGATCCGTGCGGCGATTGGTCAACGGCGACAGGAATTGGCCGATCAGGTGCCCGGCCGCCAGGGTCTCGATCCCGTCCAGACCGCCTTCCTTGCAGCGCAGGGCAGCCTGGGCGTAAGCCTTCACGACACGGTCTATGTCGTGCTCGTCCATCTCCTTGGGGATGCTGCGGTGGAGCGTCTCGCGCACTGGCGAGGGTCCGATCGTAGAAAGCCGGTCGCCGGCATAAGGATCGCCGCGGCGGCCCAGATGGGTGATTTGGCACATCAGCGCCGCACCGAGATCATGCATGCGCGCGCTGAAGCGCTGGAAGTGCGGGATGATCGCGTCGGTGCCGACATTGAGCTGCCGGAAGATGTTGGGGGAATCCAGGTCGACGTTGGACGAGCCGCCGAACATCGATAGCGCCAATCCGCCGCGCGCCTTCTCCTCGTGATAGCGCTGATAAGCTTCCTCGGGCATGCCGCCGACTTCCAGGCCACAGGCATGACTGGTGCTTATGATACGGTTGCGCAATGTCAGCTTCTTGATGGTCAGCGGCTGCAGCAGCGGATCCCTGGTAATGGTCTTGACCGGCCCGTTCATTTCATTCTCCTGCCGAATTCCGGCCGAGCACGATCGCTCGCGCAGACGGATCGGTCCGCGCGTCGCCGTTGCCGGCCTGTTGGTTCAATTTCCGAGGCCCAAGGGTCTTGGGCCTAAACTCCTAGTCCGAGGGCCTGCGGCCCTAAAGAA
The DNA here is from genome assembly GCF_006440835.1 of Mesorhizobium sp. B2-5-11. Taxonomy (NCBI): domain Bacteria; kingdom Pseudomonadati; phylum Pseudomonadota; class Alphaproteobacteria; order Hyphomicrobiales; family Phyllobacteriaceae; genus Mesorhizobium; species Mesorhizobium sp. B2-5-11. The sequence continues at coordinate 132,485 of NZ_VFUK01000009.1, forward strand.
CCTGACTCAGGAACTGCCTCGTCCTGGGATCCTTCGCCTTGGTGAAAAACTCGTCCGGTGGGCCGTGCTCCACGATCACGCCCCGGTCGGTGAAATAGATGTGGTCCGCCACCTCGCGGGCGAATCCCATCTCATGGGTGACGAGGATGCAGGTCATGCCCTCTGCCGCCAGTTCCCTGATCGTGAGCAGCACCTCCTTCACCGTCTCGGGATCTAGCGCCGCCGTGACTTCGTCGAACAGCATGATGTCGGGGCGCATGGCCAGGCTGCGCGCAATGGCGACGCGCTGCTGCTGGCCACCCGACAGTTCTCCCGGATAGGCGTTTTCCTTGCCCTGCAGGCGGACTTTGGCGATCAGCGCGCGGGCCCGCTCCTCGACTTCCCTCTTCGGCTCCTTCAGCACCAGGACCGGCGCCATCATGACGTTCTGCAGGGCCGTCTTGTGCGGGAAGAGATTATATTGCTGGAACACGATGCCGACTTTCTTGCGCAGCGCGAGAAGATCGAGCTTGGTGTCGTTCACCTCCTGCCCTTCGACCTTGATCGAGCCCTTCTGGACAGGACTGAGCCCGTTGATGCAGCGGATCAGCGTCGATTTACCCGAGCCGGACGGGCCGATGACGCAGATCACCTCGCCTTTGCGGACATCGAAGCTGATCCCCTTCAGCACCTCCAGGGCGCCGAAGGACTTGTGCACGTCGCGCAGCGATATGATCGGCATGTCCGGCGACCAGCCTGATTTCAGCTTTGCTTCGTCGGTATTCGATTTAACTTGCAACGACATATTTTCGCTCGAGCTTCCGCGTCCAGATTGCGATCGGATAGATGTAGGCGAAGAACAGGCACAAAAGAAAAAGATAGAACGGAATGAGGAATTCCGGCCGCGCGCCCGCCGCTTCCATGGCGGCCTGGGCATTGCCGACCGCCTCGTGCACACCGAGGATCGAGGCCATCGGCGTCGCCAGCGCCAGCAATGCGTACCAGTTCATCCATGGCGGAATGGCGCGCCTGACGCATTGCGGCAGGATGATCCAGCGCAAGGTCTGGCCACGCGTGAAGGCAAGGCTCTCCGCCGATTCCCACTGACCCTTCGGGATGGAGTTGATGGCGCCGCGCAGCACCTCGCTGATATTGGCCATCACCGGTAGCGAAAAGGCGAAGGTGGCCTTGATCCAGTCCGGTATCGCCACCGTTCCGGCGCCGGGCAGGCGCATCTCGAACGGCACCAGCAGCATGACCGTGAACAGGATCACCAGCCACGGCGAATTGCGGAACAGATGCGTCACGAACCATGCGGGCGTTCGCAACAGCTTCGAGCGGCTGACCCGCAGCAATCCCAGCCCGATCCCCAGAAGGGTTGCGACCGCCATGGCGATGAAGCTCATCAGGAGATTGAGAGCGAAACCCTTGAGAATGAAAGGCAGCCACAGGATCAGCGTGGCGATGGCCGACGGGGCCTGCTGCTGGGGGTCCGATTGGGCATAGGCGAAGGCAAGCGAGCCGAAGAAGGCGAGCACCAGCCACAGCCCGTGCCGCCAATGGATGCGCGAGCAGAAGCTTTCTTCTGCGAAGCGGCCCCTTTCGATACGGAAAGCCGCGCCGCTCATTGGCCGTATCCCGGCAGGGTCAGCCTGTGCTCGATGAAATGGAGCCCGGCGGCCAGGAGCGAGACGACGAGCACATAGAACAGGAACAGGAGCAACATCATCTCCGGCACGTTCACATTGTCCGACCACACCTGGTTCAGCGTATAGGTCATCTCCGGGACGGAAATGACGTAGGCGAGCGATGTCGTCTTGGCGAGACTGACGAGATTGTTGGTGAGGGCCGGCAGGCTGATGCGGAAGGCCAGCGGTAGGGTGACATACAGGTATATCTGCCACTTGCTCATGCACAGGCTCTCGGCTGCTTCCTTCGTCGATCCCGGCACCGCCTCCAAGCCGGCGCGGAAGATCTCGACATTGAAGGCGCCGCCGAAAATGCCGAGCGAGATGATCGCCCAGGCGAAGGACGAGATCAGCGGCTGGTAATAGCCGCCAACATCGACCTGCGGCGTGAAGGCGCCGAGAGCGAAATAGAAGAACAGGAGCTGGATCATCGGCGGCGTGTTGCGGAATGCCTGGATATAGGCATCCATCAGCACCCGCAGGACGGGAGACCGGGCGCTTTGCGCCCAGGCCCCCAAGACGCCGATCACCAGCGACACGACGATCGACCAGAAGATCAGCTGTAGCGATATGCTGATGCCGGACAGGAAGCGCCCATATTCATAGCTGTCGTAGAAGACGATGAAATTGAGGCCCGTGCGGTCGTAGAGATCCTGGAAGAAGGGCGCGATCAACTGGAACATTTTAGCTCCGGCAGCCGGTCATCGATCAGCGTTTCGCAGAGCATCGGCTCAGTTGCCGCCCTTCAGGTAGCTCGTGTCCCACTCAGCCTTCTTGTGCTGCTCGGCGATCCACTGCGACGGCTTCACCTTCCATTTCTTTTCAAGCTCGACCAGCTTTCCGGACGCTTGCCAGCGATAGGCCATGCCTGCCATGAACACGCCCAAGGCCTTGTCCACTTCCGCCACGGGCACCGCGGCCGCCCAGGGATTGTCGAAGAGAACGGAAACAGGCATCTCATAACCCTTCCACTCGCCCGAAGCGAGGTCGGCCATAATGCTCGCATCGTCATAGACCCAGGCGATGCACTTGCCGGAGCGCAAGGCTTCCTTACCCTCCGTGTTTCCGGTGAAGGCGACGACCTTGGCGTGATATTCCGTCTCCACCAGCTTGTTGTAGTAGACGCCCTGCTTGGCGCAGACCGGCTTGTCGGCGATGTCCTTCCAGTCCTTGATGACACCCTCCTTGGCCAGCAGGGTCGGACCGGACGTCCAATAGGCCGGCTCGATGATGCCGACCGCCTTGCGCCGCTCAGTGGTGTCGTACATGCCGCCGATGATGACGTCGATCTTGCCCTGCTGCAGGAACTGCATGCGGTTGGCGGACGTGACCACGACCGGCTCAAGCTTGACGCCGAGCGCATCGGCTACCGACTGGGCGAGGTCCACCTCGATGCCTTGCATCGAACCATCCGGCGATGGGAAGGACCAGGGCTTGAACGCGCCGAGAACGCCGACACGCACGGCGCCTCGTTCCAGAATCTGCTGCAGATGCGATTCGGCCGCCTGCGCGCTGCTGGCGGGAAGGATCGCACTTGCGGCCAGCGTGACTGCAAGGGCGGCGATGGTTTTCAGTGCTGATCCGATTTTCATGCTTCTACATCTCCCATTTTGTGTGTTGTCGGCTGAATTGGAAGGTCCGATGCGGCGCGGAACGCCGTCTTCTGGTATCGGATGAACCCGTCGATTTCACTGACGGTCCGCTCCGGCGCCCAGCCGACCAGATCGGCAATGGCATCGGCAGCCTCCTCAACCTCGGCGCGGTCGAGATGGCGGCGCCAGGCGAGGCCTGTCCTCGTATAGAGAATACCTTTCAGGTCGCGGGCATGCTCGACCGAAACCGCTGTGCGGAAAGCGGCGCGCCTGCCTTGCGAAAGCGGCCTCGAAATTGCGAACTCCGCACCGCTGTCGCCTGTCTCCGGGATCCGCCTCGCCACGGACTTGCGCGTCGGCTTCAGTTGCTTCTCGACGATCCGCAGCATCTCGCGCCCTGCGCTCAGATGGCTCATGACCGGCCCTGCCGTCATCGCGAAGATACCCGGCCTGCCGGCAGATGCGAGATCGTGGATCTGACGCGTGCGCCGCCCCATCGGCTCGGCTGCATCGAAGGTGAGCGGCCGCACGCCGGCCCAGGTGAATTCGACGTGGCGGCGGCCGAGCCGCAGGCCGGGAAGCATGTGACTGGCTTCCGCAAGCAGGAAATCGATGTCTTCGTTGGTGGCTGCGGCACCGGCGGCGTCGCCGTCGAAAGGCGTCTCCGTCGGCCCGAAATAAAAGCAGTCGTCATGCGAAGGCAGACAATAGAACGGCATACCGCTGCGGTTGATCGTGGCGATGCCGTAGCCGCGATAGGAATCCGGCAGCCTGACCGCGATATGAGCGCCCTTGGTGCCGCGAACAAGGCAGGGCGCTGGCTTGCCGGCGACGGGATTGGCGTTCACCGCGTCCACCCAGGTGCCGGCCATGTTCAGCACGACGGACGCGCGAACCTCGGCCGCTTCCCCCTTACCGTCGCGCAGTTCGACGAGCCAGCCTTCCGGCTTCCTACGTATAACGGAAGCTTCGCAGAACAGGCGTATTTCGGCGCCGTTTCGCTCGGCGTCGAGGGCGGCATCCACGCACAGCCTGTCCGGCCAGTCCATGATGTATTCACGGTAGGTGGCAATCGACCGCAGACTTTCGGGGTCCCGCATGTCGTTTGCGAATGGCAGGTGGGTTTCGAAATCACTCTTCAGCCGACGATAGGCGAGCGCCGGTTCCGGTGGCCCGAGACGGCGCAGGATGCGGAAACCGAGATCCAAATGCCAGCCGCGGACGGGGCTCTCCGGATAAATCGGAAAGCACATGGTGAAGGGCTTGCACCGTTGCGGGCTCCGCCCGACAAGTTCGGTTCGCGCTTCCATCCCCGCCCGCGCCATGCGCAAGGCCGCGGCGAAGCGCTGCGGATGAAACGCAAAGGTGCGGATCGGGTTGGGCGTTTCGAAATATCGAAGGCCGCAATGCAGGATGCGCGAGGATCGGCTGGAGGCGCCGGCGGCGAAATCGCTCCTGTCGACCAGGAGGACGCTGTAACCCGCTGCGGCCAGTTCTCGCGCCGCGCTCGAACCGTTGATGCCGGCGCCGACCACGACGACATCGTAGTCCCGGCCCTGCATCTCGATAATTCTAGGCGACATTGGCGGCCTGTTTTCCTGGACGGTCGATCACGCCAATAAAGCGCTGATACCGAAATGTTCAAAATAGAATTATCGGCGATTGATATGCGTAGTGTGCATATCGTCCTGGTCCGGCAATTGTCTCAGGATCCGATCGCGCTTTTGCGCCATCAGCTCCAGCAGGGCATCGGCGGCGGGGTTGGGCCCGCGCGACTCCGGGCGCAGCAGGGCAACGTTAAACGGGATCTTCGGCGCGAAGGGGATCAGCCTGACCCGGTCGTCCAACTGCTCGACCGCGGTGTAGGGATCGATGATCGCAATACCGATCCCGTGCTTGACCATTTCATAGGCCGACACCGAAAAGGTCGTCTCATAGGCGGCATCCACCTTGACGCTACTGGACAGCAGCGCCTGATCGAGGAGATGCCGTGCCGAGACGAAGGAAGTCCAGGAAATGAATGGCCCCTGGCGCAGGTCGGCCGGGCCGAGCCGGCTGCGCCCGGCGAGCGGATGATCGCGCGGAACAGCCGCGATATAGGGCGCGTCACTGAAGACTTCGGTCCGGAACCCGGAGCGCTTGAACGGTGTTTCCGCCAGTCCGAAATCAATCTGCTGCGCGGCCGCCCATTCCTCGATCTTGACGGACATGCGCACGTTCAGCGTGACCTTGGTCTTCGGCCAGTTCTTCCTGAAATCGGCCAGCAGATGCGGCACGAAATTGATGCCCAGCGCCGGCATGACCGCAAGGCTGATCTCGCCGCCTTCCCCGCTTGCCAACCGTGCTGCGAAGCTGCTCAACGCGTCCAGCGAGACATAGGCTCGCTCGATCTCGTCGAGTAACAGGTGTGCCACGGTGGTCGGCGTGATCAGGCCCCTGCGGCGCTCGAAAAGCGAAACGCCAAGCTCGTATTCCAGCTTGTCGAGAAGCCGGCTGACGGCCGGCTGGCTGCGCCCCAGCAATTCGGCCGCGCCGCTGACGGTGCCGGTGAGCATGACGGCGCGAAATGCCGAGTAGTGCAGAAGGTTCAACGTACTTGTCATGGCGCACCGGTCTTCCCCGGACTCCCTGCAAAGCCATTCGTCCCGTAATCGCGATTCCCGCGATCGCGTACCGGCTGTGTAGCATCTATCCATCAGCAGGCTGTCATTATCTTTGACGGCTTCAAGGCGCGGACTGTCCTGCAAAGAGGGCATGAAACACTGCCTCTGGTGGCAGGTGGGCCCGATATTGGGTCAAGCGGGCGGATCAATGTGCAGCCGATGGGCGATAGCCTCCCGGGCGGAAGCAGCCTCCTGCCGCTTCCTCTGCGCCGACCATGAGCGCGCCTTGGCAAGCACCTCGGCTGCCAGGTCCACGTCTTCGCCAAGCGGGTCGTCGTTCCAGACGAGGCCGCTGCGGCGTACCAGCAGATCGTCGATGGTCTCGGCATGCTCGCTCTCCACGCCCCGTTGCATGATCGAAAGCTTGTCCTCGCGTGAGCTGTTCCCGGTTTCGCGCGGAACGCTCCTGGAAGCGAAATCCGGCTGCTGGCTCGGCCGTGACGGTGCCAGTCCCTTGCCCAGTGCCGTCAATGCGAGCTGCCCTGCCGAGCGATGGCTCATGATCGGCCCTGCCGTCATGGCGAACAGGTTGGGCGCTCCTTCAGGACCGAAGTCATGCAGTTGCCGCGAACGTGCGCCCATGGGCTGCGCCGGATCGTAAGTGAGCGGCCGCACGCCCGCCCAGCCATAGAGAATGTCGGACCGCCTGATATCGAGCGTCGGCAGGAGATGATTGGCTTCGCCGAGCAGGAACTCGAAATCCTCCTCGGTCGGATGGATGTCGTCGGGATCGCCGTCATACAACGTTTCGGTCGGTCCGAAATAATGCAGGCCACGCCACGGGATACAGTACAGCCCCTCATTCAGCCGGTTGAGCGTTGCGATGCCGAAACGGCTGCATTCGGGCGGCAGGCGGACCACGATATGCACGCCCTTGGTGCCGGTGATGCGACGACCGATCCGCCCAGCCTCGACGCGCGCATTAATGCGGTCGATCCATATCCCGCCCATGTTGAAAACACTGCGCGCGACGACGTGAACGGGCCGGGCGGCAGCATCCAGCGTATCGCCGAGCTCCAGCTGCCACAGATCGCCCTGCTGCGCCGCATGGGTGACTTCGGTATAGTTGCGTACCGACGCACCCAGACGCTGCGCTTCCAGCACCGCATCCACCACCACCCGTTCGGGCCAGTCGAACTGGTATTCGTCGAACATGGCGACCGACTGGAGCGCCTGCTTGTCGCGCAGATGCTGGAGAAGCGGCATCTGCGCGACTTCTGCGCCCGATAACCGGCGGTAATTCAGCGGCACCTCGCGGCCGCCCAGGGATTTCAGGATGCGGAACGCCGCATCGATCTGCCACCCGCTATAAGGGCCTCCACGGTAGACGGGAAAGCAGAACCTCATGGAGCGTATACGGTCGGGCGTGTCGCGGACGAATTGCGCCCGTGACTGCATCGCCGCCCGGGCCATCCGGCACGCGGTCAGGAAGCGCTGCGGCTGGCGCACGAATTCCCAGACGGATTTTCCGGGCGCGAGATAACGCAGACCACAATGAAGGAGCCGCGAAGACCGTCCGCTGGCGCCGGCGGCGAAATCACTCTTGTCGACGAGCAGCACCGAATAGCCGGCAGCACTGAGGCAACGCGCTGTTTCGGCGCCGTTGATGCCGGCACCAACGATGGCGACGTCGAAGACTGATCCGGAAAGTTCATCGAGTGAAAGGCGCATGATATCCCTGCTTGTTTGCAACTATGGATCCGCTTGGCGCAGGCGCCCGCGCCGGGCCGATCGAACCAAGAGTTGAAAAAAATCGACCGGAGGACCGCGTCCACCGGTCTCAAAATGGAGCTTTTCCGTCTCCGGCCGGCGGCTCGACAAAGGCTGTCTGTCGACCGCCAACCGGCCTGGCGGCGCGCCTGTCGCGTTGAGACTACTGGCTGTCCATTTTCGTGTTGTCAGCCTCAAGCAGCTTTTCGTGTTCGGCTTCGAACCACGGATCCGCGACCACTTTCCATTTCTCGGCAAGTTCGATGAGCTTGCCGGAGGCATGCCAGCCATGGCTCATGCCGGTCATGAATTTTCCCCAGATGCCGTCGCGCTCCTCCAGTGGAACGCCTGCCGCCCAATAGCTGTGATAACGGGATTTCAGGGGCATTTCGTAACCATCCCAGCCTTCGGTTCTCAACGACTGCTGGATCGCCGTATCGTCCGACAGCCACGCTGCGCATTTGCCGCTGCGCAGGGCCTGTTTGGTTTCCGTATTGCCGGAAAAGGAAATGATCTTGGCGTCATAGGCCTGAGCGATCACGGTATTGTAGAAAAGGCCTTGCTTGGCGCAAAGCGGCTTGCCGCTGAGATCCTCCCAACTCTTGATCAGTCCGGCCTTGGCCATGACATTGGCGCCCGATACCCAATAGGCTGGCTGCACCATCCCGACGACCTTGCGTCGCTCCGGCAGGTCGGACATCGCCCCGAGGATGAGGTCGATCCTTCCCTGCTGCAGGAGTTGCATGCGGTTGGCGGATTCGATCTGAACCAGTTCCAGCTTGACGCCCAGCTTTTCGGCGACATCCGCAGCGAGATCAGGCTCGATCCCGACGAGCCTGCCATCGGGGTCACGATAGGACCAGGGCGGATAGGCACCCTGCACTCCGACCCGCAGCGTGCCGCGTTCAAGGACTTCCTTGAAGCGATCATTGGCCGCGTCCGCCTTTGCGGCAACTCCCGCAAGGACCGCGCCAGCCACGACGGCGATCGACGTGAACTTCACCCATAAATCCATTGCCCAATCCTCCCATTGCAATTATTGGCGACAAATGTCGCGGTCCGGCGATTGGTCACCGCCTCATCAATCGGACTTCGCGCCGATCCCATTGTCAAATAAGGGGAATTATGGACGCTATGCAGTTCCGTTATAGGCTGCAAAGGAGAGGCGGCTTGAACATCAGGCAACTCGAAGCCTTCAAGGCAACGATGACTGCAAAGACCACCATCGGGGCCGCGGAGCTTCTCGGCGTTTCCCAGCCGGCCGTAAGCCGGCTTCTGGGTCAATTGGAAACATCTTTGTCAGTGACCCTGTTCGACCGGTCCGGCGGGCACCTCAATCCCACGCCGGAAGCCCTCCTGCTGCATGAGGAGGTTCTTCGTGCCTTCGTGTCGATCGACAAAATCCGCGAGATCGCCCGCGAAATGCAGGTCGCCAATTCCGGGATGGTCTCGGCGGCGTCGCTGCCGATGCTGGCAATGGACTTCATGCCTTCGGCGATCGCCCGCTTCACGGCAAGCCGGCCGGAGAGCCGCATTTCGCTGCGTATCCAGATGTCGCCGCGCATAGAAGAACTCGTCGCCAGCCAGCTTGTGGATGTCGGCATCGCCGAATATCCCTTCGACCGCTCCGGCATCGAAATCGAGGAATTCTGCTCCGCGCATTATCTGATGGCGGTTCCAAGCCATCATCGGCTGGCGCAGAAGGCACGGCTGACGCCGGAAGATTTACGCGACGAACGCTATATCTCCATCACCCACAATCATCTGGGGAGGCAACTCGCCGACCAGATTTTCGACCGCTACGGCGTTAAGCGCCGCATTGTCCTTGAAGCCCAGCTTTTTAGCACCATCGCCAACATGGTGGCCAAGGGGCTGGGAATCGGATTGATCGACCCCTTCACGGCGTTCGATTTTCGCGAGCATCCGGGAGTGCGCTCCATTCCCTTCGAGCCCGCGGTCAGCCTGCGTCTCGGCATGCTTTATCCGACACACCGTTCCCCCTCGCGCGTCGCGCGCGAATTCATTTCCAGCCTCAAGGCATCGCGCCGCGATGTCCTGCGTCAGATCGACGATATCTTCCACCGCAATTGAAGCCGGGCGCGCATCTATGCCGATCCGGCATAGCCCTATGCCACGCGCGGCTGCCTTCTCCTGTTATTGTCGCGGCGAAGGATCGGGCAAGGAACATAGATGGGCACCTTTCAAACGGACGTGGCCATTGTCGGTGGAGGAATTGTCGGCTGCTCGACCGCTCTTTCCCTAGCCCGCAAAGGGAGGTCGGTAACAATCTTCGAGCGCGGCAAGATCGCTTCCGAACAATCCAGCCGTGCCTGGGGTTTCATCCGCCGGCAAGGACGGCATGAAGCCGAGCTGCCGCTCGCGGTCGAAGCCTTGGAACTGTGGGCGGACTTGACCTCGAGATACGGCACACAGGCGACGCAGTTCACCCGCAGCGGAATCCTGGTCCCCGCGGAAACCGCTGCCGATGAGGATCGGATCCGCAGCGGCCACGATATTGCGCGCAGCTTCGGCCTTTCGACGCGCCTGCTGGATGCCGCGGACGTTCGTCAGACAATCCCCGAATTGGCTGGGCAATGGCGCGGCGGACTTTTCACCGCCGACGACGCCCATGCCGATCCGGCTCTTTCGACCCGGACCATCGCGGCTGCGGCACGCGAAGCCGGAGTCACTATCCTGGAAGATACACCGGTTTTCCGGCTCGACCTCGACAGGCAGGACAGACCGAGGCTCCTGGCGTCTAACGGGATCTTCGAAGCAAAAACCGTCGTTTTGGCAAACGGCATCGGCGCACCGGTGCTGGCCGCTTCGGCCGGCCTGCACCTGCCTATCCAGATCGTCAAATCCTCCGTCGGCCGCACCCGGAAGGCAGCACCCTTCACCCGCATCGCGATGTGGGGTCCCCGCGTTGCATTCCGCCCCTCTATGGGCGGCGATTTCATTATCGGTAACGGCTATCGCGGCATGGGAGTCGATTACGAAATCACCGTCGACTCATTTCGCTGCATGCGCCATTTCATACCCGCCTATCGCAACAACTGGCGTCAACTGCACCTCAGCATCGGAGCCGATTTCCGTCATCAATTAGCCGCGCGCTTCAGCCGCCGCAATGCCGTGCAGGCGCTGCCGGAGCCGAAGCCCAATATGCGCAAGGTGATGGCCAACCTTGCTGGCTTCCGGCAGATCTTTCCGCATCTGAATACGATCGAACTGCAGAACGCCTGGGCCGGCAGGCTGGATATCACGCCCGACGTCATTCCAATCATCGATCGGCCCAAGCCAGAGCTCGAACTCTTCGTGGCGGCCGGCTTCAGCGGCCACGGCTTTGCGCTTGGACCTTCCATCGGCAAACAACTCGGCGAATGGGTCACACAGGGCAGCCCCTCGATCAATCTTTCCGCCTTTGCTCTTTCCCGGTTCGAAAAGGGCATCGTTCACAAAGCGCAACAGGCGCTTTGAGATCGTGTTCGTTCACGCGGCCTCGCCTTAGACTTAACGGCGGAGCCGGGCTTGACGGACTTGTCAGACAGGCCGGAGCCGAGCTCACCGCGATAGGAAGCGCGGCCGGCAGCATGCGGCTCGCCGGCCGCGCCGAGGACGCCCTGCGCGACCCCTGGTACCTGCGCCCGGCCGGCGCCGATCCCGGCCCCGCCGGCGCGGTTCTTGGCGCCTGGCGGCAGCTGTCCGTGCAGCCGCCCGCTGGCAGCGCCGACCGACTCGAAAAGATCGTCGACCAGCTCGGGCTCCATTGCCACCGCGCGGCGCTCGCCGACCTTTGCACGGAGATCGAAAAACTGGCGGGATCGCAGCGGCCGGTGCCGTTCGCTGCAACGGCAATCGCCGCCCGCGTCGCCGCGATTCGGCCCGACCCCGAGCTTTTGGCCTGGTGGCTTGCCGACCTGGTGCTGGCAGCACCAGCCCACCCTGGAGGCTGTCGTTTCCTGTGACAACTCAAATCGCTTGCAGTATCGTTCCCGGCGTCGGCTGAAGCCGATCCGGACCCGCAAGAGTAAATACCTGAGTAACCGGATCGAACAGGACCATCGGCGCATCAAGCGCCGCATCGGGTCAATGCTCGGCTTCAAATCACCGGGATCAGCCGCGATCATCCTAAACGGCATCAAAATGGTTCACATGATCAGCGGCGGTCACGCGGTGCCTGATTGATCGGCGCGGCTCCAGCATCGTTGGCGGTAGCATTGGCCAAAGCCGGGCGCATCGATCGCCATGTGTGGCATGACGGGTCTGCGTGAACCCTGGATGATGCGGCGGCGTTATAAGATTTCTGCAACTGTCTTATAACCACCGCTTGCGTCGCTTGAGTTCATCCTGTTATAAGAGAAACTCATTTTTCTTATAACGGAGCCGGCGCATGAAGACGGTCGATCTCGTTTATCGCACGATGTATGCGGAACTCGTTCAGCGCTGCCTTGGTGCATCGTTCGAAACCGACTTCTCAACGGCGGGAAATTTCGTTCGGGTTCCGGTGAAGGGGCGGGATTATTGGTATTTTGAGGAGACCCAACCCAAGAAGACGCGGAAGTATGTCGGCCCGTCCGATGATCCCGAGATCGCGAAACGCGTTGCAGCCTTCCAAGAGATCAAGGAAGACCTCCGCGGGCGACGGAAACTCGTCTCCACGCTGACTCGCCAAGCAGGGCTGACTGCACCGGACCGGTTCACTGGCGATGTCGTTGGAGCAATGGGAGCAGCAGGAATCTTCCGCCTGAGAGGCGTGCTCGTCGGTACGGTTGCCTTCCAGACGTATGCGGGACATCTCGGCGTGAGATTGCCCGGTGCCTCATTGCAAACCGGCGATGCCGATTTCGCGCAGCACTACTCGATCTCCTCGTCAGTCGACGACAGCCGGCCGCCGATCTTGGAAATCTTGAGAGAGATTGACCCGACCTTCAGGGAGATCCCGCACAGATCGGATCCCGCACACGCGACGCAATTCGAGAATGCAACGAGATACAAGGTCGAATTCCTCACGCCGAACCGGGGATCCGATCACTACACCGACCATGCCACTCCGATGCCAGCACTGGGCAGAGCTTCGGCGCAGCCCTTGCGTTTCCTTGATTTCCTCATCCACGAGCCCATCCGGACCGTGATGCTGCATCGGTCAGGGGTGCCTGTAACCGTGCCGTCGCCGGAACGCTATGCAGTTCACAAGCTCATCGTCGCCTCTCGCAGGCAATCAGATGCAAACGGCGTCGCCAAGCGCGAAAAGGACGTCTATCAGGCCAGCCTCCTTATCGAGGCACTGGAGGCCACCCGTCGCCAGGACGACCTTGCAACAGCGCTCGCGGAAGCGTGGGGCAGGGGGCAGCACTGGCGCGAGGCGATGCTGAAGGGGCTGAGCCTGATGCCGCCGAAGAAACGACAGGAAGTTGAGGAGACAGTCAGAAAGGCCCTTGTCGAGATCGGCGAGGAGTTGGACGGCTTCAACTCGGCCGTGAAGTCGTCGCCAGAAAAAAGTGCGACCCGAAAGCCGCCCTGTCGCTTGGACTGAGGAATATCCTCGTTGATCAGGATCGCGTACGAGGGAATATACCGTAGCTGAGGTCTGTTCGCCGTGTTCGTCTAAAACAAGGCACTAAGGAACTATAAGCTGGATTGCCTCGGGCGATCGCTTGCCTACCTGGCCAATACGGTAAAGAACCCTGCCTGACCAGCCGGAAAAGTGCGTAGATCGCACCACGACCGCAGCGGCCGTATGGTGGTTTTGCGTCTTCACCACGCTGGCGAGTTGGAGCGCGACCTGACCCGTGAATGCGCCAGCTGGTCTTCCTACCGCCAGAGCACGCGGCCGCAAAGGCGGACGGAAATTCGCGCTCACCAAAGCGCGGATACGCCTCGCCCAAGCTGCCACGGGCCCGCCAGTTCCGCAATAGCATTCCGAACAGCCCGATCGACGAGAATGCTGCGCTTCGGTGGAGACGAGCGTTTGCTTTTTTCAACCCATAGCCGTGCCAGACAGCTCTACCGACCCTGCGGGGAGCCGCGCAAAAGTGTACCAATTATAGATCTGCTCGCCCGTCCAGAATGCCACGTCGCGATGAGAGGAGATATAATCCAGCAATTCCTCCAGATAGCCAATCCGATGCGGAACACCGCTAAGATAAGGATGGACGCTGATGGACATGATCCGGGGCGAGGTCGCGCTCTCCCGATACAGCCGGTCGAACTGGCGCTTGCCGCGCTCGAGCAGTTCCGCCGACGAGTGCTGCGCCACAGCCATTATTGCGACATCGTTAATCTCCACCGTATAGGGGAGTGTCACCAGCCGGCCGGCCGTCGTCTTCAGTTCGCAAGGCAGGTCGTCCATTACCCAATCGGCGACGTACCGAATTCCTTCTTCAGCGAGGATGTCGGCCGTGTCCGAGGTCTCCGTAAGCCCTGGGCTTTCCCATCCCACCGGCGGCTTACCGGAAATCTTGGACAGCGCGCCGATTGTGCGCCGAATTGCAACGCGCTGGTCTTCGAGGTTGTGCATCGGCCCTTGGAGCCAACCGTGACCCATCAGTTCCCATCCGGCGTCGTGCGCGGCATGCGCGATCCTGGGATAGACCTCGCACACTGATCCATTGATGGCCAACGTCGGAACAATTGTTCGGGATGTCAGGCTCTCGTGGATGCGCCAGAAGCCGACCCGCATGCCGTATTCGTGCCACGACCAATTCGGAATATCGGGTAGCATCGGCATGCCCATCGGCGGCGGCAAGACGGTGCGCGGCATCGGCCGCCTCGCGTCCCAATGTTCGACATTGACGATCAGCCACACCGGCATCCTGACGCCGTCAGGCAATTTCAGCGGCTGTCTATCGACGATGGCCTGGTAGTCTATTCGTTCGCGAGGGCTCAGCGGCATGCGACGGTCCTAAGGGCTTGGAACGCACTTGGATTGATCAGCTTCATAGGGTGACTCGCCGTCAACCCAGTCGCACCACCAGTGGGCCGATACGTATAGACCTCCACCACGCCGCCGCCAAGCGGATGCAACGTGGGGCGCCTTGGCTTGGCACAAAGGACGACCAGTTGCACAAGCAAGCAGACGCATGATGATGTTTAGCCTTGTTTGATCGTCAGCCCGCCGTCTACCAGCAAAGTCTGGCCCGTCACGTATCGCGCTGCGTCGGAAGCCAGAAACAGGATTACATCCGCCACCTCGTCGGGTTCGCCGATGCGACGCAATGGAATGGAAGGAGCCTGAGCCACCAGCCGCGCTTCACCCATCGAGTGCTCCTCGGAGAGGGATTGTGCCGTGCGGATGAAACCGGGCGCGACGCCGTTGACCCGGATCCCGTCGCCGCCCAACTCGGCGGCCAAGCCTCGCACCAAACCCAGAACGCCGGCTTTGGCGGCGGAATAATGGACATGCTCGGCCCAGCCATAGCTCATGCCTGAAATCGACGATACCGCCACGATGGCGCCTTTGCGACGCTCTCGCATGCGCGGCGTGGCAGCGCGTGCCATCCGGAACACGCCTTTTAGGTCAATGTCGACTGTGATGTCCCACTTGGCATCGCTCATCTGCGCCAGCGGCACCTTGTGGGCGATACCCGCATTGGCCACCACGACGTCCACGCCGCCATACTGCTTGTCGATTTCCCCCACGACGTCGTCGACCTGATCCGATCTGGTCACATCGAGTTTGCGGAAATAAGCATCCCCGCCGCCCGCCTTGATCTCTTCGGCCACCTGCTTGCCTTCGGTCTCGAGAATGTCGGTCACGCAGATTCTGTAGCCAACCCTGGCGAAAGCGAGGGCCGTGGCGCGGCCAATGCCGATGCCGGCGCCGCTGATGATTACGGTAGGCTTGGTCATGACGATCTCCCGGACACTGCGTGGTTCGATGCGATTGTGGACATGAGGCGCATCACTCGATGACGCCGATCTTGCCGTGTTCCAGCGAAAGAAACACCGCAAGGATGAGAATTAGGCCGGTGATGATCTTCTGCTTCTCGCACGAGATGCCGAGAATGATCAGGCCATTGCTCCGCATGGCCATTATGAGGGCCGATATCACACTGAGTTCGAAGGAGGTTGCGGTTGTCGGCGTCGCCGCACCCAATCTTGCGGCGACGACGCGCGAAGTCACCGAAGCAGTCTGCAACGCCATAGGCGGGTGCAACGTCCTGACAGGCTGAAAACTGTCGTTCGGCACGGCCGGCGTCTCGCTCACGGCTGGTGCAATTGTCGGAACAGCTTGAACAGTTCGGCTTTCTTCTCGAAGCCGACACCGGGAACATCGGGTAGCCCGACATAGCCATCTTCGACCGCGATGTCGTCGGCGAAGCCGCCAAAGGGCTGGAAAACGTCGGGATAGGATTCGTTGCCGCCCAGATGCAGCCCTGCGGCAATGTTGAGCGACATCTGGTGTCCACCATGCGGCACCACGCGTCGTGACGACCAGCCAAGCGCCTTCATCACCTCCAGCGTGCGCAGGTATTCCACCAGGCCATAGGAGAGGGCACAGTCGAACTGAAGATAGTCGCGGTCGGGCCGCATGCCGCCGTAGCGCAAGAGGTTGCGCGCATCCTGGTGCGAGAACAGGTTCTCGCCTGTCGCCATCGGCCCACCGTAGTGGTTCGCCAGTTCCGTCTGCAACGCATAGTCCAGCGGATCGCCGGCCTCCTCGTACCAGAACAGGCCGTATGGCTGCATCGCCTTGGCATAGGCGACGGCGGTCTTCAGGTCGAAGCGTCCGTTGGCATCGACAGCCAGATACTGGCCCCCACCGACCACCTCCAGCACGGCCTCGATGCGGCGCAGATCCTCATCCAGGGGCGCCGCGCCGATCTTCATCTTCACGACCTTGTAGCCGCGGTCGAGATAGCCCCGCATCTCCGCCTGAAGCTTCGAGTGATCCTTGCCGGGATAATAGTAGCCGCCTGCCGCGTAGACCCAAACTTTCTCGTCCGCCACGCCCGCCCGGTAACGGTCCGCCAGCAGGCGCCACAGCGGGACGCCGGCGACCTTGGCGACGGCATCCCAGACGGCCATGTCGATGGTGCCCACCGCCACGGACCGTTCGCCGTGGCCTCCGGGCTTCTCGTTGGTCATCAGCGTCTTCCAGATGGCGAACGGGTCAAGGTTGTCGTTCTCATGGTCGATCAGTGTTTCGGGATCGGCCTCGAGGACGCGCGCGAGGAAACGGTCGCGCATCAGCGCGCCCTGCCCGTAGCGGCCATTCGAGTTGAAGCCGTAGCCAACCACCGGCTTGCCATCACGCACCACGTCGGTGATCACGGCGACGGCCGAGCAAGTCATCTTCGAAAAGTCGATATAGGCGTTGGCGATGGGGGAGGCGATCGAGACGGTCTTTTCCCTGATGTCGACGATGCGCATGCTTGGTCCTATCCTTCGAGTGCCTCCGCCACCGCCTTGCCGCAGGTGACGGTATCGGCCTTGCCCCCGAGATCACCGGTGCGGGTGGCTTCGCTCTTCAGCGTGGCTTCGATGGCTTCCACGATCGCGCGGCCAGCCTCCTCGTGACCAAGATGGTCGAGCATCATGGCGGCCGTCCAGATCTGTCCGATCGGATTGGCGATGCCTTTCCCGGCGATGTCCGGAGCCGAGCCGTGTACCGGCTCGAATAGCGACGGAAAGCGGCGTTCCGGGTTGATGTTGGCCGACGGGGCGATGCCGATCGTGCCGGTGCAGGCGGGTCCGAGATCCGAGAGAATGTCGCCGAACAGGTTCGATGCCACCACAACGTCGAAACGGTTCGGATTGAGCACGAAATGGGCTGCCAGAATATCGATGTGGTACTTGTCCCAAGAGACATCCGGGTATTGGGCGGCCATCGCCTCGACGCGCTCGTCCCAATACGGCATGGTGATCGAGATGCCGTTGGATTTGGTGGCCGATGTGAGGTGCTTGCGCGGACGCTTCTGCGCCAGATCGAACGCATAACGCAGGATGCGATCGACGCCGACGCGCGACATCACGGTTTCCTGGATGACGATCTCGCGCTCCGTGCCCGGATACATCCGGCCGCCGATAGATGAATATTCGCCCTCGGTGTTCTCGCGCACGACGTAGAAATCAATATCGCCGGGCTTGCGGTTGGCGAGCGGCGAGGGCACGCCCGGCATCAACCGGACGGGGCGCAGGTTGACGTATTGGTCGAACTCGCGGCGAAACTGCAGCAGCGATCCCCAAAGCGAGATATGGTCGGGAACCATGGCCGGCCAGCCCACCGCGCCGAAGAAGATGGCATCATGGTTTCCGATCCGGGACTTCCAGTCCTCCGGCATCATGCGGCCATGCCTGGCATGGTAATCGCACGACGCAAAGTCGAAATGGTCGAGCTGTAGGTCGATGCCGAAGCGCCTTGCCGCCACTTCCAGTACACGAAGTCCCTCGGGGACGACCTCCTTGCCGATCCCGTCACCGGGAATGACCGCGATCCTGTGCTTCTTTGCTGACATCATGGTTCCTCGGCTGCAGGAATGGGACGGCGGCGATGGACGGCCGCCTTACGGAAATCAGGCGGTGGAAGAGCGGGCATCAGCCGCCGAAATATTCGATCTCCTGGCGCAGGCGTTCGCCCTCGATGCCCATGCCGAGCAGGACGGCCACGAGCACTCGTGCTTTCTGGCCGCTCAAGTCGCCGGCAAAGATCACGCCCCCGTCGGAGAGTGTCTTGCCGCCGCCATTGCCATAAATCGGCTTGACCCGGCCGCGCTGGCAACGACTGGTCATGATGACGGGAGTACCATTGGCGACAAGCGACGTCGCGGCGGCAGTGACGGCGGGCGTCGCGTTACCCCGCCCGAAACCCTCCAGAATGATGGCCTTGGCACCATCCTGGGCGGCGAAGCGGATGTAGCGGTCACCGATCCCCATGACCAGCTTGATAAGATCGACATCAGCGACAATGCCTTTTGCGTCGTAGGTGCGGCGCAGGACCGGCTTGCGGTGCAATACGATGCGGTCGCCGTCCACTTCCCCGAGCTTGCCGTGCTCGTAGGAGATGAAGGTATCGGTGCGTGAACTGTGCGACTTGCTCACGTCACGCGCAGCATGGAATTCCTGCTCGAAGCAGATCATCGCGCCCAGGCCCCGCGCAGTTTCGGACGCGGCTAGCCGGATGGCATCCGTGAGGTTGCGTGGGCCGTCGGGGTTCGCCTCATCGGCCGCGTGCTGTGCGCCGGTGAACACTATCGGCTTGTTAGTCGCGACAAGGAGATCAGCCAAAAAGGCGCTTTCCTCCATCGTATCGGTCCCGTGGGTCACCACGACCCCATCGAAGTCACCTTGAAGGTGGTGTGAAATCCGCTGGGCCAGTGCAAAGCCGAGCGGGAGGTCGATGGCATAGCTGCCGACGTTGCAGAACTCGTCGATGGCGATGTCAATGCCATCGAGCGGATCGTGCAGCATGGCGCGCAACTCCGATCCTGTGACGCTTGCGGTGACATGTCCGCTCTCGGCTTCCAGCTTGGATGCGATCGTCCCTCCTGTTGTCATCAGACAGATTTTTCGCATTTCGGTTCCTCGCTGCCGTACCCGACGTTGAATAATTTGGTCAGACCAAGAAATCAAGAAGCTATTTTTTTGTGCATGAAATGCACGAATTTTTCGCATTTTTTGTGATTGACGGTCAGGCCAATTTGTCCATTAATGTCAGTTACGCTCTTTGGTCTGTCCAAAAGCGGAAAGATAACGAAGCGTATTCGCGCAACCAATGGGGAACGAGAGATGGTTGATGATTTTACCAGAATTCGGTTGGCGCCCACGCGCCGTCAGTTCCTGAAAACGACTGCCGCCTTCGGCGGCGCCGCACTTGCTGCATCGACCGGCCGCTTGGGGGAAGCCTTCGCGCAGGACGCAAACAGTACGCTGGTGATCGCGGCGCCCGCGACGCCCCAGGGCCTCGACATCGAGTTCGACGTCAGCCTGGGCTCCATCGATTCCCTCGGTGCGCTCTACGAGTACATGCTTGGCTATGAGAAGATGGATGATCCCAATGCACCCGGCGTGCTGCGGGAGGATACCGGCGTCCATACCGACAAGCCGAACAACCTCGCCTTGCGCGGCCGGTTGGCGGAAAGCTGGGAAGTGGCCCCCGATGGCCGCAAGGCGACCTTCAAGCTACGCGAGGGTGTCGTCTCCAACTGGGGCAACAAGTTCACGTCCAAGGACGTAAAATGGACTTGGGACCGCAAGTTCAACCTCAAGGGGCAAGGCCTGTTCCAGACCGCGGTGCTCGGTCTCAAGACGCCTGACCAGATCAAGGTGGAAGGCGACTATGCGGTCTCCTTCAATCTCGAACAGCCAAATCCATTGCTTCTCAAGCAGCAGTGTAACCTCGCCAACCCGATCTACGACGCCACCAAATGCGCCGAAGCCGGTGGCTCCGACGACCCGTGGGCGGTCAATTTCCTCAAGAACGATAGTGCTGGCTTTGGCCCATATCGCCTTGCCCAGCTCGTGCGCGGTCAACAAGCCGTGTTCGAGGCGCGCGAAGACTACTGGGATGAAAAGCCCTTCATGAAGCGCGTCATCATGCGCGAAGTGCCGCAGTCGGCCAGTCGTTTCTCGCTGCTGCAGGGCGGCGCGGTCGACATCGCACAGTTCCTGCAGCCGCGCGAACTGGAGGCGCTGAAGAAGCAGCAGAACGTGGCGGTGGATGCCGTCAATTCGTCCTACATGATCTGGCTGGAGCTCAACTCCAAGATCGCTCCATTCGATAATGTCGACGTGCGCCGTGCCATCAACCTCGCTATCCCGCGCGACGAGATCATCCGCACCATCTACTACGGCTATGCCGACGAGCAGAAGGCGCCGATGCCCTATATCTACCCGATGGCGGATGAAAGCTTCTTCGCGTACGGCTATGATCTTGCCAAGGCCAAGGAGCTTCTTGACAAGGCAGGCGCCAAGAACCTGGCGACCACCTTGTCCTACAACGCCGGCGACCCGACGCAGGAGCCGATCGCATTGCTGATCCAGACCGCGCTAAAGCAGATCGGCGTGGAGCTGACGTTGGAGAAGCTGCCGGCCGGCGTGTTTTACGAGAACGTCACCAAGCGCGCCAAGCCGATGATCTTCTATCTGGATTCGCCGTGGACGCCGGATCCGGGCTACTCGACCTACCTCTACTTCAACTCCGAAAGCTACGTGAACTATTCCAATTATGACAACAAGAGCGTCGATCAGATGATCAAGGACGGTCTTGCCACGCTTGATGACAATGTGCGTAAGCAGAAATACTCGGAGGTGCAGAAGACGTTGATGGACGAAGCGCCCTGGGGCTTCATTGCTTATCCGAAATACACGCTGGCGCGTAAGGCGAACCTCAAGGGTTACACTTACTACACGTCCAATAATCTTCGGTTCCAGGATTTCAGCCGCGGCTGATGAGGTCTTGTCCCTGGAGGCTGCCGCCTCCGGGGACAAGTTAGTGTATCGGAAAGATCTTAGATGTCTTCGAAGCTTAGCCTTCTCCTGAGGCTGGCGGTCATCCGGCCGAGATTTGCGATCGGCTATCTGATCGTCATCGCGATCACCCTGCTGGCGATCTTCGCGCCGGCCATTGCACCCTATTCGCCGACCGAGGCGGATTCGGCCAGCTTCCTGCAGCCGCCGGATGCCACCCATCTCTTTGGCACCGACAATGTCGGCATGGATATTTTCAGTCGTTCCATCTACGCGCCCCGCATCGACCTGACGATCGCGATACTGGGCACGCTCCTGTCGGCGCTGATTGGCGGCTCGATCGGTGCTGTTGTTGGTTTCTACAGCAGCGGGCGCGGCATTCGCGTGTGGCTATCCTTCGCCGTCATGCGCGCGGCCGACGTGCTGCAGGCATTTCCCATTTTCGTCTTCGCCATCGCCCTGGTTGCCAGCCTCGGTCAGAGCATCCAGACGGTGGTTCTGGCCATAGCCTTCGTCAATGCGCCGATCTACTTGCGTCTCATGCGCTCGCAGGTGCTCAGCATCCGCTCCATGCGCTATGTCGAGGCTTCGCAGGTCAATGGCCTGTCGGACATGCAGACCATTCGGCGCCACATCATTCCCAATGCGATGGCGCCGGTGCTGGCGCAGCTATCGGTCAATGTCGGCTGGGGCATCCTGCTGACCTCGGCGCTGTCCTTCGTTGGTGCCGGCGTGCGCGCGCCGACACCTGAATGGGGCAGCATGATCGCCATGGGCTTTCAAAACGTGGTGACCGGCCAGTGGTGGCCGTCCATGTTCCCCGGCGCGATGCTCGCGATCACCGTATTCGGCTTCTCGTTGGTCGGCGCGTCCATCGAGGTCCTGGCCGATCCGTCCAAGCGCCGGCAGCTGCTGAGCGATGCACGCGAGCATCGCCGCCGGGTCGACCGGCCGGCGGAGGGCGCCTGATGCGCATCCTGGCCTATCTCGCCAAGCGCCTGATTTTCGTGATCCCGCAGTTGCTGGGCATTGTGCTCGTGAGCTTCCTGCTGGTGAAGAGCATTCCGGGTGACCCCGCTGTGCTGATGCTCGGGCCCACGGCGACGCCTTCGGCCATCGCCTCACTGCGCCAGCAGCTCGGGCTCGACCAGCCTCTCTACATGCAGTTCCTGATCTATGTGCGCAATCTCTTGCATGGCGACCTGGGAACCTCCTGGCAGACAACGCGGCCGGTGCTCGAGGATCTGCTTCAGCGCTTCCCGGCGACCCTCGAACTCGTCACGCTTTCGCTGCTCCTGGCTATCATCGTTGGGGTAACGCTGGGCGTCCATGCGGCGCGCAAGCCAAACGGCTGGATCGCGCGCCTGTCCGATCTCTATGGCTTGAGTGCCGGTGCGCTACCGGACTTCTGGTTCGCCCTCGTGCTGATCTTCATCTTCTATACCGTGCTCGGCTGGGCGCCTGCGCCTCTCGGCCGTATCGACATGATCGTCATACCGCCGGCGCCGGTCACCGGAGCCCTCACCATCGACGCGCTTCTCGCCGGCGACCTGCAGGCCTTCTGGTCTGCCTGCGCGCATCTGGTCCTGCCGGTGATGACGCTCGGGCTCCTGAATGCCGGTCCCATCCTCAAGATGACGCAGGCGACGATGGAGAAGATGCTGGACTCCGATTTCAGCCGCTTTGAAGTTTTGTGCGGGGTGCCGCAGAACCTTGTCGTGCGCCATGCGCTGCGCAATGCGTTGCCATCGATCGTCACCATTATCAGCGTGCTCTACGGCTTCCTGATCGGCGGTGCGGTGCTCGTCGAGATCGTGTTCTCGTGGGGAGGGGCGGGGCAATACGCGGTGCAAGGTGTGCTGAATTCGGACATCTATCCGGTTCTGGGCTTTGTGCTCTTCTCCGCCATCTTCTCCCTCATCGTCTACATCGCGGTCGACCTCATCTATTTCCTGCTCGACCCGCGGATCAGCAATTAATGTGAGAATGTCATTGGGCGCAGCAGAAATCATAAGCAAAACGCGCAACGCGTCCGGCGGCGACAAGCCGCCGTTGATCGACATCAGGAACTTGCGCGTGACGTTCCCGTCCGGAAGCGCCGAACCGAAGGCGGTGCTGAAGGGCATCGACCTTGCAGTACAGCCTGGCGAGATCGTTGGCCTGGTCGGTGAGAGTGGCGCGGGCAAGACGACGCTCGCCCGCTCCATCCTCGGGCTGCCGCCATCGCCGGGCCGCATCGCCGGCGGCGAAGTCCACTTCGAGGGCCGCCAGATCCTCAGCCTGTCCGAATCCGAACTCCGCCGTCTTCGCGGCCGCCGTCTCTCGGTCGTGGTGCCGAATCCCCGCGCTGAGCTCAATCCGCTGCTCAAGGTCGGCGACCAGATCGCCGCGATGGCGAGGATCCATCTCGGCGTCGGCGGCAAGGAGGCGCGGCGCATGGCGTTGAAGATCCTGCACGACGTGCAGATACCGGACCCGGAACGGCGCATGGATGCCTATCCTCACGAACTGTCCGGCGGCATGGCGCAGCGCGTCGTCATCGCCATGGCGCTGATCTGCAGCCCGGCCTTTATCATCTCGGATGACGCCACCAGCGGACTCGACGTCACGGTGCAGGCGCAGATCCTGGCCCTGCTGACCAAGCTTGCCTCGGAGCATGGCAGCGCCATGCTGTTCATCACCCGCGACGTCGGCATCACCGCGCATTTCTGCAATCGCATCGCTGTGCTGTTCTCGGGCGAAATCGTCGAAATCGCGCCGCGCGAGGCTCTCTTCCTCGCGCCCGCGCATCCCTACACATTGATGCTGCTTGCAGCCTTCTCCCATAGCCCCAGGCTGCGCGACAGCTGGAGCGTGCCGGACACTGGCCGGCGGCGCGAACCGCCCACCGGCTGCCAGTATGCCAACCGCTGTCCCATCTCTCAGCCGGTTTGCCGCGCACAGCGGCCACCTTTCGCCGAGATCGGTCCGGGCCACTTCGTCCGCTGCCATTTCCCCGTGAGGCACGCATGAACGCCGTCCTGACCATCGACAACCTCTACAAGCGCTTCCCCATTGCCGGCTCCAAGCAGGTGGTACAGGCGATCAACGGCGTCAGCCTGACCATCGAGCCGGGTGAGACACTGGGGCTCGTGGGCGAGAGTGGCTCAGGCAAGACCACGGTCGGCCGCTGCATCGTCGGCCTGATCGAGCCGACCGCCGGAAACATTCGCTTCCGCGGCACCGACCTGGCGCAGCGCCATCAACACAAGAGCAAGCTGGCTGGCAAGATTCAGCTTGTATTCCAGGAACCGAACGAGTCGCTCGACCCGCGCATGAAGATCGGCGACACGATCTGCGAGCCGCTCCTGCCGCTAAAGCTCGACCGCGAAACGAGGCGCCGCCGCACGGCCGACGCCTTGCGCCTGGTGCGGCTGGATACCGACTTGCTCGACGCCTATCCTTCCGAGCTGCCTTCCGGGCAACAGCAGCGTGTCGGCATAGCGCGCGCCATGGTCACGGAGCCCGAACTCGTCGTCCTCGACGAACCGACCTCGGCGCTCGACCCGACCGCCCGCGCCGAGATCATCGATTTGCTGCGGCGCATCCAGAGCGAACGCAACACCGCCTATCTGTTCATCTCCCACGACCTCTCCACGGTGCGCTTCATCAGCCACCGCGTCGCGGTGATGTATCTCGGCATGATCGTTGAGCAGGGCAGCGCCGAAACGGTCTTCAATCGCCCGCAACATCCCTATTCCAGTGGTTTGCTGTCGTCGGTCATGCTGCCGCATCCGCATCTCAAGATCGAAAGCAGCGTCAGCCTCAAAGGCGAGATCCCGAGCCCGATCAATCTGCCCCAGGGCTGCTTCCTGGCATCGCGCTGCCCGTTCGTCATCGATCGCTGCCGCCGTGAGATGCCGCCGGCTGAGACGGTCGGCGAACGGCACACGGTCCATTGCTTTCGCCACAAGGACGTCGCCGCTTCGGTGCCGGCCTCCGACACCTTCAACGTGTTCATGAAGGAAGCCGAACGCATCCTCGGCCGGCCGGCGCCCGGTGGTCTCGCGTCTTCGCTACGATAGTCAATCAACCAGGAAATGGGAAACCAAGCATGTCAGGACGTCTCGCTGGAAAGAAAGCACTGGTCACGGGAGGCGCACGCGGCATCGGTGGCGCGATTGCCACGGCCTTCGCGCGCGAGGGCGCCGACGTGGCCGTTCTCGACCTGAAACTCGAGGCCGCCGAGGCGCGCATCTCCGCCCTTGCTGATTTCGGTGCAAGGACCTTCGCCGTCGCGGCCGACGTCAGCGACGAGGCGCAGGTCGAGGCAGCCGTCAAGAAGGTGGAGGCGGCGCTCGGCCATATCGACATACTGGTCAACAATGCCGGCATCGACACGACGTCCGTCGTCGCCGAAATGAGCACCGGCATGTGGGACCAGATGATGGCCGTCAACCTGCGCAGCGTCTTTCTTTGCACGCGCGCGGTGCTGAAGCCGATGATTTCCCGCAAGTTCGGCCGCATCATCAATATCGCCTCGCAGCTCGGTCACAAGGGCGCGCCGGAAATGGCGCACTATGCGGCCGCCAAGGCCGGTGTCATCGGCTTCACCCGCTCGCTCGCCTATGAGGTGGCGCGCGACGGCATCACCGTGAATGCCATCTGTCCCGGCCCGATCGAAACGGAGCTATTCAAGGCGCTGCCGGAGGAATGGAAGAAGCGCAAGCTCGGCGAACTGCCGATCGGCCGCGCCGGCCATGTCGACGAAATCGCTCCCACCGCCGTGCTGCTGGCGTCGGAGGAGGGCGCTTACTACATCGGCGCGACCATGAATCCGAACGGCGGCGATGTCATGCTCTGATCAACCGCGGGCTGAATGGTTCCATCCAAATGTATCTTGTTCTAGCTATGTGGCGACAATTCCTGCTGACGCTGGGGCCTAGCCATGATGAAACGCAATCTTAGTGATGATGGAAAGACGGCGGCCTTACAGCCGCCCGACCTGCGGCGCGAGCGCCGGGAAGCCAGCGGCGGTGTGGCCCAGGCAACGGTGGCCGCCTTGCAGTCGATGATCCGCGACGGCAGGTTGCGACCAGGCGATACATTGCCGCCGCAGCGCGACCTGGCCCGCGACCTCAATGTGAGCCGCGCCACGCTGCGCGAGGCTCTGTCGATCCTCGCCACCATCGGCGAGATCGTTGCGCGCGAGGGAGGGCGGGGCTTCGTTTGTGCCGACCCTTCCGGCGCACCGGCAACTCCGTCCTGGCGCTTCGCGGCGCGTTATTCGCTGAGCGAGGTCTATCAGTTCCGCTACATCGTCGAATCCTACGCCGCCGAGCTCGCGGCGCTGACCCATACCGATCAGGAGATCGCCGACCTGAAGGAATGCACGATCGCCTTTCGCAACGCGGCGCGCGAAAAGGACCTCAATTCCTACGCGCAGACGGACTTCGATTTCCACAACCTCATCATGCGCATCTCGCGCAACAAGCTGCTGGTGGACATGCACCAGACATTCGCGAGCGTGCTGCTGGAGAGCCAGCGCCTGCCCACCGAGCGGCGGGGCAATCTGCTGTTCGCGGTGCAGGAGCATGATCGCATCCTGGAGGCGATTGCCATGGGCGATCCCGATGGCGCCAACTACTACATGCGCAAACATATCAGCATGGCGGGAAGCCGGGCCGGTCTTCCACCCTCGCAACTACCCTAGACGCCCTTCGGCCGGGGACATGAACAACGAAAGGAAGAGAGATGCCGAAAGAAATGTTTGTATCCTACGGAGTGGACGTTGACGCTGTCGCCGGCTGGTTGGGTTCCTACGGCGGTGAGGACAGCCCTTGCGACATCTCTCGCGGCGCCTTCGCAGGCAAGGTCGGCAGCCTCCGGCTGCTTCGGATGTTCGAAAAGTGGGGGATCAAGACGACATGGTTCATCCCCGGTCATTCCATCGAGAGCTTTTGGGACGAAATGAAGGAAGTGGCGGACGCTGGCCACGAGATCGGCATGCATGGCTACAGCCACGAGAACCCGATCGCCATGTCGCCCGAGCAGGAAGAGGCCATCTTCAACAAGTGCGTCGACCTGATCACCAAGCTTTGCGGCAAGGCGCCTCGCGGCTATGTCGCTCCCTGGTGGGAGTTCGGCTCGAAAACAAATGAGCTTTTGAAGCAGAAGGGGCTGCTCTACGACCACTCGCTGATGCATAACGACCATCACCCCTACTATGTGACGGTCGGCGACCAGTGGACGAAGATCGATTATTCCAAGCATCCATCCAGCTGGATGAAGCCGTATTCGCAAGGCGAGGAGACCGATCTCATCGAGATACCGGCATCCTGGTATCTCGATGACCTGCCGCCGATGATGTTCATCAAGGCCTCGCCCAACAGTCACGGCTTCGTCAACCCGCGCGATATCGAGCAGATGTGGCGCGACCAGTTCGACTGGGTCTACGAGAACTACGACTATGCCGTGTTCCCGCTGACGATCCATCCCGACGTGTCGGGCAAGCCGCATGTGCTGAAGATGCACGAACGGCTCCATGACTATATGAAGGGCTTCGAGGGCGTGAAGTTCGTCAAGATGGAAGAGATCGCGGCCGATTTCGGCAAGCGCTTCCCGCGCAGCGGCAAGGCACGTCCCAAATCCTGAGCGGCTTCGGCGTACTATGCCGGGATCGCCGCGCGGTCTCCGGCCCGGTTCGCTTGAGTGGTCAGACCCGATCGATCGGATTGATTATACTTTCTGTGTCATCTCGCCGATGGCAGCTCCCGTCAATTCTGCTGGAAACAGCAGAATTGATGGTGGATTTGGTGCCCTTCGCATTGCTTTTCGACCACCCATTTCCGGTCAGACCAAATGTGCTGAAAATTCAAGCTTTCTTGCAAGTTTTCTTAATTGTCATGGCGGGTAAGGCGTGCTAGCTCCAATCTTGGTCTGACCAAATAGGGAAGACTGGGAAGAGGTGGAATGAAGGATAGAACGCACAACGTCCTTGATTTCCGATCCGTGTCCAAGCGCTACGGTGCCACGATTGCGCTTGAGGATATTTCGTTTGAAATGCGCTCCGGCGAAGTGTGCGGTCTGCTCGGCGAAAATGGCGCCGGCAAGTCGACACTCGTGAAGATACTGAGTGGCGTCGTCACACCTGATACCGGCTCCATCGAATTGCGCGGCGCTCCTTTCAAGCCGCAGGGCATTGTGGACGCCCGCTTGGCCGGCATAGCAACCGCCTTCCAGGAACTCAGCCTGATTCCGACATTGTCAGTGGCCGCGAACCTGTTCCTGCCGCGCCCGGCACTCAACCGCCTTGGTCTGGTGTCGGCGCGCAACATCGAGCGTGAGGCGGCTGAGATTCTTCAAGCCCATGACGTGGCGGATATCGCGCCCCGGCGGCTGGTCGAGGATCTGCCGCTCGGCATGCGCCAGAAGGTCGAGATCGTGCGTGCGCTGCGGCACCGCCCGGCCGTGCTGGTGCTCGACGAAGCGACCGCCGCGCTCTCCGACCGTGAATGGCTTTTCAAGCTGGTCGATGCCGCTGTTCGTGGCGGCACGTCAGTGCTCTACATAAGCCACAAGCTCGACGAGATCCGCCGCTTGTGCCAGCGCTGCGTTATCCTGCGTAACGGCCGCAAGGTGCTGGAAAGCGATGTTGAATCCATGAGCGACGAAGCGATATTCAGCAGTATGGCCGGTCGCTCCGTGGTTGAATCCGCGGAGAAGGCGCCGTCGGCGGTTCGCGTCGGCGCCACGCCGGCGCTGGAGGTCGGTCACCTGATCGGCCCTGGCGTCAATGATATCAGCTTCTCGCTGGCTCCCGGCGAGATTCTTGGTGTGGCGGGTCTGGAGGGTCACGGGCAGTCCAGTCTCTTCAAGTCGCTGGTGGGCTTGTCGACGCTGCGAGAGGGCACGATCTCGATCGCAGGCAAGGCGACTTCGGTCGGCTCGCCTCGCGCGGCGCGTAGGCTCGGCATGGTGCTGGTGCCGGAGGAACGAAAGTCCGAAGGACTGTTTCACGATCTCACCACGCAGGCGAATATCTCGCTGCCGGTGATAGACAAGGTGAGCCCATTCAAGCTCGTAAACAGATCTTCCGAGCTGCGGCTGGTGGAGCAGGTAACCCCGGCAGTGAACCTTTCGAAGCAGCTCCTGCCCCTCAACGTCGGCGCGCTTTCGGGCGGCAACCAGCAGAAGGCGGTGCTGGCGCGGGCGCTGATAACGGGCGCGCGGTGCCTGCTGTTGTTCGATCCCACGCGCGGTGTCGATGTCGGCGCCAAGCGCAACATATACGCCATGATGCGCGCGTTCGTGCGCGATGGCGGCTCGATCCTGTTCTATTCGACTGAACTGGACGAACTCGTTCAGCTCTGTGATCGCTGCCTCGTTCTCTACCGCAATTCGATTGCCGGCGAGCTGGGCCGCGACCATCTCTCACAGGACCGTATGCTGTCGCTGGCATCCGGTTATCGCGACGGGTCGCGGCGGCCTGCCGCCCAAGGGGCGTAACGATGGCATCCGATACGCCTCGCGGCCGCTTGACAATTCTAGGCAACGGAGCGGTCGCCGCCATCGGCCTGCTTATCGTCATGTTCGCCGTCTATGCCGCCCACGAGCCTTCGGCACTCTCGCTGTTCGGCATCGGTAACCTCCTCAACAACGCCATCGTACTCGCCCTCGCCGCAACGGGACTGACGCTCGTCGTGGTATGCGGCGAGCTGGACCTTTCGGGCCCCGGTGTGATCGCCATCGCGAATGTGGTGGTGGCGACGGTGAGTGGCGGCGATGCGGGCGCCCTTGGCAGCTTCGGCCTGGTTCTGTTGGTCGGCCTCGTGGTCGGTGGTCTCAACGGCATACTGGTCGCCTATTTTGGACTGCAGTCGCTCGCCGTGACGCTCGGTTCTCTGATCGCATGCCAAGGCATCGCGCTCCTCATCCTTCCGGCACCTGGCGGCGAGGTGGTGGAATCCATCGCTTATGGCATCACCGGCGACATTCTACGCATTCCCGTGCCGGCGATCCTGTTGGTGCTGGTGCTCGTCTTCTGGTTTCTGCTCAAGCATTCGCGCATGGGCATAGCAATGTACGCGGTCGGCACGGATCAGACGGCCGCGCGGCTCTCGGGGCTCAATATCCGCGCCACCAGGCTATTCGCTTTCGTGGCCGCCGGCCTGTTCTATGCCATGGCCGGCTTCGTTTTCAGCGCCGAGATCGGTTCGGGCGATCCACGCATCAGCGATTCCTTCTTGCTGTTCATGTTCGCGGCGGTCGCGATCGGCGGCACGTCCCTGTTCGGCGGTCGCGGCGGGGTGGTCGGCACGCTGGCCGGTGCAGGTATTTTGACGGTGTTGCAAAAGATGCTGTTCGCGCTCGGCGTGGCTGACTTTTACACCAACATCTTCAACGGACTTATCATGATCTTGGCAATCCTTTTCGGCCAAGCCTCCGTCTATTTGGCGCGCCGTTCCGCGAGAAGGGAAGCCTGATGACCGACAAGGACATTACGACCCCGGCACAGACGTCCGAGCACGGCGCGCAGAGCGCGCGCCGCGCACTTGTCTCATCGGACCTTGTGCCGCCGATCACCGTGTTCGCCGCCACGGCGCTGCTGGTCATCGGCACGAAGATCGCCAGTCCCAATTTCGGTTCGTTCGACCAGCTCACCGCCATACTGGTTACCGCCATCTTCCTGGTGGTCGCTTCGTTCGGGCAGGGGCTGGTGATCCTTCTGGGCGGCATCGACTTGTCACTGGGCGTGGTCATCGGTGTCGGCGGCATGATGATCGCGGAACTTACGCGCGGCAGCAACGACGCGCTGCTGTACGCCATTCCGCTTACCCTCTTGTGCTGTCTTGGCATCGGTCTCATCAACGGCATCGGTGTGGCGATTGCCAAGATCCCGCCCTTCATCGTGACGCTGGCGTCCGGCATCACATTCTTCGGGGTGGCGCTGGGTTTCACCGCGGGCAATTCGCAACAATCGGTCGCTCCTGCGATCCAGCAGTTCATGAGCTCCCGCTGGCTGGGGGTACCCTACCCCGTCTATTTCATAATCGTCTTTGCGGTGTTCGCCTGGCTGTTCCAGAACAA
This sequence comes from Mesorhizobium sp. B2-5-11, assembly GCF_006440835.1. NCBI lineage: Bacteria > Pseudomonadati > Pseudomonadota > Alphaproteobacteria > Hyphomicrobiales > Phyllobacteriaceae > Mesorhizobium > Mesorhizobium sp. B2-5-11. The sequence continues at coordinate 163,592 of NZ_VFUK01000009.1, forward strand.
GAGCGCGGAAGGCCGCAAGCTCTACGCCATTGGCAGCAGCCCTGGCGCGGCCAACGTGCTGGGCCTGCCGATCGCCGCGCTCACCATCGCAGTCTATGCCATCAGCGGCCTTTGTGCCGGAATGACCGGCATCCTCTTGGCCGGCTATTCCTCGAGCGCGACGCTTGACATGGGCGATGCGCTGCTGATGCCCTCCATCGCCGCCGTCGTCATCGGCGGCGCACGGGTCACCGGTGGCTCCGGCATCTATCTCGGAACTCTTGCCGGCGCGCTCTTCCTCAGCACGTTGTCCACCGTCATCACCACGCTCAGCCTCTCGCAGGGATTCCGCGACCTGGTGCAGGGCGGGATCATCATCATCGCTTTGCTGCTCCAGCGTGGGCGGCTCAATCTGCGAAGCCGTTAGTCGGCGGTCGCTTCAAATGGGAGAAAGAACATGAAGAACGCTTCGCGTAGACTGACTTACGGCCGGGCGGCCATCGCCGCCACGTTGCTTGGTCTGGGGACATCCAGCGCGAATGCCCAGGATACCTACAAGGTGTTCCTGAACATGAGCTACAGCGGCAACACCTGGCAGGCGAGCGCCGCCAACGGCATCAAGGCACTGGCTTCGACCCCGCCTTACGACAACCAGGTAGAGTTCAAGACCATTATCTCCGGCACCGACGTGCAGAAGCAGATATCTGACCTCCAGAGCATGATCGCGGCAGGCGCCAACGCCATTCTTCTGTATCCGCTCTCGCCGACTGCGCTCAACCGCACCATCAAGCAAGCCTGCGATCAAGGCGTCGTGGTGTTCACATACGACAGTACGGTTACGGAGTCCTGCGCGCACAACGTCTCCAACATCACCGCCCGTTACGGCGCCAATACGGCGCAGTGGATGGTGAACCAGATGGGCGGCAAGGGAGAGCTGATCTTCAACCACGGCGTCGCCGGCACGACCGTGACCAAGACCTATGACGAACAGGCCTATGGCGTGTTCAAGAAATATCCCGACATCAAGATCGTCGGCGATTTCTATGGCAACTGGAACGACGCGACCTCGCAGGAGGAGGTTGCCAAGATCCTAGCCGCGCACCCCAACGTCGACGGTATCTGGACGGTTGACGGCACCTTTGGCTCTTTGCAAGCCGTCATCAACAGTCGTCCCGACAAGCTGGTCGTGATTGCCGGCCAGTCCAACAACGGCTATCGTCTCGCGATGGCGGATCCGGCAATGCAGGCCAAGGGCCTGAAAGGCGTCTCCTCGAGCGCGGGTCCGGCCGTTGGCGGCTACGCCTTCAAGCTCATGATGGAAGTCGTGACCGGCAAGAAGAAGCTAACCGCTAACAACATCGAATATCCGCTGCCATGGGTTGAGCCGCAGGATGTGAAGCTCTGCCAGGGTGAGACCTTCGTTGACGGCTGCAACACTTTCCCTGCCGACAAGGTGCCACCGCTCTTCATCGACACCTCGCTGAACGGCGATCTGCTGCCCGAACTCAGCTTGAAGTCGGTGCAAGATGGTACGCCCACGCCGGGCGCAACCATCAAGGATCTGCCCGACGTGACCTACGCCGACAATTTGCCCGGCATCAACTGCGGAAAATGTGAGCCGACCAAGGGCTGGCTGGAGCCAAACAAGGTTAAGCCGATCCCGGCCCCTTGAGTTCCTCGACAGAAGAACGCGGCCTCGGCATTTCCGAGACCGCGTTCTTCTTCTGGTCGAAGCCTGCGGTAGACCAGGCAGGGGGGACTTGGCATCGCCAGGCAGGGCAACCACCTACAGAGGAACTGTAAGGCCCTGTCGGGGTCAAACGGTCTCCGAAGACGGTCATCCAAGGAGCAGATCATGTGCTCGCTATGCGGCGTTCTAGGCAGCAACGAACATTGGACCGATGCCGTGGCCCGGCCCGGCGTTTACACGCGCAACGTCGAAAACGTTGACCGGCGCCGTGAGCGCGCCAATCGCGTCAGGATAGCTAATCTCATCCTGGCCTCCTTCGGCATGCGGCTGGCGGACTGGCAGGGGACGGCCTTTGTCATTTCAACGCGAACGGGCAAGACCGAGATCATCAACGATCTCGGACACCTATGGCAGGCTGCGGAGCGTCTTTCGGGCAGGACTTGCGATCCGTTGGAGGCCGATGTCATCGCAAGCTTCGAAGCCGGTCGCGATGGCTGAACTACCGCCTTTCACCCCGGTCCACCTGCTGACAGGTTTTCTCGGCTCGGGCAAAACGACGCTTCTGAAACGGTTGCTTGATGACCCTGATCTATCGGACGCGGCCGTGCTCATCAATGAATTCGGCCAGGTTGGGCTCGACCACCACTTGGTGGAACGAATTGACGAAACCATGGTACTGCTTCAGTCCGGCTGCGTGTGCTGCACCGTGCGCGGTGAACTGGCCGACGCGATCCGCGATCTATATTCGAAGCGGGAGCGAGGCCAGATATCCCCGTTCCGGCAGGTAGTGGTCGAAAGTACGGGGCTGGCTGACCCATTTCCGATTCTTTCGACGCTAAAATCCGATCCGATGCTGAAGCACCATTTCATCGTGGGAAATGTGGTGACCACCGTCGACGTCATGAACGGGATTGCCAACCTCGACCGATATATCGAATCCAATCGTCAGGTGGCCATTGCCGACAGGCTGGTCATGACCAAGACCGATCTCGCTGACGACGCCAAAATCGGGCGACTTGCAGATCGGCTGGAGCGCATCAATCCGGATGCCCCGATACTGAATGTCCGCTCCGGGTTCTGCGCACGAGATCTGTTCGAGCAGGAGACTGTAGCCCGTGCAAGCCAGCTGCAATCGCAGTCAGGCTTCTTCTGCGAGGAGGCTGCCGTGTTGGCGACTGCCGACGGACAGGCGCATCAAGCGGCGATCGCATCCTGCGTCCTGGTCTGGGACGAGCAAGTCGATTGGACCGCGTTCGGCTTATGGCTCACCATGCTGCTCAACAGACATGGAGAGCGTGTCCTTCGGGTGAAGGGCATCCTGAACATCGCAGGTGAAGACCGCCCGGTCGCGGTCCACGGTGTGCAGCATCTCGTTCATCCTCCTGTACATATGGAGGCGTGGCCGAGCCAAGACCGCACATCGCGGCTGGTCATCATTGCCGACGGCCTCGATTTAGAACGGGTGCAGCGCTCATTCGCTGCATTCGCATTGGCCAGCCAGCCCAAAGTCATGGTGATCGGCGGCGCGTAGCCGAGCGCCAATGTACCCCACACGGACCAACCGACCGCGGCGATGGTCATTGGCATGCCGATCATGATGATCATCGTGGCGATGCTGGTGCTGCTGATGATCATGCGTCATCGGCGACCGAAGCGCGGCGGCGATGATCAGCATCACGCTGCCTTCGTCCCAAGCGAAAGCCGCTCCCCGCTCAGAAGACACAAACCGCCAAGCGCGGCGCGGCCGACGCGATGTTGAGCGCCTCTCATACACGCTGCGGCTCGGTGCGGCATCCCAGAACCACGATCACGCCCAACTGCGTCGGCATCTTGCCGATTTGGTCGCGGCCTACAATTTCGGTCGCAGACTCGAAACCCTCAAAGTCTCACCCCCTACGAGTTCATCTGCAAGGCATGAGCTTCCCAGCCCGAGCGCTTCACTCTCAATCCGCTCCAGCAAATGCCGGGACTTCTCTATTCGGTGTGTTGAAGTCAATCGCTTTCAAGCTTCCTCTACCATGGGCATTTGATGTCTTTCGCGAGGCCCTGCTTCTCTTCGGGATCGGCGCTTTGGCCCTCCCAGCATGGGATCAGTTGGAATGAAGGGGACAATCTAAACAGCGTTCTCACCACGTTGCCGCGGTGGAAACGAGTCCCGGCACGTCCTCTCTTCATCCTCCGTCCCGCGAAGGACATGTATCCGCCCTTGGCGGATCCCGTTATCGGATCTTCTCCCTTTCGTTTGGTGGACCCGGCTATATCACCCCCGTCGCTTCCTCTCGCGCCCAGCGGAACTCACCGCCGTCGGACCATATTCTGTGCATGATGACAGCCATTCTGCGAGCAAGGGCAACGGTCGCCCTTTGCCGGCCTCGACGTTTGGCGATGTTCATCCCCAAGTTTTCAGCCATGACCACTTTTTCACCACCGTCAGCAAGACTTGCGCGGCTTCATAAAGCAGCGTCCGCATCATGGCGTCACCGCACAGGGAAACACGTCCGACGCGATTGTCCTCGCCTGATTGATGCAACCGCGGCGTCAACCCGAGAGCCGGACCTACGGCTTTCGAGTTCTTGAAGCGTGCAGGAACGTCGACCGTGGCATTGAAAGCCAGCGCAACGACAGGGCCGATACCAGGCACGGTCATCAACCGCCTGCAGAACCGTGTCATCCTTCACGATCGACAACAACCTTTCATGCAGCACCGTGAACTGCTCGCGAAGTTTCTGTCGGGCGGCAAGCAACGCCTCCATAATGTCACATAGCTCCGGAATGTCGTTGGAAAGGTCCTGGATGCGATCTGCAAATTTGGCAGCGCCGACAGACTGGTGCAGCCATGGGTATCTCCCCTCGACAACCCCCTTCAGAAAAAACGCATCCAGCGGCCATTTCTCCTGAATTCCCGCACTTTGGCTTTCCAGCGATAAACTGGCCTTGGGCGATGAATGGAAACGGTCAGGTGTCTGTGCTCGAGAAGGTCCACATAATTGGCACTGTTGAATTTCGATTTCGGTCTCGAATTAAGAAAGCTGGTGCAAATCCAGCTTGATCGGCCTCTCGGGCTTCCGGACGAAAAGCGCAGATCCTGTTGCATTGCGCGCTGGATCGCCGATCGCGCTATCGCCCAGGCCCTAGCGAAGTAAGCAAAGGTACGTTCGCCTCCTGCAATCTGGGAGTTCTTGCCGACATCGGCGCGAAGGGCACTTGCGCCTTCGTAAAGCGTTCTCCTGTCAGAGATGCGGTGAAGGCTCCATGATCATGAAGAGAACGGATGGATCAGGTTCGAATGACAATGTCTCAACGGGCGTGCCGGCGTCCTTCCCCTTTGATCGGACCACCGTCGAACGCTTCCGGAAGAGTTTTCCCCGGGCCCGCTGGAGCGATCAACTCAAGGCCTGGTTTGTCCCGGGAAAGACCGCAGCTCGGCGCGTCAATCGTTGGATGGAGCAAGAACTCGCCGGATCGAGCGTGCATGCTGACAGCAGAGGACGCGACGCCTACGCCTTCGATCCTATCGTTTCCAAGTACCTGTTCGTGCACCAGGATCGGCTGGAGGTGCAAACACCATATTCTCGCTCGGTGGTGAAGGTGATGCGCGACGTGCCGTTTGCGTCCTGGGATCCCGACAGGCACGCTTGGAAAGTGCCATATCGCTCCTATGAACAACTGCATCGACGCTGGGCGGAAATTGAGGCTGCCGCTCTTCGCAACGAGCCCGAAGCGCGAAAACAGCGCGCGGCGCAGAGGCAGGGGTCTCCGCAAGAACTGGCGTCTCGCGCCCATGCCACGGAACGCCGCCGCAGGCGCTATCCGCTGGATCCAAACGATCTTCCGCCGCTTGGCCGGCCGGTAATGACACGGGGCTACGGTGTCATCGTCTTCATCGGGTGCGATGGCGAGCCCGTCGATGGCGACATTCTTGGTACCCAGTACGCCGACTTTCCAGACCACCATGACTATGTCTGGGGTCGGTGGCGTCCCGCCGCCTTCGATGAGCTCATCAAGACCTGGCCCTCGCGAACCAAGACGGAGATTGGTGACGCGCTTTGGTGGCAGCCAACTCTCGATGACCTCAGGGTCGCACGAAAGGCGGCGCGTGGGTTGGAAAGACGGCGAGGTCGAGTGTGACCCTGTTTGCCACCGTTGAGGCTCTTCTCGATGCCTCCACCGAAGTCTGCAAAGTCGGCGGGTCCATACCTCGTCGGGTTTGGACTCGATCCGTGCAAGCACGCGCGTACGGAAATTGCTGTCAGGCTCAACCAAGGACATGTCCGAAATATGCGACAAGTTTCGGACAAAGGCGTGAACCTGCTGACATCTGAACTTGGCCCCGTCAAAATCGACTAGTCGAGCTCTATCCAAGCCGGCGCATGATCGCTGGGCTTTTCCCACCCTCGCGTCCCAACATCCACGCCGGCATCGCGAAGCCTGGGCGACAACGATGGACTGACGAGCAGATGGTCCATTCGCAGGCCAGAACTCTTGTCGTAGCCGCCGCCATAGGAGTGATTCCAATAAGTATAGACCCCCTTCTCCGGGCGGATGCGCCGGACCGCATCGATCCAGCCATCCTCAAGCATCTCGGCATAGGCTTGCCGGCTCTCGGGGAAGAAAACCGCATCGCCGAGCCATCGTCGCGGCACCACGGCGTCAATCGGAGTTGGAACGACGTTGTAGTCTCCACACAGCACTGTCGGCGCTCCCGCTTTGAGCAAGTCCTGGCCGTGGCTGATCAAGCGGTCGAACCAGCGCAGCTTGTAGTCGAACTTGGGACCAGGCGCTGGATTCCCATTGGGCACGTAGAGACAGCCGACAACGAGCCGGTCCACCTGGGCTTCGATGTAGCGGCTGTGAGTGTCATCAGGATCGCCAGGCAAGCCGCGCCGGCGTTCAACCGGGTCCATCCCTCGAGTTACAATGGCCACTCCGTTGTAGGATTTCTGGCCATGCCAGATGGCGCCGTACCCCGCCTCGCGGATGGCCTCGATCGGAAATTTCTCGTCGGACGTTTTTAGTTCCTGGAGGCAGACGATGTCGTAGTTGGTGGCCGAGAGCCACTTGAGGAGCACGGGCAGCCGTCCATTGACACCGTTCACATTGAAGGTGGCAATCCGAACCATTTGTCGTGGCTCATTTCTTTCCGAGTTTGTCCTTGACCTTCTTGCGACTGTTGCCGACCGATTTCACGGCCGATTTGACGTCGGCTTTGCTTGCCCCACTCTTGCCCGCCTCGTATTTCACCTCATGATTCTGCCCGCCAGCGACCTTTGCGCGGTCCTGGCTGCGCCCGCGAGTTGTTTGAGTAGCGGCCATTTCTTCCTCCAAGGATTACGTTTCGATTTCCCAACAACGCGGCCGGACTCTTCCGGTTCAATTCATCGGCGCGTAGTGTGGAACTGAAAGTCAGGGCCGGCTATTGGATCGAACTATGTGTTCGGGTTCCGCATGCCGGCCGTAGAGGCCGCCCTCTACCCGGACATTACCCCCTGCCTCAGTTTCGTCCGTTCCAGCGCTGCGCGCTGATCGACGACATACCGGTCCATACGGGAATGACGAAGTGCAGGTGAAATGAATAGGAGATCGCGGCGATCTCTCCTCGATATACACATGGCGAGGCGAGCGACCGCGAGAAGCACGAATGTCCTCTTTGGAAATCCGGTACCCATCCGGTGAAGCAGCCTTGCTGACATAGGCTGAAGGGCTGCAAGTTCTAGTGCCAGCACTAGGAGTAGCCCTATGACGAAGCATCAGATTGAAGTGATCACCTCGGTCGAGCGGCGCCGGCGCTGGGCCGGAGGAGAAGGAGCGGGTGGTCGGCGCGACATTTGAACCGGACGCCAATGTTTGGAGCTTGCGCGATCGGCCGGCATTCAAGGATCGATGACGGACGCTTTGATCGCATTGGTAGCCGCGGCCACAGAGCGCACGGGACTGCCGCTCCCGGGTCCAGCGGCTTCACTTCGTCCAAGTTTTCAGGCTCTCTCACATTCTCCCGAGCAGCCAGATCAGCCCAGCGTCCGGCTCGGCCTCAGTGCTGCTGGTACCTGACGCCCTTTCGAGGGCGCAATGGATGTTTCGCAAAGTCGAGGTGCATGACTATCATAGTTAATTGTAACTGCTGGTAACCTTGCGTAACCGGTAGCCATCAGTAGCTTTTGAGCAGAGAACGGTATGTTGTATCCTGGTCGTTTTTTGGGGCCGAGCGATATTGTTATGCTTGCCCACGTTTGTCACTCCGTCTGCAAAGAGCGCGGCGTAGCCCCTGCTTCGAACGAAGCAGCGCGCATTGCTGCGCACGTCCTCAGGCTCTTTATGAACGGCCTGACTGAGGAGGATGAACTGCTCGATGCTGAGAGGAACTGGGCTCGACGGCTCGACCCGTCATACCTGCAGAATCCCGTCAATTACGCTGAGACGGAAGAGGCCGCGTAATCCCCAGGCGCTTGTCAAAGGTGAAATTATGTCGGTCGTGCAGACCGATTAGATCAATCACCAGCCGCGAGCTCCGGATCGGCCGGCTCAAATCATTGGACGAAGATGCGTTGCCGCTAACGGGCAAAGAACTCTGCTAGCGGTCAATTGGGTGGGCGAAATTCTGTGGGCCCACAACGCCAGCAGGATCGCCTCGTACGCACTGCCGATCTCCCAGTCGAGGTAATTTCGGCTGTCATAGCCGATGATTTGCTCCATTGCTTCCTTATCTCGGGCATTGAGAGCTCTTGGGTTCGCGGTCAATCGGACCTCCTGCGCAACCAGCCGCCCAGCCATTCGCCATCCCGTGGAGAAAATTCGCCATCCCGTGGAGAAAAGATGACATGGCGGCCCTCCTCGGGCTCTCTCGATCGGACCAAGGAGCCTTATCAGGCCGAGGCGGTTCGGACGTTTCACGCGCCTCGGAGAAGTCGAATGACCAAAGACCGTCCCCGTTCATTGTCCCGACGTGAAGTCATGGCGGCAGCAGGAGTCGGAATAGCGGCCGGCGTCTCGGGTACGGCCAGCGCCCAGCAAACAACGACCAAAATCTCAGAGAACGGACCCGCGATGCAAGATCCCCGCTCCAAGTACCCGAAGCCGCCATTCGAAGCACAGACGCAGCCCTGGCCCGGCCTGGCACGCGACATGAAGCCGAAACCCGACCACGGAGAGACCAGCTACAAGGGTTCAGACCGGCTTGCGGGTCGCAAAGCTCTGATCACGGGAGGCGATTCCGGTATGGGCCGGGCCGCCGCTATTGCTTATGCGCGCGAAGGAGCGGATGTCGCGATCAACTTCTATCCGTCGGAAGAGCCCGACGCGAGTGAGGTGATCCAACTTATACGAGATGCCGGCAGGACCGGAGTCGCGCTTCCCGGCGATTTGCGGGAGGAGGCTTTCTGCCAGAAATTGGTTGCCGACGCCCTGCAGCAGCTCGGCGGGCTCGATATCGTCGTCTGCAATGCCGGCCGGCAGCAGGCGAAACCCTCCATCCTCGACATAACGAGCGAGGACTTCGACGCTACAATGAAGACCAACATCTACGCGCCGTTCTGGATCATCAAGGCGGTGCTGCCGCATCTGAAGCCAGGATCCTGCATAATCGGAACGACCTCGGAACAGGCCTACGATCCTTCGCCCGAGCTCTACGACTACGCTCAGACCAAGGCCGCGACTATGAACTACGTGAAGTCGTTGGCGAAGCAGCTCGGACCTAAGGGTATTCGCGTAAACGGCGTGGCCCCGGGACCGATCTGGACGCCCCTGCAGATAAGCGGCGGCGCGTCGGAGGAAAAATACAAGAAATTCGGCAGCACAACTGCGTTGGAACGGCCGGGTCAGCCGGCGGAACTGGCCTCCATCTATGTGCAGTTGGCAGCCAACGATGCAAGCTTCGCAACCGGAAATATCTACGGGTCCGGCGGCGGCCAGGGGCAGCCATAAGCAAACAAAGGGGCAAAGGTGATGCTCCCAAGCGGATCCTTCATCACCTCGTCGCCCGCAAGATCCGCTGAGCGGCTGAGCGATGCCATCAGCTCCGCCTGCGGGGATATTCGCCGTGCAGGAGGAACATTTCGCGAGGGGGGCAGTTTGCGATCTGTGTCTTCCACTTCCACGAAACAGGTGCGAAATGACCGTTCGCGAGCTTTTAGAGCAGATCAAGGATTTACCGCCGGACGCTGGTCTGCAGCGCCGAAGTGGACGAAGCCTTTGGCATGAATCCTACTGCGGTAGAAATCGTTGACGACGCTCAAATTGGTAGCCGCAAGTCCGATGGCACCGAGGCGATCCAACTGGGCGGCGGGAGAGATAAGGTGATCGTCATTCGCTGGTGAGGCGCCGAGGGCAGCTTCCGTTCTTCAATAGAATTCACGTCAGCCATCGACGGCAAAGGCAAAACCGAGTTTGGAAGGAGCTTTGTCATGGCCATGCAGTCGAAAGCGCCGGCCTCGTGAAGCGCAGAAGGAGACCGTTCAGCGGGTGACGCACGAGTACAACCACGGCCCGCTATCGCGCCTGGAACTGGAAAGCCCGAAGGGAAGGGGGCCCGGTCTCATCGATGCTCTCAGCACGAAGGGGAATGTCGGCGGCATGATATGTGTTTCGCAGGACAGACCACGTTCCGTGATCCGGCCCCGAGGGCTATCGAGCTTCACACAAACCTTTGAACCCGGTCGGGCAAGCGCGGGATCGCCTGGCGAGGGATGCCGAGTTCGGGACAACTTGCAAAGATCGCAGCTTTCTCTTCACCGAACTGGTCTCATCTCTGCTTCGAATGATGCGAACCCGACCGGGCGCGAGCCAGTGCATGCTTCGTGTGTGGCACGCTCGACTTGAGCGCCGGTTGATGCTTTCCTATCTGGCTGGAGAGGCAAGGAATTGCATGGCAAGACTCGTTCGTCTCATAATCTGGCTGTTGATCGCGCCCGGTGACATTATCTCGATCTCGGATCGGCTTGGCGTTACCAAGGACCAAAACCGCGACCTTGTTCGCATGCTCTTCAATTCGCTCTTTTGGATATTAATCGTCATCATCGGCTTGGCGATCTGGACGTCACGAATGCCGGCGTTTGGCTCGCGCTAAGATATGGTAGTGTCTCGGCCGTCTAATCGCGGACCGAAATGCAAATTTGTATTGGGATGTCGTTTGCCGGGAGCACGGTCGAAATAATCCTGCTGCTGCCAAGCCGTGCACGACGCGGACAAGACCGACGTAACTAGCCGCACGGGCAGTGGCCCTCCGGGAAGCGTATCCGTACGTTTCGCCTCCCTGCGATCGTTTGGCAGAGCAAGTAGCCAAGCTCGCAGCTATGGAAATCGATCAAGGATGACTGGTGAGTGGACAGTTCGCCCCCCGAAACTGATCTTTGACATCGCCACAAGGCGACTAAGCCATCGAGGCCGAGCCCTTGCAAATACGCATGAAGGCTTCGCCCGGAACACCGGCACCGTATCGGGATGAGGTCACGATTTGGTTGATCATAGGAATCGGACTTGCTGTCGATACAGGGGACAGCAATGATCATCGTCTACTCCGCTGGGCCATCGAAGGCTTAAAAGGCCGGTTGTCCAAGCCGTCGGCAGGAGATTGTCATGAAGAAGCATACTTCTCGTGAGGACACATCCGCCGTCCTGTCGAACATGGGCAGGCTGCTGCCCGATCTTGAGGCGCTCTACAAAGACATTCACGCCCATCCGGAACTGTCGATGCAGGAGACGCGAACAGCGGGCATTGCCGCTGAAAGGCTCAAGAACGCCGGTTACGAGGTAACAGCCGGGGTGGGCAAGACGGGTGTGGTGGGATTGCTCCGCAACGGCAAGGGGCCGACGGTGATGCTGCGGGCCGACATGGACGCGCTCCCGATCGCCGAGAATACGGGCCTCGCCTTGGCCAGCAAGGTCACGGCGACGGACGCCGAAGGGAACACGGTGCCGGTAGGGCATATGTGCGGCCACGACATGCACGTCGCCTGGCTTGTCGGTGCGGCCACGCTGTTGGCGCAGACGCGCAAAGACTGGAAGGGTACATTGATGGCCGTCTTCCAGCCTGGTGAAGAAACCGCCCAAGGCACCCAGGCCATGATCGATGACGGTCTGCTTAAACGCTTCCCCACGCCTGATGTCGTGCTTGGCCAGCATGTCATGGTCGGTCCCGCCGGCACCGTCGCCGGCAGCGCCGGGCCAATCACCTCCGCGGCGGACAGCCTTCAAATCCGGCTGTTCGGACGAGGGGCCCATGGGTCGATGCCGCAAGCGAGTATAGATCCCGCCGTTATGGCGGCATCCGTCGTCCTGCGACTTCAGACCATCGTGTCCCGCGAGGTTGCCGCCACCGATGCGGCAGTGGTCACGGTCGGTGTGTTGCAGGCCGGCACCAGTTCACGCCGGGCCTGATCACGGACGGCGGCGAAGTCACAGTCGAATCCACGCAGGAGTTCTTGCGCAACTACATGGCCGAGTTCCATATGTTCATCGCACGGGTCCTTCAGGTGCTTCCAAAGGATGCCTGATGTTGTCACGGAGCCCCTAGACGGCTGCGATCCGGAGGCTGAGGGAAGGGCGGCCTGCTTGCTGCCTTTCGCAACAATGCGAGAGTGATTGATGGCGGATGGCCCACACCGAAGATATCTTCAAGGGAACGGGTAACCCAGAAATGCCACTACGAAGGCATAGTCGTGGAAATGCACTACCACAATCTGCAGTGGCGTCTTTCGGTCGCATTGTGGTGCCGCAGTCAGCTCAATGCGTGGCCAGCCAATCCATAAACCCACGGTCCGTTTTCTTCCCGGTTCAGGAAGCGACGCCCTTTGGACATGGTCGTAACGGTTTCGGCAATGCCAAGGCCGCACTGCTCGAGAAACGCGGCAAACATGCCATCCTTCTCCCGGGTATCGACTCGGGCGAACCGTCCTGCAAGATTTCTCAGATGGACGGCTGTGAGATGGACCGCGTCCAGATCACTGCGCGCGACCATCGGGCCGATCACGTAGCCACGCCCGAACTCGCGACACATGGAGTAGCCGACGATCTCGCCGCCACGGCTCAAAGTGCAGATCGAGGCATCCGCTGAGAGCAATGCGAGCAGCCTCTCGCGGTTTGTTCCAAACGCGCGCGTATCCAGCTCGATGATCTCATTCAGCCTGTCGCTCGGCAGCGTCTGCAATTCACCTTCCAAATCAGCCATGGCCGGGAGTACCAGCGGAACCTCCCCCTGTCGCATATATACGATGGCCTCGGTCGTGAAGCCAAGTGAGACATAGAGAGGATAGGCGACATGGGTGGCGTTGAGCGCCAGATTGCGATCGCCACACTGCTCAAGCACTTGGTCCATAAGCCATCGGCCACCGCCTTGCGCTTGCGTGCGGGGCGTTGTGATCACTACGCCAATGGTGGCGAAATCGTCCCCTTGCGGAAACCACATCGCGCTGCCGAAAACCCGACCAATGCCGTCTACGGCAACAATGCCGCGGCCGGCGCGGCGCAGAATATCCCAGTCCTTTGGCCGATGCGGCCAGCGGACTGAGATCGACAGCGCGTGCAGCAACTCGACGTCAACATCATCGATGTCCCGCGCGACCAGTTCGAAAGACTTCAGGCGCACTGATCTCTGCATTTCAGTCGACCTGCTCCTTATATCCAACTCGCGAGCACGTCCTGTCGTCGCTGACGGTGCCGCAGCCGTCTTTTGCCTTATGATTACACCCGAAAGCCAGCAGGTTTCGCTGGTTCCGGGCCAATATTCGAAATCTTCGGCCAAAGCATAGCTTCATTCGGCACGGAATGCTCTCGCCTGCTGCCACACTTGTCGCATCCAGCGAACTGCGAGTGGAGCGGCGCCCGGTGAATGTCGAAGAAATTCTAGCGACGCTGATCGCGTTCCCCTCGGTCGTGGGCTCGCCCAACGGCGCGATCGTCGACTGGGTGCGTGAATATTGCGAGGCGGCCGGAGCAGAAACGACCGTCCTTTGCGGCCCCGAAGGCGACCGGTCCAACCTGTTTGTCACGATCGGGCCGCGGCGTGCCCGCGGCTACATCTTGTCGGGCCACCTGGATGTCGTGCCGGCCGGTGAGCGGGAATGGAACTCGGATCCCTTTGTTCTGCGCCAAGATGGTGCCAGGCTTCATGGCCGAGGCACCTCCGACATGAAGGGCTTTCTTGCCTGCGTGCTGGCTGCGCTGCCGCGGCTTGCGGCGACGAACTTGCAGCGGCCCATTCATCTCGCATTCTCCTATGACGAGGAGGCGGGTGCCCGTGGTGTGCCGCATCTCATCGCCGCCCTGCCAAGCCTGTGCGAGAAGCCGCTTGGCGCGATTATCGGTGAGCCGAGCCGAATGGAAGCCGTGCGGGGGCACAAAGGCAAGGCGGCCGCGCGGCTCGAGGTGATAGGCAGGTCCGGTCATTCTTCACGGCCCGAGCTGGGACTGAATGCCGTGCATGCAATGTCAGGTCTCGTCACGCAGATCGTGGCCTATGGTCAGACCCTTGCGGATGGGCCGTTCGACACGGATTTCGCGCCTCCATACTCGTCATTGCAGGTTGGTGTCATCGCTGGCGGCCAAGCCGTCAACATCATCCCTGATCGCTGCACCGCCGATATCGAGCTCCGTGCCGTGCCGGGTGTTTCCCCATCATCATTGCTTGAGCCGGTAAAGGCCCAGCTAATCGCTCTCCGTGACAGCGGCTTTGACGTGGCGTGGCATGAGTTGAGCGCGTATCCCGGTCTTTCGCTCCCGCAGAAGAGTGAACTGACAACCCTTCTGGCCGAGTTGACGGGGCAAGAGCCGCTGCCTGCGGTAAGTTACGGCACCGAGGCTGGCCTCTATCAGCAGGCCGGCATCGACGCGATCATCTGCGGTCCCGGCGATATCAGCCGGGCTCATCGTGCCAACGAATATATCGAGATCGGCGAACTTGTTGCCTGCCGGAGCATGATCGAGCGTCTCGGCACGCGCCTAGCCGCATAGCCGGAGAGGGCGGTTTCATGGCTTTTCTTTTCAATTCCGACCCGGTGCGCGCAGCGGTCTTCCGCAAGGTTTTCGCACGCGAGCTCCCGGACGTCGAATTGTTCCACAGCAGCGAATGTGTCGACCCGGAGAAGGTGCGCTACCTCCTGACTTGGACGGCACCAGATGACATCGCGCGCTATCGCAATCTCGAAGTGCTGTTTTCGCTTGGCGCCGGCGTCGACCAGTTCAAGCGTGAGAGCCTGCCTCAGCAGGTGAAGCTGGTGCGCATGGTCGAGGACGGCATCATTCGCATGATGCAGGAATATGTCGTTCTCGGCGTGCTGAGTCTCCACCGGGATATGGTGGCGTATCGTGAACAGCAGAAGCGCCAAGCGTGGCTCGGTCTTGCCGCTCCGCAAGCCGCCGAGCGCCGCGTGGGCTTTCTCGGCCTCGGCATGCTGGCGCAGGCGGCTATCGAGCGATTGCTGCCGTTTCGCTTTCCCCTCGCTGCCTGGAGCCGAAGCAGGAAGGAGATCGACGGCGTCACCTGCTTTTATGGAGCGGATCAGCTTGCCGGTTTCCTCGCGCGCACGGACATTCTCGTTTGCCTGCTGCCGCTGACGGAAGAAACCCGTGGCATCCTCGATGCGGCCCTCTTCTCCCGGCTGCCTGCCGGGGCGAGGCTGCTGCATGTCGGCCGCGGGCCGCAGTTAGACCAAACCGCCCTGCTTCAGGCTCTCGATAGCGGGCACCTTGATGCCGCAATGCTCGATGTCACCGATCCCGAGCCGCTGCCGGACGGCCATCCGCTCTGGCGGCACCCGAAGGTGATGATCACGCCGCACATCGCTTCCGTAACGCAAGCAGATTCCGCGGCGCAATCCGTCGTGGACAATATCCGGCGCCACCGCGCCGGGGAAGAACTGATCGGCCTCGTCGATCGGACACTCGGCTACTAACAGGGAAACATGACATGTCACTTCTGATCACGATCGACACAGATCCAGCCTTCGCGCCGAAGGAGGCATTGCCAACTCCAGAGCGGCTCATTTCGGGCAATCCATCCTTCAAGACGTGGGCGCAGGATGCCTCGAAAGGCGAAAAGGTCCTGACCGGCGTCTGGGAGGCGACGCCCGGCGAGACGCATTCGATCAAGGGCACTACCTGCGAGTTCTGCCACATCGTTTCGGGTCTCGTCGAGATCGAGGAGAAGGGCGGTGAGACCAAGACTTACGGTACCGGAGACAGTTTCGTGATGAAGCCCGGCTTTGTCGGCGTCTGGCGCACGATCGAAACCGTGCGCAAGATCTACGTCAGCGTTTACGACTGAGCTCAACGCTCAAGGTCCGGCCGAATAGCGCGCGCGGCGGTTCCAGAACAATCGACTTTCCAGATTCCGCCCGACGCGATTCGACGCGGTCGGGCGGCTCATTCTCGGCGAAAAATGCGGCGCGCTGTCGACTATTGTTCTGATGAAACCAGGTACGAGATGCCGAATGTCGCTGCAATGTTGAGCAAGCTGCGACCTTCGGTGCCCGTCGGTCTCCAGGAGGACCTCAATGAAGGCTTACACGATAGCGCACATCCCAGGCGACGGCATCGGCAAGGAGGTGACCGAGGCGGGATGGGACGTGCTGCAGGCTGCGGCAAAGCGAGGCGGTTTCGCCCTTGAGAATACAAGGTTCCCATGGTCGTGCGCCTACTACCTGGAAACCGGTGCGATGATGCCCCCAGACGGCGTCGAGATCCTACAGAAATTCGATGCGATCTACCTCGGCGCCGTGGGGTGGCCAGCGAAGGTGGCCGACTCCGTATCGCTTCACGGACTGCTCCTGCCGATCCGCAAAGGATTCACGCAGTATGCCAACATACGGCCGCACAGGCTGTTGCCAGGCGTTCGGGGACCCCTTCGCCGTGATGGTTTCGATATCCTGTGCATCCGCGAGAACACGGAAGGCGAATATTGCGGCGCCGGTGGGCGCATTCATACCGGCACGGCCAATGAGGTCGCGATCGAGACGGCAATCTTCACGCGTGCGGGTGTCGAACGGATCCTTCGCTTCGGATTCGAACAGGCGCGGACGCGCCGCAAACAGCTTGCATCCGTCACCAAATCCAACGCGCAGAGACATTCCATGGTTTTCTGGGATGAGGTCACGCGCGAGGTGGCGAAGGACTACGCCGATGTGGAGGTCTCGCAATACCACGTCGACGCCATTGCCGCCCGCATGGTGCTGGCGCCTGAAAGCCTCGACGTGATCGTCGCCTCCAACCTTTTTGGCGACATCCTCACGGATATTGGAGCGGCCATTCAGGGCGGGCTGGGTTACGCCGCCTCCGCCAATATCAATCCCGATCGCAGCGCGCCTTCGATGTTCGAGCCGGTCCATGGTTCGGCACCCGATATCGCAAATCTCGGTATCGCCAATCCGATCGCCGCGATCTGGTCCGGCGCCATGATGCTCGGGCATCTGGGCGAGCGGCAGGCGGCAGCCGAAGTGATGTCGGCAATCGAGTCCGCAACCGCACGCGGGATAGGCACGATTGCAGGCAAGGACAGGACTGAAGCAATCACGCAGGCCGTGCTGGCCGGATTAAGCTGAAAGAGCAGAGGAAAAGAACCATGAACGCAATAACGAAGATTGGTTTCCTGAAGGATGCGGACCTGTTTCGCCAGCGGGGACTCATTGGCGATGTCTGGCAGCATGCGCACAGCAACGCGACTGTCGATGTGATCGATCCGGCCAGTTTGGAAGTGCTTGGAACCGTACCCGACATGGGCCGGGATGAGACAAGGGCTGCAATAGATGCAGCGCAGGCAGCGTTCAAGGACTGGAAAGCCAGGACCCATGCCGAACGCGGAGCGCTTCTGGAACGCTGGCACAGCCTGATACGGGAAAATGAAGAGGACCTGGCGTTGCTGCTGACGCTGGAACAGGGCAAGCCTCTGGCGGAGGCACGCGGTGAAATCCGCTATGGCGCCTCCTTCGTGAAATGGTTCGCCGAAGAAGCACGCCGGATCGGTGGCTCGACCATTCCGTCGCCAACGCCCGACCGCCGCATTCTGGTGCTGAAGGAGGCCGTCGGCGTCTGTGCCATCGTCACGCCATGGAATTTCCCCAACGCGATGATCACGCGCAAGGTGGCGCCGGCGCTGGCCGCGGGTTGTACGGTTGTCATTAAGCCGTCGGAATTCACGCCATTCTCGGCGCTGGCGCTCGGCGTTCTGGCGGAACGGGCAGGTATTCCGGCCGGGGTGATCAACATTGTCACCGGCATGCCCACCGAAATCGGCAACGAACTGATGGCCAACGAGACGGTGCGCAAGATCTCGTTCACCGGCTCGACCCGCGTAGGAGCGCTGCTCATGCGTGGCGCGGCCGATAGCATCAAGCGGCTCAGCCTCGAGCTCGGCGGCAACGCGCCCTTTATCGTGTTTGACGACGCCGATCTGGGCAACGCAGTCGAGGGGGTGATCGCATCCAAGTTCCGCAATGGGGGTCAAACCTGCGTTTGCGCGAACCGGATTCTCGTGCAGGCGGGCGTTTACGAGGCTTTCGCAGAAAAGCTGAGCCAGCGCGTATCGCGAATGAAGGTTGGCGCAGGGACCGATGACGGCACTGAGATCGGCCCGATGATCAATTCGGCCGCGATCGACAAGATCGAGCGTCACATCGCGGATGCACAGGCGAAAGGCGCGCGGATCATCGCCCAGAGCGAGACGGTGCCGGACGGCAAGCAATATGCACGGCCCGTCGTGCTGGGACAGGCTACGACCGATATGCTGCTGGCATCGGAAGAGACGTTCGGCCCGGTGGCGCCGCTTTTTCGCTTCGAGACGGAGGAAGAGGCTATCGCGATCGCGAACGGTACGCCATTTGGCCTTGCTGCCTATTTCTATACGGAGAACCTCAAGCGCTCGTGGCGTGTGGCCGAGGCGCTGGAGTTCGGCATGGTCGGGCTCAACACCGGCCTCATCTCGACCGAGGTTGCGCCTTTCGGCGGTGTCAAGCAGTCAGGAGTGGGCCGCGAAGGATCGCAGCTTGGCATCGAGGAATATCTCGAGGTCAAGACCCTTCATGTTGGCGGGCTTAACTAGGAAGTAGGTGGAAACACCTGCAGCTTCCAAAGTGTTGGAACAACAAGAAAGGGGCGGTGAAAACCGCCCCTTTCTCCGTATTGCGACCGGTGATCATTAACGAGGTGGGGAGCGCCGCAGCTTGGCGACTGCACTGGCAACAGACGTTCAGGCGAATTCACGAACGGGCTCCAGCCCGACGGCGCCGGCCAGACCGCCGATGTCCTTGATCTCGGTGTATTCGTAGAAGGGGTTCGCGGGCTCGTGGCCGCGATTCACCCAGACCTTGCTCTTGATGCCAAGATCATAGGCGGTCATGAGATCGTAGCGGAACGAGGACGACACATGCGTAATGTCTTCCGGGCCGCAGCCGAGCTTGTCGAACATGTGCTCGAAGCCCTTCATATGCGGCTTGTAGGCGCCGGTCTCCTCGGCCGTGATGACCATGTGGAAAGGTGCGCCGAGTTTCTCCACGTTCGACATGATCAGGCTCTTCATGGAGTTCGACAGGATCACCAGCGGAATCTCCTTGGCGACCTTGGCCAGCCCCGCCGGTACATCCGGGTGCGGACCCCATGTCGGTATTTCCGCATAGATGCGCTGGGCGTCCTCAGGCCGGAACGTCACATTGTTGCGCTTGCAGGCGCGCTCCACGGAATTGTGCACGACCTCGCTATAAGGCTTCCAGGCGCCAAGAACCTCATCGAGACGATAGGCCGAGAAGTCCTTGATGAACTGCGCCGTCACGGTTGCGGATAGTCGCGCGCCATAAACGCGTCGCGCCGCGCCGGCCATGTCGAAGTTGGTCAGCGTGCCATAGCAGTCGAAAGTGATGTATTTCGGTCTGAACTGGGTCATGGGCGTCGATCCTTCCAATCTTTCGGCACTGCGTGCCTTTAACAGCGAGGATCATAATGAGAGCCGAACAAGACGAGTCGCCGCATTCGATGCGCCCCGAAGCAGATTGTTTCGTATCGCGGTAGAGCCTTGGCAGAGAGTTGCGCCCGAGACCGTTTCGGTCTGCGAGGGGAGCGCGATCGGCCCGCTGTCCGTCCGCATAACATGCGGCGCCGGCGGCAAAGGAAAGTCAAAACACCTATCGCTCAGCTCCTGGTCGGAAGGAACTGCTGTCTGCGGCAGCCTACCTTGAGCTCAGAGAATTCAGGCCCGGACTGAACCATGACCACGCAGCAAATTACGCTGGAAACGATGACATTCGCGCATCTGAGGGATGCTCTCGAATTGTCACGTCATGTTGAATGGCCGCACCGTCGTGAAGACTGGGAACTGATGCAATCGCTCAGCCAAGGCGTCGTTGTCCAGGAGGAAGGACGCGTGGTGGGGACGATCTTGATGACGCCCTATGGCGACGATGCCGCCACCGTCAACATGGTCATTGTCGATGCCGCAATGCGTGGTCGCGGGCTCGGTCGCAAGCTGATGGAGGAGGCGCTTGCCAAGGCAGGCGGGCGCACCTGCTATTTGGTGGCGACGCAGGAAGGGCTCGCGCTCTACGAGAAGCTGGGATTCGTCGCGACCGGCAAGATCGTGCAACACCAGGGCCTGGCGCCGTCTGTAGACGCACCGGCACATGTGTCATGGGGCAAGGACGGCGACCACGCGCGCCTTGTTGCTCTGGATCGCGCGGCGTTTGGTCATGACCGGTCGGCGCTCATGCGCTCGTTGCGCGAGCGCGCGAAGTTCGCCGTCGTTCGCGATGAAGGCAATGTTCAGGCGTTTGCCGCAGTTCGTCGGTTTGGCCGAGGGCTGGTGATTGGGCCGGTGGTGGGGAGGAAGCTTCACGAAGCGAGATGCCTGATCGACTTCCTGCTGGCCGACAGTGCGGGCGAGTTTGTCCGTATCGACACCGACGAATCCACGGCTCTCGGCGAGTGGCTCACCCGTCGCGGGCTGGCCCACGTCGGCGGTGGCATCACGATGCGACGAACCGCAGACGAGCCGAAGGTCGAAATCAGGTCACACCAAACTTATGCGCTCGTTAGTCAGGCGCTAGGCTGAATCGGAGGAAGAAATGCTGGCCAACTCATTGATCGAACTCGATCGTGCACATCTGGTTCACCCATTTTCAAGCTATCGGAGCCATGAAGAGACGGGCGTGCGGGTGCTCAAATCCGCCAAGGGCGCAACGGTGACCGAGGCAAGCGGGAAAACCTTGCTGGACGGGTTCGCGGGTCTCTGGTGTGTCAACATCGGATACGGGCAAGAAAGCGTCGTCGAAGCAGCGGCGAAGCAGCTAAGAGAGCTTCCTTATGCGACAGGATATTTCGGGCTAGGATCTGAGCCCGCCATTCGTCTCGCAGCGCGCCTTGCCGAACTGGCGCCTGGCGATCTGAACTATGTCTATTTCACGCTGGGCGGTTCCGACGCGATTGACAGCACGATCCGTTTCGTTCGCTATTACTACCATGCCAAGGGGACGCCGCGAAAAGACCAGTTTATCTCGGTCGAGTATGGCTACCATGGATCCTCTACGGTTGGCGCAGGTCTGACCGCGCTTCCGGCTTTCCATGCTGGCTTCGGCGTGCCTTACGACTGGCAGCACAAGATACCTTCGCACTACGCCTATCGCAATCCGGTCGGTTCCGACCCGCAGGCGATCATCAACGCATCGGTCGCGGCACTGCGGGACAAGATCGCCGAACTGGGTGCTGATCGCGTCGCGGCCTTCTACGCCGAACCCATCCAGGGTTCGGGCGGTGTCCTGGTTCCACCGGCAGGCTGGCTGAAGGCACTGCACGCCGTGTGCAAAGAACACGACGTCTTGTTCGTTGCCGACGAAGTCATCACCGCCTTCGGCCGCACCGGGCCCCTGTTCGCATGTGAGGAAGACGAGGTCGTGCCGGATTTGATGACCACGGCAAAAGGACTGACGTCGGGCTACGTGCCGATGGGCGCCGTCTTCATGACCGACCATGTTTACAATACGATCGCGGACGGGGCCGGCAAAACGGCTGTCGGCCACGGCTATACCTACTCAGCCCATCCGGTGAGCGCGGCGGTCGGGCTGGAATGCCTGCGTCTCTATGAAGATGGCTTGCTCGAGAACGGCCGGAAGGCCGGGAGGCGCCTGATGAAGGGCCTCCGCTCGCTCGCCGATCACCCGCTGGTTGGCGATATTCGCGGTCGCGGCATGCTGGCCGCGGTCGAACTGGTGACCGACAAGGCGCGCAAAACGCCGCTGCCGGCGGCGGCAGATCCGGGACGCCGCATCTTCGACCGCGCTTGGGAGAATGGCCTTGTCATTCGCGCCTTCAACAGCGGCATTCTCGGCTTTGCACCACCGCTCTGCTGCACGGACGACGAAATCGATGGTATCCTGGAACGCACCCGGATGACGCTGGATCAAACCCTCGAAGACAAGGATGTGCGGGCGGCGATGAAGGGCTGATCCTCGCCATCGCCGGAGCTCCCCCGTCCAGGCGGCAGACGCCGAGCGGGGACGAAGCAAACCCTCAGGGTGGTGCCGCATTCCGCCAGGTGCCAAGCAAGTTGCAGCTATGGGACCTCAGCAGAAGAAAACACCGGCGCGCGCTCCAGGTGTTCAGACCGCGGAGCGGCTTTTCATTTGTCGAAAATGACATCGAGAGGCAAATGGGATTTTACGATCGGTGACTTCAGCACGACGAAGCTGAAATATTTGTCGATCCCGATATCCAGTTCGAGCATGCGCTCCATGATCGTCTGATACTCGCTTATGCCCGCTGTGACGAACTTCACAAGATAATCATACCCGCCCGAAATCAGATGGCATTCGATGACGGAATCCACTTTCTGAACGGCTGTGAGAAACCTCGCGAAGTCGTTTTGTTGATGGTGCTTGAGCGTGACCTCGGTGAAGATCGTTAGAGTCTGTCCGAGCTTGGACACATCGATCTGGGCGGAATAGCCGGTAATGAAGCCTTCCGCCTGAAGCTTTTTCACCCGCATCAGGCAAGGGCTCGGCGAGAGGTTGACCAGGTCGGCAAGCTCGACGTTGGTGACCCGCCCGTTCTTTTGCAGTTGGGATAAGATCTTGATGTCGATCTTGTCGAGCTTCATCGCAAACCTGTCACACGTTCGAACTGCGGATCGTCCGGCAGACGGCGTCCGTCACGTCCTGCGTGGTCGCTGTGCCACCCACGTCCGGCGTCAGCACGCCCTCACTGGTCACTGTTTCCACTGCGCTCATCAACCGGACGGAGGCTGCGCTTTCGCCCAGATGTTCGAGCATCTGGGCAGCGGTCCAGAAGGTGGCGACCGGGTTGGCAATACCTTTGCCGGCGATGTCGAAGGCCGATCCGTGAATTGGCTCGAACATCGAGGGGTAGCGCCGCTCGGGATCAATGTTGGCGGTCGGTGCAACGCCGAGACTGCCCGCCAGCGCGCCCGCAAGGTCCGACAAAATGTCGGCGTGAAGATTGGTGGCGACGATCGTATCGAGGCTGCGAGGTTTGAGTGTCATACGCACCGTCATAGCATCAACCAGCATCTTGTCCCACGAGACGTCTGGGAACTCTTGCGCCACCTCGGCTGCGATTTCATCCCACATTACCATGCCGTGACGCTGCGCGTTGGATTTCGTAACCACAGTCAGGAGCTTTCGCGGCCGTGACCGCGCCAGCCGGAATGCATAGCGCATGATGCGCGTGACCCCGACGCGCGTGAAGATCGCGACTTCGGTTCCGACCTCCTCTGGGAGGCCGCGGTGGGCACGGCCGCCATGGCCGGAATACTCACCCTCCGAATTCTCCCGCACGATCACCCAATCCAGATCGCCGGGGCCAACGCCCGCCAGCGGCGAAACGATGCCCGGCAATATCCTGGTCGGCCGCACATTCGCGTATTGATCAAAGCCTTGGCAGATCGGCAGCCGGAGACCCCAAAGCGTGATGTCGTCGGGCACATCGGGAGCGCCGACCGCACCAAAGAAGATGGCATCGAAGCGCTTCAGTTGCGCCACTCCATCTTCGGGCATCATCCGGCCATTGGCCTTGTAGTAGTCCGAGCCCCAGTCGAAGTGCTGGACGCGCAGCTTGAAGTCGCCGCAGCGCTGCTGCAGCGCCTCAAGCGCCTGGAGACCGGCGGCGATCACCTCCGGGCCGATCCCGTCGGCAGGAATGGCGGCAATCTCGTATTCGCGCATCGTCACTTCCCTGTTTTCAGCACGGCTGCTCGCAGCCTTAATCTCGTGTGCGACCGATTGTTACCTGTAAGTTGATCTTCTCAGAATTCAGCGACCTTGCCCCACGCAGCGGTCTTCAGGCGTTCGGGCCTATAAGGACGCGGGTCGACAATAGGCTCGCTGCCTGTAATGATGTCGGCGATCATATGCCCCGCGCCGGGGCCAATGCCGAAGCCGTGACCACTGAATCCCGCCGCCAGGATGAAGCCCGGAATCCCCTCCACTTCACCGATCGCGGGAATGCCGTCGGGTGTACTGTCGATATAGCCCGCCCAGGCATCGGAGATTGCGACGCGCTGGAGTTCGGGGATCAATTCACAGGCTCTTCGATATGTCAGTCGAATCTGTCCCATGTCGGGCTTCGGGTCGAGAATCCGGTTCCGTTCCATTGGCGTAATATCGTCAAGGCCCCATTTGCGCAGGCTTTCATGGCCTTGGCGCCAGCCCTCGAAGGCGCCCGGGGCGAGATTGCGCCAGCGGCGGGCGAACATCGGGATAAACTCGCGGCTGAACCTGAACTGCTGCGGCGTTGGATCGACGCGAGCCCGCCCGCTGATAGCCAGCGTGTATCCACCGTTGCTGCGCCGCGTCAGCGAGACGCTCGCTGTATGCAGGGCATCGGGCAGGCCGCTTGCGCCTGGCGCCACGGCTAGAATGGATTGACGCACGGCAGCTTGCGGGAAGCGCATACCAAGCTGGTTGCAGAAGGAGGAAGCCCACGCGCCTCCGGACATGACCGCGGTCTTCGTACGGATGGTTCCCGCTTCCGTAACGACGCCACTGACCCTGCCAGCGCTCAACTCCAGCCCGCGCGCCGCGCAATGCTGATGGACGGTACCGCCGGCCGCCATGATACCGCGGGCGGCAACCGGCACTGCCTTGGACGGATCCGCCGTTCCGTCAGTCGGTGAGAAAACGCCGCCCTTCCACTTGCGTCCGGTCACCTTGCCCTTCTCGGTGGCTTCCTCCGCGCTCAGCACATGCGTCGTAACGCCCACTGTCCCGGCGAAGTCACGCCACTTCGCCCAGCCCGCCAGCTCATTTTCGTCTTGTGAGAGATAGAGGAGCCCGCACCGGCGAAATCCAGTGTTCTCGCCAGTCTCCTGTGCCACCTTCTCCCAGAGATCGAGGCTCTTGGTCGCCATCGGCAGCTCGCGCGCATCACGGTTCTGCTGGCGGCACCAGCCCCAGTTTCGACTGGACTGCTCGGCGGCCACCCGCCCTTTCTCGACCAGGGCGACGCTGAAGCCGCGGCGTGCGAGATAATACGCCGTGAACACGCCCACGACGCCGCCGCCGATCACGACGACGTCCGCCTCGCGGGGCAGGGAAGGGCTGCACTCGATGTGCATTAGCGGCGCGGGCATCTACGGGACTCCGGTTACTCTGAAGCATTCTAACCCGCGCCGAGAATAGACAGGCTGCGGAGTTGTGTGCCTGGACGGAATATCCTGCGGTTAGTGAGCCTTAGGACATGCAAATTATTGCGTGAAAAGCTCGCTGGCGTCCCACCTCACAGAGGGGAGGTAGGCTGAAGCCTCAAAGCCATCTCGTGTGAAGGGGCGTCGATTGCGTAAGCGGCCTATGGGGTCGAATCCCACGTGCCCGCATGGCAATCCGCGCCGTCGCTGGAGAAGACGTTGTCGCTGCGGCATTGCGGGGCCGGGCCAAGCAAGGCCTCGGCCGGTAGCGAAGCAGACGGCTTGATGTCGGCGTCGGCGAACAGTTGGACAAGGCCGGGCTTCGTCGGTTTGTCGCAAGCGGCTGCGCAGAACGAAAACCGCACGCCTGATCCGCTCTGGATCCGAAGCGCGGTGCCACATCCGATGACAACGCCCGCTTGCGGCCCGAGCACCAGCGGGCCGTCCCGGTCGCCGTGGGGATCAGCTCTCCTTCCACCACGACGATGGTTTCGATGTGGGGGAAGCTTGCGACTTCGAGCTCACCAATAAAGCTGGTTCGGCCCACGATCATCGAGTCCGGTCCTTCCCAGGCGATTTCGCGATGCCCCACCAAGGGGTCGTCCTTGCCGAACGCTGCCCTGCGGAAAGAGCTTGCAACGGGTGCGCCGTCGGCGCGATGCAGCACTATAGCCACGGTCATGATTGCTCTTGCGCCTTGCGTCATGATTTCACTGAAACCTAGCAGTCGGTTCCGTCGTGCTAAGCAGTCAACTGGGATCGCTCAGAGTGTGCGAGATCAGTTCCCGCGGGTGGGTAGCAGGGTAGAGCGGTTGACGTTGCCAGCAACACTTCACATCCTTCCTCGCCCAAGGCCACCGCACTGTGCTCAACGCCATATGGAACGACGATGAACTCTCCGGGTTCGATGATCTCTTCACGGTCACGAAATTTCATGAGCAGGCGTCCCCGGTGAACGAAGAACAGCTGATCGTCGTGCTGCCGAAATGACCAGTTAGAGCTTCCCTTGAACAGGGCGACCTGGATTTGCATGTTGTTGACATGCACCTCGACTTTAGGCTCCCAAGGCGCGTGCAGCCCGGCAAACTCAATTGACAAATTCTTCTTGTGAATTGGCGAAAGGTGCTTGTTCAGGGCAGCGACGTCGCGAATGATCGCGGTGAGTTGGCTTGGTAGGTCATTCCCATTGGCCGGGTACTTGCCATCCAAAGCCGCAGTCCCAATCGTAAAACCAGCTGCGCCTGCGCTTTGGACGACTGCGATTCGTTCAGGGGTGTCGATCGAACCTGCAATGTAGACAGGCTTGGTGACCGCAGCGCAGACAGCCTTCATCAACTCGGGCACGTTCTGCGCCGAACGGTATGCCAGCAGGTCCAGGCCATGCACTCCATCGCGCCCTGCAATCGTCTTGGCACTTTCGACAATTTCGTCGATGGCGCCTTCAAGCACGCTCGGATGACCGGCAATCCGACCCGGAAACGGGAAGTACTGGATGCCGGTGTCCCTGAGGATCGGCAGCACATCGTCGACCCGCGTGCCACCAAGAAGAACGTCAACGCCGATTGCGGCAGCTGCCTTTGCCGAAGCAATTTCGCTTTCGCGGTCCAGTGACACGACTTCCAGATAGGAAGTTGCACCGCCCGTCCTGATGGCTGCATTGAGGCCTTTCAGCTGCTCGATCGGCACGCCGATGTCTTTGAACCCGATGTGCCGCACGCCAAAGCTGAGCGCGGTTTGAAGTTGCTGCGACGCGTCCGGAACCGTGCGGTCATTGCGCGTAAGCATGAAGATAAAGCGTAACCCCATCGGTGGTGGTTCCTTTCGAATCTAGTTCGTTTTGGTTCGCGCCGCTACCAGCCGCTTGGCGTAGGCAAGCGCCGTTTCCAAGCTGGCCTGGTCTGCAATCCCCCGGCCCGCGATGTCGAAGGCCGTGCCATGATCTGGGCTGGTGCGGACGAACGGCAGGCCAAGCGTGATGTTCACGCCCTTTTCCAGCCCGAGATACTTCACAGGGATCAGCCCTTGATCGTGGTATTGTGCCACCACAACATCGAATCGGCCTTGACGTGCTTGCATGAAGACGGTGTCGCCCGGATAAGGGCCAGTGGCGTCGATGCCCTCGGCTCGGGCCGCGTCGATTGCAGGTTGTATGATCCGGATTTCCTCGTCCCCGAAGAGGCCGCCTTCACCTGCGTGCGGATTGAGACCTGCTACGGCGACACGCGGGATCGCGAAGCCGAGAGCTTTTCCACCGTCGTGGGCGAGCCGAATGGCGGATAGCTGAGCGTCGAAATCGCCCTGTTCGATCGCCTTGCTCAGCGACGTGTGGATCGTGACGAGCACCGTGCGGATGTCATCGTTCGCAAGCATCATCGCCACGCGCTTGGCGCAGCCGTAGTCGGCCAGAATTTCGGTATGGCCGGGGTAGCGGATTCCCGCGCTGGCCATCGCCTCTTTATTGATCGGGGCCGTGACGATGCCGCTCACTTGTCCGGACTTCGCTGCTGCGATCGCTGCAACGATGGCGTCGAAGGCCGCCTGCCCGGAGATCGCGCTGATACGCCCGATTGGTGGGGACCCGGTAATGCGGGTGGTTTCGATAACTTCAATTCGCCGCGGCTCGAATTGAGCTGCATCGGCAGCGTTGATGCGTCGCACCTCGATGTTCAACCCGAGCCGGCGTACAATATCCTGCATGACAACATAGCTGCCGAACACGACGACGCGTTCGCCGCCCTTCGCAAGCACCTTCGCCACGATCTCCGGTCCAATGCCGGAGGCGTCGCCCATCGTGAGAGCAAGCGGGGGAATGTTCTTCATTGGGTTGCTCCACGTATCCGCGCGACGGCGCGCGTCAGGGCGTCGTCACTGCCAAAGCCACCGGCCTTCATCGCGAACAGGAGCGAGCGCCCATCGCCAAGCCTGGCGAGACCAAGTGGGAATCCGGGATCGAGTTCTTGCAGGATCTCGAACTCACGGACGTTGAGAAGATCCAGGATCGCGTCCATCGTGTCGCCGCCGGTGGCGATCAAAGCGCCGAAGCGTGGGCTTTGAAGCTCTTGCGCTGCGTCTTGTGCGATACGGCGCAGCACCGCTGCCGAGTCCGCCTCGCGCGCCCTTGGTCCGCGCAGCAGCATCACGCCCCTGACCTCCTGGAGTTGGTCTGCCTGCTGATGACTGCGCAAATTTGCGCTCCCAATGACGACCAAGACATCGCTACTGATGCCATCGAGCAATGGCGGTGGGGTCTTCGCTTGCACAAAACGCCGCGATAGGGCTGCAGCCATTCCGGGAGAACCAACCCAAAGGACCGACTCTGGATCCTCGATGGAAGCAATCTGCGAATCGAGTTCTTCCTGCGTTTCTGCATCAAGCAGCCTGACATTCTTGATGCAGTTGGGGACCAGGTCGACTAGCGCGGAATGCCGCACGGGATGCACGGGGTCATGGCTATACGCACTTTCCGACACCGGGATGCCGTCAACGAACTGAATGCCCCTCACTGTCGTACGTCCGGCCTGGGGGAACGCCGGCGCGAAGAGCAGCGATTTGCGGCCGCTCGCCGCAAAACATGCTTCAAGCTCCTCCGTTATGTGGCCGCGTAGAGTGGAGTCCACCGTTTTATAGAGCACGGCACGGCTGGCAAGTCGTGCGGTCAATCGAGCGACCGCCTCGAACGCTTGCGACGAAGTAGCAGACCGCGAACCGCTATCGACTGCGATTACCGCTGCCGCTTGGTTCGGAAGCTGGCGTCTGCCGATCGATGCAGTCAAGCCGCGGGCGACGAAAGGTGCTGCGCCATCTGCCGCGCTGGTGAGGTCATCGGCGAGGACCGCTATGCTGGGTTGATGATGGGTGCGCATGCATCAATTAACAAAACGTCGCCAAGTATGAATAGCGATAGTTTCTGACGAAATCGGTGATAGATTGTCACTGATGGATCGCTCGGACATACCTTCGCTCGACGACCTGCGAGCGTTCGAAGCAACAGCGCGGCTGGGTTCGGTCCGGCTTGCAGCAGACTCGCTTGCGCTCACGCACGGCGCCGTGAGTCGCCGTATCACCAAACTCGCCCATGACATCGGGGTCAGGTTGTTTGAAAAGAATGGGCGAGGCCTGCGGCTCACCCCGGCTGGCGAGACACTCAACCTGACTCTCGGGAAGTTCTTCGGTGAGTTGGCCACCACAGTGCAAAGCCTGCGTACCGCCAATGCCGGGAAGAATGCCCTTGTGCTCTCCTGCGAGCCTTCAGTTGCCATGCGTTGGCTTATTCCGCGCCTGGCGGCGCTTCAAGTGGCGCATCCGAACATGGCCCTCCACCTCTCCGTGGGTGGTGGGCTTGTGGAATTTCGCAAGAAACAGGTCGATCTCGCTATTCGACGGCTGGACTTCGCTGTGCCCGAGACATGGAACGTCCGGACCCTTTTCCCCGAAACGGTTGGGCCCGTTATGAGGCCGGAAGTGGTGCCAGCGTTCGAACGTGGCGACTATCTCGCTCTCGGGTCGAAGACTCGACCTGACGCGTGGGCGCAATGGCTGAAGACCCATCCGTCGGCGCGTCGACCCACAGAAATGCGATACTACGACAATCACGCGCTGATCGTCGAGGCAGCGTCCGCAGGCTTGGGTGTAGCCCTCAGTCCGCTCGTACTCGCGGTTGACGATGTGGAACGAGGAAGCCTGGCGGCGCCTGCTGGCTTTGACCCCGACGGCAGTCAATATGGGTTGATATGGTTGGGGTCGAGTGAACTGCAAGGTGTGGAGTTTGAACTCGCAGAGTGGCTCCAAGCGCAGTTCAGCGGCCTGAGCCCCCAGCACCTTTGAAAGAGCGCCCTGCGAGCTTCGCCTAGCTGAATGTGGTCGACCGGCATCGAAAAGCAGCAACCGAGCATTGATAGGCCGGGTAGAGTTTCTCGATGAGCGGCACAGTTTGCCGTGCTTGGTTCCGCACTACCATTTTACAGGCATCCTGATGAGGCATCGCATGGGCGCATCACGGGCTTCGTACAGGTGACGCCGGTTACTACCTACCTTCAACGCCTGGATGGGTGCCAATCCATTTCAAATGCGGAAAATCCCGGCGCGGCGGATCGTGCAAATTCCTGTGACAAGGAATGCCGTGCCCGCCTTGGACAGGTCGGCACGGCGGCTGGCCTCATTGCTCATTCATTTTTGGGGCAATCACTCTCAGACTCTCACCTATCCCACGCTATCATCATCAGGCCAAACAGAGTGAAATGCCAATTCGGACGCTCTTTTCAGAAGTTCGTGCTGCTCGCGGGCCAAGTTTCGATGACTCTGCGGAAACAGAACAGTCAAACTGGCTGAAAGAACGGAGCCAACCTCTTTATGGCGGGCAGGCTCCAGAGGACATCCGATAAGGCACAGTTTGCCCCATCGGTGAGTTCTCCAAGAAAAGGGAACACAGTTCGGTACACGGCCGGATTTTCATAAGGGAGTGGCCTGGATGAGCAGAACCCGTCTCTCGCGGCCTCAGCGTGCGAAGCGTCGAGATGCCCAGGCTACGGCTGTTGCGGTGAGGCGCTTCTGCTCAAAGGGCGATGATGCGGTCCGCAACAGCGTGGACCCGCTCGGTTGAAGGGGATCTGATCCAGATGGTCGCAAGCATCCAGGCTGTTGCCCCCCATGACATAGCGCTTTCGGTGCGCGATCTGACCGTAAGCCTGCCGGCCGGGATGGAGCGGGTCCATGCGGTCGAGAATATCTCGTTCGATCTGAAACGCGGCCAGATCCTCTGCATCATAGGCGAGTCCGGATCAGGCAAGTCGGTCACGGCGAACGCGATCATGGGGCTCCTGCCCAAGGTGATCCGCCTCTCATCGGGTTCAATACAGTTGGAGGGGATGAACATCATCGGCATGTCGCCCGACAAGCTGCGCAACCTGCGTGGTCGGGTCGTGTCGATGATCTTTCAGGATCCGCTCTCGGCGCTCAATCCCCTGATGACCGTGGGCGCGCAGATTGACGAGGTCATGGCCGCGCATGGATACGGCACGCCAAAAACCTGCCGCGACCGCGCCATCGAGCTGCTCACTGAAGTGGGCCTGCCTGACCCCGAACTCATGTATCATCAGTACCCTTTCCGGCTTTCGGGCGGGCAGCGACAGCGCGTCATGATCGCCATGGCCTTGGCGCTCGAGCCGACGGTGCTGATCGCCGATGAGCCAACCACTGCGCTCGACGTGACCACCCAGGCACAGATTCTGGAGTTGATCCGCGACATTCAGCGCCGCAAGGGCATGAGCGTGATGTTCATCACCCACGATTTTGGCGTGGTGGCGGAGATCGCCGACAGCGTCGTGGTGATGGAAAAAGGTCACATCGTCGAGCAGGGCAGCGCCGAGCAGGTGCTGAAGTCGCCCAAGCATCCCTATACGCAGCGCCTGATCGCGGCCGTACCGCATCTGACCGGCGAAGATCGCCCTCGTGCGGAAGCCGCCAGCAAGGAGCCGATCCTGAAAGTCGAAGGTCTGGTGAAGACCTATCGTGGCGGCAGCGCGCTATTCGGAGCGCAGCGGATTGTGATGGCGGTGAACGAGGTTTCGTTCGAACTGGCGCAAGGCCGCACCCTGGGCGTCGTAGGCGAGAGCGGTTCAGGAAAATCCTCGCTGGGCCGGCTTCTGATCAAATTGCTGGACAGCGACGGCGGCGAGATTTTGTTCGAGGGATCTGACATCGCCAAGCTTTCCGAAGCGAAGTTCCGCCCACTTCGACCGCGGATCCAGATGATCTTCCAGGATCCCTTCGCGTCTCTGAACCCACGCTCAACGGTCGGCCATATCATCACGGTCGGTCCGGTGGCACACGGAATGCCTTACGCCCAAGCGCGCGAGGAAGCGCGGGCGCTCCTGGCCCATGTCGGTCTCGATGTCGGCGCCTTCGGCCGCTATCCGCACGAGTTCTCGGGTGGGCAACGCCAGCGCATAGGCATCGCGCGCGCGCTGATGTTCAAACCGAAGCTGCTCATTGCCGATGAGGCGGTTTCCGCGCTCGACGTGTCGATCCAGGCGCAGATCCTGCAGCTTCTGGACCAGATCCAGCGCGAGACTGGCGTATCGATGGTCTTCATCACGCACGACCTGCGAGTCGCCAGCCAAATCTGCGATGAAATCGCCGTGATGCAGAAGGGCCGGATCGTCGAGCGCGGACCGCCCTCGCAGATATTCCTGAACCCGCAAGCAGCCTACACGCGCCAACTCGTGGCGGCGATTCCGGGGGAGCGGCCAGGCAATGCCCGTCCCATTGCAGCAAACGCATGAAAAATAACAAGAGAGGAACTACGATGACCAAAAATGCAACGACTACATCCAACTATTCGAGACGCCAGGCACTCCGACTGATGGCGCTAGGGGGGGCTGCAGGCTTGATCGCGCCCAATCTTCTGGGCAAGTCCGCTTTCGCCAAGACCCCTGCCACGGGCCCGGCCGGTCGCGTCGTCGTCGGCCTCTCACAAGAGCCGACGGTGTTCAATCCGCTGATGGCGCATATCGAAGTCGATGACGCGGTCCATTTCTCGGTTTTCGATGCGTTGGTCAGGATGGATGCCGAAGGTGTCCTTCAGCCGAACCTCGCGGCCGAGGTGCCAAGCCAGAAGAACGGCGGCATTTCGGAGGATGGTCTCAACTGGCGCATCCGGTTACGTGACAATGTTCGCTGGCACGACGGCGAGCCCTTCACGGCCGAGGACGTGAAATTCACCCTTGAGCTCATCACCAACCCGAAATTTCGCGCTTGGCGTACAAGCGGCCATTCGCTCGTGCAGGACATTACGGTGGTTTCGCCCACCGAGATCACCTGGCGGATGAAGGAGGCTTTTGCGCCCTATCTGTCGTTCCTGGCCGAAACCTTCATAGTGCCCAAGCACATCCTGGGGAAAGAGGGCGATCCGAATACAGCGGCGTTCAACCAGGCGCCGATCGGCACCGGCGCTTTCAAGTGGAGCCAACGGGTAGCCGGCGACCATATCGAGCTCGTCGCCAACCCCGAGTATGCCGGCGAGGGCCCCTATGTCGAGCAGCTCATCTTCAAATACATCCCCGATATGACGGTGCTCTACACGCAGTTCAAGAGCGGCGACGTCGACCTGGTCGATCAATCCTACATTACCGCCGACCATTATGCTGAAGCCCGCGAATTGCCAGACCGCGTGGTGACACTGGAGACCGGCGCATCCGTGGAGTCGATCTACCTCAATCTGGGGCGCCCGCAGTTCAAGGACCTGGCAGTGCGCCAGGCGCTTTACGCCGCAATGGACAGGAAAGCGATCGTTGACACGATCTATTACGGCGTGGGCACTCTCACCGAGACCTTCATGCCGAAGGAGTCCTACTACTACAATCCGAACCTGCCCGCGCAGGAATTCAATATGGACCGCGCGCGACAAATTCTGGATGAGGCCGGCTGGGCGCCAGGCCCGGATGGAATTCGCGCCAAGGATGGAGTGCGACTGTCCTTTGCCAATTCGACGACGTCAGGCAACAATCTTCGCGAGCAGACGCAGCAGTTCCTGCAGCAGACGTTTGCCGAGATCGGCGTCGAGATGACGATCTCGAACTTGCCGGCTGCGGTCATGTGGGGCGAATTCTGGCTGAAGTCGCAGTTCGACACCGCCATGGTGGGCGTTACCTATCTGATTGCCGCGGACCCCGACGCCACAAACCGCCTCCATACGAAGGCAATCGCTGCTCAAGGCGGGCACGGTTCGAACACCGGGCAGTATTCCAACCCCGAAGTCGATGCCCTGCTTGAAAAGGGTGCTCGCAGCTTCGATCAGGAAGAGCGGCACGGGATCTATAACCGCGTGCAGGAAGTGGTGCGTCACGATCTGCCCTTCCTGCCGCTGTTAGCGATCACCAACGTGCTCGGACGCAAGGCAGGGTTGGACGGTTTCAAGCCCAATGCCAACACGCGCACCGCGTCGTGGCATGCCGCAGACTGGCGCTGGAAGGCCTGATCCATCCTATTGCCGTCGCCGGATTTCACTGCGGCGACGGCAACAGCCTAAAATCGCCAACCCACAACGGAGGACTCAGAATGCGCGGCTTCCTGCTCAATCGCCTCTCGCAGAGCCTGGTGCTGCTTGTGATCGTTTCGATCATCGGCTTCGGCATTCTGAACCTCCTCCCGGGCGGCCCACTGGCGCAATTCGGGCTCGATCCCGGAATGACCCAGCAGGATATCGAGCGGCTGAAGGGATTGCTTGGCCTCGATCGGCCTATATGGATCCAATACCTGGACTGGGCATGGCGGCTGCTGCAGGGCGACTGGGGACACTCCTTCCGCGACGGAGCGCCGGTATTGCAGATCATTGGCAGCCACGTGTTCGCCACGCTGCTGCTGATGGGATCTTCAACCGTGATTGCGATCTCCATTGGCGCCTGGATTGGAATTCGGGGCGCCACACGCCGCTACTCGCTATTCGACTATCTAGCGACTGTCGGTGCCATGATCGCTTTGTCGGTCCCTACCTTCTGGTTCGGACTCGTCGGCATCTACATCTTTTCCCTGAAGCTGGGCTGGCTGCCCGCGGGCAATATGTCCGAGATCGGAGATGCCTCGATCCTGGGATATCTCCACCATTTGATCCTGCCAAGTATCGTGCTGTCGCTGGTCCATGTCGCGATCTGGAGCCGCTACATGCGGACGGCGACCCTCGACGCCATCAGCCAGGACTTCGTCAAGACGGCTCGGGCCAAGGGATTGAGCGAACGGCGGATTCTGATGAGGCATGTCGTCGGCAACGCACTCTTGCCGATGATTACCTTGGCCGGGATGCAGCTTCCCAGTGTTCTCACCGGCGCTCTGGTGACCGAAACCGTCTTTACCTGGCCGGGAATGGGACGGTTGTTCCTGGATAGCCTTGGCTATAGCGACTATCCGGTTGTGATGGGGCTTTTGATGTTCTCGGCCATCCTCGTTCTGCTTGGAAACCTAATCGCCGACATTGTCGTCGCTATTGTCGATCCACGTATTCGCCTGGCTTGAGCGCGCAACTTCCCCGACAGGAGACAGCCGATATGACCGCTCTCACCGCAAATGCAGCTCCAAGCCGATGGACAAACAACCGCGCGGCGCTTCGTTTCATGAGACACCGCCTGGCGCTGCTCGGGTTGGCGATGATCATTTTCCTCGTGCTTGCTTGCGTGCTCGGCCCCCATCTACTGCCTTATGACTCACTGTATATCGATCTGCGGGCCCGCTTTGCCCCACCGCTGACGGGCCACCACTTTCTGGGCACTGATCCGCTTGGCCGCGACCTTGCGGCAAGATTGTTGATGGCGGGACGAATCTCGCTGCTGGTGGGTTTCTTCGCCATGGTGTTGTCGACCCTCGTCGGCACGCTTGTCGGCGTGATCGCCGGCTATCGCGGCGGCTGGATCGGGGCGACGCTGATGCGCACGGTCGATGGCTTCCTGTCGTTCCCTTCGATCTTTCTGCTCCTGGCGCTGGCTGCGGCACTGAAGCCCAGCCCTGTGATGATCACCGTCATCATCGCCCTCACCAGTTGGATGGAGGTTGCCCGTATCGTGGAAGCGGAAGTCCGCTCGTTGCGGGAACGCGAGTTCGTCCTGGCCGGGCGCATGCTGGGATTGAGCGGCACCCACATCATGTTCCGCGAGATACTGCCCAACGCCATGGGACCCATTATCGTTGCTTCCACCCTGACGGTCGCGCGCGCCATTCTGATGGAAGCCTACATCAGCTTCCTGGGCTACGGAATTCAGCCGCCATTGCCCAGCTGGGGCAACATGCTCAACGGCGCCCAGCAATATCTGGGCAGCGCACCTTGGCTGGCCATCATTCCCGGAGCTGCAATCACCATCGCGGTGACCAGTTTCAATTTCATTGGTGACGGACTGCGTGACGCGCTGGACGTCCGGGACGACCATATTTGAAGTGCCGCGAGCGGCCGCTTTCTTAATCCCTGGAACATCAAGAGAAGTCAGTCACGTGCAAGAGCCCAAAGTCGCCGAAAAGAACACGCCCTACTGGTGGGAAGCGGCGCCCGTCATGCCGCTGCCGCGGCAGCCGCTGGCAAAGAAGCTCGATGTGGTGATTGTCGGCGCCGGCTATGCCGGGCTTTCGGCTGGGCTTGTGCTGGCGCGCGAGGGGCGCTCGGTCGCCGCTTTCGATGCGATGCATCCGGGCGAGGGTGCTTCCACGCGCAACGGCGGGATTACGAGCGGCAGCATCCGGCCGGACCATGCCACGATCACCCGGCGCTTCGGTGAAGAGAAGGCCATGGCGATCGAGGCCGAGGGCAAGATCGCGCGCGAATTCCTCTACGACTTCATCAAGACCGAAGGGCTCGACTGCGACTTCCGGCTGGTTGGCCAGTTCAAAGGCGCTTTCGGGTATCAACAGTATGAGATAATGGCGCGTGGCGCCGAGACACTGGCGAAGAAACTGGGGATCCAGTCCTACGCCGTTCCGCATGCCGAGCAGCGAAATTATATCGGCACCGATTTCTACCGCGGTGGAACCGTCCGGATGGACATTGGCGCGCTGCATCCCGCAAAATTCCACGCTGAACTCCTGCGGGTGGCGCTCGGATCCGGGTTGACGGTCCATTCGCATACAGCGGTCAAATCGATCGAGAGGAATGGTTCGGGGTTCCGCGTCACGACACCGGCAGGGACGGTGGATGCACGGCAGGTTCTGGTCTGCACCAATGGCTATACCGACGGCGCCGCTCCGTTCCTGCGTCGCCGCTTGGTTCCGGTCCGCAGCCGGATCATCGTGACCGAGGAACTTGCGCCCGATGTCATGGCGCAACTGATGCCGAAGCTGATGACGATCACCGAAAACCGGCAACTCGGTTTTTATTATCGTCCCTCGCCCGACGGGAAACGCATTCTGCTGGGCGGGCGCGACAGTTCTCGCGTCGGCGATCCGGTGGCGCCGAAACTTCTGCTACGCAAGGGCTTGGTGAACCTTTTCCCGGAATTGGAAAACGTCCGCCTTTCGCATTGCTGGTTCGGCAACGTGGCGATGAACCGCGATATGCTGCCCCGCATCTTCGAGAAGGAAGGTGTGGTCTATGCCACCGGCTTCTGCGGTTCGGGCGTGGTCTGGGCGCCATGGATCGGCATGCGTGCGGCCCACAAGCTGATGAGGCATGGCGAGCAGTCCCGCACGGCGTTCGACTTTCGACCGCCTTCGGCCATCCCGCTCTATCGCGGCGATCCGTGGTTCATGCCTGCGATTATCCAGGGCTACCGGTTGCAGGACCGTATCGCCTTCTGGCGCGCCAGCCGCTGACGGCCAAAGGTGACGGCCTTTTTTGACTATTCGTCGCTGCGGCCCGGCTGGAGGCACCGCGGAGCTTGAGGGCGCTGGCGAAGCGCTATGGAATCAACCAGAAGACCGTCGCGAAGTTGCAGAGTCGAATCTGTGTCCTCGATCTGCCGATTGGGCCGAAGGAGGCGCGGTCGACCCTGCTCACGGTCGATGAAGAGGCCGTCATCGTCGCCTTTTGACGCTATACGCTGCTGCCGCAGGATGACTGCTTCTATGCGTTGCAGCCGACGATCCCGCATCAGGGCAAGCAGCACAAGTTCGTCGCCATCTATCGTACCTCGAAGGGCGCCTTCATGGAATTGCATGAGAAGGCCACCACTGTCGTCTCCCGAGAGTTCCTGCTCCGGCTGATCGCGGCCGTTCCCCATAAGATCCACACAGTGCTCACCGACGATGGAATCAGTTCACCACACCTAATGCCGGAGGCTCGGCCGTGCCGCAGATCAATGAGGCTATCGCCAACGGCGAACGCTTCTGGGCGCACGCCTTCGAATATGCCTGCGCCACGAACGACATCGAGCACCGTACGACTAAGGCCAAGCATTGGACCAATGGACAGGTCGAGAGGATGTACCGCACGATTAAGGACGCCACGGTCAAACGCGTCTACTAGGGAAGTCACGATCAGCTCAGGTAACACCTCGGACTTCTTCGCCGACTACAACTTCGCACGCAGGCTCAAGACCCTCAAGCGCGTTCCAACGGACTCGCGAAGCGGTTACGCCGCCCTGCGCCGAACTGGAACTCGGTCGGGCTTGAGCAGATCGTATCGGTCAAGGGATCAAGAAACCGCACATCTGGCGAAGTCCTAGATGATTTCGGCACATTCTTTCGAGCGCACGATGCGATGAAGGGCTGATCGGAACTTTGCTTCCGCATTCATGGCAGCCGAGGTTGGTTGGAACATGTCGCCCCGAGTCGAGCGCATTCACAGCGATGAGCGTCTCCCGGCCGAAGTCGACGTCGTCATCGTCGGCGGCGGCATCCTCGGCTCTACGGCCGCCTATTTCCTGGCGAAGCGTGGCCTCTCTGTGGCTCTGCTAGAGAAGGGCCACGTCGCCTGTGAACAATCGAGCCGAAACTGGGGTTGGTGCCGTCAGCAGAACCGCGATCGGCGCGAACTGCCGCTCTCGGTGATCTCCATGCGACTGTGGGACGAGCTGACGCGCGATATCAATCGGGACCTTGGATTTCGACGCTGCGGTCTCGTCTATGCGACTCACGACGAGGCTGTGCTCGCCGGCTGGGAAAGGTGGCGCGAGGTCGCCAGGGAGTACGAGGTCGACACCCGCATGCTGAGCCGGGCGGAGGTGGCCGAGCGCGTCCCCGAAGCACGCGACAAATGGGTCGGCGGGACCTATTCAGACCGGGATGGTAAGGCAGAACCTGCGCTCGCCGCGCCGGCTATCGCCGAAGGGGCCAGAGCTCTGGGCGCCACCATCCACCAGGAATGCGCCGCGCGGGCGCTCGACTTGGCCAATGGCAAGATTGCGGGCGTGCACACGGAGAAGGGCTACATCAGAACCGGCGCGGTGCTGTGCGCCGCTGGCGCCTGGTCCTCGCGCTTCCTTAGGCCGCTCGGGATCAGTTTCCCCCAAGCAAGCATCCGGCAGACCGCGCTGCGTTCCACCCCGACAATCAACATAGGCGAGGCGGTCTCCACACCCTACTGCACGATCACGCGCCGACTGGACGGCAGCTATACGCTTGCGATCAGCGGCAAGGCGAACCTCGAAATCACGCCCCAAGCTATCCGGTATAGTCGGGAATTCATGCCGCAATTCTTGCGTCGCCTAAAGAACGTCAGGCTCGGCATCGGCCAATCGTTCCTTTCGGGGCCGGATTCAATGCCGGCGCTGCTGACCAGCGACGATCGGATCTTCGAACAGAATCGGGTGCTGGATCCTCCACCCTTAAAATGGCTGGTAAGCCAAGTGGTGGAGAGTGTCCGGAAGACCTTCCCCCAACTCGGCGACATAGAGATCGATAGTGCCTGGGGCGGCTTCGTCGATTGCACGCCGGACGCAGTGCCTGTGGTGTCGCAGGTGGACGCGGTGAAAGGTCTCGTCCTCGCGGCGGGCTGCTCGGGCCACGGCTTCGGTTTGGGCCCGGGGCTTGGCTATCTGGCCGCAGAGCTGGTCGTAAACGACACGCCTTGCGTCGATCCTACACCGTTCCGCCTGTCGCGTCTGGTCGACGGCTCGAAGCTGGACATCGCCGCTATCTGAAGATCAGTGGGAAGTCAGGCCTGACGCGCACCAACAAGCGCCGCTATGGCCTGCAGGACAAGATCGCCTGGTGGCGGGCCCAACGCTGACGGCTAAAGCTGGCGGCCCATTGACCATGCGGCGCTGCGGCCCGGCTGAATGATCGCGTCTCCAACGAAGACCATCACATGCACTACATCTCCACACGCGGCCATTGGTTGGGACTAGCCTCAAGGGGGCGATCTACGGCACGAACGTCCATGGCAGAATTCTGATGGCGACGATGACGCTGGTTTCTCACTCAGGCTATCGAATCTGGGACTTGGTTGCCATTCGGTCGTTGGCGGTGGACCGGAGTCTTGAGCTCCATGCGGCGCCATGAACCACGGCTCGGCTGTAAAGGTCTTTTCCAGTGCAGCGGAAAAATTCGTCGGCTGGGATCTGCCGGTGTGAAGGCGGTCAGTGGTGGGACGCTTTCGCGCGGATCAGCGCGTTGGCCATGTAGAGATCCTGGAGAGAGATACCGGAACTGTCGAAGACAGTGATTTCATAGTCGAAGCGGCGTCCGGGGGCACGCCTTTCAATGACGTCGCCGATTGGTGTTATCGCATGCACGCCGGCATCGATCTCGTCGAGCACGTGTTGGAACTCGCCGATCTGGACGGACTGGGAAAGCAGATCACAAAAGAGACGTGCTCTGGGAAATAGTTCTCTCGGCAATTCGCACTTGCCCGGAGCATCCGACCCCATGCTGACGATATGGGTTCCGGGTCCCACCCAAGCGGAATCGAACAGGGCTTCGCGTGAGGGTGTCACTGTGACCACGATGTCGGCTGCGCGGACGGCTTCTTCGGGCAAGGCAGCGCGCGCGTCCAGGCCCCTTCTCGCGATCTGATCGAGAAGAGCGTCGCGCCGTGGTGAAGGCCGGGCGACGACCAGCACGGTTTCGATTGGGCGGATGCGTGCCAGCGCCATCACTTCGAAGCCCGCCTGATTGCCGGCGCCGAATATCGCCAGGACCTTGGCTTGCTTGCGCGCAAGGAAATCGGCAGCAACCGCGTCGGCTGCGGCCGTCCTGTAGGCGTTGACCTTCCCAGCCTCGATAACGGCGCGGAGCCGACCTGAATGCTGATCGAGCAGCACGATTGTGGAGTTGTGGCGGGGAAGGCCACGTGCCGGGTTGCCCGACCAGAAGGAGCCAATTTTCACCCCGGTTAGGTCATCCGACGAACCGGATTTGATTGAGAAGGTATTGGTTGCCTCCTGTGTGCGCCCGAGAACAGCGGGAAAGATCCAGCTCCGCCGCGACGCTGCTGCCACGAAAGCCTCCCGCGCCGCCTCGAAAGCAAGCTCATGCGTGACAAGGGCGGCCGATTCCTCCTCGCTGATGTAGATCATCCAAAGTTCCCCATGTGCGTCAGTCGTTTATCGCTGGTTGCAGCTACGGCGTTACCGAGGCTGAAATCGCACCCCACGGCGAACGATGCGGACCTCAGCCGATCGCAGGGCAACCAGGCGGAGCGATTCTAGGTGCCCGATAGTCCTCGCCTGATTTGCGCAATTTGGGATGCCGAGGAACTGCTTAAAACGAACAATCCCGCTGAATTGAAAGCGCAAAACAGCAGCGAAATCTGTCCGCCGGACGCCACTCTAAGGTGCGACTTCAATCCTGGATCGAATGACAGCGTTGCACTTATGGCAATTGAGCATGGCACAGACATCGTCAGCAACCAGATGGAGCTGATGAAATTGGAGCCCCGCCATTTGCCGGGCGCGTTGAAGCTGTCGCAGGAGATGGGCTGGCCCTATCGCCTGGAGGATTGGGAATTTGCCGCAATGGTTGGAAATGGTCTGGTCCTGGAGCGGGGAGGACACGTGATCGGCACGGCCATGTCCTGGAGCTACGGACCGACCTATGCTTCCGCCGGAATGATCATCGTCACCGGCTCCGCGCAAGGCGGCGGCAACGGCTCCCGGCTCTTTGATGGATTGCTTGCGGCTACACAGGGGCGCCACGTGCTGCTCAATTCGACCGAAGAGGGGCTCGCGCTCTATAAACGGCGTGGCTTCACTGCCTGGGGCACTGTACTTCAGCACCAGGGCCCGCTGACTGTTGCCGTGACGCAGACGACCCCTGACATCCGTCAGGCGACGGTCTTAGACCTCGCGGCAATCCAGGCCTTCGACGAACGGGCCACCGGCATGCCCCGGACGGCGATGGTGGCTGCGCTCGCCGATGCGGGCAAGGTCGTCGTTATCGAGCGCGCGGGGCGGGTTGCCGGCTACGCCATCGCCAGGAAGTTCGGGCGCGGCTATGTTGTCGGCCCCTGTGCGGCCGAAAGCGTGGAGGACGCGCGGCTTCTGATCCTGGCCCACCTTTCGAAGCTTCGCGATCAATTCGTTCGCATCGACGTCTATGCCGAGGATGGATTGGGCGACTGGCTTGAGAGCCTCGGCCTCAAGCGGACCGGCAGTGCCACCGCTATGGTCAAAGGGCAACGACCCGTTTCTGACGGGCTGGCCCACATGTACGCATTGGCAAACCAGTCGTTCATTTAGGAAACAAGGTCATGGACAATAGGGCGGCAAATCTATCAGGGAGCGCGACGGCGAAGAGTATCGACGCCCTTGTGACGCCGACCCTGCTGCTGGACCGCGGACGGCTCGGACGCAACATTCAACGCCTCGCTGAACGCGCCAAGAAGCTCGGCGTGGTGCTGCGTCCGCACATGAAGACGGCCAAGAGCATCGACGTCGCTTGCGACGTGTTTCCACAGGGACCCGGTCCCATCACGGTCTCGACCGTCGCCGAGGCGGCGTATTTCGCGGACCACGGCTTTCGCGACATCACCTATGCCGTCGGCATCTCGCCGGCTTCGGCAAGGCGCGCCATGGAGCTTTGTCGCCGTACCGGCGCCGATGTGAAGCTGCTTCTCGATTGCGTGGACCAGGCCGACGCCCTGGCCCGAGTGCGCGAAGCCACCGGCATGACGCCCTCGGTCCTCATCGAACTGGACTGCGACTACCATCGCGGTGGCTTGAGGCAGGACGACCCAAGATTGCTCGACGTGGCCAACAGGGTTGTCGCTGCCGGTGCCAAGCTCGTCGGCGTTCTCGCTCACGCGGGCGAATCCTACGGCTTGAACACACCCAATGCGCTGGTCAAGGCAGCGGAGAACGAGCGTTCAGCCGCCGTGCGCGCCGCTGAAATCCTGCGCGCTTATGGCCACGCCTGTCCGGTCGTCAGCGTCGGCTCGACGCCGACAGCGCATTTCGCCCAGAACCTGGAGGGTGTCACGGAGCTGCGCGCCGGCGTCTACATGTTCTTCGATCTCGTCCAGCATGGGGTTGGCGTCTGCGACCGCGACGATCTCGCAATTTCCGTTTTAGCCACCGTTATCGGCTCCAAGCCGGAAAATGGATGGGTGCTGGTTGACGCTGGGTGGATGGCGCTATCGCGCGACCGGGGAACCGCAAACCAGCAGATCGACCAGGGTTACGGCGTGGTCTGCGACGAAAAGGGGCGCGTGCTTGAAGATGTGATTGTGGCCCAGGCCAGCCAGGAACACGGTATCCTCTCCATTCGTGCCGGTTCCGGGAAATCCATGCCCGAACTGCCGCTCGGGTCTCGGGTCCGGATCCTGCCCAACCATGCGTGCGCGATGGCTGCCCAGCATGACTTCTACAGCGTCGTCAACGGGGACAGCCCCAAGATTGAAACGCGTTGGGAGCGGATGCGCGGCTGGTAGACGCGCGAACACACGCCTCGGACGAGCCCACTCTAATCAGCACTGGCGGTCAAGAAAATGAAATTTGCCTCTTACTGGTTGGATAAGTCGACGCTGATAGGCAGCACCATGACTGATGTCATGGATGGGCGCCCCGACCTGAACCTCTGGAAGGATTTCGAATGGCCAGCGATACCCGGCTATTTCGGGCGCCCCTGGTTCCTGCCGGTTCTGGGTGCCTATTCCCGTATTAAGGATCTTGTCGCGTGATCCCGCCCCTCGAACATCTGTCGCGCAACGGCCACCTGGACAAGTTCTTCATCGACGGTCGATGGGCCGAGCCACGCGGCACCGCCAAGGGCTTGGTGGTGAACCCCTCCACCGAAGAGGTTGTGGCTCGGTTTCCGCTCGGAAACAGCTTGGACGTGGATGCGGCCGTTGCAACGGCCCGCCGGGCATTCGCCGCCTGGAGCCGGACCACGCCGGAATATCGTGCCGGTCTGCTCGACCGCCTGCAGGCGCTGGTCGAGGCGCGCAGTGAACTGCTTGCGCAATGCCTCACCCTCGAAATGGGCGCGGCGATTGGATATGCGCGCACCGCCCAGGTGCCGCTGGCGATCGCGCATATCAAGGTCGCTCGCGATGTGGTGACAGCCTTTCCCTTCGTCAAGCAGCGGGGCCAAACCGCCGTCACCCACGAACCGATCGGTGTCTGCGCCTTGATCACGCCATGGAATTGGCCCCTTTACCAGATCACCGCC
Source organism: Mesorhizobium sp. B2-5-11 (assembly GCF_006440835.1). Taxonomy (NCBI): domain Bacteria; kingdom Pseudomonadati; phylum Pseudomonadota; class Alphaproteobacteria; order Hyphomicrobiales; family Phyllobacteriaceae; genus Mesorhizobium; species Mesorhizobium sp. B2-5-11. The sequence continues at coordinate 207,880 of NZ_VFUK01000009.1, forward strand.
AAGGTTTCGCCCGCGCTCGCGGCAGGCTGCACGGTCGTGTTGAAGCCGAGCGAGCTTTCTCCCCTGGACGCTCTGCTGTTCGCCGAGGCGATCGAGGAAGCCGGCTTCCCTGCCGGCGTTTTCAACCTCGTGCAGGGTAATGGTCCGGGCGTAGGTGCTTGTCTCGCCTCCCATCCCGATGTCGACATGATCTCCATTACCGGGTCCACCCGCGCGGGCATTGCGGTGGCCCAGGCGGCAGCGCCGACGGTCAAGCGTGTCGCGCAGGAGCTCGGCGGCAAGTCGCCCAACGTGATCCTGCCGGACGCCGATCTCGACCGCGCCGTTTCCCTGGGCATAGCCGCCGCCTTCCGCAATCTCGGCCAGTCATGCAGCGCTCCGACACGCATGATCGTGCCACGTCCGCTGCTCACCGAGATTGAGGCAATCGCCAAGAGGGTCGCGGCCCAGATCGTCATTGGCGATCCTCTTTGCGAAGCCACCACTCACGGTGCGATCGCCAATCGTGCCCAATTCGACCGCATCCAAACCATGATCGGCGTCGGCATATCGGAAGGCGCCAAGGTCGTCATCGGCGGACCTGGTCGTGCACACGATCTGAACGTCGGCCTCTATGTGAAGCCGACGATCTTTTCGGCCGTGCGCACTAACATGCGCATTGCACAGGAAGAGGTTTTCGGTCCAGTTCTCTGCATCATCCCCTACGACACAGTTGATGAGGCCGTCAGCATTGCCAATGACACGGTCTATGGTCTGGGAGCCCATGTGCAGGGCAATGATATGGACGCCGTCAGAGACGTCGCATCGCGCATTCGCTCCGGTCAGGTGCATCTCAACTACCCGGCCTGGGATCCGCACGCGCCGTTTGGCGGTTTCAAGCAGTCCGGAAACGGACGCGAATATGGGATCGAGGGCATGCTGGAATATCTGGAGGTCAAATCCATCCTCGGCTATTTCTAGGCGATCTTTGCCCGGCGCAGAGGCGCGCCGTCGGAGCCATTCATGCCAAGAGTACAAGAGACCGACGGTGAATTGGTCGAGATCATCATGAACGAAGCCAAGTTTCGCGGCCAGTTCGTCCTGTTCGACCTCAGAGAGCCTTTATGAGCCTCCATTGGTTCAATCCCCCGGTCTCTATCAGGACTGGCAAGCCTGGCATGACGTATAGCTGCAACAACGTCGAGGGTGCAGCTCGGGAGCTCATGGGGTGGAACGATCGCGGCCCCAAATGGGACCTTGCGGTACGCGCCTGCCTGTCCTGTTTGGCTGGCGACATGACACCTGAGGATGTCCGCCAGGCGTTCATTGCCGCTGCTGAGGAGGGAGGCAAGCTGCTTGCCAGCGGTTGAGACTATAGCTTACTCCATGTCTGGCACGTCGCCACCCACAAACAGCGTCGTCGGCTCCCGTATTCGCGCAGTACCGGGTTGGCTTCACGCGACCTCGCAATGACGCCGGCATGGTTCCCCGCCAAGTCCTTGCGGTCCATATCGCCCGATCTCCAGTCGGCTGGTCCGAAGACAGGCCGGAGGTCGCCAGTCTCATCGCGGCCAAAGGCGGTGACGACGATTAGCTTCGGGGCTTTATGTTGCGGCATCAGGTTATCTGAGATGGGGGTCCTCTTTGGGCTGGAGCAAGAGCCGGTGGACGTTGAGCGGTGGAGGGGGCAGAACCTCGGTCATCTCGAATAGAGGCACCGATAGGCCGCCTTGCTCTGGCGCTGTGTGCTTTGACTTAAGGTCCGCTATTTCCTCGTCGCGTCTGGCAATTCGGCTTTCCAGATTGGCGATACGCTCAGTCAGCAAATACCGTCCAACAGCGAAGCCGCCGCCTCCAAACAGCACGGCAAACGTGGCAAAGGCTGCCGGGTTGGCCGCTACCAGCGCAGAGTTACTCTCAATGAAAGCGATAAGGTCATGCATTGAGGGTTGTCTGTCTCACCCCAGCACAGGCGGCGTAGGATCGAAGCTGATCGCCACGAGCCCCGGATGCCTGTGAGCGAGGGCGAGGATCTGTGTCTCAAGCTCGCAGTTGTAAGCCATGAGCGCCTTTACGGTCTCAAGGGGCGTTTCGTAGCGGGCGATGAGCTTCTCCGCCTCCGCGTGTAGTTCGGCTTTGGTTTCGGCGTCTAGGTGCATCGTGCCCATTGCAGTATTTTCCTAACGGGTTGCTCTGCGGGGTGCCGAGCGCGCGTCAAGGCGGTCCTGAAGGTAACCGTTGAGAACGATCATTTCCTTGAGGGCCTTCATCAACGTCGCCCTTGTGTACGGCAACGAACCTGTCGACGGTGGCTTGAAGGGCAGCCTCTTGCCGGCTGTCGAGTGACACAACGCAATCCACCTGAACGCCTCCTAATGTCGTGGACAGTGAACAAAAATGGAACAAAACTGTCAAGAGTGAAATGACTAGACGAGGAATAAATCCCTTTTTTTGGGCTCTGCCTGACAGGGATGGAAGACGGAAGCGCGGGCCGCACGCCGACACCTGAAGCGTGCGCGTCAGTGCCTTCATGGGCATGATCAAGTGAGCAGAGAAACGGTTGAGAGAATCGATGGGATGATCATAGCCCTGGCCGCGGAGGAGTGCTCTTTCTTTGCTTCCTCTTCCCCTTCGGCCATCGAACGACGCGGAACTCTGAGGCCGCCTCGTCCCTTTAAGGCATAGCTCTACCTGCTGAAGGCAACCAGGATGCCGAGCTCTTCCTGCATGGCGCCATGTGGCCCTCGATGCAGGAACTCGCAGTCCATCGAGGGGCCCCGCTGGCTCCCGCCGGCGGGCTCTTCAGTCACCCAGCGAAACGAAGCCGCTTCCGGCAAGTCCGGAGACTAAAGGAGGTTCCGATGAGAGAGCACGGCGGCGGACCCGAAGATGACGAGGGCATGCAGTTGCTTGCTCGGCGGCTGGCTTGAGAGGTCGGCATCCCGGAACGAGAACCGCGCGGTCAAGCTCATTGGTACCGACTGGAGTTCTTTGGGCGCGAAGCAAGTTTCCTGAAAAACCAGCGCTGGCCATTGTGATCTCGGCCAGGATCGCTGCCCTTGAAGGTCTTGCACGGCCGGAGGTCTTGCTGCATGTTTTCGGTGTTGGATTCCCGGGAGAAAATCATGCCAATTCAACAAAAGGCGGCGGAGGCCGGTATTTTCGACGCATCTGAGTTGGCACTGCTTGGGCGGGTTTTCGACAACCTTAAGCTAGGCAACCCATCGCCGGATGAGCGCGAGTTCATTGCCTCCCGAATTATCGCGAATTACATGGCAGGTGTGGTCGACGAGGCGGAGTTGGTTTTGCTCTCGAAGCAGCCGCTTGGCCGTTAGCCAACTCGCGGAACTTACCGCCTGCCCAGTTTTTGCGCTTCGGGGCCTTGTCGGTCTTTTTCTTTGACGCGAACAACGTACTCTTTCCGAAGTTGGAGCGCCGGAAGCTTCGCAGCGATACTCCCAGCTTCCGCAGCCCGTCTCGCCCACGGCAATGGCTTGCGGCTGTGGTATCCGAGTCGGCAGGCAGAATGATAACCATTCGCGCCTGACGCCTCGGGAAGAGCGGTCTTCCCGCTACCAGAAACACGATGACGAGAGCGCATAGCGCCAAGACTGCGGCGAAGGTGTTTGCTGTGAACTCGCCAAGTTGCATGACCATCCTCGTAAGGGACACGCGGTTAGACGAGTACCCGAAGATACCGACGAACAAGGGATCTTATTCCACGGTGCTTCGCAAAGGGCGGCAAAAAGATCGATTGGAATGGAATAATATCGGGCACAGCTCAGTAGATGGCCCAAGAACGAGCGTGAACGGAAATGCGTGGCGCGTAAACCGATCGTCACGATGATACAGGGAGCGGTAGCGAGTGCTGGAGGGTGGCTTGCCTCTCGCAGCTTGCAGGCGGGAGGAGCACGCTCCCATCGGCCCAGCGGTTGCCTGTCCCTGTCCCTGACCGCTGGGCCGATCCTCGGGTTTTCGGCCGGCAGACGATGAGTCCGAGTTGGAAATGGCGCTCGGGCTAACGCAGTATGAGACGGGATGAAAACGACGATCGACGTCATACCGCATCTGGAGGATCTTTGGCGCTACGGCCGGGTGCTCACAGGCAACGATTCCGACGCCGACGATCTGGTGCAGGAGGCCCTCGCCCGTGCGCTGTCGATGGCGGGCGGCTATGACACCTCCAGACCGCTGCTTCCCTGGCTGATACGGATCGTTCGGAACACTTTTTTGACCGGCGCTAGCCAGGCCAATGCCGACCGACGACGCTTGGCGTCCATCGCGGACATGTCCGACACTGCGTGGCCGCCATCGCAAGAACATTGCGCCGAGCTCTCCAAAGTCGGAAGGGCGCTCGCGCGAATGCCGGCCGATCAGGCCGAAATACTCCATCTGGTTGGAGTGCTGGGCTTTACCTACTCCGAAGCGGCCGAACTGCTTGGAGTGCCGCCAGGAACCGTGATGTCCCGGCTTAGCCGAGCTCGCGCTGCCTTGAAGCACAACATGGAAAATTTGGACGATGGAGCTTCCCCTCATTTGAAGGTCGTGGGAGGGCGTTATGTGGCCCGATAATCGTGTTTCGCAAGAGGATATCGGCCGCTTGCTGGATGGCGAGCTGTCGCCGTCGCAGAGATCCGAGCTGGAAGCCAGGCTTGCCCGCGATCCGGAACAGGCGGCAGAGGTTTTTGCCCACGCGCAGCGCATGGAAGCGTTGCGCAAGTCCCAACCCCGGCGGTTGTTTCCGCCCAGCGTGAGCCTGAAGAAAGCCAGGCAGCTGGAGAGGGCGTTTCGCCGCAGGAAGATGTTCACATTGCTCAGACTTCAAGTCGCGGCCGTCGCGCTGGTTGCGATCGGGTGGTCGGCCAACTCGCTGACCGTGCCGCTTCGCCAGGGAGGCAAGACAGCCGATGAGACCTTCATCCTGGCCGCCCGAGATGCCTTGCGGGTGGCACAACTGAATGCAGGTCCGGAGACGGGCACCGAGCCGAAGCAGGACAAGATCGAGCGACTGGTTGGCGCCGTCAACGTCAGCATGCCGACCCTTCCATCGGTATGGGTTGTGAAGGATGTCCAAGTACAGCCTTGGAACGGACAGCAAAGCCTGGTCGTGACGGCCGACACACCAAGCGTCGGTCGGATCACACTTGTCGCGGCTCCGATGAACGGCGAGGACGCCGTTTCGCCGACCACAGCGACCGACGGTCGCGTCCCGACAGTCTATTGGCAATCGGGAGGCACAGCCTACGCCCTGATGGGCTCGGCCGCGCCGGACCGGCTTGAGGTGGAAGCAAAGCAAATCGAAGTGGCAACGCGAAGAAACGTCTCTGCGAAGATCAGGGGCTAAAAGGTTGGCAATGGCAGAGGGAAACATATGCGCTCAGCAATTGGTCTATGGAACTCCGTACCGTTCGTGATCAGTTGGAAAGGTACAGGTTGGACTTGCTTTGATCGGTCGGCGACGGCCAGCGCGCCGATAGCAAAGACAGAGCAATGAACGTCCTGTCATTCGAAAGGCGGTATTTTCCCGCCACGTGCCCTGTCTGCACCGGCACGGCGCTCGAGGCCGACGTCACTCTTCGCAAGATCGAATTCCAATGTGCGTCTTGCGGAGGTTTCGAGATCACTTCCGCCGCGCGCTCTGCAATGAAAGGGCTGTCGCAGGAAAACCGTTCACTGTGGTTGTCGCAAGCTAGGCAACAGGGTTCCACGATTCCGCTGGTTGCTTGCGCAAACGAGACCCTCCTAACCGACCACTTTGATGACACAGGCTGATGTCCAAGGAAGTGCGACCGCGCGGGCACTTCCTGACGGCCCGGCACCAGGCTGGGGTGGTGTCGGGCCGTTTGCATCTTGGCGCAATGAGTTCCATCCCAGGGTCCTATTCTTGATATCGTGACGATCACCATGCGCAGATTGGAAGAGTACGAGGAAATTGGTCTCATAGGGTATCCCGGTGACGGAGAGTACATCGCCGTTCTGCGAGACAGCGAGCGCCAGAACTGGCTGCTCGGCGGTGAACGGTGTGGGCTGAACGGGACCCTCCTGGCGCATCAAGCAGCGGCTCTGCCCAGGTACTACCCGCACGGATCTCGCCTCGTTCTGGTGACGATAAGAGACAATTGGATTGTTGCGCTCCGGGACTACGGCGGCGCGGAAAACAGCCAAAACGCCAACGGATGATCGCGAGAAGGGCCTTGACTGCTGGGAAGAAGGATACGGCCAGGCGGCACACCGATCTTCAGGCCGCGGCCATGCTACGTGCTTCGACGATAGCCTTTGATGTGCGCACTGAAACGGCAATTTCGGAAGTCGCCGCCGAGATGAGCCTCGATCGGTTGGAGGTCATTCGCCTTGCGCTTCGAGAATGGCTGGCGATGCGCAAAAGCCTGCGCTTTCCCTCGGACATCCCGGAGTAGTTCATCATCCCTGGCTGAGGCAAGCCATGCCGCACAGGCACGTCAAGGCCGGCACAGTCTGGACTTCTACGAGCCGATCAACGTCCTCAAGCCCGTGGCCTCGATCTGGATTGTCGATGGACCTGAAATCAGGTTCGGCGTGGGCTGGCTGAAATTCCCCTTCACGCATAACGATCCTTCGGCCGCGCTGTGGCGAGCTGGTCCTGCATTCGTCTGTGAGATCTTGCGTCTGTGAGATCTTGCCCAAACTGCGATCGGGGATCGGAATGCTGGGATCAATTCGGTTCCTGGTTGCGCCGAACTGGTTTCACCGTTGGTGCCTGCCTGATTGGAAAGCTGCTGTCTCCCCAGATATGCTGGTGGCCACCGGCACCGGCCCTTGAAGCCACGCTTCATACATGGTCGCGCCTCCATTGCGACGGTCGCGCGACATAGCGCTGCCTGGCGAAAGTCCAAGATCGGCAATCAGCTCTTGGTGTTGTCCTGAGCTACGCTGTTCGCCGGGATTGTGTCCATCGCTGCCAATTTGTCCGCACATAGATCTGCGGCGCCTGGCACATCCTTCTTCATGCCGGCCAGTTTGACCCACCCGCCATCGCTGATGAAGCTGTCTCTCTGGTAGGAAGACGTATCCTTCAGCTTGGCCAGGTTGTCGCTCGCGTTGGACGCAGTGATGAATTTTTCCACACAAAGATTGGCCGCCAGTTCAGCCTTGGCCTTGATAGCGGATGTATTCGCCATTTCCGATGCCGTCCCTGCCGTCGTCCAGCCACCGGCGGTGAAGCCGACGATCATCGTCAATACAGCAGCACCCACTAGCGACCAAAACCAAAGTGTCTTGGAAGGTTGGTATTCGTCGAAGCGTTGCGACAGTGTTCGATCGGTTGTCATAGTTTCCTCCTTTTGAGATACGCTCTTCGTTTCGGGGTGATTTCCGCAGCCGTGGGCCGACAGTGGCCGGAATTCGAGCGATCATCGGCAGGACAATGCTCCCCGGCAAGATCGATCCAGTTCAGGAAACAGGGCAGGGGGATGCAGGGTCCGATTGGCAGCACTTTCGGGCGCGAGCACGTGGGCGCCGATCCTCTATCGTCCTCACCCATCTCCCGCACTCTGGCGCCTGAGACGACGTGCTTGAGCATCCGGAAATTTCCCAAAACGGCAAGAGCGGACAAACTTCACCTCGATGCTGCATATACCGAGCCTGCCGCCAAACTATTCCAAGCTAGTCTCGATTATGTGAAGTCGCGGTAGGCTCCGTCGCCAATAGCCGGAGCTGACGACATGGCGCAAACGGCGCCCTCATAGGATTGAGGCCCCGCAAACAGCCCGGTCAACTACGTCGGCAATCAACGGGAGGTGAATGGCTGCTCAGCAACTCCTTGCCTGGAAGCTGACGATCGGATTGCAGTCCCACCGCAGTCGTCCAGTGGCAGATCAGTTGGATATCCGGCAACGTCCATAACCATCATCTTTTTTTGCTGGTCTGCGGGCATCTGATCGATCAGTTCGGCGCGCTACGGCTCCTGCTTCTCCATCTCATTCGATTGGCCGCTTCTTCAGCGGGTGTGGCGCGGATTGAGCAACCGGTTCCGCGAGGGGTAACAGAAAGGGCCAAAGGCTCTAATCGCCACTGGATCACAGTGCAGTGGCAGGTCAGGAAATAGCAATCCCCGACCGCAAGAGCAGAACTGCAAATCTCACGCTCCGCCCATATAGATGTCCATGATCTGCCGGTCGTCGTGCACGTCCTGAGGCCTTCCCTCGAAGCGCCTTTCGCCGGCCGCCAAGATGTAAAGTTTGTCTGCAATGGGCATGGCCTCGCGGATGTTCTGCTCCACCATCACGATGCCGATGCCACGCGAGGTGAGGGTGGTAACGCGTTCGAGCGTCTCAATGACCATGGCCGGCGATAATCCAGCGGAAGGTTCGTCGAGTAGAATGAAGCGAGGTTGCGAGACCAGCGCTCGCGCCAGCGCAAGCATTGCCTGCTCGCCGCCTGAAAGCGAACCGGCCGCGGTGCGCCGCCGCCGCGCCAAAGAGGGATATTGCTCGATCAGCGCCTCGATGCGCTGCTCGACTAACCGGCGGTCCGCGATGGCGTAGCCACCCATACGCAAATTTTCCATCACCGTCAGGCGTGGGAACACGCCGCCGCCCTGGGGCATCAGCACGAGCCCTTCGCGCACTATCTCATGAACGGCAAGGTTGGAGAGCGTTGTATCGCCCAGGCTCGCCCTGCCGCTCCACACCGGCAGCGCGCCGGCAATGGCCTTGAGCAAGGTCGACTTGCCACACCCGTTCGGTCCGAAGATGCAGGTGATCTTGCCAGCCTCCGCATTAAGCGAGACACCGTGGACGATCTCCTGCTTGCCATAGCCGGTGACGATGTTTTCTGCCGTGAGCGTGGCGCTCATTGCGGCCGCCCCAGATAGGTCTGCATGACTTCCGAGTCGCGAACAATGTCGTCGAACGAGCCGCTAGCCACGACACGGCCTGCGTCCATCACGATGATGCGGTCGCACACATTGCGCACAATCTCCATGTCGTGCTCGATGATCAGGAAGGTGACGCCGCGCTTGCGCAGCCGCGCGATGGCCTCGACGATAATGTTCCGGATATTTGGATGCACGCCCGCCGTCACCTCGTCGAGCAGAATGAGCGAGGCCTGGCGCATGATGACGCGCCCGAACTCCAGCAGTTTCTGCTGGCCGCCCGAAACGTCGGAGGCGCGATTGTCGGCGACATGGTCCAGCTTCAGCAGCGCCAGTGTTTCGGCCGCCCGTTCACGCGCGCCCTGCCAATGGCCCTCGGCCGCTGCTGCCAGTAGGTTTTCTATGACGGTCATATTGTCGAACATGGCCGGAATCTGGAAGGTGCGGGCAAGCCCCAGCCGCGCGATAACGTGAGTCTTTCGGCCGCCGATCTCGTGACCGTCGAAGCGGATCTGGCCGCGATCAGGGGTGACCGCGCCCGATACCAGGCTGAACAGTGTCGACTTGCCCGACCCATTAGGCCCGATCAGGCCGGCGATCTCGTGCCGAGCGACGTCCAGGGAGACACCGTTGACGGCTTTGATGCCGCCGAAATGGCGGTAAAGTTCGCGCACGACGAGGATAGGGTCGCCGCCGCCAGCCGTTCGGTCGTCGGCCACGCTCAATTGGGCTCTCCCTGGTCACCGCCGACAAGCTTGTCGACCGCCTTTTCCAGCACGGCGCCGGAGTTGCCGGCGCGCTTCGAAAACAGGCCGGCGATGCCGTTCGGCATGAACAGCACCACCAGCACGATGGCCGCGCCCAATATGGCGATATAGAAGGCGGTGTCGCCCCAATACATCCAGATCAGCCGGTTGACGACGAACAGCCCCACGCCGCCCAGTGCCGGCCCCCACAGGCTGCCCAGCCCGCCCAGCAGCACCATGACCACCATCTGGTCGGTGATGTCGCCGCCGAAGACGCTCTTCGGATTGATAAAGGTGACCCAGTAGGCGAAGATCGCGCCGAACACGGAGGCGGTGACGGCGCTGAGCACAAAGGTCTGCAGCTTGACCAGCGAAGTGTTGATGCCCATTGCCTCGGCCGCCAGTTCGTGGTCGCGCAGCGCCTTGACCTTCAGCCCAAAACGTGAGCGCTCGAACAGCGCCCAGGTGATTAGGTAGGTCAGCGCCGCTGCGGCGAACATGGCGAAGTAGAAGAAGCGCTCATCGAGAAACGGCGGCAGTCCAATTCCGCCGATGCCGCCGGTGAAGTCCATCACCGAGGCGAACTGGATAAGCACCTCGGCGAAGGCCCAGGTGGCTATGGCGAAATAAGCGCCACGCAGGCGCAGCGTCGGCGCTCCGATTATGATGGCAAACAGCGCTGTCACAACCATACCGGCGGGGACGGTGGCGAAGAAGGGCCAGGCGAGCTTGTCGCCCATCAGCAGCGCGGTGACGTAGGCGCCGAGCCCGAAAAAGGCCGAATGGCCGAAATTGATGTAGCCGGCATAGCCGCCAAGTATGTTCCAAGAGCAGGCCAGCCCCGCCCACATCAGTGCGCCGGTGGCGATACGCAGCCAATAGTTGTTGACCAGCATCGGCAGCAGCGCCAACACGCCGATCACCGCGATCAGCAGGAGGACGCCGGCCCAGCGTGGGTTCATGTCCGGTCTCACAAGCCGTGCCGCAGGATCCCGCGCGGGGATACGAGCAGGACGAGGAACAGCGTGGCGAATATCGCCAACAGTGAATAGCTCGACCCGACATAGGTCGCAACGAAGGCTTCGATGACGCCGAGCAGCAGCGCGGCGACAAGGGCACCGCCGACGGAGCCTAAGCCGGCAAGCACAGCCACGAAGAATGCGAACAGCGTATAGCGCAGGCCGACCTCCGGATTGACTGAAAAAATTGCACCCATCAACACACCGGCCATGGCAGTGATGCCTGCATAGAGTCCGTAAACATTGGCGCTTAGGCGGCGGATGTCGACGCCCATCAGCGCCGCGTTCTGCCGGTTTTCGGCCGTCGCTCGGATCGCCAATCCATAGCGGGTGCGGTAGAGGAATATGAACAGTCCGCTGGCGATGGCGACCGCGAACACCGCCGCCGCCACGCGGATCAGCGGCACCGTCAACGGGCCGACGGCGAGGCTCTCGCCGCTCAAGGCCGTCGGAACGCTGTGGGTATTGAAGCCCCACGCGGTCAGCATGCCGCCGCGCAGCAGCGTGAACAATCCGAAGGTCAGCGCCAGCGCCATCAATTCCGGCCGCGCCGTGCGGCTGTTGCGGACATTGTAGAGGATCGGCCCGATCAGATAGCCGATGGCGCCGAACAGCACGAAGGCGACCGGGATCGCAAGGAATCCGTCGACGCCCAGTCCAGCGGCCATGTAGTAGCCGAGATAGCCACCCAGTACGACCCAGCCGCCCACGGCGAAATCGATGACGTGCAGCACGCCGAAAGCGAGCTGGAATCCGATCGTAAAGGTGGCGATGACGCCGCCGATCAGAAGGCCGTTCAGCAAGGTCTGTAGGAAAAGATCCAAGGTGCAAACCGTCCCTCAGTAGGCAAGCGAAAGAGCGGGAATGCCATGGCGAGGCGAGCGCGCTCAACGGCATGGTCCGTCATTTTCCGCGCACGCGCAACCGTGGTTCCGCCTGGCAGAGTGATGGCGACGAGGCCGCCCACACCCTGTCCAAAACCGCCTATTTCCAGGCCGGCAGCGGGTAGGTGAGGTCTGCTGCCGCGGCTTCCTTCGGCCCCACCGCCACGGTCTTGCCACCCTGAATCTGGATCAGCACCGGCACCGGCTGGACGTTGTCGTGGTAGTGGTTGCCTTCCTTCTCGAACTTGATCGGCCCATAGAAGGTCTGGATGTCGGTGGCGGCTATCGCGTCCTTCAGAGCCACCCTGTCTTCGGGCGTGAGCGCCGGCTTCTTGCCAAGCCGCTTGACGGCATCGCCGAAAACGAGTCCGCTGGCCGCGCAGGCCGCTTCGGTATAGTCGGGCTCGTGTCCAGACTTCTTTTGCGCCATCTCGGCAAACTGCCTTGCGGTGCCGAAGACGTCGTCCTTGTACGGCACCGATGGCAGCCACACGGAGACGCCGCAGGTGCCGTCGGCGTCAGCGGCAAGCGCCTGGGCAAAGGCCGGGTCGGTGACGCCATAGTGCATTATCAGCGCCTTGGGCCGGAAGTTGAGCGACTTCGAGGTCTTGACGACGTTGATCAGCGGCTCCTCATGGCCGCCGACGGCGACGATGTCGGGGTTGAGCGCTGCGATCTTGGAGATGACCGGGGTCAGGTCGCCCGAGGCCGGTACCAATTCGTAGGCGACGAGTTCCAGTCCGGCTTCCTTGGCCCCGTCGCGAAAACCTTCGCCGGTTTCCTTCGAGAAGGGCTCGTTGACACCAATCACTGCAATCGTCTTGGCCGCTGGGTTGGACAGTTTCGCCAGTACGGCCAGCGACTTGCCTGCGGTGGTGTCGACGGCCGGGATGATGCCGAAGTTGAATTCCGGCTTGGCCTTCCAGACGTTTGGCGATTCCGCGGAGCCGGAAATCATTGGCACCTGGTACTTCTGGCAGATCGGCTGCACGGCGATGGTCGAGCCGCTGGTGTAGGGGCCGAACAGCACATCAACCTCGTTCTGCACGATCAGGCGCTCGGCGGCATCGGCTCCCGTCGCCGGGTTGCTCTGGTCGTCACCGTAGAACATGTCGACCTTGAAACGCTGGCCGGCGACCTCGACGCCGCCCTTGGCGTTTATGGCCTCTGCCCAGAGATCGTAACCGCGCTTGGTCAGGTTGCCACCGAGTATGTTCTCGCCCGACAGCGAGGTGATGACACCGGCCTTGAAGGTCGCCACCTGCGCGCGTGCCGTTCGCACGAACGGTATCCCCAACGTGCCGGCCGCCAAGGCGACGGCGCTGCCGCCGAGGAACCGGCGGCGAGAAACTTTGCTTTTGATGGACATCATTCAACTCCCTTTGTCCGACTGTCAGATTGGAAACCGATGATGTTCTTGTTCATACCACAAGACGCGGTTGTGCGGCCAGGAAGATTGCCTCACGAGGCGGCTTTGGGTCCGAGCGGTCTTCGCTGGATCGAAAAGACGGAGAGCTTTGCGGGAGCTACAGGAGGGTTGAGGATGAGAAGGACGGTTCACACCGAGCAAACGGGGTGGCGCCCAGGCTGAAGGAACGGGCTGGCACGACAGGCCGAGGTTCTCGTAGAGCGTGACGCTCCCGGCGCTGCTGGAAACGGCGGTCGCCGAATGGTCGATGCCAAGACAAGTTTCGCCGTCTGATCGATCGCCCGCTTGAACTTCAGCACCTTGTCCGGCGCGCTGAAAGACAGAAACAACACGCCCAACAGGCAGCGCACAGGGAACGTGGCGAGGATAGCGGGCGTCGGATGCTTTCTTCGGGCTCCGGCTGAAGTGCGCGCTCGGCGCGCTCCCGACTCAGTCTTACATTGGAGCGTTGGATTGGTTCGCAAGCCGCGATCACATTCATGTTCCTGCGCGTTACCGCATTGTAATGGCGCCAGCCGGACCTTTTGGTCCGCGGTTGCGTTTCATGGGAGCCGGCTGACCTGGCAGTGGCGATAATTTTAGTTCCAGGCGAGCTTCTTTTCGAATGAGTTCTCCATGTCCGATCACAAGCCTCTGGCGCGGCAGAAAGCCATCGTAACGGGGGCTAATTCAGGCATCGGCGAGAGCGTTGCCGTTGCGCTTGGCCGGGCGGGCGCCGACGTGGTGGTGAACTATGTCGAAAACGAGAACGCCGCGAACGCCGTCGTGGACCAGATCCATCGGGCCGGCAGCAAGGCGATCGCCCACATGGCCGATGTCTCGATGGAAGACCAGGTTCGAGACATGTTCGAGCGCACGATGCGCGAGTTCGGCACCATCGACATCCTTGTCGCCAATGCCGGCCTGCAACGCGACTCGGCGTTTGCTGACATGCCTTTGGCGACCTGGACTAACGTTCTCGGCGTCAATCTGACCGGCCAGTTCCTTTGCGCCCAGGCTGCGACACGCGAGTTCCTGCGGCGCGGCGTGGTGCCGTCCGTCTCGTGCGCGGCCGGCAAGATCATCTGCATGAGTTCGGTGCACCAGGAAATCCCGTGGGCAGGCCATGCGAACTACGCCACCTCCAAGGGCGGCATCAAGCTGCTCATGGAAAGCATGGCGCAGGAGCTGGCCCCCAGACGCATCCGCGTCAACGCCATCGCGCCCGGTGCGATACGCACGCCCATCAATACCTCCGCCTGGGATACGCCCGAAGCGCTCAAGGGCCTGCTGACGCTGATTCCGTATGGGCGGATCGGCCTGCCGGAAGACATCGCGCGGGCAGCCGTCTGGCTGGCGTCCGACGATTCCGACTACGTTGTCGGTACCACGCTTTTCGTCGATGGCGGCATGACGCTCTTTCCTGGCTTTTCGACCAACGGCTGATCGGAATGGACGGCGGTCGGCGATGCGAGCTTCTTCCCTCGATCGCGGTGGTCAATCCCACACTGACAATCATCGCCAACGCGCGTCGTGTGGCGGATAGGAGCGGCTTACATGACGGCGACATTTTCATGTGACCTGAACGGACTGGCGACGGAACTGCCGCATTTCTGGGAACACACGATCGGCAGTGGGCACGCCACGCTCGGCCTGCGCGCAGACTGGCAGGCGCAACTGAAGCGGACGCATGATGAGCTCGGCATGCGCTATGTCCGCTTCCACGGCATATTGTGCGACGAGATGGGCACGCTGATCGGCGAGGGCAACACATTGTTCTATTCGTTCTTCAACGCCGATCTCATCTTCGATTATCTGCGCTCGATCGGTATGAGGCCGTTCGTCGAATTGAGCTTCATGCCCGTCGCCCTGGCGTCCGGCGACAAGACCGCCTTTCACTACCGCGCCAATGTCACGCCGCCGAAGGACTACGCGCAATGGGCGGTGCTAATCCGCAAACTGGTGAGCCACTGGGTGGGCCGCTACGGCCTGGACGAGGTGCGCCAATGGTTCTTCGAGGTCTGGAACGAGCCGAACCTGACCGCCTTCGGCAGCGGCAAGCAAAGCGACTATTTCGAGCTTTATCGCTATACCGCCGAAGCCATCAAAGGCGTCGATAAGCTGTTGCGGGTCGGCGGTCCGGCGACGGCCGATAACGCGTGGATCGAGGATTTCCTGAATTTCTGCCGGACCGGCGACCTGCCCGCCGATTTCGTCAGCACGCACCATTACCCGACGGACGATTTCGGCCAACCAGGCGACGACACCGAAGCGCAGCTCGCCGCCAGCAAACGCAGCGCCCTGCGCGACGAGGCGCGAGGCGCGCGCAAGCAAGCGGGCGACGTGCCCCTCTATTATACCGAATGGTGCACCTCCTCGAACCCGCGCGATCCCTTGCATGACGACCCTTATGCCGCCGCGTTCATCGTCAAGACCGTTCTGGAAGCGAACGGACTGGTTGAGGGATACAGCTACTGGACCTTCTCCGATATTTTCGAGGAGAATTATTTTCCCTCGCTGCCCTTCCAGGGCGGGTTCGGACTGTTGAACATCCACGGCATCGCCAAGCCGGCCTATCGTGCCTTTCAATTGCTGCATGGCGCTGGCACCGAGATGCTGCCGGTCGAGGGCGCTCACGAGACGGTCGACGCCTGGTTCGTCCGCGGCGACGGCGCGTCTACGCTGATACTGACGAATTTCGCCCTGCCGCGCCATCCGATCAAGACCGAGGAGGTGTTGTTCACGCTGAAAGCCGCGTCGACTGCGACCACGGCTTGCGTGCAACGCATCGACGCCGAGCACGCCAACGCCAAGCGCCGCTGGGAAGAAATGGGCAAACCCGAATATCTCGACGCGCCGACCGTGGATAGACTCAAACATCTTTCGGAGCTTCGCAGCGAGCCGGTCGCGAGCAAGAGCGAGGCCGGTAGCTTGGTCCTCAAAATTGCGCTGCCGCCGCTATCGGTCGCCGCCATTCGTCTGGCGAACACGTAAAGCCGAGGCCCGCTTTCGGAGACGTACGCTAGGCCGGCCGCTTCACGACGCTGACCACTTCTCTGGCTTGCATGAATTCAGGACGGCGTCTCGCGCACGCTGACCGTCCTCGGTATGGTTTGGCTTGCCATTCAAATCCATTGCCAGGTTGGCGTGGCAGCAAATATGCACGCCCCGTTCGGGTTCGGGCTGAACGGGGATTTTCGTAACGTGATAGCCTTGTCGTCGGAAACTTGTGGGGATTGGCGCCTTTAGGTCGCCAGAATCGCGATAGCTGTGGCATCGCTCGTGACCGCCTGGGGTCGACATCTGGCGCGCCTTGCCAGGTGGTTTGAATCGGACCGCCCAAACCCGACCAAAGTCTGATTCCGAAGCGCAAAGGTCTGAAGCGTGAAACAACGCAGGCGAGGTCACATTAGTAAGGCGACCGCCGATCACCAGTCCCTTCATCGCCGGTCGATTGAGTACCCGCTTCATGTGGCGGGTACTAATATGGTGGCTTGGCCGGCAGCCTGGTACATGATTTGTGTTCGCAGCGGTTTTGGTGAGTGTTCCTTGTTTTCGGCAAGCCGTTGTAGCCCAAACGACAGGCTCGATGGTGATCATGCTGCCCGTCCATACAATCGGCCCCGCTCTGAATGGCTGACTGCCAAGCGACATGGCTGACGAAGAACGGCTGGTCCTTAAGATCCTACAGGCCGGCACCCAAGAATTCCGCCGGCGTCGGCATTGAAGTGACCCATCAAATGTGCCTAGATTGGACAAACATCGCTGGGGAGGAATGGCGATGATGGCCACGCAAACAGATACCACTCGAATGCTGGTCGAGGCTGCGCGGTTGAGTGTTCGGCGTACCGGACTGGAGATTGACGAACTTCACCGGAGCCTGAGCTTTTCCCGGAAGGCCGTCGAAGCCTCGCGCCAACTCTTGAAGCGCCTTCATGAGCAGCAGAAAGATCGCCAGCCGGGATCGTGCTCCGAATTTATCGGGCAGGCGGCAAAGGCACCGAGCGACATCTCCGCATTTGATTGCGACATTCTGCGCGAAGTGTTCAAAAAACTGGTTTTGGAAACCAAAGTGCCGGAAGACAAATGGCGCGATCTGGCTACAAGCCTGATCGTGGAATTTACCGACCGCAAACAGATCGAACCCGCCTTGATAAACTGGATCATCCGCAAGTAGGCACTGCCGCCGTGGAGGGTTGCCAGCCCCCTCTCTCGTCGCGAAAAGTTGTTCGGCGAATCTCGCTGGCTGAACTTCAGGTCCTGCTTCGTCACTGCGTGCCCCTTAACGCCGGCCTTGCCGATCTCAGGCACCCGCATGAAGGAACTGCTTCTCGACCGCCCTAGTATCGCGCTCGCCTTCTGGTGGAACACGCTTCAGGATGAAGGGCTGTTGCGCGAACGCATTATCGATGAGGGAAGGCGCGACGCCTTTTCGCGCATTGGATTTCTGATATATGAAATTTTCGTGCGCATGCGGGCTTTCGGCGACATTGTTGACGAGAATTTTGAATTCCCGATTACCCAAGTGGATCTGGCGGACGCGACAGGCCTCACACCTGTTCACGCCCGATATACCGAGACCTGCGCCCGCAAGGACAAAGACAGGGATAACCGAGAGGCCATCGTCAAAGCTCCCCACAAGACGAACAATTGGGATCATGGTGCGGTCTATGTGACGGCGACGCAATCGGCGTTGAGTCGGAGCAAGGCGTGGAATAGGCAACGCCAGGGCAAATGAACGCGTCGGCCAAGACATGAAGCAGAGATCGACGATCTGCGGCGCAAGGGGCTCGTCATTGGCATAGCAGCCTAGCGGTTATGCTTTCATCCGCTAGGAAAGCGCGCGGAGCGCAGCGGCATTCTTGACTTCCGGCGAACGTCGGCAAGTTCGTCAAGCAACCGCTATATGATCCCTGCCGAAGCATGGAACGATTTCGAGCTGGCGATGTTGGACCCTCGCACTGTTCCCATTCAGTGCTGTGTTCCCGCTGATTGCCCGCCGCCGAAAGGTGGCGGGCTTTTTTAGCATCGTGGAACATACCTCCACCTTCGCAGTTTATAGCGTTCCGATTGCTGCGTGTGGGGAAATCATGAAGCGAGACTTTGCAGACCTGTGCGCTTGGGCGAGCGCACGGGGCGTTACAATCTACCAGCGTTCAAAGACAGTATGGATCGCGGCTGGCGGCTATCGAGGTCGCGATTTGGAAGTTAAGGGGCGGTCGCCAGCTATTGCCCTCGCACTATGGATTGAGGCTACCCGGTACCGAGGCTCGATGTATGGCTGTTCTTAGCAAACAATTTGCTCGCACCCGTGCCGAGCCAAGGTGGCCGGCGCCCTTGTTGCGGGGGCGGGTGGGATAAGCCTGCCAGCCGCGCGGTGCAGCCTGGACCCTACAGCATGCCCACTACACGGGCAGGAGGGCACCTACCCCACCATCCGAAGCGGCATGTCATGACGGGAAATGATGCGTTCGAGTTCGCCTTCGTCCTCGATGCCGGCCTGAAACAGCGCCATCAGCTCACATGCTGCGTCGTTGGCCATGGCGGAATCCAAACTGCACCGTCTCTCTGAACAATACTGGATAAGAACCCGCTGCAGCAGTTCGAGATCGGTTGGATAAATGGCGATGTCTGCTGGATGATGCATGCGCATGCTGTGGTCCTCCGCAAGCCGATGCCTTTGTTCAGCAGCTTAAGGGGAGCCGCTGAGCACCCCCATCGCATCCTGCTCCTGCGCCGTCATTTAACTATGATATGCCCGCCCTGGATCTGCCGCCACCAGCCACGTCGCGGCTCTGTTTCCCGATCTTGTTCGTCGGTGGTCAACTAGTGCTCCCGAGGCATCGATCCCGCGCCGCAGGGAACACTTCCGCCAAGTCGAAGTTCGGCTTCCACAACGGAGAACCAATATGGCGGCCACTCGAAATTCAAACGACAATCGCATGCCAGAAAAGATGCTGCTCGGTACGGTGGAGATATCGCGCAAGCAAGCGGAGGATGAAGTCAGGGCACGACGCAGGTACAAAATGGCGAGGCGGGCTCGGGAATCAAGGCGAGGCCCGGCCATGCCTCGCATGGTTCTTGACGGACGCCACTAGCAGACCGCGGTTGCAGCCGCCTGGATCGACCTCTCTATCTAAGAGATGTGGCACCCTCGGCACCCGCGACCCGGCAGATCGGCACGACCTTTCACTTGGCAATATTCAATTCCCCAACTGCGATGCCGAACCTCCGAGCACCATAGGTTTCAGGGGATGCGCATGCCGCCGTGGGGCGTGCCAGGGTAGAGGTTGGTAGCCGCGGGGACGAACTGGGCTCGCGTTGCGGAACCGGGGTTCGTGTTCCCGAGACGACATGCTGAGTGCAAGTTCCGGGGATGCTGCCGACTTTCTCGGCCCCCCAGAAGGCGAAGACCGCAGCCTTCGCGTGGTTCCTGCTGTCGGATGCTGCTGCAGATGTGACCGGCAGGCAATACGTGGTCGATGGCGAGTTAACGATGCTGTAAACCGCGATCGCCGTTGGAGCTCTGGTAGCGTGGGCTGATCGACGGGCGGCGAGAACCGTGCCTACGCTGCCCGTTCAGATCCGAGCACTTCCGTTGCCGACTTGCCGAAATCGATCATGTGATGCTCGTTGGCATGAGGGGCACTCAGATGGGCTGTTGATGAGGCAAACCGACCCGATCCGATCAGGTCCGCGCGGGTCGTCGCAGACGAGCGGAAACTGTTCCCTCGTTAAGCATGCAGCTGGCGCTCTCTTCCGAGCTTGCAGAACTACTGCCAGGCGAGCGGTCGGCAACTGCCTGCATCATCATCAACTCAGTTCGAGCAACCTACACCTTCCCTCAGACCCCGCCGCTGTCTCCGCGATTATAGGCTTCGCGAACTGGCACATCGTCCGCCGACCTCAGATTGACGCACGGCCCTTTCGCTGCAAAGATATTAAGCATTTGTTTACCAAGCATCAGCAAGCGCTGACGATCGGAGGGGGTGTGGAATCGTTTCTGGGTACGAACCGCCTTAATTGGGATGATCGGGCCGAACTGCATTCGACTGACACAACGGGCAGCTACCAGATCGAAAACGTGCTGGCAGGGGGATCCAATCTCTATGAGCTTGAGACGAGCGAGCTCGGTAATATTGTCGGCAAGGATATCATCCATCTACAATGTCACATTGGGCTCGACACGATCAGCTTGAAAAATCTCGGCGCGCGCAGCGTGACCGGCCTCGACTTTTCACCGACTGCCATCGCCGCTGCGCGGGATTTCGCTTCCAAGGCAGGCACTGATGTGCGCTTCGTGGAAGCGCCGCTATTCGAGGCAGTCGAAGCGCTTGGCCGGACCTTTGACGTCGCTTACGTGACTTGGGGTTCGGTAAACTGGCTCGACGACGTGGGCCGGTGGGCGCGAGTGGTTGCCGATCTCCTGCGACCCGGCGGTCGGCTCTATATGGCTGAGGGCCATCCGTTAATGTTCCAGTGTGATCGCAAGGCCGCGGCACTCGAGTTGAAGCACGACTGGCGAACACCCATAGCTCAGCCGCTCGCCTGGAACGAGGAACTTACCTATACCGGCGACGACCGGCGCTTGAAGCATCCTCGCTACTATGAGTGGATTCATCCCATCAGCGATGTCGTGAACGCCCTGATTTCAGCTGGGCTCACGCTCGATTTTCTGAATGAGCATGACACGGTTTCGTGGCAGCACTTTTCATTTGCGGTGAGGGCCGGCAAGAATATGTACGGCTTGCCAAAGAACTCTCCCAGGATTCCGATGGCCTATTCCATCGGCGCGACGAAGCGGAGCGTCGGTATGATCCCATATCTCGCTGCTCCTAAATCCATGTGACGGTATGATCCCGCTTAAACGACTGTCGCCTGCGATCAGGATTCTTTCCGAGCACAGGGCTCTTGCTACGACGCGCAGTCGAAGGCACCCGCCTGCCGAGCACCGGCTGGTCGGGCTTTCGACGGCGATCTGGTTTGCTAGGCGAACGCCCTCAGCTTGAGCGTAGCCGTTTCTAAATCTTGCGTATAGGCCAGCCGCGCCGTGTAGCGCGGCTTGTAAGGGGTTGGCAGCAGCCCAGGTTCGTGCCGTTTGTAGCCGTTTCGCCTGTCTTCTCTGATTGCGGTCAGGGCAGGTGACGAAGTCGCTTGTCGACGATTCCCATCAATATCAGTGTTGTCATCGGTGTCGTCGGCAGCGTGAAAACGTCGAGGGGACCGGCGTCGACCCGAGATGACATCACCGTCGGAAGTGCAAAGTTTTCAGAAGTGTGAAGTCTAAAATTAAGCAATCAACGCTAGTATTGTAGCACGAGTCCATCCGAACACCGGAACCACACAGGGAGTTCGACCCCATTGCCCCTTTTCGGCGCTAGGTTCGGCGGGATGAAGGATGCCGTTTTTTCTTCGGTGAATATTCCGGCCGCCATGGCGGTCTTGGTTATTGCCATCAGCGCAGCGTATGCGGACCATCAAAACAAAATCGTTTCGGACCAAGCCGCCCGCGCGGATGTCCTGGTCAAGGTAAATCTAATTCGCGCCAAGCTAGAAGGTAACATCAGCGGAAACCTCCAACTTGTGCATGGACTGGTCGCGACGGTCGTGACGGAACCCTATATGGGACAGCAACGCTTTGCTTCTCTCGCGAGAAACCTGTTCAGCGAAAACTCACAATTGAACAACATTGCCGGCGCGCCCGATCTGGTCGTTTCCTTGTTGTATCCGCTGAAGGGCAACGAGAAGGCGATGGGCCTCGACTACCGCAAGGATGATTGGCAACGCAAGGCCGCGCTAAGGGCGCGAGACGAGCGCAAGTTGATTCTTGCCGGCCCCGTCGACCTGAAGCAAGGAGGCCAGGGCTTCATCGGCCGTTTTCCGGTTTTCGTGTCGAGTGCGGGCAACAGTGAAAGATTTTGGGGCATCATATCCGCGGTCGTCGATGTGCAGCGCCTTTACAAGGCGAGCGGCCTGTTTGACGATGATCTCGGGATTGATATCGCGCTCATAGGGAAAGATGCCCTTGGCCCAAGCGGAGTTCAATTTTTTGGCTCTGCAGACATCCGCAAAAGCAATCCGGTGACGGCCGAAGTTCTGCTTCCGTCCGGTTCGTGGCAGATCGCAGCCGTCCCCAAAAACGGCTGGCCTTCGACCCCCAGCAACGCTTGGCTCTTGCGTACCATCATGGCCGCGGCCGGGGCGCTGATCCTGATCCCATTCCTGGTAGCAGGTCGGCTGCTTAGTGAAAGGCAGCGCAATTATACGGAACTGCGTCGATTGTCCCGACGCCTAGAACTTGCTCTGGAGGCGTCAGCCATTGGCGTTTGGGAACATGATCTCGCGACCAATGACCTGTCGTGGGATGATCGCGTGAACGAAATATATGGCAAGCCCAGCGATGGAGGTCCTCGCGGCTATTCGGATTGGGCGGGCGCAATTCACCCCCTGGATCTGGCCCGCGCCAACGCAGATTTCAACAGTGCTGTGGCCAGCGGCGGAACATATTCGTCGGAGTACCGGATTGTCCGTCCAGGTGGTGAAATTCGTTACGTCCGATCCAAGGCCACCATATACCAAGCCCCAAACGAGACGCCCAAGATGATTGGCGCGGAATGGGATGTAACGGCCGACGTCCTGCTCAACAGCGACCTGGTTCGCGCAAAACAGCTGTCGGAGACGAAAAATGCAGAACTCGAGTCTGCCAAGGCGCGCATAGAGCATATCGCACTTCACGACTCTCTGACGGGTTTGCCCAACCGTCGTTACCTCGACCAGGTACTGAAAGACTTCGTAGCAAAAGCTAGGCGAGACTGCGGTCATGTGGGCCTGCTTCACATCGACCTCGATCGGTTCAAGCACATCAATGATACACTTGGCCACGCCGCGGGTGACGCGATGCTGGTTCACGCATCTACCGTGCTGCGATCCAAGGTAGGGGAGGGCGGCTTCGTCGCTCGTATTGGCGGCGACGAATTCGTGGTCCTGTGCACTGTGCAGCATACTAAGCAACTGGGGCTGCTGGCTGACGACATCATCAGCAAGATGAGCGAACCTGTTTACTACCACGGCCACCGCTGCCGCTTTGGTGCTAGCGTGGGGATTGCAGTCGAGAACGACAATGACATCGAAGGCAAGCATCTGCTGGTGAATGCCGACATCGCGCTTTACCAGGCAAAGACGCGTGGGCGCAACCGATATGATTTCTTCACCGAGGTGATGCAAAGCGAGATCGTCGACACGAAGCGGATTGCCGACGAAGTTCTCGGCGGCCTGGAGCGCAATGAGTTCATAGCCTTCTACCAGCCTCAATTTAATGCAAAAACCCTCGAAATCGTCGGCGTCGAGGCGCTTGCGCGATGGAGACACCCAAAGCGGGGAATTTTAGCGCCGGATGCCTTCCTAAGGATTGCCGACGAGTTAAATGTCGTCTCGATGATCGATCGATCCATACTGAATCAATCACTTTCAGATTTTGCAAAGTGGTCCAATGCAAATCTCCATATACCACGGGTATCGGTCAACGTTTCCGCGCGACGTCTTCATGACGAAGAACTCATAAAGAGCTTAAGGAAATTAGATATCAAAAAGGGAACGGTTTCGTTCGAGCTTGTTGAGTCTATTTTCCTGGATGGCAGCGATGATTTGATTGCATGGAACGTCAATCAAATAAAGGAACTCGGCATCGATATAGAGATAGATGATTTCGGCACGGGCTATGCCTCTATAGTCAGCCTGCTCAAGCTACAGCCCCGCCGGTTGAAAATAGATCGGCAGCTGATCATTCCAATCGTCAAATCTCCGCAACGAAGGCAGGTTGTGTCGTCGATCATTGAGATCGGCAAGTCCCTGGGTATCGAGATTATAGCAGAAGGTGTCGAGACGATGCAGCACGCACGGATGCTTGGAGATTTGGGCTGCGACATACTGCAAGGCTATGCCTTCGGCCATGCGTTGGATTCCGAGGGACTACAACTCTTTGTTCGGTCTCGGCGCCTGCGCGCAGTCAGCTAAGTGTCAGACGCGGCCCGGGTTAAATCGGCGGGCGATATCCAACAATGCTGCGCCATAGCTTTAACCCTATCGACCAGTTTGCCGGCAATTGGGATCACCGGATCCAGCGCGGGTGGCGGTTTTCCTCAGTGGACCCACGACAGGCTGAACAGGGCCGGGCTGTGGCAATGCGGGCGTCCACCCGCGTCTATAAAAGAGCTTCTGGCATCTCCAGACGGGGACGCTGGGCCCTTTTCAATGCCTTTCCCGATATCCGCCAGCAAATTGCCGAAAACCCGGAACTCTAGCCGCATCCGAGTGTGCGGGTTCGCGCCACCCCGCTTGCGCCGTGATGTAATCGGCGTCGACCAGATTGCAGGGCTCCTCAGTTTGCGTAGGCGGCAGCCTTTCGCCTCTTTTGCAACGAGCAGGTTCTGGCGGTCATTGCTTCTGATCCGACAATAATCCGCGTAGTTCGATAGTTAATCCGCGGGCATCGATGGCACGCCGTCCATGTTCTGGCGTCAGGTCGGGTGATGCGCGGCGATAGAGCTTCGTGTTGGCCGCGCTACTTCTCATCGGGGGATGCCTTCGCTGCCAGCGAG
Organism: Mesorhizobium sp. B2-5-11; assembly: GCF_006440835.1. NCBI lineage: Bacteria > Pseudomonadati > Pseudomonadota > Alphaproteobacteria > Hyphomicrobiales > Phyllobacteriaceae > Mesorhizobium > Mesorhizobium sp. B2-5-11. The sequence continues at coordinate 232,364 of NZ_VFUK01000009.1, forward strand.
CGCGGCTCCTTCGGCCATTCCCAATCAGTTCCAGGAGTATGTCCTTGCCGTTCTCCAAACGGATTCCAGACGGCCAGGACGCGCGGTCAAACGGCCTCCTACCTCGCCCTTTATTCACGCCGCTTCATTGAGCTTTGGGCTTAATCAGGTCGCGAAAAACATCAAACCAGAAAAGAAAATCGGCCGTCCGCCCAGCGAAATGTGCTTCCATGGCGCAGTAGACCACTGCCGTTGCCGCGTCTGGGCCATAGAGTTCCCGGGCCGCACTTGCAGCAGCAACTAGGTCGGCGGTATCCGAAAGCATTAGGTCGCGAGTTGCGTCGATCCTTGAAGTCATTTGGTAGTTCTGTGGCGGTGATGCGTCTCGTCAAGAAGGGCGGCCCAAATTCGTCAATACAATCCGCCCGCTTGCTCCGGCCGGCGGTTTTTTTTGCCTGGCGAAACCAAACCAGCGCTGCCACGTTCGGCCGTAGGAGGTTTCGATGGAAGATGACGGCAGCGAACGCGAAGACGAGGGCATGCGGCTTCTTGCTCGGCGGCTGGCTAAAGAAGTCGGCATCTCGGAACGCCAGGCGCGTGACCTGATCAAGCTCATCGGCCCCGATTGGAATTCATTGCTGCGGGAGGCGAGGTTTTTGAGAGACCGCAACTAGGGACGTCAGGTGTTCAAGCAATACGCGGTTCGCGGCCAGAAATCGCCGGTATGCCGACGCGAGCAAATCGCCAGGCGTGCTGTTCTCACTGACCCGGCCTTAGCACCTCCTGCAGGTCGGAGCCGAAGGCTGAAAAAGGCGGTTCTTTCGCTGGAGTGAAAAATTGAATGTGTGGCAGCCATGGCAAGTTATTTTCCGCGAAACGGGATTAGCGGAACCTAAGATCTCCCCGCAGCTTGTTGCGGAATGGACGATCGAACCAAGCCTGAAAAGGTGGTGCCTCCGCCGCCGCCCGGATGGCAGAACGGCAGGGGCATTTTGATAGCGGTCTCAGCGGTTGTGGTTGGGGCTTGCGCGCTGTTCATCTGGTGGTTGTTTTCTCGATGAGCACGCGTGGAACCAACTTCCTTCACAAATGGATATCAAGCAACGTCCCGGAAACAGTCGGGGCGGATGTCACCTCGGTTGCCCAACTCACCCAGAAGCTTTTTTCGGATGCGAAAGCGGCTGGCATCAGCAGCACAGAAATCGAGGAAGATACCGTCAGTTTGTACAACGCAATCCTCGACGCAATAGTACCCCATGAGGCCGGCATGGCGGATTGAGGGGAACGTCCGAATCTCTCCGCCTCATCGCCTGATCAGCCGTCCTTGCCGCTCGCGGTTCAAGCACCTGTGACCGGGCTTCTCATGCCAAAAGAGAGCTGCCGCAGGCCGCGCATGGCCACCTCCCGCCGCAGGTCAGGTGAACAAATGGTCCTCTTCGCGGCCATGTTCCCGGGACTTGGCGGGCCGAGACCGGACAGCTTTGGCGCCCGCGCAATTTTTCTGCCTCAAGCGTGTCGCGAGCAATCGGCCTCATATCCGGCCGCTTTGAAGAAGTTTCTGCATTCGGCTGGCTCGAACAGGTGGCAGATATCGCCGAGAGCCTCGCAAAGCGTGTCGAAGGTTCTGGCCGCCTTCTTTCGCAGGTGCGCCTTGAGTTTTGAGTAGGCCATCTCGATCGGGTTGAGGTCGGGCGAGTATGGCGGCCAGGAACAGGAGCCAGGCGCCCCTTTGGGCGCTACTGCATGTCTCCACCTCCACGACCCTGTGAGAAGGATTGAATCTCCTCGAGGTCAATCCTGCCATCGCCGTTCTCGTCGACGGCGTCAAATATCCGCCCGATCACATCCTGGATCTCGCTGTGCGAAAGGGCTCCATCGCCGTCGGCGTCCATTATCGCAAACATTATTTGCATACGGGCAAAGTACATCATGCGGGGCCCCATGCGATCAGCCTTTCGAGATATCCTGCCCGCCTCGCGAGGCCCTTGTGCGATGTCCCGGTGCCAACCTTTGCGGTGCGGAGGTCCTCCTTCGGGACCGCCATCTCCCTGCAGCTTTTCCTGCAACATCTCGTCTATCATCTGGCGCATCATTTCACGCGTCTGGTCGTCGATATGTCCGGTGGGGCCGGGGGGCGGCGTGGATCCAGACTGCTGCGTTGGCAGCTTAAGGTCCGGTGTCCCGCTCGTCTGGGCCATCGCCGGCAAGCTCAACAAAACCAAAGCAGCGGCAAACTGCCGCCGGCCCGCATTGCGCTTTCATCGGCTTCTCCTTCCTTGGATGGTTGTGCCAAACTTCGGCGTTCACGGCCAAACTTGCTCCTCAAACTTTGGTTCCGATTCGCACGCTCGGCTAGCAGCCGAGCCGGATGCGTCGGTCCTTTCCGACTGACGGTCCGCGACGTTCAGGTCGGGCAGCGGGAGCACCTTCGCTTGCGTCTGGAAAGCGGTCGTCGATGGCATCCGTTCAAGAAGAGCGGCTCCGTGCCGAACGGCCCCGAGCTCTAACTGCCGACCGAAAAAGCGCCGGTCAGGAAGAGGGCGAGCAGTCCTGGAGCAGACATCGCCGAGAGACGGGCAGGACATCGAACGCGCATAGCCGGTGTGCAGCCTCTCCAGCGATCTATGGTAGTCGCGCCACCACGGGCCGATATTGACGGTCGGGAGATTGGCTAACCCACTCTGCGACGTCCATCGTAAGGTGTCCTTCCATGCGGGCGTGTTTGCGTGCACGATGTCGAGACAGCGTTTGGCGGCTTCGCCGAAGAAGCTCACATCGGAAATCCCTGCGACATACTCCGAGTAGCCAATCGCGCTGCCGTGGTGTGCCGATGCCCTTCGGCAGTTCCATGGCCACGGCCCGAAGCCGGACTTCGGTCGAAGTGACGGAGAGATTTGTCGGCACTATGGTATCTAACCAAACCCGGTATGATTGCAGGCCCATGCTATTGGCCTGATACCAGGCCTCCTGGGTTGTCAGGCCAGGCAAAATGGATCCGGTGGTCTGTATGCGTACAGTCGCAATCGATCAGCCGGCCAGCTTGGAGCGTACCAATTCGCGATAGCAACGAAGATTACGTCCGTTAATTTCAAAGCCAGGGCTTCGCCAGCACTGGCTGCCGGCTGTGACGCTCAGCCTTTGTTGTCGAGCTCCTGCAAACCGTTTTGGATGGCTTCGATGAGCATCGCCGTAGAGTAGGGTTTCTGAACCCAGCCGAGTGGTCTTGCCGCTTCGGCTCGAAGCTTTACGTCGCGGTCAGCGTGCGCGGTTGCGAAGATGCACCGTATGCCGAAGTCCCGGTAGAGTTCCAACGCTGCGTCAATTCCGTCCCGCTTGCCAAGCAAGCGGATATCCATCAGGGCAATCGCAGGCTGAGCCGAGCGCGCAATTATGATCGCCTCCTCGGCTGTGCTGGCTATCCCAGCCAACACAAAACCGGCATCGCTAAGACTAGCCTCGACATCGAGGGCTATGAGGTAGTCGTCTTCGACGATCATGATGCATGGTTTGCCGGAAATTCTCGCTTCTGCTCCAATCCCATCATCTCTGGAGAAAACCAACTGAGGTCTGAATGGCTGGTTCGACTCCCCCGTTCGGCCTGTCTCAAACATTGCCGTTTTTAAGGTCAAAGCCGTTCTCCCCGGGAGCCTGAGAAAAAATCACGATGCAACGAGACGGATCTCGCTCAACTTCGAAAATCCCACCAATCTGTCGCGCCAACCCCTCAACCAACCGCAAACCTGACGAGGAAGGACGCACCGCCCTCAGATCGAAACCTGAACCTTCATCCTCTACCGTCAACACCTGCTTTTGACCGTGCTGCTTGATCCCAACCCGAATGATGCTTGCCTTGCCCGCAGATCCATGTTTGACGGCATTGACCAAAAGCTCATTGAGTATGAGCGCAAGCGGCATCGCGATATCGTTGGGCAACTGGATGGGATCGGCGTCGCAAATGAGTTGGACGTTCGCTGGAAACACCTGCTTTGTCGTTTCGCAAATGGCCCCGAGAAAAAGTGGCGCGCTGAAATTGGATGCGTCTGGGGTGTCGTAGAGAACACGTTGAGCCGCAGCCATGGTTGCCACTCGCTTGCTCGCCTCGTCGAGCGTCTTGCGAGCCTCCGAATTTTGACTGGTCCTGGCCGCTACCGAAAGCAAGGACTTCAACATCATCATGTTGTTCTTAACGCGATGGTTGAGTTCGTTAAGCAGGATCCGCTGTTGTGTCTCAGCTTGCTTGCGCTCGCTGACGTCGACCAGCATGTTGATGCCGCCGACAATTGCTCCAGCTGCATCCCGCATCGGCGTCGGATAGGGAATGAATGGAATCCGCGTGCCGTCCGGCCGCTCGGCAATCGCCTCAACTCCCCGGACCGGCCGCCCTTCACGAAGGGAAACAGCCATTGGACACTGGTCGTGAGGAAGTGGCGTTCCATCTGGCCAATAGAGCTTCCAGGTGACGCACCATTCATCACTGCCGATCACCGGCGTGCGGCCGGCGAGTTCGACCGCTGCCTCATTGAAATAGGTGATCTTGCCTTGCTCATCGGTCGTGTAGATTGCAGCAGGGATGGCCGCGAGAAGATCCTGAAGGTGACGTTCACTGTCGCGCACCTTTGCTTCCGCAATTTTCTGCGCAGTTATATCCCGGGCAATTTTGGAGGCGCCAACGATACGGCCCGCTGCGTCTCGGACAGGCGATATAGTCAGAGAAATGTCCACTAGCGACCCATCCTTGTGGCGCCGGACTGTTTCGAAATGATCGACAATTTCGCCCTTGCGTATTCGACCCAGGATGAGCGGCTCCTCTTGCAGCCGATCCGGAGGGATGATGATCGTGATCGGCTTGCCGAGCACTTCCGAGGCCGAATAGCCGAACAGGCGCTCAGCCCCGCGATTCCATGTCAAAATGATCCCATTCAAATCCTTGCTGACGATCGCGTCATGGGAAGACTCCACGATTGCTGCCAGCCTTTGAGCAGCAATTTCGCCCTTTATGCGTTCGATACCGAAACCGAGCTGACGAGCGATGGTCCGACCCGTTTCAATCTGCTGTTCCGAGTGCTCTTGAGGCTGGTCGAAGTAGGCCATGAATTTGCCCAGAAGCCGTCCACCTTGTGTGATCGGAATGAAGTAGACCGCACCAATGCCCTCAGTCTGGATCGCTTGTTTCAATTCTTCCGGCAAATCCGCTTGGTGTGCATCGTCAACACAGATCGGCTGCGGATCTTGGCTCTCCGCTGACCAAGGCGAGTGTCCTTCCACCGCTACGCGGTAAGTGTCGGACAGGCCACGCCAAGCCACAAACTTCATGCGCCCGTTTTTATCCAACAGCAATATCGAAGCACGCTGGCATTGGAGCGCACGTTGGATTGCATCGAGCGCCGGCGCATACACATCCTCTTGCGTGCGCGCATGCTGCAGCATTTCGGTGAATCGATGTATCGCACCCTGTTCCTCGGCACGTTTGGCAAGCGCCGCCTCAACCCGCTTGCGCTCGCTGATATCGTGCTGGACACGTACAGCGTATCGAAATGACCCGTCGCAGTCATGAACGCTCGACGAATTCACAACAGCCCAAAAAACTGATCCATTCTTGCGAACAAATCGCTTTTCAAGTGTGTAGCTGTCGATCTCGCCAGCCACTTGCCGTCGATACTGCTCGCGATCTGCTTCAGCATCGGCGGGAAAGGTGCGGTCAAAAATCGATCGTCCAATCAGCTCATCCTGCGTGTAGCCCAAAAGGTCACACAGATGGGAATTTACCCGCAGCAGTTGGCCTTCGGCGTTTGCTTCCACAATACCAGCGGCAGCGTTCTCATAGGTGATGGCAAGGCGCCGCTCCTGTTCGCGGATAAGCTCCTGCGCCTTGACCGTTTCAGTCACATCGATGGTGATGCAGCGGGTATTGAGGAAGCGGTCACCCAATGCGCGAACGTTGGAGGTTATCTCCACCCAGCGGGTCGAGCCATCTTTGGCACGCAGCCGGGCGCGGTGGTTTTTAAGTTCCTCCCGCCGGGACAGGCGGTCCAATATGTCTCCAATAGCAACCTGATCTGCGTGGAAATCGCGAATGTTGCGGCCTACATATTCGTCGGCCGTGAATCCCAACATTTGCAATTCCGCGCGATTGGCACGCAGGATGGTGCCATCTTTCCCGACGAAGTGAAGTGCGATGGCGGCATTCTCGAAGAAATCCTCAAACTCATTGGTGAGTATCGGATCGGGAACCTCCGAGAGAGAGGCTACCTCGTCGACTTGAGCAGGAAGAATCCCTTGCTTCATTTGGCACCCCGTCCCCACAAGCCCCTTCGAACGCTTGTGGGGATGAAAAGTTCCAAACTGACCGCTTTAATCGGCGCCAGACGCATCAGATCCCTTAGCCCAAGATGCATGAACACCGCGGATCGCGTGCTTGAGGGCCGCCCGGATAGGTTCAATTGCAGCAGAGGAGCCTGAAGAAAATCGCCTGCCGTGCGGCCGAAGCACTATCCGTTAGCACGATTGTGCACGGGCCGAGGTGGTTGAGGAGTGCGTCGGCAATTTGCCCGTTGGGGTCCTCCACCTGCCTCTCAAGCCGAGCGTGCCGTGCGCCATTGCTTGGGCCATCATTGCTGCTGGGAGGTGACGAAGCACGCGAGTAAAAGTCTCTATCGCGGCTCTTTGCGAAGGTTGAGATAAGTCGCGTCGAACTCGGCGGCTCGCACCAAGCGATCCCAGTTCGTGATGGTCACGACCTTACGCTGCCAGGTGATAAGGCCAGCACGGCGCAATGCCATAAGCGTCCGATTGAGATGGACAATCGACAGCCCCACCGTATCCGCCAGCATGCTTTGCGTGACAGGAAATTCGAATGACCATTCCCGGGTCAAGCCGACGACCTCCATACGCAGGAACATCTCGCAAATGATGTGCGCCAGGTGGGCCTCTGCGGACCGGCGCCCGAGGCACGCGATCCAAACCCTCTGAATGGCGGCATCCACCGCCAATACCGTTGTCAGCACGCGGAACAGATGCTGGTGGGTCTCAGTGATCCGATGCAGCGTATCATGCCCGATGAACGCCATGCGAGTTGGCGCCAAAGCAACGACGTTGTGGTCCATAACGTGCAACAGGAATGCATGCAGATCAACGAAGTCGCCTGGAATGTGGAGGGCCGTTATCTGACGCCTGCCGTCGGCGAAGGTGACATTTCTTCCCGTGATCCCCGAGACGATAACGCAGCTCTCCTTGGGTTCGGAGTGCTCCACGACGATTTCGTCGTCGACTTCGTAGTCACGCACGCGCCAGGGGCCGTCCTTAAGTACTGCCCGGTCTTGGGCCGTGAGATCGTCCCGTCGTTCCAGCACCTTGAACAACACGGAGAGATCGAAACCTGATCTGTTCGGCAGTATCGTCTCACCTGGCAAGGGGTTACCTCCTTAATATCGAGCGGGCTCAAAAGCTCAGGTCAGGTTGTATCGCGTGCCATACCTCGCCCCATCACTTGGAAGTAGTCACGTTCCGAGAATCGCCGAGTGTCGGACCATTAGGATGGTACGACTGTCCGCGGGTCGAAGGCGGCAAGCTAGCGATCCATTTCTTCGCGCGGACATCAGAGTGGTGTCACCGCGCGCTCGCCCGCGTGCTGCACACCACCACGCCAGCGAAGACGAGCTACATCTCCCCTCATGATCTCCACCTAAAGAACGTAAAGCTGCACGACGCCGAAGGTTCCGCCACACATGAAGAAGGCTTCATATCTGCCGTGGAACGACACCTTCACGCCAGCGCATCCGACCATCGTCGCCAAGTTCCGGCTTCGTCCAAAACTGTGGCCGCCCAAGATGTCGGATCAGCTTGCGGCAAAACCCTTCAAGCACGTTCGCGAGCTTGGCCCAAGAATGGGAACCTGCGTTGCAGTCGAAAGTTCTTGATGATGGCAACTCGCCCGATCACGAGCGTGCTCACCTCAATTGGCAC